>DGYK01000043.1:44625-84373 GCA_002398365.1 Flammeovirgaceae bacterium UBA5008
TATTGGATGGCTTTATTGGATTCGAAAAGAAATAACGTGAAAACCGGTAGTACAATAATTGTTTGCATTCTCAGCTTTTGCCTTGGTCTAAAAGCCACGGCTCAGAACAATTCAGTGCTATCCACCGGCACATGGGCGAAAGTATCCGTCTCTGGAGACGGTGTTTATAAAATTAATGCTGATTTTTTACGTAAAGCCGGATTCAATACAGATCAACTCGATCCGCGCAACATAAAAATTTACAGTGGTTACAACAGTATGCTGCCGCAGTCCAATAGCAAACCGCGTCCTCAAGATTTGGTTGAAACCGCTATCTTCATTTCCGGTGAAAGCGATGGAAAACTAAATGGGGAAGATTTTATTTTATTCTACGCACAGGGACCCGATGCCTATTCTTTCAATCCCCAACGTCAAATTTTTAAATACGAAAACAATTTATTCACCGATAAAAATTTTTATTATATCACTGTAGGTACTAACTCCGGCAAGCGCATTACGAACAGTGAAAATGTAAATGGCACTTTTCCTCTCATTCAGCAGTTTGATGATTTTTCTTTCTTTGAATCAGAGAAATACAATATTTTAAAATCAGGACGCCAATGGTTTGGCGAGCAGTTTGATACCAATACGGAGGCCATTGTGCGATTTGACATTGCCGGAATTGTGCCCAACACAAATGTGCGCTTGATCAGTCATGTCATGTCGCAGTCCATCAGCGATTGTTCGTTTAAAGTTACCTACAATGCGGTGCCTGCCCTCGATCAACCCGTCAGTGCTATTCCCAATACTCAGTACGGCATTAAGGGAAGAATAAAAGCAGATACAGTAACCCTTAATTCAACTATCATAAAAGCTGCACTGCAAAACACACAAGACATCAAATATCAGTTTACTCGAGGAACTACCCCGGGCTTATCTATTGGCTATCTGGATTTCTTGCTTTTCAGCTATAAGCGCCAACTGCAATTGTATGGATCACAAACAGGATTCACTTCGGGCGAGAGTTTGAATCAGCCAACTTCCACTTTTGTAATTTCATCAGCTGATTCTAAGTCACTCGTTTGGGATATAACCGATCCGGTATCTTCAAAAGTGCAAGCAGCCTCGCTGGCAGGCACCCAACTTCGATTTTCAACCACAACTGACAATCTCAAAAAATTTATAGTATTCAATCCGGATAAGATTGAATCACCGGTATTGGAAGGAACGGTTGCCAACCAAAATCTTCAGGCGCTACCGACCACTTCTCTTTTAATCATCACACATCCAATCTTTAAAAGCGAAGCAGAGCGGCTGGCTGCGCATCGACAATCACACACCGGAATTACCGTTTCGGTCGTAACCACCGAACAAGTTTACAATGAGTTTTCGGCAGGCAAACCTGACTTTACCGCTCTGCGCGATTTCATTCGGCATCAGTATAAAAAATCAGGCTCCCAACTTCAGAATGTGCTGCTCTTTGGGCGCGGATCATACGACTATCAAAATCGGGTTTTGGGCAATACCAATTACGTGCCCATCTATGAATCGGTCAACTCGTTAAGCCCACTGGAGACGTATTCATCGGATGATTATTTCGTATTCCTGGAAGATCACGAAGGCACTTGGGAAGAAAACCCTGCTGTGAACAGTACCATCGATATTGGTATTGGCAGGCTGCCGGTAAAAAAAATAGAAGAAGCTAAAGTGATTGTCGACAAATTGATTCAATACGACACCGATCCAAAAGCAAAAGGTGCCTGGAGAAAAAATATTTTGTTCGTTGCCGATGACGGTAATGGCGTGCTGCATCAATCGCAAGCCGATGCGTTGGCTACTACCATTGATCAAATCTATGGTTCGTTTGAAGCTCGCAGAATGTTCCTTGGTTCTTATCCGCAAATCACCAATCCTTCCGGCCAGTATAGCCCCGAGGCGACCAAAGCGTTGAATATGGCTATTCAAGACGGGTATGGGATTGTTAATTATACAGGACATGGATCTGAAAAGATTTGGATGCAAGAACAAGTGCTAACCGAAACCACTGTTTTAGAATCCACCAACGGGCCACGCTATCCGCTCTTTGTTACAGCTACTTGTGAGTTTGGAAGAAATGACGACCCGTTCATCACGTCTACAGCAGAACGGATTTTAACAACACCCAAAGGAGGAGGCATTGGTTTGGTATCAACTGCTCGCCCGGTGAATTCGTTCACCAATTTCAATCTTAATAATGCCTTTTATAATGCTTTATTTAAGCAAGTCAATGGTCGCTACCGCGATTTGGGAAGTGTCTTTAAGGATACCAAAAACAACAGCATATTCGGAACGGCTAATCGCAATTTTACCTTACTAGGAGATCCTTCACTCAATCTATTTGGCGAAGTGCAAAATGTGGTGATTAAAAGTATTACCACATCCAATAATGCAAGCAACCTTCAGCCGCTTGCCGAGATTACATTGACAGGAGAAGTACAGAAAAATGAAACTGTTTCTTCTTCCTTTACGGGAAATGTAAATGTGGTTTTACTCGATCAGCCCCAAAACCTTACAACCGTTGACGATCCGGAGGAAAATGCGAATCCGCCCGCACCGGCCTATGCTTATCAAGAAAGATCCAACAAACTTTTTGATGGCAATGCAACAGTGACCAATGGCGCGTTTCAAATAAAATTCACACTTACTAAAAACATAAATGTGTTACCCGGAAAAGGTAAGTTCAGTTTTTATGCGAAGTCAAAAGAGGATGAAAACGCACTTGGCTTTTCAACTTCATTCAACGTGGGCGGCCCTGAAGCACCTGCAGGAACGGATACAACACCTCCTGAAGTTCGCTTATTTCTGGGCGACACTACGTTTATTGCCGGGGGAATCGCGGCTGCTAATACTAAATTAGTTGCCATACTAAATGATGTAAGCGGGATAAATATTTCATCCATTGATCCTCAACATTCATTGAAGGCAGTACTTGATGGAACCCAAGAGTTTATCGTTAACAATTACTATCAAACATTTAACGACAATACAACTAAAGGTCTGGTCATCTTTCCGATTACTGGTCTGGCGAAGGGCAAACACACATTGTCTTTGTCCACTTCGGATAGCTATAATAATCGAATCCAAAAGCAAGTTGATTTTGTGGTGAGTGAGGGTAATGGCATAGAAGTGAATCAACTCGCCAACTATCCCAATCCGGTCGATTCTAAAACAAATTTCTGGTTTACACACAACCGCCCCGGAGAAGATCTGGAGGCAACGCTTGTCATTTACAATCTGGCCGGTCAAGTGGTACTGAGTCAGAACTACACCATTTCTGAAAGTCAATATTTGGTTACATTGCCTGAATGGGAGATTGATAATGCTGAAGGAAGAAAACCCGGCCCCGGATTATACATTGCACGCCTATTTGTTCGTTCCTTGCTGGATGGCTCAAATAATGAGAAAAATGCCAAGTTTATTTTAACGAATTAGTTACCTTTAAAGCGAGAATACTCAGTATGAACAAGTTACGATTTTTGGTATTGATCTCTTCTGCTATCGGCAGTTTTGCAGCATATAGCCAACCTAATGGTGGCGGTGGAGTCATCATCGGGCAAGACCTAAATAATAAAAGCATAACCACCGCGGTACCCTTTTTGGGAATAACTCCAGATTCCCGTGCAGCCGGTATGGGCGATGCGGGCGTAGCCACTTCACCTGATGCTAATTCTGCCTATTGGAATGCCGCTAAACTGGCTTTCATCGATCAAGGTTATGGCGGATCGCTTTCCTACACTCCTTGGTTAGGAAAGATCATCAACGATATGCGTTTGGTGCACTTGTCAGGTTTCTACAAAATCAACCGCGAAGAAACGGTAGGAGCCAGTTTGAAGTATTTTGATTTGGGCGACATAGAATTGCGTGATGTGAATAACAATCCAAACGGTCGCTACAATCCTCGTGAGATGGCTTTTGACGTGACTTACTCTCGTCTATTGACCGATCACTTCAGCATTGGTGGATCATTGCGATATATTTATTCCAACTTGGTTGGTTCATTTCAAGGTTCAGATGCCGGGTCAGCTCATTCTGTAGCTGTGGATCTAGGAGTGTTTTATACGAAACCCTTTGAATCAAAAAATGCCACTCTTTCATTAGGTGCAGCCATCAATAATATTGGAGCAAAAGTTTCTTATACCGATCCCAACAACTCAGATTTCATCCCTACCAACTTACGTTTAGGAGCTGCTTATAAAATGGATCTCAATCCGCTGAACAGCTTAACATTTGCGTTGGATTTCAATAAACTGATGGTTCCCAGCCCATCCGGAGTGGTTGGCAGCAGTCGCAAAAAGCCATTATTGGAAGGAATCTTTGGTTCATTTTCTGATGCGCCAGGTGGTTTCAGCGAAGAGCTCTCTGAGATTACTATTTCCAGCGGAATCGAATATTGGTATAACAACACTTTCGCGGGCCGTTTAGGCTATTTTTATGAAGACCAATCCAAAGGGAACAGAAAGTATTTAACTGCAGGTGTTGGTTTTAAATATGACAAGTTTGTGCTGGATATAGCTTATATGATTCCTACCAACAAGCGTGAAAATGCGCTGGCAGAAACCATCCGCTTTAGCATCATGTATGTCTTCCCTACCAAGGCCAAAGAGGAAGAATCTGTAACCGATTAATTCGTGCTCGACAGAAAAAGCCCTCCTCCTTTCGCAAAAGAATTTTCTTTTGACTTACCCTATCCTATTCGGCTGCAAGTTGGAAATGGAATTAACCTGTTTTGGGTAAAAGGATCCAAAGACATCGTCAAACTCGATTTTATTTTTCAAGCTGGTAAATGGTATGAGCCCAAGCCGGGCATTGCCTATTTTACGGCTCATATGTTAGAAAAGGGAACGGCTAATTATTCATCTGCTCAAATTTCTGAAATCATCGATTACCACGGGGCGCAACTTGAAATTTCTGCCGGTGCGGATTTCGTTTCAATTTCGTTATACAGCCTCTCAAAAAATTTGAGATTGGTTCTTCCCTTGTTGATGGAGCTTCTTCAATCGCCCGTTTTCCCGTCAGATGAATTAAATCTGCTTTTATCCATCTATGAACAAAATCTGAAGGTCAATCACCAAAAGACGAACTTTGTAGCAGGGAAGCTATTGGCCAAGAATATTTTCGGAGCACAACATCCGTATGGAAAGTCGGCTGAAGAAAGTGATTTGAAGAATATCTCCCGCGAAGATTTAATGCACTACCACACGGAGCGATTTGTTCCGTTCTCCATCTTCTTAACAGGCGATTTATCCAATGAAGAAATGGTCTGGCTTGAGCAGTCACTCGCGCCACTCAATTCTTCTAGCAGAAATGAACCGAATTCAAAACCCGTAGAATCTGTTGACGCTAAAAAGGTCGCTGTAAAAAAAGAAGGAAGTGTGCAGGCTTCACTGCGCATGGGTAAAATATCAATTACCAGGGCAGACAATGATTATGCTGGTTTCTTGTTGCTAAATCACATCTTAGGCGGATACTTTGGCTCACGCCTGATGAAAAACATTCGTGAGGAAAAAGGGCTTACGTACGGAATTTATTCTTCGTTGTCGCCTAATCTGCATCATTCATCGTTTTCAATTGGAGCGGATGTCAACATTGACAAATGCGATGAGACAATTCGTGAAATTGGAAATGAGCTGACGCGGTTGCAAAACGAATTGATTTCGGAAGAAGAATTAGTAGTAGCCAAGAATCATTTTTTAGGAAGCTTGCAACTGGAAGTTTCGAATCCGTTCTCAGTAACAGAAAAGTTAAAGACAATTCACTTGTTTGATTTGCCGTCTGATTTTTATGTGCACCTTTTTAATCGTATCGGGAAAACGCAAGCCAAAGATTTACAGATAATGGCTCAAAAGCACTTTATGTTAGAGGATTTCTTTACCGTGCAGGTGGGCTAGTTTTTCCTGACTGTGACGTTCGTGTTGTCAATTTTACTCAACTCTTTTAATGAACCGCTTTTATAGAGCGTTTCCATTTCAGCTATAGGCTTAGTTTCCTTTGGCACATAATTGATGTAATCACTAAAACGTATGCCATCTACCACACGGGGATTTATCGATTTACGAAAACGACAATCGGCTTTGCCATCCTCTTGAAATGAGTAGGCCAAGTACCCAATCGTGTAATCGGATTGATCAATCCAATAGATAAAAGTGTCTTCAAAATCTTCTCCTCCTCCTTCCTGCTGAAAGGTAATCTCGATTTTATAGTAGGGTTTACCTTCCAATTCCGTTTCTCCTAACCATTTTTTCTTGACTGATGGATCATTTAAACCATACGGCAACAGAGCGAAATACAATACCGAATTAACAGAAGCAGTGTATTTTACTTTCATTGTATCAGGCACTTCTACCAATGAGTCGTTGATCATTCTGCGAAAGCCATCGTTGGTAACAAAATCGTGAACTAGTTGTGTGGAATCTTTATCATTTATAAATATGCGCTCATAGGAGAATCTTCCTCCGTTGCGATTCGCTACATAATGCCGTCCTCTAAAATCAAATTCAATAGTTGAATTCAAATACAAATCACCACCGGCTGCCGCAATCGCCTTGTCAACAATTTGTTGCGGATCATTTTGGCTACAACGAATTAACAAAGCGGAACCAAAAAGAATAGCAATAAAAGATTTTTTCATTTCTTAATATTTATCAAACAATTTTAGCCAGTGCATGAATGTATCGTTCTGGCAACTCGCCTTTAGAGGCAATTAAATAATCGTTATAGCTGCATGGCACCATGGTGTTGCGCAAGTAGCGTGCCCCCGGCTTGTGGTGTGTAATTTCCATCCACCACTTTTCGGTCACTTTACTTTTGTAGAACGTGATAATTTCCGGCTCGGTGGGCATAGATACCACATACTTTAAAAAATCATTGCTCTTAAAACTGGATTCTCCTTTGCGATGATAGTAGCCCTCAATAAAATACCAAATCATGGTAGCTACAACCGATGCAGTTTTTTTATGCGCATCATCAAAAGCAGGGTTGTATTCAAAAAAACCTGCCGAACTTAGTTTCTCATTCATACCTGCATACCAACAAAGTTGGCAAGCCTCCTCGCCTGTCAGGCCAAATGGTTGTGCATTGGCATTGCCGGGTGCATCTGCAGATTTAATGGCTGTAATATCAAACGAAAGTAAATCAGCATTGCGGATGGCTGGTTCCATTTCAGTTAGATTCGTGCGCATCTGCCCGATTCGGAATGCTTCAAAATAAAGTTTTTCCAAAATAGCGGAAGCAAGGGGATCAATAAGATATGTTTGATGGGCCAGATGTGTATAGCTGAGCAAGTAATTGGGCTCATGCAAAAGAATCTTGTGAATGTGTTGCTTGGCCGGTGGATTCTCTTTCGCATCTTCTAAATCTAAAAAGGCATCGATGTTGAGCAGACTGATCAACTTCTCCATTTCCTCGTAGCCGCGATATTGTCCGTAGTCCAGATCGTGTGAGCCCCCCAATAAAATCGGCATCACATTATTCTCTAGCAATATGCGACAGACTTCGCTGATGCGCACATAGGTCTCATCTAAATCAATGCCCGTGTTTAAGTTGCCCAAATCAATAATGCGATAGCTACCGGTTCCTTTTTTTAGGCGGTACAGCTTCTTACGAATTTCATCCGGAGCCAGTGCGGAACCCACATTATTAGAGGCTCCCCGTTCTTCCTGAATTCCAAAAATGGCAATATGTGCGCCCGTCAGTTCGGGCATCTTCTCACCATATACTTTTATGTTTTTAAAGAAAGAGTTGGAAGGGTACGAATCGGAATAGATCGATTCGGCAACGGGTGAAAAGAGAATGGTTAGGTCCATAGTTTTGTTGGCGTGAACAAAACTATCCTATAAAAAGGGAATTGACAACCCACCACAACAAGATGTCAATTCAGTCCTTAACATTAATATCAGGAAACAAAAAAGCCCTCCATACGAAGGGCTTTTTTCATTCGATGATTTGAAAGTATTAACCTCCGAAATCGTCAAAGCGAACGTTTTCTTTTGGAATACCCATATCGTCCAGCATTTTTAGAACGGCTGCGTTCATCAATGGAGGTCCGCACAAGTAATACTCTACATCTTCCGGTGCCGGATGGTTGGCCAGATAATTATCATACAAGCATTTGTGAATAAAGCCTACATAACCATCTGCCTCACGATCATCCAAACTCTTCTTCACTTTCCAATTATCTTCCGGAAGTGGTTCTGACAATCCGATGTGGAAATTGAAGTTCGGGAATTCTTTTTCGATTTTACGGAAGTGATCTACGTAGAACAATTCTTTTTTCGAGCGGCCACCATACCAGTACGATACTTTGCGATTGGTCTTTTCCGTATGGAATAAGTGGAAGATTTGCGCACGCAATGGAGCCATACCGGCACCACCACCGATGTACACCATCTCGCGTTGGGTTTTATTGATGTGGAATTCCCCGTAAGGGCCTGAAATAGTTACTTTATCGCCTGGCTTGCGCGAGAATACATACGAAGAACAAATACCCGGATTCACATCCATCCACTTGTTATTGGCACGATCCCATGGAGGAGTAGCGATACGAATGTTCAACATTACAATATTTCCTTCGGCAGGGTGGTTGGCCATTGAATACGCACGGAAGATGGGCTCATCATTTTTCATTTTGAGATCCCACAACTTGAACTTATCCCAATCTGATTTGAATACATCCGGGTTGCTGTGACCTAATTCCGGATGAGGCGTGATGTCCATCGATTTAAAATCTACTTTTAAGGCAGGCACATCGATTTGGATATAACCACCTGCTTCGAAATTCAACGTTTCACCGGGAGGAAGTTTTACAACAAACTCCTTAATGAATGTGGATACGTTTTTATTAGAAACTACTTCGCATTCCCATTTCTTGATACCGAAGATTTCTTCCGGAATGCGAATGTTTAAATCTTGCTTAACCTTTACCTGGCAGCCCAAGCGCACGTGATCTTTTTGCTCGGCACGGGAAAGGTGGCCCACCTCTGTTGGCAACACATCGCCACCACCGGATTCTACCACGCATTTGCACATCGCACAAGTACCACCACCACCACAGGCAGAAGGCAAAAATATTTTTTCGTTGGCCAAGGTGCTCAACAGAGAACTTCCCGCAGAAACGGTGATGGTTTTCTCTCCATTAATGACAATTTTAACCGGGCCGGACTGAACCAACTGCTTTTGCGCAAAGATGAGAAGCGCCACTAGAAGGAGAATTATAGCTGTAAAGGCTACAATGGAGGTAATCGCTAACATAGGCTGTATTTAAAGTCTACAAATATAGGAATCGGGGGTAAAATCCGTCAAACCGTTTGAACTTAAAATAGCCTTAAAAAGCAAAAAAGCAGTTCGAAAACTGCTTTTTACCACTTGTTTGCCAATCCTTTTTAGGCAATAGCCAGCTCTTTCTTAGACAATTGATTAACTGCCTGCAAATTCAACTCTGGAGCCAAAATTACACTCACCTCCTCTTTCTTCGAAAGCTCTTGCAATTTTTTAAGCGTGATGGAGCCTGTCATGTACTGAAGACCGTTGCCTTGATACCCACCTTTAAAAGTTTCAAAATCCGCTGGGGTAATTGCCGCTTTGTCTTGAAAACTAACAACCGCATCCACCACTGCATCATTTGAAAATGTAAAGTTCTCACCTTGAGTAAACTTCTTGTATTCGTAGCGGTAGTCGAAAGTCAAAGCGGAAATATCTGAAAGCACGGCTGAACCGGTAGGGTAACTGCCAGCACCCTTACCAATAAACACTTGTTTTTCCGCGAAAGCGCCCTCTACTAATACGGCATTGTATTCGTTGCGTACGTTGGCCAGCATGTGATCGGCCGGAATAAACTGTGGTGCCACAAAACCAATGATCTTGCCACCTAATTTATAAGCACGAGCCACTAATTTGATCGTCAGATTATTTTCACGCGCATATTTCAAATCAACTGCTGAAATTTTGTGGATACCCACATTGATGATTTCTTCGGGCTTCACAAATACGCCAAAGGTGTGTGCGATGGCGATGGTCAACTTAAACTTCGGATCGAAGCCCTTCACATCCAAGGACGGATCGCTTTCCGCAAAACCCAATTCTTGCGCTTGCTTCAATGCTTCAGCATATCCTTTGCGTTCTTCAAATACTTTGGTAAGAATAAAATTGGTCGAGCCGTTAAAAATACCTTCAATGCTCGTGATCAAATCATTGTCGTAGTACTCTTCGAGGTTGCGAAGAATCGGAATGCTCCCACACACTGCTCCTTCATATAAAACGGAGCGGTCGTACTTTTTCTGGAGTTCAAAAATTTCTTTCAGGTTTTCAGCCAGCATGCGTTTATTGGCCGTAACCACGTGTTTGCCATTGCGCAAAGCAGCCTTTACAATTTCATACGCGGCCGGGGCATCGTCAATCAACTCGACTACAATGTCGATTTCCTTGTCAGTGAGGATATCATTTTTATCAAAGGTAAAAATGGCTGAATCTAAGGAACGCTGCTTCTCCCGATTCTTTACGCAGATTTTTTTAATCTCTGCCTTTACGCCATGCGTTTCGTTGAGCACGTGATACAAGCCTTGCCCTACTACGCCAAAACCAAACAATCCAATTTTTAATTTCTTCTTCATTTCTAATTTACAAGTTTATGTCTTCCAGCGAATCAAAGTCGGTAGAAGACGATTCGGTTAATACTACTTCTTGTTCTTTTTGAGGCGAGCGCAAAAACTGATTCACCAGCTTTTTGAATTTCACAAACTCCACTAGAAATCCATCATGACCATACAGCGACTCGATTACATTTAGCTGCGCACCCGGAATATGATGTGCCAGATACTTTTGCTCGCGCAGCGGGAACAACAAATCACTGTCGATTCCAACTACCAGCGTACGCGCCTGAATTTGCTTCAACGCCTGCACCACGCTGTTTCGGTTTCTTCCTACCTGATGGCTGTCCATCATTTTGGTGAGTAGCCAATACGAATAAGCATTGAATCGACTCGCTAATTTTTGTCCTTGATAGCGTTGATACGAGCTGGCTCTAAAGTCATCTAATTTTTGATTCTCTCTTTCCGATTGTGTTTCTTCAAAAGTTTCGTACGTGCGAAATGAAATCATACCCATTGCGCGTGCGGCTTTCATGCCCTCCACACCGGCTCGCACATCATTTTCTTTCCATGTGGCATCCGCTGCTATGGCCATGCGCTGCGCTTCGTTGAAGGCAATGCCCCAAGGCGAATGAAAGGCATTACAAGCAATGGCAATCAGGTTTTGAAAAACGGTTGGCTGTTGAATGGCCCACTCAAGGGCTTGTTGACCGCCCAGCGATCCTCCAATCAATGAGTGAACTTTGTCAATTCCTAATGCAACTCGCAAGTGATCAAATGCACGAACGACATCGCGGTTGGTGACCAATGGAAAATCATGAAAGAAATTTTTTCCTGATTTTGGATTGATGGAAAGTGGACCGGTAGATCCGTAGCAGCCGCCCAATGTATTGGCACAGATGATAAAATAATCACGTGGATCGTAAGGGCTTCCTTCGGTAAAAAAATCCTTCCACCAATCGGTAAAGTCTGAACTCCCCGTAAGGGCATGACAAACCCACACCACATTGGATTTATCTTTATTCAATTGACCCAAAGTGGTGTACTTGAGTTGAAAGCCGGGGAGTATGCTCCCCGACTCTAATTCAAATTCTTCCGAATGATGAAAAATGGATTCTGTTTTTACCATGCCTTATGCTACGAGTTCTTTTTTGAAAGCCTTTTCAAATGCTTGTTGGAAATCAGCTTTGATGTCATCGATATGTTCTAAACCTACCGAAACACGCAACAACGTAGGCAATACACCGGACGAAATTTGTTCTTCATCTGACAATTGCTGATGTGTGGTGGCCGATGGTTGTATGATCAATGTCTTCGCATCGCCCACATTCGCCAGGTGACTTACTAACTTCAGGTTGTCCACCAACTGTGTGGTGTTTTCTTTTGTTCCTTTTACAGTAAACGACAGCACCGCGCCAAAGCCATTTTTCAAGTATTTTTTCGCCAGCTTGTGGTATGTGCTACTTGCTAATCCCGGATAGTTGACGGTTTCAACATTGGGATGCTGCTCCAACCATTGCGCCAAAGCCAATGCGTTGTCTACCGCACGCTGCACTCGAAGTGAAAGAGTCTCCAGTCCTTGAATTAATAAGAATGAATTGAATGGGCTGATGGCCGGACCAAAATCACGAAGACCTTCTACGCGTGCGCGAATGATGAACGCAATGTTTGGTAACCCAAGTGGGTTTCCTTCACCGAAAATTTCCCAGAATTTCAAGCCATGATAGCCTTCGCTTGGTTCAGTGAATTGTGTGAATTTACCGTTACCCCAATTATAATTTCCACCGTCTACAATAACTCCACCAATCGAAGTACCGTGTCCACCAATCCATTTGGTAGCAGACTCCACCACTACGTTGGCACCGTGTTCCAGCGGGCGGAATAAAAATCCACCGGCACCAAATGTATTGTCAACGATCAAAGGAAGGTCATGCTTCTTTGCTAATGCCGCGATCGCTTCGAAATCCGGAATGTTAAATCCGGGATTACCAATGGTTTCCAGATAAATGGCTTTGGTTTTTGCGTTGATGTGCTTTTCGAAAGCTTCAACTGAATCGCCTTCGGCAAAACGAACTTCTACGCCTAGGCGTTTGAATGCTACTTTGAATTGATTGTAGGTGCCACCATAAAGAAATGAAGTAGACACAAAATTATCTCCGGCTTGAAGAATGTTGTTGAGTGCTATAAACTGAGCTGCCTGACCAGAGCCTACGGCAAGAGCTGCTACACCGCCTTCGAGAGCCGCTATGCGCTTCTCAAACACATCGGTGGTTGGGTTCATAATGCGTGTGTAAATGTTTCCGAATTCTTTCAGTGCAAAAAGATTAGCACCGTGCTGTGAATTCTTGAAAACATATGAAGTTGTTTGATAAATCGGTACGGCACGTGAGCCTGTTGTAGGATCGACATCTTGACCTGCATGTAATTGGAGAGTTTCGAAACGTAAGCTTGACATATAATTGGTTGATTTAAAGTTTTTTTGATTTGATAAAAAAGAAAATTTGAATGTGGACATAATCGTAGCCATACCTGTCACTTGGCAGACCATAGATTAGTTTGTTGCTGGAAGCGGTTCGCTAACAATTAGCAGCAACAGCTACAACAACACATGTTGCAGCAACAACAATCGAGAATGAATTGTAATCTGGATTTGAGAACCTGCAATCGGAACGACTGCTCAATTGAACGGATGAATGTTTTCATTTTAACACCGGTTTATAGCTCCCCAAAGACCTTCTTAGGGGCAGGACTTAGCACCTTTTTTCTTTCCGATTCAATCGGTTGGAAGGGGTTGCTAGCGTTTCATCGAGCCTGTCTCTCCACGCTTCTTTATAAATCGGCTGGCCAAAAAGCCTTACCGACTATGATGACACAAACGTATACCAACTTAGTAGAGTTTCCAAATGCTTCTTAAAAAAATTGTTAAAAAAGTTAGCTCACAACCGTTTGGTCGACTCAGGAGTTGTAAGGAATGCGGACCACAAACGATGATCCCTGATTGGGAACGCTGACAAAATCGATGTCACCCTGCGTGCGTTCCACAGCTCTCTTTAATATATATAAACCCAAGCCCGAGCCATGATTTTTTTCGGTGGCGCGGTAAAACATATTAAAAATGCTACTCTGATGCTCGGAAGGTATGCCCTGACCATTGTCCTCAACACGCATGATCACATGGTCATCGTCTTTAAATACTGAAATCTTGATAAGAGATTCCACATTGGTGCGCGAGTACTTAATTGCGTTTTCGATTAAATTCTGCAAAATGGTATTGATGATGGCCCACTCGGCTAAAAAGTCATATACACTAATCGATTTTTCAAACTTCACACGAGAAAAATTGGCCAGATAACGGCAGGAGTCAATGCACTCGTTTACCAGTTTCTCGAAATTAATCTTTGATTTCAGCTTTTCTGTATTCTTAATTTCCGTCAGGTTGATCAATCCGATAACGATATCATTCATTCGTACCGCTTGTGAATGATACATATCAAAAATGGCCAGTGACTTCGGGTCTTTGATGTCAAGCTTGACTACATTATATAAACCAAGCAATGAAGAAATAGGGCCCTTCAAATCGTGCGAAACACGGTAAAAGAACGAATCTAGCTCCGCATTTTTCTTCTCTACAATTTCACTTTTCTCTTTTTGCGCTTTCGCCTCACGTTCCAAAGATTCAATCTTGGAAAGCGCCTCGTAGCTTTTAATGATATTATAATTCTCGTTGTTAATGACCTCTTCTTTTTGCAAGAAATACTTTTCCAAATAGCCCAGCGCCAATTGGGTGTTCCCCTCCTTCTTCGCCAGGGTGTATAAATTAAAATTCGCTTTGAATGATACTAATTGCACTTTGTACTTTTCACCCAACTCCAATGCCAGATTGAAATAGCGATGTGCCTGCTCTACATTACCCAATCCTTGATATGAGATACCGATTTTGTTGTAGGCCATCCCCAAGCCAAGCATGTCTTCGGCTGCTGAAAGTACTTCTGTTACTTGTTCTAGATCAGTGAGCGCCTCTTCAAACCTAAGCTGTTGAATAAAAAGTTTAGCACGACCGTATAATGCGAATGCCAGACCGCGTGTATCGCCACTCTGGGTTTTTAATAAAATGCTTCGACCAATCACATCAAACGCCAATTGCGTTTTACCCTGCTTGCTGTAAATTCCTGACAAAGGATTAAGCGCATTGGACTCCAGGCTAATATCATTTACCTGACGGCTCGCTTCGATGGACTTTTCATACGATTCAATGGCTTTGTCATGATCATTGAAGTATTCATAAATAGTGCCCATGCTTTTCAGCGTTCGAGCCTGATTATGGTAGTCACCCAACTGACGATAGGCGGCCAGACAGTGCGAAAGTTCAATTAGTCCCTGGTGGTATTTATTGGTCCGGTAATAAATACCTCCAATATTATAACGGGCATCGGCAATGCCCTTGATGTTTTGCTTTTGTTCAAAGTACCGAAGTGCCTGTGAAGAAAACTTTTCAGCAATTTCGAATTCGCCTCGAATAAGGTGAAATAAGCCCAATAAGTTTTCAGCTTTAGCAATCCCCTCTTCGTATTTTAATTCTTGAAAGTTTTGTAACGCTTGTTGCGCCATTTGTAGACTTCGAACCAAGTCTTGACCACGTAGGTCGTATGCTTTTTTTAACTGGTTTTCCAAATCCAGTATAAGCGTAGGGGATTGCGCCTTAACTTCGTGCATAGTGTGCTCCAAAGTTAAAGAAAGTGTATCAGATTATTTCGGGTTTGATTCAATTACCTTTTTAAGTAATGCAATTTGACCAAGGTGGTAAACATCGTGTTGAATGATTCCATGCAGCAGTGTATAGTAAGTATAACGGAACTGGTTACTAGGAACCAACTCACTCAAACGCTCTTCCGGAAATTGTTTCACGGCAATCACCAAATCCTCCTGACTTTGTTGCAAGCGCTTGATGGTATCATCCCAATTTTGAGAAATCGGGAAATTGATGGCGTCACTGACTTGAAACGCTGCATCACCCAACAGGCGCCTTGTCGCAAATGTTCGCCAGCTGATCATGTGCTCGACCAATTCAGCTATGCTGTGTGTATCGGCTAACCGTTGATTAACTGTTTGCGGATTGACTGTTTTCAGAATCTCCATGATAGAAGACCCGTACCACGGCTGCTGATCAAACGTCTTTTCCAGCAGCCGGGTAATGCGATCTATTTCTGCCATTTGCTTCTAGGTTAGCATACCACCGTCTACCTGAATTACCTGACCGGTAATATAGGTGGACATATCTGATGCTAAGAAAATACATGCATCTGCCACATCTTCCGGTTTGCCACCGCGCTTGAGTGGAATGGCATCGCGCCAGCTCTGAACCGTTTTCTCATCGAGCTTGCCTGTCATTTCGGTTTCGATAAAGCCCGGGGCAATGGCATTGGAACGAATTCCTCTGGATCCCAATTCTAACGCAATTGCTTTTGTGAATCCAATAATGCCCGCTTTTGAAGCTGCATAGTTCGACTGGCCGGCATTGCCTTTTAAACCAACCACCGAAGTCATGTTAATAATCGATCCTGACTTTTGCTTCATCATAGGTTTGCATGCTGCCTTTACTGTATTGAAGCATGATTTTAAGTTGACCTGCATGATTTTATCCCATGCCTCTTCCGTCATGCGCAGCAATAAATTATCCATGGTGATGCCCGCATTGTTAACCAGAATATCCAGCGAGCCGAATTCGGCAACCACATCATTAATCAGTTTATCGGCTTGTGCAAAATCAGAAGCATCCGAACGATATCCTTTGGCCTTGATCCCTTTGGCGGCAAGCTCTGCTTCGAGCGCTTGACCTTGCTCTACGCTGGAAAGATAGGTGAATGCCACGTTGGCACCTTGTTCGGCAAATTTAAGTGCAATCGAGCGACCAATACCTTTGGATGCTCCGGTAACAAGGGCGGTTTTACTTTGAAGTAGTTTCATTTTTTGATCAGTATGTTTAAAAATAAAATTTACAAACTAGTGATGGCCTACGCACTTTATTTTTCGTCAGCCGCTGAATATGCTAGCGGCCAGCAAGTCTGCCAGCATTTCTGCGGCTAATGATGGCTGCAACCGAATAAATTTCTTTCTGCTTCTTTCGGTTCGAGTGGGCCAATCGCCATGCGAAACTAATCTTTTTTCCGCATCAGATTTTGGGTTAATTTTGACCTTTCTTGAAATACTTAAATAAAAATTTATATGGCGAGTTATGATGTGATTGTAATCGGCTCCGGTCCTGGCGGATATGTAGCTGCAATTCGGGCTTCTCAATTGGGCATGAAAGTGGGAGTGGTAGAAAAAGCGGAGCTGGGTGGAATCTGTTTAAACTGGGGATGTATCCCAACGAAGGCTTTGTTGAAAAGCGCCAATGTGTTCGAATATATTCAACATGCGAAAGACTACGGAATCGATGTAAAAGAAGCCGCTCCGGATATGGCAGCCATGGTAAAGCGCAGTCGAGATGTGGCTGCCGGCATGAGTAAAGGCGTACAATTTCTTTTCAAGAAAAATAAGATCGAGCAAATTGCGGGTCATGGTAAGTTGAAAAAAGGCGGCAAGGTAGAAGTGACCGATGCGGCCGGTAAGAAAACCGATTACGATGCTAAGCATATTATTCTAGCCACCGGTGGAAGATCACGCGAATTGCCTAACCTGAAAATTGATGGCAAAAAGATTATCGGTTACCGCGAAGCGATGGTTTTGCCGGAGCGCCCACAAAAAATGTTGGTGGTAGGATCAGGCGCCATTGGAGTTGAGTTTGCGTATTTCTACAGCACGATTGGAACCGAGGTGACAATCGTAGAATTTTTACCGCGCATTGTTCCGGTAGAAGATGAAGAAGTTTCTAAGCAATTAGAAAAATCGTTTAAGAAAGCCGGCATTACCATTCATACCAACTCAGAAGTAACGAAGGTTGACACCAGCGGCAAAGGCTGTGTGGCAACTGTAAAAACTCCAAACGGTGAAATCAAAATTGAAACCGACATTGTGTTGTCTGCTGTGGGCGTTACTACCAACCTTGAAAATTTAGGTTTGGAAGAAGTAGGCGTTAAAAACGAAAAAGGAAAAGTGCTGGTAGATGCTTATTACAAGACCAATGTTCCCGGTGTATATGCCATTGGCGATATCACCAGCGGCCCCGCGTTGGCGCACGTAGCTTCTGCTGAAGGCATTATTTGTGTAGAGAAGATTGCAGGTCAAAATCCGGAGCCATTAAACTATGGCAACATCCCGGGTTGTACTTATTGCTCACCAGAAATTGCTTCTGTAGGTTACACCGAAGAAGCAGCCAAAAAAGCAGGATATCAAATTAAGGTAGGTAAGTTTCCATTCACCGCTTCGGGCAAGGCGAAAGCGGCCGGAGCATCGGATGGATTTGTGAAGGTAATTTTTGATGCCAAGTATGGCGAATGGTTAGGTGCCCACATGATTGGCGCGAATGTGACAGAGATGATTGCAGAAGTTGTTTCAGCACGCAAGTTAGAAACAACCGGCCACGATGTGATTAAAACGGTGCATCCTCACCCTACGATGAGTGAAGCGATCATGGAAGCGGCCGCTGCGGCTTATGGTGAAGTGATTCACCTATAATTCTTGAGTCCTCAGATTTTGAAAGGCCTTCCGTAGCGGAAGGCCTTTTCTTTTGAACCAACCGTTCGTAAAAAAATAAACTTAGCCCGTTCTTGGGTGTTATATTTAGTGCTAGAATAAACTGCCCCCTATCAAACAAAATATTACCATACCGGAATCCGAGCTAATTAGCCGACTTAAAAAGAAAGATCGGCAGGCGTTGGATTATCTGTACGATCATTATTCAGGAGCAATTTATGGAGCGGTTCTCCGCATTCTTCGTACAGAAGAAATAGCCGAAGAGGTGTTACAAGATGTTTTTTTGAAGATTTGGGATAAAATCGAGCAATATGATGCTTCGAAGGGTAAACTTTTTACCTGGATGATTCAAATTGCCCGAAACCTAGCCATTGACAAAAGTCGATCCAAAGAAAGTTCGAAAGCTAAGAAAACCGATGACATCGATTTTCTCGTAGGTACTATTGACCGACAAGAAAATATGGAAATGGAAGTAGATGCAATTGGCTTGAATGAAGTTCTTCAAAAGCTTTCCGCGGAACAGCAATTTATTGTCAGTCATTTGTATTTGAAAGGATATACGCAATCAGAAGTAGCCGAAGAATTTAATATTCCATTAGGCACGGTGAAAACCCGGTTGCGATTAGCGATGAACGAATTACGATCTTTACTATCCATCGAGTGAACATCGAAGAATACATATCGTCCGGAATTTTAGAGGCTTACGTGTTAGGCGATCTTTCAGTGGAAGAGATTCGCGATGTGGAAGCAAAACTCAAAATCTATCCTGAGCTGAAAGAAGAACTGGCTAAGATTGAAGCGACCTCAGAACAATTGCTATTGAAATCGAGCATCACTCCGCGGGCGTCAGTAAAGACTGCTTTGTTTGAAAAAATAGAATCTGATAAAGAAGCTCCCGTGATACCGCTCCGTGCAGAATCCATGACATGGCGTTATGCTGCAGCCGCATCGATTGTGTTTGGTCTATTTAGTTCTTTTTTGGCGTACACATATTGGAGTCGCTGGCAGGAAAGTCAATCGAACCTCACACAGTTGCTCGCACAAAATCAACGCATCGCACAAGATTATTCTACTGTTCAGAATCGTTTGGAAGAAATTGAAACGGAAGTAAGGATCACTACCAACCCCGACTTTGAGCGGGTGGTAATGAAGGGTACGCCCAATGCTCCTCAATCAATTGCTTCGGTGTATTGGAATGCCCGCACGAAAGAAGTGTATTTAAGCATTCAAAACATGAAAGCGCTTTCCAAAGAAAATCAATATCAATTGTGGGCTATTATTGATGGCAAGCCCGTTGATTGCGGTGTTTTTGATTCTAGCATTGCAGGGCTGCTAAAAATGAAGCAAGCCGCTCAGTTTCCGACCACCTTTGCCGTTACCATCGAACCGCGTGGTGGAAAATCTTCTCCTAGTTTGGAAACCATGCAAGTAGCCGGGAATGTGGCGAAAGTTTAAAATATTTTCTGCTCTGCACGAAATCCAACTCCTATACTCGCTTCGTATGTAAAAGTGAACGCACCCGGTTGGATGCATGCCAATAAGCCCCGAGAGATATGAAGTTGGTGAAGAAACAGTTTGAAGAATTATCGCAGGAGGCCATTGGCCGAGAGTTGGCCATTTCCTCAACTAAATATCATGTAATCGCTGCCTGGGTAGCGATTCTATTCAATCCTTTATTTGCCTATACCGATTACATCAATCTGAATAGTTTGTGGCAACATATAGGTTTGATTCGTCTGAGTATTTCGCTGATTACATTGCTCACTCTTTTTTGGACAAAGAAAGAAGGAGGTGTCTCCAATCGAATTGTCATTGTGCCGCTTTTGCTGATTTCATTGCAAAATGCGTATACATTTAGTCTGATCACCAACAGCGATGTGTTGGGCCACAATATCAATTACATTGCGTTGCTCATTGGCGCATCGCTCTTCCTGATAATCTCATTGCGAACTTTGATTTTCATCACATTCATTTCGGTTTCAGTAACCACCTTTTCCATCATCATCAATCCGCTACTAGACGCTCATGTATTTTTAGTGCAAGGTGGTTTTCTTCTTATGGCGGTGGGAATCTTCATGATCATTGCGATTCGCATGCGTTACAATCTGATGCTCAAAGAAATCAAAGCACGGTTGGCGCTTCTGGCAAGTAATGAAGAGATCAAACGACAAGCTGAAGAAGTTAAAGCTACCAACGAAAATCTTGAAATCATTGTGCGCACACGCACGCAAGACTTGCAACGAAAAAATCAGGCTTTGGAAGAATATGCGTGGATCAATGCCCACAAGCTGAGAAGCCCTGTCGCCAGTATTCTTGGATTAATGAGCTTGCTAAAGCGAGAAGAAGTAAAACCTGAGGCGAGAATAATTATGAATCATTTGCAGGCCTCCACCGAAAAATTGGACGAGGTGGTCAGCTCCATCACCTCTGCCATCGAACGCGCAGATTATCCTTCCCTTCAAAATCAGCCTGAGCAAGCGATTGAAAAATATGCTATTTCTAATCTCTAACTAATAAATTTCCATACCGATCATGACCTCCCCAAAAGAAAACATTCTGGTTGATTTGAATGTAACCGCTCCTGATTTTAATCTCATTGACATTTTCGATCGAAACATTCATTTGAAAAGCTATAAAGGAAAACGCGTTTTTATAGGCTTCTTCCGCCATGCCGGCTGCCCCTTCTGCAATCTTCGTGTGCACTCTCTGATGAACATACGCGAAAAGTTATTGGCCAACAACATGGAGATGATTTTCTTTTTTGAATCGAAGCGAGAATTATTACTAAGCAGTATCTTCCACAAAGAAGTTTCTCCGGTGCCGTTAATCGCTGACCCCACAAAGACACAGTATTCAATTTATGGAATTGAAAATTCGTTACTTAAATCTTCGTTCAGTCACCTTACTACATTTATTCAAACGGCTATTAAAGCTAAAATGAAGCAATTGCCACTCTATCCGATGGATGGCAATGAATCTTTTTCGACCATGCCAGCAGAATTTCTGTTGGATGAAAATCTCATCATTCGCAAAATCCACTATTCAAAAACATTGAACGATCGAATTTCTCTCGATACGATTGTTGACTTCGCCATGAAGAAATAAAATCTGAAATCTAAATTACCCCTGCACGTTTTAGCTCTTCGCGTGCTTGGGCCGCTGATTTAAAATGAATCGTAGGAAGGTTTACGACCTCCGCTCCTACTACGTTCTTGTGATTATCATCAATGAATATAGCGTGTTGCGGGTTGATCTGATAGCGATCGAAAAGTATCTGATAAAATTCCGGAAATGGTTTTCTGGTTTTTTCTATACCAGAAACTACAATTCCATCAAACCAATGGAGAAAATCGAAGTTATCCAATGCCCATGGAAATGTTTCGCCTGACCAGTTGGTGAGCGCATACAGACGATATTTTTTGGAGTCTTTTATCTCTTTGAGCAAGTCAACCGTTTCTTGAATTCGTCCGCCAATTGTTTCCTGCCAGCGCCCATACCACGCACGTATGGCTTCTTCATGCTGTGGAAACCGAGTAATCAACTCATTGGTTGCCTCTTCAAACGGACGACCTGCATCTTGGAGATCATTCCATTCGGGTGTACAAACATTTTCCAGAAACCAAGTGATTTCCTGTTCGGTCTGAAAAATTTTGCGGTAGAGATAGCGTGGGTTCCAATCAATCAAAACTCCTCCTAAATCAAAAATGATGGTGTCTACTTTCAAGAATAAATTATTAAAAATGAAACGTGTGGTTGAAGAGAGGTGAGAAAACCTCTGACTTACTTTTACCTGATAATTCAAAAACGCCATTCATCAATTGAAAAACACTCACTTCCGTAGATGCCGGATCAACTACCCAGTACTCATTAACCTTAAATTTCTCATACAATTCCTTCTTGATGAACAGATCATGTCTTGTATTGCCAGGAGAAAGAAACTCAATAATCAAATCAGGCGAGCCTACAATTCCGTGAGCTTTTATCAAACTGGAGTTTTTAGTACTAATGAAGAGTAAGTCGGGCTGTACTGCATTCGCGTTCTCATCCAAATAAACATCATAAGGAGCAAAGAATATTTCTCCCAAAGAAGCTTGCTCAACGTAGGCGCTGAGTTTGTTAAAAAATGACTTGATGGCTCGCTGGTGTTGGGTGTTAGGCGCTGGTGACATAAAGATTTTTCCGTTAATCAGTTCAGCCAACGTTCCTTCAGGGAGCATTTTGTAAACCTCCATAATGGTTCGGGGCGGTACCGGAATATCAGCAGTCATGCTACGAATCTACTAAATTATTTTCCAAACGCCCATTTCAAAAACACGGGCATCGCCTCTGCCCATGTCTCGAGATTATGTTTGCCTTTTTCCACTTCATAATACACGATGTCATGAAAAGGACGATAGCCTTTTTTGGTTAACTCAGCTACCAAATCCAAGGTATCATCTATCGAATCAATCACTCCATTTTTATTACGGTCACTGTCTTCATCCCATGTGCCGGTTTGCAGCCAGAATTTCAGATTGTCTTTTTTCTTGCCGTGTTTGATTTCTTGATGCATGATGCGATCGCGGTGATCCGAATAAAAAGGACTACGGCTATCGCGCCTCCTCCACCAAAACGATCCACTAAACGCGCCTACTTTTTCGAAATGCTTCGGGTGATTCCAAACAATATCCAATGCGCTGAGTCCACCCATCGAGCAACCGGCCATCACATGATGATTCGCCTCCAATGCAATCGGATACTTGTATTCCAAATACGGCAGTAATTCGGTGGTGATGTACTGACTATAGGCTTTCGCCCTGCTTCCGCGCTTCAGATAATCTTTTTTGCTGGCCACCCCATACTCCTGTAGTCGATCACCGGCTACAACTCCGGCTATAATAATCGGTTCAATAAATTTTTCATTCACCAAATTTTCTACTTGGTCTTTCAATCGCAGGGCCGGCATATCTTGTCCATCATTCAATAAAAGAAGTGGATATCTCCTGCCTTCTTCAAAATCCGGAACTAACAAATTAACATCTACATCGCGGTTGAGGAGTTTGGAGTGTACGCCCGCTATTTTCTCTTCACGGTAAGATATGGGTAAAAGACTTTTCTCTTCGGTTGCTGGCACGGTTTGTCTTTAGCTTTTTTTTTGTAGACCTTTAAAAGACGCAAAAGTAAGAATTCTAAAACCAATACAACCTATGCCACACGAACATCTGCACCGCTGGTATTCCCCGCGATTAAGTCAGGATATTGAAGTACTAGCATTTGGTCACCGCGGATACCCGGTTATTCTGTTCCCCACTTCGATGGGACGTTATTATGAAAACAAAGACTTTAAGTTGATCGAAAGTGTCAATTGGTTTTTGGATGAAGGGTTGGTAAAAATCTATTGTGTGGATGGAATTGATCGGTTGAGTTGGTATAACAAATCCATCCATCCGGCCGATCGTATCAAAAATCACATTTGGTATGATTTAATGCTTTTGGAAGAACTGGTGCCGCTGGCGCAACGCGAAACAGGCGTACACCGCGTAGCCACTGCGGGTTGTAGTTTTGGTGGCTATCATGCTTCCAATTTTGGATTCAAACATCCGGAGGTCGTAAAATACATTTTCAATATGGGGGCAGCCTTCGATATCAAAGGTCAGCTCGATGGCTATTACGATGACAATGCTTATTTCAACAATCCACCCGATTTTCTTCCCAGCTCTAACAATTCCTTTTTGTGGGATACCTACACCGTGCTCGGCACGGGCACGCAGGATATGTGCTGGGATGCCAATGAAAAAATGGCTGCCATTTTACGAAACAAAGGCATGCATCATTGGCTGGATGTACGCTCTGGCGCAAACCACGACTGGCCCGTTTGGCGCGAAATGTTTCCACATTATTTGTCCCTAATTAAATGAGGTTGCGATCATTTTATATTGCCAAATTGGTGTGTACCTTTAATTGACTTAAAACTAAATTCTCGATCTGCACAATTTAAAATTACGGATATGAAAAAAATCGGAATACTACACGGCATGGAGCGCTCCTTTCCGGAGGCATTTGTAGAGCGCGTTAACAAAATGGGATTAAAAGATATCAAAGCCGAACCGGTGTTGATAGACATGGTGCAACAAGGCGTAGGCGATGACTATGCTGTCATCATCGACCGCATTTCGCAAGATGTTCCTTTCTACCGAGCCTATTTAAAAAACGCAGCCATCAGTGGCACGGCCGTTATTAATAATCCGTTTTGGTGGAGTGCGGATGAAAAGTTTTTCAACAATGCGCTCGCTGTGAAAATAGGAGTGCCCGTACCTAAAACAGTAATCCTTCCCTCGCACGAGCGCCCTACCGATACCAGCGACAGTTCTTTCAGCAATCTGAAGTTTCCATTGAGCTGGGAAAAAATATTTGAACACATCGGGTTTCCTGCTTACATGAAGCCACATGCCGGAGGCGGCTGGAAGAGTGTTTACAAACTAAACAACATGGATGATTTCTTTAAAGCGTACAGCGAAACGGGACAGTTGGTGATGATGTTGCAGGAAGAAATCATTTTTGAGGATTATTTTAGATGTTATTGTCTTGGAGGCAAGTATGTGCGGATCATGCAATACGAACCACGCAATCCGCACCACCTCCGCTATCAAAGTAACAATGGCCCAGCTTCGGCAAAATTATTGAAGCAGGTAAATGATTATGTTTTGCAACTATGTCATTCCTTGGGCTATGATTTCAATACCGTAGAAATGGCGGTGCGTGATGGCATTCCATATGCCATTGATTTTTGCAATCCGGCTCCCGATGCTGATATCAAATCAGTAGGGCAAGAAAATTTTGAGTGGGTGGTAGAGCATGCCAGCAAAATGGCTGTAGAGCGCGCACAAGCGCAAAAGCCTGGTAAAGATAATTTGACCTGGGGAACTTTTGTAAAAAATGCAGTTGCAGCGTCCGAAGAAAAAGTTGTTACAAAAAAAGCACCTGCTAAAAAGAAAGCATCCTCTTAAGCAGCAGCAAGAAATTTATTATGGAAAAATTTACACTGGGAGTAGAAGAAGAATACATGGTGATTGATCCGCATACGCGGGAATTAAAATCGCATGATCAAAAGATTGTAGAACGATCCGCACTAGCCTTCAATGATCAGGTAAAAGCCGAAATGCACCAGGCGGTGGTAGAAGTAGGCACCGGCATTTGTCAGAATGTAGATGAAGCTTTGGCTGACATCAAAAGGCTGCGCAAGCATGTAGCCGAAGTAGCGGCAGGTCTCAATCTGAAAATTGGAGCAGCCGGTACGCATCCATTCTCTCATTGGAGCACACAGTTGATTACACCCAACCCGCGCTACGATGCCATTGTAAACGAAATGCAAGAGGCTGCCCGTTCCAATCTTATTTTTGGTTTGCATGTACACGTAGGGATCAAAGACAAAGACATGGCGATTCATATCATGAATACCGTGCGCTACTTTTTGCCGCACGTCTATGCCTTGTCTGCCAACTCACCTTTTTGGGAAGGTCGCAATACAGGTTTTAAATCATTCCGCACGAAAGTGTTTGACAAGTTTCCACGCACGGGCATTCCCGATCATTTTACCAGTTGGGATGATTTTAAAAACTATGTCAATCTCTTAATTAAAACCAATTGCATCGACAATGCGAAGAAAATATGGTGGGACGTACGCGTGCATCCATTCTTTGATACGATTGAGTTTCGCATTTGCGATGTACCCATGCGGGTAGAGGAAACCATCGCTATCACGGCTATCTTTCAGGCGTTGGTGGCGAAGTTGTATAAACTGCGCATGCAAAACATGAGCTTCATCTTGTATAACCGAGCATTGATCAACGAAAACAAATGGCGGGCTTCTCGCTATGGCTTAGATGGACGACTGATCGACTTTGGCATTCAGCAAGAAAAAGATACGCGTGCCCTTATTCTTGAGTTATTAGAATTTGTAGATGATGTAGTCGATGATTTAGGCAGCCGTAACGCATTGCAGTATGTGTATAAAATTTTGCAGGAAGGTACAGGTGCCGATCGGCAACTAGCCGTTTTTCAGCAAACAGGAAGCCTCGAAAAAGTAGTAGATTACATCACTTACGAGACCCTGCAGGGCATTTAAGGTACTTTCAACTCAAAACCTTACATATCCTTTCGATCAAGTTTGCTTTCCATTAAATTTGCTAGCCAAAAGATAATTCGTTGAACGCAACCTATCCATTACGAGTAGCCATTCTGGACCTCTATGAAGGGACGCCCAACGAAGGCATGCGCAGCATTCGTCAACTGATTGAAGAGCTTTCGGTTGATTTTCATAACCCATTAAAGTATGATGTTTTTGAAACCCGCTTAACGGGGGAAGTGCCGGACTTATCATACGATGCTTATATTTCCAGTGGCGGCCCAGGTAGTCCGTTGGATAGCGAAGGCTCTTACTGGGAAAGAAAATATTTCGGCTTGATGGATGCCATTCACGATAACAACCGGAGTTATCCTGATCAAAAAAAACATGTGCTATTGATTTGCCATTCGTTTCAGGTGTATTGTCGCTACTACGGTTATGGATTAGTGTCCAAAAGAAAATCTACTTCGTTTGGTGTTATGCCGATGCACAAAACGAGTGAGGGTCACCATGATCCATTGTTCCGCTCATTAGGCGATCCGTTCTGGGCAGTTGACTCACGTGATTACCAAATCACAAAACCCAACGAAGAAAAGATAAGAGAACGAGGAGGTTCCGTATTGTGCATCGAAAAATACCGACCCACGGTAGAGCTCGAACGCGCTGTGATGGCAATTCGTTTCGATGATGCTTTTTTTGGAACACAATTTCATCCGGAAGCAGATGCGGTGGGAATGCGAAAATATTTATTGCGCGAAGACAAAAAAGAATTAGTGATTGAAAAGCATGGCGAGAAAAAATATTGGGAAATGCTCGATCACCTCAACGACCCTGACAAAATCATGCAAACCAATCGGGCTGTGTTGCCGCGTTTTTTAATGATGGCATTCCAACAACGTTTGAATTATATTCTGGTATGATCTCACTCGCACGCGAATCTTTCAATCAGCAATTCAGCGAGCAGAAGTACCAGGAATTTCTGAATGATCTCAATAGCTCCTACAATTACAAAATTCCCTTTCGCGTAGCAGAATCTCCTGTTTTTATTAGCAAAGAATTCAAGGCTAAACTAATGAAAGGTGCCAATGAGATTATCGATTTTATCGTGCAGCCCGACTTCAGCAGCAAAATGGAAGCAGCACTTCCACCTGCATTGTCCGTACCTCACGAAACTAATCACACACTATTCTTAGCACTTGATTTTGCTATCTGTTCCAATGATACAGGCGAATTGATTCCTCAACTGATTGAATTGCAAGGCTTCCCTTCACTGTTTGGTTATCAGGATTTTTTAGGATCTAAATTCAGACAGCACTATAAAATTGGCGATAGCTGGGAATATCACTTTGGTAAAACTTCAACAGAATATTGGGAGCGATTGAAAAAATCCATTTTAAATGGGCACGATCCGGAAAATGTAGTTCTACTTGAAATCAATCCGCTACAGCAAAATACAGCCATCGACTTTCTGATCACGCAAGATAAATTGGGCATTCCCCTGGTTCACATCGGAGACGTGGTCATTCGCGGCAAGCAATTGTTTTACTTGAAGGACGGTGTTGAAGTACACATCAAACGAATTTATAATCGGGTGATTTTTGATGAGTTGCAACAGCAGAAAAATCTTCAAACCCAATTTCATCTCACGGAAGATGTAGAGGTAGAATGGGCCGGGCACCCCAATTGGTTTTTCAAAATCAGCAAATACACCATGCCGTTCCTACAGAGCAGCGCGGTGCCGCAATCATCTTTCTTGAGTGATGTAAAAGTTATTCCTACTGATTTAGAGAACTACGTTTTAAAGCCGCTCTTCTCCTTTTCGGGAAGCGGTGTCATCTTCCACGTGAAGCGAGAAGACATCGATGCCATCCCGTTGAGCGAACGAAAGAATTTTATGTTGCAGCGCAAAGTAAAATACGAACCCGTTGTGCAAGCTGTCGATGGATTGGTGAAGGCCGAGCTGCGATTGCTTTATATTTGGGATGAAGGCCAAGCTCGTCCCGAGTTAATTACAAATCTGGCCCGATTGAGTCGTGGAGAAATGATTGGCGTAAAATATAACAAAGACAAAACCTGGGTAGGCGGTTCTATTTCGTTCTTTGAGAAATAAAATCACTCCAAATTCTAAAATCACAACTCACAAATCATAAATTAAATCAGTGTCTTCGCATCACATCGTACGAGAAGATCAGGAGCCCGCCTTGTTTATTCTGTCTGCCGGGGCACTTTCATTCGAGAAAGTTCAGGAATTGTTGGAATGGAGTCCTACTGTCATAGTAGCCGAATGGGAAGTTAACCAAGTAAAAGGTTGGGGAATTAAAATCGATGTGGTGCTGTGTGCCGAAACTAACTTAGAGAAGCTAAAAGAGGAATTGGCCGATCAGGCACCTATCAAATTCATTACGTTTCATTCAACGGAAGATTGTCTCTCAACTGGCATGTACTTTTTGTTAGCCGCGAAATACCAGGCAGTGAATCTATTGACTGATTCTACGAATGTGCTTTCGTTTCTATCTTCCCTGCGCGGAATTGAAATGGATGCTTTTATCGATAACCGAAAATGGTCATTCATTCAAAAAATGAAATTTGAAAAATGGGTCGGTCCCGCCACTCAATTTCAGATTTACCCAAATCAACTTACTTTTTCAACCACAGGACTTTCCTCCACATTACTGAGCGAATCTTCAGGTACAATTTCGATTACTGCCTCAACTCCCTTTTGGGTGGGAGAAGATTTATCCTAACCACATAGCCGACACAAAACGGTTTTTG
Organism: Flammeovirgaceae bacterium UBA5008; assembly: GCA_002398365.1. GTDB lineage: Bacteria > Bacteroidota > Bacteroidia > Cytophagales > Cyclobacteriaceae > ELB16-189. The sequence continues at coordinate 73,732 of DGYK01000043.1, forward strand.
CCTTCCATGTCTTTGATCAATTCCACAGATTGATACTCTTCTTTCTCAAATAACAATTTCACTTCTGCAGAAAGTTGGGCATTGATCTCCGCGCAAATTTTACCTTCTCTTTTTAAAATGGTTTTACCTTTTTCGGCTAGGGCCTGATAAAAAATAAGTGGGTTCGTATCAGAAACAAACAATGCCAGGTGCGGCTCGAAACGCAACACGTTTGTCTCCATTGAAGATTTCTCTAATTCGCGAATGTAAGGCGGGTTACTTACGATGCAATCGAAGTCCTTGAAAGCTAATTCGTCATTTAAAAAATCGGCTTGCACCCACTCTACTGTTGCTTGAAGCTGCGATGCATTCTGTTGCGCCACCTTTAATGCATTGGCACTCACATCCAATGCAAAGACTTGGGCGTGAGGCAAAGCCAACGCCAACGAAATGGCAATACATCCACTGCCCGTACCCACATCCAAAATTTTAGCATTGGGTGCCAATCTTTGTTTTACTTCCTCTACCAATTGCTCCGTTTCCGGCCGAGGTATCAAGACGTTGGCATTTACCTGAAAACGATGTCCGCAAAACCACGCTACTCCGGTTACGTACTGCACCGGTTCGTGCTCGTTAATTCGATGGAGATCTCTTTCAATCAATTCAAGATCTACTTCCACGGCAGTATCATTCCAAATATCCGTGCGTATGATTCCAAATCGGGCTTCCAGCAAGTAGTAAGCAATAGCTTCCGCTTCTCCGCGATCGCTCAACGTAATTTTGCTTAATAGATGATTAAATAGTTCCTTGGATTTGGTCATCGACTCATTGATCTTTGCAATGATACTAAATTCTCGATGACTCCCGATGAACTTTTCATGCTGCGCGCCCTTGAACTAGCCCGGTTAGGGATAGGTCGAGTGAGCCCCAATCCACAAGTGGGTTGTGTGATTGTGCATGATGGTAAAATCATTGGCGAAGGCTGGCATCAAAAATATGGTGGCCCACATGCCGAAGTAAACGCCATTAATAGTGTAACCGATAAATCCCTATTAGAACAGGCCACTGTGTATGTCAATCTGGAACCTTGTTCACATTTTGGAAAAACACCTCCTTGTGCCGACTTGCTCATTGCCCAGCGTGTGCGAAAACTAGTGGTGGCCAATGTAGATTCGAATCCGCTCGTGGGCGGAAAAGGTCTCGCCAAATTACAAGCAGCGGGTATCGAAACGGTGGTAGGTGTTTTAGACCAACAAGCACGTGAATTGAACAAGCGGTTTTTCACTTTCGTGGAACAGCAGCGTCCCTATATCATCTTAAAGTGGGCTGAAACGGCTGACGGATTTATTGCCCGATCGAATTTTGATTCAAAGTGGATCAGCAATGAATACTCGCGTCAATTGGCACATCGTTGGCGCAGTGAAGAAGATGCGATTCTTGTTGGTTCCCGCACGGCCGCGCACGATAATCCCGCACTCACTGTGCGCGATTGGTCTGGGCGAAATCCGGTTCGTATTGTTATCGACCGGCACTTAAAACTGTCCGATTCACTTCATTTATTCGATGGGAATACACCTACGCTATGTTACAACCTTATTCAAGAAAAAACAGAAAAATGCACTACATGGGTTAAGATACCAGAAGCTGAATTTCTAAAAAACTTGGTTGCGGATCTTCACCAACGAAATATTCAATCGCTCATAATTGAAGGAGGAGCCCAAACTCTTAAGGCTTTTTTGAATGAAAATCTCTGGGACGAAGCACGTGTATTTAAGGCACGACAAAGTTTTGGATCAGGCATCGCTGCTCCTACTTTTCACGGAAATCTAAAAGAAACACTTGATGTAATGGATGACGAACTTCAAATATGGGTTCGCTAATCTTTTACTGATTATTACCGCTTTCTCTTTTTCGGTTTATATACCTTCTTCTTAGAAGAAGATCGCTTCTTATTGTAAGTAGGGCGCTTGGTCGAGCTCTTCCTTCCCATCGAAAGTTTCTTTGTGTTTTGGTAGCGCGAGTTAGGTGAGAAAGCAGCTACACGCTTTTGTGCGCGTGCTAATTGCTTTGGTGTTCGTCCTCCGGCTGTTTTGCGAACTGGCGAAGAACTAATTGATTTTCTGCGGTACGAAAGTGATTGCTTATAATCTTGACGGAATTTCTTTTGATAGTTTTGGTCATTAAAATCATAACGTAGAGTAAACTCATTGGATGATCCTACAAATCCACCTACCGGTGTAGTGATCATTTCGCGTGAGTACCCAACCATCAAATACTTGTTGAAGCGATAGCCTAAGGTAAAGTTGAGTAAGTTGCCAGCTCTGATTGCGCTACCTGCTGTAATCTTATTGTCGTAGGTATAGTAGAGTCCAACATCGTAATTGTAATTGTTCTCGGAGAATTTTCGAAAGGAGAAGAAAGGTTCCAGTACATCTTGTCCATCACGGATAGGAATCTGGCCTTGTACAAAACCAGTATAATAATTCGAAAGCACTTTTTTATCTGTTGGCTCTAACCAAGCGGTGGATAAACGGTTAGCAGCGACACCTACTTTAACAAATCGATTTTGAAACATTAAGCCAAAAGAAAAGTCCGGCTTTCCTTTGGTGTTATCATACCGGATAAAGGTAGGATCCGTACTGATATAGGCAGCATCTGCGCCTGTTAATCCATTAAAGGTTAACATATTGTACTCAATGCCAACTCCGGAAGAAAGAGAGCTGAATTTGTTGAAGTACAGGTGATACGCAAAGGCACCACCGATGTATGTGTTTTTCAAAATTGAAACCTCCTCCTGAAAAACATTCGCTCCTACTCCGAAGCGGTGACCCGCTATAGGTGTGTGTACGCTGATGAAATAGTTCTTTGGTGCATCTGCCACACCGGAATAATTCATTCGATATGAGGTAGTAATTGAGCCGAAAGTATGCCCTGCGAGGGCAGGATTGTACATGAAGGAATTCGTAAGCTTTTGACTGAACAAAGGAATATCCTGCCCGGTAACAGCAAAAGAACTAAAAATGCATACAGCCAGTAAAATTCTTCTCATGCATTACTATTTAAGAACCACGATCATTTGGTTAATGGTTTCTTCTTTACCATTCCTTACAAACTTTACCACACAAATGTAATTACCTATTTCTAGTTTACTGAAATCAAAATTCGCTTGGGTTGATAAAGCTGGCTGGGCATAATTTTGAAATGATTTCCACGTCCTTATCTCTTTGCCCCAGCGATCCAATAAGTAAACTTCGTTCTCCGGGAAAGAATCGATGCCATCGATAAACAGCACATCGTTTTTCTCGTCATTATCAGGTGTTATTAATTTATGTACGATGACTGAGATATTATCTGATTTGGCCAATCCGAAGGTTTTCGCCTTTGCTGTCACGTTTTGAGTGCTGCTGAAGAATGTGTTGTTCACAATCCCTCCCAGATTAGTCTGTACACCGGATGAGTTTGATTCTAATACAAGCGCATCTCCGTCTCCTGTAAAGAAGTTACTGGTTCCATTACTGCTTAATGAAATAGGATTTAGACCGCTCAAGGTTCCCGAAGTGCCAGCTGTTAACTCCCAAAAATGGTCTGTAAAAATTTCTTTGATGCTTCCGGTAACAGGTGCAAAGCCCGGATTTGTAGTTACTATTTCCATACCCACCCCTGCCGCAGCATCTGCATCATTAATGGTTAATTGTGCCGGATAATATCCATTATTATTTCCGATTGGAAAGGTATGAGCCGCGGCTGAAAGCATAAAAATACGGCCATTGACATACGAATCATCATTGCCCACCAGTGCGGTTGTGCCTTGATAACCCAATCTGCCGGGAAATGCCGGAGCTTTATCCACAAATAATTTTCCCTTCGTAAAGATGAGTTCATTCTTCACCAACCATTCACCTACTATACCAAATGTAGCGTTGCTGTTGATAGTTATCCCACCAACTGGTAAAGGGCGCAAGGTGCCATTTACTAAGCCCTGAGCAGCAGTTCCTGTAGCTGCTAAAACCAATTTCAGATTGGTTAAGTCCGTTTTTAGACTCTGGTTTTCAATTCTAGAAGTTGTAGTCAACGTAGTTCCGGTAGCCGCTACCACATCGGTTCCGGCTGAAATTATCAGTTGCGAAATACCTGCCAAAGGTATCAGGGTTACAGCCATGAATAGGATCATTCTCTTCATAATTCACCTGTTTTTTGCGATTAAGCTGGCCCATGCCAGATTTTAACGCATTTTTCCTTTTATATCTCTTCCGAACATCTAAAGTAATCTCCTTAAAGGGAATTGCCTACTTTTTGTCCGTTTTTAAAAGTCTTTCATCACACCAGTTGTCGGGCGACTAATTGCTAAGCATATAACCGCCTGACTACCCTGGACAAAACACTACTTTTTCTCTTCCTTTTTAGGCAAAGCCGCATCTATGGTTAAGCCCAAAGCCGCTTTGATCTTCTCAATTTCTGATTTCAAAGAAGCCAATTCGTTTTCGCTGGTAGCCGCTTTGTTCAGGCTGGCCTCCAGAAGAGCAATCTTTTTCTTGTTTTCCTCTTCTTTGGCTTTCAGTTCGTCAATTACTTTCTTTTGTTCCTCTACCAATTTTACCAACTCTTGGGTAGCTGAGATATTGAGTGTAAACAAGCGATCGTAATCCACAATGCGGAAGTCGTTCACTTCTTTTCCAAATACGAAAACCTTTTCGCACTTCTCTGTCCAATTACCAACGGTGAATGTGTTACCATCTACACTGGCTACAACACTTGGTTTTTCACCACCTGTGCTCGAAATGAGTTTTACTTTATCGCCCACTGCCAGGTTATGAGCCTTAATCATGGTTACACGTAGCGTTTGTTTTGCTTGATCAAACTCTGTATGATCAGCCATCGCATAAACATTGGGGATAAAGTTGGTTTGCTTGGTCACTGCCTGTGGGTATACTGCTTCTACTTCTTGTGCAATGAGACCTTTTATTAATTGATTTCCAGCATTCAGGCTATCTCTCATTTTGTAGTCTGTGACCTTTATTTTCATGATCTGCGATAGGTCATTCTTCGAATCACTCACTCCAATTTTTCGTTTTATACGCTCATCAGAAGTTACATAAAATCCACCACCAAAGCCTGACGCCTGACTCAGGAAGCCGCCAAATGCACGCACTGAAATAGTCGGATTTTGGTTTTCGTTTACACTAAGGCCTCCACCATTGCCAGTGTTAAAGAAGGTTGTGGTAATAGAAGTGGCTGCACCACCTGAAACATCTAATGGGTAAGCAGGGGCGGCTGTGCCAATGCCTACCCGCCCATTTTCATCAATTCTCATACTTTCAACTACAGTAGCATTGGCATTGGCTGTGCTTGGTCCAAGTGCTCTCACAAAGCTGATCTGATTTGGAGTCCCACTGCAATCCGCGAAGTTGATGGCAGTTCCACCTATTGTACCATTCGTATTTGTGAATTTCCAAACATTGTCGCTAGCATTTCTATATAAATTAGTACCCACATAGCCTATCCCGCAAACAGAGGAGCCAGCACTAAGCCAAGCATTGACCCTAATACCATTTGCTGCACCGGTTACATCTAGTAGTGCACCGGGTGTGGTAGTGCCAATGCCCACATTGCCTCCAGGTGATATTGAAAATGCATTCACACTGCCCGTCATATCTTGGATAATGTATTCACCCGTATTACCAGTTACCATAGCCCACTTTCGAGCAGTAGCATCGGTTTTTTCCAGGATATACCCAGTATTTCCAGTGCCAGATAAGTGAACAATTCTTCCACCAAAACCATTTGGACTGCTTGTACCTATACCTACGTTTACTGCATCAGCACCAGTGCCACCAAGTATTAACGTATTGCTTGCAGCTACTTTGGCGTTGTAACCAATGGCGGTAGCTTTAGTAAGTCCTGGAGTAGTTACATCAGCGCCACTACCAATGGCCGTGTTGTTGGATCCAGTTGTATTCGTTAATAATGAGGAATAGCCCAGCGCTACGTTGTTGGCACCGGTGGTATTTCCTGCTAGTGAAGACCTTCCAACAGCTGTGTTTTGCGCACCTGTTGTAGATACACCCAGTGCACTTACACCCACAGCTGTGTTCTCAGCGGCTGTATTTTGAAAAAGTGCATTAAAGCCTAATGCGGTGTTTTCAATGGATGTGGAGTTGGTAAAGAGAGCGCCCATACCATAGGCAGTATTTCTGCTGCCTGTTGTGGAGTTACCGGCCTGAGAACCAAAGAATGTGTTTTGTGCCGTTATATCTACACGCCCTGCCTTTAAATTATTCACTCTAAAGCTCAGTGGGATGTTATCTGTAGTACCGATGAAATTAGTGCCATCAACGGTACCAGATGTTCCAGTTAATCCCCAGCCGCCACCACCAGCATTTTGCCATGTAGCCAAACCTGTTGCGTCAGACGTAAGCACTTTCCCCACACCCGGTGTTCCACCCGTAATTTTTATCTGACCTGCTACTTCTAAAGCAGAACCAGGAGAAGCTGTGCCAATACCTACGTTGCCAGTAGCACCTTGAACAAATATTCCATTTCCAAAATCGGATTGTAAGCGTAAACTTCCTCCATCATTACGCACCGTCATGGTGTTAATTCCTCCGTCAACAGAACGAGCGCTTGAATTTTTGAAGATAATACCATGTAATCCTTGATCAGTAACTAATCGTGAAGCGGCATAGGCGTTTGTTCCTGTGTTATTATTGGTAAATGCTACCGCTAACGGGCCATCTACATCTTCGCGCACTTCCAGTCTGGTAAATGGTGTGGTCGTGCCAATACCTACATTTACCGCATCAGCACCTGTACCTCCCAAAATCAACGAGTTACTCGCGCCTACTTTGGCATTTCTACCAATGGCTACTGCATTGATTAGGCCCGGTGAATTAACATCGGCAAAATTACCAATCGCAATATTGCCTGTACCCGTTGAGTTTGTCTGGAGAGCTCCAGTACCTAATGCCACGTTGCCGGAGCCAGTCGTGTTGGCCATAAAGGCATTCGTACCTATAGCTACGTTTTGTGTACCAGTGGTCGATTGTCCTGCGATGTACCCGAAGAATACATTCGAATTCAGCGGATCAATCAATCCTGAAGTATTATTATTTGTTTTGAATCGCAAAGCCGTATTGTCAGTCGTTCCAATGAAATCGGTGCTCGAATTAGTTCCGGCATTTCCGGCCAAACTCCAACCACTACCCCCACTCGAAATATTGATGCCATTCCAAAACAGATTTCCACCCACGTTGTAAAGCCTGTCTGTGGTAGTACTTGGCGCTGTAATTGGATTCAAATACGTAGCACCATTCACTTGGAATGTTTCGATCGGGTTGTCTACCTGAATACCCACACCGGTTGGCCGAACGTTGAAGCGCATATCCGGAGATGATGTCACCCCTGCTGCGGCTCCTGCGGGGAAAGTGTACATTCCTAATTTTCCATTTCCTAATAGTATCGCACTATTTGCAGTTGTACCTCTGTTAATAAAATTAGACCCATCAAAATAAATTCCATGCGTCAAAATATCATCACCTCCGGCTTCGAGAAATCCAAAAGTTGGGCCAATTTGAAGAGGGGTCAGTGGGTTTGTAGTTCCAATACCAACATTACCGGCATTGGTAATGCTTAAACGGCTAACTGTTTGGGTGTAAAAATCCAGACCAAACTGATTTCCGCCTGGATTTCTTTTGGAAGAAATCCCTTCGCTAGAGCCAAATCCGAAAGTAAGCCCGTTTGTAATAGTTCCGGTAGCCGCATCGCCATTATCAATATTCATTCCGCCTTGCACCGAAAGTTTTTGAGCGGGAGAGGTTGTGCCGATACCTACGTTGCCACCAGAGCTCATTGTGATAGTTGGAGTAAATGTGGTGTATCCTGCATCAAAGTTTCCAAATTGCATTTCCTGACCATTAAGCGAGCCCATGGCAGCCAAAGTTGGAGCTGGGTGGGCTAAAACAATGGTACTATTCGATCCATCGGTAAAGAGAGATGAGATTTTTTGAGAGCCAACTCCACCACTCACTTCCAAACGGGCAAGATCATAAATGCCGGTTCCCATACTCACATTACCTGTAGGGCTTATGCGCAATGCATCCGCATTATTTGTTTTAAACAATAATGCCTTTGCATCAGTGGTTCCAATAAAATTGATGGGGCCACCATCGGTACCAGTATTGCCTGTTAAACCCCAGCCGCTCGAAGCGTTACTCCATGTTGGCACTGCACCGGGCCCACCACTTGTTAAAACTTGGCCGGCAGTTCCAAATGTTACGGCACTCACTCCATCATAAATACCGATGGCACCATTTCCATTTAATGTTAATGGAGGAAATGTTAATCCTGATGTTTTAACAAACTTCAATGTTCCATCTGTATCTGATACAATGCGCCAATTTTGACCACCGCCTGTATTGGTTACATCGATCATTGAAGTTGTGCCAGAAATTGTTAATGGAGCGGTAGGCGATGTTGTGCCGATACCGACATTACCTGTCGCATCGATTGTCATCCGATCTGTGTTGCTGGTAATGAATGTGAGTGCATTGCCGTTGGTGGTTCCTAATTTGTTCCCTACGGTAGTTGCATTTCCGGATAAGCCCCAGCCACTGCTGGCTGCCCAACTGAGGTTACCAGCACCATCGTTTGTCAAAACTGTATTGGCTGCGCCTTGGGATGCAGGGAAAGAAGTAGTGATGTTATTAATCTTAGTAATGTTACCCGTAGCATCTACCACAAATTGTCCGGTTGAACCGGTTGTTAATGTACTCGTTGTTGATACTGCCTGAGCTCCGAAAGTCGGATTGATTTTCGCACCATTAATATTTGCGCTACCATTAATGTCTGCATCGACAATAGTTCCATCCGTAATTTCAGATGACGTAACTGCAGAAAGAGTTGACAATGTTCCTAAGCCCAACGCAGTCCTGGCTGTCGGTGCTGTAGTAGCTCCGGTACCACCATTCGCAATCGCTAAAGTTCCAGAGGAAATATTGTTCGCATTCAAATTGGTTAATGCAGAACCATTGCCATTTGGAACCAAATAGTCTGTGCCTGCTGTAGCTGCACTAATTATTGATCCATCGGATTTTACAAGACCATTAATGGCTGTTACTGTTGGATCGGTTTCTGTTCCGGTAGGAAGGTTAGTCAATTGCGAACCATCTACCGCAGGCAATTTTCCGGTAGCATCCAATTGAACGATTTTATTCGCTGTAGTTCCCACGTCAATTCGAGCCGTAGGGACTGTGCCCGATGCCAAGTTGCTGGCATTTAAATTAGTTAATGCCGAACCATTTCCATTTGGTGCCAAATAATCGGTGCCCGCTGTAGCCGCACTAATGGTAGTACCATTGGATTTTACTAATCCGTTAATGGCCGTTACGGTTGGATCTGTCTCTGTGGTAATGGCTGTAATGTTACCCGCTCCTAATACAGATGCTCCGTTAATCGTTTTTATGTTCGTGCCACTGACGAGTGGAGCCTGATAATCGGTACCAGCTGTGGCCGCGCTAATTGTTGTGCCATTCGATTTTACTAGACCATTGATTGCTTTTACTGTTGGGTCAGTCTCTGTTCCGGCAGGAAGATTGGTTAACTGTGAACCATCTACTGCTGGAAGTTTTCCGGTGCCATCTAATTGAACAATTTTATTGGCAGTGGTTCCTACGTCCACAGAAAGTGTTCCGCTTGTGGTGATAGGACCGCCTGTTAAGCCAGTGCCTGCACCCACACTTGTCACAGTACCTGATCCGCCCGATGGAACCCATGTTAAATTTCCGGAACCATCGTTGGTTAAGGAACCGGATGCATTGGCCGGCCATGTTGATCCATTGATTTTAGAAACGGTAGTCGTTATTGCTGTGGTGCCACTTCCTGTAATATCTCCTGATAAAGTGATGTTTTGATTGGTAGTCAGGTAATCTGTTCCGGGAACTGCCGCACTAATTGTAGTACCATTACTTTTTACTAACCCATTAATTGCTTTTACGGCTGGGTCGGCTTCGGTTGCTACATAATCTGTTCCTGGCGTAGCGGCTGTAATTGTTGTGCCATTGCTTTTTACCAATCCGTTAATCGCCTGTACAGTTGGATCCGTTTCGGCCGCTGTTGGAAGGTTCGTTAATTGTGAACCATCAACTGCCGGTAGTTTTCCGGTGGCATCTAATTGAACAATTTTATTTGCGGTGGTTCCAACATCGATTCGTGCGGTTGGCACAGTGCCCGATGCCAGATTGCTGGCGTTTAAATTTGTTAAGGCAGAACCGTTGCCATTCGGAGCTAAATAATCAGTGCCTGCCGTAGCGGCACTTATTGTTGTGCCGTTGGATTTAACTAATCCGTTAATAGCTGTCACGGTTGGATCGGTTTCTGTGGTAACCGCTGTGATGTTACCTGCACCTAAAACGGATGCTCCATTAATCGTTTTTATGTTCGTGCCACTGACGAGTGGAGCTTGATAATCGGTGCCAGCTGTTGCCGCACTAATCGTTGTACCATTTGATTTTACCAAACCATTAATTGCTTTCACAATTGGATCGGTTTCCGTTCCTGCGGGAAGATTGGTTAATTGTGAACCATCTACTGCAGGAAGTTTTCCGGTGCCATCCAACTGAACAATTTTATTTGCGGTGGTTCCCACATCAATTCGAGCCGTAGGGACTGT
>DGYK01000008.1:0-29291 GCA_002398365.1 Flammeovirgaceae bacterium UBA5008
ACAATGGCTGCATCAAAAGAATGAGCAATCCGGTTGAAAGAATGCGGTGGGGAAAAACGATTTTCATACAGGAATGGCTAAAATAAGTTAATTTTAGCGTTGACAAAAATCAGGTATGGATTCTCTTATCCGATGTATCATTGTAGAAGACGATGCCCTCTCACGCGAGGTGATCGAAGGACTCGTAGAACGTGCCGGCTTTTTAGAATTGCAACAATCGTTTTCCGATCCGGTGAAAGCTGTACAATGGTTATCATCCAACACCACCGATCTGATCTTTCTGGATATGGAAATGCCGGGCATGACGGGTTTGGAGATGCTGCAAACACTTACCCAACAACCGCAGGTAATCGTGATTTCCAGCAAAGCTCAGTATGCCGTAGATGCATTTGATTACTCGATTACAGCTTACTTATTGAAGCCGGTGCAGGAATATGCCAAGTTTTTGAAGGCGGTGATGAAGGTGAAAGAAAAGATGGAAGTCACGGCAGCACCAGCCGACCACATCTTTATCAAAGCCGATTCCATGCTCACCAATGTGTCGCTCCATGATATCACCTGGGTGGAGTCTTTTGGCGATTATGTCAAAGTGAATACTGAAAAGAAAGTCTACACAATATATAGTACCCTCAAGGCAGTAGAAGATAAGCTGCCGTCTGCCCAATTCATTCGTGTGCACCGCCAGTTTATAGTTAATCTAAATAAGATTCAGAACATCGAACAGACGAATCTGCAGATCGATAAGAAGATCATCCCCATCGGCACTTCCTTCCGCGAAGCGCTCATGAAACGCATCAGCACGCTATAATTGGCCAATTCTCGGTTTTTTTAGTCGGGCAAAAACCATTGCTCATCCAGTTCAGGCTTACGTTAATCTAACTTTTCAAATTCGCCTGTCGTGGTGCTTTACTTTTGAGTCATCATTTAACCACTACCCCATGCTGACCATGACCAAGCGCAAAAACCCGATCGAAAAGTTAGAGCTCCACATCACGGAAATGGAACTAATGGATCAGGTGGCTGAGCTAACCCGCAAAAATCAGTATTTACAGAAAATGCTGGACACGGCTCATGAAGAGTCGCTGCGCAATAAAAAGCAAATCGATGCACTGCGTCATTATAATTCTCATCAGGTTCGATCTGTATTGTCGCGCATCTGGGGAATGGCGTACGTGCTCAAATTCAGCAAGACGATGGAAGAAGTAAAAGATATGTCGGATATCTTAATTTCAGAGACGCAGGCATTGGATGAGGTGGTGCGCAAAGTAAACAGTAAGTTGATTGACATGGACAATCAAACTGAAGCATAATTTTTCTGATTAGATAAAATGAAATTGATGGAATGATGCTATCTTCGAGCAGGTTTTAATTTCCCCACCATTGAAAATCGCTTACCTCAATAGTTTCTTATTGGTAATAGCGCTTCAGTCGCTAGCACAATCTTCTAATTCAGTTGTAGCTATTACAGCCATCGAGCGCAGGGGCGGTTTGCCACAGTTTTTAGCGGAGCGCGATGGTAAACTCTTTAGTTTCGCACATTTGGGCGACACCGCATTGGAAAATAAAACCCTGGGCTTGCGTATCAAATTACCTTCTGGCTATCGATCGGATAGCTTTGAGGCAATCGTGAAGCCGCAATTCAATGCGTTGGGTTACCGCGTAGTGCAATTTCAATTTATCCGCATTATCTATTTCGATTACAACAGTGTTTTGATTCGCAACGATGCCAGCGCAGAGTTGGATAAACTCGCAGAGCTGATGATGACGTATTCGCTGGGTCAAGTGACTGTAACCGTTCACACCGACAGCCGGGGCACCAGTCAATACAACAAACAATTAGCCACCCGCAGAGGCGATGCGATCAAAAAATACTTAACCGATGCCGGAGTAGATGCTAAGTTGTTAACCATTAAAGTTTCGGGAGAAGAAGAGTTGGTGAAAGATTGCCTCAACGAAAAAGATTGCGATGAACAAACGCACCAACTGAATCGCAGAGCAGAGTTTAGTTTTAACCCGATGTTACAGAAATGAAAAGTCTACTGTTCATCATGATACTTGTATGTGCATCGTGGAGTGGATTCGCACAGACCGATCCGCCTTGTCATGCCGAGAAATTCTTTCAGCAAAATCAGGGATGTGAACCTTCTTTACGCGGAGGCAAATGCATTCAACTGGATATTAGTCATTCGTTAGATAAAGACGGCAAAGAGTTTATCTACGCGTGGAATTTTGGCGATGGGGTAACCAAGCAAGGTTACCTCACAGAATATTGCTACGAGCACTTTGGCACGTATCAAATCACCCTCGACTTACTTGATCCGGTAACGAACTTGGTTATCAAAAATGAATTATCTACGGAGATTACGTTGTTGCCACCCATTGACTACAAAACCGATACATTGAAAGGTCCGAGTCCTTTTATTCGTTTTGATCCGGGACTGATGCCGGGCATTAAAGTGAAAGAGATATTCTGGAAGATTGAAGACCAGTATTTTTGTGGTGAGATGATTCGCATTTCATCACTCAAAGAAGGAGCACATGTAGTAGAAGTGGGAGTGAATGGAGTAAACGCATCCAATCAAGTGTTTATCGGTTGTACGTTGATCGGAATATTTATCCAAACCAAGCCATGAGAAAGTTAACCACTCTTATTCTTCTTTTGGTGCCGGTGCTGACACACGCACAACGTGTACCCAACGAAATTGAAAATCTCGATTACCTGATTACGTACGGTGCGCAAGCTCCGCTTTCATTAGGCGATGACGATCATGTGCAGATTTTATTCTTTAGCATTCCACGCTCCTACAAGAACCCCATTTACATTCGGGTGTATGATCCGGAAACAGGTGGCACACACGATGAATTGCACGGAGGTGCGAATACACAAACTCGCTTTAGTATTTACGGAGGGAAAGAAGCATTCTCTAATAAGGATGCACAAAAAGTAAATCCCAGCGGCCGCTTCGACAGTGGTAATTTGTTGGCTTCGAAAGTCTTTGGCTCGGATGCCAAGACCGATGCCAACTGGTATTCCTTCGGACCGTTCAATCCGCTGCAAGGAGAGGAGTCCAACGAAATGGATGGGTATGTTTTCAAAGTAATCATCGAAGGATTGCAGGGCGATGACGGAAATCAATACCGTTGCTTTTTAAGCGAATTGGCCAACAGCAATCGTGCGATTGAAGGAGCGAATGCCTTTGCATACGAATACACTTTTAAATTGCCGAAGGCGAAAGGAATTTCTCACATCTATCCCTTCATCGATAAGTCGGTGGTATCGATCACCCAAAACAATTTTGATTTTGACAGCGAGGGAAATCTGATGATTTACTCCGTAGCTAAAAATCGTCACCTCGGATTAGTTTCCGGAGACGATGCGTGGGCGAAGAGCAAACACCAGATGGCAGATGCCGAAAAGAACACGACTCTCGATATCCAAATTCAGAAAACCAAAGAAGGCGAGAACGCGATGAGTTTGTTTATCACCAACCAATATGACGAGGCAATTCCTTTCTTCGCCATTCCCATTGGCGGCCCGCCCAAGTACAAATACGATTTGAAGTTGACGATCAAGCCGACTGTCAAGAAATAATCAGAGCGAGACGCCTTATGCCTTACGGAGCAGTGCGAATAGAGAAGAGTTTGTTGTTACTGACTTTTCTATTGGCTTCCTTTATTTTACACGCGCAGTCCGATGTACGCATTCACAGTTTTACCGAAGAGCAAGGGCTGGCACAAAATTTTGTGTACGATATCCGGCAAGATCATCGCGGCTTTTTGTGGATCAGCACAGGTGCGGGGGTGTCGCGCTATGATGGACATGAGCTGAAGAATTTCTATCAGCCCGATGGATTGGCCGACAATTTTATTACCGCTTCTTACCTCACGCGCAACAAACAATTGGTGTTGGGGCACTACCAGGGAAGCATCAGTATTTTCAATGGCGTTTATTTTCAAAAAGTCTTTGGCGATTCACTCAACAGCGAAATCGTTTCGATTGATGAAGATGCAAATGGAAACGTGTGGTGCTTCAGCAAGTCGAAGGGCATGATCATGTTGAATGCGGAATTGAAAAATGCGGTTATTCAATTTCCCGGAGAGTTGCGGGGTAAAATCGTTTATCAGGCATTGGTGGTCGGATCAAATGTGTGGATGGGTACCAGCGAAGGGTTTTATCTTTTTGAAATCAATAATTCCAAATTACTTTTTGTGAACGCTGCTGAAGCGCTTAGCACCATGGAAGTAACGGCTATCGCGCAACAAGGAACAGACTCGGTGCATTGTCTGGCCGGAACAGCGGACGGAGAAATGTATCGGCTGAAGCTGGGTAATTCCGTACAGATAGAAAAAACCTATTCGCTGCCACTTCTTTCCGGCAAACGCATTTCATCACTATTGCTTCCAACTCCCGATGAACTGTGGGTGGGCACTAGCTCGCACAGCATTTATACATTTGCGATTTCCAATGCAGAAGTAAAGTTGCTGCAGAATTTTGAATCGCAAATCAATTTACACTCGGTCAATAAACTTTATCGCGATCAGTATGGATCGACATGGGTAGGAACTTTAGGCAAGGGAATTCATAAAATAGAACCAAATCGCTTTTCATATTTGGATCTGGCTTCGTGGGGAGTGACACATGTGCATGGAGCCGCAGCTACCTCATTTGGTTATTGGGTTGCTACGGATGCAGGATTATTAAAACTTGGGGTGGAGGCTTCCGGAATTCAGCGTATAGAGCGCGAACCACAATTTAGTAAGAAAGAGGTGCTCAGTGTTTTTGCGTTGAATGATCAGTCGTATTGGATTGGCACCGCACAAGGAATTTACAAATGGAATCAACAAACGTTTACTCCTATAAAACTAGCCGGTGATGATGGCATGCCGGTGCGCGCGCGTTTCTTCCAGAAAGCTTCCAGCGAATCGGTGTGGGTTTCAGCAATTGGCAATGGCGTGTATGAATTAGATGCAAATGGAAAAGTGTTGCAGCACTTCTCTACCACTACCGGTTTTATGCACAATGATATTTTTGCCATTCATGCCGATGCACAACAACGCGTGTGGTTTGGCAGTCAGGGTGCAGGCTTGGCCAGCGTAGATAAAAATGGAAACTGGAAACTTTATTCACAACAAAGTATTTTTCCGAGTCGCGATGTCAACGACATCACCCAAGATCCTCATGGAGTCATGTGGATTGCCACCGATGGACAAGGATTGTTTCGTTACGAAAAAGATTCATTTCAGCATGTGGTCGTTTCGTCTACTCAACAAGCAGGCTATATTAAAGGAGTGATGGCTGATGAAAAAGGACTTTGGTTGAGCTACCGCAATGGCATTACTTATTACAATATCCAAACGAACAAAAGCCGTGCTTTCACTGCAACTGATGGTTTGCTAAATAGCGAGACGTACGCGTCCAATATGGTGCCGGGCGCTCATCAGCAGATTTTGTTTTTAAATGAAACGGGGGTCACTTTCTTTCACGATTCAAAGAAACTAGAAGATGTAACGCTGGTGCCGCAACTTACTGCCATCCGGTTGTTTTTTAATAAGTCGATTCATGCAGAGCCTTCACAAATCCAATCAGCCAATGGAACTTTTCCTCCGGTGGAATTGCAGTTTGATCAGAATCACTTAACCTTCGATTTCAGTGCCGTGAATCTGAATTATACCGGCACTGTTTTTTACCGCTACCGCGTGAAAGAGATTGAGCAGGAGTGGGCCCCACCGATCACACAGAATTCAATTACGTATACTTCAATCAATCCCGGCAATTACACCTTGATGGTGCAGGCCAGCAACGACCCGCAAAATTGGAGCGACCCGATTTTAGAATATTCATTTACCATTCGCAAGCCTTATTGGCAACAAGCCTGGTTTTATCTCGTGCAGGTAGTCGCGATCTGTATTTTGTTTGGTGTTACGTATTTCGTGAGCCGCAGCGATCGCACGCGATTATCCGTGTTGCGCATCATGGTGTTTGTCTGTTTATTTATTGTGTTCGAGTTTCTCCAAAATTGGATCGATCCTTTTACTTCTTCTTATCTGGGACAAGCGCCTATATACCGCACCGCACTCAATCTCATTTTAGCTCTACTACTCCTTCCGGTCGAGCGGCTGATTCGCATTTTCTTTACTGGCCATAAGCAACTCCCGCAAGAGTGGGACTAATTGTTTGTCGGGCATAGGTTTGAGTTAATCGTTGAACTCCTTTTGTTAATCGAATAAATCCCCTGCCCGGCTAGGCAGCCTGCTATATTCGATACATGATCGAGAAAATAATCAAATCGTTGCGCGAAGAGTTGGAGAGTAAGCTGATTATCATTGGCGTTTCTCCTTCAAAAACCAAAAGTGCCGTAGACCTGGCACAGCGTGTGGTGTCGGATACCATTTCGGTAAAGGCCACACTACCCGAGTTGGCCAATCTCTTTTTGAGTGGAAAGCCTTTTGAGGAGAGTACACTGGTGCAACAAATGATTGAAGAGTATAAATCCAAAATGGTGACTAAATTGAATATGAATGAAGCAACCGCTAAGTCGGCATCGGCATTTATGATTCAGTTCATCATGGCGCAGTTGGGTCATGCGGTTTCACGCCAAGATGGGGCCCTCGAATCATTAAGAAAAGGAAACGGCCCCTTCGATCGATTAAAAAATATCGGTGGAAGTTTTTTGAAGACGATGGTGTTTTGATTGACTCATCAGTTAGCAGCCACCACACACGAAACTTCATATTGCCGTTACTTCCAATTCATATCTGCCCATTACACTTGCGGTATGAACACACCTCCTGATTACCTCAACCCGGGTTTGCCTGCGGGCTTATCACGCGTAACGATTCCCATCATCGAAGCTACTCCTGATTCCGTCAAAGAATATGGTTGTCTGGTCGATGATCCTTCTACTTTCAAAATTGAAATTACAAGATGGCCTGCCCAAGGCTGGCGTCCGGTGGATACCGACAGCGGAGACGAAGGCGGTACGAAGGAAGGAATTTTTTCCAGCGAATGGAGAGGACAATTGTTGTATGGAAGCAATGAAGCAGTAGGAGGTAAATACATTTTAGGATACAGTGACGAGCCGACCACTGCAACGGAAGAGCAGGAGGGAGACCCGGAGCGAATCTTACTCTGGCATGCCAATTATCATCCCGATGGCGGACAGCTATTTTTCCCGATCGATCAGCGACCATTCTTGGTGCCGGTAGCTTTGCCCGGAGATGACATTCGTCCGGAAAACTTTGTTTGTTTTTTATGCGATGGCACACAAGGGTTATACATACACGCCAACATTTGGCATGAAGGCGTATTTGCGATCAACGGCAAGCAACGTTTTCTCGACCGACAAGGCGCAGTGCACGCTCGTGTGTCGGTAGATTTTGCCAGAGAGTTTCAGTGCTTACTGGAAATTCCTCTGAAAGGATTGTAATCAATCCTTCATCTACGATTTTTTAATCGTTCGCTTTGCTTTGAGTCAATGGGTTGCTAGCTTCGGGCAATGGAAAGAATTATAGCCTACCTGCGCGAGAGCATTGCAGATGAAGTGTTTTCAAAAAATGAAAAGCGATCGCTTCATGCGCTGGTAGAAGAATTAGCACCCGATGAACAGCAACTTGCTTTTTTGCGCAGTCAGTTATTTGCCATCGCTAACGAAAAGATCACGAGTACCAATCAGGCTTTTATTCTGGAATGGCTGAAAGCAGGCGTAAGTGCTTTAACAATTTCTTCTTCAACTCACTCCGAAGTGTATTTCAGTCCGGGAGAAACATGTGGCGATGCGATCGTTCGAAACATCGAGCAAGCCACCACGAGTTTACGTGTGTGTGTGTTTACCATCAGTGATGATCGCATCACCAAAAGTTTGTTGACCGCTCATCAGCGAGGCGTGAAGATTCAGGTGATTACAGATAATGATAAATCGTTGGATCTTGGTTCAGACATCCAGCAGCTTAGACGGGCCGGCATCCCCACACGCATGGATGCTACGCCCAATCACATGCATCATAAGTTTATGATTGTTGATAATCGCGCAGTGATTACCGGCAGCTACAACTGGACACGCAGTGCAGCTCGCTTTAATCAGGAGAATATTTTAGTGACATGCGAGACTGGCGTGATCAAATCATTTCAGGAAGAATTTGAAAAACTGTGGCAGGAGATGAAACCGATGGAGTGATTCCATTATCCGAACAAATCCAACTGTCGTTTGCTGATGACGTTTTGCTTTTGCTTCTGTTTGCCCTCGGGCGTTTCGATGGTTTTTCCGTTTTCAGAGTAACTGCCTACACCCAGAATGTTGTAACCGATGATGCGCTCCACACCCGCACCGTTGATTTTCTTTTCAATCTGCAAGGTACAGGTAATCATTGAACCGCTCTTAAATTCCACTTTACCGGATTGCACCAATCCCATAAAATCCTCCGACTTCATAACAAACGAAATGGCTGCGCCATTGTACATGCCTTTCCATTTGTGATTGCCTTTCATAAGCACGGGCGAAATGATTTCGATTTGTGCTTGTTCGATTACTTGTGTGGCAGAGGTGTTGCCGGTGATCAAGTACTGTGTAAACCCTTCGCGCGCGATGAGTTGTTCTTCGGTCACGGGCTTTTTAGAATCATCGGTAAGCGTTACCGAAATGCTTTTCACTTTTTGATACCTGCGGAGCAAATCGTAGAAGTTCGACCTTCTTTTTTTGATGATCGTGTTTTGATCGATCAGTGGTATCAAAGCCGATGCCTGTTCTTTCAGTTGATTGATTTCGTGTTGAAGTTGCGCCCGTTGCGCATCGTCCACTTCTTTATCGGCAAATAATTTGTTGGCCAACGACTCGAGAATCGCTTGAACCGAGGTGGCGTTGGGTGTAGCCATGCTGGCGGCTACGAGTGAATTGACCAGTGCGATTTTCAGGGCCGGAGTCTTTTTAGGCGACTTAGCCGAAACCGTCAGCCAGCTTTTCAATCCCCCTTTGCCGGAAGGCTCCGTCTCCATTTTGATCGAAACCCCGCAAATTTTGGCCACAACTTTGGTTAGTTCGAGCAGTTCGCGTTCGCATTTGTTGTGCACGAGCGCGTCCATCGTGTGCGATTTATCGCTAAACCAGTAGTGAAATTGCAGTTTACTGATCATTCTATACGAATCGGGGGTATCGGCCATACGCTGATAAGTTGTTGAAAAGGGGCACCAAAGTATTGAATTCTAGGCGTAATTGAAACCGATGGGAGCAAGCCCAACTCGTTTCACATGAGACAGGCAACGTCAGTCGGGCGTCAAAAAGTTCGTAAAAACAACCATGTATGTCTGAATTCAGACCTTTTCGGATGATTTTAATACGAATTCTTTTCGCTTCGGAGCTTTTCGAATGATTTTGATGCGAATTTCTCTCAATTCAGAGCTTTTTGAATGATTTTAGTACGAATTCGTCTTGATTCAGCACTTTTTGAATGATTTTAGTGCCAATTTCTCTTCTCTCAGAGCTTTTGGAGTGATTTCTGTTCAAGTTCGCCACAGATGAAGGCTTTTTGAATGAATTCCAAAAAAAACCTCCCAAATGCATCGAATTGGGAGGTGAAAGATAGTAGGAGGTCTTATTTTGTTGGATTGGCTGCCTTTGCAGCAATTTTTGATCTGCCTGGAAAGCGCTGAGCCAAGTCTTCATAGATCGGTTTGGCCTTGGCAACGCCACTGTTTGCTGCTTGCTTGACAGAATTATAATAAATCAGTGCAGCAGCGTATGAATCATTTGCAGCCAATGCTAATGTGTCATCAATCATAGAAATTACCTGCTGGCCGGGTTGTGCCATTTTATCTAAACTACTCAAAGCAGCTTTGTCGCGGTTAAATTCCTTCACATCTAAATAAAGAGGTGTAAATTCTGGTGCAGTTACCGTATAACCTTGCACCTTGTCAACGAATGGAATTGTTTTGTCACCTACTTTTAAAAGCGACCCTTTGTCCGCATCAGGCACTCGCACCGTGTAAGGCTTAATGAGTGCTTCAATTTCGGCAAACTTAGTAGCCACGGCTTTAACTACATCAGCCGGGATTTCAATAGAAATGGTGTTTTCCATAAAATACTGATTGTTTAGTGTTAAAAAATTTAAATACCATTTTAAAAATAGAGGAGCGAATAACTCTAAGCAAGTAGCTAACGATAAATGTTTGATAATTATTTGTATGCAGCGAATCAATTCGTTTTTAGAAACGAATTGATTGGTGATGGATTGAAAAATCGTTTTTAGAAACGAAAAAATATTATTGAATTATAAAAAACGCTTTTAGAAACGAAAAAAAATATCACCGCATCATGTAGGTAAGTTGGCTTATTACCAAAAGTTGTAATCCTAAAACGCTTTTAAAGTTCAAGATTTATCAGGGCTGTATACTTCATTTGGCTCCTAGCTAAAAATACCATTTCACAGTGTTGCTCTTCACGCTAACTTTTATTGTGTTTTATCGATTTTCTTGTACTTTCGATTCATCATGTCTCTCCCCAGACAACTTGTAAAAATTAGTTTGGGATCAGGATCGAGTACATGCGTCAACACCTTCGTTTCAAAAAACATTTTAGAGTTTCGCTTGCGCTGCACGTAGTCGTGCTTTTGTTTTCACATTTTTCGTTTGCCCAAACCTACCCCGTCAGCGCCACGCTGCAACTCACACCACCGTATAGTGTGTATCTGTCGGATTACACGGTGAATGATCAGATGAAACTCCATCTGCTGCTGCGCGATTTGAACGAGCCGAGCTATCAGGTTCGATTGTCGTTGGTGCTGGAAGGAGTCGGAATTAGAATTGAAACCAATCCGAATAACGTGCCGCCACCCATTACCATCGAAGGCGGAATACCGGCTGTTTTATCAGCCGAAGACTTAGCACCGTACTTAGATACACGCAATTTAATTTTCAGCGGCATCACCCGACAAGAGTACGAACAGCGAGCTGCCCTTCCCGAAGGATTTTATCGTTTCTGTTTTCGCGTGTATGATTACAAACGCAAAGATGTTTTGCTTTCGCAAGAAGCCTGTGCCCAAGCATGGTTCATGTTAAACGATCCGCCACGTATCAATACGCCATTATGTGGAACTACTCTTCCCGTTCGCGATCCACAAAACATTTTGTTTCAGTGGTTGCCGATGAATGCCAACTCACCCAACTCGGCTTTCACCACCGAATATGAATTTACCCTCGTAGAAATTCGTCCGCCCGGCCGCAACCCGAATGATGCGATCAATGTAGGCTACCCGCTCTTTCAAACTACCACCCAACAAACCAGTTTGATTTATGGACTGCTCGAACCACCGCTTATCCCCGGACAAGAATATGCGTTTCGCGTGCGCGCGATTGACACTGAAGGAAGAGATCAATTTAAAAATCGGGGCTACAGCGAAGTGTGTACGTTTAAGTTTGGCGACTCCACAGTGCCGCCCCCCGAAGGCATGAACGTGTATGTAGAAGGCGAACGCAGAGCCAAAGTAACCTGGTACACGACTTTAGAAACCGACAGATACCGTGTGGAGTATCGCAAGAAAAGTACGGGCACGGGTTACACATGGTTCACCATCGAGACGACCCAAGATAATGCACTCATTCAGGATTTAGAACCTGACACCGAATACGAAGTGCGCGTAGTAGGTATTTTGAAGAATCAAATCGGTAGCTACAGTCCTACTAAAAACTTTCGCACCACACCGCCACGGGTTTATTCTTGCGGACAATCGGTAGCGAGCATGGCACCCCTCAATACCAATCCGTTGCGCAACGCGATGGTGGGGCAAATATGGAAGCTCGACTTGTTTGATATGATCGTGCTCGATGTAAGTGGTAGCAATGGCACCTTTAGTGGATTCGGAGGAGTGTTGGTTCCTTTTCTGGGTGTAAAACTCTACTGCCAATTCGAGAATATTCAGATCAACGAAAAACAAGAGTTGATTGCAGGCGAGGTACTCTCCGTGAAAGGAGATATCGAAGCGCTGAAGAAACGCCTGGTAGACATAAACGAACAGAAGAAGAGAGACAAAGCCAAATCGAGTGGATATGTCTTCGAAGGAGTGGACATCAAATTCGAGGGAACGATCGATAGTCTTTATGTAAATGACGCAGGTGAAGTGATTGCGGTAGTGGCGAGCAACGAGAACTCCACAAACGGATCATCCAAAAAAGAAGAGCGCAAGATTGACACCAAGAAAGGTGCCGACAATCGCATTACGGATGATTCGGGAAATGTGTATGTGGTGAATAAAGATGGTAAGATTGAGAAAATGGGTTCTACCGGAGCAAGTGGCACCACTGCGGTGGCATCGAATGTGAACTATCGGGTCGAATTTGAAAGTAGCAGCAATCAATCGTATGGCTTCGATCAACAGCAACACTCCGAACACGAGCGCAACTACGAGAAGTATGAGCGTGATGGCAAGGTCTACACCATTCCATGGAAATCCGTAGCCTCCGGCAGCAGAGATGTAGTGATTGCTAAGTCTACCGAGAGCCGCAAAGACTTTTTGAAAGAAGTGATTTACAAAACTGATCAGGGTTTACTCTTACGCAAACCGGGCAATCAAGAGAACGAAGTACAGCTGACCGTAGAAGGATTTGGCGACCAGTCCACCGAACAAGTAACTGCCTACTACAAGCGTAAAGAAGCAGAAGGCAAAGAGAAAGAAGTGATAGCGGGCAAGCTAAATCTCGTGAGCTACGACAAACTCGTTGAGCGGCTCGTAATTGTTTCCGTCAACAACACAGCACCCAATATCAGCACTACCGAATTAGCTGAATCACTCAACACCATCTTTGCTCCGGCAGCCGTAGAGTGGATGGTCGAGAGTCAGTCGATAGACGGCATCAATTATGATACCAGTGGCAAGTCCGGTTTAGATGATGGCAGCTCAGGCTTGTTCAGCAACTACACAGGCGAAATGCGCACGATCATCAACGCCTACAAAGACAAGTACGACATCGCCAAAAATACGTGGTACTTATTCTTAGTGCCGAATTCCGAGTCCGGTCGCACACAAGGGTTCATGCCGCGCAAGAAGCAGGCGGGCTTCATCTTCATTGAGCAGTTGGGCGAGGCATCTTTGGCAAAAGTAATCGCCCACGAAATAGGTCACGGAGCCTTTCGCCTCGAGCACACCTTCGACACCTACAACACCCTCGCAAAATCTTCCACTGACAACCTGATGGACTACCAACCCAACGGCATCACCCTCCACAAATACCAATGGGATTTGATCCACGATCCCGCAGCGGTGCTGGGGTTGT
Source organism: Flammeovirgaceae bacterium UBA5008 (assembly GCA_002398365.1). Classification (GTDB taxonomy): domain Bacteria; phylum Bacteroidota; class Bacteroidia; order Cytophagales; family Cyclobacteriaceae; genus ELB16-189. The sequence continues at coordinate 13,259 of DGYK01000008.1, forward strand.
TTGAGGGCGATGAGGGGGGAGCGATGGTTGATGCATCAGGGTTGACAGCTTCAATAAATAGCAATATCATAGATATAGATAAGGTAATTGTTATTACTGAGAATTCAATAAAGCTAAATGCAAAGCATTTTGTAAAAAATGGTGGAGAAGTAAAATTTCGATTAACAATAAAGCCTGAAGGCGGTGGCTCAGATATTCTAAATCCAACAAGTGATTGGAAAAAAGTAAAAAATGATGAAAGTTGGATATTAGATATTAATACTGTGACAGAAGGGAAATATATCTTAAGTTATAAAGTTGGCGATAAGACTAAAAATATAGACTTCTATGTTCGAACGAAAGCGTATGATTATTCTTGCGGTGTATGTGGAAGAAATTTAAGTTTTAATATTGAAAATTACGAGACAATATTTCCAGGTAATTCAAACATAACAGAAGAGCATGTTAAGCTATTTAATGAAGCACTCAAAATTGGGAAGTTTAACTCGTGCCAACGTGTTGCACATTTTTATGCACAGGTTAAAGTTGAATCAACTAATTTTACTGCACTACAAGAAAGTTCTAAATACCATGTCCATTCTGCTTTGCAAAATTTTGCTGGTAGAGAATCAACAAAGAATTGGTTTAAACAAAGTTTTTTTGATGAAAAAGAATATCTGGATTATTTTCATTTTCAAGTATATGAAGTAACCACCGATAGTACGAACGCATATTCTGGGCTCGATTATAAAACATTTAAATGGAAACAAACTTCAATTACCGACACTATTCGTATTCCAACTGCTTACAAAAAACAAGCTGGTTACTTTAAAAAGCTGTCATTAAAAAAATCCGAATCAGAGGAAAAGGAGAAAAAATTCTTTAGTACGTTATATTCGAATCAATATGGAAATGGTGCGCCCTCAACCGAGGATGGATTTAAATATAGAGGGCAAGGGGCTATACACTTGACTTGGAGAGACAATTATAGAGATGTTAGCAAAAAGTGTAATGACCTATTTCAGACAGAATACAAATGGGAAAACAACCCTTCTGAAGTATCATCTGATTTAAAAGCAGCTATATATTCAGGAGTTGCTTACTTTCATTTTAGATTGAAAGGCGATTTGAAACTACTAAATGGTGTTGACATCAGAAAGGTATCACTGGAAGTAAATGGTGGTACATTTGGAATTGATTTAAGAGTTAAAGCATATAATGATTTGATGAGTTCTAATCTGTTTTCAAATTGCAAACCAAAAGCACCAAAAGAATGAAGAAATGCATTATACTCATATACCTAATGGTTTTCAATTGGATTGTTTTTTGTCAGACCCCAGATAACAATTGTAATAGAGTTGTTCGATACAAAGCCTTGAGCAAGAAATTGCCTAAAAATATCTGTATTGAAAAAGGTTTGGAATTTTCACTTATCTATTCACCGACTGATATCAATAATGATGGATACTTGGATTTAATTGTACAAGTTAGACATGCGAATATTAAAGATGGAGACACTTTGAGGTTGCTTGTATATTTTCAAGATAAGAACGGTAATTATGCTAATCAAATTGAATTGAAAAATTTATTCCCAATCTACTTTAATGATTATAGCCTTAACTACTCTATAAAAGACAGTAAATTAGATAATATACAAGGCAGTTATGGTGGTGCTTATCCATTAAAGAGCATTGATTTTAATAAAGACCAACTAATAATTCACTTAATGCCTAGTATGACTGATCACTGTTATCTTTACTATAGATTTGATGCATTGCTTTCAGATTGGTTTTTAGAAAAAACCATATATAAAGAACAAGACGTTGCAGGAAAAGAGCGCGAAATAAGAAGAGAGGATTCAGGCAATTCAAAAATTAGTATCAAGAAATTTACCTATTCTGATTTTCTTTAAGGTATAATTCATCATTACACTTGAACGGTTAAAACCAAACCTATCACTTGCTACGAACCACTAACATATTCCTTTGTATCAATGCTTTCGCCTCCTCCGCCTTTAATAAACTAAAACCTGCGTCTAGATTTCTAGCTTGGAATGGAAACCATTTAGTTTGCTATTTCAATACCTCATTATTTAGTCAACAGCCATATTTTTCTTGAAACCCTCGCGTGAAGGATGGAAGTGGAAAGCCCCCGATACGCGAAAGGAAACTGGCGGGGCTTGTAGCGGACAGCCTGACCCGAGTTTGCCTGCCGCAGCATTTGCGCAGGCAGGCGAGGGGCACGCCAATAATCGATTACCGTAATTTCCTCGGTTGTGGTGAAAACCATCGTTCCACCGAATAAAATGGAGGTGTTTCGATCAATCACTTAGCGAATCAAGGCCAAAGGCTTGTTTTTAGCTAATAATGTCACTTCCAATTAATTAGGTTACCTTTGCCCCTTAATTTTTACAAAAAACATTTAATGAAATCATTTAACGAACTGGGACTTTCGGGGCAAGTGGTGGAAGCAATCCGCCAAATGGGCTTTGAAACTCCTACGCCCATTCAAGAACAAGCCATCCCGGTATTGTTGCAAGGAAACACTGACCTGGTAGGGTTAGCGCAGACAGGCACCGGAAAAACGGCCGCCTTTGGTTTGCCATTGATCGAACTGATCGATGAAAATAACCGTACCACACAAGCGTTGATTTTAGCGCCTACGCGCGAACTCAGCGTGCAGATTACCAACGACCTCGAGAATTTTTCGAAGGCGGTGAAGGATCTGAACATCGTAACCGTTTATGGCGGTGCGAGTATCTCTGACCAAATCAGAAAAGTAAAAAAAGGAGCGCAGATAATCGTGGCTACTCCGGGCCGCCTGATCGACTTGATCGAGCGCAAGGTAGTGAGCCTGGGTACTATTAAATATGTAGTGCTGGACGAAGCCGATGAAATGTTGAACATGGGCTTTAAAGATGCCATCGATGAAATTTTATCGGGCACTCCGGATGAAAAGAATGTGTGGCTCTTCTCAGCTACTATGCCACGCGAAGTGCGCGAGATTTCGAAGAACTACATGAGTAATCCGCAAGAGATTACGATGGGCGAACGCAATCAGGGGAACGAAAACATCGACCACCAATACATTGTGGTAGACGACCGCGACAAGTACATGGCATTGAAACGCATGGTGGATTACTCTACGGATATTTTCGGTGTGGTTTTTTGTCGCACGAAGATTGACACGCAGCGTGTGGCCGAAAGTCTCATGAAAGATGGCTACAATGCTGATGCCTTGCACGGTGACTTAACCCAAATGCAGCGTGACCGTGTGATGAAGAGTTTTAAAAACAAAACGCTTCAGTTGTTGGTAGCTACGGACGTGGCAGCGCGCGGTATTGATGTGAGCAACATTACGCACGTGATTCACATGAATCTGCCGGACGAAATTGAATACTACACACACCGCAGTGGTCGTACCGCGCGCGCGGGAAAGAAAGGTATCTCGTTGGCGATTGTATCAAAGAAGGAGTTGGGTAAAATCGGGCAGATTGAACGCACACTGAAACGCAGATTTACCAAGGCGATGGTGCCTACCGGTGATGAGGTGTGCCAAAAGAAAATCATGGAGTTGACACACAAGATGCGCAACGTGGAGGTGAACGAAGAGGAGATTGATAGTTTCTTGCCGGAAGTATATCATGAGTTGCGCGACTTATCGAAGGAAGACATCATCAAGCGTTTTGCTTCGATTGAGTTCAACCGCTTCTTAGCGTATTACCGTGATGCACGTGATTTGAATAAGTCAGATCGCAGTCGCTCTTTTGTAGGTGGTGATGATCGTGGACGTGATGGTGCTGATGCGTACACTACGGGCGACCGTGTGTTCATTAACATCGGAAGAATGGATGGCTTGGAGAAAGGTGATTTGTTGGGATTGATTTGTGACTATGGCGATATCGATAAATCGAAGATTGGTAAGATTGACCTGAAAGGTGCTTATTCGTTCTTTGAATTGGAGAAGGACATTACGCAAAAAGTATTTCAAGGATTTGAAGGTGTGGAAGTGCGCGGACGCAAAGTGCGTTTGGAAATGACCGGTGAGCGCAGAGAGAAGGAAGGTGGCAGTGAGCGCAGCGGTGGCTTTGAAAGAAAGAAATCGTATGGTGGTGGCGACAGCAAGAAGCCGCGCAGCTATGGTGGCGGAGGTGAAAAGAGAGAACGCTCATACGGTGGTGGTGGAAAGAAAGATCGCCCGTATGGTGGTGGAGGTGGTCGCAGTGGTGGAGGAGAGCGTGAGCGTAAGAAGCGCTGGTAATTACTGACGCAGATTATTTAAATGAAACGTCCCGCCATTGGCGGGACGTTTTTGTTTACACGGTTCGGTAACGCAGATTATTGGATTTCGCAGATGGCGCTGATTTCAGATTTGGTTCAAGAATAATCTCGATTTCTCAAACTACTATATACTGTCTACCGACTACTATCTACTAAATTCTGACTTCCGACTTCTTCCCCCTTACATATTCCTCCGATATTGCCCACCTACTTCAAACAAGGCTTTGGTGATTTGGCCCAGCGAACAAACCTTGCAGGCTTCCATCAATTCGGCAAAGATATTTTTGTTTTGGATGGCTGCCTCTTGAACGTGATCAATCGCAGTGGCAGCTTTGTTGCCTTGATAGCTATGCAGGTTGCGTAGCATCTTGATTTGATATTCTTTCTCTTCAGTCGTGGCACGAATCACTTCGCCTGGTATGATAGTCGGGGAGCCTTTGGAGCTGAGGAATGTATTCACACCAATAATAGGATATTCGCCTGTGTGCTTGAGGGTTTCATAATACAAACTCTCTTCCTGAATTTTTCCACGCTGATACATGGTTTCCATCGCGCCTAACACACCACCGCGTTCGGTGATCTTGTCGAATTCTGATAACACCGCTTCTTCGACTAAATCTGTTAGCTCTTCAATGATGAACGAACCTTGCAGTGGGTTTTCATTTTTCGCGAGCCCCAACTCTTTATTGATGATCAACTGAATCGCCATGGCTCTGCGCACACTCTCTTCGGTAGGAGTGGTGATCGCTTCGTCATACGCATTGGTGTGTAACGAATTGCAGTTATCATAAATCGCGTACAGCGCTTGCAGCGTAGTACGAATGTCGTTGAAGTCAATTTCCTGTGCGTGCAGCGAGCGACCTGATGTTTGAATATGGTACTTCATCATCTGGCTGCGTGCATTGGCTCCGTATTTTTCGCGCATGGCTTTCGCCCAGATTCTGCGCGCCACACGGCCAATCACCGCATACTCAGGGTCAATGCCATTCGAGAAGAAGAAAGAGAGATTAGGCGCAAACTCGTTGATATCCATCCCACGACTCAAATAATATTCCACGTACGTGAAACCATTCGCGAGTGTGAATGCCAACTGTGTGATCGGATTGGCACCGGCTTCCGCAATGTGATAACCGGAGATCGATACCGAATAAAAGTTGCGCACCTTCTGATCGATGAAATACTGTTGTACATCGCCCATCAGTCGCAGGGCAAATTCGGTCGAGAAGATGCACGTGTTTTGTGCCTGATCTTCTTTGAGGATATCCGCCTGCACGGTGCCACGCACTTGCATCAGCGTTTCTTCTTTTATTTTGGCGTACACGTCTTTCGGTAAAACCTGATCTCCCGTTACGCCAAGCAGCATCAATCCAAGTCCGTTGTTTCCTTCAGGTAACTCGCCTTGGTAGGAGGGGACTTCGCTATTCGCGTACAGCGATTTGATTTTGGCGCGCACCTCGTCTTCCAATCCGTTTTTCTTAATGTAGATTTCGCACTGTTGGTCGATGGCTGCGTTCATGAAGTAACCCAATAGCATCGGTGCAGGTCCGTTGATCGTCATCGACACGGATGTTTTCGGATCGCACAAATTGAAGCCACTGTATAACTTCTTCGCATCATCGAGGCAACAAATGGAAACGCCTGAGTTTCCAATCTTACCATAAATATCCGGACGATAGTCGGGATCATTGCCATACAACGTCACCGAGTCGAAGGCAGTGGACAAACGTTTTGCCGGCATGGCCTTGCTCACATAGTGGAACCTGCGGTTGGTGCGCTCCGGTCCACCTTCACCCGCGAACATACGCGTAGGGTCTTCGCCCTCACGCTTAAAGGGATAGATACCGGCAGTGTAAGGAAACTCACCCGGCACATTTTCCTGCAACATCCATTTCAGCAAGTCGCCCCACGCTTCGTAATTCGGCAGCGACACTTTAGGAATCTGCGAATGCGAAAGTGTTTCCGAGTGTGTTTGAATGGCAATCTCTTTATCGCGCACTTGAAATTTAAACAAGGGTGCTTTGTATTGTGCGGCTTTCGCGGGCCACTCTTGCAAGAGCTTTCCGTTTTTCGGATCGAGATTGAGTTGTTGTTTGTTGACCTCATCGCTCAAGCCCTTCTCCACAGGAGAGTTGGCAGACATTATTTTAGAGACGCGATCCAACGCGTACAAATTCTGCGCAATGCTCGCTTGTTGATTCACCCATTGATCATACTTGCGGTTCGTCTCTGAGATTTCACTGAGGTAACGCGTGCGATGTGGAGGAATCACAAATACTTTCTCCGACATCTCGCGTGAGATTTCAAAGGAAGATTTCAGATCAGCACCTGTCTTCGCTACCAGCGTGTCGATAATGTGTTTGTACAATTGGTTCGTGCCAGGGTCGTTGAATTGCGAGGCGATGGTGCCATACACCGGCATATCTTCCGGCTTTTTGTCCCACAGGTTGTGGTTGCGCTGATATTGTTTCTTCACATCGCGCAAAGCATCGAGTGCACCGCGCTTGTCGAATTTGTTCAATGCAATCACATCGGCAAAATCGAGCATGTCGATTTTTTCCAATTGCGTGGCGGCACCATACTCAGGCGTCATGACATACAGCGACACATCGCTGTGATCTAAAATTTCAGTGTCGCTTTGTCCGATGCCCGATGTTTCGAGAATGATCAAATCATATCCCGCAGCTTTCAAGACCTGCACGGCTTCTTTCACATAGGCAGAAAGTGCGAGGTTACTCTGACGTGTAGCCAACGAGCGCATGAATACGCGGTTGTTGTTGATAGCGTTCATACGAATACGATCACCCAACAATGCGCCACCGGTTTTGCGTTTCGAAGGGTCCACTGAAATCAAGCCAATAGTTTTGCCTGTCCCGTCTTTAGCGGGGCCCTTAAAGTCAATCAAAAATCTTCGTACAATTTCATCGACCATCGATGACTTGCCCGCACCGCCTGTTCCGGTAATACCCAGCACCGGTGCTTTGGATAATGCAGCCTTTTTATGAATCTCTGCAAAGACGTCTTTATGTTTCTCAAAATAATTTTCTGCTCCAGAAATCAATTTTGCAATCTGCACATGACTGTCAACTGTCAATTGCCTATTGTCAATTGTCTCCCCAGTCGGATAATCACTACGCTGCACCAAATCATTAATCATCCCTTGCAAACCCATCGCGCGACCGTCATCGGGTGAATAGATTTTAGTGATGCCGTAGTCCATCAACTCTTTGATTTCTTCCGGCAGAATCACACCACCGCCACCTCCAAATATTTTAATGTGTCCCGCGCCTTTCTCTTGGAGCAGGTCATACATGTATTTGAAATATTCTGTGTGACCGCCTTGGTAGCTCGTCATGGCGATGGCCTGCGCATCTTCTTGAATCGCAGTGTTCACCACTTCTTCCACACTGCGGTCGTGGCCAAGGTGAATCACCTCGCAACCCGTTGCCTGAATAATTCTGCGCATGATGTTGATGGCCGCATCGTGCCCGTCAAACAGGCTGGCAGCGGTAACAATGCGGACTTTATTTTTGGGCTTATAGGGTTCAGCCGACACATAAGCGGCAGGGGCAGTTTTCTCTTTTTTCTCGGTAGTAGAGGCCATTCAGCAGATAATTAGGCCTCAAAAATACAGATTAGCGGTTTATTAAGCTAACGGGTGGTAGCTAATTGGCGGCCTGGCCAATCCCGCGAAAGGCGGGAAAGGCCATCGCGCTATCCGCTTCAATCCACGCGAGGCGCGTGGGATTTCCGCTTCTATCGCTGGCCGAGGCCAGCGCGTAGTTTTGTGCTTTGCTTCTTAGGTATGTAATTTGAAAGCTTTATGGAAAATCAACTATTAAGGGATTCAGATTGGTAAATCGATTTACTTATTTGAGAATAGTTATAAAGGAAAATATGAATAGCTACTTTCCTAGACAAAAATGACCATCTACCCAAGCAAAATCAATTTCAGCATAGCAACCGTGTTAACGCAGCATGTGAGTTGTCTCTTAATAGTTTCAATACTGACTTTCCTCTTCAACGGATTTGAGTTACCTGCCATTCATTATCAATACTTGTTTTTACTGATTCCATATTTGGCGGCTATTTATTGTTATGCTGGGCTATTCAATAACGATGTTATCATTAATGAAACCGGCATCGAGATTGTGAATAGGGTTCCACTTTTTAAGAAATCGAGAAAATTTGATTTTACATCCATTCAGTCCATCACCTTAAGGCACGACTGGACCGAAACATATGGAAGAAATATACGAACTCGATGGATCAATTTGATAGTAAAGGAATTGGCTCTTCTTGTTTTTCCTTGGGATTATAAGTGGATTAAAATAGCGACAGATAAAGAGTATACATTTTATTGTTTCGGTATTGAGTATGATTACTTTGACAACGAAGGCCCTCTTTTTGAAGATCTATTCAGCTACTTAAAAAATTACCATCCACAAGTTCAATGGGCCGGAATTCATAAAACAGGAGTCCAAAATTGAAACAGCAGCATCCAACTCCAAATCTTTAGTTACTTTTAGTAAAATGTTATTTTGAGCTGGCACACTTATGAAACGAATAACTTCCATTGATGCGGTGCGTGGTTTGGTGATGGTCGTGATGGCATTAGATCATGTGCGTGACCTCATCCATGTCAATGCATTGGAATTTGATCCTACCAATTTAACCGCTACTACACCACCTCTCTTTTTCACGCGGTGGATCACACATTTGTGCGCACCAACTTTTGTTTTTCTTTCGGGTGTTTCGGCTTATCTCGCGTATACGAATTCTTCCGATCCGGCCAGCAGCAAAAAGTTTTTACTCAAGCGCGGACTGTGGTTGGTATTACTCGAAATTACCATTATCAATTTTGGAATCTGGTTCGACATTCACTTTGGTGTGATCATGTTGCAGGTGATTGCTGCTATTGGTGTGGGCTTCATTTTATTGAGTTTCTTCCTGCGCCTCAAGCCGCTATATAATTTTATCATCGCTATCGTCATTACCTTACTCTGCAATGCAGTAGTGGGTCTCAACCTTTCGCAATTCCCGATTCTCGGTTTCTTTTACAACTGGTTGTTCAGTCCGAATTTACTTCAGATCACACCAAACTTTATGTTGCTGATCAATTATCCGGTGCTTCCCTGGTTTGGTATCATGCTGGCAGGATTTGCGTGCGGTGTTTTGTTCACTCAACCGGCAGAAATCCGCACCAAGCGTTTTATTTCAATTAGTGCTGTACTCTTACTCACTTTCGTTCTCTTACGATTTATAAACATCTGGGGCGACCCTGCTCCATGGAGTGTGCAGAAAGACGGACTTTTTACTTTCATGTCGTTCATCAATATTTCCAAATACCCTCCTTCATTGCTCTTTATTTTGATCACATTGAGTGTTGCTTTTCTGATGCTATTCATCGCAGAAAAAGTAGAAGGCAAGTGGAAGGAAATAATGTCGGTGTACGGTAGTGTGCCTATGTTTTACTACCTCATTCATTTTTATCTGATCCACAGTGTCTCTCTGCTGGTTTTGTTAGCACAAGGTTTTGTCTGGAGTGATTTTCGATTCGGGCCCTTTCAATTTGGTAGACCGGAAGCTCGCTCCGGATTACATCTTGCAGGTGTTTACATTTTTTGGATAGGCGTAATTATTGTTCTTTATCCGCTTTGTAAAAAATACAGCACTTATAAAAAAGAGCATCCTGAAAAGGCATGGCTACGCTATCTGTAGTTTGTTCATATTCGGACCTCTATTTTTTGAAAAGAGTTAAACGGTACCCTGTTTAAGAGAATCGACAGCGATTTTCTTTTGTTTAAATTGTTCATTTAGTCAAACACGGGAGCTTTCTACCGCTGATACAACTTTTCGTGGCGGTCTGTGCTTTTCACTTACTTTTGAGCCCTCAATTGTTAAATGTTGATTTGTATGCGTATGAAAATGACAGTGAATTTTTCCAGACTTCCCTTGGTGGTTGCGCTGGCAGGAAGTTTTATGACAGCGGTGGCCCAGCAAGAGCCATCGAAAGCAAAGTTCATTGATCCGGCTAACATGGATATTACAGTAAAGCCGGGCGATGATTTTGAAAAATATGCCGGTGGTAATTGGTTGCGTAGCAATCCCGTTCCTGCCAAAGAAACACAGTGGGGAAGTTTTACGATCCTCCGCGATTTTAATGTAAAGGCCGTACGCGAAATTCTTTTGGAGGCAGCTGCTGATAAAAGTGCTGCGCCCGGATCGGTCAAAAGAAGAGTAGGCGACTTTTATTCCGCAGCAATGGATAGCATGGCCATTGAAAAATTGGGTTTTACTCCCGCATTGCCCGACTATCAGCGTGCCGGAGCTGTCAAAACACCTAGCGAAGTAATCGATGAAATCATCTATCAACGCTCTAATGGGGTAGGCGGTCCGCTGTTTGGTTTTTTTGTAGGACAAGATCGGAAGCATCCGCAAACCATGGTCGTTCAACTTTCACAAGGTGGTACTTCCATGCCCGACCGTGATTATTATCTGAAGGCCGATGCCCGTACGAAAAAAATCCAGGCCGCACATGCCAACTACATTACCACGCTTTTTACATTAGCCGGTGAATCAACGGAGACCGCGCAGAAAAGAGCTGAAATTATTTTCGCACTCGAAAAGAAATTGGCAGCGGCTCAGATGAGTCGCGTGGAGATGCGTGATCCTTACAAAACGTATAATAAATTTTCTGTCAAGGATTTTTCCCAACGCACGCCCGGTTTTGATTGGTCAACTATTCTGGTAAAACTTCAGGCCAAAGGCCAAGACAGTATTTTAGTCAACTCACCACGTTTTTTTACGGTGGCAGATAGTTTATTGAGTACAGTTCCGATGTCCGACTGGCAAGCATATTTGCAGTGGAATGTGTTGCGATCAGCAGCGCCTTATCTGAGCAAACCATTCGTGAATGCCAACTTTGCTTATAATCAGGCGTTGAGCGGACAAAAAGTGCAAACACCTCGTTGGCAGCGCATGTCCTCTTTAACGGATAACACCATTGGTGAATTATTGGGACAATTGTATGTGGCCAAACATTTCAAGCCGGAAGCCAAAGCACGCATGGATGAAATGATTAAGAACTTGGTGAAGGCGTATGAAATCCGAATCAAGAAGTTGGATTGGATGAGCGATGTAACCAAGCAAAAAGCATTGGACAAACTAAAGGCATTCACTCCTAAAATTGGTTATCCGGAGAAGTGGAAAAATTACGATGGTTTGGAAATAAGTTCACAGACTTTTTATCTCAATCTTCGAAATGCAGGAAAGTGGGCGTATCAGGATATGGTGAGTCAATTGGGTAAACCGGTGGATAAAAAGAGATTCGGCATGACACCTCCTACCGTAAATGCCTATTACAATCCGGTAAACAATGAGATTGTTTTCCCCGCAGGAATTTTACAATTTCCTTTTTTCCATGCCGATGCTGATGATGCTTTTAATTACGGAGGTATTGGTGCCGTGATCGGTCACGAAATCTCGCATGGCTTTGATGATTCAGGAAGTCAGTATGACAAAGATGGAACATTGCGCAACTGGTGGACACCGGAAGATCTCGCCAGATTTAAAGAGCGTTCAAAAAAACTACAGGAACAGTTCGACAACTACACGGTGCTTGATTCATTGCATGTCAATGGCAAACTGACCTTGGGAGAAAATATTGGCGACCTCGGTGGATTGAATGCCGCATACGAAGCATTTAAAATGACACCGCAGGGAAAATCCAACAAGAAGATTGATGGCTTTACACCCGACCAGCGATTCTTTTTAGCCTGGGCACAGGTATGGCGAAGCAATACGCTTACAGATACAAAGGCTCAGTTAATCGTGACGGACTCCCATTCTCCCAATGAATACCGAACCATCGGTGCACCGGTAAATATGGATGCATGGTACGAGGCATTCAACGTGAAGCCCGGTCATAAACTATATAAGAAACCGGAAGAGCGCATTAAGATTTGGTAAAAGAGCCGGATTAGAAACGGTATCAAGAAAGAGGCTGTCAATGAAAGGCAGCCTCTTTTGTTTGATCCACTCCACCTTGAAATGGCAGATTTGTCAGTATCTTTAAATAAAGGTTCTCTATGGATAAACGATTAGGCTTATTCATTATGCTAGGCATGATCAGTTGCAGCCAAGCTAAGCGTCCTTCTGATTCTTTTAACAATCAGTTTGTTGCCGATCAGTTGGTAGATGCCTTCTATTCATTTGATCGCGAGTCTCTACAAACCGCTTTATCCGAAGCTAAATCTTCACAACCGAATCTATTATATTATCAGAAGTGGGCCGAGTGTGGCCATTATCAGATCGTGCAACGAAATCAACCTGTCCAGAAAAATGATTCAGTGATATTGGTTCCGGTTACGGTGAAAGACGATCTGATGCCGGCACTTGAAATTGATTTTCAGGTGACTGATACATTTCATATTGTTGTGCGCGATGGAATGATTCGCAGGGTAGAAACATCTTCCAATGACCCCGATACCTATTATGAAGCGAAAACGTGGGTCCGACAAAACCGCGCGGAGTGGGTAGAGAAACCCTGTGAAGGAATTTGGAATGGCGGCCCCACTCCGTGTGATTGTATTAGGGGTTATATCAAAGGTTTTCAAGATTTTGTTAAATTGAAGAAAGTAATTACTAAATAAGTTCCGATGGAAAATCACTTCGATCTCAGCGATCGCGAATTTGAAAGCCAATTTGCGAAGGGCATGTTCGATCCAAAACTATTCAGTCATGAAGCGCACCTGCGATTGGCCTGGATACATGTAACGAACTATGGCGAAGCTATTGCAATCCAAAACGTGAGTGATCAATTGAAGCAGTTCGTCACCATCGTTGGTGCCCGCGATAAATACAACCACACATTAACCGTGGCAGCCGTGAAGGCAGTCCATCACTTTGTGAGGAGATCACATTCAATTTCATTTCAAGATTTTATTAACGAGTTCCCGCGACTGAAATACAATTTCAAAGAATTGATGGCCGTACATTATGGGGTGGATATTTACCATTCATCGGATGCCAAAGCGGTGTTTATAGAACCGGATTTGGTGCCATTTGATTAGGTTCATTTTCAATTAAGCGTTTCATTTGTGGAACTACATACTATCGTGAAGCGACAAAAACTCTCCGTTCAACTTTTTGGCAGATTTAATTTCTGGACAGGCCTTTTTATTGGCGGTGCTTCTGCAGTCTTGATATATCTGTTTTTGCTTTATAGTTATGCGATCACACAAAATGCACTTTCTATTTCCGGTGATGTAATTATTCTGACAAAGAATGAGCAATTTGCTTTTCGATTGTTTATTGCTGCCATTAGCATGGCGGTGGGCTTTGGCTTAACAGTCTGGAGTTGGTTTCATAATCCATTTAGGTTCACCCATCGGTTTAGCTTCAATCAATACCTGCGGATCTCTATTCTTACAGGTGCATTAATGATGCTGATTGCAGTAATGCGCGGTGGAGACGTGGTGATACAACTACTTTATAGTTTAGATGGCTACGACAATCATTTTAACTTTTATGAACAGGTGCCTGAATTGCTCGTGGTGCTGCCAACGTTTTTCTTTTTAAATGTATGGACACCGATTCGTATCAAATACCGCGCAGGCAATTGGTTTTGGTATTCTATCCTCATCTATGTCGTAGGCTCATTGCTTCTCTCCCTGAGCAGTGACGTGGATCAAAGCAATCGAATTGCAAAGTGGAAACGTGCCAATGCACCTTATCAACAAATGGTATATACTGAATTGTCTAAAGCCCGTGCGCAAGGGATTGAACTCGATAGTAGTCTGATTGAAGTATTGAACTTTAATACAAAAGAAAGAGTCGTGCGTTTGGCAAAACAATTAAAGAAGGACTTTCAGAGCCCAAACTCCATACCAACTCATAAGCTGGTAGCAGAACTTATTCTTATCAGGAAATCATTTGTGCGCGAACTTCCATCATCGGATTGGGAAAATGAACAAGCGTGCTGGCCATATGCGTTGCCACGCGATGTGTATCACCAACTCTCGCTGACAAACGACCCACTAAAAAAACAATATCTCCAACAGATTTTAGCAGAGGAGTGCTCACTATTTATAAAATTTAGCGATCCTTCTTGGGTTGACTACGAATTCAATGGACTCGAAATCAAATACAGAAATCGAGAGGCGATGAGTTGGCGGTATCGGAAGATAGAATCAGAAATTGACAGTATGTATCGGGTGATGAACATAAAATAAACTAGCGATTCAATGCTTGCTACATGACTACATTATGTGTTCTCTGCCTTGATTCGAAATAACTCTCTTCGCTTTTTATCTTGAAAAACCGATATTTAAACTTTCATAATTTCATCAAAGATTCTATGAACGCTTCTTCAATCGTATTCGGTCATTCGCAGCAAACCAAACGGGTATTGCTTACAGCTTTTGTTCTGGCAGCCTTTGTAGTAGGAACTATTTTCCTCGACCTGCTCGAAGCCAACTTTCATGACACCTCTTTTTATTTATCAGAATCTTTTCTATTCAGCTCCTTCTGGCTGATCTTCTTTCCACTGTTATGGATACAATGGATTATCTATCATAAGACTTATACGAAATCCATGCGAATCATTGGTTTGGTGCTTTCACCCGTGATTCATTTACTGATCTATCCCGCCTTGGTATGGATCATTTCGCGTTTTCTTTTTGAACACACATTTCCTTATTGGCAGACCTTACAATATGAACTCACCACGTATAGTTTTGTTTTACTGGTGATGTATGCCATTCCCTTTATTCTCTACCCGTTCATTCAGAAAAGGCAAGAAGATACACCTGTCGCAAAAGAAATAACTCCGCCCACCACCTCAGTTGAATTTGTCACTTCTTTTTTAGTAACCGAAGGAACCAAACGAAAGGTAATCCCCATAAGTGAAATCTGGTATTTCTCTGCCAATACACCCTACATTACCATCCATCAGTCAGCAAAAAGTTATCTGTTCCATGAAACTTTGCGGTCGGTTGCAGCCAAAGTAAACCCCGATCAATTTGTCCGCATCCATAAATCAACGATCGTTAATCTCACGAAAGTGAGCTTTTACCAATCACGACTCAATGGTGACTATGACATCACGTTAATGGACAAAACTGTACTGCGACTCAGCCGGAATTATGCAGCTAACTTCAAGAAGAAGTTTAGAAACACTCATCCGGATACCACCAAATAACATCGTCTTACCTTATTTTATTTTTTTGAACGTAATGCAAGGATTCATCTTTGTCCGAAAAGATGAAACTAATCCACCTTTTAAAACCTGGTCTAGCTGTTCTATTTTGTTTCAATGGTTGTCGCGGACAAGCCGTGCAGGATACTCCGGATTCCCCAACACAAGTCGCCCCGGAAATAGGAGGGGGCTGTGATGGCTGTGAGTTAATGTATGTGGGCATGCCGTCCGAGCTATCCGCTACGCATACGAGCATAGGTTGGAAGGAAGGCAAACATCGATTGAGGGTAACCGGACGCGTATTTCAATTGGATGGTAAGACGCCAGCACCCAACACCATTATTTATTATTGGCATACAGACGAACAAGGATTGTATTCTTCCGATCAAGATGTTCCCCAAGCAGCACAGCGTCATGGCAAACTCCGTGGCTGGGTGAAGTCCGATGCAAATGGAAATTATACCATTCAAACATCACGACCCGCTGCCTATCCGAATGAAACCATTCCGCAACATATCCATCTTTCCATTAAAGAAAAGAATCGGAAGGAATACTATGCGGATCTTTATTTTGATGA
>DGYK01000008.1:29523-34938 GCA_002398365.1 Flammeovirgaceae bacterium UBA5008
GATGACGACCCTTTGTATTTGGCTCATCAAAAAAAATACGGCAGATTCGATCGGGCCGGCACGGAACTGCTGCGTGTTTTGAAGAATGGAAACGATGAAGTGGCAGAACATAACATCATCCTCGGACTGAATATTCCGAATTACCCCATCACGCCAACGGCAGACATGGCTTCCGGATTAAACATAGGAGAAGACCAACCCTCGTTTACTCCGTTTCACGCATTTGGTCCCGACAAAGGAACTACCACTTGCCCGGTATGTAAATACGGTCGCTACCATGGCATTCTTTATTTTGTAGGCGCGCGTCCGCAGTGGGATGAGATCAAACAATGGCTCCTTTTCTTAGAAGCAGAAAGCATAAAGCGCGAGAAGTATTTGAAAGCCTATTTTGTTTATGGAAATCCAAATCATGAAAGCAGGCAGGTACTTCAATTGCAATTGGAAAAACTAGGACACGAACTGAAACTTCAGAAGGTGGCACTCACCTTCGTGCCAGACTTTCAGGATGAAGAAAGCGAAGTGAATCTTAATAAAATCAATCCGGATGCATCAAATACGTTTATCATCTATCGGTATCGAACCATCATCGATCAATATGTCAATCTGCAACCCACGGAGGCAAACTTCACATTGATTTCGAAAGTTTTAGATTCCACCAAGAGCGATTCCTTCGAATGGCAAGAGCCCGTTCATCATTAAGTGATCTGCTTTCGCAATTAGCCTCCAATTAGTCGCAATTACCCTGCGGTAGCATCTTTTAATTTGCCAACTTTAGGCATTGTTACCACATCATTTATGAGAAAGATAACCGTCATCTCCATGATTTCACTGGATGGAGTTTTACAAGGCCCCGGTAGTCCCACAGAAGATCCCTCTGGTGGATTTAAATACGGTGGCTGGGTGGCACCCTACGAGAATGATGACAGTGGCAAGCTAATGCAGCGCCTGATGCAACCTTCGGATATTCTCCTCGGAGGAAAGACGTTTGCAATTTGGGCGAACTATTGGCCCACGCACCGCGAGTTCTGGCCCACCATCAACGAGGTGAATAAATATGTGCTCTCAAAGAAACTAAAGAAAAACAGCCGATTGGTAACAGGATGGAATCATTCAAATGTTCTTCGAACGATAGCCGACATCCAAAAACTAAAGAAAAGTAAAGGCGGCAATCTGCAAGTGTGGGGCAGCAGCAAATTGGTTCAGTCGTTGTTGAAGAATGATTTAGTCGATGAGCTGTGGCTATTAACTTATCCGCTTCTTCTCGGCAAAGGCAAGAAACTATTTGGTAACAACGCCATGCCTACGGCACTCCGCTTAGTGGAAAGCATCATCACACCGAAAGGAATTATCATCGCACATTATCAGAAATCCGGAAAGGTAAAAACCGGGACGATTGGAGCAACAGCATAGAGCGTTCTGCGATTAAAGTGTTCTAAAAAGCTGTGAAAAGAAAAATACAAATGAGAAGCAGTATTTCAGTCTTGTATTTACACAAAGCCTAATCCGAGGTATCCTCAGAAATCTTAACTCTGAACTCAAATCAAAGTTCGAGTGCGTTGGCCCGAACGAAAGGCGGGCGTGTGATAGCATGCGGGAAGGAGCATCTTTCGTTCTTGAATTTTTTGGTTCTTTTTGTTTCAAGACAAAAAGAACGAAAGGGAAACATTACACGAAAGTTGGTAGTAAATCAGATTGTCCGCCATAGGAATCCTAATCCAAGGCAATCTAAGTACGCTCAACACCAAAGCATTATCATATCACTTAAGCACCGGCTGGACAATAATTGCCTAACTTGCAGACACATTTATTCAGTTTGCAGATTCTATTTGGCAATTAATCCCGAAAAGTGATCTTTGAGTTACCTCGTTAAAATTTTATGAAGAAGTACTTAGTGGTACTGTTGCACATCGGTTTTTGGTCATGTTACCTGCTATCCCTGCTTATCATTGTTATAGTGGCCTATCGAAATGCAGCCATCAGCGAGCGTGAGTGGCGAATGGTCAACGCATTGCAAAATCTCTTTTTTTTCGCTGGACTTCCCTCCATCATCTCCTTTTATACCTTCTACTTTTTTCTATTCCCGAGATACATTCAACAGAATAAATTTTTTATCGCCTCGCTATTTGGGCTATTCATTTCCTTTGTTGCAGCTTTTATCGGGTATTTCTTTCTGCGCTTATTTATTGAATCCGGATGGATGATTGATATGGATCAGGGTGGCAAACAAGGTCGGTCAACTGCTTGGATGGTCATCACATCGATCATGTTGATAGCTTTGATCTGCGGAATTGTTGCGCTGATCATGCGTGGCTTCATCACTTGGTTCAGCGAAATAAAAGTAAAGCAGATGTTGAAAGAGAAGAATTACGAAATGGAAATGGCTCTGATCAAATCGCAGTTGGATCCGCATTTATTATTCAACACCATTAATAATATTGATGCCTTGATCTTGCGCGATGCAGTCAGAGCTTCAGATTATCTCAACCGGCTGTCCGACATGATGCGGTTTGTTCTCTATGAAACCCGCGCTGATAAAATTTTGCTGGCGCAAGAAATTGAGTACATCGAAAAGTACATCGCTCTGCAAAAAATTCGAACGGCAAATGAAACATATGTAAAGTTTTGTGTGAACGGTGCAGTGGGAGACAAAAAGATTGCACCCATGGTCTTCATTCCATTTATTGAAAATGCATTTAAACATACTACCAACAAAAAAGTAGAAAATGCAATCTCCATTACATTAACCATCATGGATAAATCTGTAGAGCTTATTTGCGAGAATAAGATTGATTCAACAGCAGCCCGGGCAGCGGTAGGCGGACTCGGCAACGAATTAGCTCAAAAGCGGCTGGCGCTGCTCTATGGTGAAAGACATACCTTGCAAATAAACAAAGGCGAAGAGTTATATCGCGTTCACTTAATAATACCTCATGGTTAAATATACGTGCATCATTATTGAAGATGAACCCTTGGCGTTGGAGAAGACACGCGACTTTGTGAGCAAAGTTCCTTTTCTGGAGTTAACGGCCACATTCGACAACTCGCTGCTGGGGTTAACATACCTCAATAATCATAAAGTCGATTTACTCTTTCTGGATATCAACATGGATGAGCTGTCGGGAATTGACTTGTTGGAAAACTCTCGCATCAGCAGCCAAGTCATTATTACTACTGCTTATCAGGAGTATGCGTTGAAAGGCTATGAATTGAAGATCACCGATTACCTGCTAAAGCCCTTCACCTTTCAGCGGTTTTTACAGGCTGTCAACAAAGCGCAGGAAAATTTGATGCGTCATGTCAGTGAGTCGCAACCCAACTTCATTTTTGTGAAGACCGAAAACCGTTTGGAGAAAATTATGCTCAGTGATATGGTTTACATTGAAGGAATGCGCGATTACCGGAGAATACACACCCTCCATCGGAAGATTATGACACTTCAAAACTTTAGCGAGTTAGAAAGAATGATTCCTACCTCTATAATGTGTCGCGTGCATAAATCGTACATGGTGGCGTTGGATAAAATTGTTTCAATCGAGAGAAACCGGATCAAAATAGCCGATCAGCTCATCCCCATCTCCGACACGTACAAAGATGAATTCTTTCAATTGATCAACAGCCGGTTGTAAGAGGCATTTAGTTGGCAGCTTTAAATGACCATTATGCAGACACTTTATCTGACTGTGCATAATAGAATTGTGTAACCTGCACCATTGCTGTTCTTTTGGATTAAACAAAAGAATATGAATAAGAAACTACACATCGCACTCATACTAGGTATGATGCTGTTGAGCATGGTAACAAAAGCTCAAACTACCGAAGAACAAGTCGTTCCAATCAAGAAAGAGAAGGTTCCTGAAACATACCTGGATTTAGTTTTAAACCTGGTTGGAACCAATTTTTATTATGGAAACTCCAACGAGGCATTGTCGGATTATAAGAAATCGGTGTTGGGGGCGCAGGTAGGTATTTCGATGCAAGCCGGAATCACACCTCGCTTTTCAGTTGTTTCGGAGTTTTATTTTTTAATGAAAGGAGCCGAGTTGGGTGTCAACAATCCATTCAATGGAAACAATCATACCATCCGATTATACACACTGGAACTTCCGGTGCTGGCGCGTGTTCACCTCGGGCGCTTTCATGTAAATGCCGGACCTTCTGTAGCCTATAATTTTTATGGATCCCGCAAGATTGAAAGCGAAACATCCGATCTAAGCTTTGATCATGTGAGCGGAGGCTTTAAACGGTGGGAGGTCAGTTTGCAAATGGGAGGGGGCTACCGGTTTTACACCAAGAGGAAAAGCATTTTGCTGGATATTCGCTACAACGATGGCCTCACCAATATTTCTTATGATCGGGAAATCTATAACCGGAGTTTAATTGTCAGTCTTCATATTTCTAAGCCGTGGAAAACGAACCCGCTGGCCCGAAAAAGAAAATAAGAGTCGACTAACGAGATAAAAATTAAATCTTCCATCGAGTAGGTTCACTATAAAAAATATCCATGAATTCTTTACGTAAAACATCCCTTGTGGCAGGCATACTCTACCTACTCACATTTGTCTCCATACCTACATTATCACTTTACACGCAAGTACATCAACCAGATTATATTCTTCAGCACGGAACGGATACTGATACCGTCATTGGGGCGGTATTGGAAATAGTGATGGCACTTGCCTGCATCGGTTCATCCGTAGTGTTATATCCTGTTCTCAAAAAGCAAAACGAAAGCGCAGCGTTGGCGTTGGTGGGTGCGCGTGTGCTGGAAGCCGGCACCATCTTCTTAGGTGTAGCGTGCTTGCTCACCATAGTTGGGTTGAAACAAGCAGGTGCCGGAAGTGAGGCATTGGAAGCCAGCCACACGCTGGTTATCTTATATGATCGTATTTTTTTAATTGGGCAGAGTTGGATGCCGGTAGTGAATAACTTGTTACTCGGCTTTCTTTTCTATCACTCCCGATTGATTCCACGAAGTATCGCCATTATTGCAATCTTTGGCGCACCGCTGTTAATGGTAGGCGATCTGCTGGTGCTATTTAACGTAATAGGGCAACGGGCACCTGTTACTTCCTTGTTTGCTATTCCCGTGGCACTCTTTGAATTGATTCTGGGCATTTGGCTGTTGACAAAAGGATTCACATCAAAGCCCCAATCTATACAGCCGTTGCAAAATTTATATCAATTGTCAAAATCGATTGACTGATTGTGCACCAATTTATGGCGCGGGGTTATTACAACTTTTTTTGTAAGCCAGTCGAGGCTTTAAACAATAGCTCATGCGGAGAGTCAAAAAGTTGCAAACTCCTTACGTTAGCATGCTCTTTATGCGTAAAGAATGCTTCGGCTTTTATTCCATTTCATATAATAAGCAATCATGCTATCAGCATTAAAAAAAGAGCCACATCGCTGCGGCTC
>DGYK01000008.1:35105-45037 GCA_002398365.1 Flammeovirgaceae bacterium UBA5008
ATCGCTGCGGCTCTTATATTATTTATACGCTCATTAAATATGTACACCCCCTGCTACTTCAATGCGCTGTGCATTGACCCACTTCGCATCTTCGCTGCATAAAAACGCTACGACACTGCCGATGTCATCCGCCAGACCTACACGACCCAACGCAGTCATGCTGGCGATTCGATCGTTGAGTTCCTTATTATCGCGAACCGCTCCGCCTCCAAAATCAGTTGCGATAGCACCGGGGGCTACGGTGTTTACACGTATTTTGCGAATGCCAAATTCTTGTGCCTGATAGCGTGTTAAACTTTCTACGGCAGATTTCATAATCGCATACGGAGCATAATTTGGATAACTAAAACGCGCAAGCCCCGAAGAGATGTTGACGATGCTTCCGCTATCCGCTAGAAGAGGAAGCAACTTTTGAGTGATGAAGTATGGCGCCTTCAGATGAATATTCACCATGTTATCAAAAACTTCTTCGGTTGTATCAGCTATACTCGTATGCGTGCCGATGCCCGCGTTGTTAACTAATGCGAAAAGTTGTGTCGTTCCAAAATCATCGGTAAGACTCTTTTTTACAACGCCCACGAAAGCGTCAAATGATTTGGATTGAGCCACATCCAACGGAAATGCTTTTGCCTTTTTTCCCAACGCACTAATCTCTTGCACTACTTTCCCTGCTTCGTCTGCATTGGTGTGGTAGGTAATGATGATGTCAAAACCTTTTTTCGCCAATTGAATCGCCATATCCCGACCCAGCCCGCGGCTACCACCGGTAACCAATGCCACTTTGTTTGATTGAGTTGCCATGTTGTTTCTTGTTTTATTTACAACAAAGGTCACTCATCCGGGCAAAGAGCAGCTTGCAAATAGCAATCGACTATTTACAAAATTCAATCAATTACGATACTTCAGGGGCGAGAGAGTTGTATGCTTTTTAAAGAAGTTCGAGAAATGTGCCACTTCATCAAATCCCAGCACATAGGCAATTTCAGACACATTCCATTGTGTTTGTTTTAGCAAAATCTTCGCCTCTTCGGCAATACGACCATTCACGATTTCGGTCGTGCTTCGGCCAGTGGTTTCTTTCAATACTTTATTCAGGTGATTAATATGAATGCCCAAGGCATTCGCAAAATCAGTGGGCGTTTTCAGTTGGATGGTTTGCGCTACGTTTTCAATCGGAAACTGACGCTCCAGCAGTTCAATAAACAACGAAGAAATGCGACTTGCCGCGTTGATCGTGTTAGACGCACTTTCCATCGGCTTTAGTTTTTGTCCGGTATGGATCAGTTCCAAAACATAGTTGCGGAGCAAATCATATTTAAAGGCATAGTCCGAAGATAATTCGTCACTCATCTTCCGAAAGATTGCTTCTATTTTCTGGTATTCCTGATGGGTGAGCTGATAGACAAAATCACTGGTAGGTTGATAAATCGGTAAGTCGTCAATTACTAAACCCGTTTTAGACTTCGACAAAAACTCTTTGGTGAATACACAAAAAAAACCTGCCTGCTCTTTGCCTTGGGGTATGTAGCGATAAGGAATTTTTGGTGTTGCAAACAAAATTCCTTGCTTTTCGATTGACACCGTTTTATCAGCATACTCAACTTTATTCTTCCCTTTGATCAAACTGATTTTGTAATACGTTCTTCGGTTATAGGTCATTTCAGAAGTTTTGTTGCCGCTATAGTAAAACTTGGCGATATCAAAAACATTAAATTGTCCGAGATCATTGGTGCTTTTGCTATCCAGAAAATAATCCAGGTTAAAATCAGTTTTGGTGCAAATTTCTTTATAAAAGTCCCGGATACTGATCGTATTCATAGTTGTAAAATTCAAATCATGACAAAGTTACGACATATTAATTAACATCTTCTTGCAGAAATAAGAACCCATTCATCGCCATTGCTTGGAGTCGGGTAATCGGTGATCTTTCCTTACTTTTGAGTCATTAAACTTCTCTTTGGTATTTATGAAATATTGTCTGAAGTGCGGAAAGCCAATGACCCCTCGCCTCATTGATCATCGCGAGCGATTTGCTTGCAATGATTCAGGTTGTGGATTTATTTATTGGAACAATCCGATACCGGTAGTGGGAATGGTAGTGGAAACTGAGCAGGGAATTGTTCTGGCTCACAACAAATTGATGCCACAGGGAATCTTCTCGATTATCACCGGCTTTCTGGAAGCAAATGAATCACCTGAGTCAGCTGCTCAACGAGAAACAAAAGAAGAACTGGGATTAGATGCTGTTGAAATACATTTCTTAGGCGTCTTACCTTTTGCGCGTGCCAATCAGATTGTGATTGCTTATCACATCAAGGCAAGTGGAAAAATACAATTGAACGAAGAGTTGGACGCATATAAAATAGTTCAGAAAACTGAGCTCAGAGGTTACTCTAAGAACAATAAATTCGAAGTGCAGGAATGGCTTGATCACTTGAATGTACTTGCCTAAATAAGAACGCCAGTCACATTTCTGCAACTGGCGTTTGAAGACATTCTTTTTTTTAGTCTTTAATAATCTTTTGCGTTTTTCGATAAGATCCTACCTGCGTCTGCAATATATACATGCCTTTCGATTGGTTCGTTACATCCAATTCTAACTCTTGATTCGTTTGTGTTGTTTCATTGAATATTTTTTGGCCTGTCAATGAATAAAATTCGATCAGTGCGGTTTCGGTGCGAGGAGAAGTGATCTGTATATGTAGTTTGTCTTTAACCGGATTCGACCACACATTTACTTCCGGCTCGCCTTCTTTGATGGCATCTATTTCTTTGGCCTCATCAGAACTTACGGCACCAACCCGCGCACCCGGATCGGAAAATGCTACATACTCACTTTGCTTTACATATACTGCATAGCCTCTTGGAGGGGCAGACACATATACGCGACCATCGGAATACACTTGTGTAGTTTGTGTGGGATCAAACGCATTCACCAGCACCGTATTGGCCCACGATGCCCAACCCGAAGGGGCAGCATCTACCCACAGCCCTTTCGTTTGTGTTTCATGATTATTGATTACCACAATGGCTCCGCTCTTCGTGCCATTGCCAGCTCTACGCGCAGCATATACATTATAAGCATCCCCCGATGGATACGGATTTCCCACTTGACTTAATACAGTCAAGGTTCCATCCAAATACGTTTTACGTACAAAAATTAATTTACGAATGTCTGTGCCAAGAGTTGAAGCGGGCGTAACCGTCAAGCTGGAGTTGTGCGCGTCAACCATCACATCACCAAAGTAGTGGTTATAAAAAACACAGGGTTTTCCTTCGTGTGTTAAGATATACGCATATCCTAATTTCCAATCTTTAGTTACCCACTTGTCATGTTCTTTTCCGGTATCATGATTTTCAAGCCACGTTACCACCGAAGTACCCGGAAGTGAATTACCACTATTGTTGCGCACCATACCTGCATGATTCAGCCAGCGCATATCAAAGTTACTACCACTTTGGTTACACAAGTCAGTCAGTGAAGACTTCAACGGAAAATCAAAACCATTCACAGCTGCACCATTGGCGGCTATCGTGTTTACCCAATTTTTGATGCGATAGTCTGCACCCCAATATTCGCCCACAATAAAACGCTGACTTCCATTTTTCAAGGGCAGATTCTTCACCCAATTAGAGACATAGGTTTCCTGAAAGCCACGAACAAAATCCAATCGAAAGCCATCAAAGCCAAGTTGATTGGAAAGCCATACACCCCAATCTTTATAGCGGTTGGCTACCGTGGTGCTGTAGGTATTCAAATCATTGCCAAAAAACTTCGTGTTGGGAATTATTTCGTCCGATCCGGGAAAGCCGAGCCAATCCAAATTATCTACCGGATGAAAGTCGGCATAACCCCACGAGAAATTTGCTTCACCTGTACCCGTGTGATTTACATAATTAACTTTGGTATTGGTATGCGCCTCAAGCTGCGTAGTAGTAGCGATGTTCGTACCGTTTTTCCAAATGACCTTGGGATAATATCCATTGGTTTGATCGGCCCAGGCCCACGTCCAAGGGTTCGAAGTTTCTTTACGAGCCGTCAATCGAATGATGATGTCGGTAGTGCTGGTAATCGTTACTTTGTATTCATCCAGATCGCTCACTTCAATATGCCCACGCACTGTGTTGCCCGATGCCGGATACGTATTAAAATTTCCACCGCCATTGTTGGGCTCCGATTCCCACGAATAGTTGGAGTTCATACCGGTATTGGCATAATCAATTTGCAAGTCATAGCCTCGATCTACTTTCTGCGTGCTGTTGAGATAGTAGCCATGGATTTGAATGTAATAATCACCGGCAGTTGCATTTTTGATCACCCACTTTATTTCGTTAGTGGGGTATGGAGCAAATTGAGTGCTGTTGCGGTACGCCTGATCGAACACATATTGCTTCACAGCCGGGTTGGATTCATCCTGATCGTCACCGGTGTATAAATGGTTGAGAACGATATCGGCATACACATCAATCTGATTGGTATGCATGGTAGAAATCATTTGTTCTAACTCCGAGCGCGAGCCGAAGCGCGTTTCGACTGTTCCTTTTTGATTGTAGTTCCCCAAATCATACAGATCGAAAATACCGTAGCCCATGTCATAAATACCAAAGTTTCCCTTGGCGGGAGAGGGCACCCAAATGCCTTTGAAGCCGGCATTTTTAAGTACAGTCGATTTTGTTCTCAGGTTATCCCACCACGTTCCGTTCAGGGTGGCGGCCATAACAGGCACGTCCCAATAAAAGGCCTGCATCATGACATCATTCTGGCTAAAGGCTGCAGTGGGCAGTAGCAAAAGGCAAATCCAGACAGCGTAAAAACATCTTTTCATAAAATAGGGATTATGTGGTTTCAGAATATTTCTGGTGACAAAAATGAATAACCCTGGGGCGGGAAACGACCGAATTTCGAAAAGCAGACAAGTTAGAAACGCCCGAAAGAGATGATTTTATGAATATAGGACTTTTTAGTCCTGCCCCTCGTGCCAATCGGGCGCATGGGTTTTGAAGTAATCGCGTGGGTTTTGATTCGTTAACTTTTTGAATGCCAGATTGAAAGTAGATTTAGAGTTGAAACCCACCTCTTGTGCCAGCGCCAGAAACGTGTAATTCTTAAAATGTGGAGTTTTGGAAAGCGCAATGAATTCTTCCACCCGGTATTGATTCACAAAATCCCTGAAGTTTTTGTTGTGGTGGTCGTTGATCACGCGCGAGAGCACATGAGGCTTGGTGCCGAGAAGGTCCGCCAAATCCGAAAGTGACAGTTCAGGGTTTTTATAGGGCTTTTGCGAGGTCATGAGCTCATCCAGCTTTATCGGCCAGTCGCCCGTGTCGAAGTTGTGTGTGATTTGCGGCTTTTCTTCCTTAATGATTTCCGGATAACGCCAGATAAAATAGGTTTCTACAAAAATGAGGGTCGAAAGCACGATGGCGATCAAATAGAAATCTTCCAGAAATGAATGATTGAACCCTAGCATTACCAACCCCACGTTTACCGGAATCAAAAGCACAGCCACAAACGAAATCCAAAAGAAATAATAGAGAAAATGCTGACTCTCACTTCGCTCCTGCGTACCGCTCGGGTTGAGAAAGTGAAACAACTGGAACATTTTTATGTGCAGGTATAAATTGTAAACAAAGCCCGCACCAATAAATAGAATGCTGACACGGGTAAATGGTGGCCACAATAAAGCCGATGCAAAATTAAACAGGCTGAAGTTTGAAATCCGCACTAGCACCAGCAGAGCCGCTATCACTGCAGGCAAAAAGTATAATGAGAGTTTCGGAAAATGAGACGAGCTTGTAAACGTCTTAAAGAAATAAATCAACACGGTACTCCAGCAAAACAAGCTGACATGAAAAACAAAGACAATATAACTTTGCCATATCTGATTCGAGATTTCAAATAACACGACTAGCAAGAGCAATACCACCAACAGTAAGTTGATGGCAATCAGGCTCCGGAGTTTTTTACGATCTTTTTTTTCCGTTCGTACCATCAGCAAACAAAGCACCATGCACAGAAAGGCGCAGCCAAAGAAAAAAAGAATGATGTAATTAAACGGACGCGCGCCACCCAAGTCCAGCCAATTATCAATGTGGATGTAAACAACGTTCCCTTGTGCGCTTCTATAAATACGGTTAGGCGTTAGTTGATTCAGTTCATTGGTTTCCACCCGCATCCAATCGCCACGCGTAAACTTGTATTCAAATGCAGTAAGAGATGCGGGCACCGTTACCGCCAATTGACCGTTAAGCTGTTTTTGCACGATAAAGCGCTTATCGTTGGGCACCCAGTTGTTGAAGTTACCGCAAACAAAGATGGTATCGCGGTTTTGCGTACCCGAGGGCAATGCTTCAATAATGAATGTTACCTGTGCCTGCGCAGAAGATCCAAACAGCAGCAGGACAAGAATAATTTTTTTCAGGAGCATGAAACTTCACCTATCTCTTCGACTATAAATATAGATGAAAAGCACTGATCAACCATCGGGTGTTGTTCCCTTTTATGGGGTAGGGTTGGGCCAAATCCTTTTCGGTGATGATGTATCCCACTAGAATAGAGATTAATATCAACGAATACTCGACCAGCGACATACAAACAGGTTTGTTAACTTAGCAACCGAAAGAAACGCGATGCGTACAAGAAACACAGGAATATTCTTGTTAGAGTATTTGCAGCAAGTTACTCCACTAATTTCTCCGGTCAACAGAGCATAGATAAAGTCAGTCCAAAATCAATAAAATGAATCCAGTCTACGAAGAAGGAAAAACCTTTACCAAAATCAACCAGCCGGAAAATCCGTTGCCGAAAGGTGAATACGAAAATTGCGTGTTCACCAATTGCGATTTTTCAAATACCGATCTGAGCGACTTTAAATTCATCGATTGCTCATTTACTAGTTGCAATCTCAGTTTGGCCAAGTTGACCAACACCGCCTTTCGGGCGGTAACCTTTAAAGATTGTAAGATGCTGGGATTACACTTTGAGAAATGCCATGAGTTAGGTTTTTCCGTAAGCTTTGAGAATTGCAATGTCAGTCAGAGTTCATTTTATCGCGTCAAGCTGAAGAAGACCCGCTTTGCGAAATCACAATTACATGAAGTGGATTTTGCTGAATGCGATTTAACCGGTGCCACCTTCGACCAATGCGATTTGTTGCAAGCACTGTTTGAGAACACCATCATTGAGAAAACCGATTTTCGTACCGCTTTTAATTTCTCCATCGACCCATCCAACAACCGCATCAAGAGAGCACGCTTTTCACTTTCCGGCCTTCCGGGATTATTGAATAAGTATGATCTTGATGTGGAGGGGTAATTAACAGACTTGATTTACCAGCAACCAGCAACTTGTAACCGGAAACAGTTCCCGTCTCGCAACGCACCTCATTCTGACTTCTTTTCACTCTTGCTACCTGAACGTTTCAAAACCCGAAGGAACCGTAACAAAGACTCCCATCGATTCACTAAATTTGCCGCCAGCACTTACTAAACAAAAACACGTTGAGCGTTCTACAAATTCCCGAAGACTTGAAGCTGGAGAAGTCGCAGCCGATACTCGTTTATGAACACCGAAGTTCAAAATCAGTCGAACGCCAGCAAATCATTCTCAATCAAAATACCTTCAGCTTTCTGACAGACGGAAAAAAAGAAGTAATGTCTGCTCAGGAGTCCATTACCATTGACCCAACCCAATTTCTGGTGATGAAGGCCGGACACTGCCTGATGACCGAACGACTCTCGCGAGGAAAAACCTACCGCAGTGTAATGCTGACCTTTTCCAGCGAAATGCTGTTAAAATTTCTCCGGAAACAACGCATACCCAAACCGGCAGCTTCCGCTCAAACAGTATTTTCGTTTCCCACCGATGGGTTCGTCTTGAATTTTATCGAGAGCTTGCTCACCATTTCCGAACTATCCCAACCCATGCAGTCGAAGCTACTCGAAGTAAAGTTGGAAGAGATCCTGCTTTACATCAGCGAAATACATGGCGCTGATTTTCTATACGCATTGGCTGCCAACAGCGATCGTGCCACTCAAAAGTTAATTCGCACAGTAGAGAGTAATCAGCTCAGCAAACTCACCATCAAAGAGCTCGCCTTTTTGTGCGACATGAGTGTGTCTACCTTCAAGCGCGAGTTCACCCGGCAGTTTGCCACATCACCGATCAAGTGGTTTCAGCAGAAGCGCTTAGCCTATGCCCATCATTTGCTGCACCAGGAGCACCGCAAGCCCTCCGAAGTATATTATGAAGTAGGCTACGAAAATCTATCCAGTTTCATACAAGCCTACAAGCAGCAATACAAGGCTACCCCGAGGCAGCATCGCAAAAGTTGAACTTCCGGCAACAGTTTTTGAACGTTTCCCCCAGCACGCACCGCACGCGGTTCATCTACTTTTGAGGAACAAACTTATTAAACGTATGAAAAGAACACACCTACTTGTAGCGCTGTGGTTGATGGGATCAATCACCGCATTGGCACAACGCACCTTTACACTCACTAGCAAAGATATAGGCGGAGAGGCCACCAAGGTGCAAGAGTTCAATGGCTTCGGATGTTCCGGTGAAAATCAATCGCCACAATTAGCGTGGTCCAACGCACCCGAGGGAACGAAGAGTTTTGCCATTACCATGTACGATCCGGATGCGCCCACCGGAAGTGGCTTTTGGCATTGGGTAGTATTTGATATTCCTGCCAATGTGCACGAGTTGGTTACCAATGCAGGAAATGTAAAACTTAATGTAGCACCTGCCGGATCCATTCAGAGCATCACCGACTTCGGCACGAAAGGATTTGGAGGTCCATGTCCACCGCCAGGCCACGGATTGCACCAATATATTATTACTGTGTATGCATTGAAGACCGACAAGTTGGGATTGACAGAGAACAACAATCCCGCTACAGTAGGTTTTTATTTGTGGAGCCAAACGTTGGCGAAGGCAAGCATCGTTGTATATTATAAGCGATAGAGAAACTACAGCAGATGGGCGATTTTCTCCATCTGCTTTTTCTTTTTCTGCAAGTTCCTTTTTTGAATTTCGAGCCGCTCACTTCGAATCACAATATGCAAACATGCACATTCCGAGATGCAACTGCAGGCGACTTACCGCGCATTGTAGAAATTTATAATTCAACCATCGCCTCGCGGATGGTGACAGCCGACACCGAACCCGTTTCAGTAAGCAGCCGGCAAAAATGGTTTGAAGAACACCATGCCGACAAGCGTCCATTATGGGTGGTGGAGAAAGACAACCAGATGGTAGGGTGGGTGAGCTTTCAATCTTTTTACGGACGACCCGCATACGATGCTACGGTTGAAATCAGTATTTACCTCGACCCGCAGCACCGAGGTAAAGGATTAGGAAAAGAGATATTGCAGTATAGCATCGACCGCGCACCGCAGTTCGGAGTAAAAACATTGCTCGGATTTATCTTTGCCCACAATGAACCCAGCCTGAAACTCTTTCATCATTTTGGATTTGAAGATTGGGGCACACTACCCAACATTGCATCGCTCGAAGGGCAAGAGCGAGGACTAATCATAGTGGGCAAGCGAATCGTGCCAGCGTTTCACTAACGCAAGTTGCGCTGCACTTCGATTTTATTTCAGCGAAGCATATCAAAACACCAGGTTGCAACTACCACATCTCAACAGTTCCCCTCTCGCAACACGCCACACCCCAGTTCCAATCCCAAGTCCATTAACTAATGACCAATTACTACTTCTAAGTCCCAAGGCCAATTGACTATTGACCATTAACACCCTCACGTCTCGTAACTCCAACCCCCCAATGACTATTGACTATTGACCAATGACTAAGTCCTAACCCCCAAGTCCTATTGACAATTAACAAATCGGCAATTGACAATTGACAACACAGAGCGTTTCGATACTCTCACCACCAGCAACCAGCAACTTGCAACCAGTAACAG
>DGYK01000008.1:45204-45735 GCA_002398365.1 Flammeovirgaceae bacterium UBA5008
CAGCAACTTGCAACCAGTAACAGTTCCCGTCTCGAAACACCGAGCTACGGTATCACCGCCACCACTTCAATCTCAATCAGAAAGTCCGGGTCTACCAGCGAAGTAACACCCACCATCGTACTGGCCGGAGGAGTTTTCTGCGAGAAGTACGCTTTGCGCACCTCGCGCACAATGGCCACGTCTTCCGGTTTGCAGTTCACGATATACGTGTTCACCTTCACCACCTGCGCATACGTAGCGCCCGATTGTTCCAAAAGCTTTTTAATGTTTTCAAATACCTGCACCGTTTGTGTGCGCAGATCACCTTTGCCCACGACTTTACTTTGTGCATCTACCGGCACCTGACCGGAGATATAAATCGTTTTACCGCCATGCACCACCACCGCATCGCTGTAGCCCACCGCCCGCGGGTTGATATAGTCATTGTTTTGTGCCATGATCACTTGTGTTGAAAGAAATAAGAAGAAGAGTATTGTTTTCATTTTATAAATATATTTAGAAAACCGAATAGCGCCTAAGTCTGAGTATAGT
>DGYK01000008.1:45874-46444 GCA_002398365.1 Flammeovirgaceae bacterium UBA5008
GCCTAAGTCTGAGTATAGTGGGTAGTTGACAATTGACTACGAAACCGACAGAGATTAAAATGAGAAATAGAAACCACACGGCATTGAAAAAACATTCGATACGAGAGAAGCTTGAATCTGTGAATGGTAAATCCGTGATCATCCTTTTCATTTTCTTCATCATAGCAGGCGGAGTATATTTTTACTTCCCCAACCTGCGCGATGGGTTAAGAAACCATGAATCGAAAGAATGGACCGCAAAGATACCTGGAGAAATTCTTTCCGTTGCACCGCTGACGCGAATGGCGCAGTCGAAATGGAAAGGCAATGAAGTGATCATCGATAGCTATCGGGTCATCTATCGGTATACCTGGAAAGACACGACTTACCAACAGACCGATGTGATTCCGGTGACGGACACCAACGGCCCTTTCATTCAACGATTGACCACCCGAAAGCCCACGGATGTATTCATCGTATCTTTTGATGAAACCGATCCGGAGAAAAGCATGCTAAGCACACAACCTCCATTCTGACTTCCGACTTCTAAATTCTTTTCACCCCCCAATGACTATTGACCATTAACACCCT
>DGYK01000008.1:46662-50548 GCA_002398365.1 Flammeovirgaceae bacterium UBA5008
TGACTATTGACCATTAACACCCTCCCGTTTCACAACACACCTCATTCTGACTTCCGACTTCCTGACTTCCCGACTTGATTTACCAGCAACTTGCAACCAGTAACAGCTCACGTCTCGCAAACACAAAACCCCCAAGTCCCAACCCCTAAGTCCCAAGTCCCAATACTCCCGCGCTAATATAAAAGAATTCCGGACTTTCTTGTCATGAAATCTCTACACGGTTTTGTAGAGATTTTACGACAAGACTTTTTTTGGAGGTGTGGGAGGGAAGGACGAGATTTGGTAGAGCAAAGAACTAGTTCCTAGAAGTGAAATAAGCTCAAGTTTTTGAGATTGTGCGCAAGTTTTGATTGAATGATGCGTATATACTCGTGTTGTTGGCGGCAACCCTTCTGGATAGACTTAGCAAAACAACTATAGATAACAGACAGCATGGAAAATTTGGTTTACTTCCCTTCATTCGAGCCTCCGACAACAAACTGGTTGAAGTTTGCGCTACTCTACGTAGAGAATTTTAATCCGATAATCCCTGACAGTGGACGACAACATTTATCTGCCGAATATGAAAGAGTTATTGGAGACACAGATTTGGTAGTTCCTTATAGACCAACTTACGACCAAGGTGACCGTGCATCTGTTAAAGCAATTGAGTTCCTAGAGAAAATTAATTCCGACCCATATCGATACACCAATATTTTTAATCGTGCTAATATTGTCAGAGCAATAGCTAACGCAAATGAAAGGAGATTCAAAATCTTTGGTGAAAAATTCTCATACACTTGGGAGAGATACTGCCTTGACAATAATTTTGGTGAGCGGACAGATGGTGGAATATTGGTCACTCAAGAATTGGGATTCATTTACTTGACCTTTCTTGCGGAGGAAATTGCGTTTGAGGAAGGCAAATCAATAATCACTGACAATAATGCATTCGACAATTTTCTTAATTATCGAAGGGTAGTTCCAAGAGCAATCGCTGAGCGACAACGATTTACCCAAGGAGTTATAAGTTTAACCGTCCCAAAGAATATTTCAGAAATTCCTATCAGAAATTTAGTAAGATTTCGAAATGATAATAGAGAAAGAATCAGAGCATTTAATCTTGAACTAAATGCAGCGCTGACCAATATTCAAAATGGTGTTGACGAACGAGATTTTGTTAACAGGTTTAATAATATCTATTCGGAATTAATTACTGAGATTCTGACACAAGGACTTGGTGTTGCGACAATACCGCTTGGGACTTATCTAGTTCTTAAAAACGCGACAGCTTTAAGTGCCGAATATATAAACCAATTTATTGGGGGACTTGGAATTATTCTGACAGCAAAAGTCGCTGTAAGTAGTAGGTGGCGAGAAATTGTAAATAAACATGACTGTAAGAGATACATAACCAACCTTGAACGACTGAGATAAGTTAACCCGAGAAAGAAGGGCACTCGCAAACACAAAATTTCTAGGCAATGAATTTTGACGACATATTAGCATGAAAAACAAGAAAAAATAAAAGAATGATGGATATTTTTATTTTCAATATCCGCCACTGCAACAGGCACCAAAACGTTACCGGAAACCCTGTGACGACAGTGCTCACTTGAAACTTAATAGCTTTGAATCAGCAGACAAACAAGAAATAAATGACAATGAATAGCTTTAAACCATTTGACCCATTAAAAGCAAAATCTTTAGCCGATACAGAAGTTGCGGCATTAGCACAGAAGCGGGAAATTAAAAACATTCTTGGTTCTTATGTTGGTTGGTATGACCCATTTTGTGAACTTATTCAAAATGCACTTGACTCCATTGAAGAACGGGCAGCTAAAAAAGAGAAAGACTACGTGCCAACAATTTGGATTGGTATAAACATAAAGAATAACACACTTTCAGTAACAGACAATGGAGTTGGACTGGATGAAAATAAGTTTCAAAAGTTTCTATGTCCAGACATCTCTTTTAAATCTGGGAAGACAAGAGGACACAAAGGAGTTGGTGCAACTTATTTAGCTTATGGATTTAACTACATTCAAGTTGCAACTAAATATCCAGAGTTTTCTGCAGTTGGTAGAATGGAAGGCGCAAGAAATTGGCTTAATGATGAAAGTCCATCTGGAAATCCTGAAGTGAAGCAAGATGAAAAAGTAAATGCGGAAGCATTTACTGAAATTGACAGAGGCGTTTCAATATTTGTTAAATTTGACAATTCAACCCACCCAAAAGATTTAAAATGGATTGTAGCAGACAAAGCAGAGCAATGGTTAAAAATACTTTCCGTTAAAACAGGACTTGGAGCATTTACAGCAAACCCTGATATTAAGGTTGCCCTGAAAGTTGTTGATAGAGCTGGAATGATAACAGAGATTATCCAAAAGGGAATAGGATATTTTCTGCCTCACAATGCGGTTCAAAAATCGGCCTCAGTTAGCGAGATTAACAGCAAGTTGGATGAACTATTTAAAAAGAAAGGTAAGAATTTTGACTTACCATCAAGGTTTAAAAATCTTGACGCCTTTTATGAAAGGTGGACGGCAGAGGAGCTTTTGGAATTAGCGGAACAAGGCGGAATTAAAATTGACGAAGAAGAGAAAGAACTAATCGAAAAATATGAACCAGAAGTTTATGCATCCTATGTTTATTCACTTAAAGTTTGGGAAGCAATAAATCAAAGTCTAAATGTGAGAGGTGGTTCAAAAATTTTATACGGTGGAATTCAAATTGCTGCCAACAATATGCCTCAGGGTGAAACTATTCAAATTCCATTAAACAGGAATATTGGTAGACAAAATCAAATTCACATTGCAATACATTTTAATAATTGTAGTGCGGACTTGGGACGAAAAGGGTTTCAAAGTGAAATTGTTGATTTCGCAAAGTCTATTTCAAAGCAAATTTCTGATGGGCCTTTAAATAAAATCAAGTTTACTCTCCGTGCAAACACTGGCACAGCCCCAAATTTAAGACGAGAACAAGAAGTTGAGAACTGGAAAAAAGAAATGATTGAATATGAAGTTGGAAACCCACTTGAGTTAGTAAATGAAAACTTCTTCTTGCCATTACAAAGAGTTTCTATCACATCTAAACCGACAAGGGAGCAAGACGTAATTGCTTTGTTCAATCAACTAATTGCTGGTGGTGTTGTCCGAGGAATAAGAATTATGTCTACAAACGAGCGACTAACCTACGATGGACTTTATCGGATAATTATTGAAGAACCTAAAAAGCATCATTTATATCACGAAAATGATAATCCATTAGGAATTGATAAAACTGTTCTTGACGGTTTCACTTTGCCTTTTGTTTTTGAACCTAAAGTATTGGAATATAAATATTCCTTGGACGGATTGATTGAAGATATTGAGAGTGGAGTTAAGAACTCAAATGACATTGGACTTGTTGTCGTTTGGGAGACAGGGGAAGAATTTAAAGAGAATTACAAAATCACTTCATATTTAGACCCAGACAACTTAACGCTTAGAGAATATCACGGAGTAACTCATAGCATAACCAATTTGACATCGCAACAGAGAGAAATGGAATTAATAGTGCTAAGTGAATTGATAGAATACTTAAACAACCCAACCGAGGTTATAGAACTTCAGCGTGATAAATATGAAGATTGAAAACGATATAACTATAAGTCTAATGGTAGTTGGTAAAAGCCTGTTGGTGTTATGCCGGTGACCTGCATCTTAGAAATGTTTGAGGTATTTTTGAAGTGTCTGGTATGTATGAACTTTGTGGCAATAAGCCGCTTCCACTCCAACCGTCCTGCAAAACTTAGTTTAGACAATTGACTCTCGCTAATATAAAAGAATTTCGGACTTTTTTGTCATGAAGTCTCTACACGGTTTTGTAGAGATTTTACGACAAGACTTTTTTTGGAGGTGTG
>DGYK01000008.1:50755-51417 GCA_002398365.1 Flammeovirgaceae bacterium UBA5008
CAAGACTTTTTTTGGAGGTGTGGAAGGGAAGGGCGAAATTTGAGTTATTCGATCTAGAATTTTATGAGACTAATATTTATCATACTATTCACAGTAACGAGCTATCATAATTTCGCGCAAATTAATGTAGTCAGTGAGCAGCAGCATTTAGCAGTGATAAGGAAAGGTCAAAAGATATTTATTAATCGCGAGGATTATTTAAAGGATAGAATTTATAAAGTTACGGGTGCGGATGACACTGTGTTAGTTCTAATGGCTGACAAGGCTTTTTTTAAATTTCGCAAAGACACTTTGGTTGCATGGGCTTTGGTCAATCAAATAGATGAGCAGTATGGCATATTTACCTTGCCAATAGTTTATGATGTGAAATTTCCATTTAGGCATATAATTAACAAAAGCACCTATGGATACGATCAAGGTAATAAGCTGGCAACCATGATAGTGGAATTAAAGAAAGGTGTTTCAATTTCAGTAATAAAGCGAGATAGTGATTTCTTTCAAATAGACTTTAAGGGTAAGTTGGCTTATGTATTTGAACCCGAAATCATTGATACACCTAGTTTACATCCTTTAAGGATTGCGTTGAGTGAATCGAACTATAATACTCCCCTTGAAAGTAACAATTCTAGCCGAGTAGTTAATACATATTATAAAGGAAGTAA
>DGYK01000008.1:51633-69035 GCA_002398365.1 Flammeovirgaceae bacterium UBA5008
AACCTAAATTCAGCGGGAAAAAAGATATACGTTGATCGATCAATGTGTAATTGAGTGTAAGGACAATAGTTTTAAAGAATATTTGAAAGTCAGACGTATCCCAATTTATGATTGACAGCACTCAAGTAACGGAAATAGTAAACACCTCGCCAAGTGTTGAACTACTCAGGCTAAGAAATAGGGAAGCTGTTATTGGTTTTCTGATACGGACATTTTCAAACCTTCAAGGAATAATTTCCTCGGATAGTATCCATAGCCTCCTTGCTGACTATTTAGAGTTCAAACAGATCGAAAATGATGATGAGAATGAGATAGAATTGATTGACACCTACGAAATAAAGGCTAAGAAATATATCCAGAGTTGGACAAACAAAGGATTTTTAACGAACTATCAAGATGAGCAGGGTGAAGTATTTTATGAACTGTCTTCGCATTCTAGTAAAACTATTGATTGGCTATCCAGTCTAAAAAAGGAGGAGTATGTTGGGACAGAGTCCAAATTCAAGAACATCTTTAGTCAATTAAAAGAATTAGTGGAATTTACTAATGACGATACCGAGAAGAGAATTCAATTGCTGGAGGACAAAAAATTAGAAATAGAGCAACAAATTCAAAGGATAAAAACAGGGGAAGATGTTAAAGTATTTCAGGAATTCGAAATTGTTCCTCGCTTTAATCAGTTAAACCAATCGGCCAAAGAACTACTCTCAGACTTTAAAGAGGTAGAAGACAACTTCAAAGAAATTACAAAAGTAATTTACCAAAAGCATGCTGATGGAAGTTTGACAAAAAGTGATATTTTAGGATTTACTTTTGATGCGCTTGACGCACTTAAAGAAAGTCAACAGGGTAAAAGCTTTTATGCTTTTTGGTCGTTCATTTTAAATCCCTCCCTGCAAAGAGAATGGGAAATGCTAACAAAAGAATTATACAAGACACTGGAAAGGAAATCTATTCCGGTAAATGACCAGTTTCTTAAAGGAATGAAAAAACACTTACATGGTTCGGGCCAAAAAGTATATAAAGCGAATGATAAAATGGCCGAGAAGTTGAGTCGCATTATCCGTGAAAGTGAAAATTCAAAATCAGAAGCGACAAAAAACATCCTTCAAGAGATTAAGAAACTACTCATTGAAATCAGTAAGAAAGGAAGAAGACCAGAAATTTCATTTGCCTTAGAAACTGACGTTGAAATTAGTATACTCTTTGAGCGCAAATTGACTCTTGACCAAACGGAAGATATTTCTTATACAAAAAAGCCCAAGATAGCGGACGCTGATATCTTGAATTCTAATCATCTAAATAAACTATTTGCTCAATCTAATATTGACAAGGAGCTACTTAGAAGGAGAATCAACGACATTCTTACGGAAAAATCACAAACAACGCTTTTAGAGGTTGTAGAAAATTCTGGAGGCCTTGCAAAAGGGTTACCTGAACTTTTCGGATATATTGCTATTGCAAAAGAGTTTAAGCATATAATAAGTCCGAGTAAAACGCAGAACGTCATGTTTGATGTTGAAAACAAAAAACTAATTAGAATACCAGAAATTATTTTAACCAAATGAGCAGTTTAGAGAAAAATATTCAACCATACAGCAAAGCAATAGTAAGATTGCTCAAAGCACCAGTAGAACGAACCTCAACGGTATGGGTAGATGTAATCAACTATCAAAGTGAAATTCAGAACTACATCAATCAAATTGGATTAGAATTAATCGTAAAAAACGATGAAGGTTTTGCGTTTGTAAAGCAATTTGAAAATAGCGAAGGTGAAACACTAGGTTTAGTGACAAGGAGACAAATCGGATTTGAAACATCAATAGTGCTTGCGGTTTTAAGACAGAGTCTAGAAGAGTTTGACAACAATCCAACACAATTTGCAACAGAAAAATTTATTACTGATTCCGAAATTAGAGATGAATTGGAACTCTTTCTGCAGGAGGGTTACAACAAATTAAAATTTAAAAAGGACTTAGATAAATACACTCGTAACGTAGTCGAACTGGGGTACCTAAAGGAAATCAGCAAAAAGGATAACGAAACAAAGTACCAAATACACCGCATTATAAAAGAGAAAATACCACTTGATACTTTACAGGATTTTCAAACAAAGCTGAAAGAATATGTTGAGTCTGTTTAGTACTAGTTCAGGCAAAGCGGGTTTCAGACTTCAATATTTTGAGGTTTTTAATTGGGGAACATTTAATGAAAATGTCTTTAGAATAAGTCCGCAAGGAAATAACTCGTTACTGACGGGTGCAAACGCATCGGGAAAAAGTACATTTATTGATGCTTTGCTTACATTGATGGTTCCTGCAAAGAAAGACCGATTTTACAATCAGTCATCTGGTGTTGAGAAAAAGGGCGACCGAACGGAAGAGACTTACGTTCTAGGACACTATGGAAGTATTCAAGAAGAGGGGAAAAGCTCAACTTCTACACAAAAGTTGCGTGATAAAAACACGTATTCCGTAATCCTAGCCAATTTCTCAAACACTGACCAAAAGCAAATTACATTGTTTCAAGTGCGCTGGTTTAATAGTAGTGGGGAATTAAACCGACAGTTCGGTATTGCTCACGTTTCTTTAGATGTACAAAAGGACTTCAATGATTTTGACCCAAAGGGTTTATGGAAAAGAAGATTGGATAAAATATATAATTCAAACACTACTAAGAAGAAAGTTGAATTTTTAGACGGACCTACAACATACGCTGAACGAATGTCAAATTTGTTGGGAATGAGGTCTATAAAAGCTTTAAGTCTGTTCAACCAAGTTGTAGGTGTGAAAGTATTAGAGGATTTGGATGAATTTATCAGAACAAACATGTTGGAGGAACAAGATGCAGAAGCTGAATTTATTCAACTTAAGGAGAGCTTTTTAACTTTAATGGATGCAAAGACCAACATTGAAAAAGCCAAAGAACAAATTAAACAGCTAACTCCAATAAATGATATTGCAATACTTCTCATAAATATTCAAGTGGATTTATTGCGATTAGAAAAATCAAGAGAAACCGCAGTCTATTGGTTTGCAAAAAAAGGAGTTGAATTAGGTGAAAAGGAATTAAAAAAGTGCAAAGAAGAATTGCAACGTCTGATTGATGAGTTGCAAATATTAAGAGATAAAGAAAATGAATTGAAGGACGATGAAGCAGATTTAAGGGAACAGATAAAATCAGATGATATTGGACGTCAAATTGAGAAATTAAAATCAGAAGTAAAAGAGATTGAAAAGAAGCGAGATAGCAGAAAAACAAAGCTTGACGATTACAACAAAATTTCTCAAACCATTGGACTTAATATTAATCCAAATGAAGAAACTTTCAACCACAACCGTGAACGGGCGAAACAAATAAAGCAAAGCACCCAACAAAAAATAGATTATGAAAGTGAAAATCTTCGAGCATTGAAGAACAAGGACGATGAGCTAACAATGTCAACAGAGGATTTAGTGAACACAATTCAAACTCTTCAACGGAACAAAAACAACATTGCTGGAAGGGATGCTGAGATACGAGACGAAATAATTGGGACTATTGGGGCTAGCAAAGAAGAGATACCTTTCATTGGTGAATTGATAAAAGTAAGAGAAGAGGAACTACT
The DNA here is from genome assembly GCA_002398365.1 of Flammeovirgaceae bacterium UBA5008. Lineage (GTDB taxonomy): Bacteria > Bacteroidota > Bacteroidia > Cytophagales > Cyclobacteriaceae > ELB16-189. The sequence continues at coordinate 55,241 of DGYK01000008.1, forward strand.
TTGGGAACCTTCTATTGAAAAGGTACTACATAACTTTGCGCTTCGCTTGATTGTTCCTATAAAGTATTACTCAAAAGTAAATCAATATGTAAATACTAACAATTTGAGAGGAAGGATCCGTTACGACAAATATGAAGGACAAGATTACCTCAAAAATTTGCGACAAAAAGATATTGGTGAAAAGACCTTAGTTAATAAAATTTTAATTAAGCCAAAAACGCCCTATAAAGATTGGATTGAAGACTATTTACAAAACCAATTTGATTTTACTTGTGTGGATAATCTTTCTGAGTTTGAACGTCATTCCGAAATGGCAATCACTCAAAATGGTTTGATTAAATTCAAGAGAGGAAAGCACGAGAAAGATGACCGTTCCCATATTTCAAAGAAGGAAAACTATGTGTTGGGTTGGGATAATAAAGAAAAAATTAAAGCATTAACCGTTGAGTTGAGAAAACAACAAGACCTTCAAAAGGAAAACAAGACAGCCGTTATTGAAAAAAACTCCGAAATAAGGAAATTAAATATTTACAGAGATGAATGCCATAATCTGTTTACAAAGTTCGATAAATACGATGATATAAATTGGCAATTTTATGCTCAAGAAATCCAGGAAAAGGAAAGACGTAGAACTGATTTAGAAAAGGCCAACGACCGTGTGAAAAAGTTGCAAGAGCAGTTAGATAAGGTTCAGAAAGATTTAGCGAAACTTTCTGACGTTGATATTAAAACTAAAGACAGAGCAATATTTCAAATTGAAGAAGTTCAAAATCATATCGTTAAAACAATACAGGCCAACAAATCTATTATTGAACCATTAGGAAATATTGAAATTTCATTATTTGAAGCACAAAATCCCGATTTGTTAAATATTGAATATGCGGGTATTGAAGCCAGTCGTAAATCGTTCCAAGATGTAACCTCTAAAGAAGTAAGAGACCTCGAAGTTCAAAAAAGGAAAGGTGAGGATGAAGTAAGGATTAAAATAAATACCTTTAAACAGCCTCCGGAAGAAATAACGAGTAAATTCAAAACTTGGCGGTCCGATGTTAGTTCACTTCCCGACTCTACGCATTTGGAATTCATCAGCGAATATCAGACGTTTTTGCACAAATTAGAAAAGGATAATCTGCCTAAATTTGAAACAAAATTCAACAATTACCTTCAAGAGACCATTACTAATAAAGTTGGTGATTTTAGGATGTTCTTCGAAAACTGGACAGATTCTATCAGGGAAAACATAAAGCACCTAAACGAGTCCTTAAAGGAAATTGATTTTAAAAGTAAACCTCAAACATACATTCAACTTGTTGCACCGAATAAAATTAGTGATGAAGTTAGTGAATTTAGGAGGTTACTTAACTCTGCGATCCCAAATATCAGAGAAGTTGATGCGTCTATTGACGGACGGAAAAATCACTTTTACAACCACATAGAACCCTTGATTTCAAAATTAGATAAGGAGGATTGGCGCAAAAAAGTAATGGATGTTCGTTCTTGGTTTAGTTACAAAGCTGAAGAATTTTATAAAGAAACGAACGCTAAATTCAAGACCTACGAAAATATGGGGCAGCTTTCTGGTGGTGAAAAGGCGCAACTTACTTACACGATTTTAGGTTCTGCAATCGCTTATCAATTTGGTTTGACAAAAGAAGGACTACAAACTAATTCGTTCCGGTTTATTGCTATTGATGAAGCGTTTAAAGCACAGGACGAAGATAAAGCGCGTTACCTGGTTACGCTTTGTAAACAACTTCACTTGCAATTGCTGGTAGTTACACCAAGTGATAACATTCACATTGTAGAAAATGATATTTCGTTTGTTCATTTCGTAGAACGTAAGGAAGAACGACATTCTTGGCTTTACGATATGCCGATTGAGCAATTCAAACAAGAGAAAGCGAAATACGTGTCTTAATGATTACTCCCCAAGAAATAAAAGACAAGGCTGAAAGAAAATACTTTTCTTTTTTACAAGCATTAGCCAGTGATGTTCCCTTTGCGAAGCTTGTTATCCGTGGAGATAAATCTTATACCAAATCATCTCTACCAGATTTCGAAAAGGAAATACAGTTAATCAATAGTCAGTCAAAAGAGAAAAATGGCTTTGGCTATTCGTTGGAATTTCAGCAGATAAAGACTAAATACTTAGGTATCCAAGATTTGCCAGTATTAATCTACTTTGAAACAGAAAAGGATTTTTTGAGGTTTTTGGACAAGGAGAATGAAGCTGAATTGTTTAAGATATGCACAAATAAAATCGTCAATGAGCTTCCTGAGTTGAGAAACTGGGTTATTCAAAATCCTGCTAAAGTGGTACAAAACCGCGCTGAATGGACTAGCATTTTAAAAGTGTGTCAATATTTCAAAGAAAACTCTAAACCAAATAAATATATAAGAGAATTGCCCATAAATGTCCACACTAAATTTATAGAAAGAAATCAGAGCATACTCAAAGAATTGCTCGATATTCTAATTCCTGAAAGTATTATAGCAGAAGAAAGGCAGTTTGAGAAAAGATTCAACCTAAAGTATAGTGAGTCACAAATTCGCTTTAAAATATTAGACAAGAGAATCAGTCAAAATCTATTTTCTGGTATTGAAGATTTAGCAATTCCAGTAAGTCAATTTGAATTGTTGAATTTGCCAATCAAGAAGGTATTGATTGTGGAAAACAAGACTACTCTTTATACAACGTTGACACTTCCTAAAATGGATGAGGCGATTGCAGTTTTTGGTCAAGGTAATGCTGTAGTTAATATTAAAAACTCAAAGTGGCTTTCTGAAAAGGAAATCTTGTATTGGGGCGATTTGGACGTTCAAGGATTTGAGATACTTTCAAGACTTCGAGATCATTTTACACACGTAAAGAGTGTTCTAATGGATAAAATAACCTTTGATGCATTTTTTGAAAATGATAGAGGTATACTTTCAAATACTTCAATGAAGCTAAACCTAACAGATCAAGAATTAGAACTTTACAATATGCTAAAAACGAATAACTGGAGGCTCGAGCAAGAGAAAGTACCATTCAATTACGTAACTAGATATTTTTTAAATCTCTAGATAACTTAAATTTGTTCTTAACACCCAGCTATCCATAGTTTGTATTAGTCTAAACTGCTGTCATTAGTTTGCAACTAAGGACTTACACTAATTTCGATTTATGACGCAAGACTCCTAATAAGTAGAAGCATTGACTTGTACCACTAACTACCTATCAAACCATCTACTTCTTTCCCGTCACCAAATGTTTATCGAAGCCCTTGCGGCAGGGATTGAAGTGGAAAGCCCGCAGCTACGCGCAAGCAAACTGGCGCGAGGACTTGCAACGGAAAGCCCGCCCGGCCGCCCTCTATTGACATATTCCTACTTTTTTGTAAATTAGTTGAACGGTACCTCCCCATACTGTCACTATTCACTGAATCATTATGATAGTAGACACCATGACACCAAAAGAGGTCGAAAAGGAGTTTGACCGCGATCGCCCCGAGTTGTATGCACTGATTGGCCGAAAGCAAGACCATTTGGCCAAAGCCTTCAGGCGTAGCGGCAGGGTGAGTTATCAAACCGCCAGCTACTACAAGATTAATCACAACCAATATGTGGTGAATTACATCGCCACAAGAGCCTCTAAGGGAGACGAGGTGTCGCCTTATATCTGGATCTACGTGAGCAATACCAAGCAGCCCTACTTTATGACGGAGATGCGCAATCATAAAAGACAAGAATATATCTATAACAAAATAGATGCGCATGCCATTCTGCGCTTTATGAAGCGCACACCCGACTATGTGCCGGATGATGATGAGGCCTTTGTAAAAGAGGCCATGATTGCAACGATGGACCTGGCCTATCCCACAACGGTAGAAGGAAGGTACGTGACTCCGCAGGGACTATGGCCGCTGGAATCAGAAGAACTCATCAATGGATTTCTGCGCGTGAAGACCTTCATCCACAAAAGCCTCTTTACCAACCACCAACGCGAAATCTACATCGAAGGCTTGAAATTAATAGACGAGTTAGCCCGGCCTCTGTATGCGCAAAGTCTGCGGGAATTTGGGTTGATGGAAGAGTTACCACCGGACAATGATTAGCGTGATTCCGCTCCCTCTTGACTTGGAATAGATGGTTGGTCCTATGAAAAATTGATCGGAGGCGTGAATCAAGAAATCATAGCCACATCGTATAGGGACTTCAATCAATAGAATCAGCAAGATCAGTTGAATCACAAGCGAATCACAACAAGCATCGTCAGACGATGATTAAGAAAGAGTATACCTATTCAGAGCTAACAGCAAAAATAATCGGTTGCGCCATGACCGTCCATCAGGTGCTGGGCAACGGATTTCAGGAAGTAATTTATCAACGCGCCTTAGCAATTGAAATGACATTGGCTGGAATTGCTTTTAAGCGCGAATTTGAAATGCCTATTTTTTATAGAGAAGAACAGATTGGTACACGAAGGGTAGATTTTTTAGTTGAGGGACTAGTTTCAGTGGAATTGAAAGCATTGATTGAATTAGATGATGGCCATTTAGCGCAAGCCATTAATTATCTGGAAGTGTACAATTTAGAAATAGGCCTGCTCATCAATTTTGGCGAACCCAGTTTAAATTTCAAGCGACTCACCAATAGGAAATATAAATTACCCGGAGGCACTATAAAATAGTTACCATACAAATCAAATCACAGTCCATAATCCGAGGCGTAAATCATTAGAATCACAGCAATCACAAAAATCACAGTCCAGACAATCATAGTCAATAATAATCCGAGGCGTATATCATTCAAATCACACAAATCATATAATCATAGTCAATAATAATCCGAGGCGCATATCATTCAAATCACAAGAAAATAATCCGAGGCGTATATCATTAGAATAATCCGAGGCACATATCATTAGAATCACAGCAATCATATAAATCACAGTCCAGACAATAATAGTCAATCAAAGTCCGAGGCGTATATCATTCAAATCACAAGAAAATAATCCGAGGCGTAAATCATAAGAATCACAGCAATCATACAAATCACAGTCCAGACAATAATAGTCAATATAGTCCGAGGCGTATATCATTCAAATCACACCAATCAAAAAAATCACAGTCCAGACAATCATACAAATCACAGTCCAGACAATCACAGTCAATAATAATCCGAGTCACATATCATTAGAATAATCCGAGGCGTATATCATTAGAATCACAGCAATCACAAAAATCACAGCCCAGACAGTCATAGTCAATAATAATCCGAGGCGTAAATCATTAGAATCATAAAAATCATATAAATCACAGTCCAGACAATCACAGTCAATCACAGTCAATCAAAGTCCGAGGCGCATATCATTAGAATCACAGCAATCATATAAATCACAGTCAAGACAATCATAGTCAATATAATCCGAGGCGTAAATCATTAGAATCATAAAAATCATATAAATCACAGTCAAGACAATCACAAAAATCACAGTCCAGACAATCACAGTCCCCGTCCATTTTTCGTTTTATTTCGTCAAAACCACTAACGAAAAAACGAAAGTGACATCAACTGAAAAAAAAATTAAAAAATTTTTCACATTCCGGTCACCCGTCAGGTTACCACTTTTTTCATCGCTGCATACATCGGCATAAAAAATCAGAGCCGCTTCTCTTCCCCGCCTGGCGATGATCTTTTCAAAAACAATTTATTAACCATTTAACAAACCATTTCTATGGCAAAAACCAATGAAACCGGTCACGGTAAGAATGTGGCCAACTTTGAAAAATTTATTAGCGTGTGCGAGAAGTACGGGGAAGAGTACAAACCGGCAAGGCCCGATTTAAAAGTGCCTGCTATGAAGGTGCTACTCACCAATGCTCAACTGGCGATGAAAGAACTCAAACAGGTGAAGCGCGATTCTGGAAATGCAACCAACAACCGCGAATTAGTATTTGAACCTCTTACAGGGTTGGCCACCCGCATCATCGGATCGCTCGAATCTTGTGGAGCCAACGCGTTGACGATTGAAGATGCCCGCTCTATTAACAACAAGTTGCAAGGCAGACGTGCTACACCTCTGCCCAAGAATGATCCGAAAGACGAGACAGATCCGGAAACAGAACCGCAGACTCGCTCTACTTCGCAACGGAGCTTCGACAATCAGATAGAATACTTTGGAGAGTTAATTACAGCCGTTCGTTCAGAACCCAGATATCAACCGAACGAGTTAGAGCTGCAAGTGGAGAGTTTAGAGAGTATTTTGGAAGAACTGAAAATAAGAAACAAATTGGCAAGCGATGCAGAGGAATCGCTTAGCCTGGCTCGCTTAAAGCGAGATCAGTTTTTGTATGGAGACGGATCGGGCATTTGTGACATCGTGATGGCAGTGAAAGCATACGGTGTATCGGCCTTCAGACCCAACAGTAAGAAGTATAAAAATCTGACTAAATTCAGATTCTCCAGAAAAAGAGAAAAAAAATAAGTAAACCTGCTTGAAGTGAAAAATCCGGCAACTCTGTTAGCCGGATTTTTTTTGCCCATTACGAAACAAGCAACCTGTTCAACTAACGGAAGCCTGTTTCAAAGCAACGGCACTATTCCAATCGATGGATTGTAGATCCCTTTCGGGGAATCATAATTTTTGTTTCAATCTAGGCTACAGCCCGCCATTTATAGAAGATTTCTTAAAACACAACTAAAACAGGCAATTGGCACTTACGGATGAAATTGCGTAAGAACCTTTCGCCCAATTGGTAGTTGCATTCTTCAAAGACACATTGGCATGCCGCAAGTTACCACTCACAGTCGTCAAGTTACCGGAGGCATGCCGCAAACAAAAACTCGCATACCGCAAACTAAAACTCGTATGCCGCAAACTAAAACTGGCATGACGCAAACTAAAACTGGCATGCCGCAAAGAAACACTGTCATGCCGCAAGGAAAAACTGTCATGCCGCAAGTTACCACGCGCAGTCGCGAAGTTACCACTGGCATTCGCTAGCGCCAGCAACGCAAAAAAAAACATATCTGAGATGAATGGAGACTTGCATTAATCAAAAGAAACCGGAAACTCCAAACCAACACCTCGATAATACCGTAGCGAACGACTTACTTGGCTTTGCCTGAAATAAATTAACCTCGCAGAATTGTGAAGGAATAAGGCAGAAGCATCATTCGTTCTTAAATTTTTTAATTTTCTTGGTTTTACCTTGATCATTCCGTAATACGGATGCAAAAAGAACCAAAATTATAATAATATGAGTATGCCAAATTGAGTTCATCCATACCCACGGATTCTGTATTTTTGAATTCCATGGTAAACTGAAAACATGCAAAACATAAAAAGAATATTGACACTCGTATTATTAATCACAGGGCTGCAAGTGCGATCGCAAAATCAAATAGAATGGAATAGCACCTACACACTTCAACTCTCCGATTTTCAATCCAAAGAAACCCAAATAGGCAACAGCGACATCTATAGTCTGCATACCGCATCGGGTATCGACTTTACGTTTGCCATGAGCAACGCAGAGTTTATGTTCACCAAAAATTTCAATTCGAAAGTAGGTTGCAAGTTTAACCGAAGTGCGGCATCAATAGTAGCTCCGGATAGTACCGTAGCCAACGACTTACTCGGCTTTGCGCGCTATGAATTTGACCTGGCGGAATTGTATGCTCGAAACTTAAGAAAACAACTGTTTGAAAAGAAAGGCACCTTTTCAAATGTTACCTTCTTTCAACCACTGTATGATGAGATACAAAGTCAATTGACAGAAAGACATGCGCGAGCCGCTAAAGAAACCGACCTCGGCCGGAATAAAGAAAAGCTAAACGAATTGCATCAGGAAGTATTAAAAGAGATAGAAGCGCTGGCAGACTTTTGCAAAACCTGTAAGCCACCTAAAAAGAAGAAGTAGAAAAATAGCATCACTTCAATGACAAACCTACTCTGAGGTATTCGCAAGATTTATTACAACGAAGTATAATCGTAGAACATTCCCCACCTTGGCAAGGAGGAATACCCGCAGGGCAGGGTAGACACAAGAAACAATCATACCACATGTGTCGTGTGAAAGAATAAGGCAGAAGCATCATTCGTTCTTAAATTTTTTAGTTCTTTTTGTTTAAGTGGCTAACTTTAACAAAAATAATATTCAAACGCATCAGACGTCTCACTACTTGAATAGCAGCAGAATAAATAGAAAGATATTAGTAGAGATTATCAATTGCTAATAACCATGAACCCAAAAGTAAACTGGTTTTTTGAAAAAGAAACACCGTGGCAGGAAGCCTACCACCTGCTCCGCGACATAGCGCTGAGCACCGGCCTCACCGAAGAATTGAAGTGGGGGTGTCCCTGCTACATACACGGCAAAGCCAATGTGGTATTGATCCATGGATTCAAGGAATACTGCGCACTCCTCTTCATGAAAGGCGTATTGCTGAAAGACACCAAGAAAGTGTTGATACAACAGACCGTCAATGTACAGTCCGCGCGGCAGTGGCGATTTACCAGCGCCAAAGAAATTGTGAAAAACAAAGCAGCGATTAAAGCCTATATTCAGGAAGCATGGAACATCGAAAAGGCAGGATTGAAAGTAGAGCTAAAGAAGACCAAAGAATTTGCCATGCCTGCAGAATTGAAATCCGTGCTCAAAGCCATGCCGGATGTAAAAAAAGCATTTGAGCAACTTACACCCGGGCGACAGCGAGGTTACCTGTTGCACTTTGGTTCCGCCAAACAATCATCCACTCGCGAAGCCCGCATCGCAAAATACATCCCACACATTTTGAAAGGAAAAGGGTTGGAGGATTGAAGAGTGAGATTGATAAGCGATAAATCACAAAACAATAGTGTGATTAATAAAGCGTTTTAACGCTAGTCAATTGATTATCTTGTGAGATAATTTGAATACGGGCTTTGATGAAAACATCTTAAACTATTAATATTATTAACAATGAAGCTTCGATTTGTACTATTACTTAGTTTAATAGCCCTTTGCGGTATCGCCAATGCCCAAGTACTCAGCGGACAAGTATTTATTTTATCCGAGCAATACGATGAAAACAAATGCGAGGTAGTAGCGCTATGCGATTGTTGTGCAACGGATTTATTCTTTATCAATAAGAGAGAATTTGTGATGGTAAGCCGGTGCTTATTCGATAACACCTTTTCCAAAGGAAAGTACCGCATCAAAAACAATATATTGACACTGAAGTACAACAAAATACATGTCAGCGAAAAAACAGACGAACAGACCGGCAAAGTAACACATGTGGTCGAAAAGTCGAACGTAGAAAAAAGCGAATTTGAAATGAACACCTGCGGCAAGAAGGTACGCTTGCACCATGCCACCATTCCCGAATTTAAAAACGGAATGCAATACGATTCAAAGAAAGAGAAGCAACTGAAAAAAGAACTACTAGAGTCTACTGCCATGAAGCTATTGAAATAGCAACTGTCTGGCTACGTCTAGTAAACATTAAATCCACCAATAAATATAAGTGTATATACACGGGTGCAGCCCATTACATCGGTTGAATTCAGCTATTACAAGTTTAGATTTTATGGTATCTTGTAGTTTCAAAAGAAAATCATAATGACGTACTCACAGATATATCGGTTTGATAACTTCGATGAGTTTCATCGAATGGCTAATGGCTCTTTGCAGGCACGTCATGATGATGTGCAAGTATTTGAATTTTCAGAAATCGGTAAAGGGGCAGTAAAGAAAACCCCTTTATTCAAAACCAATTTTTATCAGATTGGCCTCTTCAAAGAAGTACAATTTGAAGTTAGTCATTTTGATACACACCAAGTTGTAAACCAGAAGAATGCGGTGGTCTTGTTTAAACCAGGACAAACATGTTCATTTAGTAAAACCGATCCGAATGCCAGCGGTTATGCGATCATGTTTAAAGAGAGTTTTATCGATTGGCGCATGAATAACTCTAACACCATTCGGGATTTTTCTATTCTTAATCCTGCATTTGAATGCGTTCTTTTTTTAGAGCAATCTGTTTTCGATGACCTTACTGAAATTGCCAGTAAAATGTGGCTTGAATATAAAAATCCGCAGCAACCACACGCCATTTCTATTTTACGTCTGTATGCACAACTTTTGATAGAGAAGTTAAACCGGATTAGTTCAAAGCAGACTAGGCTTACAACAGGTTCTTTACAATACCAAACTTCTCAGCAATTTAAATCGTTGGTTTATAAAAATATACATAGCACCAAAACAGTGCGAGATTACGCCACGATGCTTAGTATGACTGAAAAGACCTTAATTAATCACTTTAGACAAACTACCGATTTAACACCCAAAGAGTTTATTAATACGGTTATTGTAGAAGAGAGCAAGGCTATGCTGTTGAATAAAGCTTCTGTAGAACAAGTTTCGAATTACTTTAACTTTACCGATCAAGCGCATTTCTCAAACTTCTTTCGCCATAAAACAGGACGCAACCCAACTGATGCACGAAAGCAATAGAAACGGAATTTTTTACAAATACATTTCCCATTAGTACAAAACTAAATGTAATCAAAGCCTGTTGAATTCATGTTGAACTAAAATAAATCCACATGAATCTTCACGAAAACTTTCAGGACCGTGTAGCGATTACCGAGCTGCTAAACAATTACATTTTATCAATCGATAGTCATAATAATGAGCAATTTGCCGACAACTTTACCATAGATGGTGTTTATGACAGCCCATGGGGAGTTGCTAGTGGGCGTGAAGCAATCATCGGCAATATTGCATATTGGCATAGTTCAGGAATAACCAAAGGAAAGCGCCACTTTATGGGCGCATCTCGGATTACGGAATTGAATGCAGATACAGCTTCAGCAGAAAGTAATTACTGGATTGCTGAGGCAGAAATAACACCTGGCATTGTGGCAACTGGCTTTTACATCGATAGGTTAAAGAAAGTAAATGATGTTTGGAAAATAAGTCACCGCAAACAAGTGGTTGATTCCAGCTTCAAGATGAATTCGTAGTCAAAAAATAAAAATGACCTAACCTAATTTCAGTGATCAATGAGAACAGATAAACTACAAACGATTCAAATTTCAGAAACGACCCTCCAATGGTTAAAGGCTAATTATATAGCGGTGGATAGCAAGGACGCAGACCGATATCGTCAGTTTCTAGCCCCGGATTGTAAGTTGGCATTTGGTAATAATCCAGTGGTGCAATGTAACAATGATATTGTCGGTGGGATTAAACACTTTTGGGAAACGATTCACGGCTTAGATCATTCCTTCATAAGCGTTATCGGCAACGATTTTCATTTCGCAGCCGAGGCATTGATTGATTATAAGCGCTTAGATGGCCGCGTGGTAAGTGTTCCTTGCACCACCATAATTGTTCGCAATGCAGAGGGACTAGCTTCGTTTGTAAAAATATTTATTGATTTAGCTCCGGTCTATCAAAATTAAAATCCCAATGGAAAAACGAATAGCAGTTGTAGCTGGTGGCGCAGGCGGGGTAGGTGAGGGTATTGTGCGTGCACTACTCCGGGCAGATTATACCGTTATTGTTCCTTCGAGATCAGAACATAAATTAGCTCGATTAACGGAATATGTTGGTGACATCCCTGCAGGCAAGTTAATAACTTATCAAGGTGCCATGACCGATGAGGCAAACGCTTCAGCTTTTTCGCAGTATATCACCAAAACCTTTTTATCAATTGATTTAGTAGTAGCTTCTTTAGGTGGATGGCATCAAGGATATCCTATTTATAATTATCCTTGGAGTGATTGGCAACGAATATTAAATGACAATCTCACATCTCATTTTTTAGCTATCAAAACATTGGTGCCTTTGCTGAATTCACAAAATGGATGTTACATTCATATTAATGGATTTAGTGCAGACGAACAATACCCAATGGCAGGACCAGTTTCGATGACAGCGGCTGCTCAAAAGTCATTGGTTTTAACGTTGGCAAAAGAATTACAGTCAAGTGGTATTCAAGTTCATGAATTAATTTTAGGCCCTATGAAAACACGAGACCGCCTAAAACATGGACACGGGCAGCCGGATTGGTTTTTCCCGGAAGAAATTGGAGAATATATTGTCAAGATTCAAGCAAGTACTAAAAATGAAAAGAATCTTCACTATTTACTTTCTAAAAAGCCTTAATCAGGTAGAAATATAAAACAAGTCATCGTTAAACAATTTAAAGATATTTAATGAGGTAGATAGATCACGAAATGGAAAATTATACAAATTTAACAGATGCTATTGCTGATTTGAAATCCAAAGGATACACCGAAGATTTTAACCTGCGCCAAAATTGTATCGAATGCCGAAATGGTGAATATCAACTGCTCAGCAATGAGTTTCACATTGACAAAGTGTTTCGTTTTGATGTGAATACTGATCCAGGAGATCAGTCTATTCTTTATGCTATTTCCTCCGATGTATACCCCTTAAAGGGAATATTAGTAAATGGGTATGGAATCTACACCGAAGAACTAACCACCGAAATGTTGCGTAAGCTCTCTTATTAATATCCACGCATACATTCTCAAAATTGCAAAACCAGTCAACGTACATGCGATTGCACTTTTTATTAAATTAGGGTGTCAATCAATCCTTTGACTGCATGATGAAGAATATCATTTCAACCCTCGTAATAGGTTGTGCGGTTCTTTTGAGTTGCCAACCATCAAGTGAAACCATCGGAACGGAGTGTTCCTTTCCATTGCCGGAAGTAAAATTTACCCGCTCATTAAATAAAGGCGATCAGCATTCGGTTGTTGAAAACAATCGCCTCACAATTCGCAGCGATGCGAAAACCGATTATTTCAATGACCCGGACGGAACGCAATATGGCAACGCACCCATGTTGTTAACCGAAGTAGATAACACCCGCCCGTTTACATTCACCGCAAAACTAACACCGCAATTGAAAGTCACGTACGATGCCGGAGCACTCTACGTTTTTTCATCCAATAACCTGTGGCAGAAATTTGCCTTTGAGAAAGATGAACAAGGCCGTACCCGCATCGTAACCGTGCGAACCAACGGCACCTCTGACGATAACAATCACGAAGTCATACAACAGGAAAGTGTTTACCTGCGCATCTCCTCCGACACAAAGACAATCGGATTTTATTTTTCATTGGATGGCACCATCTGGAACCTCGCCCGGTTGTATAAGAATGAATACCCTGCAAAGATCGGAGTAGGAGTGAGCGCACAGTCGCCTCTGGGCGAAGGCAACGTCACCTATTTTGATGAATGCTCCTTGACGGATAAGAGTATTAAAGATTTCCGGTCGGGCGTTTAGAGATGAAGATAGTTTTTAGAGATAAGCCAAGCGACCACTCATTTCTCCGCTGAAATCAGGTCTGGACCAGCGCGGGACAGAAGTTAAGCCATTTCAAACTCCGGGCAATCAATCCGAATATCTTTCGGTAACAACTTCTGTTCTAAGAGAGAACAGTAAGGAAGTTTATTTTTGAAAGCATAATGTTTGCAAGAAGTGCAGGTTCGTTGCACACTGATAATTCCTTGTTGATTCAACCCTTGAATCAGATCGTAGATTCCTTGCCACAACTCGAATTGGCGATTGGGGTTTGATTGAGCCAGTAATTGCCGGAGCGGTTCCGAAAAGTTTTCTGTCTCAGCCACTATTTTATTTCCGCTAGCCGTTAATTGAATCGTGTAGCTTCGGGTGTCTTCGCCACTGATGTATTTCTTAATCAGTTTTTTTTCTTCCAACACTTTAATCGCATCGCTGATAGTAGGCTTCGTCAGATTAAACTCTTTAGCGAGATAACTGATCG
>DGYK01000008.1:69198-102642 GCA_002398365.1 Flammeovirgaceae bacterium UBA5008
GATACTTGATGAAGATCATCAACTGAATTTGAATGGGACTTAAACCCAGTACTTTAGCTTGTTCCCATAGCAAAGTGCGGAACACTTGAGCAAGTCGCTCCAATCCCGCCACTATTTTGTGATCAAGATGTTTGTTTTGATCGGAAAGATTAAAGACAGACACTAGCAGTTTTGCATTTCAATGATATAATATCCTTTTTGTTGAATACGTTCAATCATTTCATCAGACGCTTGTTCAATATGACAAAAGCGACACTCCCGCGAAGACAAGAGTTGCCCCTCTTCGGATTTTGATTGTAAGTATTCCTTACCAAAGGTATAAATATCTTCTTTATTTTTAGTGGTTGCGGGCACCACAATGTCAAAATGCATCGTCAGCCCATTTTTTCGTACCACATAGGTATCCCAAATAGCTACTTCCATACAATAATTTTAAACTAGTTAGACGGAGTTCCCGTCTAACTAGTGGATTTAGATAATTATTAAAATTCGTTCTTGTTGATGTAAGGATAAGTCCAAAGGATCACGGTTAATGTAACGGCTTTGAACCAAGCGGCATGCATCGCTTCGATGGTATTCGCATCGTGGCCTTTCTTGGACAAAAAGCCTTTAATGGTAGCAGTAATCGGAAAAATAAAAGCAACCATATAGCGATAATGAATAATCGGCACAGCATCGACTTCATCCGTTTTATTTTTTTTAGTTGAATGATGCCGAAGTGCTATCTCATGCTGGTAATTCAGCCAGGTTTGATCATACGGACGATTACATAAATCCATAATCCATTGACCAAAGCGGGCACGCACAGCAGTCAGGTATTCCATGTTTGGTTGACCGCCCTTTCCAAAGTAATGAACGAGATGTTGGTTACTACCAACAAAGCCATACCAAAGATCCAGTACGGCATCGGTTTGATCTTTCAATACTTCTCCGGCCAGTCGGAGATACTTTTCATCTTCTTCGGTAAAAAGAACTGTTTGTTTCAGCAAGGCCAAATCCGCAATGCTTACAGGTGATTGCGCTACATTCCCGTAGGTGTACCCTTGAATGGTTGTTGACATCATAATTGGTTTATTTAAATGATGCTTCAAATATAGTAAGGAATCCTAACAAAACAAAATAGTCTGTTAAAAAACAGAGCTGAGTGTGGATTGTAAGAGTTGATGAGACAAAACGAATGCGCGCGAAAATAAATCATTTCCGCTTTGTTTTTACAGAATAAGATGAATGAGGGTGATCAGGCGATAATACTAAAATTTAAACTTGGGTTAACAGCTATTGCTGAATTCTAACTTCTATCGCCTAACACCTAGTATCTCAACACTACGTGCTACTTGCAACTTCCACACTTCCAATCTTCGTCCAGATCAATGACTGTTACGATGGTGAGATGCCGTTCTTTGGGAGCCACGATGATGCGAACGTGTTGCTGATCTTTGCTGGTGTAGCCTTCCAGTGCATACTTGGCACCACGAGGTGCATCGGGTTCGCTCTTCGCAAAGTTAATGTTGGCTTGCTGCACAATCTCTTTCACTTCCTTTTGCGTAATGTGTCGACACTCCATTCGGCAACGGGCATGCTTCGTAAAGAAGTAAGTAGCATCCACATCGCGAAATACATCGGCTACGCTGGATGAATCCCTTTGCGTAGAATGATACGTTCCCGAAGAAGGGCGCGAAGATTTTTCAGTTGTACCACCCTCGCGGCATTGGCGCACAAAAAGTGCTGCAATAAAGAGAATAACAATGAGTAAATAAGGAATAGCCTTTTTCATGTGTTACTATTTTTTTTTAATGTCACATGGAATCGCTTAGATGATGATGCCGATATATGTTGATCATCTGAATGCGATTTCATTTTCATTTCTGATACGCATAACCCAGCACGGCCACAACATGAAAGGCAGTGCCGGCCAATACAAACAAGTGCCAGATAAAGTGACTGTATTTAATGCGCTCGGCCACAAAAAACACAACACCAAGCGAATACATCACGCCACCTGCAACCAGCCAGAATAATCCCCACATCGGCATGCTGTTCCAGAGAGGTTCTACAGCAACAATCGCCAACCAACCCATACCTAGATACAACGCAGTAGAAAGTTTACTACTGTCCGCACCGGCTACGGATTTCAATACCACTCCACCAATGGCCAGCACCCATACAATTCCGAAGAGCCACCAGCCCCACGCACCTTTCAGCACGATAAGTGTTAATGGAGTATAGGTGCCTGCGATCAGTAGAAAGATAGCGGCATGATCAAAGATATTAAAGACACGTTTTGCTTTGCTGTGCGGAAATGCATGATAAAGAGTAGAAGCCAGATAAAGCAACATCATGGTAGCACCAAACACACTCGATGCGAAGATCGCAATTCCACCTAACGGAATGGATTGAATGATCAGAATAGGCGTAACGGCCACAGCTCCCAAAAAACCAATACCGTGACTGATACTGTTCGCAATTTCTTCGCCCAGACTTTGATGACGTTTCGGAGGCTTTGTACTCATCTTACAAAGATCGGATTTTATAAGAGTCCTGCATAACTTTCCGAGGCGTTTCGTAAAGAATTGACATAATATAATATCATCCACCCAACTTCATCTTCTTATATTTGAATAATGAATAAAAAAATAACCTTATTAGCTCTGTTCATTTTCCTGACCTCCTGTCGGCAAGAAAAAGTAACCACACTTTCGCTGGGCGCAGAAAGGGATTTGATTCCGGAAGGAATTGCGGTAAGCGGAGACAAAATATTCATCAGCAGCATATACAAAAACAAAATTGTGGTGAGCGATGGTACCACCACCCGCAACTTCATCGAAAGCAATCAATATGGCTTTCGATCGGGCGTAGGTTTGCTGGCTAAGAATGATTTGCTCTTTGCGCTGACAAACGACACCGACACGCTCAAAACTTATTCGGCCTTATTTGTTTTTCAAATCTCCACCGGAAAGTTGCTCCATACATTTGAACTACAAGACCAGCAAAAACATTTCTTCAACGATCTGGCAGTTACTGCCAACCATGAAGTGTTCATCACTGACACTCGACAATATAAAATATGGAAACTCAACTACCCGCAGCCGGACTGGTTCGAATGGATGAGCACCAACGAACCCAACGGCATTGCGCTTTCTGCAGATGATCAAAAACTCTTTGTTGCCACTTGGGAGAATGGTATTCAGATTATCGACACTACCAAGAAAAAAATCCTGAATGGTGCATCTCCCGAAACAAGGGGAGTTGACGGATTGAAATATGTACAAGGAACTCTCTTCGCGATCAAAAATGCCAGTCGCGATAGATCGAAACATGGGCTTTACGCAATTCGCTTATCCGATCACGAATCCGGACTTGCGCAAATAGATACAATGCTTGTGGCACATCCGCACATGAATGTGCCAACTACATTCGATTATCAACAAGGCTGTTTCTATGTGTTGGCAAATAGCCAGTTGTTAAATTTAGATCAACACACCAACACAATTATTGACGTCAGTAAATTGACGGATACCTATGTATTGAAAGTAAAACACAAAGCCCTTTAATGATTGCTATATTTGCACCATGTTCACCCGACTCAAAGAAATCTATCAGGAAGTAGAAAACCACACCGACCTTACGTACAAGGCCATTCCCTTTTATACGAAAGCCATCCGCGACATTAAAGTAGAGTTGTTGAAGATATCCACCATGCAAGGTGAGCAGCTTTCACGCGATGTCACCGATGCCACCCGATTGATCCATTTAACAAATCGCGATGATCTGAGTGGAATTCAAAACTACCCCAAAGAGATTCCCAAATACCTCAAGCGTGTCCGCGACACCATTTTAAGTTGTCTCGCCTTTGTGAAGAAAATGAAATAAAGAGTCGGTTTTATTTACCTGCCTTACGCAGCTTGCGTTGCAGTTGCCAGAATTCTTTACCGTAGCTTACCAGCAGTTCTTCACCCGGCTCAATGGCGCGTTTGGCTTCGATGTAACAACGATGACCTTCGCTCACATATTCACAATTATTGCGTAAGTCTTTTACTTTGGATAATCCTTGGGCATCATTCGCATAGCGGCCAAGCGTATTTACGGATGGCAACGCATCAATCACTGCGTTGCGTGTAATGTACATTAAATAGCCGTTGTGGCCGTCCAAGTGTTTCACGTCTTTCCACTTTCGCTTTTTTCCTTTGTACTCCACAATACGAGTACCTTTAGAAATTGCTTTTTTAGTGAATAATCCTTTGCCGGCATTCGGCAACCGCGATTTTTTTACGATAAGAAACTTTTCGAGATAAGCCATTACTCTTCATAAAATTCCTGAATGGCACCGAAGTACGCCTGTTCCCAGCCTTCTACAATATCATTGTAATCGGAATCAGGAATATTGGTGTGGCGCAATTCCACGGAAGTGCTTTCTTTTGCTTCATGCAATTTGATCGTAACAATGGATGGTTCGGCTTGCTCGCCAAAGTACCATTGCTGCACAATCTTTTTGTTAGGTTCAAATTCCAGATTCTTTCCAACAATGCTTCCTTCCCACAACGAAAATTCACTGTTGGGTTCGGTACTCATTTCAGCTTCTTCGCCACTCCATAAGTGAATGGTATTTGGATTGGTGAGCGCCAGATATACATCTTCTGGCGGTGCGGGAATGATAAAATATTTCTTAAAGTCCTTCATGAAGATTAAAATCAATTAATGAAAGTGATACAAGAAAACCAGAATGCCGTTGAAAGCCGGCTTCGGATTGTCTTTGATCTCAAGTGTTACGTCTACTTCAAATTTGGTGATGCCGCGCAGGTTAACAATACTGTGCAACTTGGCACGAAGGCGCACTTCCTGATTGACCAACACCGGTTGATTGAACTTCAGTTTTTCGATGCCGTAGTTGATCATCATTTTGATGTTTCTGAATTCGGCAATTTGATCCCACAAGTGGGGCACGAGCGATAAAGTGAGATACCCATGTGCTATCGTGCTCTTGAAAGCGGTTTCGGTAGCAGCGCGCTGCGGATCGGTATGAATCCATTGGTGATCGAGCGTGGCATCCGCAAATCGGTTGATTTGATCTTGCGTGATGGTGGTGTAATCGGAAACACCCAATTCTTTCCCTAAAAAGGTTTGAAATTCATCGTGGCTGCTAATAATCAATTGATTCATAGAAGAGTAATTCAATCATCAAAAGTAGGAATTATTTAGCTAGCCACGGACTTTAGTCCGAGGGCAGGTTTCAACCCGTTGATAAGAGGACTAGCATTCAATCTTCTAAAAAAGAGATTAACTTTGACCATGCTCAATCCTTTTTGGTCTACCTACATCCAAGGCTTCTTGATCGTAATGGCAATGCTCACCATCGTATGGATTGTAAGTGTACAAAAGGTCAATGCAGGTATTGTTGACCCTTTTTGGGGATTGGGTTTTGTGCTGGTCAACGCGTTCTATTTCTTCAACACACCTGCAGAAAATTTACGCAAGTGGATCTTGCTGGCGCTTGTCAGCATCTGGGGGTTGCGCTTGTTTGCATACCTCTGGTGGCGCAATTGGGGTAAGCCCGAAGACTACCGCTACGCTCAATTTAGACAGAAGTATGGAGCCGAACGCTACTGGTGGTTTAGCTTCTTCCAGGTTTTCTTGTTGCAGGGCATCTTGCTGTCGTTGATATCTGCACCGTTGTTTGTAGTTAATTACTCAGAAAATGCTTCATTCACTTTCTGGGATGCGTTCGCCATTCTCTGCTGGATCATTGGTTTTGCATTTGAAGCGGGTGGCGATTATCAATTAGTAAAATTCAAATCCAATCCTGCCAATAAAGGTAAAGTACTGAACACCGGCTTTTGGAAATACACGCGTCATCCCAATTATTTTGGCGATGCCTGTGTGTGGTGGGGATTTGCCTTTTTCTCGCTGGCGACAAAAAATTATTGGCCGGTGCTGGGTTCGGTGTTCATGACCTTTTTGTTAGTGAAAGTTTCCGGAGTGGCGTTGTTGGAAAAAGCACTGAAGACCAACAAGCCACAGTATGATGAGTATATTCGCAAAACATCTTCTTTCTTTCCATGGTTTCCCAAGAAATAAATGGTAACAACCACATATTAGCAAAGGCCGACACAGTTGAGCCGCTCGTAAAACCTTCAGTCGACATCGACACACTCGCTTCGATTGATCCTTCTACGTTAGAAGATTCATTTGTCTATGTACATTGCCATTATAATAATACATCCGATGAGATGCTCATCCGCATTTGGCGCACCACTTTTTTAATTGACCGCACCTCCGGTGTACGCTCGCAGTTGTTGCATGCCGAAAATATATCGTATGCTCCGCAGTGGACGATCATTCCTGGCAAACAACCTTTTACCTTTCTACTGATTTTTGGCGGTCTTCCAAAATCCTGTCGCGTATTTGATTTGATCGAAGAAATACCCCAGCCCGGAGGCTTTGAAGTACGCAACATAAATCGCAACGAGACCGATGTTTATCACATCGATATTCTGTAATTTTATTTATAGATCATCCTAAACTTATGCTGTCACGCAGAAAACTATTGAAGTCGCTGGGCGTATCGGCTCTGTCACTTTCCGCATTACCCTCTTTTTCAAATTCATGGAGTGACACCTCTCCGTTAGCCGATCCACAAGATCCTGCTTTCTGGAAAAGTGTGCGCGATCAATTTATGCTGTCGAAGGACTCAGTGTTCTTCAATACCGGCACGGTGGGTGTAATGCCCAAAGCGGTGGTCGATAAAATGGTGGAGCATACGCACATGATGGCTACACACGTAGCCGACTGGGCGTATAAAGATGATAACAAAGAACAGTTCATCAGCGGCTACAACAACCTGTTGCCCATTCGCACGAAAGTGGCAAAGTTGTTGAACTGCGAAGTAGGGGAGATCGCCATGACCGATAATGTTACGAATGGCATGAGTTACATCGCCAATGGCATCACCTTACAACCGGGCGATGAAATTCTTACTACCGACCAAGAACACGGAGGAGGACAATCTTCGTGGAAGGTAAAAGAGAAACGTTTTGGTGCGGTGTTCAAAACCGTAGCCATTGGCAAACCGATCACCAGCTCTTCCGAAGTGTACGACACCATCATCAAAGCATTGACACCTAAAACAAAAGTGCTGATGTTATCGCACATGATTTCGGGCACCGGCTCCATTCTTCCGGTAAAAGAAATATGTGCCGAGGCAAGAAAGCGCGGCATCTTTACGGTGTTGGATGGCGCGCAAACCATCGGGCATATCAAGGTAGATTTGAAAGACATTGGCTGTGATGCGTACGTAGGTTGTTTTCACAAATGGATGGGCGCACCCACCGGCACCGGATTTATGTTTGTGAAGTCCAATCTTATCAAAGACCTATGGACAACTGTTGCAAGCTATCGGTGGGACGACCATGCCGATGAAGGATTTCGATTTACCCAACGTGGCACCGGCAACTTCGCCATTCTGTTAGCACTGGAAGTAGCGCTGGATTTCCATTTTCAATTAGGTCCTGACAATGTGTATCAGCGGATTAAGTTTTTAGGCGATCGCCTTCGCACGGGTTTACGGCAGAATAAGAAAGTGAAAATATTTTCAGCCAAAGAAGAAGCGATGAGTGCGGGCATCACACTCTACACCATTGAAGGATTAACCGGCACCCAGATTCAAGATGCGTATTGGGCCAAAGCCAAAATGCGTCCCCGCTCACAAGGAGATGTGTACGGGGTGCGCCACTCTACCCACATCTTCAACAGCACCGAAGAAATTGATCGGGCTTTAAAAATTGTGAATGAGTTGTCGGCTTCGTAATGCAAGATTAATGAACTGCCTCAGCCCTTCGTTGAAAGTAAGGCTTCAGGATGGTGCGATCCAAAAGAACAAAGCCGACTACCAAATTCAAAATTAAAAACGCTGAGACCAGCCATTTGCCGGAGAAAGGCAGACTCAACGTAGGCACAGAAAGTTTCTGGAAGTACAAGGATTGAAAATTGAACTCTATAGGCATTTCCATGGAATCAAATAGACCGCTACGCAACGAGAATACAGCAATCATTGTAATTACCAAAACTCCAAATAGTAGCATTAAACCCATTTTTGGAGATAAGGCGCTGGAGCGAACCGGCAACGTAATGCCGTTCATCACCTGGTCAGTAAAGTTCTTAGAAGGGTGAACCATCTTGTTTTGTCGTTGAAGAAACCGGTCGATTTCTTTCAATTGACTAAGTTGTTGTTGCAGTTCGGCAGATTGACGTAACTCACGCTCTACCTGCGCAGCCTCCGCTTCGTTCAGTTCACCATCCATCAGACGAATCAATCGATCGTTCCAATCATTACGTGGGGTCATAGCATTACAAATTTACAACTTCACTTTTTAAAATTTTAGTCAATTCTTCTGCCAAGCGGATTCTGGCCCGGTGCACGCGCACTTTGATCGTATTGGTGGGTTGCCCCATCATCTCGGCTACTTCTTCCAGAGAAAATTCCTGCAGATAGTATAATTGAATGGAGAGCTTGTCCATCTCATTTAACTTCTCCATCGCCTGGGCAATGAATTCATGTTTATCATTCCTTTCCAATGCATCTTCAGCCGCGCCTTCATGCAAAATTATCTTGTTCTCAATGCTATCCAGTCGCATCTTGTTTTTGCGCTTGGCGCTGATGGCTGTATTGAAGGTAATCCGGTAAAGCCATGTACTAAAGCGAGCTTCACGGTTGAACTTTTTGAGGTAGTGAAACGCCCGGATGAAAGCATCTTGGGCTGCTTCTTCCGCCTCCGGACGGTTTTCCAGTACTTTCAAAGCTATCGTGAAGACGTAACTTTTATAGGAATCCACCAATCGGGCATAGGCCTCCGTTTGGCCAGCCAAAACGCGGTCGATCAAAGCAAATTCCTCTTCTTTTGTGATCACGGCTCTTGGACGCAACAATTCAATGGGAAGTTACATCGTTTTATGGATCAGTAGTTAAGGTTACTTAGGTTTGGATTAAGAAAGGGTCAACAATACGTGGGTGTCACTTGTCGGGCGGGAGACTTCGACTAAAATCTGATCCGCAAGTGACTGAAATATCGCCTGTTACCACTACTTTTGAAGTTGTATCTATCTGTTGTGAAACTGAATTCATCTACTTTTCTTTCTCGATGGGCCATTGGAGTTGCTCTCGCTCTGACTATTTCCTTTTCGAGCATTGGCCAATACAGCAACAATTGGATTGATTTCAATCAGACGTATTATAAAATAACAGTTGCTAAAGAGGGTTTGTACCGACTTACTTACAGCGATTTGTTATCGGCCAATTTTCCAGTCAATTCAATAAACCCGGGTTTGATTAAGCTTTACCACCGCGGAAAAGAACAAGCGATTTTCATTCAAGGTGAACTAGACGGTGTTTTTCATCCCACAGATTACATCGAGTTTTATGGGCAACGCAACGATGGCACACTAGATAAAAACTTGTATCAACCGACCAGCGCTCAACCACATCCCTATTACAACTTATACAGCGATACAACCGCCTATTTTCTCACCTACAGTCTCACGGCATCGGCCGGAAAACGTATGGAGAACTTTTCAGAAGTGAACGTGCTCAACTTGCCGAAAGAAGCATTTCATTCAGGAGAGCGTCTGCTGGTGGTTGGTGAAGACTATTCTGTTGGTATGACACAACTTTCCACGTTGCAGTACACCCAGTTTGATCAGGGAGAAGGATGGTTCAGCAAACCTTTGCAACCGGGACAATCCACCGACTTTTCAATTGATCTGGTAAAAGACGGAGTACCTGCACAAGGTGTTCCAAAGCTCGAACTGCTTCTCGTTGGCCGGGATGAATTTCCTCACACAGCACAAGTGCAAATAGGAGGAGCGACCAGTGCATTACGAACCATTTCCACTGTCAATTTTTTTGGGTTTGAAACTCCACTCGTAACGGCAGATTTAGACTGGAATGATTTTTTGAGCGATGGCAAGACTACCATTCGGGTAACAGCAGGAGCTTCCGTAAATAACCGGTTTCAATTTAGCATCGCTTACATTAAGATTACGTTTCCACAGAATTTCAATATGACAGGACAGACGGAGAAAGTTTTCCGCATTGTTCCGAACAACACCGACAAATCGTATGTGGAATTTGAAAATGCACCCGGTGGTTCGCGGCTGCTAGATATCACAGACTCGGATAATGTTACCTCTATTGGCATGCAACCGGAAGGAGTTAAATTGAAAGCTATCATACCTTCCACGCTCGATGGTCGAAAACTGTATTTAACATCTACTACGCTTTCCCCCATTTCGATTAAGAGAGTTAGTTTTCGATCCTTTCAATCACAGCAACCAAACTTTATCATTATTTCCAATCGTGCTTTAATGAAAGCAGCCGGTGGTTATCCAGACGTGGTGAAAGCGTATGCCGGATATCGTGCATCCAATGCCGGAGGAAAGTACGACACTCTTACCGTTACCGTTGATCAGCTTTACAACCAATTCAACTATGGGGAAACATCTTCTCTAGCCATTTATCAGTTTATGAAATACATGGTGGGTAATGCCAATCCACGTTATCTTTTCATTATTGGTAAGGGCCGGGATCTCTACAGTTATTCACCCTATCGCAGATTAACAATCGCTGCGAATGAATCCAGAGACCTTGTTCCTACAGCAGGCGTTCCGGCATCGGATGCAGCCTTTACTGCAGGACTGGGTGGCACAACCTACGAGGCCAAAGTTCCCACCGGCAGACTTCCTGCTACTACTCCCGAACAAGTAGCAGCTTACCTCAACAAAATTATTGAAACTGAAAGTGCTCCTGTTTCTGCTGACTGGAAAAAAAGAGCCTTGCATTTGAGTGGAGGCATTTCTGTTTCCGATTTATCGGAATTCAGAAGTTATATGGATGGGTTTAAGACCATTGCAGAAGGAAACTATTGGGGTGGACAAGTGCAAACCATTGCCAAGGAAGAGGCCAACAAATTGCAGCTAATTAATGTATCGGAACAGATCAACAAAGGCACCAACATGATCACTTTTTTTGGCCACTCTTCTCCCGGCACGATTGATATTGATATTGGTTTTGTTACCGACCCTGTAATGGGTTATAATAATCCCGGCAAATATCCGGTGTTTCTGATTAATGGGTGCAATGCAGGTGCCTTCTTTATGAGCGCGCCAATTTTTGGTGAAGATTGGATACTGGCAGCCAATAAGGGAGCCAGAAACTTCATGGCTCATAGTTCATTTGGTTTTAGCAACACACTCAAAATTTACTCTGATTTGTTTTATCAGGTAGCTTTTGGAGATTCTGTTTTTCTGAAGAAAGGAATCGGAGAGGTGCAACAGGAAGTGTCCAAACGGTATCTCTCCTCGTATGGTGATGGAATATTCAGTGTTACGCAAGTACAACAAATGATTCTATTGGGTGATCCGGCTGTGACGTTGTTTGGTACCAACCTGCCAGACTATACATTAGATGCTACCGATTTATCCCTCGTGTCGTTGGATGGTTCTCCGGTTACAGCACTCAGCAATGAATTTGGTATACGAATCATTCGCAAGAACAACGGAGCAACGGCCACCTCAAATCTTGCCATTCGGGTGATCCGCACATTGGCTGATAATACCACCATCACGTACGATTCACTCTTTAGTAACGTGTTGGCGCAGGATACTGTGGTGTTTAAAATCCCGAGAGCAGCGAACGCGTCCGGGATCAACCAATTTTCAATTATCCTTGATCCTTTCAATGCAATTAAGGAAACGAATGAATTGAATAACGCTGCCACATTGCTGGGACTACTCGCTAGCAATAGCACCAAGAATTTATTTCCATTCAACAACGCTTTGGTCAATAAAATAAGTTTGAATTTGGTCTTTCAAGCTACGGATTTAGTTTCACCTCAACGCGATTTTCTGGTACAGCTGGATTCGGTAAGCACCTTTGATAGCCCTTTTTTGGTAACACAAAAAGTATCTGCCAAAGTGCTTGGCAAATTAGCAGTTACGCTGGCGCTGAAGGATTCTACGACCTACTATTGGAGAACCAAATTAGATAAGCCAACCGCCAATGAAAGTCCCGATTGGAATACCAGTTCATTCACCTTTATTGTTAATGGCAAAGAAGGGTGGGGGCAGTTTGACTTTCCTCAGCTGATGGAAAACGAAGTATCAGGGCTTCTGAAAGATTTGCCTTTGAAGAAATTGAGTTATCTCGAAACCTCTCGACCGATTTCTGTAACCACGTATGGGAGTACCAGCTCCACACCATTTACCAAGGTTTCTTTTAAGATCGATGGCGTAGAATACAATATTGATACGCAAGGACAACCGTGCCGTAACAATACCATCAACTTGGTAGCTTTCAACAAAAATTCGGTAGTTCCTTACGCAGGCATTCCGTTCAATTTTCAAGATGCACGCACCTGCGGTCGGCAGCCACAGTTGATTAACAGTTTCCTTCTTTCTGAATTAGAGACGACACTAAACGATGATCTGGCTGCATATGTAGATGCAATACAAGAAAGCGACTCGGTGATTTTGTTTTCTATTGGTAATCCTAGTTACCAATCGTGGTCGAATAATGTAAAGACCAAGCTTGGTAATTTTGGTATCAGTGTTACGCAGATTAATTCACTGTTGAATGGAGAGCCGGTAATCATTCTGGGAAGAAAAGGTGCCAGCCCGGGCACTGCACGATTTTTTAGAAATAGTTCTGCACCCGTTACCAATCAAATGGTATCTGTCAATAAAAATATTACCGGAAGATATTCCACCGGATTTTTAAAATCTGCATTAATAGGTCCGGCTAAGTCGTGGGACAAGTTTGTTCCAAGAGCCGCTTCCGTGGAGGTAAGCGATGAAGTTACATTTTCAATTTACGGTGTTTCGCTCACTGGCATAGAAACGCTCTTGTTTGCCAATATTACATTCGATCTGAATTTGGATTTTATTGACCCGGTAAGATTTCCATACCTACGGGTAGTGCTCAACATGCGCGATGAAATCAACCTATCGGCTGTGCAATTAAACCACTGGTTGGTGTATTATGAGACTGTGGCCGATGGCATTTTAGTCTATAAAGGATCACTTGCTCAACAAACTGTTCAAGAAGGTCAATCTTTTTCGGCACCGTATGGCTTTGTCAATTTCTCCGACAAAACGTTTCCGTCATCATTATCTGTCCGTTCACAGATAATCAATAAAACGAGTGGTCAAGTTGTTGTTAATTTTCAAAATATTCCGGCACCTGTTCCCGGAGATACTTCCAAATTTTCTGTTGTGGTAGATAGCAAAGGCAAAAAGGGTATGAATGATTTGAACGTTTTTGTGAATCCGAAAGAAGTGCCCGAGCAGCAATATGAAAATAACCTGATTTCACTATACGATTATTTGAAAGTAACGGGAGATGTTAGTGCACCTGTTCTTTCTGTGACTATTGATGGTCGCATCGTAAAAAATGGTGATAATGTATCGCCCAATCCAAAAATTATTGTTCAGGTAGCAGATGATAATTTGTTTTTATTCCGAAGTGATACATTAGGAGTCAAGTTGTTTTTAAAGCGTCCCTGCGAAACAAGTTCTTGTCCCTATGAGCGGATAAATTTCAAACGCCCAGACGTAACCTGGAGCGCGGCCGCACTTGGTAAGCCCTATCAAATGAATTTTAGCCCTGAATCTTTACTACCCGGAAAATATTCAATCCGCGCGGAAGGAATTGATGCGAGTGGTAATGCGAGTGGAACAAAACCTTATGAAGTTGAATTTAAAGTGACGAATACCACCGGTATTCAACTTTTGTCTGCGTATCCGAATCCGTCCTCCGCTGAGTTTTATTTTAGCTTTTTGATTAGTGGTGAGGAATTGCCATCGGATTTCTCTTTACAGATTTATGCCTTGGATGGGCGGGTAATCAAAGAATATACACGGAATGACATCAGCCGATTTATTATCGGAACCAATGAATTAATCTGGAATGGAAACGATACCTCGGGCTCTGAAATGCCAAACGGAGTGTATGTCTATCGCCTGAATGTAATCGCCAACGGAAAGACGGCTACCCAAACAGGCCGCTTGGTTTTAGCTAAGTAAAAGTAAGTAGCGTCTTATTGGGCGTAGGTATTTGACTCATCCGATATTGCCGATATATCCATTTGATGGAAGAATGCTCGAATCTGTAAGATAAGTTTAAGCTTCACCCAAATAAAAAAGGCTGCCCTTGTTAAGAGCAGCCTTTGAATTTTATTCAGGCATGTTACATCACATCGATGGTAATGGCGCTGACTTGTTTTTGTTTAATGATCTCGTTGAATTTCGGTATTTTATCGGTCATCACTTTGTTCAATTGATTTAACTGAACATCAATCTTCTCAGTCACTTCTTTGTACACCGCTTTTACCTGTTCGGTTGGTTTAAAGTCGCTGCCATCTACTTCCGATCCCAGTGCACCCAGTTTGTTATTCAATCGCACCGGGTAATTCAATGGATCTTGGCCACTGCGATTCTTTGTTTGATACAATGCTTCTTCAATTTTTTTGATTTCATCTAAAATTGATTTAGCCAAGTCCGTAGCATCTTTCATATCTTCTTTGCCCTTCATCGGTTCGGTTACGCGATTGATTTGCTCACGCGTAGTGCGAATTTGTTTGATCGCTTTATTCGTCTCGGTGAGTTTATCGCGCACCGCAATGGAGAAATCAAATTGTGCTTGGATGTCTGCCATCGAGCCACTGGTACGAGGGTCTTTCAAAATTTCAAATTCTGTTTCAGACGATTTACCATTCACCGTCAATTTAGCTTTATAAATTCCGGGTACAGCCTTTGGGCCGGTGAGCGATGCGGCCCACATAATCAAACCTTCAAATCCTTCTGCATCCGAATAGCGCATGTTCCAA
Source organism: Flammeovirgaceae bacterium UBA5008 (assembly GCA_002398365.1). Lineage (GTDB taxonomy): Bacteria > Bacteroidota > Bacteroidia > Cytophagales > Cyclobacteriaceae > ELB16-189. Next base: position 84,069 of record DGYK01000008.1, read on the forward strand.
ACAAATTTGTTCATGCCTTGTTTGATTTTTAACTCTTCTTCTTTGGCTTTCTTGTCGGGCTTAGTCGAGAATTTTTTAATCAACTTTCCGGAGGATTCTAAGATTTCTAATGAAGCTACGGTTTTGGTTGTGTCTTTCAGGAAATAATGAATCATCACACCATTGCTGTGATTCACACCTTCTGTCTTAGGCTGGCCTCTTCGTCCGGCTTGTCCGCCATTCATACGGTAGCTGGGCATTGGTTTAAACAAATACACATCGCTGCTCGCCACGGTTTGATTCAGTTGATGAAGTGGAGTGATGTCGTCAATCAACCAGAAGCTTCTTCCTTGTGTCGCTGCAATCAGGTTGTCGTTTTTGATCGTAAGATCCGTAATCGGCACAGTTGGCAAGTTGAGTTGAAATGGTTTCCAGCTTGCGCCATCATCAAATGAAATGTACATACCAAACTCGGTTCCAGCATAAAGTAAACCGGGTCTTTTTTGGTCGGCACGAACCACACGTGTGAAATGCGTTGGGTCGATGCCATCGGTAATTTTTGTCCACGTTTTTCCGTAGTCTTTGGTTTTGAACAAATACGGTTTAGCATCTCCCGACTTGTAACTAGTCGTGGCAACGTATGCACCACCTTTTACAAACGGATCAAACTCAATGCTATTCACCATCGTCCACTCCGGCATTCCGGTAACGGAAAGCTTTTCCCATTTCTTACCACCATCGCGGGTGATGTGTAGTAATCCATCATCCGATCCGGCAATGATCAGGTCTTTTTCGTAAGGCGATTCAGCCACTGCGAAAATGGTGCAGTAATATTCTACGGCTGTATTGTCTTTGGTAATCGGTCCACCGGAAGGCCCCAATTTGCTCGGATCATTGCGCGTCAAATCCGGACTCACTAATTCCCAACTTTCACCGCCATTGTAACTTACATGCAAATGCTGAGACGCTGCATACAACTTTTTAGGATTGTGTGGTGAAAAGAAAATCGGGAAGTTCCACTGAAAGCGATATTTCGCGCCTTCAGCTCCATGGCCCATCGGGTTATCCGGCCACGCATTGATATTGCGCTCTTCGCCCGTAGCGTGATTACGCATGGTCAAAAAGCCATCGTAACTGCCACCGTAAATAATGTCATTGTTAGTTGGGTCTACTGCAATGTGGCCGCTTTCACCACCGGCTGTAGGTTCCCAATCGCGCATGCCAATTGAAAATCCATCCGTGCGATGGGCAATGCGAATCGTGCTGTTGTCTTGTTGTGCACCGTAAATGCGATAAGGAAAATGATTGTCGGTAACTACGCGATAAAATTGTGCAGTGGGTTGGTTCTCGTAGGTAGACCAGTTTTCGCCACCATCAAAAGAAATCTGCGCACCTCCGTCATCGGCAATTGCTTGACGTTGGTTATCTTCCGGAGCTATCCAGAAATCATGATGATCGCCATGCGGTGCATTGTAGGATTGGAAGGTTTTACCACCGTCTTTGGATCGGTGATACGAAACGTTCATCACGTACACCATATCCTCATCTTTCGTGTCGGCATAAATTTTTGTGTAATACCACGCGCGCTGACGTAAGTTACGATCGTCATTCATTTTTCGCCAAGTCTGTCCGCCATCATCAGAGCGATACACACCACCATTGTCATTTTCAATCATCGCAAATACGCGATTAGAATTTACCGGAGACACCGCCACACCGGAGATACCCCAGATGCCTTTGGGCAATCCCTCGTTGGCTGAAATATTTTTCCAGGTTTCGCCACCATCAGTGCTTTTGTAAATAGCAGATCCCTCACCACCACTTTCCAAACTATAAGGCGTTCTGCGAATGCGCCACATCGAGGCAAACAGAATGCGTGGGTTATTGGGATCCATACATAAGTCAACAGCTCCGGCATCAGCATTGGCAAACAATACGCGCTTCCAGTTTTTACCACCATCTTCACTTTTATAAACACCTCTTTCTTGTGATGATTTAAATAAATCGCCCAATACCGCAGCATAGACGATATCCGGATTTTTAGGATGAATGCGAATCCGCGGAATGTGTCGTGATTCTTTCAGTCCGCTGAGGCTCCACGTTTTTCCAGCGTCCGTAGATTTCCAAACTCCATGGCCATACGAAACATTGCCTCGCACGGTTCCTTCTCCCTGACCTACGTAAATGACGTTATTGTCCCAATCGCTCACCGCGATGGAACCAATGGAACTTCCAAAGAAGCCATCGGAAATATTGGACCAAGTGTTTCCACCATCATTCGTTTTCCACACTCCGCCACCCGTGGCTCCCATATAATACAGGTTAGGTTTACCCGGCACACCCGTCACGGCTGCTGCGCGTCCGCCTCGGTAGGGTCCGATGCTTCGCCACTCAAGGGCGTTGTACAATTTTTCATCGAAAGTAAGTGTAGGGGACTTCGCTTCTTTCTTTTGAGCACTCCCAACAAGAGTTGCTGACAGAAAGAAAACGACCCAATAAATTTGCTTCATAATAGAATTGATTTAGGCTTTAGAGCACAGTATAAGATAAAGATAAGAATATCGCCATGAGATTTTTATAGGTGGCAAAATGCAGGTAAGGGAAGGAGAGAAATGGAATATTCAATATTCTGATTTATTTTAACACAAAATTACTATGGAACAACGAAGCCTTAAGCCTCTTTTTAGCGTGCCGGTGATTGTAGCGGCACTCGGGTACTTTGTAGACATCTACGACTTGCTCCTGTTTAGCATCGTGCGGAAACCAAGTTTAGCCAGTATGGGCGTGGCCGAGACAGATTTGCTAAGTCAGGGTGAATTTTTGTTGCAGGTACAAATGACCGGCTTATTGATAGGAGGGTTGATTTGGGGAATCATGGGTGATAAGCGAGGAAGACTTTCCGTGTTGTTTGGTTCTATCTTACTGTATTCATTGGCCAATATTGCCAATGGATTTGTCACTACGGTGGATCAATATGCCGTGTTGCGATTTATTGCCGGTATTGGTTTAGCCGGTGAGTTAGGAGCCGGAATTACACTCGTATCAGAGTCGTTGCCGCCTCGCTTGCGCGGATATGGTACTACATTGGTAGCAGCCGTGGGATTGCTGGGAGCGGTGTTGGCAAACTTTATAGCGAAACATTTTGATTGGCAGATTGCCTATTTCATTGGAGGGGGATTGGGTTTGTTATTGCTGATCGCACGGGTAAGTGTTTTTGAATCAGGTATATTTTTAAAAGTAAAAGAGTCCACCGTGCAGCGCGGCAACTTCTTTCAATTATTTAATCAGAAGGAACGCTTTATCAAATTCATGGGCTGTATTTTTATTGCACTTCCCATTTGGTTTGTCATCGGCATCCTCATTACGTTTTCTCCCGAGTTCGCGAAAGCCTTGGGTGTGGAAGGTGTTATTTCTGCCGGAGATGCGGTGATGTACAGTTACCTTGGATTGGCGGCCGGAGATATGGTGAGCGGGCTGATTAGTCAGGCGTGGCGCTCTCGTAAGAAAGTGGTTTCTACCTTCATCTTTCTCACCATGATTTTTGTGGGATGGTATTTATTCTCGCCCTACAAAAGTGTAGATGGTTTTTATGTGAATTGCTTTTTACTTGGGTTTGGTGTGGGCTATTGGGCCTTGTTTGTTACCATTGCTGCCGAACAATTTGGCACCAATCTGCGCTCCACCGTTACCACTTCCGTTCCCAACTTTATTCGGGGCACGGTTGTTCCGCTCACCTTGATTTTTAAATTCTTACGTCCGCAGATGGGTATTGTTAATGGTGCTTTGGTGGTGGGTATCGGCACGGTAATCATTGCCTTTTTCGCGTTGCGGTTGATTGGCGAAACCTTTGGACGCGACCTGAATTTTGTCGAAAAAGACTAATTTCTTTGTCAGGATTCAAGAAGGTCAATCTATTTTTCTTCTTTTTAATAGAATAACCTACACCGCATTTTAATTCGCTGGGTTTCTTAGTATTTTGTCCTAACGAAAAGCAGAAACCTAGGACGGCTGGGGTGCTGCTCTTTCAATTTTAAACAGAATTTACATTGGACATGAAACTCCCCACTCTTCCAATCCAAAATACTTTGCGTTCTGACCTTCTATTTGGGCAAAGTCTAAAATTCAATACTCGCTGTGCCGGTAAAAGTAATGGATAAGACCATGAACGTTTTTTACCAATTTTTTATTGGACGTTTCCTTCCAGATGATGAAGAATACTCCCGTGCCCGACTGATCGTCAACTTTATCATCATTTCGATTGCCATCTCTATTGGTTTCGCTTTGTTACATCACCAATTTCAGTTTCATATACCCCAATGGCTTTTTGTCTCTTTTGCAGAAATCTTGTTTCTTGTCTTATTCCTATTTCGCGCTCCTTTATCCATTTCGCTCTTGGCCCATGTGATCATTGGGATGGTATGGTCTGGTTTTCTAATAGGAATCAGTTATTCGGGAGGAATTTATTCAATGGTTATTCCTTGGCTACTTCTGATGCCATTGATGGCAAATCTATTGATACACCGCAAAGCAGCCATGATTTGGATGATCCTATCGGCACTGTCCCTAATTTATTTTATGTTCTTTTTTGATAGCCAGCCCATGATGGGCGATCCAAAATCTTCCTGGCGATCATTGATTGGTAATATGGGGTTGGTGATTGTAATTTTTTTGTTTACCGAATCCTTTTCTCGATCCAAAGCGCGTTTGCTTCAGGCGTTGAAGGTAAGTAATGCGGATCTCTTTGAACAGAAAGAGGAGGTGCTCACCCAAAACGAAGAACTCACCCAACAACGTGATGAGATAACCATCCAGCGTCAGCATATTGAAGAACAGAATGTGCAATTGCGTAAACAGTTTGAGCAAATCGAAAAGACCAATGCGGAGCTGGCCTTGCGTGCCTCCGAGATATTTAACCGCAATGCAACGTTAGAAGAGCACTGGCATACATTACTCAGTATATCAAAAAGTAGAAGCGTAAATTTTGGTGACAGTGTAGAAGCTTTGCGTCTGGTTACCCAGACAGCTGCACAAAGCCTGAAGACCGACCGCGTGAGTGTTTGGCAATACCAACCCGAATCGAATAGTATCAAGTGCCTGCTTTTGTACGAGGCGGCTACCAATAGTTTTACACAAGATGAGGAGTTACAAGGAAAAGAATTTCCCCGCTACTTCGAAGCGCTCATGAAAGAGGAAGTAATTCCTGCCGATGAAGCGGAGACAGATTCTTACACCTTTGAATTTAAAGAAAGTTATCTCCGCCCACGCCACATTCAATCGATGTTGGACACACCTTACTTTTTAGATGGTAAACTAGGAGGTGTAATCTGTTGTGAGCATCATGAGCAGCGCCATTGGCTGCCGGAAGACATCATCTTTGCACAGGCACTTTCAGACATCGTTTCTCTTATTTTTCGAGCTACTCAACGCAGACAATACGAAGCGCGCATCCGCGAACAGAAGAAAGAGATTACGCGCATCAACCAAAGTTTAGAACAACGAATCAAAGAGCGCACCCAAGAATTGGAAACCCAGAATCAGCAATTGGCAGAATATGCATTCATCAATTCGCATTTACTTCGAGCTCCGCTTTGTCGGATGCTGGGTCTTATCCATCTGATTGAAGTTTCTGATTTAAAAATGAAGGAAATGGAATTGATTAATCACCTCAAAAAATCAGGTAACGAATTGGATGATGTAGTGAAGCGGATCAACAAGGCCATTGAAAATGGCGACCACTTTGGGCGTGAACATTTGGACAATAATGATAACTTTACACCCAATTTATGATGAGGAAAATCCTTTGGGTTGTACTCATTCTTTCGCTGCATTTCCCCGCTGTGGCTCAAAATCGATCCTTGATTGATAGCCTGAGGAATCAGCTAAGCAATGAGGAAAGCGAGGTTCAATTTAATGTACTGACCGCGTTGGCATGGGAGTATCGCTTTGCAGCTCCGGATACGACCGTTTATTATTGCACAAAAGCCTTTGATCTGGGCACTCGACTGCAACTTAAACTAAACCTCGCCAAACCACTGAATTTTCTGGGCGTTGCCTACAACTACAAAGGTGACCGGATTAAAGCATTTGAGTTCTACCAAAAGGCAATTCAAACTGCAGAGTCGCAAGCCGATTCCGTTCAAATGGCGTATGCGAACAATAATATTGGGCGACTGTTATTTGAGCAAGGCGTAGTTGCTAAGTCCTTTAATTACTATGTTAATGCACTTAAACTATTCACAGCAACGAATGACCTTTCTGGTATTGCTTACGCGAAACAGAGTCTCGCGAGCCTTTATCGGGTTCAATTGGATTATACCAAAGCTCAGCAATCTTTTAAGGAGGCTCTACAGATTCGATTACAACTGAAAAACAGTCGCGATATCATGGCAGCATATAATTATTTAGGTGCCTTGGTTCGAGATAATAATCAAATAGAACTATCGAATGCTTATTTTCTAAAGGCCGATTCGGTTGCCCGATTAACAAATGATATCATCAACCTTGCTGAAATCAATATTTTATTAGCTGAAAATTACCTCAAGCTCGATCAACTGGATCAGGCGCGTGAATTGGGAACCAAAGGATTTGAAGTGATCAAAAAAATGAACAACCGGAGGATGCTACCCGAAGCGCATCTTTTAATTGGTAAGATCTATCTGGCTAAAAAACAATACGGTAATGCGATCAATGAGTTTGCTGCCGCTCTTCGGGTAGCAAAGGAAACGCAGGTTTCTTCGTTTCAAATGGATGCCTATTTTCAACTTGCCACCACGTCCAGTCTGATGGGCAAAAAGCAGGATGAGATTGGCTACATGAATCATTATCTGGTATTAAAAGATTCTGTGGAAGACCTCGAGCTCGCCCGTAAAGTGGAGCGCTTGCAATTCGAGCTTCAAATTGAAACGAAAGAAAAAGAAAATGAACTGTTGAAGCTGCAGAAAGCTCAAACCGAAGCGGTTATCAGTCGGCAGCGAATAATCAATATTTTTTCGTGGGTAGTGATTATTTTTTTAGCGGTACTGGCCATCATCTACTGGCGTGTCAGCAAACGCAGGAAAGATATCAACACGCAACTTGCCATTCAGAATCATCAGATTAATGAACACCAGCACGAAATTGCTACCCAGAATGAGGCGCTTTCCAAACGAAATAATCTCTTGTCGGAAATTATCAATGAGAAAGATTCCCTCATGAGCGTTGTGGCGCATGACTTAAAAGCGCCTCTCAACCGAATTACCGGACTAGTGCAACTTATCGAATTAGACGGTCCGCTGAATGAGCGACAGAAAGATTACGTTTCGAAGATTAAGGAATCGACCAAAGGTGGCTCCAATCTGATTACCGATTTGCTCGATGTGCATGCCATGGAGGGAAACAACAATTTGCCGATTCCGGTGGTTTTCGATTTGGGGGTTCTCATGAATGAATGCATCAATGCTCAATTGATTGTAGCGCAAGCCAAAAAAATCACTATTGAAACGAGCACTTCCCCGGCCTCGGTTTTCACCGATAAATCCTATGTGTATCGAATTTTAGAAAACTTACTATCGAACGCCATCAAGTTTTCAGTCAGCGGTAGCTCCATTCGTATTCAGGGAGAGGTAAACTCCGGCAAAATCATCTTGAAAGTAAAGGATCAAGGACCCGGATTTACGGAGGATGATCAACGTAATCTGTACAAGAAATTTAAACGCCTTAGCGCACGACCTACTGCATTAGAAAGTTCGAACGGACTTGGGCTGGCCATTGTCAAAACATTGGTAGACCGCCTGAATGGCTCCATTGAATTAACGACAAAGCCAAAGGAGGGAAGCGAATTTACCGTTACGCTTCCAGCTCTTTGATTTCAATTTATTTTGAGAGCGCTTGCTCAAGATCGGCAATCAGATCTTCCACATCTTCTACACCAACACTCAATCGGATCAATGTATCGCTCAATCCATTTTTTATGCGTTCTTCTTTTGGAATGCTGGCATGCGTCATTGAAGCCGGATGATTGATCAATGATTCCACACCACCCAGTGATTCGGCCAACGAAAACAGGGTGACACTTTCCATCAAGCGAATAGCTTTATCTAACTGATCATCTTTCAATGTAAATGAAAGCATTCCTCCAAAGTCTTTCATTTGTTTTTTGGCGATGGCATGATTTGGATGATCTGTAAATCCGGGCCAGTATACTTTTCCAACTTTCGGATGCTGATGTAGGTATTCGGCAATCTTTTTTCCGTTGTAGCAATGACGCTCCATGCGAAGATGGAGAGTTTTGATTCCGCGAAGAACCAAAAATGAATCTTGAGGTCCGGGCACTGCGCCACATGAGTTGGCAATGAAAGCTAAATCTTTGTAAAGGTTTTCGTCATTCACCACCAAGGCACCCATGATCACATCGCTGTGGCCTCCTAAATATTTGGTCACCGAATGCATCACGATGTCCGCACCTAAATCCAATGGATTTTGGAGATACGGTGAGGCAAATGTATTATCAACTGCAACTTGAATCTTATGTTTTTTCGCAATGGCCACACAGGCTTCAATGTCGATGATGCGCATCAATGGATTGGAAGGCGTTTCCAGCCAAAGCAGTTTGGTCTTTGAATTGATCAAAGGTTCGATGTTCGAAACGTTTGTCAGATCAATAAAGTGAAACTTGATGCCTGCGCGTTCATATACTTTGGTGAAGAGGCGATACGAACCACCATACAAATCGTTACTTGTAATTACTTCATCACCCGGATTGAGTAAGCGCAACACGGCATCGGTAGCACCCATGCCACTCGAAAAGCACAATCCGAATTTTCCGTTTTCTAAAGCAGCAATGTTTTTTTGAAGCTGATTGCGGGTAGGATTGGCGCCACGTGCGTACGCATAGCCTTTATGCTTGGCTGGTGACTCCTGCACGTAGGTGGAAGTTTGATAAATGGGCGTCATGATGGCACCGGTAGTAGGATCGGGTTCTACACCTGCATGAATGGCTTTCGTTCCGAATTTCATTTTATGAGACTTGAGATGTGAGATTGGAGATGTGAGAAGTGTTTTTTATCAACTTGCTTCTTCTCACATCTTGTTTAAACTTAAATGCTCTTGTTGATGTCGAATTTTTCGAGGTAATCGGCTACTCTGCGTACAAAACTTCCGCCCAGTGCGCCATCTACCACGCGGTGATCGTACGAGTGCGACAAAAACATTTTGTGACGCACAGCAATCGCATCGCCATATGGTGTTTCGATCACAGCTGGTTTTTTCTGCACAGCCCCCAGAGCTAAAATCGCTACCTGAGGTTGCATGATGATAGGCGTGCCCATCACGTTACCAAATGAACCGACATTCGAAACAGTGAAAGTACCGCCAGCCAATTCATCCGGCTTCAATTTGTTTTCGCGTGCGCGCTTCGCTAAGTCGTTGACGGCTTTCGCCAAACCGCTGATATTATATTGGTCTGCATTTTTAATAACCGGCACAATCAGGTTGCCGGTAGGCAGCGCTACGGCCATACCAATGTTGATGTCTTTCTTTTTAATGATGCGATCGCCATCTACCTGCACGTTGATCATCGGGAAATCTTTGATGGCCATCATCACAGCTTCAATGAAAATGGGAGTGAAGGTGAGCGAGTCGCCTTCTCTTTTTTGATAGTCGTTCTTCCACTTGTTTCGCCAGAATACGATGTTAGTTACGTCCGCCTCCACAAACGAAGTAACGTGTGGAGAAATGCGTTTGCTATCTACCATGCGCTCGGCAATCATCTTGCGCATGCGATCCATCTGAATGATTTCATCGCCACCGCTGATGGATGCCGGAACTAAAGGAGCAGAAGCAGTTCGCGGTGTGCTGGCAATGGTTTGGCCCAGTTTGCGTTGCTGCACATAGTCCAGCATATCTTTTTTGGTCACACGGCCATCGGCACCAGTGCCTGAGATACTTTCTAATTCAGCCAATGCAATTTGTTCTTCTTTGGCAATATTCTTCACCAGTGGTGAATAGAAGCGGTTAGCATTTTTGAAATCTACAGCTTGTGCAGCATGTCCATTGCTGGCGGCTACCGCTACCGGTGCGCTGGCTACTGCGGGTGCAGGTGTAGAAGCTGCAGCCGGAGTTCCCGCTGCTACATCAGTGGTGATGATGGCAATGGGTTTTCCCACTTTCACTACGTCACCCTCTTTTGCCAATAGTTCTTTTAAAACACCGGCATAGATAGAAGGTACTTCGGTGTCCACCTTATCGGTTGCTACTTCCAACACACTTTCGTCCTGCTCAATCTTGTCACCCGGTTTTTTCAACCATTTCAAGATGGTAGCCTCCATGATGCTTTCGCCCATTTTGGGCATGATCAGTTCTACTTGTGCCATATGCGGAAGTCGTTTAAAGTTCCAAAGTTACTACTTTTATAGAGCGATGCTAACGATTGAAATCAATCAGAATTTGATTTTGAGTTTGCATCACCGCACAAAATTTATTTTCTCCGAATCACTCATTTTACCTTTTTCATAGGCCTGTTTTTCCTGCCTCTGATTCGAGAATTATTTCGGTAAGCTGAGTCGTATCAAATTTAACACCGCCATTGACGCCATCCGAATGTTGAGCATCCGATCTTGCGAAAGCTGCAATTTTTTGGTGACCGTCTGGTGTTTATCCGAGTAAGCAATCCACACCAAGCCCACCGGTTTTTCGGGCGTAGCACCGCCCGGACCTGCAATACCACTGGTTGCTACACCAATGTCGGTATTGAATTTAGCACGAACGATATTGGCCATTTCGATGATGGTAGGTTCACTCACCGCTCCGTGCTTTTCCAGAATTTCCGGCTTTACACCCAACTGACGCATTTTAACTTCATACGCATACGGCACCATGCTTCCCAGAAAATAGTCGGAGCAACCGGCTACGGAAGTAATCAAGTGAGTCAGATAACCTCCCGTACAGCTTTCCGCCATTGAGATGGTGAGCTTTCGATCGCGCAGCATTTTACCGATAGCTACTTCGATGGGCTCATCGCCATAGCCATAGATATATTCTCCTGCCAAGGGTTTTAACTTCTCGGTGAGATCATCCATCTCTGCTTCCAATGTGGAAGAAGAAGAACTGAATCCTGTCAACCGAAGTTTTACTTCGCCCAGGCTGGGAAGATACGCCAGTTTGATATGAGGTGGCAACGCTTTTTCCCACGTGGCAATTTTATCGGCCAGAAAAGATTCGCCAATGCCAATGGTGCGAATGACTTTGTGATAGATGTGGGGCGTTTGAAACGTTTCTTTCAGTTTGGGGATGACGCGCTCGGTCATCATTTTCTTCATTTCGTGTGGCACGCCCGGCATCGACATAAATACTTTACCATTTTTTTCGAACCACATACCCGGTGCGGTGCCAATCGGGTTGGTAATTTTGGTGCAGCATACCGGCAGCGCAGCTTGTTGCTTATTCAACTCCGTCATTTCACGGCCACGGCTTTTGAAGAAGGCTGTTACTTCGGCCAGCGCTTCTTCGTGCATCTGCAATTCGCAGTTAAAATATTTTGCAAGAAGAGGCTTGGTCAAATCATCGCTGGTGGGGCCGAGGCCTCCGGTAATCAGCACGATGTCGGCACGTTTTTCCGCTTCCGCGAAAGCGGTGAGAATTTCGTCTTCCTGATCGCCCACGGTAGTTTTACGAATGACTTTGATCCCCACTTTGTCGAGTTCCACACTCATCCATTGTGAGTTGGTATCGACAATTTGTCCGTACAGAATTTCATCTCCAATCGTAAGCAGTTCAGCAAGAATTTTCTTCATGATCTATTAATTAAAAACAGCAGTTCCAACAAAAATCAGATTGGCTAACAGATAGGTGAATAATATCGTTCGCGAACCGATTCGATTTACGCGCATACATTTTTCTTTTTTACCGGAATCGTGCAAACGCAAACAAATAGCCGAAACTAACAAGATGCTGAAGATGGCAAAGAAAGTAAGTGTATGGAGAGTATCGACCAATGTAAATGTGGAGGATTCGGGTAAGAGTGAATCGATGATGTACTTGTTACCGACTGCGGCAAACAATCCACCCACCGGCAATCCAAAACGAGGATCATGTTCCCACGGCTTAGGCGCAAAGCTGATCATCGCAATCAGAAAGGCGATATACATGCCCAGGAATATTTTCATAAACAAGCCCAGTGCATCACGCTGTAAATCCATTTCAATTAAAAAAGAAGAGAATGTTTGTGGATTGCGGCCGGGGCGCGAGTCGCCAAAGCCGGTTTGATAGTCATTTGTTCCTACGGATACTTTGAAGTTGCGGATATTCCATCCATCGATGGCCTCGGTAGGGCTAAACCTGCTTCCGGCTTCATCGGCTTTAAACACCATACTCGTAACATCGTATTGCGTATTTTCAATTTGCATGCTTAAATGTTGTTGATCAAAAGGAAAATCCTGCACATTCCATTTTTCCTTCATGGTAGCTTTCATCTTCATCATCACCCAGGCTTTCCCATCAATGCTGTCGGCAATGGGAGGCGATTGTTCGTAACCCTTGGCGGTGGGCATATCCAATTGCGTAGCGAAATCATATTTTGGGTTGTTGTAGATAAACCAGAGCCAGAATCGGGCGGTGTACTCTTTATCATGAAAATTGATGTCGTGCACGCTCAACACATAGGCACCTACTTTGACGGTGTCGATTTGGCCGAACGTGGGAACGGCCGCGAAAATCACACAGGCACAGAGCAATGAACGGAATGACATGGCTTTTATATGAATTTAACCCTGCAAGATAACCACTCGCACACTAAAACAAACAAATCCAAGCGCAAAGCGGAAAATTGGTATTCTTAGTGTAATTTTCCAGTTGGAAACCAAAACCATCATTGATATGCATAGTATTTTACTTGCTACCCACTCTGTCGTTCGTTACTTTCTTCTACTTGTTTTGATTATTGTCATTGTCCGTTCATTTTTAGGATGGATGAACCGATCTTCTTACACCAAGATGGATGATCGGTTAAGCCTTGGCTTATTTATTCTTACACATACGCAGTTGTTGTTAGGCCTCCTCCTTTTCTTTATCAGTCCGTTAATTATTTTCAGCGGTGCTGCCATGGGCGACCGCGTAGCCCGCTACTGGTTGGTTGAGCACAACACCGGTATGATTTTGGCCATCACGCTGATTACTATCGCGCGGATTTCTTCCAAGAAATTAAAAGAAGGTGCTTTTAGGCACAAGCGAATGTTTTCGTTGAATGCCATTGCGTTATTAATTATACTCGTGATGATCGGATTAAGCCATCGCGGATTTTTCTCCATTACATTCTAGGCTGGTCTTTCACGCTAAACTCCCTTTACCCATGAAAGCTCCATTATTGTTAATCCTCGTTCTGTTAACAACATACGTTTTTGCGCAGGAAATCAGTCCGCGCTATGAGTTGGTCAAGATGAACGACAATGTGAATACACGTTACAATGAAGTTTCACCGGTTATTTCTCCCGATGGCAAAAGCCTCTACTACTTTGTAGCCAACCATCCCGAAAATACCTATGGGAAAGAAGGTAGTCAGGATATCTGGATTTCAACATTAGACGATAAGGGCCAGTGGACGAAGGCAACGCATGCCGGATCGCCTCTCAATCAAAATCGATTTAATCAGGTGTTTAGTTTTTTACCCGATGGCTCCATTTTTATACGTGGTGGTCGCTCTAAGAACTCCAAAGGTTTTTCGATGGTGAGCCCAGGAGGAAATTTTACGGAATTGGTGGTGACTGATTTTGAGAAGATGGACAAAGGTGTTTTCAATGGTGCTACTATCTCTGCGGATGGAAAGCAGATCATTATGTATTTTGCCGAGAAGGAAAAAGATAAATTCAGTGATTTGTATTTGTCCACCAAACAACCGGATGGTCATTATTCGCGCCCGGTTAAGTTAAAGATCAGCTCCATTGCCGATGACTACGCGCCTTTTCTCGCGCCTGATCAAAAGACACTTTATTTCGCCAGCAATCGGTTTGTGAAAGAACGGGTAGGTGGCAGCGACATTTATAAAACCACACGCTTGGATGAAAGCTGGACCAATTGGTCGGATCCCGTGAATCTGGGCCACGCCATCAACACGCCTTCTGAGGATGCGTACTTTTCCATTGATGTGCATGGTAATATTTTCACGGCACGTGCCGGTAACGTAACAGACGGAGGAAATTTCGATTTGCTCATTCTTAAACCCAGAAATATCAAGATCACTTTAGTAGGAAATGTATTCAACCAAAAAACACAACAGCCTTTAGTGGCTGCACTGGAAGTGAAAATGAAAGATCAGAAGCCGGTCAATTTAAAATCGGCTGCCACAGGGAAATTTGAAACCCGTATTCCCGAAGTTCCGGGTTACACCATTACGGCAGCCTCCAATGGATTTTTACCTTTTGTGCAAGATTATAAAGTGCCGGCCAAGTTAGTACGCGATACCACCTTACGCGTAGATATCGGACTGATGCCGATCGCCAAGCAACTGGCGCTGGCAGGCGATGTGGTGGACAAGAAAACAAACAATCCGGTTGCGAATGCACGCATCAATATCGTTTCTAAATCGGATCGCACGATAGAATACAAACTGAACAGTGCGGATGGTAAATATGCACAAGATATTCCGGGCCTGGGTTGGTATGTATATTCCGTTTCAGCCGAAGGGTATCTCAACGCCACTGACAGTGTGCAGGCCGAGAATCCGGATATCACTCCGCTGGTGAAAAACATTTTTCTGACACCCATCGAAGTGGGCATTACGGTGCGGTTGAAAAATATCTATTTCGATTTTGACAAGACCACTCTTAAGCCGGAATCATTTGTAGAGTTAAATAAAGTGGTCGATTTCTTAAAGCAGAATCCGAAAGTATCCATTGAAATTGCCGGACATACCGATAGCAAAGGATCCGACACCTACAACGCGAACCTCTCGCAAGGTCGCTCCCAGTCTGTGGTCGATTATCTGGCCAGTCAGGGTATTGATGCTTCACGCTTGCAGGCCCATGGCTATGGCGAATCGAAGCCGATTGACAGCAACGAAACGGAAGAAGGGCGCGCCAACAACCGCAGAGTGGAGTTCACCGTGTTGAAGATGTAGTACCATCAACGCGTAAGTGTTGTTTTTTTTCTTCGTGTCTTTGAGCCTTTGTGGCGATAAAAAATATAAAAATTAAAACCTATGAAGAAATTCTTAGCACTTGCGCTATTCAGCGTGTCGTTCGCTCTATGCGCGCAAGATACCATACGCTACTCCGTGCTGTCTGCCGGCAAAACCAGCGGCCAGCAATGGATCGTACAAAATGCACCAAACTCCTACACACTCTTCTATGAATTCAATGATCGGGGTCGCGGCCCGGGACTGAGCGTCCATTTAAAAACCGATGACAAAGGCATTCCGGTTTATCGGTTAGTAACCGGCTTTGATTACTACAAAGCATCTGTTCATGAATTGTATGAAGTGACGAACGGAGAGGCGCGTTGGAAAAGCGCTACGGAAAATGGTGCGAAACAGATTACCGCTCCGTCCCTTTACTCACCCATCAACAGCACTCCGGCCGAAATAGAGTGGATGTTGCAAGCCGCGCTGCAACAAAAAAATCATCAGATCGAAACGTTGCCTTCGGGTTTTTTGCAAGTCAAGCATATTAAAAATCATACCGCCACCATCAATGGATTCAGCGAAGAGTTGGAATTGTATTCATTCGTAGGAGCAGGCGGACCGCCCTCACACGCGTGGTTTACACCGAAGAAAAAATTCTTTGCAGCCGTCAGTGGCTGGGGAGGTGTGATCCTAAAAGGATATGAGAACACAGTTGCCGAACTATATGAAGCACAGAAGCGAGCCGAGCATGATTATTTTGAACTGCAGGCCGATCAGTTGGTGGAAGTAAGTGATCAGCCGGTAGCTTTTAAGAATGTCACGGTATTTAATTCCCTTACGGGGAAATACGTCAAAGGTCAGACCGTGATAGTGGAAAAAGGATTGATACGAGAAGTAGGTAAAGCATCAAAAGTTAAAATAGAAAGCACGTACAAAGTGATTGATGGCACAGGCAAAGTGTTGATGCCCGGTTTGTGGGATAACCATGCGCATTACAGTCCGGAGCAGGGATTGTATCATTTAGCCGGAGGGGTTACCAATATCAAAGATTTGGGCAACTCGTTGGATTTGCCCGATACGAAAAAGCAAATTGATAAAGGTGAGTTGTTAGGGCCGGAGATTTCGATTATGTCGGGCTTTATTGACTTTGCCGGACCGTTTGCCGGACCGACCGGAAAAATTGTGAAAACGCTGGAGGAAGGTTTGGAGGCTGTGGACTACTATGCCGACCGTGGCTATCAGCAGGTAAAATTGTATAGCTCTATACCGGTAGACTGGGTTAAGCCCTTGGCCGCCAAAATTCATGCACGTGGTATGAAAGTATGCGGGCACATCCCTTCATTCATGACTGCCACACGCGCAGTAAATGATGGCTACGACCAGATCATTCACATGAATATGGTGATGTTAAATTTTTTGGGCGATACACTCGACACACGTTCGATGGGTCGATTTATAAAAGTGGGGGAGCGCTCGAAAGACATTGATTTGAAATCGGCCAATGCCAGGCAGTTTATCCAGTTACTGAAGTCGAAGAATATTGTAGTCGATCCTACGATGGCAATTTTCGAAAGCATGTTTGCGAATGACGAGGGCAAACTGGCCAATGGTTACGAAAGCATTGTCAATCAGTTTCCGGCCGAGTTTAAGCGAAGTTTGTACGCAGGCGGTTTACCCACCCGCAAGGGTAAAGAAACCACCTACCGTCAATCGTACGACAACATGTTGAAGATGTTGAAGCTTTTGTATGTCAATAAGATCACCTTTGTCCCCGGCACGGATGACTTTCCCGGCTTTGCGTTGCATCGTGAGTTAGAGTTGTATGCGAAGGCTGGTGTTCCGAATGCCCACATCTTGAAATCGGCCACGTTGATATCCGCGCAAGTGGCAGGCAAAGAAAAAGAGTTGGGTTCGGTGGAGGCTGGCAAGCGAGCCAATCTGATTTTGGTGGATGGCGATCCGTTAAAGAACATCAGCGACATCCGCAAAGTAGAGTTGGTGATGAAAGCCGGAAACCTGTATCACCCCAAAGCTTTGTATCAATCGTATGGTTTTGGTTATTGGAAGTAATGTAGGTGTCTTGACACCTCTGATGTGTCTGTCGCCTAAAGATTTTCTTCCTCTAAAATCTTCTTGACTTCGGTGGCATCTTTTTCAAAGATGTGGAGGCGCACTCCCGGAAACAGATCATTTTTTAGTGGATACAAGCCCGTAAAATTCTCCTCGGTCAGAAAGCACGGGATGCCGTATGCATCCAGTTTCGTTTTGGCAATATTGGCGGCAATGACGTTGTCAAAGGCGGTGTAGATGATGATTTTTTCGGGTTCGGGCATCATGTAAATATTAAGTTGTGAAAGCAAACTCAAATGTGCTCATTTTCTTGATCATGATGTTTCAAGGTTAGTGCGATTTAACTGGGATTATTTCATTCCATCAAAAAAAAGAGATGGAAGATAAGACACTGGTATGTGTATCCCCTTATCGCAACACGCCAAATTGCACAACTAAGAACCATACTCACTCAACACCATACACCCACCACTCTTTCTTGATATATAACGTTTGCTACTTAATCCGAACTAACACCTATTCTTTCCATTTCACCAACCCTTTCGCTTCATCTCGGAGAGGAGTCTTATAACTGATGTTTTTGTTGATATATCGTTAGTGATTTCGTCATATATAACGAATCATTCCTCTGCTCAGTTCTAAAAACCCTCATTCTGCTTCAATTTCAAACATTTTTAGTTTGGCACACCATTTGGTAATGGTTTGGCATTCATGAATACGGAGATGCAGAAAATCCGGGGAAAAGAGTAAAGCACAACTAGCGTAAAAAGGAAAGCATATGAATCATCCAACAATTTCGGTGACCATGGCCCCGGCAGACCTCGATGCGGTAAAGGCAGCAATTGCTACTATCCATTCGAAAATGCCGTTTCTTTTTTCGTTACCGCCTGAAGAGCGCAACGGTTTGACTAAGTTAGGTCCGGGCAGCATCGACTTTGCACAAGATGCCTACCTAGCTACAGTCAGCTATCCTTCCATTTTTCCACCTTCCTTTGATAGGGTGGAATTTGGTAAGGACTTCAACCTCTTCAAGGCGTTGACGGAAATTGAATTTCTGTTAGGCACGCTGCACGAAAAGGTGCAGAGTACACAGATGGCCGCTGGCAGTGAGACGATGGAGGCTAGCTTACTGGCTTACACATACGTTCAAGCATCTAAAAAGGCAGCGCCCGGTTTACCGGACGTAGCCAAAAGGATGAAGGAGCGTTTCAAGAAGCAAGGCAGAAAGCCCAAAGATGGGCCCGATGCTACTGCTTCTGAGCCAGCTAAGTAACTTTGGCCTATAGCGTCTACTGAACCTAGTACCCAAGTGCCTCCAGGAGGTGCTTGGGTTTTCAATTTGATGCCCACCTTGGCGGCACTCTCATTCAGCCGCACCCTATTAAATGAGACTGTCAAATACAATTACTTTACCTAACCCCTGTCACCTCCGAGGTT
>DGYK01000001.1:0-20301 GCA_002398365.1 Flammeovirgaceae bacterium UBA5008
CGCATCCAGCACATCTTCACGATAGGTTTTGTTGAACCGCTCAATGATGGCGTTCTGCTGTGGCTTTCCTTTCTGTATGCGGCTCCATTCTATACGGTTGTTTTGCATCCACAACTGAAATCGTTTGGAGCGAAACTCAGGCCCATTGTAAGTACGGATCTTAAGCGGTTTACCATAACGTTCAATAGCTCGCTCCACTATTTCAATCACCCTTCGAGCTGGTAGGTTGAAATCTACTTCAATGCCTTTGCACTGCCGATTGAAATGATCGACAATGTTAAGAGTTCGAATCCTTCGCCCATTACTTAGCGCATCACTCATAAAGTCCATCGCCCATTCCTGGTTGGCTTTTAATGGAATAGAGATAGGATTGACAGGATTGTCCTTGATGCGTCTGCGTAGTTTTTTACTTAAAGAAAAACCTTCGTTCTCATACACTCTGCGAATTTTACTATCCCCCATGTCGGGGTGCTTTTTCTGCACCAGTTTGATCACTTTCATTCTTCCTTTCCGGCTGCTGCCAATAACTTCCTCTATCGCTTTTTTTACAACGGCATCTTTGGCGGGCATTCGCTTCCGGTAATACTTTTTAGTGCGCGAATATCCCACCAGCTTACACGCCTGAGCATGGCTCATCTGGTAATGGTCTACCAGATACTCCAAGCCGAGTTCTTTTTGATCAGGCGTTAAAACTTTTTTGTGAGCAAATCTTTGATGGCATCGATCTCCAAACTTTGATTGGCCACAATCTTTTTCAGTCTTGCATTTTCATACTCCAATTCTTTGAGTCGTTTGAGTTCGTCCACACTCATACCAGCATATTTACTTCGCCAGTTGTAAAACGTGGCTTCACTGATACCGTGTTTGCGGCACACTTCGGAAACCTTTTGATCTTGCTGTGACTGTTCGTTGAGTATCCCTATAATCTGGGCCTCGGTAAAGCGCATCTTTTTCATTTGACTGTTTTGTTAGATTAAAATTAAAAAAACTCTACTTTTAACCTGTTCAAAATAATCAGCCTAGTACCCAAACTATCACGTCCACAGAGTTGGCCAAACATCATACACAATAACTGGTTCCAACAGGTGAAATGTTTGACGTATCGGTTTCCATTATATCGAGCAACACATCGATCAAATATCCTTTCCGGTAAAAAGAAACTAACCTGTGAAAACACATATTTGCCTGGGTACATAGATTCAATTTTTTTCGAATCTATGACTCAAGTCGTCACCGTTATTTTAAGAGCCTAAGCCCATGAATATCAAGATTGCAAAGAACGTTTTTAATATTTCTAATGGACACTAATGAAATCGTGTATAGTTTCCAAAATTATCGCTGGTTGGTCCATCGTTCGTCCAATCAACGTAATCGGGTGAGTAAACCGCTGTAAGTAAATAAGCGTAAGCATAGGCTGGTGTCCTGTGGATGTATAAAAATGACTCACGCCTTTGTCGTTTTCAAGGGAAGGATCCTTGTCGGAATCATAGCTGGTAACTTTGGAAAACAAGGCATCCTCTTCTTTGCCATTGATATTGATCCGAACTCATAAATTGAGCCATCGTCTTTTATGACTCGTACTAACGAAATATGAGGGCCCTTTCGATACCCTTCATTTCTTTCAATCTTAACCGGAAAATTATTCTGATAGTCATACATAGGTGGGGCAAAGGTTGCCTCCTGTACAGTCAAGTATTGAAATGTGGTGTTTCTGGGCTCCGCGTGCTTCTGAATGTCTTATGCATTGATTTTATTTAGTATTTCATTCTCTTTTATGTCAAAGGCATTGCGTTCAAATTTGTCGATCAGATTTAGTTTATCGATATTGATAAAACCGTTTTTTTTCCTACACTTTTGAAATATAAGTTTGGCATGTCAGGACTTGAATTTTGAAATTTAAAGCTGTCCATTCCTGACTGTTGCCACTCCCCAGAATAGCTATTCGACTTGTCTACTTTTGAGTTAAAACCGACATGTAGATATGCACCCGCTCCTAATCCTAGTCCAGGACTTAAACCATTGCTTGTGCTGGTTGTACTTGGATTGTGGCCAACGCCCACGTCCGTTCTAAATCAATTTAATCAGTTAGCAAGTGCCAATGAGGAATGGCATTTTTCAAACCATAATTCAAAGGAAAGGTTTGCTCAAATCATTACCACTTCACCTTTACAATTAGAAATAAATCAAGATATTTTAAATGAAATAATCAAAACCTTCCGTCCTGCTGATTCCAAGCGTCATGTAGTATTGCCGATCAGAGACTATGAGGTATTCTACAATGGTCGAAATGCATCTTCCTATTATATCTATTGGTAAAAGGAAAGCTTGCCAAAGAACTGAAGAGTTACACTCTTACATTTGCCCACGCTTCGTAGTAGTCATATGAAATTTACGCACATTCAATCTTTTTGGTATATTTTTTGTAAAAGCAAAGAGAACAAAGAGAAGATTGACCGAATATGTTTCCCTTATCATACATTTGCTCCACTCTTTCTTTGAGGCCGAGATCGCGAAATCTCAAACTCCCGATCGTTATTCCGGAAATTGATTTAACCGTTAGTTTGTAGTTCGTTTAAATCCGGAAAATGATTTGACTACAGCTGGTTCAAAGGGATTGATTCCAGAAATTGATATAACTGATGATTTCGAAATTACGCTAAATTAGCAGTTATGTCCAGAAAATTAGATTGACTTAAACAAAAGCACTGTATGTGAGCTATATAAAGCATTTGGCGGATAGGAAATTGAATAACAGAATAAACCTATTCAGAACGAATTGGGCAAGAAAAAACCTCTGCAGTCTGACCGCAGAGGTTTTTATAATGGATGTGGTAACATCACGCTTTGGATTTAGTGAAACGAATTTTTTTAATCTCCGAGTACTCATCGCTCTTCGGACCAAAAACTGTACGCACGTAGTGCTTCGCTGCCATGCCGGATTCTACCAGATTGCCTTCGCGACCGTATAGCAAATCATTGCGTTTATTGCGAGCGCTGTTTAACTTGGCGGTAGCACCGTTTACCTGAACGTTAAGAGCGACCAACGTAGACGACAAGCTCCACAGGTTGTCTACCGTGAATTCTATTTCGTTGATATGGTAGCGAGGCTCGGCTGAAACGGTTGTTACCAATTTGGCAAAATGGTCGGCCAGTGTTACATAGTCTAGGCCTCGCGCACGTCTTTTCTTTTTCTGCGTTTCGACCGTAGCTGGTGGATCATTCGATGGCTGGGCTTCCTTTTTCCTACCGTAGAATGTTCGCACGATGGCCTGCGCATCTTCAATCGTGAGTTTGCCGGCACCGTTGGATTTCAACGCGCTGATAATGCGCGTACCTAATCGCTGGATGTCTTTGAACGCTAGTTCGCGCGTATTCGTGGCGTTGTCGTAATCGGTTTTTGCCGATTGGACTTCGCTCATGACCTGACGTGCGTTGTTCATTAAGGCCGACATCACGTGAGCCTGGAGGTGAGGGTTTCCGGGTTTAAATTTTCCTCCATACCCGGTGCAGATGCCCGTGAGCTTCCCAAAGGCTTCTACATTTTTGATGTGTGACATAAAGTAGTACGTTATCGTGTACTTGTGAATGAATACGCGCATGTTCCACAGAAGGGTTGTCTGTTTTTTATCTTTTTTGAAACTATATTTTTTCTTGCACAGGTAACCACCAACACGCTGGCACGTTGGTACGCATTTTTTGGCCGTATTTTAGTTCGGATCTACTCATTTATTTTCATGGGCTACCATTCGAATGACGAGCGGCACGCAGCCGATAGTCCTCTCTCCTGCCCTGCACAAAATCGGGTTTTATACGATCTGGCACATGCTGGATACGATCTTGCAGTGGATGGATGTAATCTTGCACGTGTACGGTACGATCTTGCAACTAACCAATGTGATATTGCACGTGTACAGCACGATCTGGCATATAACCCATGCGATCTGGCATACGCATTGTACGCTCTTGCATTTGACGGACGCGATCTGGTACATGCACAGCACGCTCTTGCTCCTGACTGATTCGATCTTTTATGCGTACGGTATACTCTTGCCATTGAACGATACGATTTTGCATGCGCATAATAGGCTCTTGCATCTGAGCAGCCTTACAGCCTGGCCAACATTATCATTCTCTACCAAATAAAGAGCAAGTTCACAAATGAAGGAAGCGTGTTATTGACAACTGTCAAATACACGCTTCCCTATCTTTTTAACTGATTAGGTTATTCCTACTGAATAAAGGTAAACACGTGGAGACCATTAATGGATTCCGTTCGGCCTGAGCTAAATGTATTTTTATTCCAGGTAAATTTAAGTTTCAAAGTAGATTGACTGGCTTCTGCTATTTCAATTTCCAAACCGTCTTCTTTTCTAATAATGGATTTTGCGTTGCCATCCTTAAACGTCCACGTGCCAGTGGCCGGCCAGACAGGCAAACCGTTGGTGGCTGTATAACCTGTGTTTGTAAACGTAATATTCAATCCACCATAGATTGCCGTTTTATCTACGCCATCTACCGTGGCTATGGAAAGTTTCCACGGATGTGCAATCAGCTTGTTGGTCATCACTTCGCTGGCCGAGGGGTCGTTACTACTGCAATTGGTAAGCGTAATCAACGCGCCTATCGCGCATACTATACTTATGTATTTAAATATCTTTTTCATGTGTTTCTGAATTAATTTTTTAAGATCAAATAGAAGTTCGCATGACTCTCAACCCGATAAATGCAGGTATTTGCAAATTGTTGGGTAGTCTAGTTTATGCTCATTTCATGTCTGTTAATTTTATCTTGGTTTAATAAATGAACGTACCATTCTTCGGTTGCCTTGTTGAGCAAGTACGAGATATTGACCTGTGTGGTAGCCGCTTACTTTAACGCGGACTACCTCCTCTCCTAATGCTGATGATTGGCTCAATGTTCTTCCCATTACATCCATGATGGCCACATTCACGAGTTTATCCACATCAAAACCATTTAAGTTTATCACTAATTCGTCAGCAACTGGATTTGGGTAAAGTGTTAGCGTATTTTCACTTGGCAATTCCAAACCTGTAATCACGTAGTTCACGAGTGTACTGAAGGGGCTTAAACAACCGCTGTTGTTCACTTGTACTTTATAGGCACCGGCATCCGTAATGGTATATGTAGCATTGGTTGCCCCAGTAATAGCAACATCGTTTTTATACCATTGGTTGCCTGTGGTGGCGCTGCTGGTGAGCACGGGGGCTTCCATGTTTGCATTGTTTTGTGTGATGGTAGGTTGTGTGGGTGTGGGTACAATAATGGCCTGCACTTGAACCCTTGCCGGTGTGATGCACCCATTTAACGTGGCTTGTGCAAAGTAGGGTGTGGTAACAGATATGACTGGAGTAGTGTAGTTCACACCCGTACCCAGTGAACTTCCACCTGTTGAAGTGGCAAACCAAGATACAACGCCCGTGCTCGCAGCTTCGAATGACACCGTGCCGGCATCGCAACGGCTCACATCAGATACATTTAAACTGGGATAAGGCTTTATCGTTGCTATTACTGCCGTGCGCGGAGTGCTTGCACATCCATTTTGCAGCGCTTCTATATAATACGTTTTAGTGGCATTGATGGTAGGTGTAGTGAAACTGTTTGAGCTACTGAGTGAAGTCCCACCCGTTTGTACATCATACCAACGGGGTTGTGAGCCACTACTCGTGGTAGCACTTAGGTTAACTGTTCCTTCATTGCAGATTTCACCACCTGCGCTTGACGTAACAGTTGGCACGGTGCGCACCTCTGCAACAAGCGCTTGACGGGACGCAGAAACACATCCATTGAAGTTTGCTTCTGCATAATAAGTGGTGGTGTTGCTAATGGAAGGTGTTGTGAACGTATTGCCGGTTGCCAGACTTGAACCGCCTGTGTTGGCCGCAAACCAAGTAACGGTTGAACCGGACGGAAATGAGCTGGTCGAAATGTCAAGGCTACCAGGGCCGCATCGGAATGCGCCAAACCCTACACCCAACGTAGGAATAGTATTGACAGTTGCCACTATCGATGTTCTGGCGGTGCTTAAGCAACCGTTGTTGTTAGCTTCCACAAAGTATGTTGTTGTAGTAGAAATAGATGGTGTATTAAATGAACTGCCCGTTGCTAGAGAACTGCCCCCGGTGGCAGAAGCAAACCATTGAATAGTACCTATGCTGGTTGTGGCCGAGAGCGAAACGCTACCTGTTCCACACCGAGAACCCGGTGTATTTGTAGTAATTGATGGAATTGCATTAACTGTAGCAACAACTGAAGTCCGAGGCGAAGAGCATCCATTAATA
The DNA here is from genome assembly GCA_002398365.1 of Flammeovirgaceae bacterium UBA5008. Lineage (GTDB taxonomy): Bacteria > Bacteroidota > Bacteroidia > Cytophagales > Cyclobacteriaceae > ELB16-189. Next base: position 6,300 of record DGYK01000001.1, read on the forward strand.
TCATAAGCAGCCACTGAGTATGTAGTTGTAGCCGTGAGTACGGGCGTTGTTAGAATTGAACCCGTGATTAGATATTGCCCATTGATTGGCGCATTGTACCAACGTAAATTTCCTGCGGAACTCGATGCAGATAAATTGATCGCCCCAGTACCGCATAATGTGCCCGGTGTGGTTGATGTTACATTAGCTGTATAAGCGTTGCAGAGCTTCATCACAGTTCCTTTCGATCCTGTAGTTGATGCATCGCGAAAACCAATAAAGGGTTCGTTACTAGAGTTAAACGCTAATGTCGGATAATATACTCCTGCCCCCGACAATCCTGCGCTCCCTACGCCAACCCAACTGGTGCCGTTAAATTTCATTACGGTTGCCTTGTTGGCACCATTGGCACTGGCTGCATCTTGGTATGCTAAATGCAGCACTCCCGAATTATCAAACCGTAGAAATGGATGATCGGCAGCTCCTGCGCTGAAATCAGCTTGGCCAACAGTTACCCAAGCGGTGCCGTTGTATTTCAATACGTTGGCTTTATTATTTGTAGCATTAGCGCTAAAAACGTGGGGTGCTCCAGTAGCATCAATGGCTAAATGAGTAAGTGCTGTAGTACTTAAGTTACCGAAGCCAGTAGGGCCAACCGCTACCCAATTAGTGCCGTCAAAACGCATGACTGAAAACGTGGATCCATTGTAACCTTCTTTAATGGTTATATACGGTGTTCCGGAGGATGAAATAGCCAGTCTAGCTGAACTGGTGGTTGCCGAGAAATTAGCAGGTCCTACCAATACCCAAGCAGTTCCATTAAATCGATAAACAGAAGCTCTAGTCGTTCCGGTATCGAAGTAGACTGCGATATAGGGTTCATTGTTTACAGGGTTTATGACAAGCGATTGCACTTGCGGGCTACCCCCTGAAACTACACTTCCACCCCCTATTGTAGACCAAGCGGTTCCATCATATTTCTTAACTACAGCTGCCAAAAACCGATCAAAGTAAGCGAGATATAAATTGCCCGAAGCATCAAAGGCAATATGAGCATTGTTACAATTAATTCCGGTAGATGGATCTGGCAGGGCCAACCATGAAGCAGAAACATTACGCATGATTTGTACGCTACCTGTGCTGCTCAAATAGGACATATATGCGGTATTGTTATACATGGCCATTCTATTTGCGTACGGTATAAGCGTTGAAGTTTGGTTCGATGGCGTAAATCCGGGGTCACCCACATCGCTCCATTGTTGTGCTTGTATCGATAGGCTTAATGCCAAGGCCATCGCAAGCGTAATTATTCTCGTCAAGTTTTTCATAGGCAAGTGTTTTTTTGCCTAAAGAAAATTGATTTTGAGACGCCAGACTTTCACTTTTCATAAGTGATTGGGCATCTTCTCACAAGTGCTGGTGTTGTATTTGTATTTCGATGTAAGACTAGCGTTTTTCCAAATATTCTATTACCCAATCGCGTTTGCGTTGTGAAACCGGAATGGTATGACCACTGGTGAGTACCAGATTTTCTGTTTTGCGGTCGTACAGTTTTATATACGCTGGATTGACCAAATGCGAATGATGTGTTCGTATAAATCCGTATGGACTGAACAACTCTTCATGTGCGTGTAGGTTTTTGCTTACCAGTATGGGATCAGAATTCTGAATAAAAACTTGCGTGTAAGAACCTTCGGCTAAGCAGTATTGAATATCACCCAATTTCAGAAAGTAGGTAGTTTGCATATCTCGAAGAACGATCTGCTTATCAAGTGATGGCTTGCTACTTATTTGCTCCATCAGCACCTCGAGTTGGCGATGCAAATTGCGTTGTGAGATTTGTTGTGACGCCTTGTTTAAACTGGCGGCTAACTCAATCGGGTCTATGGGCTTCATTAAATAATCCAGCGCGCTGAACTTGATAGCCTGTAATGCATACTGGTTAAATGCCGTGGTAAATATTAATTGAAAAGTCGGTGCATTTACCTGTTTCAGCAAATCGAAGCCGGTGCCATCATCCATCTCTACATCTAAAAAAACGACTTCCGGATTAAATTCAGCGATTTTAACTAGCCCCGATTGCACACCATTTGCCTCTTCAATGATTGAGTCGGCCAAAATCTTCTCAATGAACGAACGCAGTCCGATCCTGATTTTATCTTCGTTATCAACCAAAAGAATACGCATCGGCTTAAAGATAAGGAAGAGTCTAATTAAACCTGATTAAAGTTTTCATAAGTGATGCAACTAATTTTCATAACTGATGAAGAAATTTTTATACGTACATCAACGGCAAGTAAACATCCGCCCTCACTCCCACCGGTTTTTCTTGGATGGTAAATCGGGCTTTCGATTGGTGTCTCAAATTGAGCAGATACAATCTGTCTTGAATGATTTGTGTAGCCCGCGAGATATGAGTTTTATTTTCAGTTGCTGAGTTAAACCCCTTGCCATTGTCTTCAATAATCACGTGTAGCTCATTGTTTTCCATCTCGAAGTGAATAGAAAGCTCTCCACTCTTCATTCCCGCAAAACCATGCTCAATACTGTTCTCTACAAAAGGCTGGAGCAACATACTGGGCAACGTTTGTTCATGGGCAATAATTGAATCCGAAGCTGTAATGGTGTATTTAAAAGGTTCCATGAATCGCATTTGCTGAATGGCCAGGTATTGATTCAGGAAATCCATCTCGGCCTCAATCGTAATCATGTCATGGTAAGTGCTTTCTAATGTTTTGCGCATCACTTTACTGAATTGTGCAAGGCTGCTGGCAACTTTCAATCCATCGCTTTCGCGCGATGCATGTTCTTGTAACGATGCCAACGCATTAAAGAAAAAATGTGGGTTCATTCGAGCGCGGTTCAACCGTTGCTCTGTTTCCAAAATAGTTTGGCGTTGCTTTAAATTCTTTTGACGAAGCAGCACCCAAATGACAATGGCAATCATAATAGCTGATATCGTCAGCAGCAAATAGATTATTTGTTGTTGGGATAGCTCTTTAATTTTCTGTTCATTCTTTTCTTGATTGTATTTCTTTTCTAACTCAATAAAGGCCGCAGACTTTTCTACGTTGGTCAAACTATCTGCGATATGATCTGCCTTTTCATAGGCAAGTAAAGCTGCCTCATGATCTCCAGCTTCGCGATGAATTCTGGAGAGCAAGACGTAGGCATCTGCAACGAAAGCAATATCACCTAGTTTTTGGTAAACTGCGATAGATGAATCTGCCCACACCTTAGCCGCGTTATAATTTTTATCCTGCAGGTGTAAGTCCGCCAAATCAAAATAATTAACAGCCTTATTTAACCAATCATCTGCATCTAAGTATAAATTCGAGCTATCCAGATAGGCGATAGCAAGTTTGAAGTTTTTTTGTTCATAAGCTGCACCTTGCATATTTGAATAGGCTTTGGCCAACTCTTGTTTACTGCCAAGTTGTTTGGAAAGATTCAAATGTTGTTTAGCTAGGATTTCAAACGAGTCAAGACTGGGTAGATAGGCTAAATCTTGGTAATGCCATAAGAAGCGTTTTGACAATTTATATAATACATCGGCCTTCTGCTGGGGCAGTTTTATTTTCTCTATAAAAGGAACAGCCGCCCGCGCATAAGTTATGCCCTTACCTGCCTGGCCCATCTGATTGAACAGTTGCGCAATCATGGTGTTCACATTGGCTTGTTCAAAGGCATCGCCCAATTGTTCTGCCGCTTTTGAAAGTTTCAAACAATAGGCTAGCGATTTTGAAAAATTAGCTTTGCGATAGTATAATTCCGCCCATTTTTTATATAAAAAAATCTTAGAAGCCTCGTTACAGGATTGTTGCTGGTATCTTTTCTCAGCTTCCATAAAGTGAACCTCAACAGAATCGAGGTTGTTGTCATTCAGATATTTTACTCCGAGCCACTCAAAATATTTTGCCGTACAGATTTGACTAGATGAACTTTTTAAACCTGCATAGATAGGATCCATGTGTTGAACATCCTTGACAGAAGCTTCTTGCAACGCAGGGCATTGGCAATTTTGAGCCATGCTATTGGATAACCCAATCCCTATCGCAAATAAGATAAGTATAGCCTTCATAAAGCTGTAAGCCGATAACAAATTTAATGCATAGGCATCAATGAGCAAGTGGACAAGGACAGGCTAATCGGTGTGTATATTGCCTATTTCAGGGACACCAGTGCAGTCTCTATTTGTTTGCTTTCTTATGGAACGGAAATTCAAAGCCAACGCGTATCAACAACCGATCGGCATACGGGCTTTCGCGCCTAGGATCATAGAGATTGTAAAGCACTTGTGCATTGCCGTTGATATGTTTTGAGATGCGGAATTCTTGTTTAATGCCCGCTACATAACTCCATACCCACTTTCTATTTCTGTTATCCAGCGGAAGATTCAACTGGCGAACAGGTGTATTCATTGTCTCCACATCTCCGCGTAAAGTCAGTTGGCCAATCAACCGAAACTGGAGGTAGGTGCGTACACCATACACGCGCTCTTCGCTGATGAAGTAACGGCCTCTGGAAAAATTACACGCGATCCGCTCATTCCAACCTACACCGGCCGTCCACCGACCTGTGAGATGATAGCCGATGGATGGATTCACATCCAATAGAAAATTGGTGCCATTTTGCATTTGCAAACTTACCGCGGGTAATAAGCGCTCTCTGAATGGTTTTCCGCGCATGGGATTCGTGCGCTTTTCCTTCACGCGGGTATCAATGGTTTTCAAATCTGCTGAGGTCTTCTTCAGTTGATTCAAATTTGTCACCGCTTCATTCACGGTAGTTTGCGAAGCGGCCACTTTATCGAATGCCAACTCTTTTGCATTCTTCTGCAATTCCTTTTTCATGGCCACCGGGTCGCGGTAACGAGCCGACATTTGCTTGTATTTATCAATGGCTTGTTGTTGTTCCTTCAACATTTTTGTCTCCTTCATCCGGGAGGCGTTTTCTTCCATCCACTTTTTCACAACGGCCGAATCCAATTCACCATCCTTCAATTGTTGAATTTGATCGCTGTACTGATTCTCTTCACCCGGTAATTTGGCGAGTTCACCTGCTTGCTGCGAAATATCCGTCACCTCACTCAGGTTCGCTGTGGGCAAATTAGCGGATGGCATGGAACCTGTATTGAGTCCATTGGCAGAAGGAATGCCTGGCATACTCGGATTGGAAGGCGTGTTGATGCCGGAAATACTTGTTGATCCATTGGCAGCAGGCAGCCCCCCTCCAGTTGGCAAAGAAGCACCCGGAAGCGAAGGGGCAGTTACACCCGGTAGATTGGCATTTAAATTTCCGGGCATTCCATTACCGGAAGGTAGGTTTACTCCCGAAAATGTATTAGCCGGAAGTCGTTGCGTAACCGAATTGGTGATGGATGAAACATTCCCCACTTTCGATTGCAACTCAGTGGGTAATTTCTTTACATGTATGCCCACTCCTTGTTCTAATTTTTCTACCCGCCCCACAACGGATGTGTTGAGCTTCTTCAGGCGTTCTTCCGCTTGCTTGATGTTTACCGAAGGGATAGGAAGCTTCAAGCTATCGATATTGGATTGAAGTTTCTCGATTTGTGCGTCTACTTTTTCGGTGGGCAGGTTTAATGTGCGCAGACTATCTGATTTCGCTTTCAATCGGGTTTGCACGTTCGCCAACCGACCCGACAGCGTGCGTTGCGTAGAATCAATTCGGGTTTGATAGTTAGTTAATTTTTGATCGGGATTTAACGAATCCATTGCGTGATTCATTTTCTGTTGTGCGGATGCACCAACAGCTGAAACATTCTTGCCCACTTTTTGAAGTGAATCCAATTTCTTCTTTCCCGGAAGCTGAAGTGAATCAATTTGCTGACGAAGAGAATCTGCTTTGCGTTGGGCCGTGTTATCTTGCCCGAAGCTCTGGCTTCCGAAAAGGCAACTGACCGCTACACAAAGAGAAAGCCGTTTTATCATTTATTGTTTGCTGCTTTTTGTTTTTGCAGATCGTTATAATATTCAATAACCTGAGACAGCTTATTCTTTTCTAACCATTTTGCGATTTTTGGATCATCGGTTCCAGTGATTGCCTCCAAGTTTTTTCTATTGAGCGGCACAATAGGTCCGTCATCTCCGTGTTGTATAGCAATGATCATTGTATAGTCCTTCAATGGTAGTGAGAGGTAAGAGTTAATAGCTCCCGCATATCCTTTGAACAGCCAGCAACTATCGGAAGGTATTCCTTTCATTCTGCCATGTACTGAACTGTAGCCATAAATCTCTCGCGTATCGTTTGGAAATATTTTGCGTTTGATCCTTTTTTCTTTGTGAATTACATACATTTTTTTGTCTTCTGATTCAATGCGCGATTTGAAATTTATGACGGAATCACTTTTTAAGACAACGGTGAATTGAAACTTTGGATTGTATTGCCCGCCAAAGTTGCCATGATGCATCGGCATTGGGCGATAAACTGGCTGCTGAATGGTTACATTTCCTTGTGGGGTTCTAATGGTTTGAGGAACATAATAGACCTGCGCAAAGAGGCCATTACTCAATGTTACTAAGGCGATAATTTGAATGGATTTTATCATGGAACAAAGGTACGATATATTGAGTTTGATTGATAGAAATGCTACTGACTTATATTACTTTCTTGGTCGTGCTGCTGTAGGAAGCGGCTTCCGCTTTGCTTGGCCAGCAAAGCCCAGCTCGCTCACACACAACAAAAGCTCACTCGTAAAACTAAAAAAAGCCCAACCGACTTCTCGATTAGGCTTTCTTTTTCTTTACCCGCACGGATGACCCACCGCTCATTACCGTCTCACAACATCCGAGCTAGTTCGAGGAGCAGTATAGACTAAGATAGCTTCATGTCCTTAGTTGCAAACTAAGGACAGCAGCGATAGCAGTTCGGACTTATTACAAACTACGGATAGCTGGGGGAATTTATGTTCCTTCCCATAGAGGAAATATTTTATCAATAGACCAAATCAAATCTGAGGACTTTCTAACGAAAATTAGTGCTCCAATACTACAATTAGGGTATCTTCCACTACAATTTATGGCCAAATAATAGCTCGCAAGGTTACCTTTAGAATTCACCAATGGAGTTGATAAATTTAATGTGCCGAAGTACTTTTTATCATTATAAAAACTCTTATTCTGAGGCGAATCTTCAATAATATGATTAGTCCTGAACTTAAAATTTTCAAACCGATATAGTTCTCTCAACTCTCCTTTTTGGGAAATCATAACTTGAACCAATCCTTTTTCATCATCAGTTAATTTTTGCTCATTTTTACCTAAAAAGGAATTCAAATAAACCACTCGGATCTTAGATTCAAATTCAAAATGAATTAATAAAGAACTATCAAGTCTTTGAATAAGCAAAGTGTCAAGTGATTTAGATAACGTTTGATCAATTATAATCTTCCGCTCATCTATTCTTTCATTGGAACATGAAAAATTAACTAGCAGAATAAATATTAAACTTAACCTACAATTCATCTCCTTTGTTTTTTAGCAATTTGTCTTAACTGGTTTCTATAATCCAAAGATATGTTTTTCTCGCTAACAATTGAATCTATACCTAATCTAGCAGCTTCTTCTTTAGTCCAACCGTCTAAAGTATCCAATACATAATCATTTGGGCCTGAAGCAAATTTTAACTTCTGTACGAAGTACTTAGTGGAACTATGTCGCTGTTTATGAGCCGAATCATTATAATCTTTAACAGCATCATAAAAACTCTTTGATGCGTCCATTGCTTTCTTCAATTTTTCAACATAGTCCGTAATAGGTTGATCTGGATTTACATTCTTTCTTTGATTAGCATCGTACCTACTTCCTCCAGGTATATTCCACTCCTTATGAAGTGACATCAGATCTGTAAATAATTTTACATCTATAGTCTGTACAAATTCTTTTCTTGACTTAGATCCTCCAAACACATTTTCGCCACCGCTTCCTCTAAAACTAACGCCCCATTTTCCTGAGAACATCAAATTTACGTCATCAAGGAAATCCCAGAAGTTTGGCTTTACTTCGACAGTTTCGAGCCAATTGCTTGTAAAGTCTCCTGTAGCTAAACGGTCTAGGAATTCTTGACTAAACAAAGGAAAAGTTATTCCTCCATTTGGATCAACCCCACTCACTGGATTATTTCCCATAGCTAAATATGGACTCCAATACTGCCCATAAGGATCCACCACTGTCCACCTCCCAATCACCGGATCATACTCTCTCAACTCAAAATGATTCCACCCGGTTTCCTCATCCCGCTCTGCATACTTGCCCTGATACCCATAACGGTATTTTTGACTCAGCGTCTCTGCATCGATGTCTTCGGTGGGTTTGCCTGTGGCCAGTGCCGCTACTTCTTCATCGGTGAGGGTTCGGTCAAACACCAGCAGTCCGTCCAGTCCGCCTGAGAAGCCATTGTAAAATCCACCTGCCGTATCTCGAACGCCTCCCAAAATCAGGTCATAGGTACTATCACCGGTTGTACCAATAAAGGAAACCGGTGCGCCACTCTCTACCCCATCCACATATATTTTAACCACTTTACCATCGCCCACAACGGCAATATGGTGCCATCCTGTGTCATTGATGCTATTGGTGGCACTTTTCGCATAAATCATATTGCCAGAAACTCCACGCACTATGTTAAATCCTACTTGGCGCTGCGAGCCAGCAGTCAATACGCCAAAACTCAACCAATATCCTTTCATCGTGGTGCTAACCATGTTACCCATTGGATAAGCAGCCCCCGTTATATCCACATTTGGTACACGCATAAACACACTCAATGTAAATACTCCCGTATTATGAATATATGATAATTTCTGTGCCGTGCCCGGTAAAGTAATTCTGCTCGTGCCATTGAAGCTGTATGCCTTGCCCGCCTGATTTTCTCGATCAGTGGTTGGTGTGGCTCCTGTCACGGTGCCATTCATGGCATTCGGTCCAGAGTCCAACGCATTGCCATCCAATTGGTAATTGACCTGAATGTTGTCTTTTAACAACGGAGGGGTTAATTCTCCGGAGGCCAGATCCAAGCGCTGTTCGCGCATTACTTCGCCCCACGCACCATAGTCCGTGGCTTGGGTTACTACACCTTTGTAATGCTGCACACTTACATCGTCAAACCACACTTCGGTATTCTCCGTCTCGTTGCTCACCCAGATGTAGATATACCCCGATTTAGTAATCGTGATTGGATCTACTTTCACCAGGTTGTTAGCGGTAAACGGTGCGCTGCGCTGTGGCTCTTCAAATCCTGCTGAGGCCGGTATTTGTGTGGCCTTTCCATAGGGAGTGCTGTTATCGGCAGGAAAAATCAAATAATTAATATACGCGTGCGGTCGGTCGTTGCCGTTCGTAGGCGGCTGAATCATTAATGGAATAGCCGTGTTAAAGGCATTCACCGCTTGCGTCATACTCTCCAGTCCGCCATTGTACACAAAGTCACCCCCCAACACACTTGCTAATACCGGCAGCAAGGAGGCTTTCGTGTAGCTGGTTTTAATCTTGTAGCGTGCCCACGCGCTCACATCCAGTTTGTCACCGGGGCTTACTAACAGTGCCGTAGCAGGTCCCACGGATTTCTTATCCGGTGTAATGCCCGCTTGCCCGCTGATCCAATACAAATACGAACTGTTGTTGGGTACCGGGGTTGACACGACTCCATCATCAGGAGTGTGGTTCATCTGCGCATCACGCTTCTCGGTTTCAAACAGATTTTTGAAGTATACATTCTCACGCACACGTGGATTGGTGTAGGCGGTAGTGCCATCGTCCTCCATCGTGGCGGTGTACTCATTGGGCTGCACTCGCACCACGGCACGCACGTTACCCAAGTGGTCAGTAATTTCATAAGCTGTTGTTCCGGCTTCCACCTGCGCCTGGTCGGCTGCAACAGAGGATCCTGCATAATAGGTGCCAATTTTTCCGGCACCGTAAATAGGCACTTCGGTTTGTTTGAAGTCTGTAAAAGTGGTGTTGATCGTGCTTACTTGTTCGTAGATGCTTAAGACATTTCCACTTGCATCGCGGATATACCAATATGTTTTTGTTAATGCGCCCTTGGCATCGTAGTCAGCCTTCGTTAAGCGGAAGCCCCGGTCATCGTAGGTATAGCGAGTCGTCACTTTTGTTTTGTTTACATCTTCAAACACGGCCACTACTTTGCCAGTCACATCATAATCAATGTATTGATCCTTCCCATCGTTGGCCACCTTGTCTACTTTGGTCGTCTGACCGATTTTATTGTATTCGTATCCGGCATACGAACTCACCGAAGTAAGCTGATTCGTGTTAGGGATGTAGGTATATCCAAAATCATGTTGAATTTGTCCGTTGCCCTTATAGCGCTTTAGCTTTTTGATATTTCCGTTGGGGTCGTACTCCATCCCACCTACGCGGTAATTATTACCTGCAAGAGCATAAGTGCTAGTTGTGAAATTTGGAGTGGCAAAGACAGCCTCCTTTAATTGATACTTCTCGTCATAGTCGTAGAGATACATACCGGTCAGGTCACTGCCATTCACTCCGTATACTTTATCTGTCCGCCAACTGGCAGCGGTAATAAGGCCATTGTAAAGTGTTTTCGCTTCTTCTAACTCGGATAACTCGCCCACATAAATTGGTTCCGAAAAAAGCGTGGTGCCGGAGAAAAGCGTGTTAGTCATCTTCCAGCGGTAGTATCCATTGTCACTGGCATTGGGCGTGTTTCGTAAAAAGGTTTTCTGGGTGGCGTCCTGATTGAGTGAATTCACTGAACTCCACGTGCCGTTGGCTGCTTGTTTCTCCCAGGTAATAGTTGAGTTTACTCCGGTAGGCCGGGCCGGAATAATCAGCGGATCACCGGCTTGATAACCTACCGATGTTACGTCCTTAATATTTTGTACAGGCACCAGTGTGACGGACTTAATCCCCTGCCCCACCATTACCTCCAATTGTGAAAAGTCAAGAAAATTACTTCTAAAATTCAGTGTGAGATGGAGTTTATTTACCTGTGAAGCAAAATTAGGTATGCTGGACAATTGATTGTTGTACACCATTAATGAAGTGATGGCCGGAAGGCCAAGCATCGAAGCCGGCAATGATGTGAATCCGTTATAATGGGCATTCAATGTAGTCAGCAATGTGCACGAAGAAATAGTGGATGGAAAGGCTCCGGAAAATGCATTCCACTCAATGGAAAATGTGGCCAATTGAGTCCAGGCTGAAAATAAAGTCTCTGGTATTTCTCCGCTGAACTGATTGTATCCGATGTTAAAATAATTCAATAGTGTCCAGTTGGAGAATTGAACAGGTATGGTTCCACTTAATTGATTGCTGCTCACCCAGAACTGACGCAGCTTGGTTAGGTTTTTCAAGCTAACCGGCAGTTCTCCTGTCAGTTGATTGGTATGCAAATACAGATTGTTCAGGTTGGTGAGATTTCCCAGCGAAGAAGGGATCGTCCCGGATAATGAATTCAAATGCAAATAAAGTATAGTAAGCTTATTTAAATTACCAATCTCATGAGGTATAGGACCAACGAACTGGTTGGCCTGCATCCACAATTCGGTCAGGTTGGTTAAATTACCTAATTGGGGTGGAATAGAACCCGTCAGAGTCAGATTGCCATGTAAGTGAAGCGTAGTAAGACTGGTTAGATTTCCTATGCTGGTGGGTAGTTCGCCCGAAAGTTTGTTGAATGACAAATTAAGTGAAATCAACTTCGTGAGATTGCCAATCGATGTTGGAATGCTGCCCGTCAGTTGGTTATACGCGGCCACCAAAGAGGTAAGTTGCGTTAAGTTGCCAATTTCAGTCGGTAGGCTTCCACTCAGTTGATTGGTGGAAATATCCAATGTTTTGAGTAACGTCAGATTACCAATTGAAGAAGGAATGGGACCGGTGAGTAAATTATTGTTCAGGTATAATCCGGTCACCAGTTTATTCAGATTTCCGATCTCCGTTGGAATGCTCCCGGTCAATTTGTTACTGTTTAACTTGAGGTAGGTGAGGTTTGTCAGATTACCGATGGTAGTGGGAATACTTCCATCTATTTGTGTACCCTCAATTTGAAGTATTGTTAGGTTAACCAGATTGCCAATACTGGCAGGCAAGGAACCTGTCATGTTGCTGTTGAGGGAAATCGCCAGCGATGTAAGTGTGGTGGCATTGCCCATGTTGCCGGGTAGTGATCCGGTCAATTTGTTAACGTTTAAATTCAAAATCCTCAGATTCGGAAGATTGAAGATGTCAGGTGAAACCGTGCCACTGATATTGCATCGGTACAACAAAATCTCTCTCAACGTTGTGATCGTCCACAGCGATGCCGGCAAGCTACCGGTGATGCCCGCGTTCGTATTCAAATCCAAAACCGTCAAGGCCTTTAAATCGCCCATTTGGGCTGGAATTTTACCAATCAGGTTTTTCTGCGGAAATGTAATCTTGGAAATATCTCCATTAGTCACTTCTATACCGTACCACGCATCCATTTGCGCAGCCGTAGCACTGGCAGGCCATGTAGCAGCCGTGGGCCAATTCGTTTTGGTGGTCCAATTCGCTCCACCTAAACTATCATACATCGCCTTCAGCGCGGCCAGTTCTACGTTGTCCGGAACTACGTTCGTTTGAGCGCTTGCTGAAACAGAACTGAAGAGTAGTATAACTCCTACCACGATGGTTCCCCCTAATTGATAAAGTCTTGTTCTCATCACAGGTGTTATTTGTGTGTCTATTAATTACCTCCGCCCGACTGCATGAAATTTTTCTGATCACTGCTCCACAACTTCAGTTGCTCGATGTTGGTGTGCAATTGCTTCCGATACATGGAGAAGGGATCTGCCTGGGTTGTCAATAGTTGTTGCGTATCTCCTTCCATTTTCGGCAAATGATGGTATTGCTTTGGATCAAACAAAGCTGCTTGCGGCACGATGCTTCGTTCATAATATTCTAAGATCAATCCAAACACATCTTTGCGAATTCCATTCGTACCGTCTGCTCCGGGGTCTTTGTTCGTATCCGGGTGGTTGATTTGCGTCAGCCATCCATGAATGTTATAGACAAAGTCAATGCCCTGTAAATTCGATGCCAATACCACCCGTTTCAGCGGGCCATGCAGATAATAAATGTACTCTGCCTGCAAAGTAGTTTTGATGCCGTCTTTGCTGGTATACACTTTCTGCAAACGCTTATTCTGATCGTATTCGTAATGGTGATAAAAGGCATCTTGCCAAGTAGGTGTGGTGCCTCCGGTACGGGCACGGGTATAGGTTTTCAAAACGTTCCCTACAAAGTCGTATTCGTAGTTGGTGACAAAGGTATACGGGAAGTTGGTGATGGTTGGTTTTTGTGCCATCCATACCACACGCCCCATCTCATCGTAGCTATACCATGTTTTTGTATTTGCATTTTCTGTCCAGGAAACCGCTCCCCGCACATATCCTTGTGTATAGCCATCAACCGGTGCTGGTGAAGCTGCATAGTCGTAATTGGTGCGCACCCAATCTTTTTTATCGGTCAATGCATACTCTGTCTGAGCTGCGTTAGGATCTAACGATGCATACGTAAGTGTGGTGCCGATGTACTCGCCAGATTCAATGGGCCGCCCCAGATCATCGTAGTTCGTATAGGAAAATCTTCCCTTGCCAATGCGGTTGTTCACTTCATCATCTTTTTGTTGTGCATTTTGTGAGAATCTTATTTTTCCATCTTTCCGGTAGCTGTAATTCGTAGTACCTGCATCTTTCTCGGTCATGCTCAACAGCCAGCCTTGGTGGTTGTAGGTGTGGGTACTTTTGTCAATGTCGCTGAATGGTATAGGCGTTGATCTTCTCCACTGCTCGTAACCATTCGGAGAAACACTGACTACTAACCTGCCAGCATCATTATAAAATTGATAGGCTATGTCTGTAAATGAATGCGTATACGCAACAGTAACCGTACCTGTAGCGGGCAAGACTCGGTAAAATCCGGCATTTAAGGTATATACATGCGGCAATGCCGTAGTCAATTTAGTAACTGGTGTATTGGTGATAGTATTTTCT
>DGYK01000001.1:20471-24417 GCA_002398365.1 Flammeovirgaceae bacterium UBA5008
TTGGTGATAGTATTTTCTAACACATAGTCACTCGTTCCCGTAATGGTCACCGTTTGAGATGTTGAACCGACACTTCCCAGCACATAAAAATACGCCATTTTATCGGATGTGATGGAAGAAGGGAAGTCATAATTGGTGGCGATGGGTGAGCCCTTTCTGGCCGTCATCAGCACTTTGCCGGATTTATCTGAGATACTCACCACGTACCGCTCGTTTTCATCACGTACTACATTTTGAACGCCTTCGATCTTCGGAAGATCGGGAACACCTAATGCAATGGCACGTTTATCCAGATAATCACTCAGTTCATTGTTCGTGTCATTATTTCCTACGGGAAAAGTCCCCTTTAAAACCTCTCTTCCCGAACCAATAAAATGGGTGTCCCCCGGCTGAGCCGCTCTTCGCTCCTCTCCTGTTCCGTCTTCATAAAAATCAGTACGCGAATACAAGCGCAAAGCGGTAGGGACTTTTGTTTCGTTCCATTTATTATCAATGCTATAATAGTTACCCAATGTTCCTTTTTGATCGGTAGCCAATGGCGTAGGGCTTGGCTTTTCAAAATCCGTATACGACAATGGTTTGCCCTCTGATGTGATCGCCAATCCGCTATTGTATTTGAAATCGCTTTGCAGAATCGGTGCGGATAATGTGCCACCGACCGTGCGATCATACTTGTCTTTCAAAGAAAGCGAAGCAAACACCACCGGTTGTCCTTCATGAAAACTTTTACTCTGTGATTGCAATGACTGTCCACGCTGATCGAAGAAACTTTTACTCTCCGAAACCGGATTGGTTTCGGAGGTGCCATCATAGGTCTTCGTATGTATCCAGTTTAAATCATCATCGCTGCGCAAAATGTTTTGATATGTAATTGAATTACCCCACGTACCAGTGGCATTATCTTTTCCTTTAATGGTAATTAAGCCTTCTTCAAATACGGCAATTCGACCATTGGTAAATGGTTTATCCGGAGTTCCCGTTACATAGTACGTTGCGAGCGTATGGAGGACATCGGCATTGTCATTGATCAGATTCAATTCGTTGTATCCATAACGTTTGATCTCTCCAATATCTGCCAGGGGTGGCGTTTTGCTTACGGTTACCTGCACCACAGAAGATGGCGCGGTCCAACAATTCAAATACGGAATGAATGAACGCACATAATAAAAACCATCCTGAGTGGCGGTGAAAACGGGAGATGAATACGATTGGGGTAATTCCGTGCTGGGTGTACCATTTACATCGGATAAGCTGGTTCCCATTTGCCAATAGTGATTACCAACTGCTACCGTGGTAATTTCCGTTTGCCGATACTCTTTTACCACTACATTCGAAGTAACCGGATTGAGTAAGGTTTTATAGACCGGCACAGTGATGGTAGATGGCGTATAACAACCACTTGGGTTGGAAAGCGTAAAAGTGGTTGATTGCGTTAACCCATTGGCAGTAAGCGAAATTCCAGTACCCGTATGCGCTGGCTGTGCAGTTGATGTCCATATTAATCCAGATTGTTGTCCTGCCGGAAGTGTGGATTCTAACGTCAAGGTTGTATTTCCACTATTACAAAGTCCTGGCGGTGTGGCAACAATTCCAGGCAATGCTGTTGTCGCATTCACAGTGATTTGAATTGATGCGTATGTGCAGTCTCCATTAGTCGGAAATCCTTGTTGCAAACCAGATCCAACACTTACTGTAATCGTATGATTACCACTATTCGGTAAAGTAATTGATGCATACGAATAAGGCTGCCCAGGAATTGTTACGTTATCGAGTGACCAAGTATACGACTCACCTGGCATTTCGGTATAGAATCCATACGTGCCACCTTCGCATAAATAGAGATTATCGTTGATAATATTACAATTCTGCGAATAAATACTTGTTGATGACAGAAGCAAAGTAATCAACACTACGATGCATTGAAGTTTATTGATGAATCGCATAACTAGTTTTGTGGTTGAAGTTGATTGCAATTGGAATTAGGATCGATGGTAGGGCAAGGAGATGTATTTGCCTGAATAGCCGGAGACAACTCAGTCCACAAATAAGTGATGTTACTTTGGTCATAACCCCCACAGCTATTTGGAGTCATGATAAAATAGCGATTCGTGGGACAATTGTTGGGTTGGGTTAATTCACAAACAGCATAGGGCTGTAAGTTTGTTGGAGGTAAAGCAAACTCTGCTCTTACTTTATGATTGCCCTGCACTCCCGTTAACTTGACTACACCATTCTCTACAAATGCCTTGGCACCATCGTAGAGTGTAACCGCAGCTGCCAACGGGCCACTGCCGGCCGTGGAAAGCAATTTGCCATCGGCATACACTTTCGATAGATAATTGAGATTATCACAGGCATTAGCTGTATATATCACAGCCGTACCACCCGGCAACACATTTACATTTTGAGTAATGGTTCCATTTCCCGAAGACACGGAAGTTTGAATGGGTATCATAAATGCCGGACTACTTAAAGCGTAGTGATAAGCTACTTCACTAATTTTAGATACAGCCGGAGATTGATCCGTTGGTTGTAAGCGCTCACGATAAGTCTTAATTAAGCGTCCCATGCCATCATATTCATACTTTGTATAAATATTATTGTTATCTAAAATATGGGTCAGTTCACCCCAATTGTTGTACACGTAGCTGGTCATCGCAGCTTGCACCGGATGCATTCGGAAGTCATCAAATAAGGTAGTGGCAGCCGTAGCTTCGCACCAGATTTCTAAGACTCCGGTGGCACCGGTTGGTATCGAGGCTGTTAGTAAATACCAATCACCCGATTTCTTCGCTCCATCCATTACCGCTTCCAAGGCTGATCCATTGTTCAGCTTGTATTTAATTTTAGCATCATTTCTCGAAGCCCAGACGCTTACCTGGTAGTTCTTATTATCTGCATCAAAAGAATATCGGAATGCCTTTTTCGCAATTGGTGTCTGTACCGATTTTACTCCGGTATGTGCTGTTGATGATAGAGTGGATTCGTCACTCACATAAACACCGCCCCCAACAGCTTTGAAAGGGAAATTGGTTGCGTGATAGAATTGATCTTGTTGTAATGACTCCTCTACCCCGGAATACGCCAACTCGCCATAATTGGCATTGGTGGCTGTTGCTAATACCTGACTGTGATCATAACTAAACTTGGTAGCTGCAAACTTATCATTGACATCCGTTGCCTCAATAGCGTGCGAGTTGTAATCGTACTTCGTGATAGTAGCATTTTTTTGCCAGCCGGCCTGAGGTGCATCGTTTGTCCAATTTGCAAATGGTTGGAAAGAAGCCGCAGCTACCAACCCATCTCCGGTAGTTGCCAAGGGAGCATATTGATCTCCGGTATAACTAAAGGTAGACTTCTTACGCCAGATGCCGGATTGAAATGCCGTCTGGTTATTACCTGCCGCACCCATTACAGGGATTTGATCAGACCATGTTTGAGCCGAGGCTGAAATTAGCGATCTTTTATTCACTTCAATAGGGTTTAACTTGTAATCTTCAGTCACTGTAAATTTTTGAACAGCGCCTTCCTGAGTAAGCATGTTCAAACCTCCTTGTAATGACGGCCCCATTGATGGATAAATTTGATATGCCGGAATAATTTCTGTAACAAACGAATTACCAAGCTCATCCAATTCAAGAGATTTAATCACTTTACCCGAATAAAAATCAAATCCTAAATTAAATTCAGTTTTATTAACCCCAGTCTTAAAATTTGTAACTTGAGTAGACATTTTTACCGAGGGGTATGTTTCATACCTTGAAATCACTCTCCATCCATTTCGCGCATTAGCAAAAGTCTCTTGGATGATACCTTGCCCCTTAAGCTTGCTGTAAATTAAAGGCTCATATAATTTAATATTAGCTTCAAACTTATCATCCAATTCTGGATCATTATTATTAATATTAGCTATATCAATTTCGTCATGAAGATACTTATTTACAAT
>DGYK01000001.1:24515-31255 GCA_002398365.1 Flammeovirgaceae bacterium UBA5008
TAAAGATACTTATTTACAATCTGACTAAGTAGAACTCCATCTCTAGAGAATACTTTAGTTGATTTTAAATTTCCAACTCTTGACGAATAATTTTTTATAGCAATCTTCCTTGACACTAAATTATCAGGGCGTTCCTTAAAAAAATCAATCAGCGAAAAATCAAATATCTCAAAATGAAAAACTGAATAGTTCTCAACTTCTCTACTTATATTATTTGTATCTTTTATAGAATTTCTAACTGTTACGAATTCGTAGATAACTCCAGGTCCGGGCATTACCCTTGACAGTGATATGATTTTTGCCAAATCATTATTTAGAGCCTCTTTCAATGTTTTAACTCCTTGATGAGTCTCAGGAAGGTTTTTTGTGTAGTATTTGTCCATTACTATTGGTTTATAGGATGTTACACCACTTTGACTTCCATCCGATGGTGATTCATATGAGTAAGAAGTCACGAATGCAATTCCTCTTTGAGAATCTTTCGTCTCAATAGACTTGACTCTAACCCCACCTCCAAATTCCCATCCGGAACCGCCTAATAAGCCTACATTACCGAGAAAGAATCCTGAGTTGATGTAGTGTCCTGAACCATAGTTTATTTTGGGAAAATTGATTGGTGCAACTACTAGCGCATCGTCAGAAACAGACTCTACAATTGTTTCAACAGACCAAGGAACGTAGCCTATTTCCGTAAAATGTGGTGATGTATCTGCATTAAACTCCGTTCTTATTAAACTTAACTTGAGTATTATTCTATCATTAGGCTTAAAGTATGCGTTTTCTTGAACATCTTTTAATTTGAGTGTAGTAGGTGTAAGTGACTCTATCCTAAAGGGTGCTGATTGTCCGAACAATTCCGACTTGAATGAATCTGATTCATATGCAATTTCTGTAATAGAGCCTAGCGAATTGGTAACTTTAGTCAAACTCCACGCATCTACGTCTAATGCAGAAGTAGGTGTAACCATCCTATCAACATTTTCATTTCCTGTGTTTGGAAAATCTGATTTATAGAATCCCCAAGAGTCGAATTTATCTGCCTC
The DNA here is from genome assembly GCA_002398365.1 of Flammeovirgaceae bacterium UBA5008. Lineage (GTDB taxonomy): Bacteria > Bacteroidota > Bacteroidia > Cytophagales > Cyclobacteriaceae > ELB16-189. Next base: position 25,559 of record DGYK01000001.1, read on the forward strand.
GTAAGGAAAGTTCTTTGCGTATTCAAACTTGGTTGAAGGTAGACTACTGTTTCCAGACTTTCCTAGAAAATTAATACCGATCAGGGTCAATTTCCCCATTTTTTGATTAACTAAGCTTTTGTTAGGGAGAGGAACATACAAATTACCATTTTCATCGAAGCTATTGACTGTCCCAGGGGCTAATGAGTAATCGAAGTCGAAATCAATAATTTTTATAGCTTTATTTTTTATCTCGGAATTGATATCGAATTTATCTATTACACTCTTAGGATTATGCCACTGGTATGTTTTTACAACATAATCTTGTATTGTTCCCAACCAAATACTTGTTGTCCATGTATGGTTATATTCGTTGCCAGCGGATGCTAAATAATCTCCTCCAAGGATTTCATAATCACTTCTCTTTAGAAGATAAATGGAATTTAGTCTCAGTGTTGCAACAGGGTATTTTAACTTTAAATCAACATCGATTCCTGGCTCAAAAGAAGGATCAATGATTGAAACTGAGTTATTCTCGAAAGAGTTAACTAAAGGTCCACCTGCCACAGCTATACCTTTCCCATCAGGTCGAATCTCCTTTTCAAATATGGCAACATGTGTCTTGGTTTTTATTGTGTTTAAATAAAACAACTCTTTACTTCCACTTGAAAAACTTTTGAACTTATTATCAATATCTATTGTATAGCCCTGGGCAGGATTTCTCCAAGAATATTGTCCAGTCCACAATCCGTAATTAAATTCAACCCAATATCCCCAATCTTGGTCATCTAATAAACCAATTTCTCCTCGATCAACATAATCAGGACCCGTAACTGCTGTTAAAAGCCAAGTATAGGCATAAGGCGAAGGATTTGTTAATGTATTAAAATAATGTTTTCCATGATCATCTACCCAACCTGAATACGTGAACTCATTTTTTTCGTAAACAGGTAAAGAATAATGATATACCACTCCAGATTCATTTGTAATTTTAAAACCGCCAATTTTTTTTGACATAGTGCCATTGGCTTCTCGGGTTCTTGATTTAGATTCAATGAAGCCTTTACTTCGTGCAAATCCATTTGCAATTTGCTCGTTAGTGAACCAATCTATATTCTTAGATCCAATTAATTTATCATTAATAAGTCCGTTGTTATTATTATTCCCTGTATTAATAGAATTCAAAAAGTTGTAATCAAAATCACCCTTGGCTTGGGAATAAAAAAACTCATCTGATTGATATAAATATTTGTTGGAAAAATCATTTTCAAATCTAAAGCCTGCTAATTTTCCAACAACTGATAAAGGGTTATTCACTATCTCATAATTTTCACCATTTTTTCTGTTCCTCCGATACAAATTATCTTGAAAATGAAAGGGTCTCATTGAACCAGATAACCCTTGAGCAGAAACATTGTACCTGTCATAATCTGGAAATGTACCTCCCCTTACTTTTTCCAAATCAGATTCAGTTATCATATTGACATCTGGTAAATCATAGACATCAAATGTTTTTGAATCAAAGTCACTTACACTTAATTGATTTTTCAAGTTATACAAAGTACCATAAGTTAATACCTCATCAGTTTCATCTGACCAGTATCTCTCAAAAGTCCTAGAAATGCGAATATTTAAACCTGGTAATATTGGAATATTTCCCCCACCAGTAGTAGACTCTGATGTAATTTTGCCTGATTTGGAGTTTACAATATCTTTTCTTATTCCACCGATTGGGGTGCTTACACTCAAACCACTTGATGAAATTGAAATACTGGTTGACTTAAAACTCATATTACCTGAAAAGCCGTTTTCAGAATCTAGGTTAATTGCCCCTACAGAAGCTGAAGCACTAACTTTACCGTTAGGTGATACGGAGACACTTACTCCAATACTTGTCCTATTCTTCTCATCTAAATTGTTTTTGCTATTTAGATTTAGACCAACATCAACACCAAGTTGAAACCCAACTCCAAAACCCTCGTAGGTATCATTTGAAAAAGATAAACCAGCACTTACTGAAGCCCCATTCTGCAGTCCGATCGATAACCCAATCGAACCTGTTTCGCGACTCCCTCCCTCCCAAAAAGACCTCTTATAACCTTCGATTCCATTATTATCATCAGGATATCCATTAACTAACCTACTAATCGCCCCTGGGTTAAGCGACCACCCCAAACCGACCCAACTCGCATCCTCATTCGGTTGAATACCAGCATGATACGAAAGTGAGAGAGGATATCCTCCGGCCGGCCCCGGAACCTCTAAAAGCGGTATATTATAAGTAAAATCACCAGTGGCTAAATTCACCATATCCGTTGTATCGACCGGCTCAAAGCTGGTAGCTTCTGGAGCGGTGGGGCCGGATGTGAGGGCGTAAGAAACGGTGGGCGCTACCACGTTACCTACAATGACCAACAAAAGGAAAATGGCAATGGATTTTCGAAGGATTCTCTTTCTCATCGGGCTAATTTGTTAATTCGGTAATTTGTTAATTCGTTGATTCGGTAATTTGTTGATTCGTTAATTGGTTTTAGTGAAATCAATGTTTGGTGCTGCGTCTAACTTGTCTTTGTCGAAGCGGAAGTTTTGGGTTCCAAGGCCAAGACCTAATTCTTTCAGGTTGATTTGCACCCAGTCCGCATCGGCTGTCTCTTTCTTATCAAACACCATTAAAATATCAGAGCCGGTGGTCATTCCAAACGTGCGGTTATAAATAAAGTCAGCCAATGGGATGGTGTCCTGTCTGGATGTAGTCATGTTTGTGTACTCTCCCATGCGGAAGGAAACGGTTTGCAATAGATCACTAAACTGATCGTACGGCATTTGCGTGGGACTCACCGCTTCTTTGCCGTTTTTACTGATGCTGAGGATAAAGTAGTAATGACCTCCGTATTTTTTGTACCATTTATTTAATGAAGCCGTATCCGGTTGAGCAGAACCTAATTCACGCAACACAAACAAATCTGTAGGTTGATAGGTTGCTTCAACATTAAACTCACCAACCGTAATGGATTGACGTAAGCCATTGTCTACATCACGAATGTATTTCTTCAACTCTTCCTCCGAAACTTTTTGTTTCGCGCAAGAGCTGAACGCTACTAACAACGCTATGTTCAACCAACCGTGCTTCATGCCTACTGCCCGCTGTATTTTTTGTTCAAGCCTTCCAACACTTCCTCGGTTATATCCAATCCATCATCCGCGTAAGCGATATTGCCATAATCGGTTGCGGCCAGAATAATCTTGCAGTTATTTTTTTTACCGTATTCTTTAATATAGGCATTGATTTCATCCAACACCTTCTTCGTCATCTGGTTGTCCTCCTGCCCTGCTTTTTGATTAATGGCTTTTTGGTAATCAGCAAACTGTTGTTGCTTGGTTTGAATGAGTTGTTTGGAAAGCTCCCGTTCTTTAGCCGTCATCTTTTGGCTTTCCTTTTCAAATTTCACGATCTCTTGTTGTACTTCGTTCATGAGCGTGTCAATGTTGGCTTTCCAAGCCGCTGTTTTCTTTTGGTATTCCTGTCGAGCGACTTCCATTCCTTTATATCCATTGACCAGCTTCGCAGAGTCTACATAAAGAAGTTTTTGTTCTTTCGTCACAAATAGGAGAACAGAGAGTGTGAGAGAAATGAGTGCTAATGCTGTTGGAATCCAAAATGATTTCGAGTTCATTCTTAATTTATTTGTAAAAGTCTATTGAAATAATCGTGCCAGAAATCATAGTGTTAACTATGAGATAGTTACGAGTGGACGGGGAGGCCTGATCGCTATTTTTTCGTTTGGGGCAACGAATGGAAAAACGATATATCGTAAGTCTGTCTTCTCATAGTCCTTTCTTTGATTCAATGATCGGATAAATTTTTGAAAGAAATTTTACCAAAATATTAAATGTGAGTATGATGTAATATTTTTAGCAAAATTGAAGATTTTTGAACTTTGTCAATACCCAAGAAGTTGGGTATTGACTTAATCAAAAAAATTACAAGTACCCTATTTTGAAAAAAGTTATCCACATTTTGATCGTAGATGATCATACGATCTTCCGAAAGTCGCTTGTAAGGTTACTCTCTATTTTTATAAAAAATCTTCATTTTTATGAAGCTGCCAATGGTGTGGAGGCCATGGAGGTACTGCAACATCATCGGATTGATCTGGCATTGGTTGATATCCAGATGCCAAAGATGAATGGGATCGATTTTCTTCGCCATGCGAAAGAGGGCTATCCCACCACACGTGTTATCATTTTGACGCAATTTGATGAACCTTCTTTAATCGTACACTTAATTAAATTAGGTGCAGACGGATTTCTTCTGAAAGAATGCGATCCGGAAGAATTAGTTCTCGCGATCCGGCAGGTGATGAACGAAGGTCAATACTATAATAAACTGGTGGCGGATACTCTCGACTATTCGCTCAGTAAAGGCACCAAATCGTTGGCTAACCTCAACATCACCCCACGCGAATATCAACTGGCCGAGTTGTTAAAGGATGGATTGAGTAGCAAAGAAATAGCCGCTTCGCTCGGACTCACTCTTGCCACCGTGGAATCGTATCGAAAATCGTTAATGGAAAAAACGAACAGCACCAATCTCGCTGAGCTTCTCAAAATACTTTACAACACAGGTATTATGGGAAAGTAGACTTACCTCTACTCAAACGCTCTAATGGCGATTTAAAGTCAATTCAACTTATAGACAACACCAATCACGTGATAAAAACAATCAATTTGATTTATTGTTAAATCAGATGTAATGTTGAACTTCATTTTGTTAAACAGAAACGAATTCAGAATTATTCTAAATCAATTTACCTATGGAAAAAAACGCATCGGCAGGCAAATGCCCCTTTCATGGTGGAGCCGTGAAACAAGCAGCAGGCTCTGGCACCAGCAATCGCGATTGGTGGCCTAATCAATTGAAACTGAACATCCTTCGTCAAAACTCGTCTCTGTCCAATCCCATGGAAGAGTCGTTTGACTATGCAGAAGCATTTAAATCGCTGGACTTAGCAGCGGTGAAAAAAGATATTTTCGAACTGATGACCACCTCGCAAAGCTGGTGGCCTGCGGACTACGGTCATTATGGTCCTTTCTTTATTCGTATGGCATGGCACAGCGCGGGTACGTATCGTATTGCCGATGGACGTGGGGGTGCGGGTAGCGGAACGCAACGCTTCGCTCCTCTTAACAGCTGGCCCGACAATGCCAATCTGGATAAGGCTCGTCTTTTATTGTGGCCTATCAAAAAGAAGTATGGCAAAAAGTTGTCATGGGCTGACTTAATGATTCTGGCCGGAAACTGTGCGTTAGAATCTATGGGCTTCAAGACATTTGGTTTTGGTGGCGGACGTGAAGATGTGTGGGAACCGGAGCAAGACATTTATTGGGGTTCTGAAACAGAATGGTTGGGCGATAAGCGCTATACCGGTGATCGTGAATTAGAGAATCCGCTTGGTGCTGTGCAGATGGGTTTGATCTATGTCAACCCGGAAGGCCCTAACGGAAAACCGGATCCAATGGCTGCTGCACGCGACATCCGCGAAACGTTTGGTCGCATGGCCATGAATGACGAAGAAACAGTAGCCTTGATTGCCGGTGGTCACACCTTCGGTAAAACACACGGTGCAGCCGACCCTAGTAAATATGTAGGTCGCGAACCAGCCGCTGCCAGCATTGAAGAACAAAGCTTAGGATGGAAAAATACATTTGGATCGGGCA
>DGYK01000041.1 GCA_002398365.1 Flammeovirgaceae bacterium UBA5008
CGTTCCCGCCCGGATTTCAAGAACTGTATTCTTGAAATCCGGGCGGGAACGGGTGGTGATGAGGCTGCTATTTTTGCCGGAGATCTTTGGCGCATGTATCAACGCTTTTGTGACCGCATTGGCTTGAAGATGTCGGTGCTGGATGTGACGGAAGGCACTGCGGGCGGATACAAAGAGGTGATCAGCAGCGTGGAGGGAGATGGTGCCTATGGTATTTTCAAATATGAATCAGGTGTCCACCGCGTGCAGCGCGTGCCTGAAACAGAGACGCAAGGTCGTGTACACACGTCCGCAGCTTCGGTAGTGGTGTTGCCTGAAGCCGAAGATGTGGACGTAGAAATCAATCCGGCCGATATCGAAGTGATCACTTCACGCTCGGGAGGTGCCGGTGGACAGAACGTAAACAAGGTGGAGACGAAAGTGCAGATGACGCACAAGCCTACAGGCATTGTGATTACTTGCCAGGTAGAGCGATCGCAGCACGGCAACCGCGCCCGGGCGATGGTGATGCTTCGTGCAAAGCTTTACGAATTAGAATTAGAGAAAAAGAATGCGGGCATCACGGCATCGCGCAAAAGTCAGGTGCGCAGTGGTGATCGCTCAGAGAAAATCAGAACCTACAACTACCCACAAAGCCGCGTGACAGATCATCGCATTGGCTACACACAACACAATTTACCGGCTGTGATGAATGGCGAGGTGGATGAGTTTATCAACCAACTAAAAATTGCCGAAACTGCGGAGAGGATGGCGAATAACACGAATTAATTCGGTGATTTGATAATTCGGTAATTCGTTAATGGTTTGATACAGAATAACCAGAGCTCATCAAATGATCAGATCAACGAATTAGCATATAGCTAGTTTGGAGATTTGATCATGATGATTGGTCATGGTTAATTAATATTCATCTAAGGCTATCATTACCGAATTACCGAATCAACGAATTAGCAAATTAGTTTCCTTCTTCCGATTGCTTAATCTGTTCGTCTAGAATTTTATCGATGATGGCGAGTTGGCGTTCGTCAATTTTTTGGTTTACGCGGGCTTGCTTTTTCATAAAGCGAAACATGGCGTTCTTCTTAATTTCGTAAGCGATAAACACGGTATACTTTTTCTCTTTTTCATTGTAGAATTTCTTCTCACCTACTTTTCGTAAGTCGGCCAAATCGGTATTCATCACTTCTCGTGCGAGGCTTTGAAACTTCTCCGCCACATCGGCACCACGCTCATTTTCTGTTTGACCTTGGTAATTGTCAGCCACTTGTTTCATGGTGGTGTTTACCTGACCGGCCAAGTAGGTTTTTGCTTCGATATCGGCTTTGCCTCGGGCAATATTGTCAGATGAACTTTCACCCTTGCCGGTAGCACGGAAGAAACGATTGTTGGATTCATAAGCATTGCCTGAGAACGGCTCGCTTACTTTTTTTCCGAAAGGACTGTTGGCGCATGAGCTGGCAATGATAGCGATTGCAATGGTGATAAGTGCGTTTTTCATAGTGTTAACATTAAATCTGATCTAAATTAAGGAAAAATTGTGCCAGAATTTTTACGGAGATGGCCAAATAATCAATTGCCATCGAAAGGCCCATTTCCATTTTAGTTGATAGTTTATGATTCCGGCTTTGAATAAAATGTCTTTCAGCTCTTTTTTAGTGAAAGCCCGCTGTACAGAAAGTGGTGCATCGAATTTTACCATAGCCGATTTAGAAAAAAGTTGTGTTAACCATTTGATGGAGTAATAGGCCAGCGGATGACGATGGATGTCGTTGACAATAATTCCAATGCTCGTCTGTTGATGCAACGACTTGAAAATATCCACTAGTTGTTCTTCAGTAAAATGGTGGAGAAATAACGTGCAAAGCACAACATCAAATTTCCGCTCGCGAAATTCTTTTGAGAAAATGTTTACAGCCTCGAAAGAGATGTTATTGAATTTCAGGGAATGAGCTTTGGCGAACTCAATGATGTTTGGATTGGCATCAATGCCCAGTAATTTCAATGATCGATTTTCTTGTAAAGCTCTTCTTGCGATTAGTCGTAACATTTCACCGCTGCCACATCCTAAATCGGCAATGGATACTTCCTGATTTTTACTTTGCTTCCGGAGAAGTTGTTTTAACGCTTGGAGGGTCACGGCATTTCCACCGAGCCATTGATTGATAAAATCCAATTCGCGCAGCGTTTGGTCAACCACTTCTCCCCGGCAATCCAGGTCGTCCATGATTTCAATTTCTGCCGATCGATGTTGTAAGGATGCCATGAACGGTTATTTATGATTTACCACTTCCAATACCATGCTTTCCAGTGTGAGCCCGGGACCAAAAGCAAAACTTAAAATTTTCTTGCCGTCATCAGCAGTTTGAAGTGTGGAGGCTAGTTCGTGCAAAACAAACAAAACAGTGGGGGAAGACATGTTGCCGAACTTTTTTAACACTTGATACGCAAATTGATTTTGTTCTTTACTGATCGACAACTCCGTTTCGATGGCTTCCAGAATTTTCTTTCCTCCCGGATGAATAGCAAAGAAAGAGATATCGGATAAATGAAAATTTATTTTTTCCAGCAACGATGCCGTTAGTTTTATAATACCACCTTTAATTACCTCTGGCACGTACGAAGAGAGCCGCATCTCGAAACCAAAATCACCAATAGACCAAGCCATGTCGTGCTCACCTGATGTAGCAATATCGCAAAAGAAGCTGATCGGTTTAAGGTTGATCCCATTTCGTGGCTGTGCTTCTACTAAAAGTGCAGCCGAACCATCGGCAAACAAGGAATTGGCCAGCAGATTGTCTTCGGTTGCCTCGCGTTGAAAGTGAATGCTGCACAATTCAACACAAACAACCAGCACTTTGCTTAGCGGATTTTGTTCACAAAAAGAATGCGCCAGCTTCAATGCATTAAAGGCAGCGTAGCATCCCATAAAATTAATGCAGGTGCGTTCGATCGATGATTTTAAACCTAGCACTTTTACCAAATCAATATCCAAGCCGGGTGCATACATGCCCGTGCAACTTACCACTACTAAATGAGTGATTTCAGATCGTTTTATATCTGCGATCTGCGATAAGCATTTTTCAGCCGATGAAGTAGCTAGGTGAATCGCGTGCTTTTGAAACAACTCTGCCCGCTGTTTAGTAGACGGGAATGCATCGCTCGTGTTGGAATAAAACTCAAAGTGTTCTGTTTTGCTGTAGTCATTCAGAACGGAGTAGCGTGTTTCGATGCCGCTCATTCGATGAAGCGCCCGCAGCTTTCGTTCGTCATCTTCGGAGAGTTTCATGGCCTTCACCATAAAATTGGCAATGGCGGTTTGTTCAATCTGATGCTCAGGATTTGCAATACCAATGGACGTGATGTAACTCATAATTCAAGTATAACAAAATTCCCTTCGCAATGATTTACAAAAGTTTGAGATGAATTGAAATCAAAGAACTATTTTTAAGAATGAAGTATTTGTACTCTATTTTTCTTCACCTGCGCATTCCTTTTTCATTTTTTTTGATGCCCGTGTATCTGTTTGCGTTGGCTATCTCGCCCAATTTTGGCGAAAGCCGATTAATCTGGTCGTTCATCATTATTCACTTGTTGCTCTATCCTGCCAGTAATGCGTACAATAGCTATTTTGATAAAGATGAGAAAAGCATTGGCGGTTTGAAAAACCCGCCACCTGTCAACAAGGGTTTGTATTATACTTCATTGGCGTTTGATCTGCTGGCCATTGTGTTGGGCTATCTAAAAATCAACGCTTTGTTTGCCATCATGTTGTTGATTTATGGTGTGGTATCGAAAGCGTACAGTCATCCCTCCGTTCGCTTGAAAAAATACCCCATTGCAGGATGGTTGACCATTGGTGTTTTTCAGGGATTCTTCACTTTTTTAATGTGTTATGTAGGGATCAATGGTTTTGAATTAAGTAATCTCAATCAACCTAAAGTATTAATTCCTGCCTTGTTAACCAGCATTATGTTGTGGGGCAATTACCCGATGACGCAAGTGTATCAACATGAAGAAGATACGAAGCATGGTGATCGGACTATCAGTCTGATGCTCGGTATCAGAGGCACTTTTATTTTTGTGCAAGCCCTGTTCGCAGTAGCAACCATTTGCTTTTTGCTTTACTTCCTTCAATACCATTCCATACACATGGGTTATGCATTTTTGATGGCGATGGCTCCGGTGGTTGTCTTTTTTATGTACTGGTTTTACTTGGTGTGGAAGGATGCATCCCGGGCTAACTTTACCTTCACGATGTGGCTCAATTTCATTTCTTCCTGCTGCCTAAATGGGTTTTTCATTTATCTCTGGGTGAGTTCTAGTCACCTAGATCAGTATTTCTAGGCAAATCAACAATTGCCAGTCAACCGATTATAAATCAGTTGATTAAGAAATTTTGTTTAGTTTTGTTATGCCCAAAACCTAAAAACATGAAACAGCACTCCCTTTGGCTGCTTTTAATAATTATTTTATGTTCTTTTCATTCTAGAGCCCAGTCTCCCGGAGGAGTAAGTGCAAATTTGCGCACTTGGGTAAAAGGTGATGTAGGAGTTACAGGAACTACCAACGTGAGTGTGTGGGCCGACCAAAGCGGCTTAGGAAATAATTTTACGCAAGGTACTGTAGCAAATCAGCCATCATTGGTTACCAATGATTTAAATGGCCACTCCACGATTAATTTCTCAGGAAGCACTACGATTATGACGCCTGGGGCCGCGGTTGCCAATTTGAATACAACGGTTTTTACTGTGGCCGTTCCAATGATCAATACTTCATGGCGCACAATGTTCAGGGGAACAGCAGGCGATCATCCGCTCATCATTCAATCTGGAGGAACTTCGCTCGGCTACTATGACAATGATAATGGTGGATTGCAATCCAGTGGTTTTACTTGGTTGCAAAATGAAGTGGCCTTGGTTGGCCTTGAGATGCGAGCGAGTGATGTAAATTTTCGCAAAAATGGGGTACAGGGTTTATCTATTTCATCAATCAATTTAAGCGGCCTCAATTTGAATTTTTTTGGTAATTATCAGGGAAATGGTCAGCCATTCGGTAAAATAGCTGAAACAATAATCTACAATTCCGCCACAGCACTCACATCCACAGAAAAGGAAAGAATTGAAAGTTATTTAGCCATTAAGTACGGCCTTACACTAGCACATAATTACTTAGCGAGCAATGGATCTGTTTTGTGGGATTTGACTACCAATGCCGGGTATAACAATAATATTACAGGGATTGGTCGAGATGATGCATCAGATTTGGATCAGCAGGCCTCTACGAGCATAAACACCACCGGTTCGGTAAGAATGGACTTGGGTGGTGCTTTTGCCTCTAATCTCGACTTTATCTTATGGGGCGATAATGGCGCAACAGGATCAAGTTCAAATGTGTCATCGTCTTACTTTTTCAGATCTTCAAAAATTTGGCGCACAGCAGTCAGTGGCACTCCTAGTAACGTTACCTTTTCAGTCAATTTACAAACGATTGGATTTCCGGTAACTACATCAGCAACTGACTATGTGTTATTAAAAGATACGGACTCTGATTTTTCATCGGGAGCCGTAGCCCATACAACCGGTGCCAGTTTAGTGGGGAATACGTTAACCTTCACGGGAGTGAGTTTTAATAACGGAGATTATTTTGCGATTGCAGCTGTTAACATAGGCTTGCCAGGAGGAGTGGCCGGACCGATTTTCTGGGTGAAGGGTGATGTGGGAGTGACCGGCACGACAGATGTCAGTAATTGGGCCGACCAAAGTGGTTTTTCCGCAAATGCTACACAAGCCACACTAGCTAATCAGCCATCGCAACTTACCAATGATCTGAATTTTCATTCTACCATTGATTTTTCTGGTAACACCGACTTCTTTTCAATTGCCAACGCTCCTGTCAATTTAAACTCAACCGTATTTACAGTTGCAGTGCCACGAATAAACTCCAATTGGCGAACCATGTTTCGAGGAACAACCAGTGATCACCCGCTCATTATTCAAAGCGGAGGCACAGGGCTTGGTTATTATGATAATGATAATATTGGATTTAAGTCTAGCGGTTTCACATGGCTGCAAAACGAAGCTGCATTGGTAGGTTTGGAAATGAAAGCCGGAGATGTAAACTTCCGAAAAAATGGTGTTCAAGGAGCTTCAATTGCTACCATTAATTTGACGGGATTGAACCTGAACTCATTCGGTAACTACACCACCAATAGTCAGCAGTTTGGGCGTATAGCTGAAACCATTATTTATAATTCAACCACACCACTGACGGTTACTGAAAAAGAAAAAATTGAGTCGTATTTGGCCATTAAGTACGGCATTACCTTATCACACAATTACCTCGCTAGTGATGGCACCGTGCTCTGGAATGTTACCGCTAACGCAACTTACAATAATAACGTAACTGGTGTTGGCAGAGATGATCTTTCCTCATTAGATCAACAAAAGTCGTTGAGTGTTAACACAACAGGATCAGTCACACTGGACAAAGGAGCATCTTTTCCTACAGATAAGAGTTTTATCGTATTTGGAGACGATGCAGGTGCCGGCTCGAGTTCGAATGTATCCAATGCATATGCTGCACGTGCAGCGCGGGTTTGGAAAACAGCAATAACCAACACACCGGGTTCTGTAGGCTTTAGTGTTAACCTTCAAACAATTGGTTTCCCAAATACAAGTAATGCTGTTGATTATGTTTTATTACGTGACACGGATACGGATTTTAGTGCCGGAGCAACAGCGCATTCCACAGGCGTAACGCTGGTAGGAAATATACTTTCCTTTACAGGTGTAACTTTTAATGATGGAGATTTTTTCACAATAGCAGCCACGAATGTACCGTTGCCAGGTGGTATTGCGGGCAATCTAACGGTATGGTTAAAAGCAAATAATGGCTTGCAAAAAGCAGGCAATGTAGCGGCATCCAATGGCGATGCGGTGGTTCGCTGGGCAGATCAAAGCGGCTTTGGTAGAAATTACACAGCTGTTGCTGGACCAACTTTGCAATCCAACACACTTAACTTTAATCCCTCAGCTGAAATATTGTCTGGCGGTTTTGATGCACCCGTAGGCTCGGAATTATCCAATGACTGGACGGTGTTTTTTATCTCTCAAAAATTAGCTTCCGATAATAATGGTCGATTATTTGATGGACACACTTCGAATCATTTATGGGCGCACTGGGGAACATATACCAATAGCATTTATCTGAATAATTTACCTTCTAATTATAATTCAGGAATTGCAACTACTACAGGAATTCAAAATTTACATCTGCATTCTTATAAGCGCGAGTCTGTGGGCGGAACTTTAGAAGCACGAGCAGATGGTTCGTTGTTATCGACATTTGGTTCCAGCAATAGTGCCAACGGAATTCGAATAGATATCAATACAGGTGCATTTGGCGCAGGAGAAAGTTCTCACTCGCGTGTAGGTGAAATGATTATTTATAACTCTGCACTAACCTCCACCGATGTAAATAAAATTGAAAGTTATCTCGGTATTAAATATGGTATTACATTAACTCATGATTATGTAGCGACCAATGGTACCACTCTATGGAATGTAACATCTAATGCTGGATACAACAATAATATTACAGGCATTGGTCGCGATGATGAGGCAGGATTAAGCCAACCTAAGTCATTAAGCATCAATTCGGGTGGGTCGGTCACACTTGATAAAGGCGGTGCTTTTGGAACAAACAAAGATTTTATTTTGTGGGGAGATAATGGCTTGACTGGAACGAGTGCCAATGTTTCTTCTTCCTACGCAGCACGGAGTAATAAGATTTGGAAAACCTCCGTAAATGGAACCCCTGGTGCAGTTGACTTTAGTGTGAACCTTCTTACTACCGGATTCCCTAACTCAGGAAACGCGGCAAGCTATGTAATCTTAAAGGATACCGATACAGATTTTAGCTCAGGAGCTACAACTCATAGTACAGGAGCTTCCATTGTAGGCAACACTTTGTCTTTCACAGGTGTCACATTTAATGATGGTGAATTTTTTACCATTGCAGCATCCAATATTGTTTTGCCTGGCGGAATTGCCGGAACTGTTTTTTGGGTAAAGGGTGATGTGGGTGTAACGGTAACTACCGATGTAAGCAATTGGGCTGATCAAAGCGGAATTGGAAACGATGCATTTCAAAACACTGCTGCCAATCAGCCATCGCTGTTGAACAATGCGGTTAATTTTCATGCAGCTATTGATTTTTCTGGAAGTACCGATGTGATGACCCCCATTACAGCGCCTGCTAACTTAAACACTACAGTGTTTACAGTGGCCATCCCCAACGTAAACACAAACTGGCGCACGATGTTCCGTGGAACGGTGAACGACCACCCCATTATTGTTCAATCAAATGGAACTCAGTTAGGCTATTATGATAATGATAACGTTGGGTTTAAAACTTCCGGATTTAACTGGCTTCAAAATGAAACTGCCTTGGTTGCGTTAGAGATGCGCACCGGAGATGTTAACTTCCGTAAGAATGGAGCTCAGGGAGCTTCGATCAATACAATCAATTTGACTGGTTTGAATTTGAATAACTTCGGAAATTCTCAAGGCGGAACTCAGCCATTCGGAAAAATAGCGGAAACTATCATTTTCAATACAGCCTCGCCATTAACTACTACGGAGAAAGAAAAAATTGAAAGCTATTTGGGCGTTAAGTATGGCCTTACATTGACTCACAATTATGTTGCAGGTGATGCTTCGATTTATTGGGACCTTACCACAAACGCAGGATACAATAATAATATTACCGGAGTAGGCCGCGATGATGTTTCCGGATTAGATCAACGCAAGTCCAAGAGTTCAAATAGTGGCTCTGTTTTAACGATCGAAAAAACTTCTTCATTCGCGACTAATAAGGATTTCTGGATGGCTGGAGATGACGGAGCCTCATTAGGTGCTTCTACGAGCAACATACATCCTTCGTATCCAATGCGTGTTACCCGCGTTTGGAAAGCAGATTTAAATGGAACTCCCGGTGTAGTAGATATTAGTTTTGATTTAGGAACAGGAATCTACAACAGTGGCTTGGTGGCAGACTATGCCTTACTATACAAAACTGGGGATACGGATTTTAGCACAGGCGCAACTGCTTATACTACCGGTGCGAGTATTGTATCGAATGTAATCACCTTTACAAATGTACCGATTGCCGATGGAGATTTTTTCACATTGGCCTTACCTCGCGTAGTTGCTCCGGGTGGTGTTATCAATGGGCTGAACGTTTGGCTAAAGGCAGATGCCGGAGTGTATTCCGATGCGGGTGTAACTCTTGCTACCGATGGAGGTACCGTACAGCGCTGGGGCGACCAAACAACCTTATCGAATCATGCAACGAATACGGGCTCTCCAGTTTGGAATTCTTCCAACAATCTCATCAACTTCAATCCGACATTATACTATGATGGAGCCAGCGGTCATAACTTGACTTACAGTTCTACCAACCAATATACGGTTGTTACTATGGGTCGAATGGAGGGAACTCAGAATAGAAGAATGTTTTCAAGCAGAACGGGTAACGTATTGCTTGGTACATGGAATGGCAGAGAAGATGTATTTTATCTAGATGCCAATCCAAGCCTACTGACGGGTCTTACGGCAAGCACAAATCCAAAACTATACACCACCACACGAGCGTCTTCAGGAGCTTATCAGTTTTTGCGCAATGGATTCCCATTATATTCAGGAGCATCTTCCTTTAACTCAACCGTACGTTTAGGCATAGCTAATGGCGGTGCGCAAGCAGGAGAAGCGAGCCGAGCATTTATTTCGGAAGTGATACAATATGATCGAGATTTATCAGCCTCTGAGTTAAACCGCGTTAACTCGTACATGGCCATTAAGTACGGAGTTAGTCTTGACCAGACTGCACCAACCAATTATGTAACTGCCAATGGCACGGTGGTGTGGGATGCCACTGTTAATTCAGGATACAAATTCAATATCACTGGTATTGGCCGCGATGATGCATCGGGTCTCAGCCAACCCAAGTCTAAAAGTATTAATGCCGGAGCCCCTGTAATTGTTGATAAGGGAGGTGCGTTTGCAACTGATTTGGATTTTATGGTATGGGGAAGTAACAGCGCATACCTAACACCAACCAATGTTAATGCGCATCCATCTTATCCGTATCGCGTTGGAAAAATTTGGCGAGTAGATATTTCAGGTACGCCCGGAACAGTTAATGTGAGTTTTGATTTAAGTGTTGGCATTTTCAATACGAACAATCCTGCTGATTATGCCTTGCTGATTAAAAACGCAGACAACAATTTTAGTTCAGGCGCAACAGCACATACAACGGGTGCTACCTTCAATGGAAACATCATCACGTTCACAGGCGTAAACTTTAGTGATGGCGATTATTTTACTTTGGCCTTGCCCAATGTTCCAGCACCTGGTGGGGTAGTGAATGATATGACCTTATGGTTAAAATCAGACAAGGGTGTAACAGGAGTTTCAAATGCTTCACAGTGGGACGATCAAAGTGGCAATGGATTTAATGTATTGCAAACTTCAGGAGGCAATCAGCCTGCCATTCAAACAAATCGTATTAACTTCAACCCTACCCTCCAGTTTGACGGATCAAATGATTATCTGTCTTTGACGGGGGGAATCCTCGGCAATACAAATACTCTTACAGATGTATATGCTTTTGTGGTATCGCGCACTAATACGATCGGTAACAGTTCCATTTTCTTTGAAACCACCAGCGGTGCTGGGCCTCAATTTAATTTCCATTCACCCTGGGGTGATAACAGTTTGTATTGGGATGCAGGAAATACAGGAACCAATCGTTTAGCAGTAAATTGGGGTGGCACCATCAACACACCATTTATGTGGGCATTGCAAGCCAGTACTACAGCAACGCCAAGTGGTGCACGTCAGGATATTTATAGAAATGGCTTCCGAATTGCCAATGATAACACGATGAACTCCTTCACGGGAAACAACAACAATTTCTTTCTTGGGTCCAGCTCAGCAACCACCAATTTTTATAATGGAGATATTGGTGAGGTAGTTATTTATACCGGTCCATTAACAATCATAAAAACACAACAGATCCAAAGCTATTTGGCGTTGAAGTATGGTATAACAATTAATGGCTTTGATTATCTTTCATCAGCAGGCACATCAATTTATAGAAACACAACGGCTCAGGCCAGTTATTTGCGAGACATTGCCGGGATTGCCCGCGATGATAACTCAGCGCTGGATCAACGTAAATCAAAAACAATCAATCCGACTGGTGACTTAATAACTATCGCCAATGGAAACTTTACTACACCTACGGCATTCACCAATAATTTAGAATCACTTGTGTGGGGTCATAATGGCTTAGTTACACAAGCCGATGTAGCCTCACCGGCATTTACTCATGATGGTGTGAGCATCGTGCGGCAAATCGCCAGAGTATGGTCAACCGAAAAAATAGGTACGCCAACCGGCAATGCAATTGTAGAAGTTGATATGAGTACGGTAATTGGCCCGAGTGGAGTTGGTACCAACAATACCTCTGACATTCGATTGGTACTTGATAATGATGCTACTTTCGGAAATGCCTCTGCTGGCGAGCATACGTATGTATCATCTTCAATTGCAGGTAATAAAATTTACTTCACTGTTCCCTATTCAGATATTGCATCAAATCAGGGATTCTTTACGGTTGGTTCGATCAATGCAACCACAGCTCCTTTAACAACTCCATCACCCGGAGGAATTGCAGCTGATTTGCGCTTGTGGTTAAAAGCAGATGCCGGAGTAACCGGCGGAGCTACTGCATCTTCATGGACAGATCAAAGCCCGAATGCGTTTGTGTTAAACCAAGCGAACGGAGCCAATCAACCGACAATATTAGCAGCAGGAGCAAATAGCAACCCTGCCATTCAATTTGATGGAGTGAGCGATGACATGACGATTAGTAATGGTGTATTTAAAACTCTAACTCATTCGGATGTATACATTTATGCTGTTTCGAAAGCCATATCTGTTAAGTCAGCCAAACTTACTAATGAGAATACGTTCAGCGGTCAATCAGGCTTTTATGCTCCTTGGGTTGATAGTAACATCTATTGGGATGCCGGTGATGCCGGTGCCAACAATAGATTAGTAACAACTTGGGGCGCCACTACGAATGTGCCTTATCTTTGGTCGGCAGGTGCTAGTACAACCGCTACACCATCCACTGCCAAGCAAGACATTTTGAGGAATGGATTGCGCATAGGGAATGATAATACCTTCACGGCTTTTACCGGAAACAACACCAACTTTACACTTGGTTCTCAAGCTGGAAGCAATTATTACAATGGAGAGTTATCAGAGATGATTATCATCACCAGCCCCTTGACCAGTGCACAGCAACTTCGCTTGCACAGTTATTTGGCAGTTAAGTATGGCATTACATTAGATCAAACAACACCACAAAATTATGTGGCATCTGATGGAACTATAATTTATGATGCGGTGACAACGAATAGCGGATTCCGTTCGGATATTGCCGGCATTGGCCGAGATGATATTTCTGCGCTTGATCAACGCAAATCGCAAAGTGTCAATCCTCGTTCAGCTGTGCAAATGGACAAAGGTGGAGCTTTTGCTTCTGACAAAACATTTTTGATGTGGGGAAGTGACAATGCCGTTCTTGGTCTCACTACAACCAATGCGCATCCATCGCTCACCTATCGCGTAAGCCGCACCTGGCGTACTGACTTTACCGGAGCACCCGGTGCGGTAAATGTAATCTTCGATTTAGGTGCAGGTATTTATAATAGTGGCAATGCTGCGGATTATCTGTTGCTTGTAAAAAATTCTAACTCTAATTTCTCAACGGGAGCAACCACCTACACAGGAACCTTGGTTGGAAGTTTGTTGACATTCTCGGGAATCAATTTTGTGGATGGAGACTTCTTCTCCTTGGGTGTTGCCAATATGCCAGCACCGGGCGGTGTGGTTCCAAATATGCATTATTGGGTAAAGGCAGATGCTGGAGTAACAGGTGTAACGACTGTTTCTGCTTGGGCCGACCAAAGCGGAAACGGATTTAATGTTTCTCAAGCGACAGCAGCCAGCCAGCCTACTTTGCAAAATAACCGCACCAACTTTAACCCGGCATTGCAATTTGATGGAACCAATGATCAGCTTACTCTTTTTGGTGGCATTATGGGCACATCAACGTATACCGACTTCCATGCCATTATGGTAGCTAGGACAAATGTGGTTACTCAAAGTTCTGTGTTTTATGAAACACAAGCTTCTGCTGGTAGAATTAATGTCCACCTTCCGTGGAATGATAACAATCTTTATTGGGATGCTGGTTCAGCCGGAGGATCTCAACGATTAAATACACCTTGGGGAGGAACCATTGCCACCAATTATGTGTGGAGCTTTGCCTCGAGTACTACTTCCACACCTTCTGGTGCCAGACAAGATATTTACCGCAATGGTAGAAGAATTGCTAACGATAATACGATGGCTTCTTTCACAGGTAACAACAGCAACTTTGTTTTGGGGTCTCAGAACGGAGCGAACTTCTTCAATGGTGATATTGGTGAAGTTGTATTTTATAAAGGATCATTGTCCTTGGCACAGTTACAACGCATTCAAAGTTATCTGGCCATTAAATACGGAATTACTTTAGACCAAACGACCCCTCAAAATTATGTGGCTTCGGATTGGAACGGTACTACCGGAACCATTGTGTGGGATGCTACCGCTGCAGGAATCTATCGTAATGACATTACGGTGATTGGTCGAGATGACAATTCGGCTCTCAGCCAAAAACAATCAGCAAGCGTCAATACAAATAACGTGCTGACGATAGGTAATACTTCGATTGATGCTGATAACAGTTCGAATTCAAATTCATTTACAGTAGATAAGAGTTTCTTCTCATGGGGTCACAACAATCAAGTGATGGCGGCACTGACCGGAACTGATTTTGGAACAACAGTGAATGCTGAAGTAATCAGAGCGCGCCTAGCCAGAACCTGGTTCTCGAAAGAAACCGGAACCGTTGGCACATTGAAGTTGCGTTTCAACATGGCTAATGTTGTTGGAGTGAGTGGCTTTGTGGGAAATAACGACTTGAATGATGTTCGATTACTGGTAGATGCAGATGGTGTATTTGCAACAGGATCTACTTCCATTTTGCCATCCAGTGTAAACAATACAACTGATATTGTAGAATTTGATTATGATTTTGCAGTAGGTACTGGATTCTATTTTTCGATTGGAAGTGTGAATTTAGCTACGGCACCACTTCCGGTGGAATTGATCAGCTTTACAGCTACTCCGGATCAGGATGGAGTTGTTTTGAAATGGGCAACAGCTTCGGAGTTGAATAACGAGTATTTTGAGGTTGAGTCATCCATCGATGGTAAAAACTGGAGTGTAGTAACGAAAGTGGATGGTCAGGGAACGAAGACAACCCGTACGGATTATCTGCAATTAGACGCGACACCATATTTAGGCATTTCTTATTATCGTTTAAAACAAGTTGACTTTGATGGTAAATCAAGTTACTCCAATGTGGTGCAAGTGGATTTTCATAATGCCATTAAACTGACGGTGTCACCAAATCCATCCAACGGCAGTAATACAGTCAAACTCAAATTGAATGCTGTGCCATCGGGTTCACAATTGCTGATACGCGTCACAAGTTTGCAAGGCATTGAGCTAGTGCGTCATCAGATTCAACTGACTGAAAAGAATAGTGTAGAGCAACAATTGGATGTGAAAGGTTTAGCGAATGGAACCTATCTCATCACTGCCGAATTTGACGGACAGATACGTCAGGCGAAACTGATAGTTACTCATTAAAGAAATGGTCAATAAAAAAGCCTCGCATTTCGCGGGGCTTTTTTGTTTCAAATAAGTTTGAATTATTAATTCACTATTGGATTTTTCTTAATCATGATTACATCTACTCCTTTTTCTTTTGCCAATGAATTGATTCGCTCGGTGTTTTGTTGAATCGTTTGCTGCAACTTGATTAGCTCTTCATCAATTATTTTAGATAACTGCTGACGCACTTCTTCACCTTGTTGCGTAGGGGGAAAATCTCCTGCTGCCTGCTCGCTGAGTAAGTGTGCTAACCGATTGTTGATTTTGATTCCGTAATTTAAAGGATCTTGCACACTCTTATTTTTTGTTTGGTGTAAGTTGTTTTCGTGTTGTGTTAATTCTGTTTCAAACTTTTTTACCATTTCTAGCAGTTCCTTGTATTGTGCTTCGTTGCCCATTTTATTTTTCAATGAACCAAGATCTTCTTTGATCTTGCGGATATCAATTGCACCCTGATTCGCTTCACTTACTTTGTCGCGCACTTTTACCAGGAAATCAAACTGTGCTTGAAATTCATCTGCCGTTGTGTTGATGCGTGGGTCTTTCAAGATTTCAAATTCTTGTTCAAGAGTTTGATCGTTCACGGTAAGTTGTACTTTGTATTTACCGGGCACGGCTTTCGGCCCTACATTGGGTGAACCATAAAACACCATTCCCGGAAAGGATTGAAAGCCTGGGTATCGCATATCCCATACAAAGCGATTACCCCCCGCTTTTATTTTTAGCTGTTCGTTTCGCTCTTTTGATTTGTTGCTGTAGGTGCGAATCACTTTTCCACTGTTTTCCACGAAAGTGATTTTCACTTCATCTTTTTCATCCAGCGCTTTCAAATAAAAATGTACCATCACACCGCCCGGATGATTTTCGCCTTCGCCCTTGCGCGCTTCGCGATAGCCGCCTTGACTTGGCATACGATATGTTGGCATGGGCTTGTAGAGAATTCGATCTTTCGAAGCCAATTCGGAAGTTAATTGTTGGAGAGGCGTCAGATCATCGATCATCCAGAATCCACGGCCGTGTGTTGCCGCTATGAGATTGTCATTCTTAATTGTAAGATCTGCAATGGGTACGGGAGGAATATTTAATTTAAATGAATTCCAACTCGCGCCATCGTCAAAAGAAATCCACATTCCTTTTTCGGTGCCGGCATATAGCAAGCCGGGGCGTTTCAAATCGGCACGTACCACGCGTGCAAATTCTTCGGACGGAATCCCTTGCGTAATCTGCGTCCAGGTTTTTCCGTAGTCGGTGGTTTTGTATATGTATGGAGTGTAATCGCCAAACTTGTACGAGGTTGCCACAGCATATGCACCACCTTTCACAAATGGATTTACTTCAATGCTATTCCACATGTTGTACTTTGGAGACGTAGGTGGTGTTACATTTTTCCAACTCTTTCCTCCATCGGTAGTTACATGTATCAATCCGTCATCTGATCCTGTCCAGATTTCATCTTTCGTAAAAGGTGATTCTGCAATCACAAAAATGTTGGCGTAGTATTCTGCACCTGTATTGTCTTGTGTGATCGGTCCGCCCGATGATTTGATAGTTTCGGGTTCACCACGTGTTAGATCCGGACTGATCTCTTGCCAACTTTGTCCGCCATTGGTAGTAGCATGCAAGTGATTCGAACCCGCAAACAATTTCTTGGGATCATGTTTGCTGAACACGAGCGGATAATTCCAATTGAAGCGATACTTCATCACTTCTACTCCTGAACCTGCCGGCAGATCAGGCCACACATTCGTACTGCGTTCCTGGCCGTTTTCTAAATTCTGCATACTCATGTATCCTTTATAATCACTACCATAAATGATGGCAGGATTGAGTGGATCAGGAGCGAGATGCGCACTCTCACCAATCGAGAGAGCGACCCAATCTTTATCTGAAATAGAACTTCCGTTGGTTCGATGCGAGATTCGAACGCTCGTGTTGTCTTGCTGCGCTCCTAGAATATGGTAGGGAAATGCGTTGTCGGTGGTGACGCGATAAAATTGAGCGGTTGGTTGATTGTGGTAGGTTGTCCAGTTTTCGCCACCGTCATTTGAAATTTGAGCACCCCCATCATCGGCAATGGCCATGCGCTGATTGTTCGTAGGGTCGATCCACAAATCGTGGTGATCGCCATGTGGTGCATCTTTCAATTCAAAAGTTTTGCCACCATCTTTTGAAACTCCATAGCTCACGTTCATCACAAAAACTTTGTCTTCGTTTTGCGAATCAGCATAAATGCGGCAATAATACCATGCACGCTGTAACAGCGCACGATCTTGATTTACGCGTGTCCATGTGCTGCCCGCATCATCTGAACGGTAGATACCAGGTGCTTCAGTGTTTTCGATGATTGACCAGATTCGATTGGAGTTGACAGGAGAAACCGTAACGCCAATAATGCCATTGACTCCTTTCGGCATTCCTGGCTTATCAGATAAATTTTCCCACGTCTCTCCACCGTCTGTGCTTTTGTATAATTTCGAATCAGGTCCGCCACTGTCCATGCGGTAGCCGTTGCGTTTCATGTTCCACATGGCTGCATATAAAATGCGCGGGTTGTTAGGATCCATCACCAGATCACCCGCCATGGTAGAAGAGTTGATGTACAGGATTTTTTTCCACGTAGTGCCGCCATCCGTACTTCTGAAAATGCCACGCATTTCATTTGGCTTCCACAGGTTGCCCATCGCAGCGACATAGACTACATCTGCATTTTTGGGATGAATGCGTATGCGTGAAATATGTCTTGAGTCTTTAAGCCCGATGTGTTTCCATGTTGTGCCTGCATCGGTTGATCGCCAAACGCCCCAGCCGCTTGACACGTTGTTGCGCAGTGTTTGTTCGCCTTCGCCAACATAAATTACATTGGGATCACTAGGTGCTACAGCTACCACGCCAATCGTTCCACCAAAATAATTATCCGTCAGATTCTCCCATGATTGCCCTGCATCTTTCGTGCGCCACACTCCGCCACCCACCGTGCCGAAGTAATACAAATTTGGATTGCCCACCACACCGGTGACCGTGCATGATCTGCCTCCGCGGTAAGGCCCCACTTCGCGCCAGCGGATGCCTGAGTAAAGAGCAGCATCAAACGAAAGTGTAGATGATTGTGGTTTTTTTTGTGCCCACACATCTGCGACAAGCAGGGCAAGAATGAAGAGAACGATTTGCTTCATAAGCTCCTAGTTGTTGATTGTTGTGTCTTTTGTTTCCGTAATCAAAGCCGGCATGTTTTTATCTTTAAACAGCTTATTGTATTGCTGAATGTCGGTGTTGATTAAGATTTGCATTTGCTGTTTGTACTTCACCCAGTCGGCTTGCACATCGCGGGCGCGATCTTGTGCGCCTTTGGTCAGACGAGGATCGTGCGTATCTGCTACGCCACGCAATTGCAAAAATTCTGAATTGAGTTTGTTCGGGAAGTTGATCACGTCTTGGAAGTTTTTGCTGCGAGGTTCGATCAGGTTACTTTCCCACTTTTCAATTTTTTTGATCAGCTCCTTGCCGGTGTTGATGATTTCTTTGGCATCGGCATTGTCTTTCAGTGATTCGTTGTAGGTTTCAATTTGCTTTTTCACCTGACGCATTTTATTTACCGATTTATGGAGTTCTTCAAATTGATCTCCGGCTTGTTTTAAAAACTCTTGTTGTGCTGCCCACTCGGCTGGTGTTGCTGTAACTTTTGGATCGGAAATAATTTCCAGCTCTGTTTCAGAAACAGCACCATGATGTGTAATACGTGCTTTGTATTTACCGGGCGCTACGCGGTAGCCTTGGTAATCGCCATACACGTAAACACCGGGCACGCCACTCAGTGCTTCTGTTCTGAAATCCCAGGCAAAACGATTCACGCCAGCTTCGGCAGGAATAGTTTGCTTGGCAGGAGGGCCACCGGGATAAGGCTTGAAGCTTTCATCTTTTTTATTGGTATAGCTGCGAATGACTTTGCCACTCATATCTAAAATATCGAGTGTCACTTTCGTAGTGTCTGCTTTTTCTTTCAGATAGTAATCCAACAACACACCGTTGGCCGGATTGCGACCTAAGCCTGGAATGTCTCCAAAGTATTCAGGAATAGTAACAGACGATAAGCGATAGGTTGGCTTCGGTGTGAAGATTTTCAAGTTGGCATCTACCACACCTTTCGTTTGCTGAATGGCACCGAGGTCATCTAAAATCCAGAATGATCTTCCGGCTGTGGCTGCAACTAAATCGTTGTCACGAATAGTCAAGTCTGTAACTGGAACAACCGGTAAGTTCAACTGAAATTTGCTAAAGGAATTTCCTCCATCGGCAGACAAATAAAATCCTCTTTCCGATCCGGCATACAATAAGCCTTTTACTTTTTTGTCTTCACGAATTACTTTGATGAAATCATCGGCATCTACACCATTTCCAATTTTAGCCCAGCTTTTACCATAGTCGGTAGACTTGTAGGTCATGTTACTGTAGTCGTTGAACTTGTAACGCGAAGCAGAAATGTAAACCGTAGCGGCATCGTGCGGAGAAACTTCGATGGAGTGAATCATTCCTTCGGGTAAACCGGCAGGAGTTACATTTGTCCACGTCTTGCCACCGTCTTTCGTGAGATGCACCAGGCCGCAATCACTGCCGGTGTAAATCACACCCGCTTGATGAGGCGATTCAATCACATAATAAATGGTGTTGTAGTTTTCTCCACCGGCACCTTCGTTGGTGATCGGTCCACCGCTTACATCTTGCTTGGTGGTATCATCGCGCGTTAAATCCGGAGAGATAACATCCCAGCTTAAGCCACCGTTCGTAGTTTTGAACAATACATTACCGGCATGATACATTGTTTTGGGATCGTGCGGTGAATTGATGAGCGGTGCATTCCAGTTGAAGCGGTATTTCATCTTCTTTGGAGCGAAGGCTAAGTTGGTAGCAGGATACTCTTGCAAATCTTTCACTTCTCCGGTGCGCTTATCCAACACATCAATCTGACCTTGATAACAACCGCCATATAAAAATTCCGGATTGCTAGGATCGTTGAAGGCAATCCAGGCGCTTTCGCAACCAGGACCGTTGATCCAATCTTTGTCGGTAATACCAAAACTTCCATTGCGGCTAGGTGTCGCTACCGAAGTATTGTCTTGTTGACCGCCATACACCCAATATGGAAACTGGTTGTCGGCAATGACTCTGTAAAATTGTGAGGTAGCCTGATTGTTGAGCGGAGAAAATGTGCGGCCGGTGTTGTAGCTGATTTCGCCACCGCCATCATCAGCCAAAGCAAAGTTCTGATTGTTCTTGGGATTGATCCATAAGTCGTGCGTATCGCCATGACCTACCCGAATGTTAGCAAATGTTTTTCCTCCATCGATGGATCGCATCATGGGAGCGTTGAGCACATACACCACATCTGCATTTACCGGATCAGCAAACACTTCCATATAATACCAAGAGCGTGAAGTAATGTTTTGATCAGTAGAAAGTAAGTTCCATTTTTTGCCGCCATCATCTGAGCGATACAACCCTGCTTTTGATTTTTCTGCTTCCACAATGGCAAACACACGATTCGGATTGGCGCGTGAAACACTCACGCCTATTTTTCCCATTTCTTTGGGTAGCCCTTCATTGATTTTAGCCCAGGTTTCTCCGCCATCGGTAGATTTCCAAATATTGCAACCGGGGCCACCACTTTCCACTTTCCAAGGGTAGCGTCTGTGTTGCCAGGTAGCCGCATATAAAATTCGTGGATTGGTATAATCAATGCTTAAAGAAGAGGCACCTGTGTTTTCATCTACGAAGAGTGTGCGCTTCCAGGTGGCACCACCATCTACAGATTTATAAATTCCTCTTTCTGAACTGGGGCCATGCACCGTGCCTTGTGCGGCTACATACACGACATCCGGATTATTTGGATGAACGATTACATCAGAAATATGGCGCGTTTTTTCGAGGCCTACATTTTTCCAGGTTTTACCACCATCGGTTGATTTGTAAACACCATCGCCATAAGAAGTCATTACACCGCGCACTGCATGTTCACCGGTGCCCACATAAATTACATTGGGGTCCGATTCGCATACAGCGATGTCGCCAATCGATCCTACTTTAAAAAAACCATCCGAAATATTTTTCCAGGTGGCGCCACCATCATCGGTTTTGCCAACGCCACCACCCGTGTAGCCAACATAATAAACCATCGGGTTCAGCGGGTCGCCCACAATGGCGTTCGCACGACCTCCCCGAAAGGGGCCAATGTTTCTCCACTTTAGTCCTTTAAATTGATCAGCTTTGATGGCCGATGCAGTCGTATTATCAGTTTTTGACTTTGATTTTTGTGCGATGCCTACATAGGCAACTAGCAGCAATGCAAAGAGTGCAACGATTTTTCTCATGAGGTTTTCGGTTTGAATACCTAATTAAGAAAAATTTATGACAACTTATCGTGAAAGTATATGAGTGGTGGATAGATTCTGTCTAATCTCCTTTAGGAGCCGCCTCAAAAACTTCAATTTCTGTTCTGCGGTTTACCTCGCGTCCTCCGGTTTCATCATCATTCGATACGATCGGGCGCTCCTCACCATAACCCACGGCACGGAGACGATCAGTGGCAACTCCGCGTTGAAGCAAAAATGCTACAACAGACTGAGCGCGCTTTAACGAGAGAGCTTTGTTGGTCGCTGCATCGCCTGAGTTATCGGTATGTCCGTTGATTTGAAGTTTGATGAGCGGACTGTTTTCCATCAAGTTTAGAATGCTTTCCAATTCACCAATGGATTCGGTTTTAATTTCAGCTTTGCCAACATCAAAGAAAATGTTTTTCATAACCACTTTCGATCCCACTTCTGCCTTCTGCATGAATATGCCTGTTTCAATTTCCTGAGCATCCGTAAATGCGGGCACCTCAAAATTGAGGGAATTAAACAGATAACCATTCACAGACGTATTAATTCCATAATTACCTCCATGTGGGATGATGATTTTAAATTCTCCCGTGCTGCTGTTAGAATACACCCGCTCAATGACTTTGTTCGTTTTGTTATCCACCAAAATAATCTGTGCCTTGAGGGGTTGTGCAGACTCTGCATCCAAAACTTTACCCGATAGCTGTGTGGCGAGGCCCAAATCTTTTTGAAAGCTAATCATCGCATCCACAAATTCATCGCCTATTACTTCGGCTTCTTGAGTTGTGTCAACAGCTATTGGGGTTGCAACAAATGCTTCCTCTTGTTTAGGAGGTGGCGGATCGTGGAATTGCACAAAGCAGATATCGGAATTGCCAACACCTTCGGGGCGCATGGCACTGAAGTAGCCGCGCTTTTTATCTTTTGACAGATAAAAGTAGTTTTCAAATTTTGGAGTGTTAACAGGGTAGCCCAAGTTGGCAGGCTTGCTCCATTGTCCATTCACCATTTCACTTTTAAAAATGTCAAAGTCACCCAACCCCAAATGACCATCTGATCCAAAATACAATGTGCCATCCGAATGAATGAAAGGAGCATCTTCGTTTCCTTTTGAATTTATTTTTGGCCCCAGGTTTTTTGCTTTGCCCCACTCACCGGTGCGTAGCTTTTCACTTACGTAAATATCCAATCCTCCATATCCACCCGAACGATCACTGGTAAAATAAAATTTAGTTCCATCCGGTGAAAGACATCCGGAAGTTTCCCATGAAAATGTATTTATTTCTTTGCCCATCGATTTGGGCGTGCTCCATTTTTCGCCATCATAATTGGACTGGTAGATGTCGCCATTGCCTTTTTCGTAATAGAGAAAAATGGTTTTACCATCCGGGGTTAAATACGTGGCTGCATCATGAAATTGATCATTGATTTTATCGCTTAACTTTTGGGGCACATCCCACGTTTCTCCGGCTAGGCGGGAGCTTAGGATATCTTCAAACAACGTATTGAACTTTTTATCTCTTTGCAACGAATCACGCGCGGAAGTAAAGATCAACAAATCTTCTTTTTCATTGATCAAAGGCCCATAGTCTTGGAAAGGTGAATTGACCGGGAATTCCAATATCTTGATGCTACACAAGAGAGGATGACGCATGAGCGAATCGCCTAAGTGGCATTGCTGAATTTTATGCAATGCGATAGTAGATAGTTTTTTATTTTTCTCCTTAAACTTCTTGTAATGCTCCATCGCTCGCCCAAAGTGTGAATTGCTTTGCAAAGCTTCTGCCAAATAATAATCAATATCCGGATCTACATTGGGATTCTTCCGATAAGCATTTTCTAAATAAGACAATGCTTGCGCCTCTTGTCCGGCTGAAAGATAGGTTTGGCCAATTTTAAGTTGAATGGTGGCATCACCCGGCAATTTGGTCTCTGCCAATGAATAATTTTCTAATGCTTGCCGATAGTCGGCTTTGGCATAAAATTTATCGCCTTTTTCAATGAGTGTTTTTGCATCCTGGCTAAACGAAGAGTAGCCGGTAAGCAAGCACGCCATTAAAAACTTTATACAGGCAGGGTGTATCCTGTTCATGCTGCAATATAATTATAATCGATTTGCAGAAAACTATCGGTTATTCAATGCGTGTATCGCTTTTAAGAAGGCGGGCTTTATGGAATGCCCATTTTGATGATGTTGTCCTTTCACTACCCAGTTTCCATTAATCAACGTACCTAAATTTCTACTTGAATCGGAAGTGTATATTAAGGTGGAAAGTCGGTTTTTTTCATTCGTTGTTGCTACTAAGTGAGAAGTAGCGTGAACCACGAGCGCATCCAATGGCTGACCAACTGCAAAATGTTCTTTTTGATGATTGCCCATCGCCATTCTTCCGCGAGTGGCTGCTTCGTTGGTCATAGTCCAAGCTGCATCGCCATCAAAAGTATTGCGTTTGTAAGTAACCAGTCGCTGACGGTAATCTATCATTCGAAACTCTTCGAATGGATTTAACCCGATGTGGCTGTCGGTGCCGATACACCAATGACCGCCAAGCTTTACATATTCTTTCATGCGAAAGATGCCATCGCCTAAGTTACCTTCGGTGCTTGGACAAAGTACTACAGTGGCATTGGACTTCGCGAGTCGGTGTAATTCATCGTCATTCAAATGAGTGGAATGAACGAGGTAAAACCGATCATTCACCGGCAGGTGATCGAGCAACCATTGCATAGGTCGTTTTCCGCAGAAGGCTAAACAATCCTCTACTTCTTTTTTCTGTTCGGCTACATGCAAATGAAAAGGAATTTTGGAAGGGCCTTGGTCGAAAGTTGTTTTTATATCATTTAAATCGACCGCCCGAAGCGAATGCACACTAAAGCCCAATGAAGCTGTATCGTATTTTTTAACAACTTGTGCAGAAGCATCTAGCAGTCGAAAATACTCATCGACTGTTTTAGAAATAAATCTTCGTTGTCGCGGTTGAGGTTCTTGTCCAAAAGTTCCTTTTTGATAAAATACTGGAACCAAGGTAATTTTTATTCCAGCTGATTTAGCTGCACGAATCATACGTTCGCCCATTTCGGCTAAATGCGCATAAGGCATTCCATCTTTATCATGATGCAGGTAGTGAAATTCAGCCACATGCGTGTAGCCTTGGCGTACCATTTCAGCATAGAGCATGGTAGCGATTGCTTCGGCCTGATCCGGATTTACGGAGAGTGCGCATTTATACATTTCTTCGCGCCATGTCCAAAAGTCATCGTCAATGCCCGTAGCATGATTTTCAGCAAGACCTGCCATGCCATATTGAAATGCGTGAGAATGGGCGTTTTGAAATCCGGGTAAAGCGTAACCTTGCACCATTTCGATGGCGATCGATTCTTGTGGAGCGTGATTGCTGAGATATTGAATCAATCCATTTTCAGCCACACCTACATAGGCAGGCGAAAGCCATTTCTCATGAAGTAGGAGCGAAGAGAAGCAGAAGAATTTGAGTGGTGCAGGTTGAGAAGTTGAATTGGTAGTGCTCATTTTTTAATGTTAGGTTTTTCCCTCACCTCAGATGATTCTTCAAAACTGATGCGCTTAAGGTTAGCTCAATGTTTCTATCAATTTTTTCAGCACGCTTCTTAACACTTCTTGCATTTTGCCCGCCCGGCCTTCATCGAAGCGTGTTTCAGAATCGTCCATATAATTTACTTTGCTCATTTCCAATTGCAAGGCATGTCGCTGCAGATGGGGTTGGCCATAGTGGCGCGTGATGTAGCCACCTTTGAATGGATAATTGTGACTAAATGTATAGTCAGAATTTTGTAAAGTTTGCACAGCTTGTGAAATGATTTCTGGCGATGCAGAAGTACCATCAGCGTTGCCCAGAATCAGATCCGGAAATTTCTCCAAATGAATGGCAGGCACAAATTGCCTGATCGAGTGACAATCCCATAGCAGCACCTTACCAAATTTTTGATACAAGTGATTTAATTCGCTTTCTAGTTTTTGATGATAGGGTTGGTAATAAGCAGAGACTCTTCTGGTTATTTCGTTAGGCAAAACCTCTTTTCGTTCATCGCGATAGATTGGTTCACCTAAAAAGTTGGTCGTGGGGCACAAGCCGGTGATCACACGTCCATCGGAATAGAGTGGTTTGCTTTGTGGATCGCGATTTAAGTCAATCACCCATCGGCTATAGTTGGCCGTAATCATCGTAATACCAAGTGATGGTGCAAAGCCGTAGAGCTTATCGACAAACCAATCCGTATCATCGAGCGATTGAAGAAATTCAGATTTGTATTCGGTCATTATCTCTGACGGAAAATGTGTACCACAATGCGGGACACTTAGAAGAATGGGTACTTCAGGTTGAGTAGCCGCAAAGATATTGTAAACCGGTTCCATTATTTGTTCCTAGCGGCTTATTTATTAGCTAGCATTGCTTGGGCAAGCGCATAATCTTTAGCTTGACTAACTTCAGTAAGGGCATTTTGAAGTTCTTGTTTAGCTTGTTCAGCTTCTAATCTGCATTTTTCAGCTTGTGTTTTTAATTCTAGGGCTATCGCTTGCTCTTTTTTTGCGGCAGTTTTATTTACTAATCCATAGAAAAATAATCCAACATTAGCGATGAGGGAAATAACGAGTAGGATTGCAATAACCTTTGACCTCGTTGCTGAACTTTTATTTTCCATACTTATTTTTTCTTGCTTTTAGCTTCTGTCCACTTGATAAAGTAATCAGCAGCAACTTGCTTTTGATACGATGCCTCCATGTCTGCCTGTCTCGCGATTTCTTTTTGTTTGGCTGCTTCCACTTCGCATTCTTTTAGTTGCACGGTAACTTTCAGCGCTTCCTCTTGTTTTGCGAGCGCAAAGTCTTTTTGTAAGTAACCGTAGATGTACAATCCAACGCCTGCCACCAATAGGGCACCGCAAACAACTTTTAAAATTAAGTTTTCTTTTTTCAAGGAGCTGTGCTCTTTTTCCATAATTACAATTGATTATTTCTCTTTGGTTTTCTTTTTCTTCTTTTTCTTTCCGGAAGCGTCTACTCTCTCTTGAAGTAATTTGATTTCTTCTCGGGCAGCTTTTAGTTGAAGTGCTGTTAACTTTTGGCGAAGTTCTAATTTTTTAAAATTACTTTCAAGTTCACCCCGATTCGTTAAGTCAATTTTTGCTTTGAGAGCCATAATGCGTTTATAGGATTGATTGATTCGCTCGGCTGAGATTTCTCCACTAGCCACCGCATTTTTGATGACTGCAAAAATTCGCTCCGGGCTCACCCTCTGACTACCCGGCACATTGTTAGCAAAGCATAAAATATCTACTCCGGCCAGTATCGCCATTTTAATGGACTCGTCCAGTCCATATTGTTTTGAAATGGCTTCCATCTGCATATCATCTGAAAAGACCACGCCTTGATATCCTAACTTTTTGCGCAGCATGCCATCTAACATTTCAGCCGATAGTGTGCCCGGCTTGCCCGACTTATCCAGTTCTTTATTCACAATGTGGCAACTCATCACTCCATCGACTAAACCCGAGTCGAGAAGCGCCTGATACGGTTTTATTTCACGCGGTGTCCATGACTTAGTAACATCAGCAATGCCGAAGTGTGAGTCGGTAGTTGAGCTGCCGTGACCGGGGAAATGTTTCAACACGGTTACCACACCATACTTGCGATGTTGCTTGATAAATTCTCCCGCCATCATGGTCACGGTATCTTCGTTGGGTGAATACGATCGCTCGGATTTAACAATCACCGGATTGGTTGGCTCCACAGCTACATCTACACATGGTGCAAAGTTTACATTGAAGCCCAAACCAGAAAGAGTTGCTGCTGTTGCCTCGCCATAAAATCGGGCGGAGTCCAGCGACTTAGATTTACCGGTGGCGCGGGCTGTAATGGATTTTGTAAATCCATATTTTTCTTTCAAGCGATTTACTTTCCCACCTTCCTGATCAATGGAAACGAAAATAGGATAGGGTGCTGCTTCCTGATAAGTCCAAATAATTTTTTTCAAATCCGCGAAAGCGCTGGATTTTTTTGGAATGTTTTTTTCGAACAAAATGATGGAGCCGATATTTCCTTTTCGCACTTCTTCCAGCACGGTCGTGTCGATTTGTGCATACGGAATCCCCATCAAAATCATTTGCCCGATTTTTATATCCAGACTATCTCGGTTTTGGGCTGTTGCTATCCTAGCAGGAAGCATCATCCAAATGATTCCGAAAACGATCAAGCTTCTTTTTAATCTGTATCCCATCAAACTGTATTTTATATTTCTAATACTTCTCATAAATATTCTTAAGAATGGTTTCCATCTGTTTGCGCAATTCGCTGGTAGATGCGACATGGTTGTTACTCATCATACTAAAGATGAGTGTTTTTCCCTTTTTGGTTTTAATAAATCCACTCAGGCAATGGTTGTTACTGAGTGTTCCGGTTTTTGCGTAAATGTAAGGCACTTCTGCTTTGTACCAATTTTTTATAGTACCACTTTTTCCGCCAACCGCCAGTAATTTAAATAACCGCTCGGATGGAATAGTGCTGTAAATTTTATTCCACAGAGATACGATGCTGCGCGGAGTAAATAAATTAAATCGTGATAAGCCCGAACCATCTACCCATTGTGGCACATCCGGCAAATCGGCCAGTAGATGTTTGGTAGCATATCGAATAGCAATCTCTGGTTGCAAAGTGTCGCTCACTACGGCTGCACATTGTAACAGCAATTGTTCGGCAATGTGATTATCACTGTCAACCATCATCACCTTGAGCAAACTATCGAGCGGTACACTGCGAAGAATTAGCGCGTCCTTCGGTAACGGCTTCCAAACTACGTCTACTGATTTCTTCAATGTATCGCGAAGAAGGGAAGTGATAAGTGCTGGAGAAAAATGAATGGGAACACTCCATCGCGAACGGCCTTTTTTGCCGGGATAATGACGAAGTGTATTTGCATCCAGATCGCGTGTAATTTCTTCGGTTGCGTGCACGTCAGTTTCTTCAAGAATGTAAGGTTGAAAAAAGGAAGGTGTGGCTATTAGCTTTCGCGAATTGTTTTTTTGAATGGCGATTAAATTGCCATACATCGAAAAAGCCGAGCGCTCTGGAGAATAGGCAAATGGATAATCATCCCATGACCATCCGGCACCTAATGCGGTTGTTTGAAAATGACTTTGCGATAAATATAATTTTCTGGGATTATTCTTTAGAAACGAAAAGGCCCGATCGTTAGTAAATACATCCGGATTAAGAAACGATGGATCGCCCATGCCCCATATCAACAACGAATCGTTGGATATTTTGTATTTGAATGCAATGGCCGAATCGCCTAATAATTTTAGACTGGTGTAAAATGTAAAGATCTTGGTATTGGACGCAGGCGTGAAATATTTTTGATCATTGTAAGAAATCAGTGTTTTGTTTAGACCGGGATCAAATAAAACAAAGCCGGTGTGATCACTGAATGTTGTTTCAGTAAGCCGAAGTTGTTTTACAATGTGTGTCTTCGGTGAGCAACCGATCAGAAGGCTAACGAAGCCAATCCAAAAACCAAACCGCATTACTTTTTGTCGGAAAGATAACGTTCCACTAACACGTGTCGGTGATGTGTTTCGTGGCCGGCAATAATGAAGCCTAAGCCAATCACCGATAATTCGTTTTTGTTAGCCAGCCCTTTTCGGGAAAGCATTTCAGGTGTAAAGCCTTCAAACAAATCGATTGTTGAAGCGCGCAGGCGTACCATTTCATCAGCAATTTTTTTCAAGCTGCGACCTTCTGCGTTGGCTTGTGGAGCATAATCATTTTCTTCAAAACCTTCCAATGGCGTTTTATCATTGCGCGCGAAGCGCAGCGCTCGATACGCAAAGATTCGCTCCGCATCAATCAAGTGACACAGCAACTCTCGTATCGACCACTTACCATCCGCATAGCGATAATCCGACTTCGCCTCTGGAATGCTGTGCGCTATTTCCGACATCCGATTTCCGGATATGCGCAATGCCATAATCAGATCCGTTTCTTCTACTTGTTTAATGTAGTTTTTGTAAAAATGGGGGATGCTCTCTAGGTTTAACAGCATTGGCGGTAGTTTAGAATTCCGTAAATAGCTTATCAGGAAGAGATTCACTCACCTTTACATTTTTCGGTCC
Source organism: Flammeovirgaceae bacterium UBA5008 (assembly GCA_002398365.1). Classification (GTDB taxonomy): domain Bacteria; phylum Bacteroidota; class Bacteroidia; order Cytophagales; family Cyclobacteriaceae; genus ELB16-189. Next base: position 29,372 of record DGYK01000041.1, read on the forward strand.
GCCATTGTCTGAACGATCTGCCGAAAGCAACACGTTGCCATACTTTTGATAATTATCCCATGGGCGAATGAACATAGCCGTGTCTTTCTTCGCATCGTTGAAGTAAGCCCAGTGCTTGATCATTTTATCTTTAATACCAACATACAATTTGTATTTGTTCTCAGGCGTATTGCCTACGTTGGAGAAGGTAAGTTGAAGTATGTTGTAGCGGTCATTCTTAAGGGTATCTTCACCCAAATACTTTAAAGTAACTCCTGTATCTTTTAATTTAAATGGCATGGTTAACCAATACGAATCGTTGATCCAAATGCCCTTGGCGCGTTCTAAAAGCTTTTTTACAGTGTCTGCCTCGGTAAGCTCAACTCCCCGAATTTTTACTCGGCCCTCACCAGTGTTAATGTTAACCAGATAAATCGAGCTGTCACCGGGCGACTCAATACGCACGCGGCCGGTTTGTTTATCCCAGATTAAGTCTCGTCTGCCAAAAAAATTCCAGGAAATGAACCTTGTTTTATCCCAGTTTTCGCGACCACCCATAGCCGCCATAATACTATCGGCCAATTGGATGCCAGCCGGATCGGAATTTATGGAGTCAAAGCCGGGGGCAGCGGGATTCAGCTCGCCCAGTGTTTTTTCTTTTGGTGTGCAAGCCGATACCATCGCCAGCACAACAACGAGATAGGAAAGTAATTTCATAAGCGGTTTGGTTTAGTGTAGAGGAAAACTGGCCAACTACAATGGGTGAAGGTAAACAAAATATGTTTTGAATGGGCAAATGATGAAAGGTTTTAACTTGCAGGATAAAACTTGAGTATGGTAAAAAGATTTCAATGGATGGTTGTTGCCATCTTTTTCGCGGTGTGTGCGCAAGCAGTAGCGCAAAAAGAGCGCGACAGCTATCAACCGGTTGAGCCTATGGTGGTGGATGGATTAACAGATGAATGGAAAACGGATTGGTGGCTCGATCCGGATGGCAAGTTTTTATTCAATATTGCCAATGATGCAGAAAATATCTATTGGCGAATTAAGATTTCAGACGATCTCACACAACAGAAAATTGCCTTGTATGGTTTGTTTGTAAAATTCGATGGCAAAGGTAAAAAGCGCGGCAAACTGGGTATCAAATATCCGGTGGGAAAAGATCCGATAGAGTTGAAGAAGGCACCCGAACCACTGCCGCAAGATTTGGCTAGGCGAATACAAGCTAAAAAACTTTTACTAACAGATGTGGAGGTGCTAGAGTTATTAGGTCTTTCTAAAGAGCCGATCGTTTCCAGCCGGCTGGGTTTAATGAATGGTATTGAGGTGATCATGGTGATTACCGATGATGGCTCTTATGTATATGAAGCAAAAGTTCCATTGAAGGCATATAAATTGAAGAAAGAAGATATGGAGCTTCTGGGTTTTACAGTAGAAACCGGAAAATTGGATCTTTCAAAAAACGGCCCGGCTACACCTAACAATGCGCAAACCGCACGCAGCTTCGGTCAAACGAATTACGGAATGTATCATCCCCTGTCCAGCCCTGCATATATGTGGGTGGCAGTAAAGTTGCACTAGATTCAAACCTATTATTTTGAATGTATCGATCCTGAGCAAAATAATTTCTTTTTACTTTGAAACACAAAGTACTTTTGTTTCGTTGGTTGACTCATAATTCTTAACGTTCAACATGGAAACAGAAAACGCGCCCTCCATTCCTAACACTCCCTTTCTATCTTCGAGATTTCTTACGGGATATTCACTGCTGTTAATTTCATTTATCCTGTATGCCATTACAGAATATGTGGGCACCGAGGACCTCCATTCCTCTTTTTCTATGTTTGTGGCACATTATATCATAGCCCTTGGCTATTTACTTTACCTTATTTACCATCATGAGTTTGGTATCGTGAGGAGCTTTCTGAAAAGGAACATTGATCAAACTATCATACTGGCCAACTTATTTTTAATTAGCGCATATTCATTAAACAAGGATCTAATTGTATTTGAAGATTCAGTGGACTGGCTTTGTGTTTATTTGATTTTCTCATCCATGGTTCTGTTAAGCCTTCGTTTTTTTTCAAACCAACCAAAATGGCTAAGAAGATTGCAGGCGTTTTTTCTGGGCAGCGCCATGGTGCTCTATCTCTATATGGCAATGTATGTGATGAACTTTATGCCATTGGGTGCAATAGGTATCATTGCCCTGGGAATTGGTGGACACATTTTTGTTCCGTTAATTTTACTGGTGTGTGGCGTGATGATTGTTTTATTTCGATTTGACAGGCGAGAATTAGTTTGGTTGGCGGCAGGATCGATTATGGTGATACTAATTGCGATAGTGTTTGTAATCGAATGGGAAAAGAGAATGGCGGCCATTGAAAGATTTGCCAATCAATCAGTCCTTAATCCAAAAACAAAACTACCTATCTGGGTTCGCGTTGGTCAAACCATTCCAAATGATTGGATAACCAACCGTATACTTAAATCGGATTTAGTTTACTCAACACGCAGAGATAGGTGGGATAGATGGGAGTTTATGCCACGTAGGGTTTCATGGGACGAAGCGCGGAAACATGACCCACTTGTTTTGCTTGCCAGTTTTCGTTCAAACATTTCACTCAACCGGGAGGAACGAGTCAATATTCTCAGGGTGCTTTCTGATTCGAGACACCGATCGAACGAGCGCTTGTGGACAGGAAAAGATTTGAGTATTCCATATATCGTTTCAGATATTGATGTGTATCCACACTTGCGCCTAGCCTACACTGAAAAATATTTCAACATACGAAACTCGGGGCCAAACCGATGGAACGGCAACACACAGGAAGCCATTTTTACGTTTCAATTACCGGAAGGCTCAGTAGTTACTTCTCTCTCGTTGTGGATTGAAGGGAAAGAAGAAAAGGCCATTCTCACAACAAAACAAAAAGCGACTAAAGCATATCAACAGATTGTAGGCGTAGAAAGACGCGATCCATCGGTCGTGCATTGGCAGGAGGGTAATACGGTTACCGTACGTGTTTTCCCTTGCACCGTCAACGAAGAAAGAAAATTTAAAATAGGCATCACATCGCCATTAATCATTGAAAATAAAAAAACGATTTACAGCAATATTACTTTTCAAGGGCCATTAGCGAGTAATACCCAAGAGGTAATTCGGTTTCGGTTCATGGGGGGTGATGAGAACGTGGTGATTCCGGATGGCTTCGAAAAAGATGAGGAAGGATTTTACAGACGCGAAAGTGCGTATGATCCTGACTTTACTTTGGAGGCGTCTACTCGGCCCATTCCTCAGAATAATCAGTTTATCTTTCAGAAACATGCCTACAAAATAGAAGAATATACTCCCCTCTTTCAGCCACAGAGTATTAAAAAACTTTATCTGGATTTGAACAAAAGTTGGACGAAAGAAGAAGTAAGTGAAATACTTCAGCTTGGGAATCAGCGGGAAATTTTTGTTTATCGGCACGATTCGTTTATTCAGATAACCAAGGAAAATCAATCATTAGCCTATGAATTAATAAAAAGAAACTATTCGTTGTTCCCGTTTCATTTGATAAAAGATGCGGGGAATAGTTTAGTTATTACAAAGGGTAGAACGATTTCTCCAAATCTCAGCGACTTTAAGGACAGCGAATTTGCGGAGGCAATGGAAAAGTATTTTTCAGAAAACCGCAAATGCCTGGTTTACAACTTAGGTATCGAAACATCCGCTTATGTTCGGTCGCTTCGTGAGTTGAGGGCTTTTGAATTTTTACATGGCTCTATCCGCGAATTAGAAACATTATTGAATGAAAATAAATTTATATCAACACAAGAGGATAAGAACCAAATTGTTATACACGATGCACAAATAGTAATAAGCAAGCAGCCACTTCGCGATACAACTCTCACAAGCAATGCACCCGATCATCTGGCACGTTTATT
>DGYK01000012.1:0-130 GCA_002398365.1 Flammeovirgaceae bacterium UBA5008
TGACGCATAGTCGGAGCTCTTTGACGCGTAGTCGGAGCTCCTTTTCGTATAGTCGGAGCTCCTTTTCGTGTAGGCGGAGCGGGAGGACGCGGAAGCAAGCTTGTCCCGACAGCATCGTCAGGACTTTTTC
>DGYK01000012.1:353-738 GCA_002398365.1 Flammeovirgaceae bacterium UBA5008
TGACGCATAGTCGGAGCTCTTTGTCGCGTAAGCGGAGCTTATCCTCACACTATCGTCAGGATTCTGACCGTATCCTCAGCAACAGGAAGCGGTTCCATCCTTACAACCCTTGAGGTAATTTTAACTAGATTAGGGCCCAGCCGGGAACTTTAAAACACCCCGGAAGGTATTACCATTCCATGACGCTACATATCAAGAACATGGTCTGCGACCGCTGTAAAATGGTCGTGCAGGCAGAGGTCGAGAGGCTCGGTCTCCACCCGCTCTCCGTTACCTTGGGTGAAGTAACCTTCAGTCACAACCTCACACCCGCTCAGAAGCAAGGCATCCAACAGGCGTTGACACCCATCGGCTTCGCCATCATAGACGATAAGAAAAGCCGCAT
>DGYK01000012.1:943-1258 GCA_002398365.1 Flammeovirgaceae bacterium UBA5008
GACGATAAGAAAAGCCGCATCATCGAACAAATCAAAACGCGCATCGTAGAGTTAGTCCATCGCAATAACAACCAACTGAAGACAAATCTATCTGATTATTTGAGTGACGCACTCCACCACGACTATAAATACCTCACTTCTCTCTTTACGGAAGTAGAAGGGGTGACCATCGAGAAGTTTTTTATCGCGCAAAAAATAGAACGCGTCAAAGAACTATTAGTGTATGACGAACTCTCGCTCAGCGAAATCGCCAACCAATTAAACTATTCAAGCGTAGCTCACCTCAGTGCGCAGTTTAAAAAAGTAACCGGACTA
>DGYK01000012.1:1506-3117 GCA_002398365.1 Flammeovirgaceae bacterium UBA5008
CCCCGAGCCACTTTAAGGCAATTGGTGCACAAAAGCGCCAGCCACTCGATCAGTTGACAAACCTGTAAATCATTCGGATAATTCTGTAATACTTTCCTTGGCGGGATGTGTCATCTTTGTACCACATTCAGCGTATCCATCGGGGTGCTGAACCAAGTGTTTACCAATTAAAATATGAAAACAGCAGAGGAAAAAACAACCTACGCCATTCCATTAGAAGGTGTAGAAAGTGAACACGGTGCCCTGATCATTGCCAAGGGATTAAAATCAGTGGCGGGCATTACAACAGCCAACGTAGAACTCAATAACAACAGAGCAATGGTGGCAAGTGAACGGCCGGCTGCATTAACCGATGCCGTCAAGAAAATCCGCGACCTGGGCTACGGAGTCACGACCATCAAACAAACCTATCCCGTGTTGAATATGTCGTGTGCTTCTTGCGCCACCAGTGCAGAGAGCATGGTAGCTGCACAACCGGGCGTAGTCAGCGCGTCTGTCAACTATGCTTCCGGCAATTTGCTGGTGGAATATTTACCGAACCTCATCCGCCCGGTCGATTTACAACACGCCACGCAATCGATTGGCTATGATCTTTTAATTCCCACGCAGTCCGAACAAACCATCACCATCGAAGACATTCAACACCGGCAGTATGCTGCGCTAAAAGCAAAGGCCATCGGTGCTACCGCATTGTCGGTGCCGTTGGTCATCATCGGAATGTTTTTCATGAACATGCCGTTTGCCAATGAAGTGATGTGGGTGTTATCGACACCCGTAGTAGTGTGGTGGGGCCGCACGTTTTTTGTTAATGCATGGAAGCAAGCTCGTCATTTTTCGTCCAACATGGATACACTCGTAGCGTTGAGTACCGGTGTAGCGTATACCTACAGTGTTTTCAACACGCTCTTTCCACAATTTTGGCATCAGCGCGGCATGCACGGCCACGTATATTTTGAAGCAGCAGCGGTGGTGATTGCTTTTATTCTGATTGGCAAATTACTGGAAGAGAAAGCCAAGGGAAACACGTCCACCGCCATAAAAAAACTGATGAGCCTTCAACCGAAAACAGTGTTAGTCATGGGGCAAGATGGAATCGAGCGCGAAACACCGGTGGACGCTGTAAAAAAAGGAGATCTGATTCTGGTAAAACCCGGTCAGCAAATTGCAGTAGACGGAATTGTTTCAGAGGGTCATTCGTTTGTCGATGAAAGTATGTTGAATGGAGAACCCACTCCGTTGTATAAACAAAAAGGCGACACGGTCTTTGCCGGAACGATCAATCAAAAAGGCAGCTTTCAATTGGAAGCACAACAAGTTGGCGCCCACACGCTGTTGGCACACATTATTCGTAAAGTGCAGGAAGCGCAGGGAAGTAAAGCACCCGTGCAGTTGCGTGTCGATCAGATTGCCGCGGTGTTTGTGCCCGTGGTATTAATTACTGCCACTCTTTCCTTGCTGGGATGGTGGGTGTGGGGTGGTGATCATGGCTTCACGCAAGGTCTGAATGCGTTTGTCACTGTGTTAGTGATCGCGTGCCCGTGTGCTTTGGGTTTAGCAACTCCTACAGCGATCATGGTAGGTGTAGGAAAAGGCGCGGAGAATGGCATTCTC
>DGYK01000012.1:3326-24430 GCA_002398365.1 Flammeovirgaceae bacterium UBA5008
TTCGCGATGCTGAGAGTCTTGAAAAAGCAAAAATGATAACCACGATTGTGTTGGATAAAACCGGAACGATCACCGAAGGAAAACCAACGCTGACGGATATCTTTTGGTTGGATGAAACGGATATACATCGTTCTATTTTAGTGGGGATGGAGAAGCTGTCGGAACATCCGTTGGCACAGGCCGTAGTCAATTACTTGGGAGAAGTTCCTTCGGTAGTCGTTACCGGATTTGAAAGCATCACCGGAAAAGGAGTGAAGGCGACAGCCGATGGACAGGAGTATTATGTAGGTAGCAAACGTCTCTTAACAGAATCCAACATCACAATTTCAAATGCGCTGTTGGAAAAAGAAAAAGCTTGGTCCCTTTTATCTAAAACAATCATCTGGTTTGCGAATCAAACGCAGGCGCTGGCAGTAATGGCCATTGCAGATCCGGTCAAAGCCACGTCCGCGCAAGCGATTCAAAGTTTACACGATATGGATCGGGAAGTTATCATGCTCACAGGCGATCAGGAAGCAACGGCAAAAAACATTGCACAGCAAGTGGGCATCACACAGTATCATGCCGGCTTTCTGCCACATGAAAAAGCAGACTTCATCAAAGAACTGCAACGCAACGGAAAAGTAGTAGCCATGGTAGGTGATGGCATCAACGACAGTGCTGCGTTGGCTCAAGCAGATGTCAGCATCGCAATGGGCAAGGGCAGTGACATTGCCATGGAAGTAGCAAAGATGACCATCATCTCTTCCGATCTTTCAAAAATCCCCATGGCGATACAACTGTCCAAACGTACGGTATCCACCATCCGGCAAAATTTGTTTTGGGCATTTATTTATAATGTGATTGGTATTCCTGTTGCTGCCGGTATCTTGTATCCGATCAATGGGTTTACCCTTAATCCGATGATTGCAGGAGCAGCGATGGCTCTGAGCAGCGTGAGTGTGGTAAGCAACAGCTTGCGATTGAAGTGGATCAAAATGTAATTTGCGTGGTAAAGCAAGAGTAGGAGAGAAGTAAACAATCCAATCAAAAAGACGAATAATTAAAATCATAAAACGATGGAAGATTCAGCAATAACAAAGTCGGCAGCAGAGGCCGGAGAACGTTTTCAATTCAAGACCAACATCAATTGCAGCGGGTGTGTAGCAAAAGTAACCCCCGCGTTGAATGAGGCATCAGGTATTGTTCATTGGGAAGTGAATACAAACAGCAAAGAAAAAATCCTGACCGTTCAATCAGGCGGCATCACCCAGGAACAAGTGATGGAGGTGGTGAAAAAATCCGGGTTTCAAATTACGGCCATCGGGTCGTAGCGTGTTAGTGCCATTCTTGGCAAAGTGATTCGCAACATCCAACTGAGATGAAGTGAGTCGTGCTTTACAGCGGATGACAGTAACGTTACAGCAGGGAGGATGCAGAAATTGTTAAGGATGTGTATCGGGCTTCAAATTGCCTTTGATCAGCAGATTGTACTCTTCACAGGTTAGGAAGCCTTGCTTATGACAATAGCCGCAGGTAGAATAATTGTCGCCAAAATAGCCTTTCTTCACCACCACGGTACTTCCCTTGCACACCGTGCATAACACCTTTCCGGTAGGACCACAATCCAGTGTATAGTCCTTCGAAAGCACTTCGGATGCTTGTAAGGCTTCGCGTTCACGTTCTTTCAACAATTCGGCTTCAGCCTTAGCGAGCCATTCCACAGCTTGTTCCGAAAATTGTCCGGTAGTTCCCTTTAACTGAATGTATTTGTTCAGCCAGTCCACACTCTGTTTGTATTTGCCAATGTGAAAGGAATTCTTTCCGAAGTGAAAAGTCAGATCGCTGGGCACACTGCGAATGGTGCTCAAAACCACCTTGAACTTTTCATCCGCTTCTTTATAATGTCCTTCTTCCGATAACCGAATGGCGGAATCTAATTTCATGGTGATTCTGCGTTGCTTATCGATTTGGCGTTGTTCTTCCATCGCCTTGATTTTATCTTTTTCAGATTGCGCAGTAGCAGTCAGGCAGCTAATGAAAAGGAGAGCAATGAGTAGGAGTCTTCTTGAATTCACGTTTACGAATTTATTGTTTAGATGAAGTCTTTCTTATTTAAGTTGAGCCATTCCAGCGCAGAATTGCAAAATATGTCTTCTTTTGTCTTCTTCGGCAGGTTCATATCATCAATAAACTTGCCAATTTCTAAGTCGCCCAACGGAAACGGGTAGTCGGAACCCAGCATCACACGTTTAGAGCCCTGAAGCTTAAGCACATAGTCCAGCATCAGCGGGTCGTGTGTGACACTATCTACCCAAAATTGGCCCAGATAGTTCCTCGGATTGATGGGGTTGTCGATTGCCACAAGATCTGGACGGCATTCAAAACCATGCTCAATGCGGCCGATGGTAGGCAGAAAGGAGCCTCCCGCATGGGCAAACATTACCCGTAATTTTGGCAAGCGATTGAACACACCTCCAAAGATCATTGAGCAAATAGCGCGCGAGGTTTCAGCAGGCATGCCTACCAACCAGGGAAGCCAGTAGCGCTGCATCTTCTTTTCGCCCATCATGTTCCAGGGGTGCACCATCACCGCCAGATTCAGTCTTTCGCACGCTTCAAAGATGGGAAAGAACCTTTCTTCATTCAGGTTTTCGTCATTGATGTTCGAGCCGATCTGCAAGCCTACCAACCCGATCTTCTTAAATCGCTCAAGCTCTTTGACCGATAGCTCGGCATCCTGCATGGGCACGGTTCCCAATCCAATGTATTGCTTGGGGTATTTGGCAACCAGTTTGCCAATGTGGTCATTCAGAAACTGCGACAGCGCCAGACAATCTAATGGCTTTGCCCAATAAGAGAACATCACTGGAATGGTGCAGACCACTTGCACTTGCGTGTGAAACTGTTCGTATTCTTCGATTCGGATTTGCGGATCCCAGCAGTTGCTTTTGATTTCCCGGAAGAACTGATTCCCCCGCATCATTTTGGCATAGCCTTTTTTGTGATGCTGGAGATAGATGAAATCGCCATAGCCAAACTTTTCGCTCCAATTGGGCATCTTTTTGGGCAAAATATGGGTGTGACTGTCGATTTTAAGCATTTCCGGCTTTAATAATCCTGCAATATCAGAGTTTTTGAGTGGTGGAACAAAGAAAGTAAGATGCTATATGTGGCCCTTGAAATACAGAACCAAACCACCTTTTTGCTTACATGTAAGTTAGTGGTAAGTAGAATGAGAGAATTCAACCATTTGGCAACTTTATGGTTATTACTTTTGCGATGATGATTCGGACTGCGCTGGTTGGTGTTTTTCTCGTTTCCGTTTTCGGAGCTATTGCGTACATCTTCTGGAAAGAGGAAGTTCGCTATACGCTGCCTACTCCAATACCTGCCAACTACCGGGCGGTTGCTGTTGGAGAAACCATTCCCACTTCTGAATTAGGTCTGCCGAACAAAGCACTCTACTTGCATTTTTATAATCCGGATTGTCCGTGTTCACGTTTCAACGCGCAACACATTCGTCAGATAATCCGCTCTCATGGAGATAGCATATCTTCTTTTGTGATCGTGCCGTCTGCTCATGACATTCCAGCGGCCAGGAAAGAGTTTGGGGAGGCCATGGACTTTCGCGTAGATTCACAAGGCGCCCTGTCCAAGGCGTGTGGTGTTTATTCAACCCCACAAGCCGTAGTAATAGACGAAAAGGGAAAACTGTTTTATCGCGGTAACTATAATCGCGCGAGGTATTGTACAGCTCAGGCTACCAACTATGCTGAGTTGGCGTTGGTGAGTTTAATCAATGGTTCCAGTCCGCCTGTATTTGATTTGTTCGCTACGCAATCCTATGGATGCTCATTACCCAACTCGAATTCAACCACTGTTTCTTTAATTTATCAATAACTTCTCGTATTTTAGGATTCATTATTCATTTTAATTCCCCAGGCAATGAATAGCACACCTACACAAACCAGTTCAATCCAAATCGATAAGTCGATTGTTTTTAAAGACATCAATTCCAAGGCCGATCGCTTTATTACAAAGGCACTGCTGATCTATTTTGTGTTTGGCATCGCCATTTCGTTTGTCTATGGCACATTTACCGTTGGTTTAGGAGTAGGCACACTTTGTCTCGTAGCTTATTTTGGCACCAAAGCCTGGTTGCCCAACAGTAGTTTGTATCAATATGTGCTGGGTGTGGTGTTAGCCATTTTTACTGCCCAATTTATCTATCAACTGCATGGCATGTTTGAAATGCACTTTTTTGTTTTTGTTGGATCAACCATTCTGATTGCGTATCAAAACTGGCGGTTGCAGTTGCCATTGATTTTGTTGGTGGTTATTCATCACGGCACCTTTGCCTATCTGTGCAATACGCGGGTAATTCAGAAATCTATTTTACACAGTTAGCTTACATGGATCTGACCACCTTTTTAATGCACGGTGCATTGGCAGCTATTATTGTGGCGATTTGTGGTTGGTGGGCTTATGAATTTGAACAACGAACGATTAACGAATACCGCAACACACAGTTGATGGAAAGTCAATTGAAGAGTGTGGCGAAGAACATCACCTTTGCGGAAGAGATTAGCAAAGGAAATCTGGAGTATAAGACCAGCCTCACCGATAGCTCTGATGAATTAGGGAATGCGTTGCTCAAAATGCAGCAAAGCTTAACAGTGGCTGCTGCGCGTGAGCGCGATGAGAGATTCGTAACACTCGGTATCAATCAGATCAGTGAAATATTGCGCGCGAACAACTCCAACGTGCAGGTACTAACCGATGAGTTGATTCGTGGCATTGTTAAATACATGGGCTTGAACCAAGGCGGTATATTCTTATTAGAAGGAGAAGGCGATGAAGCCTATTTAGAATTGAAGGCCTGTTATGCATTTGAACGCAAGAAGTATTTGAAAAAGCGGGTAGAGATAGGTGAGGGGTTGATAGGGCAATGTTACTTAGAGCGTGACACCATTTATTTGAAAGATGTTCCGGAAGAATATATCCGTATCACCTCCGGTTTAGGCGATGCACCACCTTCGAATGTTTTATTGGCACCTATCCAAACGCAAGATGAAATTGTAGGCGTGCTGGAGCTCGCTTCTTTCACCGAATTAGATCAAACCAAAATTGAATTCGTTAAGAAAATCTGTCAGAGCATTGCTTCGTCCGTAGTTTCTACCCGCATTACAGAGCGCGTACAACGTTTGCTGAAAGATTCTCAAATGCAAACGGAGCAACTGCGTGCCCAAGAGGAGGAGGTAAGACAAAATATGGAAGAGATGAATGCCACGCAGGAAGAAATGGCGCGGAAAGAGCAAGAATACATTCAGCGCATCCAGGAGTTGGAAGCTCGTCAGCAATAGCACAATAAAATCAGATTGGTTATCTTAAGATGAAAAGAGAAGAAGTGATTTACTTCTTCTCTTTCTTCTTTTTCTGAACGATATAATCGATTCCGTAAATGAGGCTGTAAGCAATAATTGCAAACACAATGATGTAGCCAATCGTCATGCTGTTTTTGCCGACAGCCATACGCCAGTTGGCCCATCCCAACAAAGAGACGAAAGAGTCTACCATCCTTGGCGGTAATTGCTCCTGACGAAAGCGTTGGCTTCGTCAAAGTTGGTAATCTTCATGTTCTTGGCATCCCACAGCAACTTCTTTCTGCCAAGATATTTGTTGTCGGTCTTCATCATGTAGCTGCGAATGGCCAGGTTACCCATCAGCACGGCTTCCGTAAACGGACCGGCATAATCGAAGGATGAACTCAACTGCATGTTGCCGTAGCCTTTGGTGCAAGCTTCTACCCATTCGGTATAGTGCGCATTTTCACCTCCTACAATGCGTGGAATGGTTTGTTTCGGTAAAGTCACTTCTTTCATACGCTTGCTGGGTAAAAGAATAGGAGGACTGTTGTAGTTACCCATCAGCTTGCCTTTGGTGCCTTCAAAAATATAACCGCCATCCCATGATCCCATTTGCTCATCGGGCAGCAGTTCATCAGGACGTTTGGGCAACAAGCCACCGTCCATCCAGGTGAGTTTAATATCACCTTTACCATCTTTGCGGGGAAACTTCAAATGGATAATCGAAGAAGACGGGCAGCTATCGATGTAGTTCGCTTCTTTGAAAAATCCTTCCCATGCAGTTGTTGTGCTACATTCTACTTCCGATGGATAATCGATCGGCAAAATGCGGAATGCCGCATCCATGATGTGACAACCCATGTCGCCCAGTGCGCCCGTTCCGAATGGCCACCAGCCGCGCCAGTTGAACGGCAGGTATGCCGGATTGTAATCAATGTATTTAGCAGGTCCGAGCCACAGGTTCCAGTCCAATTCACTCGGCACATCAAATTTTCCGGTTGGTGTAGCAATGCCTTGTGGCCACACCGGACGGTTCGTCCACACTTGCACGCTTGTCACATCGCCAATCAATTTGGCATCCACCCACTCTTTGGCCGTGCGCACGTGATCCGCGGAAGCGTACTGATTGCCCATTTGTGTGACTACTTTGTATTTCTTCGCAGCTTCAGTCAGCATTCGTGCTTCGTAGATGTCGTGTGTCAATGGCTTTTGCACATACACATGCTTGCCTCGTTCCATCGCAGCCATCGCAGCCACCGCATGCGTATGGTCAGCTGTAGAAACAGAAACCGCGTCAATACCACTTGCTTCTTTGTCCAGCATCACCCGAAAATCTTTGTAGTACTTCGCGTCCGGAAAATTCTCCTTCGACTTCACTGCCATGCGATCATCTACATCGCAGAGAAAAGCAATTTTTGCTTTCGGATGTTTTGCAAATCCAGTCAAGTCGCTCGTTCCTTTACCACCCACGCCAATGCCCGCAATGTACACGGTGTCGCTGGGAGCAATAAAACCTTTGCCTCCCAATACAAAGCGGGGAAGAATAGTGAATGCGGCTGTGCCGACTAATGCTTGCTGAATGAATTTCCTCCGGGTGGTCATAGAATCAAAAGTGGTTTAGGTTAATGATGAAATGATTTATTCGTTTTCAAACTTCACGCTCTCGGCCAACGTGCGCTCGTCATACTTCAAACCGTATTGATCGAGCACCTCTTGTGGCACACCATCCCATTGATTGGGTCGGTTGCCTTGATAACCAATATCGGCTAAACCTATTTTACTGGTGTAAAAACCGGTAGCGGTTAAATCGCGCAGCAGATTGAAGAAAGCCACGCCTTGCGTCATTTCGGGTTTTGCCCTTTCGGGGAAGGCGATTTCGTCTACCATTTGAATTTGTTGTGCCGATGTACAGTCGGTAAATGCCGCGTTGAAATGTTTAAAGCATTGGATGTCGAGCCACTTCAACCCGCCACGTAGCGGAGTTTGATGGCGCGGCATGTCTTTTACAATAAACTCGATAAAGTCGGGAACCCCGGCTTCGGTAGCAGAACCCGAAACTTCATCTTTCGGAATGATAATGTCTACTAAGATGGTGATGGTGGCCATCTCGTGCGCATCGAAAAACTTCTCAGCCGAAATCTTTTTAAAATGTTCCAGTTCGTTCGGCTGACGATCCGGGCCTCCGGTGTTGGCCGCTGCTTCAGGCGCAGTTTCTTGTTTGGCAGGCTCACAGCTTTGCAATAGCGCGGCAGCGGAAAGAGAACCAACTGCAAACGTCTTTAAATATTTTCTTCTGTCCATGGAGAATTAAGATTTAGGATTTGTGATTTAAGATATGAGAAGATTCGGTTAGTTCCCCTTGTCTCACATCTCATAGCTCACGTCTCTCGTCTATTTTAAATATTCTGTTTTTTCATTTCGTCAATAATGTATTCGCTGGCGCGCATCGACAATGCCAAAATCGTCCAGGTAGGGTTCTTATCCGCCTGCGATACAAATGGCCCGCCATCTACCACAAACAAATTCTTGCAATCGTGTGCCTGATTGAATTTGTTCAAAGCCGATTTCTTTTTCTCATTGCCCATGCGCACGGTACCCACTTCGTGAATGATGCGCCCCGGTGTTTCCAGTCCATAATTCTCTTCCGGACCTTTCACACCCCAGGTAATATCGCCACCCATTTTGTGGATGATCTCCTGGAAAGTTTCTTGCATGTGTTTCGCCTGCTGAATTTCGTAGTCGCTCCACTTGTAGTGAAAGCGCAGTACCGGAATACCATATTTGTCGACTACGTTCGGATCGATTTCGCAGTAGTTGTCTTCGCGCGCAATCGCCTCACCACGTCCGGCCATTCCAAAGCTGGCACCGTAGTAATATCTGTAATCGGATTTCAGCGAAGCACCATATCCACCGGCTTCCTTTTTCTTGCCATCCGGCCCGGCATATTTTCCATTAATGCCCTGAATACCAAAACCAAATCCATAACTCGGCATGCCCATGCCACCCCAATATTCAATATGATATCCGCGCGGGAAATTCAATTTCTTATTGTCTAGCCACCACGGAGAATACAAATGCAAACCACCAACACCATCTTCGTTGTAGCGCTTGCGGTTGAATAACTTAGGCAATACGCCACCCATCGCCACTCCGGTCGAATCATGCAGATATTTACCCACTACATTGCTCGAGTTGGCCAATCCATTCGGGTGCGCACTTGATTTTGAATTTAACAAGAGACGCGCTGATTCTCCGGCACTCGCAGCCAGAATAACCACGCGTGCATTCAATTGGTATTCTTGCAGATCGTCTTTGCTTACATACGAAACGCCTGTGGCTTCTCCTTTCTCATTCGTCAATACTTCGCGTGCCATGGCGTTGGCAATTACATCAACATTGCCAGTGTTAATAGCAGGCTTTACCAATACAGATGAGGCAGAGAAATCGCCATACACCGTGCAACCGCGATTACACTGCGAGCAATAGAAACATTTTCCGCGCTCGTCATTGATTTTTTGAGTGAGGATGGAAAGACGCGAAGGAATTACTTTCACACCTAATGAGGTGGCGGCATCTTTTACAAACAGTTCATGCAAGCGGGGTTTTGGTGGAGGAAGGAAAATGCCGTCCGGCTCATTATAAATTCCTTCTTTCGTTCCAAAAACTCCGATCAACCGATCAACTTTATCATAATAAGGAGCAACATCGTCATAACTGATCGGCCAGTCTTCTCCTAAACCATCAATGCTCTTATGTTTAAAATCATTCGGGCCAAAGCGCAAGGAGATGCGTCCCCAGTGATTGGTGCGTCCGCCCAACATGCGCGAGCGAAACCAGTCGAACTTGGTTCCGTCTTTTTGGGTGTATGGCTCGCCTTCAATTTCCCACCCGCCATACGAAGCATCAAAATCCCCGAAAGGGCGGAAGGTAGTACCCGCACCTCTGCGTGGCGATTCATACGGAAATTTGAGTTGTGTCACATTTTTAGCCGGGTCGTACATGGGACCCGCTTCGAGCAAGGCTACTTTGATTCCGGCTTTCGATAAAACATAGGCAGCCATTCCACCGCCAGCACCCGATCCTACAATACACACATCGTAGGTCTTCGTAGATTTTTTTATTTGTAAGTCAGGCATAAGGTATTCAACAGTTTTAAATGTAAGCGATCTTTTTAAAATTAACTACTGATAATTGATGAGTGTCACCAAAAAAAATACTGCTTTCAAAATGCTATCTTTGTTAACATCACCTAATCATGATCGTATGCAAAAGAGTATAACGCTTGTCTTAATCCTGATCAGCTCCTTTAGTTATTCGCAAACATTGCTGGAGCAATTTTTAACACATCCTACTGAATCCGGATTTACCGCATCCAAAGACGGTAAAAACCTGGCATGGGTGCTGAACGATCGCGGTAAGCGTAACATTGTAGTAAAGTTGGGAAGTGAGTTGCCTAAACTGATTACCGACTATCAACAAGATGATGGTCAGGAAATTACACAGTTGACATTTTCACCCAATGGATTGAAGTTGCTATTTGTTCGTGGGGGTGCACCGAACCGCGCGGGTCAAAATCCTAACCCGGCTAGCTTGGCAGAAGGGGCAGAGCAATGGATCTATTTTAAAGATGTTGGAACGAAAAGTGCGCCCGCCAAAATCGTAGCGGGCAGCAGTCCCGTGTTTTATCGCGATGGGTTGAAGTTTCTCTTTGCCAAGGGAGGTCAGATTTTTGAATCTACCTTAGAAGTCAATGCCGTGCCCAAGCCGCTGTTTCTGGCACGCGGACATAATTATCATCCGCAGTTTTCTCCGAACGGTAACGAGGTATTGTTCATCAGCGATCGGGGTGATCATAGTTTTGTGGGCGTGTATAGTTTGATTTCAAAAACTATCAAGTGGATTTCACCGGATATTACCCGCGATGACTTAGCGGTGTGGTCGCCTGACGGAAAGAGTGTCGCGTTTATTCGAATGCCCGGAATGAAGATAGGGGAGTTGGAAAACTTTACGAACGGCACCCCTTTTTCGGTGGTTGTTACCGAAGTAGAAAGCAATCTCACGAAAGTGATTTGGAAATCTCCCGCTGCCGATGGTGGCTTTGCGCAGGGTTACTCGGCAACACCGTTGGCATGGGTAACAGCCAACCGTATTCTATTTCATTCTGAACACACCGGATGGAATCACGTGTTCTCCATCAATCCGGATGGGAGCGATTTGAAAGACATCACACCTGCTGATGGTGAGGTAGAAAGCTTTGTGGTGGATCCTGCCGGTCAGTTTATTTACTTTGATGGAAATCGCGAAGACATCAACCGCAGACATATTTGGAAATCCAACGTGATCAGTGGAAATCCGGTAGCCGTTACTTCCGGTGAAGGAATTGAGATGTATCCCACCTTTGGTGGCAATGAATTGTATTGTTTGAAGTCAACCTTCAACACCGCTAAAGTCATAGCACGTGTGGATGAAGCGAAGAAAGCAACGGTTCCTTTGTTTCCGCAGAAGATGACAGCATTTAATTCTTCGCTGTTTGTAAAGCCGGAAGCTGTTACTTTTAAGGCAGCCGATGGAACGTTGATTCACGGACAGTTATTTATCAACCGATATATTCCTAATAAAAGAGCGGGCATTGTGTACATGCACGGAGGCCCTACACGCCAAATGTTGTTGGGATTTCATTACAGTGACTATTATAGTAATGCCTACGCGTTTAATCAAGTGTTGGCCAATCAGGGGTATGTAGTATTGTCTGTCAACTTTAGAAATGGAATTGGTTATGGCCGCGACTTCCGCATGACGAAAAATCAAGGCCCGCGTGGGGCAACCGAGTATCAGGATATTGTTGCAGCCGGAAAATATTTACAAACATTGCCCGAGGTAGAACCAACTAAAATCGGATTGTGGGGCGGCTCTTATGGCGGTTATCTCACTGCGATGGGCTTAGCGCGCAACCCTGAGTTATTCAAAGTGGGTGTGGATTTGCATGGTGTACACGATTGGTCGTTTGATGGACAAGACGCGACCAATGGTTGGGGTTTACAAAAATCGGAGAGTGACTTGGCGAAGAAATCTTCACCGGTAGCAGATCTTTCCAAATGGACAGGCCCGGTGTTGATGGTGCATGGTGATGATGATCGAAATGTGAATTTCCAGCAAACTGTAGACTTAGTCGAAAAGCTGCGTGCGAAAAACGTGCCGTTAGAACTCTTGGTCTTGCCCGATGAAGTTCATGGCTTTTTGCGATACGATAGTTGGTCGAGGATATTTACGGCATCTAAGGATTTCTTTGATCGTAAGTTAAAATAGATTGATGTGAAGAAACTAGTCGTACTCACCGGGGCAGGCATCAGTGCCGAAAGTGGCATTGCTACCTTTCGCGATTCGGGTGGATTGTGGGAAGGCCACCGCGTGGAAGATGTGGCAACGCCCGAAGGGTGGATGCGCAACCCGAAGTTGGTGCTGGACTTTTACAACGAGCGCAGAAAGAAAGCGCTGGAAGTGAAACCGAATCTGGCCCATCACATCTTAGTGGAGTTAGAAAAAGATTTTGATGTAACGATCATCACACAAAACGTTGACGACCTGCATGAGAAGGCCGGATCTAAAAATGTCTTGCACTTGCATGGCAAGCTGTTCGAATCGCGCAGCACGAAAAATCCACAACTCATTTATCCTATCAATGGCTGGGAATTGAAATTAGGAGATGTGTGTGAGCTAGGATCACAACTGCGCCCCAATATCGTGTGGTTTGGTGAAGCAGTTCCAATGATTGAAGTAGCAGCCGAAGTTGCTGCCTCGGCAGACGTGTTTGTGGTGGTGGGTACTTCGTTATTGGTCTATCCGGCAGCCGGACTGATTGACTATGTCAAAGACAACTTGCCCAAATTCATTGTTGATCCGAAGAAACCGGAAGTCTTTCATGTTCCCCATCTGGAGTTTATCACCGAAGTGGCCAGTGTGGGAATGGCTAAATTAAAAGCAAAGTTGTTGGCTGAATTTACTTCGTAAGATCCAATAAAAACTTCTTGAACTTGTTGGTGTTGAAATTGGTAGTTCCCACTTCCTGCGAAACAATTTTTCCTTCTTTGTTGATGATGAAGGTGGTAGGAATGGAAGGAACATTCAATTGCTCCGTCAAATAGCCGGAAGGCATGTAGACCGGAAAAGTGAACTTCTTGTCCGCGATGTATTTCCTTACTTTCGGTTGCAGCCCTTCTTTGTCCAGCGATAACATCACAAATACAACTGAATCCGGTGGGAGTGAATTATAAAGTGCTTGTATGCCGGGCATCTCGGCTTTGCATGGCCCGCACCACGTAGCCCACAAATTCAAAAAGAT
The DNA here is from genome assembly GCA_002398365.1 of Flammeovirgaceae bacterium UBA5008. GTDB lineage: Bacteria > Bacteroidota > Bacteroidia > Cytophagales > Cyclobacteriaceae > ELB16-189. The sequence goes on from DGYK01000012.1 coordinate 16,014, forward strand.
CACCTTCCCTTTGAATTGCTCGAAAGCATACTTGGTTTCGTTTAAGTCCTTGATCTGAAAATTGTAATCAAAAGCTACCGGCTTTTTAGTGGCAGTCGATGCGTCCATCAAACCAGTTTTCAATGCGGTAGATTGGGTGATATAGGCGAAATCGCCCAGCAACCCGGTAAACTTGAGCAGCGCAATAATGGCTACCGCACCGATTAACGTAATTAAAGCCTCTTTTAGAATTTTCATTTTGGCCCGGTTATTGAATACTTTTACTCCAAATGTCTATAATTTGATACCTTCGAACAATTAATTTAGACCATGAAGCGCAAAATTCTTTTAATTCTCCTCACTGCGTGCTCCCTGCATACGGCCTATAGTCAAAAGGTAAAGTACAAAGACCTGATTGTTTTGCTGGAAGCCAAGCAATTTGAAAAGGCGGAGCCCTTTCTGAGACGCTACCTCAAAGAAAATCCGGACAATGCCAGTGCGATCTTATACATGGGCATGACGCTTCAGGAAAAAGCCGCTACCAACGATGTACTAAAGAATACAGAGATACTCATATCCAATTGCGATTCGGCAATCTTATTTTACGACAAGGCCTACAATGCTATCACGGAAAAAGAACTCAAGAAAAATGATGAGTATTATCAATCATACAGCCGCAGGGATATGCGGACCGGTGAGTTTGTGATCAAGCTTTCGGATGTGCGCTTGGATCTGGAGTTGCGCGTGAAAAATCTGAAAGAAAGAAAAGAAAAAGTCCGTGAACTAAAGAAATACTTCGTGGAATCTGAGAAGTTGTATGGCCGTGCCAATGCAGCGTATAAAGATATTCAAACTTCCTACGAAACCGAGAGTGCTTTTTATCTGCGATCAGATGAAAAACTGGTTGCAAAACTGCAGAGCCTCGCCTCCGTCTTTGATTCGGCATTGGTAAAATTTGAAGGCTACCGTGGCGTGCTCAAACAAATCAACAAGCCGGGTTACAATCAACAGATCAATCTGCAGGAAGTGGTAGACATGAAGAAAGACGGTGCGACACCTGCCGATTTTATGGTAGATGACCTCCGCGTATGGGATTACAAGCGATGGACCAAGGCTACGATCGATGCTATTCAGAATGTGATTAACCCGTTGCGCGATCGGTTAATCAGTTTTGATATTGCGCTCAATAAACTTCACGAAAAAATTAAGAAAGATTCCGTATCGGTTGCAATAGAGTTAGCGCAGTTTCAAGATGGTCTTTTGTATGGGCAATTACGAAAATACGATGCCAACCCATTGCCGATTGATGTGTTTGAAATGAAAAAAGTGGAGATGGCCTACGTTTCGACAACCATTGAACACAAGCCGTTTCGCGATACCAGCAATGTGAAATTACGCTTGACGTACCTCACCAAGGAATTGGCTGATTTACAATTACTGGATAGTGTTACCAGCCAACTCTATCGCAGAGACCTCGCCAAAGATGCCATCAATTATCAGCAATTTATCACGAAGGCTTTCGGTACCCAACAAGTATTATCCAGCTATATTTCCTCTACCCTTGATTTCGCCAAGCGCGAGAAGTTGCGCAAGCAATTTGCCTGGGAACGCACTATGCAGGCTACGAAATGGATGCTGAGCGGAAAGGATTCGATTCCCCTCTTTTTAGATCAAACCACCAAAGAACTGAACTTCAAGCCGCTTTCTATTATAGATGAAAAACTTACCGTAGGCATTCATTATCAGGATTCTATTGCGAAAGGCTATCTCTATGCGATTACACCTACACGGATTGCCGATGCCGGAGCCAGCTTTGACCTCGATCCGGTTATTTATTCCAAGCGAAATCTGCCGATCACGAAATCCATTTCAACGGTAGACGCTACTTCCACAAATTACTTTGCAGTGATTTATTCGGAAAGTAAAGTAGAGGAAAAGTTTCCGGCTACCTTGGTAAAGATTACACGCGGCTCAGGCCTCGCTTGGTCAACTGTGCTGAAATTAGATATGATGCCCAGCGAGTTGACGTTCAATGCAAGCAATGGAGAACTGTCCGTGAAAATCACGAATGGAACGGAAAGCAAGATAATAGCGATTGATAAAGATGGAAAGCAACTTCAGTAAATGAAGTTGCTTAACCGAAACCTAGTTTCCGGTTAACTTTTGCCAATCCTGAAAGCGCATGGTCATGCGTACTCTCATCTTTTCATAGTTATCCCAGCTATCAGAAACATGGTAAATGCTCGGAAGGGCTTTTACCAATAGCTCGTTGTAGTCGGCATGATATAAGCCACCACCATAATAATAGTAGGTGAACATGTTTCCTACGCGGCTGAACAATTCAAAGCCCAGATAGCCATCCCATATTTCGCTGAGAATGGTGCAGGAGATTTCGCGTCTCTTGAAACGAAAGATCTGACCGGAGGCCTCGTCTTCAAAATATTCAGAATACAAATCGGAGTCGATGATCCAGCCCAAATACATTCCAATATGAACATATGCTTGTTCAATGGGTAAGGAATCAGGGAAGTTTCCTAGGAAGTGCGACTTGGCGTTGTCGTAAATGGTCTTTTGTATTTCGGCTCTTTTTTCCATAATTCAAGTTTAAATAAAATAGTTGAGAAGTCCGATTATTTGGTCGGGTTTGTGTAAGGCTTCAAATCGGCTACGACCACTTTGTTGTTCTTACGATTCACATCGGCCATCCGCAAGCTGGGGTCAATTTCTATGCTTTCTATATCGCTTGCCTTCCGGCTGATCTTGACGGTGTAGGTTGGATTCACCCAAGGCCAGGCTTCAACGGTGGTAAATGAAACCGAAGGATTGTCGTTGGCTTTACCGCCCAGCAATTCATTCAGTGGAATGTAGATGATCTCTTTTTTTCCGTCTTTGTACGTCACCATTAAATCGATCGGCATCGGAAATTCACCGATTCGGTTCAGATCTACCAATGTTTCATTTTCAACGCCAACCACACTTCCAATTCCGTAATCAATGCGTTTGGTTGTATTGATCCAATAGCGCAGGTACCAATGCAATTGCAACCCCGAAATCTTTTCCATCACGCGGATAAAATCGTTCGGCTCCGGATGTTTCATTTTCCATGTGTTGTAATATCGTTTCATCCCAATATAAAAGTTCTTCTCACCCACGATGTATTTCAATTGCTCCAGAAAAACGGCTCCCATGCTGTAGGCCATGGTGCTGTAAGCGCGATTGGTATTGAAGTGATCTGAATGTTGGTTGGCGGGCTCCTGCAAGCCGCTGTTCACCAGACTAAAATAGCTGGCATAACTGCCTTGATGGTTAGAGAGATTGCCCAAAATTGAATTCATGGCTTCGTCACTGGCAAAATCGGTAAAGCCTTCGTCCATCCACGCGTGTAAACCCTCATTAGAGGCCAGTGTCATCTGGTACCAGCTATGTGCCACCTCGTGTGCCATTGTGCCGCTGACGCCTGCCAAAGAGCCTTCACCGAGAATGAGCGTACACATGGGGTACTCCATGCCGCCATCGCCTCCCTGAATGATGGAATAGCGGTCGAAAGGATACTTTCCAAAGTGCTCGTTCAGGTACTCAAACACCTTTACCGCATACTCTTGCATTTTCTTCCAGGTTTCGACTGTCTTTTCATTTTTCTGGTAGAAGAAGTGCAGTTCTGGTCCATTGGGTACCTTGGCTTTATCGTGGGTGTATTCAGGATCGGCTGCCCACGCAAAATCGATCACATCTTTGGCTTTGAAGTGCCACGTTAGGTTGCCGGATGGACGCTTCACGTTGGCCGGATTGGATTCGTATCCATGACCAATCTGATCCGGATTTTGCAGTGCGCCCGTGCCGCCAATCACAAATTTGGGATCGATGGTAATTTTCACATCAAAGTCGCCCCAAATGCTGTGAAACTCTCGTGCAACATACTGGTAGGCATGCCATCCCTGAAAATCATACTCCGCCATTTTCGGATACCATTGTGTCATCGAGTAGGAGATACCCTCGCGGTTGTTGCGGCCGCTTCTGCGGATCTGAACCGGCACCTGCGCTTCGAATTGCAGATCGAACGTAGCCTTCGTTTTCGGTAGAATCGGTTTGGCCAATGTTACTTCCAGCACGGTGCCATTCACTTTATAAGAGAGATCCTTTCCGTCTTGCTTCAATGACACAACATGCTGATAACCAATTTCGTCCTCCTTTAGCTTCGAGATGCGATCCATCACCCGTCTGTCCGGGTCCGGTAAATTGCGCGAGCGCACATCCATCATACTTCCGGGTTGAAAGGCATTGAAGTATAGGTGATAATACACCTTTGTCAGTGTGTCGGGAGAGTTGTTGGTATAGACTAGTTTTTGGGTGCCAGTAAAGCGGTGATTGGAACTGTTGAATTGAATGTCCATCGTGTAGTCCACGCGCTGTTGCCAATAGTCGCGCTGTGCAAAAAGACCGGAGCATACACAGTTAAACAAAATGATCAGTAGGTACTTCATAGAGTCGGGTTTAAAGTTTCCCCACCAAGCAGATTCAATTCATTCTATTTGGTCAGGAAGTAGGCAAAGTATTGAAAAGATGCCGACCGACCAAGCGCCATTCGCATCAACGGGGTTTAAAATTGATCATGCGGGAAAGTGTGAGCGAAGTAAAACTGTTTTGAGGCAACGTGCTCTCTTCTTTGGGCAATGCCACCGGCCAGTTGTAGGAATAGGAAAACGTAAACGACCAATTCTTTTTGGAGAGGCGCAGGGGCAAGGCAAGCGCATGATTCATGAGCCCGAATTCATTCGAGTCGGTTTGTTGGATGATAGGAAGCCTTCGGCCCAAGAGCACACTGTTGCGTTGCGCCAGTTGAATGCTGGTGATGGTGGCATTGCCAAACAGCATTTGGTAGGTAGGAGTGAAGGCGATCCGATCGAGGCCTAGGAATTTGTATTTGCGCAAGCTTACGGATAACCCCGGTGTAATCCGGTGAGCTGTTTGTTCTCCGAAGTAAAAGGAATAATCTAAACGCAGTGTCACCGGTTTGATATCCACGAAGTTAGAAACCCCCAACATATTGGTCAGCGGATTTTCCACATTAATATCCTGATTGTTATAAATCAGCCGATCGTAGGAGACCATGGCGGTGTAGTTCTCATGGAAATTTTTCAGATAGCCCGCTGATACCGTAGTCAGATACAAACTGGGGTTGTACGCTTCGCTCCAGTACATGCTTACATCGGCAAACAAGCCCGACTTGTGATAATAGGATGCACCTGCCGTGGCACCGTATTGGTTGACACCGATGGATCGCCCTGCGGAAATAATGTTGCTGTTGAATCCGGCACGGATCACCATCGAAGAGCTGACGTCCACTTGCGATTTCAGCAGACTGTCAATCATGTTGAAGATGGAGAGTGAATCGGAATAGCTAAATATAGAGTCGAGTTTATCGATGGAAAACGCACTGTCGGCCAGCGTGGGTTGTGGCGAAGCACCTTTGTCTTGTGCCCTGATTAAAACAGGAATCGTCATCCCGATCAGCAGGATGACGAAACTTACTTTCTTCGGAAAATGCATCAATTGTTCTTTTCCCTGGTTCGTTGTTCTAATTTTTGACGAAGATTTTCCCGGTTCTCTCTGCGCATCTCTCTCAAATCCTCTCGCTCTTGCAAGCGCTGGAGCAGCATCCTTCTAAATTCTTCTTCGGCTTTCGGCAAAGTAAGCAATTGCTGCGCGGAAATTACTTTGAGGAGGCGTTCGGAATAGTTTTTCTCTAAGTCCACATTTTGCTGTTTCATTTGCAGGGCCAATTTAATTAACTCCTGATCGCGCTCCGGTTTTGGTCTGGCCGGATCTTGCGTGCGCTCCGCCTCGCGCAGCTGCTTGCGCAATTCCATGCGGTGCTCCGTAAACTCGCGGTAGATGGGCCAGAATTTTTCGGCTTGCTCCGGAGTGAGTTTTAACTTTTCAGAGATTAATGCAATCCGAGCCGCATTGATTTTTTCTAAAGTCTTCGGATCTTGTTTTTCAGGTGTGTCTTGTGCCATCGCGGTAAGCGCGCACATGAAAAACAGAATAGGTATCAATCGCTTTTTCATAAGCTTAAAAGTTAAAATCATATTGTTGAGCAACTTCATTCAAGTCAACCGCATCGATTTCATCGTGCGAATATAAATTTTCCAATGAGGCATTTGTAAAGCTGCCGTTTTCCAGAATCTCTTCCGTAGAGATTTCATCCGCTTCCAGATAAGCCAGCAATTCGCTGGTTGGAACGGAATCCAGATTGGCCACCGGGTCGTTGGCGACTTGCACTTTGGGCCAGAAAAGCACCGCTCCGATTCCAATGATTAAAACAGGAATCGCCAACTTTAAAGCCAGACCCCATTCGCCTGCCCACACCGATCGGGACTCCGGTTTTTGAATCCGGGCCTGAATGCGCATCGGAAGATCTTCGAAGTAGTTGTCAGGTACTTGGAAGGGTTGTGCTTTGGGTATGTCTTCTAGCTTTTTCACGTTGTGTAATCTGGTTCTAAGATCAATTTTTGGTATTGAAGTTTAATCACTCCTCTAAAAATTCTTCTATTTTTTTTACAGCATGGTGGTAGCTGGCTTTTAGAGCTCCCACGCTGGTATCTGTTATCTCTGAAATGGTTTCGTAAGGCATGTCATCGAAATATTTCATGTTGAACACTAGCCGTTGTTTATCCGGCAACTTCAAAATGGCTTTCTGTAGTTTTTTCTGAATGGCGTCTCCATCCATATCCGGGCTCGAATCGATCTTTGCCTCCAGTTGCTGACCCACGTCTTCAATCGGCAGGAAAAAGCGTCTTTTCTTCTTGTTGAGAAAGCTCAGACACTCATTGGTGGCAATCCGGTAGATCCAGGTGAAAAGCTGCGCATCTTCCCGAAAGTTGTCGATGTATTTGTGGATCTTGATGAAAATCTCCTGCGTCAAATCATCGGCATCATCGTGGTCGATCACCATTTTGCGCACATGCCAATAAACCCTTTGTTGGTACTGTCGAACCAAAAGATTGAAGCCGTAACTACGGGTGTCCGCATGGCGGATTTTTAGTAGCAACTCTTTATCGTCCAAAGGGCATTGTTTAGGAAATCGCAATTTAGACAATTGTGCGCGCTCATGGTTTAATCGGGGGCTCACCTTTATTTACAATTTCGCATTTATGCGGTAATTGGCCTTATATTTGAGATGAATACGAACCGATGCGTTCCCGCCAGACTATCCTTTTGTTATGCGGGCTGCTGGCAGTAGCCTGTGGCCCCGATTTGACGCCCCAGAAGTATCGGGTCAAGTCCATTTTACTGAGCTCGTATGAAGAATACAGCTTTACGTATGCCAATGACAAGGTGCAGAAGATTACCGGTACCGATCTGACAACACTCACGTATACTTATTACGCTGATTCCACCTCCATTCGTCATAAAAATGGCGATGGAAATACTTATCAATTAACGCAGCTGACCTTTAGCGGGAGCTTGTTAACGAAAGTGAAAGTGAAATGGAAGTTTTTGAATGTTTGGTACAGCGATTCAGTCCGTTTTTCCTATTCGGGCGCTAACCCGATAACGATGACCAACAAGAATGCCAACTATCAGCTGACGATGGCCAATGGAAACATGACATCCATTAAGCGCGGGTTGGGCGTGGTTCAGATAACCAACACATTCGACTCGATTCTGAATCCATTTCAAAAAGTCTATTGGCTGGATCCCTTTTTCAGAATCAACGGATTCAATGCCGTGCTGCAGCCCGATGCCATTGCCCGCTACTTTTCGCAGAACAATTTATCGGTCAGCACAAAGAGCGTGAGCGGCATTACCGAGACCTACCAATACAATTACGTTTACCTGCATGGCATTTTGCCAAAGTCCATTAACATGAACATCCGTTCCAATAACAGCAACATCAGCGATGTGGTGTTTGTGTTTGATATTCAATACGAGCCGAAGAGTGGGGGGGCCTCGCTTTAGTAGCGTAACTGCTTGCATCTTCAACTTGACTGCTTCAATCTTTACCCTGACTGTTTTCATGTTTTTTAGTACACGTTGCATCTGTTTACATGAAGCGTGTCATGTATATAGATGAAAAGCTGACTGTTTAAGATGACTCAATCCATCTAAATGAGAAGACGTTGAACCATTTTAGCTCAAAGTTTTCACCTCATTAGCTGAAAGTTTCGACCTTAAAAGCTCAAAGTTTCCATCTTTTAGCTTACAGCAGTCATGTGAAGAGCTGAAAACGTCCAAGTTTTTGATAGAAGCAGTGCAGTTTGAGATTACAGCAGTCATCTTGATGATGGAAAAAGCCACCTCAAGAAGTGAATACGTAAACCTTTTTGATAACAGCAGTTCAGTTTTTGATTAGCGCGGTTACTGTAGCCATAGAATTGGTTGGCTCTTAGGGGTCATGTTTCTCCTTTTAGGTAACCCCTGTCACCTCCGAGGTT
>DGYK01000022.1:0-57132 GCA_002398365.1 Flammeovirgaceae bacterium UBA5008
CAAGATAGCCTTCGCAAGGCATACTAGAAACAACGAGTGATATGATTTTGTTAGAACTCGTCCGGAAGCACTACCCGAAAGCGCGTGCCTTTGCCGATTTCAGATTGGAAAGAAATGGTTCCCTTCACTTTCTCCAGTGATTCGCGCACAATATATAAGCCCAAACCGGAACCGGTTGAAACGGTGGTGGCACGGAAAAACATGTCGAATATTTTGGGTTGCAGAGCGGCATCAATACCAATGCCATTATCGGCTACCTCTACAATGGTTTGCCCGGACTCGTGCCATGCTTTGACTTGGATGTAAGAGTCATTCTTCGACACATCAGTGTACTTCATGGCGTTGGAAATCAGGTTATTTAATACTACGCGCAATCGCGGTAAGTCGGTAATTATTGAAAAGGAATGTTCCACATCTACCTGAAATGCCACGGGATGATTGAGCTGCGATATCTTGAGCACATCTACAATTTCGTCTATCACACCGCGCAGGCGCACCGATTCTTTAACCACGGCCGTGCGCGAGTTGCGGGAATAGTCGATGATATCGCGAATGAACTTATCCATGATCGTCACGCGGCTTTGAATCATATCGGTGTAGTCCATGGAATGAGGCTCTAGTCGCTGTAAGTTGAGTAAACCCGAAATGGAATTGAGTGGTGCACGTAAATCATGTGAAGCACTGTATACAAATCGGTCCAGTTCCACATTGGATTTTTCTAATTCCTTATTTCGAATCATCAACGCGTTCTCTACTCTATAATTCAAATTCAGGATCATGAAGGTGATGTAAATATTGATGGCGGCAAACACCGATAAGTTGACCAGAAACAGCACACTGGTTTGATATTCGGTAAATGTCATAAACCGAATCAATGACGTGCGTGTGATAAAAGCAGTTACCATCAAAATGATCGTCAGGAATGTAAAACCTAATCCCCACTTTCGTTCTTCATATCCAAATAGAATCATGGCCACAAAAGCAACTGTAATTTGATGCAGATGAACTCCGGTAGCAAACTCTTGGCTTGCTGTCAGGTTGTATAAAACAAAATTGAATAGTAGCAAACCAATGATCTTGGCTTGTTTGTAATAACCCAATCCGTTAACTACCAATGCAATCACACAGATCAGCGCGATAGAAATAAAAATAAAATGGGTGACATGTGAATTGATCGCCTGATCGATCAGATAATAGATAAAGGATAGGGCCAATATTAAAAGTATCAGTCGATTGCTCAGAACAGCCCTTCGTTCAATAGATAATCCCTTTTCTTCATCGGGGAACTTTAACTTTTGCAACCACTTCTTCACCATGGGGATAACTCAACATTAAATCTAAAGAATCTTTTGTGTAAACAAAACACACTGGTCGAATTGAGAAATCATGACTTATGCTCCGCATCCTTTTTTTGATTAACTTTAAATCATGGGCTTCATCAAAAAGATTGGATTCTTCACAGCTTTTATTCTTCCCTCGCTGGTGGTGGCTGGCTTCTATGCGGGTGGCTATTGGAACTGGCTGGCAATTGTATTTGTATTTCTGCTGATGCCTGTGATCGATCAATTAGTGGGTTTGGATACTACGAATGTTCCTAAAGATGAAGTTTCGATGATCAGTGAAGAAATGTTCTATCGCCTGATCACGTACATGTGGACATTCGTGCAGGTGGCATTTATTATTTGGGCTTGCTTCGCCATTTCTCTTCACAGCCTTACTTCTTTTGTGGAATGGTTTGGCTTTGTGGTGGGCGTAGGAATAGTCACCGGTGGAATTGGCATTACCGTTGCCCACGAGTTGGGTCATAAGAAATCGAAGCTGGAACAATTTTACAGCAAAGTATTATTAATGACGGTCAGCTACATGCACTTTTATATTGAGCATAATCGAGGACATCATGTACAGGTAGCTACACCCGATGATCCGGCAACCGCCCGTTATCAGGAAAATTTTTATTCTTTCTGGTTTCGCTCGGTGTTTCACGGCTACTCTCACGCCTGGCAACTGGAAAAAGAAAGTTTGCAGCGCAAAGGATTTACGGTGTGGCACTGGAGAAATGAGATGATCTGGTTTACGCTCGCTCCCGTTTTGTTTTGCGGAGTGCTCACCCTTTTCTTTAGTCTTTGGAGCGGCCGACTGATGTGGGAAGTGCCGCTGTTTTTTTTCACACAGAGTATCATTGCGTTCACGTTGCTGGAGTTGGTGAACTATATCGAGCACTACGGCATTGTGCGCAAGCAGGATGCGAACGGAAAATACGAGCGCGTCAATCCTTTGCATTCTTGGAATGCCAGTCACCTGATCAGTAATTTCTTTTTGTTTCAATTGCAGCGTCACTCCGATCATCATGCCAACGCCATCAAACGCTATCAGGTGTTGAACCACTATGATGAGAGCCCGCAATTACCTTACGGTTATCCTACTATGATACTCATGGCCTTAGTGCCTCCCTTGTGGTACGCGCGTATGCATCCCTTACTGCATTCGTGGAAAGAAAAAGTTTATCAGCCTTCGCAGGCAGCTTAACTCATAAACTATCCCTATATCATGAAATTGATCAAACGTCTTTTGCTTGTTGTATTACTAGCCGTGCTTGGCTATGCTAGTTATTATCTATCGCAGGCACTACCCATTATTTCGGGATATGGTGCTAAGAATTTATGCTCATGTGTGTATGTGGCAGGTCGCGATCCGCAACAAGTGATTGCTCAGGAACTGGGTGGTGCATTAATTAACTTAGGAACCTTCGAAGCACATATGGAAGATTCTTCAGCCACCGGCTCTGTCTTCGGGTTGAGCCAGCGCAAAGCCATTTACCGCAAGGGATTGGGTTGTACGTTAATTTCTGAAATCAGCGAAGAGGAATTACGGAAACAAACTATTCCGGTGATTGCAAAACCGGTGATCAATCAAGATACGATTGCGTGGCCGAGTGGTAATCGGGTGATCGATTCATTGGTAGGACGCAATGCATCACTCAACAAAGTAGTCGATGCTGCGTTTGCAGAACCCGACACGGCTAATCCGGTGAACACGCGTGCGGTAGTCATTCTGCACAAAGGAAATATCATTGCCGAAAAATATGCGAACGGCTTTAATGCACAAACGCGATTGATCGGATGGAGTATGACCAAAACCATTACCAATGCGATTGTGGGTGTGTTGGTGAAACAAGGCAAACTGAAAGTGTCAGAGCCTGCGCCTGTTAGTGAGTGGGAAAACGATGAGCGTTCGAAAATCACATTGCACAACTTACTGCAAGCGAGTAGCGGTCTGGCTTGGGAAGAGATCTATGGCGGACCCAGCACGGCCACGAATATGTTGTTTAAAAAGAAAGATGCCGGTGCGTATGCTGCGCAATCCAAAGCCGAAGTGGCTCCCAACACAAAGTGGTATTATAGCAGTGGCACCACCAATATTATTTCACGCATCACCAAGCAAACCATTGGCGAGGCCGACTATACTTTGTTCCCCTATCGTGAAGTATTTCATAAGCTAGGCGCTTACAGTATGGTGATTGAGCCCGATGCTTCCGGCACTTTCGTGGGATCATCGTTCAGTTATGCTACGGCCCGCGACTGGGCACGATTTGGTTTACTTTATTTGCAAGATGGTATTTGGAACCAGGAAGAGATCTTGCCGAAAGGCTGGGTGCAATATTCTACTACCGCTGCGGATGCCGCACCTCAAGGTGAATACGGTGCGCAAATCTGGTTGAATGCAGGTAATAAAAACAATCCTAACGACAAGCGATTTCCGGATGTGCCGAATGATATGTATCTGATGGACGGCTTCGAAGGGCAATCCGTCATTATGATTCCGTCCCGCGATGTAGTGATTGTGCGCTTGGGCCTCAGTCAGAAAAGAGAATTCGATGTGAATGCGTTTGTGCGTGATGTGCTGAAAACTCTGGAGTAAAAATTGTTTTACAACTAATCCGTGGTCTGTGACGTCAGAGATCACTTCTTAAATGAGGAACATTTCGGTCTGTGAGGACACAGACCGAGGGAGAGAATAAAAATAATTTACAGCCAACCATTCGCCTTCATCCAATTTTTTAATCTCCAATCCTTGGTCTGTGTCCCCACAGACCACTTTTTAAATGAGGTGCATTCGGTCTGTGAGGACAGGACACAGACCGAGAGAGAGTTGGAGTAAATATAAATTACAGCCAGCCATTCGCCTTCATCTCAATCCAATCCGTGGTCTGTGTCCCCACAGACCACTTTTTAAATGAGGTGCATTCGGTCTGTGAGGACACAGACCGAGGGAGATAAAATTTATTTAAAGCCAAGCATTCGCTTTCAACCAATTCTTTAATCGGTCGAACCACGCATCTTCGGTAGTAGGATTATTCAATCCGAATCCGTGGCCACCGCGCTGGTACAGATGTAATTCAGTCGATACTTTGTTTTGCAACAACGCCTCGTAATAGCGCACGCTGTTGAGCGAACTCACACCGCCATCATCGCTGGCGTGCACCAGAAATGCCGGTGGTGTTTGCGGAGTCACTTGCTTGTCGGATGAGTAGGCACTGCGCTGCACGGCTGTACTTTCTTTCCCTACGAGTTTCTCGAAAGAACCTCCGTGTGCAATCGCGGGATCGGAGCTAATCACCGGATAAATCAATATCTGAAAATCCGGTCGCAGATTGATCTTAGAAGGGTTGTCGATTTTTGAGTGATGAAATTGCGTAGCGGCTGTGCTGGCCAAATGTCCGCCTGCTGAAAAACCGAGAATGCCTACTTTCGTAGGATCAATATGAAATTCCGAAGCGCGCTCACGTACGAGCTGTAACGCGCGCTGTGCATCTTGTAGCGGTGCGATGGTAGGGTTGACTTGTATTCGTGCATCGGGCAAACGATATTTTAACACAAATGCAGTCACTCCGATGGCTGCGAATTTCTTGGCGACATCTGCGCCTTCATGCCCCGCAGCTAAAAGCCAATATCCTCCACCCGGACAAATGATCACCGCGGTTCCATTTGTGATTCTTGCTTCCGGTTGGTAGACGGTAAGAGATGGCTCGGTGACTTCGGTGATTCTTAGAATGCCATCCGCGCCTACTTCTTGCTTTTCGCGAATAACCGTGTTGGCAATAGAGTTCGGGATTCTGGATGAATACAAGGGAATGTTAGGTTGTGCCATAAGAGCTGAAAGACTATTGAAACAAAGGATGAAAAAACATATTCGAATCATGAGAAAGAATTTTTATTGTTGCGAGCGATAAGTCTCTTGTGTGATGCGAAAGATAAACACCTCATTGTTATTGTAGATGGTTTTTTTGTCGATGTTCATGCCATTACGAGTCGCCACCTGAATGGAAGGTGCGTTGGTCACACTGATGATGGAAATCAAGGAAGGAGCCCATTGATTTTCAAAGGCGGTGACTTTACATTGAAGTGCGGCCTCGGATGCAAAACCTTTTCCACGGAAAGCCGGCATGAGGGAGTAGGCAATTTCCAGTTCGGTGATATCATCGACTGTTTGCACCACCAATCCGGCATGGCCGATGAGTTTGCCGGATGCTCTTTCGATGAGTGCATTCATTCCTCCGCGATTATTTTCGTAACGCCATTGTTGTTTCTCATACCAGCGAGCACATTCAAACTCTGGGATGGTACGCTCTTCGTTCCAATAACGAAACGATGCAGGGTCTTCAAAGAACTGAATCCACTCGGGTGTGTCTGTTACCCGCACTTCGCGAAAATGAATGCGTTCGGTTTCAATGCCGGTGAGTAAAAAGGTCATGCGTATTTTCGTTGACGCAGTTGAAATACATTTCCTTCCGGATCTTTTCCATCGCAAAGATCAAACGGATAATTATCAAAAGTGGTGATGGATTGCATGCGCACCCCTTGCTGTGTCAATTGATCATGGAATTGTTGAAGCGGCAAGTCTAGTACATCAAAAACCAGCTTCACATTATTGTCTACCTGCTCGTTGGGATCATCTCCAAGATACTCTTCAGGAATTTGATGCAATCCCAGATAACAGGAAGGTGTTTTCAACAAAACCCAGGTTGCATACTCTTCCACTACCTCCAATTGGAATACATCACGATAGAATTTTTTCTGTTGGTCAATTTGGTGAACAAAAAGAATGATGGTACTGAGGGAAATATTCATTTAAATTAAGGTTGAAGTAGCCCAATATGAAATTGAAGGGAGGTTAGTTTACTATCCACGTAAGTGAGTGGTCGATAAAAATAATAAATCCATAGTTGATCTTTTGGAAAGATCAAGTAATGTTTTCCATCCTTCGGCCATAATTCAATATGCGAAGCACGAAAAGCTAAATAGGTTCCGAGATAAAGGAAAACACACACAGCCGCCCATTTTCTCCTATTTAACTTCATCACTTTATCTAAAAGGATTTAGTCAGTAACTTCTCTAATTGCTCTAGTCGTTTCTCTATTTCTTTCATCACTCGTCCTCGCACAGCATCTGCTTTAGGCAGTGAAGGATAAATTGCCTTGAGTGTAACGGAGGATTTTCCTGCGATTTTTGGTTCAATCTTCACTTGCCATTCAACAGGAACTGCCTCAGTCTGAATCCAACTGATGAACTCAGGTGATCGAATTTCTTTAAATTGACCTTGAGTGGTCTTCGCACTGCCAAACCCTTGTACTTGAATATGCAAGACTCCACCGGGTGTAGGATTAAAGCTCAGCACATAAGATGATTCTTCCGCTGCTACCCACCATACCTGAAAGGAAGTAGATACAACACACGCTTTGAATATTTTTTCCGGTTCAAATGGCATATCACGGGTAGCCATTAATTCTTTGTCCGGTGAATGATCGCGTATAGCAGTGATAGGATTATTTATTAAGAAATCAGCAAGCTTCTCAAACTCCTCTGATTGAGTTTTATTTGAAAAGATAAAACGCTGATTGCGTGGGAAAAATAAAATGAGGGATCTGCGCAGCGTGCTACGTAAATAATAGCGCTTCTCTTGCCATTCTACTAATTCTTCTAAATGAAGGGTTTGGTCTTTCGTAATGAGTTTCGATAAAATAAGGTGAGAACTCACCAATTTGATGCGTTGATAAGTGATGAGAGATGAATAGACTCCGCAAGCGCTTAGGACAGTTAAAATGAAACACAACATGGCAAACACGTGCGCATTTAAGAGGAAACCGAGCACAGCGAACGAAGTCAATATAAATGTTAAAAATATGAACAGAAGGAGGCGAAATGACATAGAGAATCACGATTGAACTTATGAATTAATCAGGGGCTTCCAGGTGAGGTAAATATACCTATCTCTATATTCAAAAACCTATGCAAGAATTAAATTCAAGGTTCGAGTAAATCACCTGATACCCTTCGTGCCGTGCGCGGGCCAGCGATTGAAGCGGCACCCCGCAGTGGAGCGCTTCGCGCTACGAGGAGTAGAGCGGAAAGCGTTCCGATAGCTATCGGAACACCTCGCCTCGAGTGGCAGGCCCCCTTATAAATGGGTTCTAAAATCCAGGTTTTAATGGGTACATTTTTTTCCGTTGGCATAGCTAGATTTCGTATTTTTGCACCCTAATCTTTATCAATTATGCCAGGAACCGAATTATTTGGAATTGAAGAACGCAAAGAGGTAAATGATGTGCTGGAAACGGGCATCCTTTTTCGTTATAATCATGATGCGCAACGCAACAACATTTGGAAGGCACGTGAGTTTGAAGCGGAAGTGCGTAAAATCACCGGTGCTAAATTTGCGCATGCCGTATCCAGCGGATCTACGGCCGTAGCGTGTGCATTGGCTGCTGCCGGCATTGGCGCAGGCGATGAAGTGATTGTGCCTCCGTTTACCTACATCGCTTCGGTAGAGGCGGTATTGTATGCCGGTGCATTACCAGTATTTGCTGAAATTGATGAATCGCTGTGTTTGAGTCCGGAAGGAATTCGTGCGGCTATTTCACCTAAAACGAAAGCGATCATGCTCGTGCACATGTGCGGTGGCATGGCGAAGCTGGATGAGATTTTGCAAATCTGTAAAGAGAAAAATATCGTGTTGATTGAAGATGCTGGTCAGGCATTTGGTGCTTCGTATAAAGGTACTTCCGTAGGCCTTTTCGGTAAGACCGGTTGCTACTCATTCGACTTCTTTAAAATCGCTACATGCGGTGAAGGAGGTGTGATGGTGACAAACGATGAACAAGCGTATCACTTTGCGGACAGCTTCTCGGATCACGGACACGACCACGTGGGAAATAACAGAGGCATGGAGAACCATCCGGTGTTAGGATTTAACTACCGTATTGGTGAAATCAATGCTGCGATTGGCTTAGCGCAAACGCGCAAGGTTCCTTTCATTCGCGAGAAGAATCGTGAATACAAAAAATTACTGACGACTGAGTTATCAAAAATTGAAGGTGTAAGTTTTAGCACGTTGGCAGATCCTTCCGGAGATTCAGCTACCTTCCTCAACTTATTGTTGCCTGACACCGAAAGTGCGAAGCGCACGGTAGCTGAGTTTAACAAAGCGGGTGTGGCAGGATTTAACTATTGGTTTACGAATATGTATCACTTCATCAACCAGTGGAACCACTTGCGTGATTTGAAATCTTCGGCTCCATTGGCAATCCATTTGTTGGGTGCTCCGCAAGATTACAATAACATCAGCTTACCAAAATCACAAGAGGTGGTGGGCCGATTGATTTCGTTTGGAATCCGTTGCACCTGGAAGGAAGAAGAAGTGAAAGCGTTGGCGCAGAAAATTGCTGGATGCATTAAAAACGCATTGGCAACAGTGCCTGCTTAAATTTTTATTGGGATGTCATGGTGAATCATGACATCCTTTTATTAAATAATGAGAAACCTTTTTCAGTAAAATGCAGACAATGATGTTGAAGTTGAGAAGACCATTGTTTTGGGACATTAAAGAAAGCGATATTGAAAAAGTAATTGCGGAGTCACCGGAGTGGGTTATCCCTCGCGTTTTTGATTATGGCACATTAGCCGACATTCGCGAGGTGATTAATTTATATGGTGAAGAAAAGACCAAGGAAATGTTGTCAAGGAATAAAATGAAGCCGCTAGTAAGATCAATGGCTTATTTATTCTTGCAATTCGATCCTGAAAACAGATATGCTTCATAAGGAAACAGTAACCGATCAACTAATTCAAACTGCTCGATTGCTATGTTCAATACCAGAATTAGCATCATTTAGAATAGCTGGCGGAACCGCTGTGGCGCTGCAATTAGGGCATCGTATATCTGTTGATATCGACTTTTTCTCAAATGAAATTGTAAGTAAAAAAATAATCGTGAATGCGCTAACTAAAAAATTTAACACTACTGATTTTTTTGTTGGAACAGATCGAGTAACAAGTGAGATTAACGGAGTAAGAGTTGAATTGTATGATAATTGGATGATCCCCTTCAAGACAGATTCAATTCATTCAGATGATATCCGCCTTGCATCTCTGGAAGACTTGGCAGGATTTAAGTTAAATGCAATAACTGAACGGAGAGAAAAGAAAGATTACATTGATTTATTCTTCTTATTCAATAAACTGGGAATATCTTCTATTTTGGAGAAGTTTAAAGAATATAACCCATTCATATCTCACAAATCAATTTTATTTGCACTATCTGAAGTAAAGACAGCCGAACAAAATAGTTCACCTATGCCAGACATGCTCTTGCCTGCAAATTGGAATGAAATCAACCAATCCATGTTACTGGCAGCTAAAAGCTATTTGTCAATCATTGAAAATAATACAAGTAAAAATTAGAGTATTGATCATTAATCCATTACAAGAATTATAAGGATATGCACAAAAATTTCAAAGGAATCGAAAAGACCGTGTTCGGTCGTGGTAGCTTCAATCAACTAGGAGAAATCGTAGAAGCACAGCGTAATCAAAATGACCAGTTCATGCTTTACCTGGTGGACAATTATTTCAAAGGTAAAGAATTGGCCAATCGCATTCCTGCCAAAGCGGGTGACATTGTGATGTACATTGACGTAGATCAATATGAGCCCACCACGCAACAAATTGATTTGATCCGCGATTCCGTAAAAACTACACGTGGTATTCCGGCAGCAGCCATCGGCATTGGAGGTGGTTCCATCATGGACATCGCGAAAGCAGTGTCATTGATGTTTACCAACGAAGGTTCCTCACAACTCTATCAAGGACTTAACTTAATCAAAAAACCGGGTATATATCACATCGGTGTTCCTACCATTTCCGGAACCGGTGCCGAAGTTTCCATGACTGCGGTGTTGACAGGGCCTGAGAAAAAATTGGGATTGAAATGCGAGTGGACTGTATTTAATCAAGTAGTGCTGGATCCGGATCTGATTGCATCGGTGCCACGCAATTGGTGGTTCTACACCGGTATGGACACTTATATACACTGCATAGAATCAGAAAACGGAACGTTGAACAATGCATACAGTCACGCGTACGCAGAGCAATCACTGAAGCTTTGCCGCGAAATTTATTTAGGTGAGAAGAGCGGACAAACGGCAGAGAACGATGACAAACTAATGGTCGCTTCGCTGATGGGAGGATTGAGTTTGACCTATTCCGAAGTAGGCGTTTGCCACGCATTGTCGTATGGACTTTCTAAAATATTGGGAACACGCCATTGCTATGCGAACTGCCTTGCCTTCAACCACCTCGAAGATTATTATCCGGAGGGCGTGAAAGAATTTAAGACGATGATTGCCAAGCACAAAATTGATTTACCGCAAGGTCTTGCCAAAGATTGGACGGATGAACAGATCACTGCGATGGCGAAAGTATCATACAACCTCACACACATGTGGGCACATGCTATCGGACCAGATTGGAAAGATAAGGTGACGGTAGAAAGCATTGAAACACTGTTTAGGAGACTTTGAGTTTAAGCTTCTAGCTTCCTGCTTTGTAGGAGGCTAGAAGCTGAATTAGAAATGACCTATTAGCACAAGTGAATAACTTGGAGCCTGAAGCTTACGGCATGTAGCCTAAACACAATCCTCAACTCTTGTTCCGATTCAAACAATTTTCATTGGAAGACGATCGCTGCGCGATGAAGGTCGGCACTGATGCCGTACTGCTCGGGGCTTGGGTAAATGTGGAAGGCCCCAGTCGAATCTTAGATGTGGGTACCGGTTGTGGCATTATTGCATTGATGCTCGCGCAACGCACCGCGAACGATGTGATCATCGAAGGCATCGAAGTGGAACCCACCGATGCCGAGCAAGCACAGGAGAATACAAACCATTCTCCTTGGGCAAATCGCGTAACCATCCATTCCGTAGCCTTGCAAGATTTTCAATCACCCGCGCAGTTTGATTTAATCGTCAGCAACCCGCCTTACTTTATCAATAGTCAGTTGCCCCCAACTGCACAACGCGCGCAAGCGAGACATACCCAAACGCTTTCATTTGAGGAATTGATCTATCATTCGCTTCGGCTATTGAATGCCAATGGGCGGTTGGCTGTTATTCTTCCTTTTGAGGAAGGGAATTTATTTCAATTGTTGGCTGAAAAACAAGGACTCTTTCCTACCAGTCGTTTGGCTTTCTATTCCCGGCAAGGAAAACCACAAGAGCGATGGCTGTTGGAATTCTCCAAGATTAAATTGCCGATCAAAGAAGAACAACTCATTCTGCATAGTGAGGGTGAGAGTTGGTCAGACGACTATAAAAACCTGACCCGTGCCTTTTATTTAAAGTTGTAAAACCACTCATCAAATTTTAAAGAACCCATCGAGCGAATTCGCGTATCATTACTTTACATTTTTAAGCTGTGCGCGCATTTACCTTCCTCCTACTCATTGCTTCACTGCCCGTAGCAGCACAGTTGCCCGGGCTGCACATCAAAAAGGCCTCCGCTCCAATTACGATTGATGGCAATATGGATGAGGCCGACTGGCAGGAGGCGGAGATAGCCACGCATTTTAAACAACTCTTTCCCTTCGACTCCTCTTACGCGAAAGTGCAAACCGAAATACGTATGACGTATGATGATCACTTCATCTACATCTACGGAGTGATGCACAATGAAGGTCCGCGCAAGTATGTGACACCTTCCTTGAAAAGAGATTATCGGGGGCCGGGTATTGACGGACTTTCGATTGTATTGGATACCTATCAGGACAAAACGAATGGATTCCTGTTTGGGGTCAATCCGTTCGGTGTGCAACGCGAAGGGTTGATTTCAAATGGTGGAAGTCAGGGAGATGATCTGAATTTAAGTTGGGATAACAAATGGTATTCGGAAGCGAAAATATTGGAAAACCGATGGGTATGTGAGATCGCGATTCCTTTCAAAACCATTCGCTATAAACATGGAATAGACGAATGGCACATCAACTTCTATCGAATCGATAGCCATTATAATGAACAAAGTACATGGTCACCCATTCCAAGGGTATACTCACCCACTACACTTGCTTTTTCACGCGATCTGCAATGGGACAAGGCACTGGGGCATCCCGGTGGAAACATTTCGGTGATACCTTATGTAGCCGCCAAAAATGTCGACAACTTTCAAGATAAGTTACCAACTGATCGATCGATGGCAATCGGTGGCGATGCCAAAGTTGCCTTAGGACCTGCATTAAATCTCGACCTTACGGTAAACCCCGACTTTTCCCAAGTAGAAGTTGATCAGCAAGTAACGAATCTCAGTCGCTTTGAAATTTCCTATCCGGAGAAAAGACAATTCTTTTTAGAAAATGCAGATTTATTTGGAAGTTTTGGTTTTGGAAACATTCGCCCGTTTTTCTCCCGAAGAATCGGAATCACTCGCGATCCATCCACCGGACAAAATATTCAAAACCAAATTTACGGAGGTGTTCGCTTAAGCGGAAAAATTGACAACAACTGGCGTGTTGGATTTCTTTCCATGCAAGCAGCGGAAGACAATCTGATTAAACTAAAATCGACCAACTATACGGTGGCGGCAATCCAGCGCAAGGTATTTGCACGTTCTAACATCGGCTTGATGATGATTAACAAGCAAGCGTTTCAAGATACCACTCGTACCGATTTCACTTTCATGCCGAACAAATACAATCGCATGATTGGCATTGACTACAATCTGGCTTCAAAAGATAATAAGTGGAACGGAAAGGCTTTTTATCATCAGTCCTTTTCAGAAACAAAAAAGGACAGTGCCTATGCTGCCACCATCGCATTTCTTTATAGCGTGCCTAAGTTACAGGTTTCGGTAAATGCACAAACCGTAGGCGCTAATTATGATCCAGAGGTGGGCTACGTGCCCAGAAAACGCTTTAGCAGAATTGCACCAGAAATATATTATGCCTGGTATCCGAAGTCTGAATTAATCAATAATCATGGACCGGGTTTTGATGCCGATATTGTTGGCAACGATTTGTTTGGTGCCACCGACTGGGACTTTAACTTCTGGTATCGCTTTTCATTTCAAAATACAGCTAACTTTTATGTACGACTGCGCAGAGAGTATATCTTCCTCTTTAGTCCGTTTGACCCCTCGGGCACTGAAGGTCAAGAAATCGCTGCGGGAAGTTCGTTTACCTATAATTCCTTTATCGCCAATTTTCAATCCAATACACGCAAGCGATTTTTCTTCACACTGCAAACCCGATCCGGCCAATACTTTAATGGACATCGTGTGAATTTAGATGGCAATGTCAGTTATCGCTTTCAACCAAAAGCTGTTGTATCCATTGACTTCAGTTTAAATAAAATAAATCTGCCGAGCCCGTATCGATCAGCGGATCTGATTCTGATCAGCCCCAAATTTGACTTCACTTTTACACGCAAGTTGTTCTGGACTACTTTTGTGCAATACAACAACCAGAACAATAATGTGAATATCAACTCGCGTTTGCAGTGGCGTTTCAAGCCGGCCTCCGACTTCTTTTTAGTTTATACCGATAATTATTTCGTGGAAGACCAATTTAAGGAAGGTGTTCAATACATGAGCGGGCAGCCCAAATTGAGGGCTTTGGTGGTCAAATTCACTTATTGGATCAATTTATAATCAGTTTTTCTTCCTGATTAACAATTAGTTAACAAAAAAGATAATACATGTTTAAACATATATTATCAAACTTGTGTTATACTTGCAACTCAAATCAAACAAACTATGAAAAAACTTAACATTCTTTTCGTTGCCTTGCTGGTAGCAGGAGCAGCGTCCGCACAAACTTGGTCATTAGACAAGTCGCACGCTAAACTTGGATTCGGAGTAACTCACTTACTCGTTTCTGATGTAGAAGGAGCATTCAACCAATTCGATGCAAAAATCACTTCATCAAAAGATGATTTCAGCGATGCAGTAATTGAATTGACTGCAGAAGCAGCTAGCATCAACACCAACAACGAAGGTCGTGATAAGCACTTGAGAAGCGCAGACTTCTTCGATGCTGAAAAATTTGCTCAGGTTACTTTCAAAAGCAAATCATTCACGAAAGTAGAAGGAAAGAAATACAAATTGGTTGGTGATTTAACCATGCACGGTGTGACTAAAACGGTTACGTTGGATGTTGTTTTCAACGGAACGGCCACACACCCTTATAACAAAAAGACCATTGCTGGTTTCAAAATCTCCGGAACCATCAAACGTTCAGATTTTGCCGTAGGTGGTGCAACACCCTCAGCTATTGTAAGTGATGAAGTAACGATTGCAGCAAACGCAGAATTCGTTAAAGGATAATTCACGAACAAACTTTACTAAAAGCCGGGGATTCTCGTCTCCGGCTTTTACCTTTTTGAAAATGAAATGGCAGTCAAGAAGTTCTACACTCTGCTACACGATAATTCAGTCCATTCCATGTGACCAATAAAATATCAATTATTAACACATGAAAATTGAAGAAGAAATAAAGCAAACCAAGTTTCGCAACGTGCACCACAAAGTGGTGATCAATTTGCTTTATACGGCTGCGTGGCTGGAAGATCAAAACAAAAACTTCTTCAAAGAATTCGGCATTACGAATCAACAATTCAACATCCTCCGCATTTTACGCGGTCAACATCCCGGTAAAATATCCGGTGCCGAAATCAAGAGCCGGATGATTGATAAAAATTCAGATGTATCGCGCCTGCTCGATCGATTGATTGCCAAAAACCTGGTCATTAAATCGCAATGCCCCAACGATAAGCGCGCAGCAGATGTGGTTATTACTGATCAGGGGCTTAAGATTCTCAAAAAGATTGATGGTAAAATGGATCAAACGGATGTCTCCATTTTAAATCTCACCAACGAAGAGGCCACTCAACTCAGTGACTTGCTCGACAAGAGCCGTGGTTAATGCCTTCTAAATCTTCTTCAACTCCTCTTTTACAAAGTCCATCAACTCCTTGATGTACGATTTGCTAAAGTCGAATTTGATATTAGCAGCCTTATAGATTTCAGGAATCGACTTGGTATAACCCAATTGCAACGCATTCATGTATCCTTGCAGGCCAGCTTTTGGATCGCGCTTATAGTTTCTCCAAACCGCAATGGCACCGAGCTGCGCCATGCCGTACTCAATGTAATAAAACGGTACCTCATACAAGTGCAACTGCTTTTGCCATAGGTAATCTTTGCTCTCTTGCAATCCACTCCAGTCTGTTACTGTATCGGCAAAACGATCGAAGATGCGATTCCAGTTAGCCTTGCGCTCTTCTGAAGTATGATTCGGATTTTCATACAACCAATGCTGGTATTGATCGATAGTAGCTACCCAAGGCAGCGTTTCAACAATATCTTCCAACTGCTCGCGCTTGGCGCGCTTCAAATCTTCGTCATTCGGAAAAAAGATCTGCCACTGATCCATCGAGATCAACTCCATCGCCATCGAAGCCAACTCCGCTACCTCCATGGGTGGCGATTTGAAATCGTTCAGTTCCAAATCTTTCGTTAAGAAGTTATGCACCGCATGTCCTCCTTCGTGCATGATAGTGGTCATGTCGCGCATGGTGCTGGTGGCATTCATAAAAATAAACGGCACTCCAATTTCGGCCAGCGGGTAGTTGTAGCCACCGGGCGCTTTTCCCTTCCGGGATTCCAAATCCAAATGACCCATCTCGCGCATGATCGACAGACACTGACCTAAATAAGGATCTAACTTCGAAAAACACGCAATGGATTTCTCAGTAAGATCTTTGCCATCGCTAAACGCCTTCAAAGCGGGGCGACCTTCGGCATCTACAGCCTTATCCCACGGACGCAATTCGCTTACACCCAATTGCTGTTTGCGCTCTTTCGTGAGTTCATTTAAAATCGGCACTACCTCGGCCTGAATGGCTTCATGAAAAGCAAAACAATCCGCAGGCGTGTAATCAAAGCGACCATACGCCTTGAACATATAATCACGGAAGTTAGCGAAGTCGGCATTGAGCGCTACCTGATGACGCAATCCAATCAACTTGGTAAATAGTTCATCCAAGGTAGCTTTGTCTTGCAACCTGCGCGTAGCAATTTTATGATACACCGCCTCGCGCTTCGCCCGATCGGTTGATTGCAACAGCACACCTGCTTGCTGCAACGTCATCTCCTGACCATCCATTTCAATCATCATGGCACCGGAGATGGATGCATACTTTTGCGTCTCAGTGGTAATCTCCGTCATCAACGGAATGTTGGCCTCGCGAAATAACTCTACTTCTTTCTTGAGGTTGCGAATCATCATATCGTAACCCGCCTCGTGCTCCAGACTTTTGAGATAAGGAGACTCCAACACTTTTTTATTCAACAAGTCTGAATAAGGCGCAGCCTGCGGTTGAATGTTTTGCACAAAATCCTGATAGCTCTTGCTGTATGCTTCATTATCCGTAAAGCAAGTCATGCGAATGTAGCGCCAACCCATATCTTCACTCAACACCGACTCCACCTCACTCCGATGCTTCAGCCACGTCTTCAAGCTGGCAGCACTGTCAATATTCTGATCCAACAGCTGATCCAAATAGGGCTTTAATTCCTCCCACGTAGTCACCACAAAATTCTCCGGCAAAAAATGACGCACAGGGCGCTTTGGCACATCCATCACATTATTCATACTTGCTTCAATTTATATCCAAATAAACTTTAAATTTATCAATTCATAAAACCACACGCGTGAAGAAATCAACACATAGTTTTTTCTTTGGCGGCCTGCGGGCTTTACGCTACAATCCATGCCCCGATGCTACGCGCCCACAGGGGGCATGGGATTTTCGCTGCAATCCCTGGCCGATGCGTTCTATTGCACTCATCTTATTATTTAGCTAATCTCTACTTATGAAGTTTATCTCCATTCTATCATTCGCGTTGCTACTAATTAGTTGCAATTTCAAAAAAGAAGTTTCCTTATCTGTCGCTATTGAAAAGACAGATGCAGGCTTGGACTCCGTTGTTTCCAGCACCTTGCAAATTCAAGTGCTGGGCACCGGCTACGAATGGAGCGAAGGACCGGTTTGGGTTGAATCCGAAAAGATGTTGCTGTTCTCGGATGTTCCAAAAAACACCATCTACAAATGGACTGCCGAAAAAGGAGCCGAAGTCTACCTCACTCCTTCCGGCTACACCGGTACCACACCACGTGAGGGCGAAGGAGGATCGAATGGCCTTACCCTCAACGATGAAGGCGACTTAGTGCTGTGTCAACATGGAGACCGAAGAATTGCTCTGATGAATACTTCCACTGCGCAACCCACACCGGAGTTTACCACCATTGCCGATCGCTTTGAAGGCAAGCGCTTCAACAGTCCGAACGATGCAGTATTTTACAATTACGATTATTATTTCACCGATCCACCGTATGGCTTGCCCAAAGGAATGGAAGACTCGTCCAAAGAAATTCCCTTTCAAGGTGTGTATCGCGCAACAGCAGATGGAAAAACCATTTTGTTGATTGATTCACTCACACGCCCCAACGGTCTTGCGTTCATGCCCGGAGGAAAGAAATTAATCGTGGCGAATTCCGATCCGGACAAAGCGCGTTGGTATGAATACACCTTCAACGATTCGATGCAAATCGTGTCGGGTAAAATCTTGTACGATGCTACGGCCAATACAAAAACAGAAAAGGGTTTGCCGGACGGATTGAAGATCGATAGCAAGGGAAACATTTTTGGAACCGGTCCGGGAGGAGTGTGGATTTTTAATGCAGACGGCAAATTGCTGGGCAAAATAAAGTTAGAAGAAGCTACTTCCAATTGCGCTTTGTCTACCGATGAAAAGGCGTTATTCGTTACGAATGACATGCACGTGTTAAAAATTCAGTTGCGGCCGTAATGGATATCTTACTTACCACGCTTGGTTGGATTGGCTCACTGCTCGTGATTGGTGCGTACGGGCTTAACAGCTATCAAAAAATAGCTTCCAGTTCGCTGGCCTTTCAGTTAATGAACTTGATTGGCGGAATATTACTCATCGCCAATAGTATTTACAAAGAAGCATATCCATTTACCTTCATTAACACCGTGTGGGTAATCATCGCCATTGCTTCACTTCTGCGAAACAAAAAGACCAATTCATGAGAATGTTGTATTGGCCGATGCTGATTATTTTTTTTGTATTGGGTTGTACTCAGAAACAACCCAGTGATCAATTCAAAGAACTCGATGAACTTATTTCGCAAGAATTTAAAAACAATGAACCCGGTGGATCTGTCATTATTGTCAAAGATGAACAGATTGTTTTTTCTAAATCCGTTGGTGTAGCCGATATCCGAACAGGAGAACCGATTACTTCGAAAACACTTTTCAATACCGGCTCCATTTCAAAAACTTTTGTTTCCAATACCATTTTGCTATTGGCCGATGAAAGAAAATTGTCGCTAAACGATCCGCTTTACAAATATTTCCCTTCCTTCAAAAACAAATCCATCGCTCAAAAAGTAAAAATTCATCATCTCCTCACGCACACATCGGGTTTGCCGGACAACCGAAGAGAATTTTTAGACAGTGTAGCGTTACTCACGGCCAACGACCGACAAAATTTTGCACCGCTCATGCTGTGCGATTCGCTGTTGTTTGAACCCGGATCTCACTTCGAATATTCCAATCCGGCCTTCAATGGCTTAGCACTGATTATTGAACATGTGACCGGTAAGAAATGGCAGGAAGTTGTAGTAGAAAAAATATTCAAACCTGCCTCCATGCCCACCAGTAAAATCACCGATGGTCCGTACCCACAAGCAGGAGTGGCACACGCTTATCTGCAAATAAATGGAAACTACATTGAAAAAGACTATGGCGAAGAACCTACGTTTGCCGCTGCCGGCAATGGTGGCGTTTGGAGTTCAACCGAAGAACTTGCTAATTACGAGCTAGCGATTCGCAAATCCGTATTTCTGAATCGGGAGGCTTTGAAAAGATCGCGAACCATCAGTCGTTTTGCAAATTGGAAGAGTGAGATTCCGGCTTTTATCGGCTATAGCTGGTTCATTGAAAAATATGATTCTATTCAAATAGTAGCACACACCGGCACACAGGGTGGCTTCTATGCCGATTATGTAAGCATACCGAAAAAGAAGTTACTCTATGTCATTCTTTGTAATCGCCCTTTCCCGCGCGAAGCATTTCGTGAGAAAGTGCTAGGCTATTTAAAATCTGAGAACTGGTTATCTTCTCTTTAATTCACAAACTCGAAATATGAAAAAGTTAGTAATCGTACTCGTCACTTTGCTGATCAGCCAATTTGTTTTGGCACAATCGGGCACACCGCAAGTAAAAGAATTTGAAGCCTATGTAGAAAAAGCACGTCTCGCCTGGCAGGTGCCCGGCATGGCTGTAGCGGTAGTGAAAGACGGAAAAGTAATTTCCATGAAAGGCTACGGCCAGCGCGCGCTGGGTGCCGATGATAAAGTGGACACCCAAACATTGTTCGCGTGTGCCTCCACTACCAAAGCGATGACAGCCGTGTGTATGGGCATTTTAGTGGACGAAGGAAAAGTGAAATGGGATGATGCCGTTGTCCAATACTTGCCGGAATTTCAACTCTACGATCCGTATGTCACACGCGAATTAAAAATCCGTGATTTGTTTACTCACAACAGCGGTGTTGGCAATACGGATTTCTTCTGGGGAGCCATGACCATTCCGGCCAACGACATCTTGCGCAAAATGAAGGAAGTGGAGCCCAGCTATTCATTACGCTCCAGCTTCATTTATCAAAACATTTTTTATTTGGCTGCGGGAAAAGTGATTGAAAAAATATCCGGACAAAAATGGGAGGATTTTATTCAGGCGCGAGTATTTGCACCACTCAAGATGACACGCACCTACCCTGTTTTAAAAGCCATGCCTAAAAACAATGTGGCTAAACCTCACTACATGGTGAACGGGACCATCAAAGTGATTACACCTACTAATGCCGATGAAATCGGACCTGCCGGAAGTGTAAATGCTTCGATTGTGGACATCAGCAAATGGATGAGTTGTATGCTTGACAGTAGCAAATACGAAGGCGGACGATTATTAAAAGCTGCTACTTGGAAAGAATTATTCAAGCCGCAGGTAATTGTGCCGGATGATCAGTTTTATCCCACCATGGTACTCACCAAACCTAATTGGATTACCTATGGGCTTGGCTGGTTTCAACATGATTACAAAGGAAAGAAAATCAATTTTCATACGGGTAGCTTAGCCGGGCAAATCGCCATCCACGCGCAATTGCCGGAAGCTAAGTTGGGAATCTATGTTTTCGGAAATTATGATCATGCCGAAGTTCGCCATGCCTTAGTTTACAAAGCGTTCGATCTGTTTGCATTGGGTGGCAATCGGGATTGGAGCGCAGAGTTTTTAACATTGTATAAAAACATTCAGGCCGGAAATGATAAGGCCGAAAAAGAATTTGAAGCCAAGCGTGTGCTCCATACTTCGCCCAGCAAATCATTGGATGAATATGCAGGTATTTACAAAGACAACCTGTATGGCGAAATGGAAATTAAAGTGGTAAATGGAAAATTAGAAGTTGTAGCTAATCAACTATTGAGAGCCACTTTATCCCATTGGAATTATGACACCTTCCGCGGTCCTTATGACAAAGATTGGTACGGCACGGCAATGGCTGTCTTTCAACTCAATGCAACCGGACAAGTGGAAAAAGTGAATTTTGAAGGGATGGAGTTTAGGAAAGAAAAGAGATAAATAATTAAAGGAGTCAGATAAATCGTCTGGCTCTTTTTTTTATTACCCAATCTCTATCACCACATCATCTGTCAACGGGTGGCCCACACATGTAAGCACGTACCCTTCGGCACGCTCGCTTTTCGATAGGCCTTCTTCTTCATCCAATTTTACCTGACCGGAAAGTGCCTTTCCGCGGCAAGCGGTACACAATCCGCTTTGACAAGAATACGGCAAGTCGATGCCTTTGTCCAGAGCTGTTTCTAAAATCGTACGATTGTGCTCCACCATGATTTTATACTCGTTTCCATCGTAGCGGATCGTCACTTCGCGCGCTTTCTTCTCTGAACTTCCGGTCACTTCCTCTTTCTTCGCTTTATCCAACACACCGGATACAAAGCTCTCTTTGAAAATCTTATCAGTAGGAATAGAATGCTCAGCCAGCAACGCCTCCACATTCTTCATCATGCCTTCCGGTCCGCACATTAAATAAGTTGACTTGTCCAATCCCCAATTCGGAATACGCTCAAACAACTTGGTCAACATTTCTTTGTTCAACAAACCGGAGTAACCCTGCCAATTCATCGGTGCGTTGTCCAATACATGAATGACGTGCAGACGACCTTCGTAGGCTGTTTGAAGTTGATCAAAATGATTTTTGAAAATGATACTGTCAATATCGCGGTTGCAATAAATCAACGAACAGATACTGTCAGGCTCTTGATTTAACAATGACTTGATGATTGACATCATGGGCGTAATACCCGAGCCTCCGGCAAATAAAATCAGGTGACGTTTATTTTCTTTTTTGAATTCGGTGGTGAATTGTCCCATCGGCTCCATCACCCGCATTTTGGCACCCGCTTTCAGATTATCCGGAAGCCAGTTGGACATCAGCCCTTTATCCACACGCTTAACACTTACCACTAAATCTTTATCTACAAAAGGGGAGCTGCACAATGAATAAGCTCTGCGAACCTCCTTACCCTGCACCGTGGCGATAAGTGTTAAAAACTGACCCGATTTATAGTTGATATTGCCTGAAGCAGGCTGCTCAAAAGCAATGGAAATGGCATCTTTTGTTTCAGTTATGATTTCCTTTACCGTAAGGTCGTAATAATGAGGACCTGCCGGGGCTTCCTCCTTCTTCGCACTTTTCTTGAATAAACCGAATGCCATACTTTTTTGGTATTAAAAACCCAAATTTACGGATAAGGTTTGATCTCTAACACTTAATTTTTACAGCTCTTGAGTCGATAAAAGCTGAAAACTAAACGAAATCACAGATTCAACCAGTAGGTAAACTTGATAACCAACGCCTGATCGCTCGACTTGGAAGTGACTGGTAATTTGCTGTCCACATAACTATATACTATAAACAAATCCGAAGCAGGACGGAAGCGCCATTGCAATCGGGTATTCAAATTCAAACTTTCGTACCGCGAATTGGCTTGCAAAACAGTGGTCAAAAATAACTTCGTGCTGAGTGTAAAATCCAATCGGGGCCGGATCAGTAAAAATTCAGCATCACCAAAATTCTCGCCCATCTGCAAGCTGTTGTAATCGGCTGTTACGGATAAACTTCCGTATGGCTGATAGCGATAACTGAGTGTGCCGCTGTAACTCTGCCGTTTGCCGGAATAAAATTGCCCACCGGAAGCTTGTAAATTATAGGTAAAAACTTTTCGTGTATTGGAATTGTATTCAATCTGAAACTCGTTCCAATGAAAAGGGTCGCCCATGAGCAATTTGGTTTCCACTTTGGGGGAAAGAGGTGAAAAATTCTCCGTCAACCGTTGATAGATATTAGAAAGTGAAAGGGATATGTTGGATGTATTTAAAAAATTGATCGCAAAATCCACCGATAAGTTTAAATCTGTTCGTATAGAGTCGGGGATAAAAGTATAATTGCTTTCGATACCCGAGGTCATAGTAGCAATTTTTTTGCTCTTCGGGTAGGCCGTTCCCTCCACTCGACCAAATCCACTCCAATAGCCGGGGTACACATCCATCTTTGGCAGATAGCCAGTTTCGGCCACAAAGTTTTTGCCCACTGTATTGTTACCAAAAAATACACCGAGGTGCCGATCGCGATAGCCAAGAAAAGCACCGGCCGAATAGTTTTTACTGGAATGAAAATCATCGATCGACTGATGATAGTAAAAATCACCAAACCATTTATTGCTTTTTGTCACGAGATTAAAATCTGTACCAATCACCCGGTTATACAAATTCAGCACGGTATCATTCCCAACTTTTCTGATCAAATCCTTCTGATAAAATCTTCCGGATTGAAAACTACCCAAACCCAGCGATTGCTTATTGACAATAAAAAAATCAATATTCGAACGTGAAAAAATTTGGCGTTGCACGATGGCCATCGAATACATTTGATCCGGCAATCCCAGTGAAGCCTTCTCTTCGGTGCGCATATTCAGTAATCCTACCCGCCAGTTTTTTCCGATCTTTCCGCTAATGCGTGCTCCATATAAAATAGGAACTTGCTTCGCACTTCCGGTAGAATCTGTCACCAATCCAATCCTCCGGCTAAAGAATGGCCGTGTATCCGGATAACCGGGTGTAGCGAAAAGGTCGCTGTTCTCTAAAAAGAATTGCCTGCGTTCCGGAAATTGAAATTCAAATCGAGTGAGGTTGATTACTTGTTGATCTACCTCCACATTTGAAAAATCAGGATTGATCGTCAGATCTAAATTCAATGAAGGACTCAGCGCTACCTTCGCATCGCCCCCTATCGTCATGCTCGTACTCACCGGTTTGTTTTCCTGGATATTTTGCGAAGCCACCGAAGCCACATACGGAATTACAGAAATATTTGCTCCGGCATGAGGAGCCGAGGTTTCCCAATGCAATTTGCCGGAATAGGCAAATGAAGCCGGAATAAATTGAATAGGCGTGGCAATCCAGCTCGACACCTGATTGCGCTTCACATCATTGCGCAAAAAAGTTACGTTCCACTCTTTTGAAGTGTGACTGTAACGAAAAGACTTGAGTGGAATGGCCAGCTCGGCTATCCACCGATCGTGGTACCGTGTGGCATGCGAATACCACTTGTTATCCCAACTGTTATTGAATGATCCATCCCCATCCTGACCTCCGGCCGAAATAATTCCTTCCGATTGCACACCAAACGGTGTGATGGTGAAATAAAACCCATTGGTATAATCGTTAAACGGGTCGAAATAAATTCCGATGTTATCATTCCGATCCCAGTCAATATCCCGCCTCAGCGATTGCACAATGTCCGGCTTACTATCATCATAACATACAAACGACACATACAAAAAATGCTCGTCAAATGTCATGCGCGCCTCGGATTGATAAGTGGGTGGCAGTGAATCAACCGGATAATTCAAAAAGAAATTAGTGGCTACCGCTGCATTCGTCCAATCCGGTTCTTCCAGCTTTCCATCTAATTGAATCGACCCGCTGGCTTTCACTATTCCCAATCCGGTGCCGGGCTTATTCTTAACAACTTGAGCCGTAGAAATAACCGGCAGCATCCCCCAAAAAAGGAAGAAAGAAAGGGTATACGAGGGAATTCGAATCATAAACAATCTACAAAAATAGTCATAGCTATGCTTCTGCTAAAACCACTGGTGTAAACGCCCGAAAAACCTGAAGGTTAGCTGTACTTTGTTAATTGCTTGTTAAGCCAGCGAAGTGCTCCAATTTCAGATTCCAGCGTATATTGCTTTGTCTATTTATGGAGTATCACACCTATCCGCCTTCCGAATCGCTTGCACCATTTATCAAGTGCTATTGGTCACTGGAAGCGCCTCTTGATGATAAGCCCGAGCGACAACGCATCGTTCCGGATGGGTGTATGGAAATGATTTTTCATTGTGGTGATCTCTACAAACAATTTTTGCCCAATAACGAGTTTATCATTCAGCCCCGCTGTTTTGTGTTCGGACAAATTACAGCTCCACTCGAAATTGAACCAACAGGAGTTTCGAACATCACTGCTGTTCGGTTTCATCCTACCGGCCATGCCGCATTTGTCTCCATGGCTTCTGCAGAGATGGAAAACAGAGCCGTTCCCCTGATCGAATTATTTGGTGACTCTGCTCTTCCATTAGAACAAAAAATTCTAACAGCACCTTCACATACACATCGCATACAGCTAATCGAATCATTTCTGATGGAAAGACTTCACCTTCTATCGGCCAATGAAATTGCAAAAGAAAGTGTTAAGTTACTGTTTCAAATGAAAGGGCAAATCAGCGTGGTCGAATTAGCCCAGCGTCTGGGAATCAGCAAACGAAACCTCGAAAGACGCTTCTCACAAGAAATTGGCCTCAGCCCGAAGCAGCTCGCCAAAACCATACGGTTACAAGTCTTGCTAAAAATATTAAATCAAAGTCAGTCAAGTAGCCTAACTGAGTTGGCGCTAGAATGTGGCTATTACGATCAAGCTCATTTCATCAAAGACTTTAAAGAGTTTACCGGGCTAAGCCCCAAGCAGTTCTATGCCGATAATCTTAAAATGTCCAATCTATTTATCGGCACCGACTAACTGGCGCATTTTTACAATTTTGGTTCGTGCACCTTTCCCCACATTTGAGAAAAAAACTATGAATCATTACTCCAAGACTTTACTCCTCTTCACCACCCTCTTTCTCAGCAGCCATTTGTATGCAGAGAAAAAAAGCAATTTTGACTGGCTGGCAGGAACATGGAAAATCACCACACCCAACGGCACTATTGTAGAGCAATGGAAATCACTCAACGATAGCACCCTAGCCGGCAAAAGCTACTTTGTCAAATCAAGTGGAGATACCATTCCACAAGAAACGATCGAGCTACGCCTTCGAAAAGGGCAATGGTCTTATGTGCCTACAGTCAATGGCCAAAACAATAACCAACCCACCACTTTTAGTTTGGTCTTTATCGGCAAAGAAGAATTCATCTGCACCAACCCGGCTCACGACTTCCCGCAGCGCATCGCCTACCGTAGAGTGAAGAATCAATTATACGCATCCATCGAAGGACCACGAAAAGGGAAGTACATAAAGCAAAATTTTGACTATCAATTGGAATAGGCCCGAGCCGGTCCGTTAGATTAACAAGCATTGCTAAAGAATTAATAAATTTTAATACTTTTGCCTGTTCGCTATTAATCTAAACTTGGCTTTATGAGCATCATGAAAGGATTGAGCAAAGGATTCGAGTCCATCATCGAATTTTCCATATTTGCTTCTCGCTGGTTTCAGGCACCTGTTTACTTAGGTCTAATCTTTGGCTCCGGCTTATATGTGTATAAATTCATTGGAGAATTAGTTTTTTTGGCACTCCGTATCGATGAATTCACCGAAGTGCAAGTGATGCTCAGCGTGCTGGGCTTGATCGACATTTCAATGGTCATGAACCTGCTCATCATCGTTATTATCGGGGGCTATTCGATTTTCACTAGCCGAATCGATTTTGATGGCCAAGAAGACCGACCCCAGTGGATCGACCACTTAGATGCTGATCGACTCAAAGTAAAACTGGCTACTTCGTTGGCCTCCATTTCCGGTGTGCACTTGCTCAAAACCTTCATCGATATTCACTCTGAAACGAACAACACAAAGGGAGTTGAATCGCTTAAGTACGAAATCATCATTCACATGGTGTTCATTATCTCAGCGCTTATTCTGGCATGGATCGCCCGCATTCTTGATACAAGAGAAGAAGAACAACTAAAAGCGATTAAGAAGGCCAAAGCACTAGCTTCTAAGGATGAGCAATAGCTAATCGCTTCAGCAAACCGTTTCGTGTGATGGCAAAAGAATATGCAAATCATATCAATGCCTTTAACCAAAATCTCACGATCACCGCGCGCCTTCCCAAGGGAATTTCTGTATTGAACCCATTCAAAGATCCCATCACGGCTTACCTCAGCCAGCGGTTCTATCAGAAGTACTATAACGACAAGCAAACGCGCACCCTCATTCTCGGTATCAATCCGGGTCGCCTCGGCTCCGGCCTCACCGGTGTGCCCTTCACCGATCCCATCAACCTGCAAACCTATTGCGGCATCGAAAATAAACTTCCACAAAAGCATGAACTCTCCTCGGAGTTTATCTACCAAGTGATCACCGCTTTCGGTGGACTCAACGCATTTTATCAAAAATTTTATTTCAGTTCCATTTCACCGCTTGGCTTCGTCAAAGACGGCAAGAACCTCAACTACTACGATGTCAAAGGACTTCCCGAAAAACTCATGCCCTTCATACTCACCTCATTGCGCGAGCAATTAAGCTGGGGCATCAACCGCGAAGTTGTTTTCTGCCTGGGCGAAGGAAAAAACTTCGACTTCCTGCAACAACTCAATGCCGAGCATCATTTCTTCCAAAACATCATCCCACTCTCGCACCCGCGCTTCATCATGCAATACAAGCGCCCGCGGCTACAAGAGTACATCAACGACTACCTCGTCAAACTAAACACGGTAAAATAAATTGGGGGGCATGGCCAGCTACCCGCATAAGCCATCGCTGGCCACCGCGCTTTCCGCTACAAGTCCTCCCCCGCCAGTTGCCTATTGTTTACCGGGGTGCGGGCTTTCCGCTTCAATCGCTTGCCCACGCACAGCACCAAGTGCATCTGAATCGAACGTACATCACTCGCTCATTTCATTACCTTTGTCACTCAACTACATTTCGTGGAGTCATCCAAAGACCAACTAAGAAAAACATTGGGCCTGCTGCAACTCGAGCGGCAAGCTGACATGGAGCACTACCATCAAAAGGTCTTACTCCGACCCTTGCACACGCGTGTCAAAGAAGGCACCACTTGGTATCCCGTACGTCTGGTAAAAGATTACATAGGCACCGGTGAGCGCATCATCATTGAAATCCAACGGCTCACACAAAAAGATCAACCTCACGCCTTTCAAAGTGGCAAACTGATCAGCGTGTTTACCAACGCCTACGGCAATGACGCACAAGAACATCAAAACGGAGTGATCAATTATGTGCGCGATAATCTGATGGTCATCACCCTCAATGGCGATGAACTCCCCGATTGGATCGACAGCGGCTCGCTCGGCATCAACATACTATTTGACGATATGAGCTACCGCGAAATGGAATATGCCGTCAAAAAAGTAATCGAAGCAGAAGAGAATCGAGTGGCTGAACTGCGTGAGATGCTCTTGGGAAATGAGCCGATTAAAAATCCGCTAACAGAAAGCCTTTCGGTAAAACTAGAATCACCCGTACTAAACGATAGTCAACTCCACGCAGCGCACACCATTTTGCAAAGTCGCGACATCGCATTTATTCACGGTCCACCCGGCACAGGCAAAACCACTACACTAGTCGAAACCATCCGGCACACCGTAAAAAGTGAAGGACAGGTTTTAGTGTGCGCACCCAGCAATGCCGCTGTCGATTTGCTGGTGGACAAACTCAGCGAGCGCGGATTGAATGTCCTCCGCATAGGCCACCCCGCACGCGTCACCGAGCAATCGCTCAGCAAAACACTTGATGCCCGCATAACAGAACATGATAACTTTGATGAACTGCGTGCGCTGCGAAAAAAGATGGAGCACACGCGACAGATGGCCAACAAATTCAAACGCAACTTCGGCCACTTCGAAAAAGCCGAACGCAGAATGTTGCGCGAAGAAGCCAAGCAACTCAAAGCCGATGCCGACATGCTGGAGTTTTACATCACCAACGACTTACTGCAAAAAAGTGATGTCATTTGTTGCACGTTGGTAGGATCATCCCATCCCGTGTTGCGCAGCCGCAAATACAAAACAGCATTTATAGACGAAGCCGGACAGGCGCTGGAGCCTGCCTGCTGGATTCCATTCTTGCGTGCCGAACGAATTATTTTCGCTGGCGACCACCTACAATTGCCGCCTACGGTAAAATCCAATGAAGCCGCCAAAAACGGTCTTACGGAAACGCTCTTTGAAAAAGGTATTAAAAAATTTCCGCAAAAAGCTTCCATGCTGCAAGTACAGTACCGCATGCACGAAAATATCATGCAGTTTTCTTCGCACTATTTTTACAACAACGAGTTGATTGCCCATAGCTCCGTCAAGTCCGAACTACTTCGTCCCGATCAACAACCCGTAGAGTTTATCGACACGGCTGGTGCAGGCTACAACGAAACACAAGATCCAGAAACACTCAGTCGGTTGAATAAAGACGAAGCCGAGAAACTCATAAGCCTAGTAGAAAAATTAGTAGAAGAAATCGGTGTGGAAGAATGGATCATGCAATCCATCACATTAGGCATCATCACACCTTACCGCGCCCAAGTCGATTACCTGATTCACTTAGCCGAACGCTCGGCCTGGCTGGAGCCGCTCAACAAATTAGTTACCATCAACACCGTAGATGCCTTTCAAGGGCAAGAGCGCGATGTGATTGCCATCAGTTTTGTCCGCAGCAATGCCAAAGGTGAAGTAGGCTTTCTATCTGACATACGCAGAACAAATGTTGCGATGACGCGCGCTCGCAAAAAACTAATGATGATTGGCGATAGCGCCACACTTGGCTCACACCCCTTCTACACCCAGTTGATTGAATATGTGCAGAGCCACAATTTTTATCGAAGTGTTTTTGAGTATTAAGTAAACTTATTGTCTCCTCTTCACAGCACCCCTCACCGCCTCAGCTGTCCACGGATCTTCGGGCCAATGGTGGCGTGGATAACGCATCCGTAATTCTTTGCGCACCTCATGATAGGTCGTTTGCCAAAAACTCTTTAGGTCTTGCGTTACCTGCACGGGCTTATAGCCGGGTGAAAGTAAATGCAACATAATCTTCGTCCGGCCTTGATTGACCGTAGGTGTTTCGAGTAATCCAAACATTTCTTGTAATCGCACTTCCATCACAGGCGATTGGCCATCATTGAAATAGCGCAACGCAATGTTCGATCCACTTGGCACTTTCAAACGAGCAGGCGCCAGCACATCCAACTGATTCGACAAATTCCAAGGCAATAAACCGCTTCGAATCGCTTGCATATCCAACTTAAAAAAATCAGCCCGCTTATTTACCTGCATCAGATAGGGTGCTAACCACTCCTCGGCTGTTTGCAACAAATGCGCATCATCTACCACTGGCCATTCTTCCTCAGGGCGCCAAATTCGCAAACTCGATACACGTGCCTGCCAATTGATGTGCTCCTCATCCCAATTCAAAATTCGCAAACCTTCCTCTCGCAAGGCATTACACAACACTTCGATTCGCTGCGTTTCTGAAATAGTGGCTGTTGGTTTTGAACTGATCACCAAAGTGCCAATTCGTTTTTCCTCAGCAGCCAAGATTTGTCCACGCTCAGTATCCCATCGAACAGATTCGTTTCTTACGGCATGTGCTTCCGCATCTGAAACATCGATCGGTGCCGCTAGAAATATTTTACCCTCTCCTCGACTACCTGCATCTAAGTGCGCAACGCAAAGCCACGGCTCACGCAAAAGCGGATCATGATCCGGCAATCGAACCATTCGGCCATTGGCAAGTTTGTAACGCTCACGCTGTGGTTCTACCTGCTGCGCAATCCGCTCCGGATAAGCCTCCATCAATAATTTGCCCACTTCAGTGTCGCTGACAATGCCATTATCGGCCTCGAGCCGAAACATCTTGCGCCAAGCTGTGGCTAATCGCTCGATTCGTTGCAACACGTTTCGATCTGCATTAACGCGTTCTCCTTTTCTCCATTTGCGAAGTACTTCTAATCGTAAACTTAAATCAGCACCTGAGTCTTTCATTAGCGGATCGCGCTCTTCTAACAATGCGGCCACATCAGTCGCTAACTGTTTACCTTTCTGATCGCTGGGTGAAAGCAGCATGTGCGATAAACGAGGATGAGTAGGTAACTTGAGCATCTCTTTACCTCGTTCAGTAATCCGATCATCGCGCAATGCTCCTAAGCCGACTAACAATTCTTTTGCCTGATTGAGCGTACCAGCCGGTGGAATGGTAATCCACTTTAGTTCATTCACGTTTTTGATGCCCCACTGATACAACTCCAGAAGCATGGGTGCAAGGTCAGCTTCCAATACTTCCGGTTGGCGATGAGGTTGAAGATGGGCGTGTGTATTTTCCGCCCACATCCGATAACAAACACCAGGACCTAATCGGCCGGCACGACCGGCTCGTTGATCAGCAGCATCGCGCGTTACACGGATTTTCTCTAGGCGGGTGAGCCCGCTCCGCGGATCGAATCGCGGTACACGCGCATATCCCGAATCGACAACCGCAGTGATGCCTTCAATTGTCAATGATGTTTCTGCAATAGAGGTAGCCAACACAATTTTTCGCATGCCTCGCGGATGCGGCATAATCGCTTCTTGTTGCTGTTTTAATGGTAGATCGCCATACAAAGGCATGATAACAGCAGAACTCTGTTCTTGTAACAACTCCGCGGTCTTATGAATTTCGGCTGTGCCCGGTAAGAAAACCAAAACGTCTCCGGATTGCTCGGTCAAAGATTTTCGAACCAATCGCGCAGTGGCATGAGCGATGGAACTATCTTTATCGGGAGCTTCATATTTTAACGATACAGGATATTGTTTTCCCAAGCTGGTAACAATTGGGGCCTGATCTAGAACGGAAGAAATCTTTTCACCATCCAATGTAGCCGACATGATAAGCAGTCGCAAATCTTCGCGAAGCACTTGCTGACTTTGATAACAAAGTGCCAAGGCCAAATCAGCCTGAAGACTTCTCTCATGAAACTCATCGAAGATAACTAAACCCACATCGGACAAAGCATTGTCCGTTTGAATCATCCGTGTAAGTATGCCTTCGGTTACAACTTCAAGGCGTGTATTTTTACTCACTACGTTTTCAAAGCGCACACGATACCCGATGGTTTGACCCACTTCTTCACCGTGCAAATCAGCTAGACGTGCAGCTACGGACCGTGCTGCTAACCTGCGCGGTTCAAGCAAAATTACTTTCTTATTAGTCAACCAAGACTCCCGAAGTAAATGCAAAGGCAACACAGTCGATTTTCCGGCACCGGGTGGCGCTTGCAAAATCACAATGGGATGATGACCTAGTTTTCCCTTCAATTCATCTACTACTTCAAGTACCGGATACGACATGAGGTAAAAGTAAGAATATGGATGGGCTATCACATAATTTATGTTTACAGTTAAGTATGATTTGCTATGCTTTTAAAAAAAATCTACTTTGGATTAATGGTTCGATAATCAATGGAAACCAAAGACGGCATTCCCACATTTTACGCTAAGACCAGAAGTGCCTGGAGAAAGTGGCTTGAGAAAAACTGCCGTTCCGCAAAGTCTGTGTGGTTGATTATTTATCACAAAGGAAGTAAAACGCCTAGTGTGTACTATCCGGAAGCGGTTGATGAAGCATTGTGTTTTGGTTGGGTTGATAGTAAACCGAATAAACGCGATCATGAAAGTTACTATCAATTTTTCGCCAAACGCAATCCAAAGAGCAAATGGAGCAAAATCAATAAAGAAAAAGTAGAGCGGTTGATTGCAGAAGGCCTAATGACTCCAGCGGGACTGGAGATGATTACGCTTGCCAAACAATTGGGCACGTGGGATGCACTGACCCCGGTAGATAACCTGGAAGAACCGGATGATCTGAAAAAAGCTTTTTCAAAAAATAAAACAGCCTACAAAAACTGGCAAGGATTTCCGCCTTCTACCAAACGAGGAATTCTTGAATGGATTCTCAATGCGAAACGCCCGGAAACCAGAAGTAAACGCATTACCGAAACGGTTTCGTTAGCAGCGCAAAACATCCGAGCCAATCAATACAGGCCCTCTTAGAAGGTATTGATCTTACTCCTTTTTGTGTACTTTTGTTGCTTAATAAACTTTGTGTGAAATCTTCGCTTTTCGCTATTTCTCCGGTGGATGGCCGTTATGCCAAAACCACGGAATCACTTCAAAACTATTTCTCTGAATATGCACTTATCCGGTACCGTGTTCGGGTAGAAGTTGAATATTTCATTGCGCTTTGTCAATGGCCGTTACCCGAATTAGTTTCGTTTCCAAAAGGTCAATTTGAAGCGCTTCGAAAATTATACACAACTTTCGATTTATCGGCTGCCGAAAAAATTAAAGAAATCGAAAAGACTACCAACCACGATGTAAAAGCCGTGGAGTATTTTTTGAAAAATGAATTTGATCGTTTAGGACTCTCTTCGTATAAAGAATTTATTCACTTCGGACTTACATCGCAAGACATTAACAATACGGCTACTCCTCTCTTACTGAAAGAGTTTTTGGATGAAGTATACATGCCGTCTCTTCGTCAACTTATTTCACTGTTAGAAAAAAATGTAGCCGACTGGAAGGATATTGCCATGCTGGCGAAAACGCATGGACAGCCTGCCTCTCCTACCCGATTAGGTAAAGAAATCGAAGTATTCACCGCTAGGTTGAAACAACAGCTTGAGTTGTTAAATCACATTCCGCACTCGGCAAAATTTGGCGGAGCTACCGGAAATTTAAACGCGCATGTTGTCGCTTATCCAAACATCAATTGGAATGCATTTGCATTGCAATTTGTAAATCAAACACTTCAGCTAAATCGGAGCACGCCCACCACTCAAATCGAGCATTACGATAACATGGCTGCGCTGTTTGATAACCTGAAACGCATCAACACCATTTTTGTAGATTACAGTCGGGATGTATGGCAGTATATCTCCATGAATTACTTCAAACAAAAAATTAAAGAAGGGGAAGTGGGTTCATCCGCCATGCCGCATAAAGTAAATCCCATCGACTTTGAAAATGCTGAAGGCAACTTCGGATTGGCTAATGCATTATTTGAACATTTATCGGCCAAACTTCCAATTTCAAGATTACAACGAGACCTGACAGACTCTACGGTGCTGCGAAATATTGGCGTGCCCATGGCGCATACCATCATCGCATTCAAATCATTGGAAAAAGGTATTGGTAAGTTGGAGTTAAATCAATCTGCGATCGACAAAGATTTAGATGATAATTGGGCGGTAGTGGCGGAAGCGATACAAACCATCTTGCGAAAAGAAGGATATCCAAATCCGTATGAGGCGTTGAAAGGGCTTACTCGGAAGAATGAAAAAGTGACTCAACAAACCCTCGCAGCTTTTATTGATACACTATCTGTCAGCGAAGACCTGAAAGCATCACTCAAGAAAATTACACCATTTAACTATACCGGGCTTTAATCTGAGTCAGGAGTGTAGAGCAAGGTACCTGATGCAAAATCATATAATGTCAATCTGCGAAGATTGAAATAGGAAGTCCAATAAGAACGCAAGGCTTCGAGATAGCTGCGTCTGGCTGCATCCTTCTCGGTTAAGGCAATATTCAAATTGGTAATATCAATTTTCCCGATCAGGTATCGATTTTGTGCTACGTTGTATCGCTCACGCGCCACTTCATCAGACTTTTTCGTAATCTCAATTTGTAAACGAAGTAATTCAAATTGCCGAACTTGGGTGATAATCTCTTGCTCCGCGTTGATCTCATCCTGCGCAATGGTATAATCGTTTAGCTTCTTATTTGCTAGTGCCGTTTGCATGGTTGCCTTGTTGCGTCCCCAATTCAAAATAGGCACGCTAAATCCGAGATTAAATTGTTGTTGTTCTTGAGGACTTCGATAAAGATCACTGACCATAGCCCCAGAGTTATTCAATCCATATGAAGCAGTCAGTGATGCATTCTGTAAACGGCTGGCTTTAGCTCGCGCCACTTCACTTTCCGCTTCAATCCGTCTTCGCTCAAATGAAATATAAGCGGCTCGGTTCTTCTTAGCATATTGCAAAGCTTCTTCGAGTTTCACTTCAAACAGAGGGATCTCTTCGGGTAAAACCAATTGAAACTCCTCATCGTCTTTCAAACCCAAATAGATGCGCAATGAAAGGCTGGCATTCTGAATATTGATTTTTGCTTGAGCTACATCTTGCTTTGACTTGAGCAATTGCAATTCTACTTGCAATAATTTGTCCTGCGAAGTCGTGCCGATGTTATAACGACCTTGTTCGATTTTATAGATGGTGTCGTTATTGGCCAAATTGAACTTAGCAATTTGCTCATCGATTTGAGCGCTGA
This sequence comes from Flammeovirgaceae bacterium UBA5008, assembly GCA_002398365.1. Lineage (GTDB taxonomy): Bacteria > Bacteroidota > Bacteroidia > Cytophagales > Cyclobacteriaceae > ELB16-189. The sequence goes on from DGYK01000022.1 coordinate 35,088, forward strand.
TTACACGAAAGAAAAAATCAGAAGCGTTCTGTGAGATAAATTCCAGTTGCTCTACATACTCACGCTTCGACTCTTCATATTTTAGAGGCAATGTTTTGCGATCCCACTTGTAACTATTGTATGCATAAAGCGGCTGATCTAACCGCACATTAAAAATATTTCCGCTCCACAATTCCGATTTCAAAGCGTTATCGGTAAAAAAGTTAAAATTTGTGTTTGCCGAAATTGTACCGCCTGTCCAACGCAATGGTTGTTGCAAACCAAGATTTGCAAACGAGTTTGTTTGGTTGATAGGCTTAAACAACTTCGTTCCGTCCGGTTGAATAATTTGTTGGAAGTTCAAACTATAACTCGGTGCGTTTCCGCTGATAGCCAGTTGTGGATTATACCGTGCGCGGAATGTGCGGTATTCCCAATACCGGGTTTCCTTAGTGGTTGCTACTCGCTTCGAAGCAGGTGATTGCGCTCGTGCACGTTCAATCACTTCATTAAGTGTAAACTTATTTTGCCCGAACGAGGCTACACTCATCAAGCAAAAAAACAAAAAGGTATATTTCTTACTCATATCGTAAAGATGCAATAGGGTCTTGTGCGGCAGCTCTGCGCGCAGGTGCAATTCCAAAAATTAAACCAACCGTGGCAGCCACACCAAACGATAAAACAATCGAAGCAAAACTGATGATAGTGGGAATACCGGCAAACGAAGAAACCAGGTAGGCAAACAACACACCCAAAATCACTCCAATGATTCCGCCACTTACGCTGATCATGATGGCCTCGAACAAAAATTGTTGTACCACATCCCTTTTCTGTGCACCAATAGCTAAGCGTAGACCAATTTCTTTAATACGCTCCAAAACGGAGGCGAGCATGATATTCATTATACCGATGCCTCCAACCAATAATGAGATTCCGGCAATAGCACCTAAAACATAATTAAAGATGTCGTTGGTGCGCTGTTGTTGCTTTAGCAATAACTCCGGTATTTCAATTTCGTAATCTACTACATCAAAATGCCTGCGCTTGAGCATGCGGGAAATAATTTCTGCGGTCGCCTGCAGTTTTTCGGTTTTATCGACCTGCAAAACCAATCGATCCAATTGGTGATAGTTTTTCTTCTCTGCTTCGCTTTCTGAATTAGAGCTATTCTGTCCATTGATAAATACGAACCCACGACTATTTTGCGCGGCTAATCGCAGTGCTTCGGCTGTAATCAAATCGCGATTGCGATAGCGGACTAAAACGCTTTGCAATGGAATGTACACGTCCATATTAAAATCACGTATACCCAATTTGCTGATACTGGCTTGCGAAACCACGCGCTCACTCATGACACCAACAATGGTGAGCCAATGGGTTCCCACCTTCATGGTTTTACCGATCGGGTTTTCGGTGGGGAAAAATCGGCTCTTAAGCGCTGAACCAATGATACATACCGGTGCACCAAACTTAAGTTGCTCATCATTGAACACACTTCCTTCTGAAAGTTTGAAATCATAAATGGAAAAATAAGCGGGCTCTACGCCCACTAACTTAGCCGATCTTCTAAAACCGTTTCGAATCACATAGGTATCCAAAATGATTTCAGGGCTTACCTGCGTTAAATCTGGCAAAATTTTCTTGATGCTCTCTACATCGCGAACGGTCAAACCGGGTGAGAATTTTTTCTGCTCCTTCTTCCCTACTTTCTCGCTGATCTTTTCTTCTTTTTGCTCGATGATTGGTTTGATTACAATGTTGTTGACACCCACTAACTTGATTTGATTCAAAATCTCTTGCTGGGCTCCATTACCGATAGCCAGCATGGCAATCACAGCGGCTACTCCAAAAATAATTCCCAAGGCGGTAAGTAAAGAGCGAACTCGATTGGCAACAACGGCATCAATGGCAATGTAGAGATTAGCCAATACGCGGGCGCTGAAAAGTTTTTTCATGCAACGTGTAGTTAATCGAATTAAATAGATGGCTTAGCAGCCTGAGTAGAATCCTTCGGAGCTTCCTTCGCCTCCTTCTTTCTCCTCTTTCCATTTTGCTCCGGCAGTAATTTTACTTCTTCGCCATCCATACCGGCTGGCACAGATAAGAACACCTTCTCTTCAGGCAACAACCCTAAAGAAATAACCGCTTCATTTGAATTTGTTTCAGCTACCACCACCTCTTGCTTAGTGATCTTTATACCGTCCTTCTTGAAAACATAGGTGATAGAATCGTTTTGTGTGTGTAAACTTTCCAATGGAATAAAAACCACATCGTTCAAAACCTGCGCAATAATTTTATTGCTGGTAGTCATCGAAGGACGAAGCGCAGCATCCGTTCCGTCTATTTCGACTAACACTTCAAATACTTTGGCATCTGAATTAGGGCGCTGCTCACCCACGTTCGCTACTTTCGTTACAACCCCTTTCAATTTTTTATCCGGATCCGAATCCAAACCGATCAATACTTTTTGTCCTGGCTTCACTTTACGCACATCTACTTCATTGACGAATGTTTTGGATTGCATTTTAGTTAAATCAGGAAGCGTAGCCACAGTGGGCTCCCACATGCCGATGCGCGAACCTGCTTTAATTGGTTTACCATCCCATCCTTTCTCATAAATCACCATTCCATCTTCCGGAGCCATCACATTAAATGATTCGAGAATTTTACTCATGCCGTCAAAATCGCCTCTTACTTTTCGTAATTCGGCTTCCACTTCGCGCATTTTTTCCACATTCTGATTGCGCTTGATCTTATAATTTTCTAATGCCTGCTGATAGGCACGATTGGCCTTGTCTAGATTAATTTCGGCTTGCTTGATGGTAGCCGGTGGCTCAAACTTCGATTGTTGTAGTATAATCTCCTTTTCTTCAGCACCGTATTTTAAGTTGATGAGCTCATCGCGCGCCTGACGCATTTGAAGCGTAGTGTCTAATTGCGTTTGCACGAATTTAGAATTGGCTTTCTCAAAGTCGATTTGTTTTTGGTTGAATTTAGTTTGAAATTCTGAGCGATCGAGCGTAGCTACCCAATCTCCTTTTTTTACGACTGTTCCTTCGTCTACAATGTTTTGAAGCGTCACCTCCCAGATTTGAAATTGGCGAACACTTCCCGGTCCCATTATTTTTACTGAGTTCTTTGCCTCCAGTTCACCGGTAGTTTCCACTTCTACCCGAAATTCGCCTTTCTTCACAACGGCAATGATATCGGCAGCGCCACTGGCTTTGGTACGATTAAAAATAAAAAAGCCTACAAGTATCACAACAACAATACCCAAGGCTATAATGTAATTTCTCTTCATAAATGATGGTTTCGGTAATTGCTACTACTGCAATACAGTCTAAAAGGTTACAATAAACGACATGGATCACAAATTATTTCTCCACGTATGAGTGGATTTAACAACTCATTAGCAAATAGATGAATGAACTGATTAAATAGTTCTATCGGATTTCTTCTCCAGGACGAGTTTTCCAGCGCTCATGCATCCACACCCATTGCTCCGGATGCTCACGCACGATTTTTTCGGTGAAGTCTGTGAATCGCTGTGTATTGACAATCAAATCAGTCTCTTCGTCTCCTGAAATGATCAATGGGATTTCCGGCAGAATATGCATTTGTTGTTGCCCCTTCTCATCCAAATAAATATAGGTTGGCACAATGGCAGCGCCTGTACGCAAGGCTAGAATCGTAGCTCCGATTGGAGTGGCCGCCTGCATCCCAAAAAAATTAACAAAGCGGCTCTTCACTTTCGTATCCTGATCGATCAAAATAGCAATCGATCCACCGGACTTTAACACTTTGAATAAGCGTACACTTTCTTTGCCTCGCTCGATAGCAATGGCTCCAAAGGCATTTCGGTATTCCCATAGAAGCGCATTCAATCGCTCATCTTTCAATGCGGTGCCGACAATATTTGGATTCAATCCGCGCAAAGCCATATTGGTAATTTGCAAATCAAAAGCTCCCAAATGCGAGGTCAAAAACATAACGCCTTTTCCCTTCGCGTGAGCTTTCTCATAATTTTCCAATCCGTGGGTAGTTAAAAATTTCTCCAGATCAGAAAGTGTTTTCACTTTGAGTGACCTCAATATATCACCTGCGTTTTTACCCAACATCACAAACATCTCCTTGCTCAAGTCAATAATTTCGCGGGGCGATTTCTCGCGACTAAAAGCAAGTCCCAAATGAAAAATAGCACGCTCTCTTGGCTTGGGTGAAAATGCATAGGCTACTTTTCCTAAGAAGCCGCAGAATGCTAGCCACATTTTGCGTGGCATGAGATTAGATGTGAAAATCAAAAACCGAATAAAGTAATAAAGGCTGGTATATTTGATTTCTTTCCGAAGAGGTCGCTTTTCCATGAACTGCAAAGATACGAGTAGGATTCGTAAATTTAGCTAGGAATGAGCAACGAATCTAGTCATCACGATTGAAGATATTGCCTATGAAAAAGCTGATTATCATTCGTCATGCCAAATCAAGTTGGGATGATCCAGCGTTAGACGACTTTGATCGTCCGCTCAACAAACGTGGAGAGAAAGATGCGCCCCGAATGGGCAAATTGCTGCGCGAAATGAAGATCACACCGGACTATCTGATAACTAGCCCTGCCTTGCGAACGATGGAAACCTGCAAACACATTGCCAGAAAATTAGACTTTCCTTCCAACAAAATCATAAGCGACCAAAGGCTCTACCATGCAGGGACGGAAATGATCTTGCAAATAGTGAAGGAAATACCGGATCGAAAAAACGACACCGAAGAAATTGCAATGCTATTTGGTCATAACCCCGGATTGACTGAATTTGTCAATGCTGTTTCCAATGAAGCCATTGTAAACATTCCTACCTGCGGGGTAACGTGCATTTCATTTTCTCAAACGCAGTGGAGTAGTCTAAAATTTGGTAGCGGAAAAATGGAATGGTTTTACTATCCAAAAAAGATCGATTAACCGCTACTAAAAATAATGCCGCCAATTGAAAACTAAGCGTGCCGATAAATACCAAATTGGTTTTAAATCCAAATCTGTTGGGGTTACAGGTGTGATAGCTGCCGTTTTAAATGGCGTATCCACACCGAAAGAAAACTGCAACCGGAGTGCTGAGCTTTGTGATTGTGAGAACGAGCGAACGGGCTGGTATTCTAAAAATGGAAAGTCATACTTAATCGACTTGTACGTTACAATAGCCAGCGTATTAGCACTGGTCGGAACAAACAATGCATCGGCAGTGCCTCCCAATCCATAAATCGATAATCCTACCTCGCGCCCCAAAACAAATTGAAATCTGCCAATGGGTGTGGCGAATCGGGACTGCCATCCAATCACACCACCATTCACTGCTTCGACTGCCATTTTTTGAAATGCTTTGGGATGCGAGAAACCTAAGATTGGACCTGCCAAAAGTAAATCTCCGGGCACTAACCAAAACGGTAATCGAAGCCGAACACTGTAGGCCGATCGCCCTGGTATAATCGAAGTGATGGTATTGGCTTGATAATTAGGATCATTACTTGAAAACTGTGTAGACGATGGCGAATCCTGTCGCCAACCGGCCTGAAAAAAAATCAACCCATCACCCGTTTGATTCAACACACCTTCCAAACCATAACCAATCATCACATCTGCTTCTATCCCGGCTACACTGCCCGGAACTTCTTGCCCCGATGCGAATCCACCGCGAATAGAAGAAACATTCACCGAAGTAGAAACACCTAAAAATAAACCAAGCTCAGATCGAAATCGTGGAAGCTCTCCCAAACCAGAACCTAATCCGGGAACCGGTGTTTTCATCAACACATCTTTCACCAAATCGAAATCAAGTTTACCGTTCGGCAAAAGGGTATTCTTGCAAACGTCCAATGTGTCGGGCTGTAGTTTTGCATTTACCCAATCTGACCCTTGTTTTATCGCGTTGCCTTCTGCTGCATTAATCAACTGTTGTAAACTTAACTTAACTGCTTCGGCAGCAAAATCAGCATCTTCTTGTCGCATGTAGGCGTCCCCTTTCGCCACGCGTTTGGTTCCTTCCCATGTAATCACTTCCAAGCCGCGTTCATTGTAATAATCATGTGTGCCTTTGCGTAAGGAAGCATCGCCCCATGTGCCTGCAATGTGCCCGGCAGAAAACACATCCTGCAAAAAGTGAATGGCGAACGCCTCATCGGCCAAAGCCGCTATAGCCAAAGCCGCTTTTTGTTCTGGAGGTGTAGAACTAGCTGCATAATGCGTTGCCTTTCGAAGGGCGAGCGTATGAAACCATGCATAGGCAGCAATAGCATTGAGTTCTACACTGTCGCGTAAACTATTAGCTAAAAATTCTTCTGCGCGTTCACTAGAGGTTCTGCGAGAAAGTAAAAAATGAACATTGTTCGAACCTGCCCGTGTGGCATAGTCAATATCTGCCCGTTGCAATTTGATATCCGAATCGCGTAAAGCATTAATTAGCTGACTGGCGTTTTTCGCTTTAGCAATATCAGATTCCAGATGAAAAGTAATTTCTGCTACTCGTAAAATCCAATCGCTATACAGAACAGTGTTGAGCATGGCATAGGGAGAACAACTATGATCTCCGGCAATGCCCATCCATGCAGCATAATCTAATTGCTTCGGGCGAAGTGGAGGATGCAATTCAAACAAATCAGATGTTAAACGGTTTTCGTGACCTATGCGTGCTTCTGTCCATAGACGCGCTAAGATGAGTCGCTGTTGTTCAGGTAATTTTTGAATAGCCAATATCCCAATTCTGCGGTGCTCAGGATAAACCCAGGCAACGGCTTGTTGCAAACTGAGTAGACATAAAGAAACAATGAGTAGGTATCGCAGCTTCATAGTAGTTTCTGACCATTCAATATACTACTAATGAAGGCGGACGTACAATTAAATCGGAACTTTTGATTCTTAAATTTTGGTTGTATTGGGTTTGCCAAAAACTGGAGCTCCAATCGGATTTCGGAAAATACACTAAACGAAATTCAATGGTACCAAAAATCAAGTTTTCATTTCGCATGCGCAGACCTGAGCTAAGCGCGAATGCATTACCTGAGCCAGTGCTGCATTCCTTACAATCTAAAGTTACCACATCTGCACCTATAAAAGGCGCTAACCGGAAGCCGAGTATGCTCCAAGGAGTATATAAAGTTGATTCAACTTTCATTTGGAATTTCTGAGTTCCCTGTGCCAAGGGAGTGGTGAACCCTTCGAGATCGCCTCTTGCAATAGTAGTGAAGCCGGACAGTGTGCGTTGAAAAAGTGTGGTGTAACTGCCATTCACCAGCGTGCGAACTTTGTATTTTTTCAACCGATACGCAGGAGTATAGTAAGACATACGGGCAAAAAACACACCATCCTGAAAAGCGCTTTTCTGTATGAACGATCCGGTCTGTACATCCAACCTAAAAATACTACCCATTTTATTGACCCATGAATACATCAGCTTCACACCTGTATAAGCTCGTTCACTTCCATACTGTGAGGCAAGACCTCCTGTGAAGGAAAGCGACAATCCAAAGGGAACATCTTCGGTTCTACCAAAACCTAAAACGAATCTTGTTTTATAAAACTCCTGCCGATACAATGTAAACTCAGATAGGTAAGCTACTACTCGCACACTTCGGGACGCATCAGGCAACTCCAACTCGCGGTGTTGATCAAATACACTTCCATCAAAATATCGTACAGCCAAAAAATGCCTAAAGGCATTTGCTCTTTTCGGATAGATACCAAAATTATAGCCTGTCCATAAATCGATTTGATTGTAGTTGTAATAGGTGAAAACACTATCTGGCTTTCTAAAAACATTTTGCGATTTGTTGCTACTGATATCTATACCTCCGGCCATACGTGAATACGGAGATACCAACGGTCGATTCAATCGCATAAAATAAGAGTATTCATTCTCGGCTCCGTATAAAATTCCGGATTTCATTTGCGTATATCCCACTTCCAAATCTGCCAGTGATCCAAAAATGCTGCTTTTCCGATAGGAAGTAGCAAACCCAAATGCAGGATTCCGATTAGGATCATTCAAAATTGATAATTGAATACGCTGTCCACGACCTAAAAAGTTGTTATCATACATGCTCACCTGAGGAGCACGCGGTAAATCGCCCTCTATATTTAAACCTCCGCTAAAAATATCACGGGTAATCACGGTGATATCAACCGAATCTGAATTCGGAGAAACCGGAGTGACTACTATCCGGTCATCAAGCAAAAAATCCCGATCACGAAGGTAGCGCTCATTATCTGCAAGCAGATATGGATTCACGCGCATGTTTTCTCTGATAAATAAATGCTTGCGTAGTGTCGACTCGCGCGTGGGAGAATGCAGATCGTTAGCAAATTGACTAATGGCGGAATTAATACGCCTGCTGCTGTCGTAGATCGATTTTTCGAATCCGATTCGCTCGAAGAAAATGAAACGAATTACTTTGCCCTCATACTTTAAAAAAGGATCGGAGTTTTTAGCATTTAAAACAGTATCGGTTGGTGTAGTTGCGATCAGTCGCATACCCTGCTCATAAGCTCTGGCAATAGGACTCGGTTTTGATTTTACAGAGTCATTGGATTGAGCCAATATCGAGTCACCCAGTATACAAAAAAGCAACGAAAGGATTATCGGAAGAATCGCAACTTTCAACTTGCTCCAACATTTATCAGTTAATGGAAATACAAGCAAATTGAACCCGCTTCTCAATAACCCAACGCAGAATATTAGTTTAAGAATCAACAGAGAAAAACGAAAAATAACATCGTTAAAGTATGTACTCGCTTAGGTCCTTATTTTTTATCAATCCATTCAGCTTTTCTTTCACCATCTCTTTGGTGATCATGAGGGCAGCAAATGGTTTAATTTTATCCGGCACATCGAATAAAAACTCATTCAACAATTTACTCATCACCGTATGCAAACGCCTAGCACCAATGTTTTCAATTTCAGCGTTGATATCAAAGGCAGTTTGGGCAATCTCATTGATAGCTTCTTCCTCAAAAGCAATGGAAACGTCTTCTGCCTGAAACAAAGCCTCGTATTGCTTCGTCAGCGCATTTTTCGGTTCTGTTAAAATACGAACAAAGTCTTTTTGAGTAAGGCTGTTTAATTCTACACGGATGGGGAATCGGCCTTGTAACTCAGGAATGAGATCAGAAGGTTTCGAAATATGAAAAGCTCCGGCTGCCACAAACAAAACGTGATCTGTTTTGATTGAACCATATTTTGTATTGACTGTACTGCCTTCTACAATCGGAAGAAGATCGCGCTGCACACCTTCACGGCTCACATCCGGACCGCCCCCACCCTTCTTACCAGAGCCTGAAGCAATTTTATCGATTTCATCAATGAATATGATACCGGCATCTTCTGCTTTACGAATGGCTTCTTCCTTTACCTCATCCATATCAATCAACTTAGCAGCTTCTTCCTCCATTAGAATCTTTCGAGCTTCTGCGACAGTGACTTTACGCTTTTTTGCTTTCTTCGGCATCATCCCGCTGAGCATCTCCTGCAGGTTCATCATTGAAACTTCATCCATCATCCCAGCACCAATCATGCCAACTCCCGGTGCTCCACTCTGTTTTATATCAATTTCAATCTTGCGCTCTTCCAATTCTCCGTTTTTGATTTTCTCACGAAATAAATTGCGAGTTCTTTCATTTAATTCAACATCCGATGAAGGCACTTCATCCGCATCGCCATTGGGCATCTGAAATCCTGCCGATTTTCGCATAGGGGGAATCAGTGCGTCAAGGATGATTTCTTCTACTGTTACAGCTGCCTTCTCCTTCACTTCTTCCTTCTTGCGTGCTTTAACCATATTGACCGATTGCTCGACCAAGTCGCGCACCATGCTCTCTACATCGCGCCCTACATATCCAACTTCTGTAAACTTAGATGCTTCTACCTTTACAAAAGGAGCATCCGCAATTTTGGCAAGCCTGCGTGCGATTTCTGTTTTTCCGACACCTGTTGCACCAATCATCAGAATATTGTTGGGAATAATATCGTTCTTAATATCTGATTGAACATTCATTCGTCTCCATCGATTTCTCAAAGCAATAGCCACGTTGCGTTTTGCATCATGTTGACCAATGATGTACTTGTCCAGTTCTTTTACAATCTCCTGCGGTGTAAGTCCTCCTATCTTTTCCATTGTACCTTTAGTGATGAACTGTAAAGGTAGAACCAATTAGAGAAATGAAAAAGAATTTCACGAGAGTCTTTTTAGGTTCCGTTGACAGTCTTACAGATAATACATAAAGGTGACAGCAAGCACTACTTTTGGTTTAATTGGATGCTTCATAAAAAAAGAAGATGGTACAAATCATGCATTCGAATGCATGATTTGTACTAATAAAACATTAAAATTGAGCTAAATTAAGGCCTTTCTGAAAAGGCTGCTAAATTTTATTGAAAATGTGCTATTTTTGAATGTTGTTTTTATGGTCTATCGGGAAGCAAAAAAATGGTTACGGATATTAGCTAAAGAGTTCCGCTCTGTAGCTGTGGTAGGTCCACGTCAAAGCGGAAAGACTACGCTCGTGCTCGAAACATTTGGTAAGAAGCCATACGTATCACTTGAAGATCCAGATGAACGTCAGATGGCTGATAGTGATCCACGTGCATTTTTAGATCGATTTAAAAACGGAGCGATTATAGATGAAGCGCAACGGGTACCTGCTTTGTTCAGCTATCTTCAAAAGATTCTGGACAACACTAAAAAAGATGGCCTGTTCATACTGACAGGTAGTAATAATTTTTTACTTCAAGAATCAATCTCTCAAACATTGGCGGGGCGAATCGGATACATCGATTTACTTCCTTTCTGTTACAGCGAACTAACCCAAGTGCCTATCAAAAAAGAAAACACTGATCACTTGATTTTGAAAGGTTGCTATCCCGAAGTGCATGATCGCGAACGAAATCCAGCGGTTTGGTACTCAGCTTATATTCGCACCTACGTGGAGCGTGATGTGCGCCAGCTTAAGAATATTACTGACACCATTCTGTTCACTCGTTTCTTACAATTATGTGCCGGAAGAATTGGGCAACAATTAAATCTGGTTTCGTTGGCGAATGAGTGCGGGATAGATGTGCGAACTACTCAAAATTGGTTAAGTGTTCTTGAAAGTAGCTTTGTCGTTTTTTTATTGAAACCGCACCATAAGAATTTTAATAAGCGATTGGTAAAGACGCCTAAACTCTATTTTTATGATACAGGCTTAGCCTGTTCGTTGTTGGGTATTAAGTCCGAGAAAGAACTGACCAACTCACATTTTCGGGGATCGCTTTTTGAGAGTTACGCCATTGCTGAATGTTTGAAATACAAACATAACACCGGTAGTCAAACTTCTTTCTACTATTGGCGTGACAATAAAGGCGTGGAAATTGATTTGCTGGCTGAGCATGGAAGAAAACTTCTGCCTATTGAAATCAAGTCGACTCAAACATTTCGAGAAGATCATCTGGCACACCTTCGTAAATGGAACGATTATGCATCGCAACGAGGTGGCGTATTGATCTACGATGGCCCTCAAAGTTATACCCGCAGTGATGGAATTTCCATTGCGAACTGGCGTGAAATTGGGACGCTCAAAAAGTTATACAAGTAGCTGATTCTGGTCAGCTACACAGAACTTGTTGATTTCTGTTCCATTATACTAAACTCCATCGGCTTTTCTACCTTCTCTTTCAACAACGCAATCTTCAGGACCTGCTCTACGGAATCTACATAATGGAAGGTTAATCCTTTGATATAGTTCTTTTCTATTTCAGCAATATCGCGTTGATTTCGAGCGCTTAGAATAATTTCTTTGATGCCACTTCGCTTGGCTGCCAGAATTTTTTCTTTGATCCCTCCTACCGGCAAAACTTTTCCGCGCAAGGTAATCTCACCCGTCATGGCAAGATTGGATTTTACTTTGCGTTGTGTAAAAATCGATGCGAGTGAAGTCAACATGGTAATGCCTGCCGATGGTCCATCTTTCGGTACCGCACCGGCCGGCACGTGAATGTGTAAATCGTATTGCTGAAACACCCGATGATCAATACCTAATGACTCGGCATTGGATTTCAAATATGACAATGCAGCCATAGCTGATTCTTTCATCACATCACCCAACTGCCCGGAAATCGTAAGCGCTCCTTTTCCTTTGCTCAAACTCGATTCGATGAACAAAATATCACCACCTACTTGCGTCCAGGCCAAGCCCGTTACAACGCCTGCAATATCATTTCCCTGATACAGTTCTTCGTCAAATATTTCTGCACCGAGCGCCTTCACTACATAAGCAGGTGTAATCTCTTTCTCAAATTCCTCCTCCATCGCTTTTGACTTGGCAACACTGCGTACCACCGAGCCAATCTTTCGCTCCAGGCTGCGAACTCCTGATTCGCGGGTATAACTTTCAATCACTTTCAGCAAAGCTTCTTTGGCAAACTTCACTTCGGTGACTCCCAAACCATGTTCTTTCAATTGTTTCGGCACCAAATGCTTCATCGCTATCTGCAACTTCTCTTCTACTGTATAGCCGGTCAATTCAATAATTTCCATACGATCGCGCAAAGCCGGCTGAATGGTATCCAACGAATTGGCGGTAGCAATGAAAAGCACTTTCGACAAATCGTATTCTACCTCGAGGTAATTATCTCCAAATGCATTGTTTTGCTCAGGGTCTAACACTTCCAACAAAGCTGAAGATGGATCGCCCCGAAACTCGGACCGCACTTTATCAATTTCATCCAGCACAAACACCGGGTTCGATGATTTTGCTTTTTTCAAATTAGCCAGAATTTTTCCCGGCATCGCACCAATATATGTTTTGCGATGCCCACGAATTTCGGCCTCATCATGCACACCTCCCAACGACATGCGCACATAATTCCTTCCCAATGCTTTGGCTATGGATTTTCCCAACGAAGTTTTTCCAACTCCGGGAGGTCCATACAAGCAAAGAATAGGACCTTTCATATCTTGCTTCAACTTAAGTACCGCGAGGTATTCAATGATGCGGTTCTTCACTTTCTCCAAACCAAAGTGATCTTTATCCAACACCTTACGGGCATTTTTTAGATCGAAGTTGTCGGTGGTATAATCATCCCACGGCAAGTCGAGCATGAACTCGGCATAGTTCATGGCAATCGGAAAATCCGGTGCTTGCGGATTGGTGCGTTGCAATTTGTCCAACTCTTTTGCAAAGTGTTCGGCTGCTTGCTTTGACCACTTTTTCTCTGCTCCTCTCTTGCGCAATTTCTCAATTTCCTTGTCGGGTCCGTCAAAACCCAATTCATCTTGCAATACTTTTATCTGTTGACGCAAGAAATAATCCCGCTGCTGCTGATCGATGTCGGTGTGTACTTTCTTTTGAATTTCATGCTTGATCTCCAGCATCTGAATTTCCTTCAGCATGTATTGCAAGAGCAAGGTGCCCCGATCGATGATATTATTCACCTCGAGAATCTTTTGCTTGTCCGCCACATCTACATTCAGATTAGAGGCAATGAAATGCACCAGAAAGGCGGTGCTCTGAATGTTATCCAACGCGAGCTGCGCCTCTTGCGGAATCTCCGGATTCAGCTTCAGTATTTTAGATGCAGCATCTTTCAGGGATTGAACTAAAGCCGTAACTTCTTTTCCGGAAAGATCCAAAGGCACTTCGGTTTGCAAGTCAATTTTCGCCATCAAAAACGGCTCTTCCTGTGTAAATTCCTTGATCGCAAATCGATTCTTTCCCTGAATGATAATGGTGGTGTTTCCATCGGGCAACACTAACATTTTAATAATGCGTGCCACGGTTCCGAAGCGATATAAATCATCAACCGCAGGTTCTTCGGCTTGCTTATTGCGTTGGGCCACTACGCCTATGATTCGGTTGCCCTGATACGCTTTTTTGATCAGCTTAATCGACTTCTGGCGAGTAACGGTGATCGGAATCACCACACCCGGAAAAAGTACGGTATTTTTAATGGGCAGAATAGATAATTCTTCCGGCAAATCCTCCGGTTTTATATCCATTTCTTGTTCAGGATTGATCAACTGGATCAATTCTTCTGATTCTTCCTGAACCATGGGCGTGGCTAGATTCTTAAACATAAATCAATGACAATATGACACAAAAAAAGGGCGTCTACAATTAAAACGTGAAAGCTGACTTATTGGACAATACCTATGCCACCGTTTTGGTTATATGTCAAATTTGTATCAATTTTCCATGAAAGATCCGTATTCACTTCGCTATGATTATGTGCTCTAAAGTACGATTTCTGGCTATTTTGGGGCTATCTATGCTAGCATTCTCAAGTTACGCCCAAAGTCAGGAAGCAAAAGAATCAAAATCGGAAGTTGTTACTGTCAATGATTCTACTCCAAAAAGTCGCCAGTATGGCATAGTGTTCCATGATCTGTATAAACAATATTATGAAGACCTCCCGAAGCTGAATCGAATCAAACAACTCGATAAACCTGAAACGCAAAAAGAAATGTACACGGCATTGAAAGCCTATGTACAAAATTTTGGAATCGAAAACTTTTCTAAAAATGTACCCATGCTCTGGAAGCTGGCTAAACTTTCCGAACAATTCGGGCCACCGGGTGAATCGGTAATTCTCTATCGATTGGTTTTAAAGCATCATCAACAAGGCATTGACATTAATCAAGTATACAAACGCTATGACGAAGTAGAAACAGAAAAAAAAGAAAACTATGTTGACCTCAACTATTATTACCAACTAGTTGATTACCGTAAGGAAATAGATACACTGCGTCCTCCACACTCGGTGTTGGTCAACATGGGGCAAGACATTAACTCGCCCAAAGAAGACTACGGCCCTACAATGGGCAATGTTGACTATGTATTGTTGTTTACCTCTAAACGTAACGTGCATAAAGACAAACGCAAGGGCTTTAATGAAGATTTGTTCTTTGCGTTGAAAATTGATGGAGTGTGGGCCCAAACAGAGTCATTTAAAAATATTAATACCGACTACAATGAAGGATCTGCTTGTTTAAGTCAGGATGGAAAGTTTCTATACTTTTCACGTTGCAATGCGCCCGGCAGCTATGGCAATTGCGATCTGTATGTTGCTCACTTGGGAAAAGACAGTACGTGGACCGACATTCGAAATTTGGGGCCCAATGTGAACAGCAGCAGTTGGGACTCGCAGCCCTCTCTCTCCCATCGCGGTGATACACTCTTCTTTGCGTCTACGCGATCCGGTGGTTATGGTGTTTCCGATATTTACTATTGTGTGAAAGGAAGTAATGGAAAATGGGGCAAAGCAAAAAATGCAGGACCAACCATCAACACCGTGAAAAGTGAGTTGAGCCCATTCTTTCACCATCGCTATAATGTTTTGTATTTCAGTTCAAACGGGCAACCCCTCAATTTTGGAGGTTTCGATATTTATAAAACGTACGCTTCCAATGGAAGCTGGGGTGAGCCCAAAAATATAGGACCGCTGGTGAATGGTGCCGGAGATGAATATTATTTCACCATCGATTCGCAATCGCATGATTTATACTATGCCCGATCGAATGAAGATGACAAGAAAAATCTTGATCTCTATTCCTTTCCGGTTCCAATGGAAGCACAACCTCTGGCCACCATCCGTTTGAAAGGCTCTCTGATCGATCAAAATGGAAAACCACTTGGAGGCATTGTGTCCGTCATTGATTTAGATCACTCCGTGGAAGTGGCACCTCAGTATGTACAGAAGGACGGATCGTTTGGTTTTGATTTGATTAATAAACGCAGGTATCTGCTCGTGATTCAGGGAGATAATTATTTCCGGATTGAAGAAGTATTCTTTTTAGATGGTGATAAAGAAATTACGAAAGTAGGAGAACCACTGGAAGCAAAAATTGCATTTCGTTCATTGGAGTTTGAAAATGGCAAAGCCGAGATTCTCGTTTCCATGCACGATGATTTGGGCAAGCTCGGCAATTTTTTGATCGATCATCCGCAGTTAAAATTGAAAATCTCAGGGCATACCGATTCGGCAGGGAACGAAAACTTAAACTTGAAACTTTCGCAAGATCGTGCGGATGCTATTAAAAAATATTTGATGGATCAGTTCAAAATTGATGAAGCGCGCATTATGGCCATCGGTTACGGAAGCTCTGATCCAATCGTTTCTAAAGAGGAAACAGAAGAGCACAAACAGCTCAATCGAAGAGTGGAATTCCAAGTTATTAAAGAGTGAGTCGGAATCCGATTCGTTAACTGTCAACAGGTTTCCTTACATTTGCGCCTCATTTTTGAAACATGATTGCAGCAAATAACATTTCCCTCCGCTTCGGAAAACGCGTTTTATTCGATTCAGTCAACATCAAATTTACCGGAGGCAATTGCTATGGTGTGATTGGCGCCAATGGAGCCGGTAAATCGACTTTTTTAAAGATTCTGGCGGGTGATATCGACCCTAACTCCGGACATGTTTCAATCGATCCCGGAAAGCGCATGGCTGTGCTTCGTCAAAATCACTATGAATTTGATGAAGTGCCTGTATTGGATACGGTAATCATGGGGCATGGCAAGCTTTGGAAGCTGATGCAGGAAAAAGATGCCATTTATGCCAAGCCTGATTTTTCGGAAGAAGATGGCATCAAAGCATCGGAAATGGAAGCCGAGTTTGCGGAAATGAACGGCTGGAATGCGCAGTCAGATGCGGCTGCTTTGTTGAGTGGTTTGGGCATTACGGAAGAAGATCATTACAAACTTGTAAAAGAATTGAGTGGTAATCAAAAAGTGCGGGTGCTGTTGGCACAAGCCATTTATGGTAATCCTGATATTTTGATTTTGGATGAACCTACCAACGATTTGGATTTGCAAACCGTAAGCTGGCTGGAAGACTTCCTGTTAGAATTTAAAAACACGGTGATTGTTGTTTCGCACGATCGTCACTTTCTTGACACCGTTTGTACTCACATTGTGGATGTTGATTTCAGCGCCATTAAACTCTACACGGGTAATTATTCATTCTGGTATCAATCGAGTCAATTGGCTTCCTCACAACGCGCTTCCGCTAATAAGAAGGCGGAAGAGAAGAAAAAAGAATTACAGGAATTCATCATGCGCTTTAGCGCGAATGCTTCCAAATCTCGTCAGGCTACCAGTCGCAGAAAATTGCTTGAGAAAATTAATGTGGACGATATTCAACCTTCTAACCGAAAGTATCCGGCCATCATTTTCACCCAAAAGCGTACAGCCGGGGATCAGATTTTGCATGTGGAAGGTTTAACCTACGAATCGAATGGCGTTACCCTTTTCAAGGACCTTGAATTCTTTGTGAACAAAGGCGAGAAGATTGCGTTCCTCAGCCGCGAGGGTATTGCGATCAGCTCGTTATTTCAAATTCTAAATAATGAATTGAAACCAACGAAAGGTAAATTCACATTCGGACAAACCATCACAACGGCTTACTTGCCTGGCAATAATGAAAGCTTTTTCCAATCCGATGACAATTTGATTGACTGGTTGCGTCAGTTCGCTGAAGAAGAAAACAAAGATGAAGTTTACATCCGCGGCTTTTTAGGTAAGATGCTTTTCTCCGGTGAAGAAGTTTTCAAAAAATGTAATGTGCTTTCCGGAGGCGAAAAAGTACGCTGCATGGTTTCGCGTATGATGATGCCCGGTGCTAACTTGCTAATCTTAGATGAACCAACGAATCACTTAGATCTGGAATCCATTACTGCCTTCAACAACGCGTTAAAAGATTTTCCGGGTACTGTTTTATTTACATCACACGATCACGAGTTTACACAAACCGTAGCCAGTCGCATTATCGAAATTACGCCTAAAGGCTTTATCGATAAGCTGATGACCTACGATGAGTACATCGAAAATGAAAAGGTGGCACAACAAAAAGCACTGTTATATTCATAGCCGTTTTTAGTCTGCGGAAATTATTTTTCACAACCTATTGTTACTTCTTGCGTACTAGAAGTAATCCATGCGCACGCGGCAAACAAGTACCGTTTTAAATAACGGATGTATGCGCACTAAAAACCGAAGCCTATTTGGCGAATTAAACTAATCACAAAAGATTTTACATCTTTTATATCAATTGACTTACAAATGAGTTGGGCTACCATCTATATTAAAGGGAAAGAAGGGTTTGAGAAAGAGGTTCGGCATAAGCTGGAACGCTCCGGATTTTCTTTTTTACCAGGTTCTGAGGAAGTAGAAAAAAATGTTTCGCTTTACTGGATCAACGATCAAAGCAGCTTGCGGGCCTTCAAAAAAGCCATCACTGCGAAAGTAATTTTTCAATACCGATTACTCTTTTTCACTAGTCTCGAAGATTTACACCGGTCAAATTCAGTGAATTTAAAACTCACTCCGAAAGAAGAAGCACTGATTAAAAAAATGAGTGATTGGCAACTCGCTTACAATCGCGAATTACGCAACAGCGCGTGATGAATATTAATGAAGCTGGCCGGGATGATACTTTCGCTCGGCATGCTTCTCTACATCTTCGCGGTAAAAGAGGACATCCTTAAATTTTGGTTCACAGTACAACGTAGCTTGATCCGTAAAATGATTAGAGGCTGGATTGTTGTTAACGCCACCGGCTAAAACCGACTTTGCTTTTACCTTCTTTCCAAATTCAACAGCAGCCACAAAACTATTGCCCACATAGCCATACATTTTTTTTGTGCCGGGATATTTTCTTGCACCAAACGCAGCTAATGATCCGTAAAAAGAGGAAGTGAATGCAACCGGTAAACTAGGCTTCGCATCATCGAATGTCTCATTGATTTTTCCGGTCAGTCTTTGAAATCGATTTACTTCACCCCACGAAATTTTCCATGTTCCAAAATCGCGCTGCAATTCATCCAGTGCTTTTTTCAAGGAATTGATTTTTACTTCGTGCGAAGATTGAATCATCCGATCCATGATATCTAATTGACCAATAATTGTCGGGATTTGCCCGGCTAGTTGAACGCGCATTTCCTGACTCCAATAAAAAGCTACCGTCATGGCCACCGATTGCGTGGAATATTTTTTATCCCAACTTCTCAGCAGGTTGATAGCTTCATCACATTGCGCACGAAGTAATTCATCTTCTTTAGATGCGACTGCATACGCTTCTAAAAAAGACGGCAACAGTTTTTCAAACCCGGGCAGGTGTGGATCATAGGCAGCTTCAATCAATTTATCTAAAGTAAACTTAGATCCGCGGCTCAACACTTCTATTGCATGGACGCCCCTTGCGTTTTCAAAATCAGGAGCCATATAAGAGGGATACTTCGTTTTATCAGGGCTGCTAGAACCCGCTGCAGTAAATGGAGTAGAGTTACAATTCTGAATCCAACCGGAAGCAGGGTTGACTAATTGAACCGTTTCATTGGCTTCGTGTAATCCTTTCCATTCCGTCTCCGGATTGCTTCCGTCTACAGGTTGCATAAAATTAAAAGCAGGATTGCGCTTCGGCATGAAGTTACCATGGAAATACGCGATGTTGCCTTTGTTATCGGCAAAGACCGTGTTGTTGGAAGTGTTGGTGCGCAATTCCATTACTTTCTGAAATTCGACCAAGCCTTTTGCTTTGGTTCGTTGATACGATTGCGTCAACGCCTTCAATGGCTCTTGCATCATTTTGATCGTAATCCACTGGTCGCCCTCCTTGGCTATGACAGGGCCATGGTGCGTATAGAAAGCTGTAAAAACACGCTTCTTTATTTCTCCATTCACTTTGTATGCCAAGGTGATTTTTTTGCTTTGCATGGCTCGAGTACCTGAACCATACTGATATGAAAATGATTTTCCATTTCGGATTATCGTTTCTTTATATTCATCGATTGCATCGGCCATACTGGTGGTGTGCATCCATCCGCAACTTTCATTGAATCCCTGATAAATAAAAAATTGCCCCCATGTAACCGCACCATAGGCCTGTAATCCTTCTTCGCTTACTACTTGTATCTCCGGGCGAAAATAAAATGATGTGTGGGGATTGATCATAAACAACGCATTGCCCGATGCACTGCGTGAAGGTGCAATCGCAAATCCGTTGGAGCCTTTTGGCTCGGGTTCTAAGCCATCATCTAAATTATCCTGCACAATCGTAGTTGCGTCTTTTCCATCACCATAAAAGTCCTTTAATCGTGTTAACGAAATGGCTTCGATGTCTCCACCAATACTTCCTTCACTGAACAACAGTGGCATCCATGGCTGAAAGCGTTTAATCAATTGTGGCTTTACGTTGGGATGAGTTGCTATGAAATAATTTACCCCATCCGCAAACGCCTGCATCAGCTTCTTCATCGCAGGTGGAGTGGTTTTATAGATTTGAATGGCTAATGTGCTATCTTGAAAAAGGCGTGTTCGCAAATCGTTGTAGAGTTTCCCCTCACCTTCTACTTCTGCTAAGCGACCCAAAGCATTTATGTAGTTTTGCTCCACGCGCGGAAAATCATCTTCACACTGCGCATAGAGCATACCAAAGACCGCATCGGCATCGGTCTTTCCATATACGTGTGCAATGCCCCATTGATCGCGAATAATGGTAACACGTTGCGCCTGTTTTTTCCAAGCAGCTAATTCAGACGGGGTGAAAGGCTGAGACTGTGCTAGGATTGGAATGAGGAGTAACAATAATATCTTTTTCATAATGCGGTTGGCTGATCTGAAATTTGAGGATGAAAAAAAAGCTGCCCACGAAGAGCAGCCAGTGCGAATTTCAAAAACTAAACAATTTTACTGTGTAATGTAACTTTCCAAATGCTCGATGATGGATTTCTGCTCCTGAATCACTTGGCGCACCACGTCACCGATGGAAATCATTCCCACCAACTGATCTCCTTCTGTTACCGGCAAGTGGCGAATGTGTTTGTCGGTCATCATTTGCATACATTGATCGATGCTGGTATCCGGTGAAACCGTGAATGGATTGGGCGTCATCAATTCGCCAATGGGCGTATCTTTCGATGACTTTCCTTTTAAAATCAATTTTCGGGCATAGTCGCGCTCGGTAAAAATTCCGGCCAGTTTTCCGTTTTCTGTAATCAGCAAGCCGCCAATGTTTTTCTCACACATAAGTTCGATAGCACGTAACACCATCACAGTCGGTTCTACAGAATAAACCACGCGACCTTTTGCTTCTAATATGTTTCTAACTTTTGCCATAAAAATTGGTTTTCAATCGAATGAAATATAGAATTTTTATCAGAAGAAACCAATGGAAATTGTAGGAAGTAACTTCCAAGTTAAGTTGTTGTCCTAATTTTTTAAGCGACTATAGGAATGCAAACCAATCCGGGAACACACCCAACATGACTACCAAAGCCATCATAATGAACAATAACACTTTCTGGGCCGCAGAGATGGTGATGATTTGGTCACCGCCTGTCGTGGAATACATGGCAATGATCACTTTGAAATAGTAATACACTCCAATCAGCGAGGTGAAAATGGCAACCAGCGCCAAAGCGAGGTGACCAGAGCCGATGGCTTGTGTGAGCAACAAGTATTTTCCGAAAAAGCCGGTCAACGGAGGAATTCCGGCCAAGGAAAGTAAGGCAATCGTCATGCTGACTGCCAGCAAAGGGTTCTTCCGAAACAATCCCTGAAAGTCGCTGAGAAATACGGTTCGTCCACTCTCTTCTATTTGATGAATGACTCCAAAAGCAATCAGCGATGCTACGGCATATCCTGCCAGATAATAAAGTACCAACTCTCCTACATTTCCTCCCGACACAATTGCGATCAAGATGTATCCGGCATGACCAACACTTGAATAAGCCAACATGCGCTTCACATTACTTTGATAAATCGCTGTAATGCTTGAAACGAGTAGCGTGAGCACACACATCACATAAAACACCACCAGCCATGTAGTGCTGATTGCTGCAAAGCAAACTGTAAAGAGTCGTATCAGCGCTGCGAATGCCGCCATCTTCACAATGGTAGACATGAATGCGGTGATGGGAGTCGGAGCACCTTCGTACACATCGGGTGCCCAGGAGTGAAATGGCACTACCGAAACTTTGAAAGATATGCCCACTAAAATCAACAGCACACCTACATAGAAAAAAGAAGGAAGCGATTGAGCGGTATTCGTAGCAT
>DGYK01000022.1:57323-69520 GCA_002398365.1 Flammeovirgaceae bacterium UBA5008
GAGCGGTATTCGTAGCAGCTGATTGAATCGCTAGCAATTCAAACGAACCGGTAGCTCCGTATACCAATGCAATGCCCATCAATAAAAAACCGGTGGCAAAGGAACCCATCAAAAAATATTTGAATGCCGATTCAGTAGAGAATAAGTTGTTCTTCTTGCTTCCGGCCAGTGCATACAAAGCGATGGAAAGAATTTCAATTCCTAAAAAAAGCATCGCCATATTGGCAAATGAGGTGAGGATTATCGCACCGACTAATGAAAACAAAACAATGGCTGATTGATCAGTGAGTTGGGGGCGATTGTGAAAGTACGAATATGCCAGCCAGAACCAGAAGAAAGCGATGGTTACTATCAGTGTTGAATAAACGACTGAAAACCGATCGAACAATACCATGCCGGAAAATGCAAGACCTGTATTTTCACCGAAAACAGCAGCAACAATCGCTGCCAGAAGTCCCACTGTAACGATGGGAAGTAAAGCCTTTTTGAAATTGAATATTTCCGCCAGCAGCGAAGCAATTCCCAATCCGCAAATGATATAGATAACGTACATATTACTTCGGCAATGTGAGATAGTCGTTGATGTTATACAACAAGTTGTTGATGGCGGCTTCGGATAACGACAGCAAAGGCGTAGGATAAATGCCCAACACAACCACAAGCACGACTACCGGATAGAGCACCCACTTTTCGCGGGCACTTAAATCAGCAAATTCTCCGGCAACTTTCGATTCACCTAACATCATTTTCTGGAACGCACGCAGCATATAAACAGCTCCTATGATCGTGGTGAGACCTGCCACCGCACCAATCAACACTTGATATTGCACGAGTGAATTAATGAGTAAAAACTCACCCACAAAACCGGACGTAAATGGCAATGCAATGCTTGCCAACAGAATGATCAAAAATACCGTGCTGAGCTTTGGTGCCACTGAACGAATACCACCCAAATCACTCATGGTGTGTGTGGCTTTGCGCTGATGAATAATTTCAATCACATAGAACAATCCGAAAACGGTGAGGCCGTGACTCATCATTTGCACCATGGCACCTTGCCAACCGATCGCATTCATAGTGAATAATCCGGCTGAAATAAGGCCTACGTGCGCGATGGAAGAATACGCAATCAATCGTTTATTATTCTTTTGGATCAAAGCTATTACCGAAGCATACACTACTCCTACCACCGATAAAACCAAGGCCGAGGTTCCCCACTCCTGCACTCCGAGCGGCACCATTGGCATTAGCCAACGGATCACCCCATAGATACCCATCTTCAACATGATGGCTGATAACAACACGGTGCCAGTTGTTGGAGCCACTTGATACGTATCAGGTTGCCAAGTATGGAATGGAAACACCGGCATCTTAATCGCAAATGCAATGAAGAATGCCCAGAATAAAATCGACTGCTCTCCAACCGGTAATGAACGACCGGCTTCATATAAGGATTGAATATCGAAGCGGTGGATACCCGGTGTGTGGAAATACAAATACACGATCGCGATGAGCATCAATAAACTGCCCGCCAATGTGTAGATGAAAAACTTTAACGTAATGCGAGCGCGGTCTTCGCCACCCCATAGCAAACAAATGAAGTAGATGGGAATGAGCGCCATCTCCCAGAATATGTAAAACAGAAAACCGTCCAGTGCAACAAATACACCCACCAGCGCCATTTGCATCACGAGAATGAGCGAATAAAATGCAGCAGGATGTTTGAGTTGTGTATTGGTAAAGGATGCGAGTATAATCAGCGGCATCAACACAGTGGTGAGCAATACCAGCAGTAAGCTGATTCCATCTACACCTATATAAAAGCGAATGCCTGCCGAAGCGATCCACGGAAGATCGACAGAAAATTGAATAGATGCATCAGGTGTGAATGAAGTAATCATCACTATGGAGGCCCCTAATTCAATGATAGAAGCTGCCAACGCCAGGGTGCGTGCATGTTGCTTGACCACCGCGATGATGATCGCAGCGATGAGAGGCCAGGCAATGAGAAAAATCGTTAGCATACTATAAGAACAGATTTGCTGATAAAATCAAAACAATACCAATCACCATGATGAAAATATAAACTCCAATGTTGCCACTTTGCAGCAACCGGGCGTAACGACTCGCACCCACTACCCCATTTCCACTGGCATTCACCAGGCCATCAATGCCCAAGCGTTCCATGAACTGCTGTAAAAATTCTCCCATCGCAAATAGTGGTTTCGCTATAATAGCCTCGTACAATTCATCGATGTAGTACTTATGCAAAATGGTACGTTGTAATGCACTTACATTCCTTTCATTGGCAGCCGGCACATGTTTGCGCGATACATAGCGAATATAAGCAGCGATGATCACCACAATCGTTAATGCAACAACAACAGCCATCAGTGTTAATTCAGTGTTATGCGACAAGCTATGTTCTGCCAAATGTGTATTTGAAGTAGCAACCAACGGCTCTAAGAAACCAGCTAGCGGATTAGTTCCTCCGAATACTTCAGGAAAGCCCATGAACCCACCTATGATCGATAAAAGTGCTAACGCCATCAAGGGGATAGTCATTGATGGAGGTGACTCGTGTGCATGACTGAGCACATCTGCCTTGGCCCGTGGTTGTCCAAAAAAAGTAAGGAACAACAAACGGAACATATAAAATACAGTGAGCAGAGAAGTGAGCAACGCAAAAGCCCATATCACCATGCCATGTTCATAAGCCTTTGCTAAGATTTCATCCTTTGAAAAGAATCCGGCAAAAGGAGGAATACCAGAAATGGCCAATACACCAATAACGAATACCGCAAACGTGATGGGAAGATACTTTCGCAAGCCGCCCATCTGACGAATGTCTTGTTCACCTTGTAATCCGTGTATCACACTCCCTGCTGCGAGAAACAACAATGCTTTGAAGGATGCATGGGTTGCCATGTGAAAGATTCCAGTAGTGTATGCCCCCAGTCCCAATGCTACGAACATTAATCCGAGTTGACTCACCGTAGAGTAAGCCAATACTTTTTTGATGTCGGTTTGCGCCAATGCAATGGAAGCCGCAAAAAGGGCGGTGATGATTCCTACTAGTAAAATCAATCCCATGCTGGTGGGAGATAGCGTATATAAAATGTTATTTCTCACCACCATGTAAATTCCAGCTGTGACCATGGTAGCTGCGTGGATCAACGCTGAAACCGGAGTGGGGCCGGCCATCGCATCGGGAAGCCAGGTGTACAGTGGAATCTGCGCACTTTTTCCCATCGCGCCTACAAAGAGTAAAATGGTGATGAGTGTAAGGATTTCCGAACCTCCACCTGCCGCAGCGGCACTCAATACATTCGAATACTCGATGCTGCCGAACTGAACAAAGATGAGAATCACTGCTACGATCAAACCCAAATCGCCAATCCGGTTCATGATAAAGGCTTTATTGGCAGCAGCGGTGTAATCGTTATTCTTAAACCAGAAGCCGATCAGCAAGTAAGAACATAATCCCACACCTTCCCAACCCACAAACATCAACAAGTAGTTGGAGCCCATCACCAACAGGAGCATGAAGAAGACGAACAAATTTAAGTAAGAGAAAAAACGATTGTGTCCTTCATCATCATGCATGTAGCCAATGGAATACACATGAATCAAAAAGCCAACACCGGTGATGATGAGCAACATCAACGAAGAAAGCGGGTCAATCAGAAAGCTAATGGATGCTGAAAATTTTCCGGTGGCAATCCAATTGAACAATTCCACCTGAAGGCTCCGTTGCTCCGGAGCTAGTGACAATAAGTTGAAAAACAATATCATCGAGATCACAAACGAAATCAACACCGAACCGCTCGCTACTACAGCCGTCACACCTTTCGAAAGACGATTGGCATTCAGCGCAATGAGCAGAAAGCCCAGCAAGGGAAAAAGAGGAACCAAACTTATCAGTGTACTCGTACTTACCATTTCAATCGGTTCAAAATATTAATATCCGTTGTTTTTGTATTGCGATACATCAGCATCAAAATCGCGAGCCCCACCGCTACTTCGGCAGCCGCTACGGCCATAATAAAAAACACAAACACCTGACCGGAAGCATCACTGTAATAATTTGAAAAAGCCACGAGCAATAAATTCACGGCATTCAGCATCAACTCAATGCACATAAAGATGACGATGGCATTTCTGCGAAACAAAACGCCCAACACGCCAATGGTAAAAAGCGCTGCACTCAGCCAGAGGTAGTAATCGAGTGGTATTCCTTGTAAGGTCTTCATTAACTAATCTTTATCACTAATCGGTTATTTAGCCAACTGTTTTTCTATTTCTATCAACCCTTTCTCAACGTTTTTTAATTCCTTGAAAATTCCAGTCGAAATATTGTACAAGCCGAACTTCACAGGATTGTACTCCGCACGCAGTTCATTTCGTTCTTGGTATCGTATAAAAATCTCCTTGTTCGAATTTATGAAGTAGTATTGAATAACATGCTTGTTGGCGGTTACCCGAGTTAAGTGCTTGCCGTCTAAATCTGAAATATAGAGATCGTGGTCATCGCCAGAGTTTAATCTTCCATCCTTATTGGTATCCTCAAACCCAATACGATAGGCAATGTTTTTAACAGTTGTATCAACTACTCCATCACTATTTAAACCAAAATGAACGGGAGAGCCAGGATCTGATATCTCTGAAATAGAAGCTTTTCGATCCAACAACTTTCCAATAGGTTCGTAGTCTTTGTTCAAAAACAAAATGTTTACATAGTTAAAATTACCCGGATCATAATCCCCTGCACTGTCACGATCTGACCATGCAGCTTTGGCTTGCTGGTATGTCAAGGCAGAAATAGCCAGAAACATATTTGTCGAATTATAAATCCGCATAGGTTCTTCATAACTAATGCCCTGAAGAACCAAGCTATCTCTTTTTGCCTTTTCCAACTCGTCACCCACAACGATACTTTCCGGTTCGCTTGGATAGTAATCGTTTGATCGGCTCGCATAATAGCTGTAAATGAAAAACACGACAAAGATCGGAATGACGATGCCGTTGATGATAGCCAATATTTTTATAAATCTATCCATTTAAACTACGAGGCATTCTTACCCTCTTCTTCATTTTTTCCCAGCATCACCGCACCGATCATTGCTACCAACAATAGCACGGAAGATATTTCAAAAGGCAACAAAAATTCTTTAAACAATACTCTCCCCATGTCTTTCACCGATCCTACTTCCACTTGTTGGGGTTGCACCATCAGTTGTTCGCTTCCGCGGATCGATCCGATTAACACCACCAACAGCAACCCTGCACTAATGGTGGCTGCCAATTTCATCAGCGTAGATTTATGCGCTTCCGATTCCTGATTAAGGTTAAGCAACATGATCACATATAAAAATAACACCATGATCGCTCCTGCATATACTATAACATGCACTGCCGCGAGAAACTGCGCGTTGAGTAATACATAATGTCCGGCAATGGCGAAGAAAGTAATGATGAGGTACAACACACTGTGTACCGGGTTTTTCGACAACACGACCATCAGCGCGCTGAGTACCGCCACAAAAGATAAAAAGTAAAACAGGTTATTCGTGAATGTCATCTTATCGGTTGTGCGAAAGTTTTTTGTGTTGTTTAAACTCCAATACTTCCGGAGTCTGGCGTTTGGTTACATCGATCCGGGCATCTACCGGCTCCACCAGTTTATCTTTTCCGTAAATAAAACTATCACGGCCATAATCGGTGGTAACAATACGATCGGTTAAGAAAATCGCTTCTTTCGGACAAGCCTCTTCACACAGTCCGCAGAAGATGCAACGCAGCATATTGATTTCATATTTTGCAGCATACTTCTCTTCGCGGTATAAATTCTCTTCACCCTTCTTTCTTTCGGCAGCCTCCATGGTGATTGCTTCCGCAGGACATGATACTGCACACAAGCCACACGCGGTACAGCGCTCTGCTCCTTTGTCATCGCGCTTCAGCACATGCATGCCGCGATAGATCTCGCTGAACTCGCGTGTCTTTTCAGGATAGCGCACGGTAGCATGTTTTTTAAACATGTGCTTGATGGTGATCCTGATTCCCGAAAGGATAGCAGGAAGATAGATCTTCTCTAGGAAGGTCATCTTCTTGTCGGAAACAATTTTCGATCGGTTGGTTAATCGTTCCACTAGCCTCTATTGTTTAACAAAATGAATAATCCGGTTATCAACAAATTACCGATGGCCAAAGGCAACAGGCCTTTCCATCCTAAATTCATTAACTGATCGTAGCGGAAGCGTGGGATGGTCCAACGAATCCACATGAAAAAGAAAATGAAGAAAATGATTTTACCGAACAGCACCCCTGTGCCAATGATGGTGATTGCATTCTGGCTCAAGCCCAGATCATGCATGAACGGGAAATTGTAACCACCAAAAAACAGTGTAGCCATGATGGCCGATGAAATGAACATGTTGATGTATTCGGCAAACAAATACAATCCTAATTTCATGCTGCTGAACTCGGTGTGATAACCTCCTACTAGTTCGGTTTCGCACTCCGGTAAGTCGAACGGAGCACGATTACATTCCGCGAAAGCGCAAATGATAAAAATTAAAAAGCTGAGAGGCTGATATACTACATTCCAGAAATTCCAATTGCCGCCTACGCCACCGGCCTGGTATTCACAAATTTCCTTTAGGCTTAACGTGCCCGTCATCATCACCAGTGCAATGATGGAAAGCCCCATCGCTACTTCGTAGCTGATCATTTGTGCCGAAGCACGAATCGCTCCCAACAAAGAAAATTTATTGTTGGAGGCCCAACCACCAATCATAATTCCATACACACCGATCGAAACCACGCCAAACACATAGAGAATGCCGATGTTCACATCCGTGATTTGTAAACTGTAATTAATACCATCTATGTTGATCAGATCTCCCCACGGAATCACAACGCCCGTCATTAGAGCTGTGATCATGAAAAGACTCGGACCGAGTACGAACAAAAATTTATTAGAGACCTCGGGGGTGATCTCTTCTTTCATGAACAATTTCAAACCATCGGCAAGCGGTTGTAAAATACCGAACGGACCCGCACGGTCAGGACCCAGGCGGTCTTGCATGAAGGCCGCTACTTTGCGCTCGGCATAGGTAGAGTAAGCTGCCATGAATAATGAAATGGCAAATACCGCTAGAATTAATATTACCTTAAAAAGCAAAAGCGTCATCTTATTTTTTTATTAAAATTGACAATTAACAAACCGCCATTGCCAACTTATCCTAAATCAAAATTCTCAAATCAAAAATCCTAAATCAAAAATCTCAAATCTCAAATCCAAACTACTTCTTCTCATTCAAAGCCAACGGCAAAGGTTTTCCTTTTTGGAATTCAATCTGCCGTTCAATTTCTTTTTTCAACGTGAGCAAATCCGTTTTCTCATAATGATTTTGAGCAATCACTGAGTGACGATCGATGTGGCGTGGGCCTTCGATGGTCCAGTCGGCTGCATTTTTATGATCGTAGCGGCACTCGTTGCAAATAAATTCCTTCACCTCACCGTATTGATCTTTGCGCGCAGTTACGCGCAACACTTCATTGTCTTTCATCCACAACACCGTCTTGCCACTGCATTTGGTGCATGAACGATGCGCGTCCATCGGCTTGGTAAACCACACTCTGCTTTTGAAGCGGAATGTTTTATCCGTCAAAGCGCCAACCGGACAAACATCAATCATATTGCCGGAGAAATCATTATCCACTGCTTTTTCAATATAGGTGCTGATCTCGGAAGCATCGCCTCGGTTCAATACACCGTGCACCCGATTGTCGGTTAGTTGATTCGCTACCATCGTGCAGCGATAACACAAGATGCAGCGCGTCATGTGCAACTTGATCTTATCGCCAATATCTATTTTCTCAAATGTTCTGCGCTCTTCTTCGTAACGTGTGGTCGAAGCGCCATGCTCGTAGGCTAGGTTTTGCAAGTCGCACTCTCCTGCCTGATCGCACACGGGGCAATCCAACGGGTGATTGATCAATAAAAATTCAACAACTCCTTTTCTCGCTTCCAATACTTCGGGTGAAGTCAAGTTTTGTACCACCATGCCATCAGCCACCGGTGTGGAGCACGATGCCACCAACTTCGGAATTGGACGAGGATCTTTACCGGAGCCTTGCGCCACTTTCACCAAACACACCCGACATTTTCCTCCACTGCCTTTCAAACTGGAATAATAACACATGGCCGGAGGAACAGATGCTCCGCCTAACTGACGCGCGGCATTCAAAATGGTGGTGCCATCAGCCACTTCAATCTCTACTCCGTCTATCGTTACTTTCGCCATTTTTCTAATTCAATTTTTTTACCACTCAGGCACAAAGGCACTAAGCTTCGTTTATGCCATTACCAATTGCTTGTTCGAAACAAAGGGTTCGATTTCAAAGTGTTTCGGGTTCTTCACTTTCTCCGGAAACTTCACATGGTATTCAAACTCTTCGCGGAAGTGACGAATCGCGCTTGCTACCGGCCACGCAGCTGCATCGCCCAGCGGACAAATCGTATTGCCTTCAATTTTCTTCGCTACATCTACCAACAAATCAATGTCACTCATTTGTCCGTGACCGTGCTCGATGCGGTGCAACACTTTTTCCATCCAGCCTGTTCCTTCACGACACGGGCTGCACTGGCCACATGACTCGTGATGATAAAACCGCGCGAACGTCCACAAGTTGCGCACGATGCAGGTTGTTTCATCCATCACAATAAATCCACCTGATCCCAACATGGTGCCGCTGATAAATCCACCCTCGGACAAAGACTCGTACGTCATCAAGCGTGGTTCGCCTTTGGCGGTTTTTAAAATTAACTCAGCAGGTAAAATCGGAACAGAAGAACCACCGGCCACTACGGCTTTCAGTTTTCTACCTTTCCAGATACCTCCACAATATTGATCGGAATAAATAAACTCTTCTACGGGCAAGCCCAGCTCAATTTCATACACACCCGGTTTGTTGATGTGACCGCTGGCCGAAATCAATTTCGTGCCGGTGCTTTTGCCCACACCTACTTTCGCATATTCATCGCCACCTAAGTTCACAATCGGAACGACTGCCGCAATTGTTTCCACATTGTTCACCACAGTTGGGCTCGCATATAATCCCGCAATCGCAGGGAACGGAGGTTTCAATCGCGGATTACCGCGCTTGCCTTCCAATGATTCGAGCAGTGCCGTTTCTTCTCCACAGATGTACGCCCCGGCACCGGGGTGAACATATAAATCCAGTGAGTAATCGGTGCCTAAAATATTCTTTCCTAAAAATCCGGCTGCGTATGCTTCGCGGATCGCCTTCTCTAAAATCTGCAGCACATACATGTACTCGCCACGGATGTAGATGTACGATGTCTTCGCGCCCAACGCATAACTCGATGTGATCATTCCCTCCACCAACAGGTGCGGAATTTTTTCCATCAGGTAACGATCTTTGAAAGTACCCGGCTCACTCTCATCGGCATTGCAAACGAGGTAGCGAGGCTTATCCGATTTACGATCTAAGAAACTCCACTTCATGCCGGCCGGAAAACCTGCACCGCCACGGCCGCGCAAACCCGAACTCTTCACCTGCTCGGTAACCTGATCAGGCGTCATCGTCTTCAATGCTTTTTCCACCGAAGCATAGCCGCCCATCTTCCGGTAGACTTCGAATGTTTCGATGCCCGGCACTGCAATATGTTCTAATAGCAACTGGCGTCCCATTTATCCTACATTAATTTCCGTTGGCCTCAAATATGAACTTCTCTTTTGCTTCGCTAATTTTTCGATCAGCACCTCCACACTTTCTTCGGATAAGTTCTCGAAGAAGGTAGCACCACACTGCAACATCGGTGCTGTGCCACACGAGCCAAGACACTCCACCGTTTTCAAGGTGAACTTGCCATCGGCTGTGGTCTCTCCTACTTTTATATTCAACTTCTGTTCGATGCGCTTCACAATATCTTCCGCTCCACGCAGCCA
Organism: Flammeovirgaceae bacterium UBA5008; assembly: GCA_002398365.1. GTDB lineage: Bacteria > Bacteroidota > Bacteroidia > Cytophagales > Cyclobacteriaceae > ELB16-189. The sequence continues at coordinate 67,304 of DGYK01000022.1, forward strand.
ACATGGGCCGGTGCGACACACTTCCAACAGATGATTACCCACCGGTTCTAAATTGAACATAGTGTAGAAAGTAGCTACCTCGTACACTTCAATCGGTTTGATTTGCAACAGGGAAGCTACATAGTCCATCACCGCAGGGCTCAACCATCCGTCAAATTCGCTTTGCGCTAAATGAAGCAGCGGCAGCAACGCAGACTTTTGTTTTCCTTCCGGATAGCGGCCAATGATTTCTTTCGCCTTTGAAAGTGCACTGTCTGAAAATTGTATCGTCTCTTTTTCTGTCGCCATTAACTTTTAACTACTAACTCCTGACTATTAACTTACAACTTCTAACTTTTCTAAGCATCCAACTCACCTGCAATCACATTCATACTACTCATGGTGAGGATGGCATCTGATAACATCGAGCCTTTCACCATTTCGGTATACGCCTGATAATAAATAAAACATGGTCTACGGAAATGCAAACGGAACGGTGTTCGTCCGCCATCGCTGATCAGGTAAAAACCCAATTCGCCATTACCGCCTTCCACACTGTGATACACTTCTCCTTTCGGAACATCCGTCTCGCCCATCACTATTTTAAAGTGATAGATCAGCGACTCCATGTTATTGTACACTTCTTCTTTGGGAGGTAAATAAAAATCGGGCACATCCGCATGATTAGGTCCGGCTGGCATTTTATCAATCGCCTGACGGATGATGCTGAGGCTCTGCCACATTTCTGCCTGACGCACCATGAAGCGATCATACGTATCGCCTTGCGTACCTACCGGCACCGTGAAATTAAAATCTTCGTAGGATGAATAGGGATTCATCACACGCACATCGTAATCGACACCGGCTGCTCGCAAATTAGGACCCGTGAATCCATAGTTCAACGCGCGCTCGGCTGTGATGCCGCCTACACCGATGGTGCGATCCATGAAAATGCGATTGCGCACCAACAGTTTTTCAAACTCTTTTAATACTTCCGGAAACTCTTTTAAAAACTTTTCAATCTTCGCCCACGCTTTCGGTGAGAAGTCTCTTTCAAATCCACCGATACGGCCTAAGTTCGTTGTGAGACGGGCGCCACAAATCTCTTCGTAGATTTCGTACACATGTTCACGTTGCTGAAACATGTACACAAATCCGGTGAGTGCCCCGGTATCGACACCAATCACGGCATTGCAAATCAAATGATCGGTGATGCGTGCCAGCTCCATAATGATCACGCGCATGTATTGCACACGCTTCGGAATTTCCACACCCAATAATTTTTCGACCGTCATGTGCCACCCAATGTTGTTGATGGGTGCTGAACAGTAATTCATGCGGTCGGTGATGGGTGTGATCTGATAGAACGGTCTGCGCTCGGCCAGTTTTTCGAATGCGCGATGAATGTAGCCGATCGTAGATTCTGCTTCTACGATTACCTCGCCATCCATTTTCAGCACGTTTTGAAAAATGCCGTGTGTGGCAGGGTGCGTAGGTCCGAGATTCAGATACGAATACTGTTTCTCTTCGGGTGGAACTATCGGTGATATGGAATCTTCAGCTCGCATTTATCTTCCAAAAAGGGCATCGTTTTTATCTTCACGCGTCTGATCTTCCAAGGGGAATTCCTTCCGCAAAGGAAAAAAGATCATGTCTTCTACATTTAAAATCCGCTTCAGGTTGGGATGACCAATAAAAGTCACTCCAAAGAAGTCGTACGTTTCACGCTCCATCCAATTCGCAGCCGAAAATATCCCCGTAAGGGTTGGCACCTGCGGCTGATCGGCTGATAAAAATATCTTCAGGCGAATCCGTTGATTGGTTCTCAGATTGTGCAACTGATACATCACCGCGATTTGATTTTGATCGGGGTAATGAATGCCGCACAACGTAGTTAAAAATTGAAATTGTAATTCGCTGTGTGAATAAATGAATTGAATGATTTCGATGATTCGTTCGGGTTTGAAGGTGATGGTGAGCAGTTGATACGGTTGCTCGATGTGAACGATCTCACTTTCAAATTCCTGGCGGATGATGCTGATAATGGCGTCTGTCTTACTCGATTCCATATTTATTCAGCATGGCTTTGTATTCCGGAGAATTTCTTCTGCGCAGCGACTCATTGCCAATGAGGTCTTGTATTTTTAAAATGCCGTCAATGATTTGTTCTGGGCGAGGTGGACAACCTGGTACATACACATCTACCGGAATGATTCGGTCGATGCCTTGCAATACGCT
>DGYK01000022.1:69696-112897 GCA_002398365.1 Flammeovirgaceae bacterium UBA5008
AATACGCTGTAGGTATCAAATATGCCTCCGCTGGAAGCACAAGCTCCTACTGACAATACCCACCGCGGTTCTGCCATCTGCTCATACACCTGGCGCAACACAGGGCCCATTTTTTTCGCGATCGTTCCCATCACCATCAACAAGTCAGCCTGACGGGGTGAGAAACTCAAGCGCTCGGAACCAAAACGAGCTAAATCGTAATGCGCACCCATCGTAGCCATAAATTCGATACCGCAACATGAAGTGGCAAACGGCAAGGGCCAAATTGAATTTTTGCGGGCCAGTCCCACCACTTTATCTAAACTGGTCGCAAAGAATCCGGCCCCTTCAATGCCATCGGGTTTCTCGGCTACCAATACATTATTCAGTTTTACTGTCTCCATGCTATTCCCACTTTAGCGCACCGCGTTTGATGATATAAAACAAACCCACCAGCAAAAAGGATATAAACAAAATCATTTCGATGAATCCTTCCCACTGTAACTCTTTGAACATCACCGCCCACGGATACATGAAAATGACTTCCACATCAAAAAGCACGAATAAAATCGCCACTAAAAAATACTTGATAGAAAACGGAACACGCGCGTTGCCGACCGGCTCAATACCACATTCAAATGAATCTAATTTTGTTTGGCTTTTGCGTTTCGGGCCAAGGAGGTGCGTAGCGACCATGGTCACCACCACAAAACTCAGCGCGACCAAAAACATGAGGGCAATCGGGTAATAATCCTGGAGATGTTGTTGATCCATACCGACTTTTAACAAGAGAGTCCAAAGTTAGTTTAAGAAATCGACATGAAAGGAAGAATTCACTCAATTATCCTTGAATTTTGAACGAATTGTCAGGCACCTCACCATTGCACACGATTGTTTTTATTCCTGAATGATTAATCGTGAAGCAATCGCGCCTTTTGGAGTTTGAATGACCACTATATGAATGCCGGTGGGCAATTGAGAAATATCGAGTTCCGTGGTATTTTCCGTTAAAGTTGTTTGAAAAAGCGTGCGGCCGGTAACATCTATCATTTGCAAACTCGCTCCGGTGCTTGCATGTATTAGTTGTAGCTTCTGTCGCTTGCTGACCGGATTGGGATATAATTGAGTAGAAGGCATTCCGGGTTCTATACCTGTCACTGTATTCGTAAAATATTTCACCGCCAACTGAAATGCATCGTTCCCGATTTTCTTGCCAATCAAGCGTCCTGGAATATCATCGGCCGGAGGGTGAATGCCACCCCAGATGCGCGAGAGGCTACTTTGGTCGGAGGCATCTTTGTAACGTGCCCACTGCAATTTCACATCTACACTCGGGCCTTCTTCAAATACGAGGTATTCATTTTTCTTCGCCTCAAATTCGCCCAGCCCTCCCGGAAAATATTCATCACCCGTCAATTGGGTCAGCACTTCGGCTCCGGCACTGGAATAAGTAGAGTGACCTGAAATATATCCCGCAAAGGGAGGAGTAACAAAGGAAGGGCGCTGATATGGAAACCAGTTTTCAGCCAAAATCCAACCCACGCCTGCTTCATCGGTTGCCGGATTGGTAATGTAGGAAGGACCGCGCCAAGTGTAGAGTTTGATCTTATTAATGTGTTCGCCATTGGCACCTGCCAGCGGATCGCCTGCTTTCACCAGTTCCACCAATCCGGGTTGTAAGGGAATGCCGGCAGGATGAAAGCGCGGCTGTGTGTTATCTGAAGATTGCCCTTTATCCGCCATAAAGCGGATGGCCGAAATGGGCCGCACGCCATCGTAATATCCTTTGATTCCCCATGCGGTGATAGCCACATCGTGCAGTGCTCCGCCCATCGTTAAGTACGCTTTCACATCCCACTCCAGATTATCCATTTTGTTCCCGATTCCTTGGAACTTCTTTTCGAAAAGCGGATGATCGGTCACGTAATTTAAGAGAGCAAACCAATGCCCCGGTGGTGTTTCTGATTTAGGACCATCGGCCCAAAACTCCGCGAGCACACGCGTATAGTCGCCTCGCGGCACAAATTGCGGAGCATAAGCCTGCCCCGTTTTTGGGTTGATGAAGTAGCCTTTTCCAATATCACCACCGGCTGTGAGTTTGTAAAAATCGCGATAACCTGTGACAGTAGTAGGATAATCTTGCAAGGCTATGTTGCCCATGGAAGCAGGTGAGATATCGATCATCACGCCATCGGATGGACTTAAATGGGAAGCCCAGATTGACACGAGCGAAAAGCCCCACTTGTATTCACTGGATTGCCCTGTGCCGTTGACGGGATCTAATTGCGGAGGAATACCCGGATCGTGATAAACGGTATAGTCGTGACCATTGCGGCTCATTACTTTTTTGTCGGTGTTCTTCAATGCAAAAGGAACCACACCGCCCCACTCCGGACTTAAAAACGGTGGTGTAGTGCCTTGCACATTTCCGTTCTGATCAATGAACACTTGCAGTTTCAAAGGCTGCCAGCGATTGCAATCAATCATATTCTGACTGCCGGGCAGATCTGTTCGTAGCACATCGTTTATAGGTTGATAAAACAGATTGGCATAGCCGCCACTTTCATTGGCACCATCCTGCAAACCAAACGCAATCACTTTTTGTGCGATGTAATTTCCCAACGCTGCTGGTTTGCCCGAGGCATAATCGGTAGACGTATATCCTTCATCATATCCCAACTGGCGGAAGAGCAACTGCATATCGGGAAGGGAGGTAGAAGCGCCCGGTGAATTTTTAAACCGATGCATTAACAGGCGAAAGGCCGCGAAACTGATTGCTTCATTGCGCGCACTGGCTACATCCTTCGGTAGGGAAACCCCATTATAAGGTGTAAAAAAACCGCCCACATTTTTATTCAATAAGAAAGTAGTAGCTTGATCGGTATAGGCAGCCCAAGCATCATACGCCGCAATGGAGAAATGAAACAAGTTGCGTGCGTGCACCGTGGGCCGCGCGAAGTCAAGCCGAATGGCGTTGATCAACACTTCATTCCATTTGCGCGCTGCCGAGTGATATTGCACATTGTAATTTTGTGGGGCGGGTGGTGTCTTTGCCACTAAGGCAGAAGCCCGGCTCAACACTTGCTGGTAGTTACTTGTCTGGAATGGAGTCAACGATTCTTTTTCGATGGCGAGATACCGTGCGTCCGCAGCTACATTGGAGTAAGTTTCTGTAACGCCATTCGGCCAACGGATCATCACTTCATCTGCTTGCGTAAAAGATCCTAAGCCGAAATGCAAGGTGGAACTATTCTGCGATGCGTAACCAGATCCAACATTCACTTCATCCATCAGCGTTTGGCCGTTTACTTTTACTTTTACAGAAGCGCCCACAGCAAACTTATTCGAAGCGGTGCCCGAGAGCGTCAACTGCAACCAATGGCCCGCGGTTGTTTCTTTGTTTTGGAAAATCTGCAATCCTCCACCGGAAGAATTGGCAACCACTAAATCCATTAAACCATCCCTATTAAAATCTCCGGTAGCAGCACCATAACTAGCTTTGCGCGATTCTAGTGCGGTGGGTGTTACATTGGTGAATGTGGAACCTTGTTGATTTTTGAAAAGTTTATTCGGATACGGTGAGTACCCGTAATCATTCACCATATAGATGTCGGTGTATCCGTCATTATTATAGTCAACAGCCACCGTTCCCCACCCCATGCCATTGTCGTTCACATTCCATTCGGCAGCCTGATTGGAGTACGTGCCATCGGGTTTGGAGAGCAATAGGAAATTGTTGTACAGGTTTGTCACATAAAAATCATATTTTCCATCGCGGTTGAAATCGGCATAGTCTACCCCCATGCCATCGGCTTTTACATTCAGTCCCAGTTCAGCACTTACTTCTTCAAACTGAGCGTTGCCTTTGTTTCTGAAAAATGTGTTAACGTTTCCATCAAACACCAAATAAATATCTAAGTCCCCATCGTCATCCTGATCCAACAACAAACCGCCCATTGAATTTTTCTTGCTGATGGCTCCGCTACCCACAATCTGATTGCGAAACTGAGAGGCTCCATAATTCAGGAACAGTTCATTCTCACCAAAAAAGTTATTGGCATACACATCGAGCCACTGATCGCCATTCAAATCGCCTACCACCAGACTGTTGCTGCGCGCGTAGCTGGTGAGGCCGGTGGGTGTGGTGAAATCCGTAAAGGTGCCGTTACCATTGTTTCGATAATAGGATGTGCGCGAGTAGCCTGCGATTAATACATCGAGCCAGCCATCGTTGTTGGCATCAAACCAAACGGATAATTCATTGTCGGAGGTTAAGTCGAGGCCTGCGGCTTTGGCCACATCCTGAAAAACAAAATTGCCATCATTGCGATACAAGCGGTTGGTGTTAGATGATCCGCCACACACGTAGATATCATCATCGCCATCATTGTCATAGTCCACCACCGACACTCCGCGATTGGAGGTTGCCGTAAATAATGGGTTGCCACTGGTTATTTCATGGAAGCTAGCTTGTGATAGCGCCTGGTGGCACAGCAGCATCCATCCGAAAAATACGAACCGATACATAAAATACGATTACTGAATCAAATATACGATCTAAAGTTCTTTCAAAATCCATTTTCGGGATACGTTCTAGACTAAAAGGAACTTACTTTGCGTCCTTGAAGTTATTCGACCTGATTCTTTAACTATGTCAAAAACCGCTACCGTTTCTAAAAATAAAGTCACCATCGGCCATGTTTTCAAAACCATTGTGTGGCCCCGCAGAAAATTGCTGTTCATCGGACTGATTCTCATCATTATTAGCCGCGCGGCTGGTCTGGTGCCTCCATGGGCTACTAAACCATTTATGGATGACATTTTGGTAAACCATCAGATGGACAAATTGCCGCTGTTGCTGATTGGTGTCACGGTCGCCATTTTAATACAAGCTGTTACCTCTTTTTTACTCACAAAAATATTAAGCGTAGAAGCACAACACCTGATTTCGGTTTTGCGCTCGCGTGTACAAAAACATCTGCTTCGCCTGCCCATTCGCTTTTTCGATAATCAGAAATCCGGTGCTCTGGTATCGCGTGTGATGAACGATGTAGAAGGTGTGCGCAACTTAGTGGGGACCGGTTTGGTGCAGTTGGTTGGCGGTGTGCTGACTGCGATTATCTCAGTGGGCTTTCTGATTAATATCAATCCTTGGATGACACTTTTTGTATTATTGCCGATGTCCATCTTTGGAGTGATTACACTCAAAGCATTCTCCATCATTCGCCCAGTCTTTCGGGAACGCGGAAAAATTACGGCTGAAGTAACCGGGCGCCTGACAGAAACACTCAATGGGGTGCGCGTCATCAAAGGATTTAATGCAGAGCCACAAGAGATTAAAGTTTTCGAAAAAGGTGTAGATCAACTTTTTCAAAATGTAAAAAAGAGTTTAACCTCTACCAGCTTTGTAACCAGCGCGGGCACTTTCTTAGTAGGTCTTGCCAGCGTGGGCATCATGGGCTTAAGCGGCTACTACAATCTGACTGCGGGAGATTTTCTTCAGTTCACCATGTTCATGGTGTTTATGATTGCGCCCATCGTGCAGATGAGCAACATTGGCAGTCAGTTGACGGAAGCTTTTGCAGGACTAGATCGCACGGAAGAGTTGATGAACATGCCCATTGAAGATGACGGCACCGTACGCACGGTGAAGATCGGCACCATTCAAGGTGACATGGAATTTAAAAATGTGTCGTTTGCGTATGAAGAAGGCAAGCCTGTGTTGAAGAACATCGACTTCAAGGCTCCGGCCGGCACGGTGACCGCTCTTGTTGGAACGTCTGGTTCAGGTAAAACAACCATTGCCGGATTGACCGCTTCTTTTCTGAATCCAGATAGCGGCACGATTACCATCGATGGTGTTGACATGAGCAAAGTTTCACTGGACAGCTTCCGTAGCCAGTTGGGTGTGGTGTTACAAGACGACTTTTTGTTTGAAGGCACCATCCGCGAAAACATTTTATTCCCGCGCCCGAATGCTACCGAAAATGAATTGAAGAATGCGGTGCATGCCGCCTTCGTACATGAGTTCACCGATCGCTTTGAATTGGGCCTCGACACGGTGATTGGTGAACGCGGTGTGAAACTCAGTGGAGGTCAGCGCCAGCGCATAGCCATAGCACGCGCTATCCTAGCCAATCCGCGCATTCTGATTTTAGATGAAGCAACTTCCAACCTTGACACGGAAAGTGAAAGTTTTATTCAGGACAGTTTGAAAACACTGATGCAAGGCCGCACTACGTTTGTGATTGCCCATCGTCTGAGTACCATTCGCCAAGCCGATCAAATCTTAGTCATTGAAGACGGCCAGATTGCCGAGCGTGGCAAACACGAAGAACTGATCGAAAAGAAAGGGCGGTATTTTCAATTGTATACATATCAGGCTAGGATATGACTTCGTAGTCTGGCTATTCATAACTGCTTATTGATCTCTAAGCCACTTCCATGTATTACGGAAACCGAGGCAAAGAAGAACAATTTCTAAAGCTGCGGCTAAATACAAGTGTGACTAAGCCTTTCCTACCAAATTGGAAAGCATATACGGAATATGAATGGTGTCAACAATGATGTTTGTCCATTGATTAAGCCAGGCCGCCAGTTAGATAGAAATAAAAATCATCCGGCTAAAGGATCATGATTTATGAATTAGGTTTATTGGTAAATGATAGTTCGAGGTAAACAAGAGCCATTATGATTGCCATTTCACTAAAAAAGTACAACATCCCGAGTCTGTTCAATTGATGATAGTAGTAAATCAAGAAACCAGCAGTGAAAATAATATAGCTGACATTGGCAATGGCAATGGCCAAAAGAAAGGTTTTCCGCTTCCGCTTCACCATAAGTCGGCAGGCTAATGAGTGAATTGAAATGAGTAACGCAATCAAGGAGAGCATGTGGGAAGTAGTTTTCGGAATTCCAAAAAAATACTCATACTCACCTACTATAAAAAATAACAACGTGGCTGAGGACAGCGCACCGAGTCCATCTACTACAAAAAGTTGATTGGGGTTGATTCTCATTTTTTACAAATAGAAAATAATCTGATAGGCAGCAAACATGAGTAGAGCATCTTATAATTAGTTGCTCATAACAATGTAAGGCATAAGATAGTTAGCGTTGGGAAGTAAAAATTGATTTAATCTATTTTAATCTCTCATACTTCTTCTTTCGAAATAATTTCTCCAGTTCATGATGTTCTTGCTGAATGGTAAGGTCTATAGGAGTTACTGATGTATTGTTTTTAGCATAGGGGTTGGCTCCAAACTTCAGGAGCAATCGAGCAGATTCAATATTGCCTGTCCACCCTGCCCAATGCAAAGGTGTTTCTTCTATTCCATCGCGGGCGTTCAGATTAGCATTATTTTGCAGAAGGAGTAACACCATCTTCACATTATTGTATTCAACGGCATAATGAAGAGGCGATATCTTGTCGTTGTTAGCTATATTGACATCTGCACCTGCTTCAACAAAATATTTTACGAGTTTATAGTAGCTTAATTTTGCCACCAAATTGAGCGGAGTATTTCCATTTTTGTCGCGGCAGTTGATATCGGGAGATAGTGCCATGGCTTTCTTGATTTCCTTCACGTTGCCATGCAACGCGGCTGCCAGCAACTTCTCGTTTGCTTCTTGGGCATTAGCGGATAAACCCACTAGTAAAATAATTGGCAGAATAACTGCCTTCATTAAAGCATAATGTTTGCGCATGGGTATAAAGTTAGTCTTTTTGGCAACTTAATTTGCTCTGATTTTATCGGCTAGACACCATTAACCGAATACCAAAAGCGACTAAGATTGCACCACTTATTTTATTTAAAGTTTGACCATTATTTATTGAAGAAAACTTTGATTTGGCAAAAGCCGAAGTCAGTGCGTAAATAGTGTGAACTACAACTACAATAGCGCTAAAGGTGGCAGCCAATAATATGACTTGTGAACTATAGCTCTGAGACAAATTAATGAATTGAGGAAATATAGAGATGAAGAAAATAACCGCTTTCGGGTTTGAGATAGAAACCAAAAACCCTTCCATAAAACATTTTAACAACGATTTATTTTGAATCTTGTCCTGAAATAGGCTTTCTGACTTTTTGCGCCACATTTTAACGCCAAGAAATATTAAATAAATAGCTCCCGCAATTTTTATAGTTGTAAACGCAACTACCGAACTCGCTAAAATAATTCCTAAGCTGGAAGCTGAAATGAGTGCAATAACAAGTATCGCCAACGCTATACCAGCTATTCCTACTAGCGATCTTAAAAGCCCTCTCCGAACAGCGTTATTTATCGTTAACATTACTGCTGGCCCTGGCAATAATACGGTTGTAAGGGCAACGCCAACATAAACTAAATAGTTATTCATATAAAAAAAATTGTACACTATAAGGTTAGCCATTGATGAAACTCAAATTAGGAATAACTACCGATGTCACGTCTTTATCAATTGTGCTCTCCCAGAAATTATTTTTGTCCATAATATCAGATTGACCTGTTAAATTTGAGGTTTGTCAATCACTATAGGCCACTTCCACGCATTGTTGATAATGAGAACCAGAAGAACAACTTCTAAAGCTGCCGCTACATACATGTGTGCCCACGCCTCTCCTACCAAATTGAACAGCATGTACGGAATATGAATGGCGGCAATAATGATGTTTGTCCATCGATTGAGTTTAGCCGGCAGCAACACCGAAAGGAATATCATCGATACTGGGATCATCATGAAGCTCACGACTACCAATAGAAATCCTTCTGTTATCGCAAATTCAAAAACCCTCCCGCTCTGAATTTCTTCCAGCTTATGAGGCATGTATAAGTGGAAGTAATCGATATAGATGTAGAGAAACATAAAACTTGCCCACAGTGCGGCAAGTTTTAGTTTCACATTAATTGTACAGTCTTCCAGCATTTTTTTCGTATCCATTAGCTATCAATTAAAATCTGTTACTAAAAGAATATTCTGTCTCAACGAATTTCATCTATCTCGTAAATTCAACTACCTGCGCACTCACCGTAATGGTTCTTCGAACATAGAACGGAGCAAAACCACTAACTTGCTCTTCTGTCATCACGTTGATAATGGCTTTCGAACCATTCAGTAAATTGGCTTTTTTCATCATGGCTGAATAGGCATTCTCATACAATTGTGTTTTGTTCATGCTTCCAATGGCGAATACATAAAACGTTTCCGAACTGCCGCTGATCTGATCAACTACTTTGAAGTTGTTTTCTTTTAATTGTACTTCAGTGGCGTTTTGATTGTGGTTGGCAACCAGGGCTGTGTTGATGCCGCAGGAACTTAGAAATGCCGCGAGCAATAATAATACAGTGTAATGACTAATCTTCTTCATAGTGATAGTTGTTTGTTTATTTGTTATCGATTTATAAAAACTTAACTGCGTGATACAGCACCCAGCTCTTTAATAAAGTCTGCGAGGCAATTAGTTGATACAGATTCTAAAAGTAGAATCCGAAATCAAACCCGGGTTGAATAAAGTAGTTAGGCCACTTGCTTTCTATTGGCTTAAAAGATTCCGGAACGTTGGTTCTCACCGGCCAATACGATATTCCAAGAGATGGTTCAAAAAAGAAACGGTTTTTAAAAAACTTAAGCTGGTAACCCAAATAGAAATCCAGATATAATGTGTATCCATTTCCAATTTTTTGACCGCTCTGATCCATGTATTTTTCAAAGGCATTCAGAGCAAAAACGGATGTGTAGGCTCCTTTCCACCAAAAGCGTTGGTATCCTAGTGTAGGGGCAAGTATACGAGCATGTCCGGGATAGGTGTCTTCCGTTCCGTCAAATATTTTTTCCCAAGGTGTACCCAACGGCCAGTCGTAAACGGATCTTTTAAATCGGAGATGGATAACGTCTTTCGGTGTTATTCTATATCCCACATTTAATTGAATATACTCAGGATTGTGTTTCTCGGTAAAATTACCCAGCAAATAGAGGGTACTCCCAATAAACCACTTTCTATCAATGCCATCTTGTTTAGCGTTTTGGGCTTTGAGTGCGTCAGCACTTGTCATCAGTAAAAGTATGCTGATGATTAAAATCTTCTTTTGCATTTCCTTCATTTAAGTTAAACGATGGCGCAAAAGTAGAGGGACGAGATGCTACATCTCGTTCACTTTAGTTAAGAAAGCTATGCTAGACTTTTTTTTCCTGAATCCGTGCGCGAAGCCGGCTGAGGGAAGGTGGTAGAATGCCCAGATAGCTCGCTAACTGATTTTGAGGAACACGCTGAATCAAATCGGGCCTTTTTTGGAGTAAGTTCAGATAGCGTTGTTCCGGTGACGATGTTTTAAATTCATCAAAGTCTATACGTTCTTTTGCCAACAGCTCCTCCGACAACATCCGGCACATGACTTCAAACTTGGGAAACTTACTATTTACTTCCGCTTCCATATCTGAATTGGAGACTAAAAGGATGCAGTCTTCAATGCAACTTACATAATATTCAGACGGAGTTTTGCTGACGACACATGGAGGAGTAAGCGCTTCCATTTCAGTGTAGAAAGCCGTTGTCTTTTCTTCTCCATCTATGCTGTAATAAACCCGAATGCAGCCTTTCAAAACAAAATAACTTTCTTGTGATTTTTGACCTGCTTTGAGTAAAACTGTTCCTTTTTGCATGGAATGAAACAGGTTTAAAGAAAGTAATGCATTTTTCTCATCTTCTGTGAGTGTTATGTACTTCGAAATAAAGTTAAAGAGCGCGTCTTGCATCGTACTAATGTGTTTATTACTTATTTACTTTCTTTTCCACTTGTTATCGCTGTTACTTTGGAAGCTCCTTCAGTACCAACCATTTTTAAACTATAAGCTGCTGGTTACTTGAAGTTTAACTGAAACAAAATCGGTTATTAACTTAAGTTAACAAGGCCAGAGATTGGGAACTTTACTTTTGTGAGACTAAAATCAAAACAAAATGAACTCCTCACTCTAAGCGCTATTTAAAACAAAAGTTATCCGTCACAATTATCATTTCTTTTTAAAGCGTCACTAGATGTGAGTGATACCTATCGATGGCATTGCCAAGGCCACTCACAAAATTAACAAATCAATCGCACTTGTCTTCAAAACTTTCTTACTAATCCATGTTGAAAAAATTACACGTCACCATTGTTGTTGTGGTCATTCTTATCATTCTTCATAAACAGCCGTCTTATGCGCAAGAAAGCATAACTATGAGCGGTACTATTTCGGATATTCGAACTAACGAAACTCTTATTGGCGCAAACGTTTACATTGAAGAACTCAAAACAGGTGTGAGTACCAATGAGTACGGCTTTTACTCTATAACATTACCGCCAGGCGATTACACCATTTGGTTGAGTTATATCGGGTACTTATCTGTGAAAGAAAATATCTCCCTCACGCAAACAACTAAAAAAGACTTCGCGCTTGTAGAAGATAGCAAGACATTGACTGAAGTAGTGATTACTGCCAACAAAGAAGTGGTTGACATTCGTGTTCCCGAGATGAGTACGAATAAACTCTCTATTCAAACCATCAAGCAAATGCCGGTAGTGATGGGTGAAGTGGATGTTCTTAAGTCTATCTTACAATTGCCGGGCGTTACCAATGCCGGTGAAGGGCAATCGGGATTTAATGTGAGAGGTGGCTCGGCAGACCAAAATTTAGTCTTGCTTGATGAAGCCACTGTTTATAACACATCGCATCTTTTTGGTTTATTCTCTGTTTTTAATTCAGATGCCATCAAAGATCTGAAATTATACAAGGGAGGAATTCCTGCGCGCTACGGTGGCAGGTTGTCTTCGGTGCTGGACATTTATCAAAAAGAAGGGAACAAGAATGGTTTCAATATGTCGGGAGGAATTGGATTAATATCCAGTCGGTTGTTGGCTGAAGGCCCTATAGCAAAAGGCAGAGGCTCATTTATTATTGCGGGAAGGAGTTCGTATGCGCATCTCTTTTTAAAACTAGCTGACAACAAAAATTCTGCTTCCTTCTATGATTTGAATACAAAGGTGAGCTATAAACTGAACGATAAGAATCACATTTATCTTTCAGGTTATTTCGGCAAAGATATCCTTGATTTGAATGGTCAGTTTATTCAAAAATATGGCAACTCATTTGCCAATGTCCGGTGGAACAATCTCTTCTCCGATAAATTGTTTTCCAACCTGTCGCTGATTTACAGCGATTACTTCTATGGATTAAATTTAGGTTACCTCGGTGTAGATATGGATTTCGGAATCCAAAACTTCAACCTGAAATATGATTTCAAACATTATATGGGCAATGCTACGAAGTTAACGTATGGACTAAATGCACAGTACTTTCACTTTAATCCTGGAACCCTTTCACCCATCGATGCGAAATCCGGAATCAATCCGGAACAACTCGACAAGAAATTTGCGCTTGAATCTGCCGTATATCTTGATGTAGAGCAATCATTATCCAAACGCCTCACCGTCAACTACGGCATCCGCTACAGTCTGTTTCAGAGACTTGGCAAGCAAAACGTAAATATTTATGCCAACAATCAAGCCGTAGTTTTTAACAGTGTGCTCGGTTTCTATCAACGAGCCACACCGATTGGAGTAAAACATTACAACGATAACGAAGTTATCGCCAGTTTTAATAATCTGGAACCAAGAGCTGCTATTTCATTCACGTTTAACGATGACCAATCGATGAAGGTGAGTTACAACCGGATGGTGCAGTATCTTCATTTACTCTCCAACACACAATCGCCTACGCCTCTTGATTTGTGGGCACCGAGTGATCAATTTCTCCAACCACAAATTTTAGATCAGGTGGCCATCGGTTATTTCAGAAATTTTAATAACGACCAATATTCGCTCGAAGTAGAATCTTTTTATAAGGACATCAAAAATCGTGTTGATTATATTGATGGCGCCCAACTAATTGCCAATCGGGCCATTGAACAAGTTGTGTTAAATGGAAAAGCTAGATCATACGGACTTGAAATGATGGTACGAAAGAATACTGGAAACCTTACTGGATGGATTGCTTATACCTTATCAAGATCGGAACAACAAACACCTGGACGAACATCTAATGAAACGGGCATCAACAATGGGCAATGGTATAAAACCGGATTTGATAAACCCCATAATGTATCCATTACAGTGTCTTACAAACGAAATGAGAAATGGAGTTTCAGCAGTATTTTTAATTTGCAATCAGGTCAGCCTATTACTTACCCCAATGGGCAGTACGAGTACCAGGGCAACCGCGTACCGAGCTATGGATTACGAAATGAAAACAGATTACCCACATATCATCGACTCGATTTTTCGGCTACCTACACTCCCAAACCTAAAAAAGAAAAAGGATGGAGAAGCGAATGGGTGTTTAGCATATATAACATCTACAATCGGCAAAACGCAGCATCTATCTCCTTCAGGCAGAATGCAGACACTGCTGCCAACGAAGCCGTACGGTTTTCATTCTTCGGCATCATACCCAGTGTTACCTACAATTTCAAATTCTAAATTTAATTTTTTGTTACATGAAAAAGCTATTTGTGTTACTGTCTGTTTTGGTTTGTGCCGGGTGTCAACAAGTTATTGATGTTGATTTAAACACAGCCGCGCCCAGACTAGTAATTGAGGCCTCCATCAATTGGGAAAAGGGCACCACCGGAAATCTGCAAACCATCAAAATCACAACTACTGCGGGCTATTATGATAAAACAATTCCCAGCGTGTCGGGTGCTATTGTTTTTGTAACCAACAGCAAAAACGACATTTTTAATTTTCTCCCATCGCCTTCCAGCGAAGCAGGCATCTACACTTGCAATACGTTTGTACCGGAGATTGGAGAAACTTACCAACTTACTGTAATTCATAATGGTGAAACATACACTGCTCAGGAAAAATTGATAGCGACACCCGAAATACGAGACGTAGAGCAGCGAAATGATTTGGGGTTAAACAGTGATGAAATTGGGATACGGGTAAACTTCATCGACTTTCCCAACGAAAACAATTATTATCTATTCCGATTTGGAAGCACAGTCAATGCATTTCCGGAATACGAAACCATTGACGCTCAATTTACGGATGGAAATGTTACTTCGTGGCTCTACTCTAATAAAAACCTGAAAAAGGGAAGCAAGATGAACTTTACACTTTATGGCATTTCAGAAACCTACTATAATTATATCAGCATCGTACTTTCCAACTCCAGAGGAGGCGGTGCTTTTCAACCATTGCCCACCAATGTAAAAGGGAACATTACCAATCAAAGTAATAAACAAAATTATGCGTTGGGCTATTTTCGGTTGAGTGAAATTGATAAGTCTGATTACACCGTTCAGTAAATTGAGCTAAATACTATTTCTGTCGGAAGCCATTGAAAGAACTCCGTCATTCGTTTTTCTTTCTATTTCTTCTTTCATCGAATTTATCCATTACAAGGACAATCAGTTTTACAATCTTATCAAACGAAATAATGAAAGCCAAGGCAATGAGAATTATCAAGAAACCGGGACCTCGGTTTCCAGAGATAAACACCAAAGTACCTAATATATCACTCATCTAAAAATTCCTCTATTACCATTTTGATGCTTTATTCCTTAAAGAGCCTGTTTCATGCCCGATTGTCAACCCACTTGCTATTAAAAGTAGCTATCATTAGACTGGGATACAAAACCACGACTAAGTTTCAAAGTTTCTATTCAGTGTATTTTAGAAATAGATAATGATGATCCTGGATTATTTCACTTAATTGATCAAAGGCTGTTTCGTTTGTGTTATACAATGATGACAAGTCGCTGATCAATTCTTTTATTTGGTTTGCATTGGGTTTTTCATTTCGAATAAAGCCTAAAAAGGAGGCGCCTATTCCGAATAGTTCAAAATCGTATTTCTCAAATAAGTATTTTGCCAACGCATAATTTTCAAAAGGATTGAGGTCGCATTGAAAATACCCATTCGGTAATCCACAAATTCCTTCATAACATTTTTCGACCGGAACTACTTTAAGGATTATTTGCTTGTCCAGATAATGAAGAGGTGACTGATTTATCTTCTCTAAAATCGTAATCTCATCTTTGCCAAATGTTAAGCCTCGCTCACACGCAGACGCAAAGTCAGCGTCATTCACTTTTTTAAAGAAGTTTTCTTTTCTAATGAAAAATTCCGAAGGGGTAGAAAGATAACCCAAGTGTTCGCCCGCTTCGAAACACGTTTTGTCAAGTCCTGATAAATCATATCCTTCTGTATCATCTAGGTCGTGCGTAAGGATTGAGTGAACGCTGGTGTATTCCGCCTGCCCTAAATCATCGAGTGTTAAAATGAAGGTCTTGCCCGGATTTCTCTGTCTATAGGTCTTATAAACTTCAATAAGCTCATCGAATGATCTAAGGCTTTCAATTAGATAACTATCAAATAGAATTTCTTTACCCGACTGTTTGGAGGTTAATGGTTGTATTTGCATGGTTTTATTCTTGTAAATTTCGCCCTTCTTGCCAACATCTCCAAAAAACAACAAAAACTGGACTTCTGCTTAATGTACTTACTTGCAAACGATAGACAGAAGTTGTAGCGTATTTCGAGACATGCGTTATTGCCGGTCGTTCAGTAAAAATTCCGAAACGCTTAGCCCATCTCTCCAGAACATAAAAAAAACCCACACATCGTGCAGGGGTTTTCAAATAGCGGTGTTTCGCATTACAAGGTGGGTTTATAGATGTTCAACTTTAGGATCTATTCGTGCTCCCTGGGATTTCCATTACAAGAATGGATCCTCCGATATTCAATTGTTGGAACCCTTGAAAATTGGTTGCGCTTACAAAACCTGCTGGAGGAATTAGAAAAAATTTTGTACCCGCGACTGGTTGTTGTGTTTCTCCGTCTTGGAATTATTAACTTCATCTTTTGCGAAAGAGGATTACTTCCGCTTCAAAACAAACGCTTTGGTGCGATTGGAAAAGTAAATCGTCAGGCTATCTTGTTCAATTGCAAATGGCACTTCGGCTTGGTAGAACGCCTGATTGAACAGCTTCTCCCAAGGGGGATTACCGCCAACTTCCGTCCTACCTCCATCTAGCACTTTCATTTTTTGTTGGCCCACATACATATATGAGCCGAAGAACGAATTGGAAATATTCTTACCGTCATACTCCCGGGGATTGGAACGATCTTTAAATGACACCCATATCTCACCACCATACGTATTCTCTTCTGTCTTATACTCAACCGTTCCACTGGCTAGATCACGGAGAGCTACCACCGTCCACGTGCCGTGCAAGGTTACTTTACTGATGTCGTCATAGGTGCAACCCAGCACAAGTCCAATGATTACTAACAGGGCAATGGCTCGTTTCATCGATGGGTTTCAGCTACATAGTATTGAATACCTCACGAAGATACTAAAAAGTCCACACGCTTTATCCACCGCAAATCTCCTGGGCAAGGCATCCGGGAAAATTGTCCACCACCATGCGCCAATTGTCCATTTTAAAGGGATTTGGCTTGCTACACCTTTGTATCGTCAAAAACGACAAAGTCATAAACAATTAAAAACAAATACCATGAAACGCTTACAAGCTATCAACCCCGATCAAGCCACCGGCAAAACCAAAGAACTTTTCACCGCCATTCAATCACAACTGGGTGTAGTGCCCAACATGATGCGCACCATGGGCAACTCGCCTGCTTTTCTTGAAGCTTATTTAAACCTAAGCGGCTCACTCAGCCATGGCACGCTGGGTTTGAAAAACAGCGCCATGATTGCGTTGGCAGTAGCCGAAGCAAATGCGTGCAATTACTGCCTGTCGGCTCACACATACTTAGGCGCTAATTTGGCAAAGTTGGATAACGCCACCATGGAGGCTGCACGCTTAGGCAACTCGAGCAACGAAAAAACAAAAGCCATTCTTCAATTGGCCCAAACATTGGTAGCTAAAAAAGGCCGCACCAGCGATGCAGATGTTGCTGCCGCAAAAGCTGCAGGCATCACCGAAGGTGAAATCGGAGAAATTGTAGGCCACGTAGCATTGAACATCCTCACGAATTATTTCAACAACACCGCTAACACGGAAATCGACTTTCCGGTAGTGGAAGCACATCAACTAGCAGTAGTTTAATCATTCACTTAACCTATACATTTTATGAAAACAATCAAATCACTTCTCTTCGCTTCACTCCTGTTCACTTCATTTGTTAGCTTCAGTCAAATCGACCCGGTAGACAAAAACAAAATAGCCATTGGCGGGTATGATCTCGTGTCTTATTTCACTGACAACGCAGCTGTGAAAGGCAAAAAAGAATTCACGCACGAAATCAATGGCGTGAAGTATCAATTTGCATCCGCGCAACACCGCGATACATTTAAAAAGAGTCCGGAGAAATATTTACCCGTGTGCGATGGTTACTGTGCGTGGGGTGTGGCTGAAAAAGAAACGAAGTTTCCCATCAACCCGGAATCATTTAAAGTAATCGATGGAAAATTGTATCTATTCTTTAATGGAGATTTCAACGGAAAAAACTTCAACACCTTGCAGGAATGGAACAAAGCTGAACCCACTTTACTTTCGAAGCTGCCTGCTAATTGGTCTAAAATCAAAAAATAACTTTCACCAAAAAGCCAAAGCATGCCTTTGGCTTTTACTTTCATTTTTAAACATGGAACCAAGATATCCCCTTCCTCCTTTTACGTGGGAAACCGCACTGCAAAAAGTGCAAGCCGCTGAAGATGCCTGGAACACGCGCGATCCGGAAAAAGTAAGCAAGGCGTACACGCTCACTACCGAATGGAGAAACCGTACAGAATTTATTAATGGCCGTGAAGAAGTGAAGGAATTTCTCACTCGCAAATGGCAAAAAGAACTAGATTACAAACTCAAAAAAGAGCTGTGGGGCTTCCGTGAAAACCGCATGGCCGTGCGCTTTGAATATGAATGGCACGATGCGGATGGACAATGGTACAGAAGTTACGGCAACGAGTTGTGGGAGTTTGATGAACTAGGATACATGCAAAAACGTTTTGCCAGTATCAACGATTTACCGATACAAGAGTCCGACAGAAAACTATAAAAGATTATGGCCACCAATTACGCTTCACTCGCTTTTACGGATCAGGTGAAAGTGCTTCAGGAAAAATACGGCAGTCGCGCTAGCTATGAGCGGATGGAAAAACGACAAGTGATAGATGGCCTTTCTGAAAACGAAGTTCATTTCATTCGCGAGCGCGATAGTTTTTATATGGCCACGATTGGAGAAAATGGTTTCCCCTACATCCAGCACCGCGGTGGACCGAAAGGATTTTTGAAAGTAATCGACCGAAACACGATTGGCTTCATCGACTTTAGTGGGAACAAACAATATATTTCCGTTGGCAATTTGGCCACTCATAAAAACACCTCTCTGATTCTTATGGACTATGCCGCACAAGCACGGCTAAAGATTTATGCGCGAACAGAAATTGTTACCTTGAATGCGAAGCCCGAGTGGGCAAATTTATTTACCTTAGAGAATTATGCAGCAAAACCAGAGCGTATTTTGGTATTGCACATTGAAGCATACGACTGGAATTGTCCGCAGCACATTACACCGCGCTACACGGCTGAAGAGGTTGAAGAAGCATTAGAACCACAAAGAGCATACATTCGGCAGTTAGAAGAAGAACTTAAAAAACGATCGGCCTAATCCATGGAAAATCCACATTCACTCACGCTTGTCAACCCCTCGACCGGATCATTGGCTTTTAAAATTTTATCTTTTGAGGATGGCAGTTATTTCGATCATGTACAGCGCAATAATTACTATTCATTAATCTGGATTACAGAAGGAAGCGGAGAACTCAAAGCCGACTTTTCTACCTATGATTTTACTAGCAATAGCCTGTTCGCGTTTTCACCGTATCAGCCCTTTATGTTCATCGGTAAGCGATTGAAAGGAATAGCACTCCATTTTCATCCAGATTTCTTCTGCATTCATAAACATCATGCCGAAGTGGCGTGTAACGGCATTTTGTTTAACAACATTTATCAGCCACCATTCTTAGTGATTGATGCATCAACATCTGCTTCTTTGTCGATGTTGATTGGGCAAATGAAACTGGAGATGAAAAATACGGCATTGGCGCAATACGAAATTCTGGTCTCTTATTTAAAAATATTTCTGATCACCACCTCTCGCTTAAAAGCGGAGCAACAACCGGCAGCAGCAGAATTCACTACCGATTTGAAAGAACCGTTTGTGTTACAGAGTTTGAAAGATGCGATTGAAAAAGACTTTCGCAAAAAACATTCCGCCAGCGAATATGCTGATGCACTTCATATCTCCGCGAAAGCGTTGGCTAAAATCACGAAGAGTTACTTTAACAAAACCATCACTGAATTAATTTCTGAGCGCATCATCATTGAAGCCAAACGCGAATTGTACCTCACCAAAAAAACCGTAAAAGAAATTGCGTATGAGTTGGGTTATGAAGATGAGCACTATTTTAGTCGCTTCTTCCGCACCAATGCCGATGTATCTCCGCAGGTATATCGCGAAACGGTGGGGTTTGCGCGAGGAGAAGTGGACTAGTTCTAAATCTTCAACTACTTTCGTATTTTCTGAAGTTGGCCTCAATCCAACTCCTCAAAATCAATATTCATCACTGCGAACTTCTGCCATCCTACAAAATCAAAATGCCACCACTCGGTACTAAATACTTTAAAGCCATTGCGCTCCATCACGGATATCAATGTCTCTCTGTTTTTGCGAATTACCGGATCGCTCACCGGCTCAGTAGGCCACGATTCTTTCTGCGGTGCATCGTACGCAGTGGGCATGGTTAAATCTGTTTTTGTTTTCAAATCAAAAATGGTCATATCCAACGCACAACCGCGATTATGCCGCGAACCTTTGTACGGACTCGCCACATAAGTGGTATCGCCATTCATTACTTCATAAAATTTTACGGTTGCTGAATAAGGGCGATAGCCATCAAAGATTTTAATTCCGTAACCAAGTTTATTAAATTCTTTTTGTGCTTTTAACAATGCCTGCGCCACCGGCTTGCGCGCAAAGGCTCTTGCACTCTTATAAATTTTAGACTTAGTGAAGTTGTATTCTGTCGCATACTTTATATCTAGTACCACTCCAGGAATAAATTTTTCCAAGTCCACTAACTCATTGGCCGGGTTGGTTTCCACACTTGCTTTATACTCATTCAGTGTCATCGGGCGCAAGCCATAATCGGATTTCATGTTTAGTTTCTCTCTGGCAAATTTCTCCGCTGCCTGTTGTACCGCGGGCAAATCTTTTGAAACTACATGCGAGCCTAACACATGGCCACCCGCGCCCGGGATAGCAACCATCACTTTCATATCGGCAGGAGTTCCGAGTTGTTCATTCATCGCCTTCATCGCACTCACCTTCACGGTAGGGTCTTGCTCTGTCTCGCTCTTATAATAATAGAGTGTCAGCGATGGACAAGTAACTTTCTTAAATGTTTCTGCTGTCATCGCAGATTCGACTAACTCTTGTAATTGCACAATGGCTTCCAGTCGGTAGTTATTATTCCAGTATTTGTCTTTCAATGAATCCGGAGGGAATACGCGTGAGTCGCCACCAATTACTTGCCGCGCTATTTGCAAACCCCAAGGATTGTTAAGCAACCATGCATTGGGATCGTTGATTTCAATGTTGGGTGACATGTTGATCATCGCGTATACATCTTGCGGATATTCAGCAGCCAACATTATTGACATAGTGCCTCCGGTGGAAGTGCTCATCAAAATCACTTTATCTCCTAGCGCTTTGCCAATGGCCAACGCTTCTTTGCTACTCGCCCACCAACGATCGGGTGAAAAATACTGAAGCTGATTTGTGGTATCTACTCCATGATCGGCCATGCGTGCTAAATATAAGTTACATCCAAACTTTTTCGCGAACGATTCATGGATCGGATCTCCCTCTTCCTGGCTGGCTGAAAAACCATGAATGTATACAACACTATACGGAGTTTTCTTTTTGGAACTATCAGCCCAAATAATGCGCGCTTCATTATCCGGTTTCAATTGATGCTTGCTTTCTTGCAACGCCACATATTTTTCTAACTCCTCCGCATTTTGCGGCACAGTTGGCATGGCAAGATCGTAGACAGGCTTAGCAGGCGTAGGGCCCATAAAATAAATGGCCACTAACAAAATCACCGGAAAGGTGAAATACAGGATCTTTTTATTCATGATAATTGGATTTCAATTTTATGATTCGAAGATACAGGTTTCTGTTGGTTTTCGTTGTAGGAATATATTCTGTATTATTGACGGGTGGAAATCACCTAATAATGGCCAATCGATTTGCCTTAGTAATCGAATCACTAAAAAATAAACTATGAATAATCAAGCTCCGTCCAGTGCCTTTGTTGCAGCATCGTGGATTGCACTCCTTGCCGGTATGATCTCTTACCTTGTTGGGTTATGGAATGCCGAAATGCTGCTCAATGAAAAAGGATACTACTTTACCATTCTCATGTATGGACTTTTCTCAGCTGTATCATTGCAAAAAGTAGTACGCGACCAAATGGAAGGAATTCCCGTGACCAATATCTACTATGGCCTCGCGTGGTTCTCTACCATTCTGGCAATTGTATTGCTGATTATTGGCCTATGGAATGCTACGCTCACGCTCAGTGAGAAAGGATTTTACGCCATGTCGTTTATGTTGAGTCTATTTGCTGCTATTGCCGTTCAGAAAAATACACGCGATGCTGCGAAGGCAAATAGCAGTGATCCTTCCTGATAAAGTAAATCACTATAAAACAAAGAAGCCCGGCCGGTTAAGCTGGGCTTCTTTTTTTGGCAGGAACCACCAATCTATTTTTTTGGCAACCCGCTTTGGTTGAACCTCACCCCATCTGAGCTAATGCTGCGTGATGATTCACTGAGCCCCTCTCCGCAGGGAGAGGGGAGCATAAATAATGCGACCGATACGATCTAAGTTGCCATATGGTGATGTAGCATCTCCCCTCTCCTGCGGAGAGGGGTAATAAAATTTTCAGAAGCACTTCCTCCGATGGGGTGAGGTTAGCCGATAAAACAAAGAAGCCCGGCCGGTTAAGCTGGGCTTCTTTTTTCACCTAAAAAAATCCCGACCAGAACGCTGAAAAAAATAAAAACAGCAATTCAAAAGTCTGGTCTTAAGAAGGCACTCCGGTATCGGCAAAAAATATTTACCACCAACAACCACTACGAATGGAGTAAAACCAGTCATACCGGATGTGCCATGTCTTCAATAGAAAAGAATTCAGAATGATGAATTCAGAATTCAGAAAAATTCTGACTTCTGCATTCTGACTTCTTCTTCTAATCCACATTATCATGCAAAAACTTATTGTTACCCAACAAGTTGTTGTCGTCATTTAAGTTATAGCGCGAAATAAATTGCTCTGATGAGTGAGGCACATTGTCCATCTTCACGCCTCTGCGCAAATAAGCCGGCAGCGTCCACTTCTCGTTGAACTCTTCCTTCGTCATTTCTTGCTTGCGTGCCGCTTTCAGTTTCTCTCTGCGCTCACGTGCTTGTTGCTCTAAGCGTTCGCGTGTTCTACGCACCTCCATCAAGCCATCGTCATTGATCACCTGATCTGCCGACACTTCTCTGCCGATCTGAAACTCATCGTCTTCGGCAAATAATCCATTCTCGCCTTCCTCATCATCGATGGAATTAGAGTTGGTATTCTCAGTTTTATCAAACAACGTGAATGTGTATGCACGCTCTTCACGCTTCGGCTCTTCTTTCTCCGGTGTCTCTTCTTTAATCGGTGTTTTCAACACAGGTCGCTCCATCGGTGGTTGTACCGGGCGCTCTTGTGGTTTCTCCATCGGCATGATGGGTTTCTCTTCGGCTTTATTCACTTCGCCTTTCACTTTCAACTCTAAATCACCACCACGTTGGTTTACTGAATTATCTACCGAGTCAAATAATGAAATCTGTGTGCGATCTAACTCATGCACTTTCTTCTCTTCTTTCTTCACTACTTTTGTCTCCGTTACAAAACCGGTAGCAATCACCGTCACTCGAATACGATCGCCCAAAGCAGAATCCACACCGTGACCGAAAATTACTTCGGCATCATCACCCGCTTGTTGTTGAATGTATTCTGTGATAGTCGTAAGTTCATCCATTTGCAATTCAGCTTCCTCACCGGATATAATCGAAAGCAAAATTTTCTTCGATCCCATGATGTCATGGTTATCTAACAGCGGAGAAGCCAACGCTTGCTGCGCTGCTTTGATCGCGCGTGTATCGCCACGAGTTTCGGCCGTACCCATCACGGCTGCACCTGCATTCAACATCACCGTGCGCACATCTTGAAAGTCTACGTTCACATATCCCGCTAAGGTGATAATCTCAGCGATGCCTTTCGCAGCTGTCGTCAGCACATTATCCGCTTCGCCAAATGCCTGGCCAATCGATAAGTTGCCATAAATTTCACGAAGTTTGTCGTTGAGAATCACCAGCACCGTGTCGCAGCTCGCGCGGAACGCTTCGATACCCAAGTCTGCTTGTGCCAATTTTTTCTTCCCTTCAAATGAGAAAGGAAGCGTGACAATGCCCACCGTTAAGATGTCCATGTCTTTGGCTATTTTAGCTATGACAGGGGCAGCACCTGTACCGGTGCCACCACCCATCCCCGCAGTTACAAAAACCATTTTAGTACCGGCCAGCATCTCTCGAATCTGGTCTTTACTTTCAAGCGCAGCCGCGCGCCCCACTTCAGGGTTCGCTCCACAGCCAAGTCCCTCCGTCAGGTTTACACCCAACTGAAGTTTATATGGCACCGGGCTGCTGTTCAGCGCTTGCAAATCTGTATTCGCCACCACAAACTCGACATCTTTGATGCCTTGCCGAAACATGTGGTTGACTGCATTGCTACCTCCGCCACCAACGCCAATCACTTTGATGATCGACTTGTGGTGTTTGGGGAGATCAAATTTGTATCCGTTTATTGGTTCAAACATGATATTGGTTATTTAGTGGTTGTTCTTTTTAGTTTTATAAAATCAAAAAATTGCAAATCAAAAATCTTCAATCCCATTTGGGCGGCTGCCGGGCTTTCCGCTACAAGTCCTCCCCGCCAGCTTTCTTTGGCGTATCGGGGTGCGGGCTTTCCGCTTCAATCCCTGCCGCAGTGCGCACTCATCTACTCATTTCATCTTTCATCGTAAGCAATTTCATTTTCAAATTTTCAAATAGTCTCATTTTCAAATTGAGTTCATTTTCAAATCATCGAATTACCGAATTAACAAATTACCGAATCACCGAATTAATACTCGTTCTTATCACTCAAGTCGTCAATCAATAAGCCCTTCGTCTTATTCAAGATGTTCGAGAAAAAGTCAGAAGCGGGATTTGGTTTTTCTTTCTTCACCTTCACTACCTTCTGATTTTCTTTGGCTTCTTTGTAGCGCTCTTCGCGTTCATCCAGCGAACGGAATCCCGAGAGCACCAACCCTACTGCAGTAGCATACATCGGACTCTTCACCACTTCCAGTTTGCTCTTGCCAAGGTGTTCATTCGGGTAACCGATGCGTGCATCCATGCCTGTCATGTATTCTACCAACTGCTTCAATGAATTCAGTTGCGAACCACCACCTGTAATCACAATACCACCTGCTAAACGATTTTCATAACCGGAGCTGATGATTTCTGCGTGCGCCATTTCAATCACTTCTTCCATGCGCGCCTGAATGATGTTCGAAAGATTCTTCACCGAAATTTCTTTTGCTGTTCTATTGCGAATGCCGGGAATCGAAACAATCTCATTCGGGCTTGCCTCTTCTGCAATCGCTTTGCCGAAGCGAGTCTTCAACTGCTCGGCTTGTTTCGCCATCACCATCAAGCCATGTTGAATATCAGTTGTCAAAATATTTCCTCCGAAAGGAATCACAGCCGTATGGCGAATGATGCTATCGTGGAAGATCGCGATATCAGTAGTACCACCACCGATATCGATCAAACAAACACCGGCTTCTTTTTCTTCCTCACTCAACACCGCGATGCTACTAGCAAGTGGTTCCAAAATTAAATCCTGAATTTCCAAGCCTGCTCTGCGCACACACTTGTTAATGTTGTTGATCGCACTGGTCTGTGCCGTGATGATGTGGAAGTCGGCTTCCAGCTTCACGCCACTCATGCCCACTGGATCTTTAATTCCTTCTTCGTAATCCACGGTATAATCTTGTGGCATCACGTGAATGATCTCGCTGCCAGGCGGAATCACAATACGATACATGTCTTCCGTTAGGCGATTCACATCTTCAATGCTCACCTCATCTTCCTTGGACATGCGCGTGATGCTGCCGTGGTGGATCGAGCTGCGAATGTGCTGCCCTGCAATACCCACGTTCACCACACCAATGTCAATGCCGCTCATGTCGCTGGCTTCTTTCACGGCCTTCTCAATAGCGAATACAGTTTTATCTATGTTCGTTACAATTCCTTTAATCACTCCTTCCGATTCGGCCTTGCCCATACCCAATACCTCCAACTTGCCAAATTCATTCTGGCGGCCAACAATCGCACAAATCTTCGTTGTGCCGATGTCTAATCCTACTACTATTTTCTCGTGTTCCATGGTGTTCTTTATGTTTAGTGGTTGTTTACAATCGCTTTACTTTTTAGAAGTCAGAATACAGAATACAGAAGTCAGAAGTCGTATTACGCCTCTTTATTACTATTTACATTCTGATTTCGTTTTTCTATTTTCAATCTTCATTCTGAATTCTGAATTCAATATTCTAAATTCTTTTTTTTCATTCCGCCACTACTTGCCCCTCGTATTCCAAATTCACGCGCTCGTAGCGGGTCCAGCCGCGTGTGGGTAAAATCTCCTTATAGAAAACCATCAGCTTCTTAAACTTCACTTCCAGATTCTCCGGCTTTCCAAATTCCACCAACTGTCCCGTTACTTGCGGGTAGATGATTACTTTTCCATTCTTTTGAATATCCAGTTGAGCTACCTGTGCTTTCCAAAACGGATCATCATTGATAAACTCAATCATCGCCATCAACTGTTTGCCTTCCTCTGTGCGGTTCAAGTCTTCACTCTCTAACAATTGCTTCACCGCTCCGCTGATCAATACTACACGCGCTGTGTACTTCTCAGATACCGGCATGATGACACCATCTTCTGCGATGTAGGCATCAGGTGCATCATTTTGCACAATGCGTGCAATCGGCCTGCGCAGCTCTACATTCACAATCAGGTTTCCTTTCAAATCGCCAAAGAGTTCTGCATCCAAAATATGTTTGTCGTACTTCAACTTCTTTTCAATCTCCTTCAGTTTAATGCGGTTGATACCTACTCCTTTCACAGGCTCTCCGCTTCCTTCCACCAAATGCAACACATCTGCCTCATCCAGAAAATGATTCTCGCTCAGATTATCCAACTCCACTACAATATCCTTGCACACGGCTCCGCCTTGCTTCCGTTCGCTGAAGGCAATCAGAAAAGACAAGCCCAGTATCGCTACTGCCACTTTAATCTCTTTGCGTATGCTAAACTTCGTTTTCATTTTCTCTTACTTCTTCAACAACATTTCTTTAATCGGCTTCACGAACGTGTCGATGTCTCCGGCACCTACTGTTGCGACTACTTCTACATCGAGGTCTTCCAACTTCTCCAACACATCTTTCTTTCCGCAACGAATCTTTACCGGACTCGTGATGTTCGCAAACAACATATCCGAGGTAACACCCGGAATCGGTTCTTCACGAGCCGGATAAATATCCATCAGCAACACTTCATCGGCTATGCTCAGACTTTTTGAAAATCCTTCCGCAAAGTCGCGCGTGCGTGTGAACAAGTGCGGCTGGAAAATAACCGTCAATTTTTTACCTGCATACATCGACTTGAGCGAAGTTAAAAAAGCTTCAATCTCGCGTGGATGATGCGCGTAGTCATCGATGTACACCAGATCATCTCGTTTGATAATGAATTCGAATCTGCGCTTCACACCTTTGAATGAATGCAGCGCTTCGCGAATTACTTTTTCGCTAATGCCTAACTTGAGCGCTACCAATGTAGCAGCAATAGCATTTTCCATGTTATGAAAACCAGGGACACCGAGCTGAATTTTTTCGATCTTCGTTCCAAAGCCGTGAAGATCAAATTCAAAAAATCCGCCATTGGCGGTTATGTTGCCGGCAAAAAATTGTCCCCGGCTCATTCCATACGTTTCTTTCGAAACGGTTATTCCTTCTGTGAGCGATTCAATCGACTCATGTACAATCAAACTTCCGTTCGCGTTGATCTGCTTCATGAAATCGCGGAACGAGGTGAGCATGCTCGCATGATCTCCATAAATATCCAAATGATCCGCATCCGCTGACGTCACCACCGCAATCTCCGGAAATAGGCGCAAAAACGAACGATCAAACTCATCAGCCTCTACCACCACCAGCGTTTTTTCATTTACTTCACCGTGCATCACCAGATTCGAATCGTAGTTGGTAGTGATACCTCCTAAAAATCCAACCATGTTGATACCTGCCGATTTAACAATATGCGCGATCAGTGAAGAGGTAGTCGTCTTCCCGTGCGTTCCGGCAACAGCAATCGTTTTGTAACTCTTGGTTAGCAATCCTAATACTTCTGAGCGCTTGAGTATCGTGAAACCATTCTCTTTCAAATATGCATGCTCCACATGATTTTTAGGAATAGCAGGCGTGAACACGACCAATGTTTTTTCTTTGGTGATGTATCCGGGAATCATTTCAATCCGATCTTCGAAATGAATTTCCATTCCTTCTTCCAGCAACTCGTGCGTGAGTGGTGTAGGCGTGCGATCATAGCCGGCCACTTTCATGCCCTTGTGCCTGAACCACCGCGCGATGGCACTCATGCCAATCCCACCGATGCCGAGGAAATAAACGCTATCGTATTGCTCTAACTTCACTTGTTATTCCAATCAGTTTTTCAATTTCATCTACTATATCTTCTGTTGCCTGTGGCTTCGCCCACTTGCCAATATTGATGCTCAGCTTTTCAGCGAGAGGTTCGTCATACACCAATTTCAGCGCCTCGCTCACCAATGTATTTTTCGCTTCTACATCTTTCACCATCAATGCCGCGTCTTCGTTGACTAAAGCCATCGCATTTTTTGTTTGGTGATCTTCCGCCACATTGGGTGAAGGAACTAGAATGCTAGGACGTTTGGCAATGCACAACTCTGAGATCGCCAATGCACCTGCGCGTGATATCACCACATCCGAAGCTGCATAAGCCAAATCCATTTGCTTCAGAAAATCAACTACACGAATGCGTCTCAAATCTTTATGTCCAATCTGCGATTTGATTCCCTCATAATACAATTTCCCCGTCTGCCAAATCACTTGAATATGCGCATCAATCAATTGATCGATTCCTGCCAAAATACTTTCATTGATCGTACGTGCGCCTAGGCTTCCGCCTAAAATGAGAAGCGTACGTTCCGAAGAGTTAAAAGCAAAATGCGCCAATGCCTTCTCCCGCTTCGAATCCAGATCGATAATATCCTTTCGCACCGGATTACCCGTGAATACAATTTTCGAAGCCGGAAAATATTTTTCCATGCCCGAGTAAGCGACACAAATACGTCCGGCCTTTTGTGCCAATTGTTTGTTGGTCAAGCCGGCATATGAATTCTGCTCTTGTATCAAAGAAGGAATTCCAGCATTTGCTGCGGCCAACATAATCGGGCCACTCGCGTAACCTCCTGTTCCAATTACAGCATGCGGCTTCATCTTTTTGATAAGGCTACCGGCTTTGAGATAACTTGAAATCAACTTAAACGGAAACGACAAATTAGAAAGTGTCAATTTACGTTGAAGTCCACTGATCCAGAGTCCGACAATTTTATAGCCGGCCTCCGGCACTTTCGTCATCTCCATTCTTCCTTCTGCACCTACAAAAAGAATATCCGCATCCGCATAGCGTCTCTTAAATTCATTGGCAATAGCCAGTGCCGGGAAGATATGTCCTCCGGTGCCGCCTCCGCTAATGATGATACGATATGGTTTCTCTGCTTTCAACTTTCCTTTTTTATTGTTCTCTTGTATTACTTCTTATTCCTTTACGCTTTATCTAATTTTCAAATCATCTCATTTTCGAATCAACGAATTATCGAATTACCTAATTTTCAAATCACCTAATTTTCAAATTTTCAAATTATCGAATCAACGAATTGCCGAATCATCGAATTATTACGCTGCTTTCACTTCCACCTCTTTCTCCTTCG
This sequence comes from Flammeovirgaceae bacterium UBA5008, assembly GCA_002398365.1. Taxonomy (GTDB): domain Bacteria; phylum Bacteroidota; class Bacteroidia; order Cytophagales; family Cyclobacteriaceae; genus ELB16-189. The sequence goes on from DGYK01000022.1 coordinate 98,898, forward strand.
CTTCGTCTGTTTCTAATTTCTCACTCGCTCCTTGTCCCCAATTCTCTTCCTGCTCTCCGCGACTTACACTTAAAATAATTCCTACCGACAAGCCAGTGAATACCATCGCGGTTCCTCCCATACTAATCAATGGCAATGGCTGTCCGGTGATGGGACCAAGGCCAACCACTACGCCCATGTTCACCATCGCCTGACAAACCAAATCAAAACTCAATCCTGCCGAGAGCAAACCTCCGAAAGCGCGCTCGCTGTTGTAGGCCGCTTTCATCCCTCGATGCAGTAATATCAAATAGAGCACGAGCACAATTACTCCACCGATCACGCCATATTCTTCAATTACAATTGCATACACAAAATCAGAATACGGATGGGGCAAAATGTTTCGTTGTTCGCTGTTACCCGGACCTTTGCCCAACAATCCTCCGGTGGCAATCGCAATGCGACCATGCTTTGCCTGAAATGGCAATTCTTTCTGATGCATCACATACGCATAAAAATCTTTTACCCGATTAATTGCAGTATCAAAGCGTTGACCGAAATATAGTCCGGCTGTTCCTGATAACAGACCAATCAGGATCAACATCGCCAGGTAACGCACCGGCACACGACCGATGAACATGATCAACATACACGTAGCGAACAATAGAATCGCTGTCGAAAAATTTGTTAAGGCAATCAATCCGCAAATCGCACCGCACCAGATTAACATCGGAATCAGCGCTTCTTTAATATCGTCAATATTTTGTTGCTTCTTCGAAAGCATGGCAGCCAGATTGATGATCAGTGCAAGGCTGGCAAAATCCGATGGTTGAAATGACGTATTGATAATTGGAAGTGTAATCCAACGCGATGCATCGTTTAAGCTAGTTCCAAACTTGAATGTATAAATCAACAACGGTACACTAACCCACAATGCAAGTCGCGAAATTTTGGAATAGTAACGATAGTCGATCTTGTGAGCGATCCACATCGATGCTAATCCCAAAAACACCATGAAGGTGTGTTTCATCAAAAACGACTCGGTGCTGGCTGTACGTTTGTATGCCAGCGTTCCGATGGAACTATAAACAACCAAAATGCTGATCAAAGAAAGAGCAAACACCACAGCCCAGATCACTCTGTCGCCTTGCAGGTTTTTATCAGCCCATTCTTTTATAGTACTCAACTTCATATCTTTTCTTTCAGTTATTCTCTACTGATTCCTTTAGTTCTAATACAGCCTCTCTAAATTGTTTTCCACGGTCTTCATAATTTTTAAAAAGATCAAAACTCGCGCAGGCCGGTGACAGCAAAACCACATCGCCTTTTTGTGAAACGCGTAATGCCAATTGCGCTAACTCCTTCACGCTTTGTGTTTCATAAATCTCTTTCACTTTTCCGCCAAAGGCTTTCTTCAATTTGTCATTGTCTTTGCCAAGGCAAATCAACACACGCACTTTTTGTTTTACCTGATCTTCAATCAGCGTGTAGTCATTTCCTTTATCAATACCTCCGGCAATCCAGATGAGCGGTCCCTGATAACTTCCCAAACCATACACGACTGAATCCACATTGGTGGCTTTTGAATCATTTACAAACTCCACTCCATTGATAACTGCTACTGACTCCAAACGATGAGGAGCATTGACAAATGTTTTCAACCCCTGACGAATTGCTTGCTCGGAAACACCCGTCAGTAATGCAGCCGAAACAGCCGACAATGTGTTGATCAGATTATGAGGACCTTTCAAGGTAGTTTCGGATTGGGTTATGCCAAACGAAACCCCGTTGATAGTAAAATTCATTTTCGCACCATCGTAATAAGCATCAGTCTTCGTTTGCAGCGACACCTTCACTTGCTGTGGCACGATCGACTTCTGTATCACTTCATTTGAAACTACAGCATCATCGGCATAATAAATAAAATGGTCTACCGACTGCATCGATTGAACTAATTGAAACTTCGAGTTGACGTAGTTCTGCATCTTATACTCATAGCGATCTAAATGATCGGGTGTAATATTGAGCAAAATGCCGATCGCAGGGCGGAATGTTTTTGTTCCATCCAATTGAAAGCTGCTGATCTCCACTACATACCAATCGTGCTTCTCGGTTGCAACTTTTCGAGCAAGGCTCTCTCCTACATTTCCGGCCAACGCTACTTTCAATCCTGCTGACTGAAGTAAATGATACGTAAGGAGTGTCGTTGTGGTCTTTCCGTTGGTACCGGTAATGGCAATTACTTTTCCTTGAATGTATCGATACGCAAATTCAAGTTCATCAATGATTTCAATTCCTGCTGCTCGCGCCTTCTTTATAATTTCAACTTTCTCTGCAATGCCCGGACTTTTTACAATTAACGATGCATTTAATATCGCATCATGCGTATGACCATTCTCTTCGAATGGAATCTGATGCTGTTGCAATTCCGCTTTGTACTGCTCTTTGATCGCACCGTAGTCAGACACAAAAACATCGAAGCCCTTCGCCTTTGCTAAAATAGCTGCGCCTGTTCCGCTCTCTCCTGCTCCTAATATGACTACGCGTTTACTCATTTATTCTTTTACTACTCGTATTAAATCATTTTCAAATTGCCTCATTTCGAAATTTTCAAATCATCTCAGCTTCAATGTGGCCAAACTCACGATCGCCAATAAAATTCCTACAATCCAAAAACGGGTTACAATCTTCGACTCGTGAATTTGTTTCTTTTGGTAATGATGATGCAAAGGTGACATCAACAAAATTCTTCTCCCCTCTCCATATTTCTTTTTGGTGTACTTGAAATATGAAACCTGTAGCATCACCGACAGCAACTCCACAAAGAAAATTCCGCAGAGAACCGGGATCATCAATTCCTTTCGCACGGCCAATGCTAATACAGCAATGATTCCACCCAATGAAAGACTACCCGTGTCACCCATGAACACTTGTGCCGGATAAGAGTTGTACCACAAAAAGCCGAGACACGCACCTACAAATGCAGTACAGAAAATTACCAATTCACCTAAGTTGGGGATGTACATAATATTGAGATACGTACTAAAGTCCACACGACCGGACAAGTAAGCGAAAATCGCGAGCGTGAGTCCGATAATGGCCGAAGTGCCTGCGGCCAATCCGTCAATACCATCAGTGATATTGGCGCCATTGGAAACAGCGGTGATCACAAAAATGACCAGCAACGTATACACAATCCATGTGTAATCTGGGTTCCACCAAGAGATCAATGAGGCGTAATCGAATTCATTGTTCTTTAAAAATGGCACGGTGGTTTTCGTTGACTTTACATCGTATTCTGATTTTACATCCGCAGAGATTGGAACTACTTCGACACTAGCAACCGATGGAGCGGTCTTCTCGCGCACGACTACGTTCTCATTAAAGTAAAGCGTAAGCCCCACAATCAACCCAATGGAAACTTGTCCTACAATTTTAAATCGTCCGGCCAATCCTTCTTTGTTCTTCTTGAACACTTTAATATAGTCATCCAAAAAACCAATCAGTCCCAACCAAATAGTAGTAGCGACTAACAAAATAATATATACGTTGTCCAACTTCGCCATTAGCAAAGTAGGAATCAAAATAGCGGCAATGATAATAATACCTCCCATTGTAGGGGTACCTTTCTTCTGCATCTGACCTTCCAGACCTAAGTCGCGGATGTCTTCACCTACTTGCTTCTTGCGCAAAAAGTTGATCAGCTTTTTTCCATAGGTGATCGTGATCAACAAGGAAAGAATAGCGGCTACACCAGCACGGAACGAAATGTATTGAAACAATCCGGCACCGGGGAAGTCAAAGTTTTTTTCGATATAGTCGAATAAATAGTACAGCATTAATTCGCAAACATTTTTAACATTCGTGTCAATACTTCTTTATCATCAAAAGGATGTTTTACTCCTTTAATCTCCTGGTAATTTTCGTGACCCTTGCCCGCTACGATGATGATGTCCTTTTCCTTCGCCAACATGCAGGCGGTTTTGATAGCTTCCTCGCGATCCACCATCACCAGTGTTTTCTTCGCATCCGTTGGGCCAACTCCGGTTTGCATTTCTTTGATGATCTCCATCGGATCTTCACTGCGCGGATTATCCGAAGTGAAAATCACTTTATTAGAATACTTACATGCTACCGCGGCCATCAGCGGGCGCTTCGTTTTATCTCGATCACCACCGCAGCCAATCACTGCAATTACCTGCTCTTGCCCCGTGCGGAAATGTTCAATCGTCTCCAACACATTCTTCAATGCATCGGGCGTGTGAGCATAATCAACAATGGCCGTGAACTTCGATCCGGGCATCACCAACTCAAATCGCCCGGGTGCACTAGTGAGTGCTGATAATTTCATTAACACCATTTCAGGGTCTTCACCCATTAAACAAGCTGCGCCATAAACTGTCAACAGATTATACGCATTGAAGTCGCCAATCAACTTAAACCATACATTGCGCTCGCCAATCTCCAGTTCCAGCCCTTCCATTGAGTTAGTGATGATCTTCGCTTTGAAGTCGGCCATCTTCTTCAGCGCAAGTGTTTTCTTTTGCGCTTTGGTATTTTGCAACATCACCATACCGCGCTTGTCATCGCTATTTACGAGAGCAAAAGCATCAGATGACAAACCGTCAAAAAATCCCTTCTTAGCGCGGATATAACTTTCGAATGTACGGTGGTAATCCAAGTGATCATGAGTAATATTGGTAAACAACGCTCCTATAAAATGTAATCCTTCAATTCTGCCTTGTGCTACCGCATGCGAACTTACTTCCATGAAGCAGTGCGTGCAATTAGCCTCCAGCATTTTTACTAACAACTCATTAATCTGAATTGGATCAGGCGTAGTGTGCGTAGAAGGTATATCGTTATCAACAATTTTATTCACAACTGTGGATAACATTCCGCAGCGATGACCCAATGTTGAAAATAACTTATACAATAACGTGGCCACGGTAGTTTTACCGTTTGTTCCGGTAACGCCCACTAACTTCAGCTTTGATGAAGGATTTCCATAGAAGTTCGAAGCAATAATACCCAGTGCCTTCGAACTATCTTTCACGGTAATGAAGGTAGCTTTATCTGAAATCGTATCAGGAAGTGTTTCGCAAACAATAGCGACAGCACCAGCTCCCACAGCCTTGTCGATAAAAACATGGCCATCCGATTGTGTGCCTTTGATCGCAACGAATAGACTTCCTGCTTTTACTTTTCGTGAATCAAAGCAAATGGACACCACCTCCACATCGGTACTGCCGGAAGCAGCCGTGATGTGAACCCGATACAATATGTCTTTTAGTAACGCCATTAACTTAATCTCAAATATATTTTTGCACCCTTGCTAATTCGAGTGCCCGGTGAAAGTGATTGTGCTGCCACGCGTCCTTTTCCTTCGTACGACACACGTAAACCATTCTTCTCCAAAACAAAAATCGCATCGCGGAAAGTCATACCTACTACATCAGGCACCTGATCTTTTATTACAGGATTTTTCTTCCATACAATGGCATTGCCATTCTTATTGGTCTTAATCCACTCTTCTTCCGTAGCTGCATGATTTGAAATACCCAACTCATTCGCTAACATGGTGAGCTCTTCCTGTTTTCCTGCTCGCATCGTAGGGAATACACCGGGCTCTTGTGTCTTGGCCTTCTCCATGGCTGAATGCAAATTGATATCACGTGAATAAATATTATCCGCAATATCTTTGAACACAGGACCCGCTACACTATTCCCATATTGATAAATACCACGTGGATTTTTGATCAACACAATGGCTGAATATTTTGGAGCGTGTGCCGGGAAGTAACCTACGAACGAAGTGATGTATCGCTTTTCGTAACGACCATCTTTTAAAATCTGAGCAGTTCCAGTTTTACCGGCAATGCGATAATAGGAGTTCTTCAAATTTTTCGCAGTTCCATTTTCAACTACACTTTCCAACAAGAGCTTCAACTGATTCAATGTTTTACCAGAGCAGATTTTTGAATTCAACGTTTCTGTTTCAAACTCTTGTTTCACATTATCTGCCTGTTGAATCGAGGTAACAAAAATGGGCTTAATCATTTTACCGTCATTCGCAATGGCATTGTAAACCGCCAAAGTATGTAGAGGTGAAATTTCAAAACCATAGCCATACGCCATCCAAGGCAATGAAATACCACTCCAGTTTTTGTCTTTGGGTCGCGTGATTTTAGGATAGGATTCACCGGTGATTTGCAAACCCAGTGGTTTCGATAAATTCAGTTTATCTACGTAATCCAAAAACTTGGAAGGCTTAGTACCAAAATGCTTATCGATCAACTTCGCCATCGCTATGTTGGAAGATACTTCGAATGAACGCTTAATAGTAACTCGCCCATAGCCGCCTTCTTCGTGATCGGTCACTTTGCGCTTATAAAACATGTATTCTCCTTGATGCGTATTGATTGTATCGTTCAATTCAATGTTGGTATCTTCCAACAACGCCATCATCGTGACTAACTTAAAAGTGGAACCTGGCTCAAACGATCCACCCACGGCATGATTGAACTCTTCCTGAAATCCACCTTGTCCATCTGCAGACAAATTTGAAATTGCTTTGACGTGTCCAGTTTTCACTTCCATCACTACCACCGTGCCTTCATCGGCATTGTGCGCTTTCATGGCGTTGTATAGTGAGGTCTCCGCTACATCCTGCAAGTTGATATCGATTGTAGTTTGGATATCTAATCCATCAATGGCTTTGATGTTCTTTCCATCAAACACGGGCATCCACGATCCGCCCGCAATTTTTTGGAACAGTGCTTCGCCATCCTGGCCACCTAATGAGGTGTTGAAACTATATTCTAATCCGGCACCTTTGCCATCTTCATTAACAAAACCAACCGTTCTACGGCTGAGATTACTAAACGGACGATAGCGTACATCGATTTTGTCAAATATGACACCACCACGATAACGGCCTTCGCGGAAGATAGGCCAGGTCATCATTTCTTTCTTAACCTGATAATTGATTTGCTTGCGGTTGAGTATCAGATACTGTTTTCCGGTAGCACGCGCATCCTTCAGCATCTCTTTGTATTCCTTGGATGAGCGATCTTTGTAATACCGAGATAACAATAACGCTAAAGAATCCACTCCATTTTTGAAAACTTCGTCTTTCGCTAATGTAGGATCGATCGCTACTTTGTAAAATGGCAAGCTGGTAGCGAGTAAACTTCCATTGTCAGAATAAATGTTTCCACGGGTAGCTTTTATTTTGCGATAGTCGAAGTTAATTTTTTCACTTAGCTTTTCCCACTTCGGGCCCTCCACTACCTGAATGTGACCAATCTTTGCAGCTACGCAGATAGCGAAAGCCACCACGCATAAAAATGCGATGCGGACTCTAACTAATATGGACTGCTTGATATTCACTTTGGCTCTTTTTATTTATTTAATCTTTTACAATTACTTTATAGGGTGGGTTTAAGCTTTCTTTCAACCCAAGCGGTTTCACTCTTCGTGCCACTTCACTTTGTTTGCTGGCAAACATCACATCCGACTTCAGTGTGGTAAAATCAGCACGCAAATCTTCTACTTCACTTTGTGCCCGATCAATTTGCCGTGTCGTCTTTTCTGCGTAGTGTGTATTGCTGATGTAGATCAAGCTGAGCAAGACCACAAAGAGGATTTTAGGCAGGTACTGCACCGGAAATCCTTCTTCAAAATAGCTTTCGAGTTTCAAGCGCTTCTCTAATCCGGAAAACAAGCTCTTGCCGCTGCTAACTGGTTTGGCTGCCGGTTTCACGCGTGCCTCATTTGCTTTTTGAGGGGGCTCGATTTTAAACTTATTTTCCATGCTCTCTTTAATTATAACCTTTCTGCTATTCGCAACTTCGCACTGCGTGCGCGGTTGTTTTCGTTTACTTCTGCCACCGAAGCTTCGATCGGTTTTCGATTGATTGCTTCAAATGGCTTTAACTTATTACCATAAAAATCTTTTTCTACTTCGCCATACATTTTGCCGGAGTTGATGTAATTCTTCACCAACCGATCTTCCAGTGAGTGGTAGCTCATCACCACCAGTCTTCCGCCTTTCTCCATCACCTCGCCACTTTGCTTCAAAAATTCCTCCAATGCCTGCATCTCTTCGTTCACTTCGATGCGCAGTGCTTGAAATACCTGCGCATAGTATTTAAACTCTTTTCCTCTGGGAGCAATCGGCTTTAGTAAATCGATCAAATCCTGTATGCGCTCAAACTTTTTTACGGAACGTTGCTGCACAATCAACCCGGCTAGTGTTTTGGCGTTCTTCACTTCGCCATACATACCTAGGATTTTATGAAGGCTAGCTTCTGGATATTCATTCAAAATACGAGCGGCACTTTTCGATCCCTTCTTATCCATGCGCATATCAAGCGGGCCATCGAAGCGGGTAGAAAATCCACGCTCAGCCGAATCGATCTGGTGCGATGAGATACCGAGGTCAGCTAGAATGCCATTTACTTTGGTGATTCCATTCAACTTCAGGTATTGTTTCATGTTCCTGAAATTGGTTTGACAAAATGTAAAAGAACGACTTTGAATATTTTCGGATTGCTTGCGTGCATCTTCGTCTTGATCAAACGCAATCAGCCTTCCGTTTCGCAACTGCTCTAAAATCTTTAAGCTATGTCCCCCTCCGCCAAAAGTGACATCTACGTAGATACCATCCGGATTAATGGCTAATCCCTCCATACACTCTTCTAACATCACCGGCCTGTGGTACACCATAGCTTTTCAACTTCTGCATCTCACACAAAAATTTCATTTGTGTCAGAATACAATTGTTTAATTTTTTTCAATGAACAAATCCTCTGTGGAAGTATTTGAATGATGCTGGTTGGGCTTTGAGATGCGCTGGGAGTAGTGGTTCCAACGTTCATCTTCCCAACATTTACTCGTTCAAAAATTTCTCCGCGAGCTTCGACAATTCACTAGGGTCTTGGATGATTTGCTTCTCATAGATGGTTGGATTCCAGATTTCAACTTTGCTTCCGGTGCCTACGAGCATCGCATCTTTGTCAATCTGCGCATACGTAAGCATGTTCTTGGGGATGAGGAAACGGCCGTTGTTATCCAACTCTACCGTAACGACCCCCGACAAAAAGTTTCGCTGGAGTTTGCGATACTCTTCGTTGAACTCGCTGAGACCTGAAATTTTTGAGAAGACTTTTTTGAACTCCACCATTGGGTATACGATTAAGCATGGCTCGAAGCCTCTGCGGATGACAAGCTCCTGCGCTTCCCCATTGGTAGTGGGTAGCTGAGCCTTGATCCGCGATGGCAGCACCAATCTGCCTTTGGCGTCAAGTTTACTTTCGTATTCGCTGGTGAAGAAAGTCATAGACTGTAGTGGTTGTCTTAGTTCTCCTAAACAAACGTAAGCATTTTTCAACCACTTTCAACCACTTTACTCCACTTTTTTACATTTTAAGGCAAAAAAGATCAAAAAAAGGGAGTTTTACCCACTTCTGTGAATATTCAAGCATCCTGTTGTAATTCTTTAAAAATGGAATTGATTGGCCCCGAAAGGCTTCAGAAATTCAGGAAATCGATCAACTCAAATGGAAAAAACAATAAAAATTGGATAGCTATAGAGATAACTAATCCAGCCAAACAATCGGCAGATCAGGCTGACATAAGTCATAATTTTTTAGTGTACCCTCACCTACTTTTGAGCTAACTATTTTGAAAGGTTATGCTCAACTTCATCATGTACAGTACGCTGCTTATTCACGGGTTGATTCACTTCATCGGCTTTGGCGAAGCGTTTCAACTATTGCCTACGCCACAGTTTACAAAACACGTATCTAAATTTTATGGCGTTATTTGGCTGGGTGCCGGGTTGATGTTTTTAGTGGTCTTTGCAATCGCCCTACTTCAACTAAACGGATGGGTATATATTTTACTATCTACAATTGCTTTATCACAACTACTTATTCTTATTTATTGGCACGATGCTAAGTACGGAACAATACCCAATGCTGTATTATTGGGGATTTACTTGGTGAATTTAGTAAACTGACTGGCTATCAAATACATCTCAAAAATGACCTAATCTTTCACTGTATTAATTGTCTGGCATAATCACTGCCAAAACCAGATAGATTAATACTCCGGTGCCAAAGCCGAAAACAGCCACCACAAACAACAATCGAGTAATGGTTGGGTCTACATCAAAATAATTAGCCAGACCACTGCACACACCAAACAATTTCTTTTCGCCTTTGGTTAGTTTCTTTGCCATATTTATGTGTTTACTATACAAATTAGAGAACACTTATCCTTTTAAGCAAATCGTCTTTGTAGGTACCACTGATTGGAATAATCTTCTTATGGATCTCAAGATTAGATGAATCAATATTTGTGATCTTAGAAATATTTACCAGAAAAGAGCGATGTACCCGAACAAATTTATGCTGTGGCAGCTTCTCTTCCATCTTTTTGAGTGTAGAATACACCACCTGTACTTTATCACTGGTTTGTATTTTTATATAATCACCGGATGCTTCTACCCAGACTATATCGTCAAAATTCAGCTTCATCAAGAGTGAATCCACCTTTACAAATAATTCCTCCTCCGTCCGTTTGTCCTCTGCACGTTCCTTGAACTTTACTTTATTAACAGCGGTCAGAAATCGAACATAATCTTTTACAGGCTTAAGCAAAAAGTCTGTTACGGAATATTCAAATGCATCTACGGCATATTTGGGGTTTGAACTGATAATGATAATGGCGGGCTTATTAGTAAGTGATTTTAATAATTCCAATCCAGTAAGATCGGGCATCTCCACGTCCAAAAATATTAAATCAACCGGGTTCTCGATTAACCAACCCACTGCCTTGGAGGAGGAGTCTAAGCAAGAAATCGATTGGAATAACCCTGACTTTTCTGCCAAACCTTGAATTACAGACATAGATACCGGGTCGTCTTCGATAATAGCACAAGTCAATTTAGCTGCCATGGGGTGGAGAATAATGCTTTAAAGTAAGTATATTTTTTATTGTATCGAAATTTGATGACTATTCACAAAGTTGACTAAATCGCTGGTTGCAAGATTCACTTGAATAGAACTGTCTTTTAATTTAGCGCTCACCATTTTCATTTCTTCCAAGCTTACCAAATCATGTTGAATTAAGTTAACTAGACCTTCGATTCGTGCCAATGGCCCACGCACTTTATGCGATGTTTGAAAAGCAATGGTTTCTAACAAGCTCAAAGTTCTATCCCGAGTTTCTTCTGTTTGTTTTCGTTCGGTTATCGGAAGTCCCAGTGTGAGGAAATAATTGAAGGTATCGGTCTTTCCCCCTATTGGTATGATTACTTGGTCACACCAAAAAAAAGAACCATCCTTTGCTCGGCTTTTAAATTCACCACGCCATGGGTTACCCGATTTAACCGTGCTTTCCAAGCGTTTTAAAAATAAAGGCGAATGAAACCCAGAATCCAGAATACTAAAATGATTTCCGATCAATTCTTCTGAATGATAACCAGATGCTTTCATCAAAGGCGCATTTACTTTTACAAATCGACCCTGGCTATCGCTTATAGCGGAATAGATATTGACATTGATAGCATCTAAATAAACTTGCAATTCTGAATTCTTCTGGATGACGATCCAATTCAGTTGCTCAGTCAGAGTTTGCATCTCTTCATTCTTAGCCTGCAAATCGCGCTCCATTTTCTCTTTACCTTCAATCACTTTATCCAATTGTTCATTTTTTATTTTAAGTGAAGATGCATAATGAAACGCCAACTCTCGAAATGAGTTGATTTGAAAAAACACAACTGAGATTGCTATAACCAAAATGCTACTGGACAACCAGAAATAATTTATGGATGGATCGGGTATAAATGGGGTGACTTCATCATAGTATTGATAAAGTAGGAAGAGGGATACGCACAAAAAAAACCAAAAAATCACTCGCCAAATAGAACGTACAAGCATTGGTAAAGAACAAGCTAGTGACAAATACCCTATCTCTGCGAATACCTTACGGTTAGTAAAACTCCAGAATGATATCATTATCAAAGAGCCTACTAACAGAAAACTACTTGCTAGTTCGAAATGCTTTTTTTTGTTAGCCCATAAAACCATGAGATAAATTGGAATGGCAGCGACCATATAATACCAATTAGTCACACCTGTCACCAGCAAGGCCAAGGCAAAACCTGCAGAGACAATAATCATAATCATCGACAAAAGATTGGTAGCCGCTTTTCCATTCAAATCCCATCCAACCAACTTGCGCTGGTAACTTTTATAGAGTTGGTGAAATGGGTTTGTATTAAAAATCAACAAAATATGGGTATTTACCTTCCTTTAATCTAATTCCTTGTAAAGCTAAATCTGAAACCTGATGATTAGCTAAAAATTAGCTGGTTGCCCTAAAACACTCGATGAATACCTATTTTTTGTCCCTTAAAGAATCTTAATGGGCTTTTAAACAAGAATGCATCTTCCACCTGGTTTTTTCAAAGTTTATACACTAGGATTCACCGTGCTAAAAGGCTAAGTCGACTAAAAAAACTCAAGAGTCTTTAGAAAATCAATAAAATTGAGGCATAAACTCAATATTATTAAGACTAGCTAATTGCTCATTAACCCTGCTTGTCGCCACAAAAATTCAACGAATGAAATTTATCAGGGCCGTTTTTTTGATCTTTTCCGTACCCATTTGTGGGGCTTTGAGCCAATCAGAAATTCGCTTTGAACATTTAACGATAGACGATGGGCTTTCTCAATCTTCAATTACCTCACTGATTCAAGACGGTTCGGGTTACTTGTGGATTGCCACTTTGGATGGTTTAAATCGATACGATGGCAATTCATTTAAAGTCTATCGAAACACTCCGATCGCTCAATCGCTTCCTGAAAATTATATCTATCGACTTTTCTTAGATGAAGACCAAACCGTCTGGTTTAGTTATGTTAATGGAATCAGTAAATACAATCGTATTAACGATAATTTCATTAATTATCGTATCCAATTTGAGTCGGGGCGGGAATACAAAGTTTGGAAATTTCTTCCGTTATCACCCCAACGTAATTTATTGTCGACCAATTTTGGTATTCTGGAACTTGATCCCCTTCAAAAGGTAATTACAAAAAGTAAGGAGTTCGCATTTTTTGAAAATCAAAATGTATCAAATATAATTCGAACAAGCGATGGCAATTTTTGGGTAATTGCTAACCATGTATTATGGTTAAAAACTTCAAGTTCTCTGAACTGGATTAAGTTATCAGACAAGAATGAAAGCTTGATGGGTACTTACTTCAAAGCGACTGATGAAATCTACTTTCAAGATAAAAACAGATTATCTAAATACGATCCAAAAATAAAAAGCTTAAAAACTCTTTTTGAATTTCCACCCAGCGAAGAGTTCAATCCAAATGATTGTGGAATGGAAAAAATGAGCAATGGCGATATTTGGGTACATCGCAGAGCGATCTATATTTTTAACCCAAAAGATGAATTAATAAAAAAAATAAGCTATTCCAGCAAAAGCTCATCCGGACTTTCATCCAATAACATTAGTGATGTATACCAAACTAAAGACGGTGTAATTTGGGTAGCAACCAACGGTTTAGGTTTAAATAAATATAATCCTTACCGATCTGTATTCAACTTTCACACCAATCCAAATTATGATGGCCCAACCAATCATTTCGTTACAGGTATTTATACTGAAAACGACAAGCATGTATGGGTCAATTTTTGGGATCGCCTAGAGCTGGTCGATATTACAACTGAAGAAAGGAAAGAATTCTATTTGTTAGATAAAAATAAAAATAGAGTGCATGTCAATCGATTGATTGCAGATGACATCAGCCACGCGTGGCTCGCAACCTCTGATGGTCTTAAATACTTTAACAAAGGTCGAATAGAAACAATCGAGTTAGAATCTCTCTGCGATTCCAGACCGGATATATATGACATGGCTAAAACACCATTCAACACACTTCTTTTCTCGTCAAGTTGCGGTACAATGGAATACAATCCTCGTACAAAGAAGTTAA
>DGYK01000022.1:113075-158478 GCA_002398365.1 Flammeovirgaceae bacterium UBA5008
CTACAAAGAAGTTAAAAGTATTAAGCGAGCGCGGAAGTTTAGTGCTCAGCCCAATGGGCGAAGAATACTGGATTGTTTTGATGGATAAAATAGCGATCATCAGAGCAGACAAAAACAATGAATACACTGTTCATACATCAGAAATGTCATCGCTGTTGCTTCAAAAAGAAGCTAAGTGTTTTTTTCTTGATCGGTATGGCAACCATTGGATAGGAAGTTGGGGTGGAGGTTTGAGTTTATATGACTCAAAATCAAAACAATTTGTTCAATATACTGAAGTAGATGGGCTGCCTAATAATGTGATTTATGGCATTTTGGATGATGCACATGGCAACTTATGGCTAAGTACCAATTATGGCTTATGTGTTTTTGATCCTTTGCAGCGAAAAGTGATCCGCAATTTTACCAAGAACGATGGACTTCAAGGCAACGAATTTAACACACACGCATTTTTCAAATCGCCCAATGGCATGATGTATTTCGGAGGTGTAAATGGGCTCACCTATTTTAATCCTGAAGAAGTCCTTCAAATACCCACACTTGTACCTGAAACAATTATAACCAGTTTCATGGTTAACAATACGCAAAAAGAAAAATTAAAAAATGGAGATGACATTAACCACTCCCTTTTTAAAAAAGAAATCCATCTGGATTGGAGCGAGCGCAATTTCTCATTGAAAATTGCCGGGCTTAGCTTTACTCAAAACGCAGGCGTTCGTTTTAAATATCAATTAGCCGGCTTTGATGAGAATTGGAATTACATCGGTCAGGAAAGTCAGATTGCGTTTACAAATATTCCTCCAGGCACCTATACGCTCCACATAAAAGCCTCCGACACAGCTGGTCATTGGGAACCCGAAGGTATATCACTCGTTATCGAAATAAAGGCTCCTTATTGGAGAACGTGGTGGTTCTATTCCCTCGCAGTTCTAAGCTGCATTGTTGGTATCTACCTGATTTATCTATTACGAATCAGAAATATCCGTATCCGGAATAAAAATCTTGAGCAGGAAGTTGCATTACGTAAAATGGAATTGGACTTAAGCGAAAGCAAATACAAAGAATTGGTCGGCAACATTCCAATTGGCGTGTACTCGGTAGTGCGTTCATTGAATGGTGAAAACAAAGTAACCTATGCAAGTCCTACCTTCTGCGAGTTAAATGGCTTAACTGAGCATGAAATTTTAGATGACTATCAAGCCCTGCTTAAACGTCTCCACATAGATGACAAGGTAAAATTTGTTGAGTTAGTACAAGAATCCGTGCGCACCTGTCAGCCTTTTATATGGGAAGGTCGAGCCGTTATTAACCAGCAACTAAAATATATCCATATTGAGTCCAAACCGAAGAAACAACCCGATGGAAGCATCATCTGGAATGGCATCGAATACGATATTACTGATCGCAAGCAGGCAGAAGAAAAAATACGAATTGCAAACGAACAGCGTCAGGCTATTTTAGATAACGTACCTGTATTTGTGTTTTGTAAAGACTATGATGGCAAATTCTTATTCGTCAACGAACTATTCTCCAAATTTCATAATCGCACTTCACACCAAATTATTGGACTTACAGATTTTGAATTATACTCATCGAATAAGTTAATCAGTCAATTTCAAGAAGACGACAAAAAAGTCATTAATTCCGGTAAATCTCTTTTCATTCCTCAGGAGGTAGTTGAGTTGGAAGATGGTAGCAAAAAGTACTTTCAAACTACCAAAGTTCCGATTCATATCACCGGTTTAGAAAAGCCAGCCGTGCTAGGAGTGGCTATTGATGTGACAGCTCGCATAGAAATTGAAAATGAATTACTGAAAGCTAAAATGCAGGCTGAAGCTGCCAGCACTGCTAAGTCTGACTTCCTAGCAAATACCAGTCATGAAATCAGGACACCACTCAATGGGGTGATTGGTTTCACTGACTTGCTTAGCAAAACGAATTTAAATACCATTCAACAACAATACGTTTCTACTATTCATCACTCGGCCAATACACTACTAGATATCATCAATGATATTTTGGACTTCTCAAAAATTGAAGCTGGAAAACTGGAGCTCTCAATTGCAAAAACAGATATCTATGAAATCGGCATTCAAGTGGCAGATATGGTTAAGTATCAGGCGCACAAAAAGGGAGTTGAATTTTTGTTAAACATCTCTCCTAACGTTCCCCGGTTTATCTGGGCGGACGAAGTGCGACTCCGCCAAATCCTGATCAACTTGTTGGGTAACGCCATCAAATTTACCGATAGCGGTGAGATTGAATTAAAAATTGAAGCTACTACCGCATCTGAATCAGGGGAAACTCCTTTTCACTTTAGTGTGCGTGATACAGGCATTGGCATTCAAAAACAAAATCAAGAAAAGATTTTTGAAGCCTTTACACAGGAGGACACTTCCACTACCAAAAAATTTGGAGGCACGGGTCTTGGGCTACCAATTGCTAATCGCTTGCTAGCGCTTATGAACTCGCAACTCAAGTTAGCGAGTGAAAGTGGTCAAGGAAGCACTTTTTATTTTGATATTCAATTCAAGAGCCAGGCTGGCAAAGCCATCGAATGGGAAAACATCGATCATATTCAACGAGTGCTGATTGTGGATGATAACAAAAACAACCGCCACATTCTTACTGATATGCTTGCGTTAAAAGAAATTGCTTGTGATAGCGCGGCCAACGGAAAAGAAGCACTCAAATATATTAAAAGCGGGCAATCGTATGATGTCATTATCATGGATTACCACATGCCGGAAATGAATGGTCTCGATACTGTTCGTAAAATCAGAAAAGCACACAATGGCTATCAACAACCAGTGATACTTCTTTATAGTTCTTCAGACGATGACCAGATCAATAAGCAATGCGAAGAACTAAACATCCACCAGCGGTTGGTAAAGCCTGCCAATATCCAACAATTGTATCATTCGCTTTCGCGGATTCGCATAAAAAATACGAATCCGGATACTAATTTGAATACCGGATTGAGAGAAAATTCTTTTTCCTCTTTATGCATTCTGGTAGCCGAAGATAATGCCGTGAATTTATTGCTGGCAAAATCGATTTTGGCAAACCTCATGCCCGGAGCAAAAATTGTAGAAGCTGAAAATGGAATACTGGCTGTGGAATGTTACCGCAATGAAAATCCGGATTTGGTATTTATGGATGTGCGTATGCCGGAAAAAAATGGATACGAAGCTACAAAAGAAATTCGGGCTCTAGAAAAAGAAAAACATATACCTATTATTGCCCTTACAGCGGGCACTGCCAAAGGTGATAAAGAGAAATGCCTAGAAGCTGGCATGGACGATTACATCAGCAAACCCCTCGTGCAGGAATCGCTTGCCATGGCCATTGAAAAGTGGTTACACATTCCAACGTCAGAGCGAGCCGAAGGCACCGGGGTCGCGCATCTGCATTTTGACAAAAATCAACTTCAAAAAAGACTGGAATCCAACGACCTAATTATAGGCCAAGTACTGCAAGTCTCTAAAAAAAATATGCAACAATACCTTCTTGAAATAAATAAATCAGTTGAGGCTAATGACCGGTCTCAGTTGAGTGAAGAAGGTCATCGACTAAAAGGGCTCGCCTTGAGTTGTTGTTTTCATTCGCTGACCCATTTAGCAGAAAGACTGGAACGATTGGATTTCAACGATCAGAAGAACCTGCTTGTTCTAATCCGGGAGATTGAAACCGAAATAGCCTATCTCATGCAAATTAACTATCCATGATTTAGTACTAATTCCTAAGCCACCTAAAATACGCATCTCATTATCTGCATTATTTTGAAACTCAGTATGATGAAAAGAAATCGTTCCATTCTGTTTCTAGTGGTTGCCATCAGCAGCTTAACTATTGAAATCGGTTATAGCCAAACTCAAGAAGATAGTCTAAAACGAGTGCTCAGCACTGGTAAAAACTCAGAGACCAAGGTCAATGCTCTCAACGAACTTGCCATTCTATATTATGGTGTTAACGATAGCATAGCGCTGCAATATGCTCAGAGCGCTTTACAACTTGCCATCGATTCAAAGTATCGCAAAGGATTGAAAGTTGCACACACTCTGGTTGGGCAAGGAATGGTCAGTGAGGGTTCTTTGTCCAAAGCACAATTTCATTTCAAACAGTCTGAGGCGATTGTCCTACCCAATAGTATCTCACTGAGCAACTACAATGATTTACAATACGGAATGCTTTATAAATATAAAGGCGTTTATGATTCTGCTTTGTTGAAATATAAACATGTGCTTCATTCCGAATCAAATCTAAAACTTCAGTTTGCACAGGCAGCCTACAAAAATATAGCACACGTTCATCTGTTTCGATACGAAAATAAACAGGTCAGACTATACCTCGATAGTGCACGAACAATTTCGATACCCCAAAGTAGAGGCCTTCAAATGGACATCCTGAATATACAGGGTCAGGTTGATATTAACCTGATAGAAATGAGTAAGGCTTCTGAGTCCTTTGAGGCGATGTGCCAGCTTTCAAAAAAAGACTCAAGTTCCTATCATCGTGTTGCGTGTGAACTTAATCAATCCAAATTGAAAATGATCGGTGGTGAGAACATAGCAGCGCTCCATCATATTTTACAAGCAGTGGCACTCACGAAAAAAAGTAATCTCCATCAATACGTGGCCGTGCTGACGCAGGCGGCTGAAGTGTATCTGGAGTTATCCCAACTTGAGCTCACCGGACAGTATTTATACCAAGCACTAAAAATCAGCGAAAGGGCTGAGTTCCGCCATCAAACCGCGATCATTTACAACAACCTTGCCTGGCTGAACAAAGTACAGCGCAAGTATATTGATGCTATCGAGTTTTCACAAAAGGCTGAGTTATTGTTTCAATCTATTGGAGATTTGAAGGGAATAGCTGAGGCGCGAAATGTACGGGGTTTAACTTATCTATTGATGGAGGAATATGACCTTGCAGAAAATGAATACTCAGCTTCACTTGCGATTCGCCAGAAGATTTACGATCAAAGAGGAATTGCAGCATCATGGTACAATTTAGCCGACCTCTATTTGGAACAGAATAAAAATGAAAAAGCCTTGCAACTGCTGTATCAGGTAGTAGAAATTGAAAAGAAGATTGGTAACAAACCTTATTTATCGATGACATACGGGCTGATTGC
Source organism: Flammeovirgaceae bacterium UBA5008 (assembly GCA_002398365.1). Classification (GTDB taxonomy): domain Bacteria; phylum Bacteroidota; class Bacteroidia; order Cytophagales; family Cyclobacteriaceae; genus ELB16-189. Next base: position 118,213 of record DGYK01000022.1, read on the forward strand.
CCGGCAACTAGTACGCGATAAGAAATACACGGAAGCTTTGCGGTTTCTTAAAAAATCAGAACAAGAAGGTCTAAATGATCAATCTCTATTCATACAACGTGATAATGCGCGTAGCTATCGATTTTATTTCGAAGCAATTGGCGATTACAAATCGGCATATGAATACCAATTCAAATATCAGGAATTGAATGATGCTATTTATGATCGATTGGGTTCGGATAAACTTGCCGAATACGAAGCGCTCTATAAAGTTGAAAAAAGGGATCAAGAAATCGCCCTTCTGAACCAAATAAAACAAAATCAACAAGATCGCATCCACATTCAAAATAGTGAACTTAAGCAACAGACCACCGTGCTTGTTTCTGCTGGCCTGCTTTTCTTACTACTTAGCATTATTGCAGTACGAAATTATCGATTCAATCAAGCCAAGGACCGAATAAATCAAGAATTGCAAAAATTGAATCAAGAAATTTCAGAAAAAAACGAACATGCCCAATCGGCACTAAATGAAATTCAAAAACTGCAAACAGCCTTGCAAATTCAGGAACAACAATACCGTGAACTCATTCAAACCGCATCGGATATTATTTGTGAAATGAATGGTCGCGGAAAAATTAACTTTGTTAATCAATCGATCAAACGTCTGTTGGGTTATTCCGAAAACGAAATAGTTAACTTCCAATTTGAAACAGTCATTCATCCAGACTACCTATCTCTTACTAAGGAACATTATAACTCCAAAATTTTACAGTGCATTGGCTCCGATTACTATGAATTACCGGTTCAATCTAAATCCGGAGAAATGTGCTGGGTTGGAATCAGTGCCAGTTTTTTCTATCGTCAAAAAAAACTTACCAAAATTACAGTAGTTGCTCGTGATATCACCCGCCAGCACATAGCAGAAGAAGAAGTAAAAAGAAGCCGATCTGAATACGCAAGTTTAGTTGAATCGATCCCAATTGGAATTTATAAGATGAAGTATTCAGGATTTCAGGACTACGACTACATTTATACCAGCCCCTACTGGAGCGAAATAACCGGAATTCAAAATGATGAGATAGCAAAACATCCCACTCTATTTGCCGACCGCATCCATCCTGAAGATCGCAGTTCGTATATGAATAACCTGTCGATGCTCAGTGACAACAAATTTTTCTGGGAAGGAAGAATGAACGACCAAGGACAGACAAAATACATTCGTATAGAATCGCATCATATGATTCAAAATGGTGCTGTCATCCACAACGGATTTATCAAAGATATCACCATTCGCAAACTGGCTGAAATCGACACGCAAAATGCACGCGACTTAGCCGAAAAGGCAAATGCGGCCAAATCTGATTTTCTAGCCAATATCACGCATGAAATGCGAACCCCGCTCAATGGCATCATTGGGTTTTCGGACCTTCTATTGAAAGGCAATGTGGGTACACAGGAGAAAAAATACATTGCTCCAATACTGCATTCTGCACATACTCTACTGAACATGATCGATGATGTGTTGGATTTCTCAAAGATTTCCGCTCAAAAAATGGTTCTTCACCCCGAACCAACCAACATACGCGAAATGGTCAAAGAACTCGTTGCTTATCTGCAATTTGAAGCAAATGCAAAGAATCTAAAGCTATTAGCCAGAATCGATCAACGAATTGGAAATTTAATTTTAGTCGATGACCTTCGACTGCGCCAAGTGCTCTTAAATCTTCTCACCAATGCCCTCAAGTTTACAGAAGTTGGTGAAATCGAATTAGCGATCTCAGTGGTGTATGAACACCCCAAATCACAAATCATTTTATTTGCTGTGCGCGATACCGGCATCGGGATTGCTTCTTCAGATCATGAAAAAATATTCGAGGCTTTCATGCAGGCTGACTTATCTACTACGAAACGATATGGGGGTACCGGACTAGGCCTCACCATATCTAACCAACTGCTTCATCTGATGGGATCTGAACTAAAGTTGATCAGTGAGCCTGGCGCAGGAAGCACGTTTTACTTTGAGCTAAAGGTATAATTGGATTTTTAAACTTGGCGCATGAAATAATAGAAAGAGATGTAGCTTTTAATTAGGTTCGATTACAAAAAAACACACCTTCATCTTATGACAAACTACGTCTACTCTGGTACGGTAAATTGAAACGTGCTGCCTTTTCCCAACTCAGAAGTCACTTTCAATGATCCCTTCCACATTTCAATCATCTTCTTACAAATGGATAAGCCTAGTCCAATACCACCCTTCGAACGGCTTAACCCCTCGTGTGCTTGGCGGAATGGTTTGAAAATATGCTCCAATTTATCGGGTGCAATACCGATTCCGGTATCGGAAATTTCAAACACAAAATGCTTATCAGATCTCGAAATAGTCATTGTAACTTCACCTATTTCGGTAAACTTCACAGCATTGCTGATGAAGTTGGTGAGCACTTGGGTAAGATGATACGGATCGATCGTCACCATCGATGAAGGATGAATTTCATTTTTAAGTTTAAATAAAACCGCCTTCTGTTCCAGAAAATGATCTTGCTTTGCGCGTTTATAAATCACTTCCACCAATTCAAATAGATTCAGTTCAGTAGGGAAGGACTTAATCTCTCCCGCTTCAATACTTGCCAAGTCCAGAAGCGATTCAATAATGGTTTGTAAATCGTTCGTACGTCTTTTAATGATTGATATATATTCACGCTGCTTTTCGATTGGATTCGGCATTTCTAATAGTTCTGTCATACCTAATATTCCTTGCAAAGGCGTACGGACTTCGTGTGATAGGCTGCCTAAGAAAATTGTTTTTAATCGGTTCGATTCCTCCGCAAGTTCTTTGGCATCCATCAACTCTTTTTCGATTCGTTTATATTCAGTTACATCCTGCACGGTGCCGCGAACGATCACAATCTTATTTTCACCATTACGTCTCACCACACCCATCTCCAATATATTTCTGATTTCACCACTCGGGCGAATTATTCGCAACTCATATTTAAACTCATTAACAGTAGAATTCACATCAATCTGATTGACCATGCGGTTGATACGGTCTTCCGGATGCACCATATTCAAGTAGGTATTGAATTGTGCTGGCACATGCGATTGCAATCCAAGAATGTGATATAACTCCTCTGACCAAAACTCTTCTCCTGTAACAAGATTTGCTTCAAAGTTACCAATGTGGGCGAGCGACTGGGCTTCTAATAATAATTCCTTATGATAAATCAGTTTCGTCTCCGCTTCTTTACGGTCCGTGTTATCCCAAATAATACCATTAATTTTCAACGGGCGCCCATTCACGTCACGCTCCAGTTTACCCCTACCCGACAGGTAATGTATGGATCCATCGTTCCAGCGTGCTCGAAACTCAGGCGCATAAGCCGCGTCTTCTTCAATAGTGCGCCTCATATTCTCTTTCATAAAATCTCTATCCTCCGGATGAATCGCTTGAATAAACTCTTCAAGTGTTCCTCTGAAAGACTCGAACGGAATACCTAACACAAAACACGTTTGCTCATCAAACGTTCTCCGGTTGGTGGTAAAGTCTAAACTCCAAACACCCATACCAGCTCCGAGTAACGCCATACGAAGCCGCGTTTTACTTTCAATCAATTCTTGTTCAATATTCTTTCTGTTAGTAATATCCTCCGAAATGCCTAACAAATATTTGGGCTGGCCATGCTTATCTTTAATAACCAATTTCTTCCCCGCCACAATTCGATTCGATAAAGCTACTTCATATTCATAAATAGCATCCGAGTTTAAAACCTGCAAATCTTGTTCGCGAACTCGTAGCGCTTCTTCTTCCGAATAAATTCCGGGACCATTTTCAAGAAACCGTTCTTTGGATAAACCTCGGAACATTTCTGTTGCTTTATTCACTAACACAAACCGAAAATCGGGAATAGTTTTTACAAACACCATGTGTGGCAGGTATTCCAACACAGTCGATAAAAATACTTCGCTCTCCTCCGCTTTACTCTTTGCGGTAGCCAATTCCTCATTCAACTTTTTATACTCATCCAATAGTCTTTGGTGCTCTTCGCTTTTAAATAACAGAGCATTTTGAATACTCCGATTACTCTTAATCTGCTTAGAAAGTCGGGTAAGAATATTATAGACGAGTAAGTAGCCGGCCAGAAGTATTGTAAATGTGGCGAGGATGGTCAGCGACAATTCGATGTCGCGTAAGAATTTAAAATTACGAATACCTTCCTGCTGGTAGAGATTAATACTCTGCTGATTCCATGCATGATATTGTAGCTCCAGTCTGTCAATCTCTTTGACTGCCTTGTCAATCTTTGCTCGATTGGTAGGTGGAAGGATAGAAAGGCCTGCGGCATACATCTTTTCTACCAAAGGGTTACAAAGCGACAGCAGCGAATCTACCTGTATAGCGGTAAAATCGCCAGAGCCATGTTTTTTATTATTCTTCAATAACCATTGATGGTTGTTATACCAACGCGGCAACAGTTTCGTCAACGAATCTGTACGTGATGGTGCAATGGTATCAAACTGAAGATCATTTTGGATGAGTAGAGCAAGTTTGGTGATACGCTGACTCAACATGTTCTGCTTTTCTAATACCACCTCTACCGTTTTGTTTTCGTGGTGCTCTTTTAAAAAGTAGCCGACCACCTGATCTTTAGACCAAAACAAAGCAATAACAATCACAACAAACAAGATGCTTTTTAATTGAAGTTTGGAAAAGCTCATACTTAAAACATCAGTTAGGAGTAGTTTGCGATTGCATCAATTGAGGCAAGGCCGGGATAGTAAAACTGAAGACGCTACCCACACCTGGTTGTGAATTTACCTGAATGGTTCCGCCCCACATTACAATCATTTCTTTGCAAATGGATAACCCAAGGCCAATACCACCTTTGGAGCGACTAAGGCCTTCGTGCGCTTGACGAAATGGTTTAAAGATATGTTGTATTTCATCTTCACCAATTCCGAGTCCGGTATCTGCAACTTGAATACGATATTGACCAGGTTCTTTGAAACATTCCAACAGCACCGAACCACTATCCGTAAACTTGAATGCATTAGAAACTAAGTTGATTAGTACTTGCGTCAGGTGATTGGAATCTATTTCCACATTGGAGTTGTCCGATATAGAAAGTTGTAATTTAAATTCGATTGCATCTGATTTTACTTGCTGATTCTCTAATGTTTGCCGATAGAAATTCTCCAGAAACTTTTTCAAGTTAAAACTGCTGGCATACGGGCGAATGGCGCCTGACTCAATGCTGGCAAGGTCTAAAAGCGATTCAATAATACTTTGTAAGTCCTTGGTCCTTCGCTGAATCAACCTCAAAAACTCAACTCTCTTTTCCTCTGGAAATGAAGTTGCTTCGAGTAACTCTGCCAATCCCTGAATCCCTTGCAGAGGCGTGCGCACCTCATGCGATAAGTTTCCCAGAAAAACAGTTTTCATCTGGTTAGATGCTTCCGCTTCTTCTTTCGCGCGCTTTAATTTATCAGTCGTTTCACGCAATTGTTCATTTATTGCAATGTCATGATCTGTTTTTATTTTGGACAATACAAAAACAATAGACACAATCATGAGCACATTGATTAACAACAAAATCAATGAAACCTCACCAAGGAGGATTGGGGGTGCCATCTTTCGTACATTCGGTTCAATCCAAAATGAAAACAACGTCAACAGAATATAAAAAAACAACCAAGGGAACACCCTTTTTCCTTGCAATAGAGAAATGGATCCGATCAAAGCAAGCGTAGACCAAAGCATTACGGAGCCGGACGTAACAAAGCCACCTAATGTCCACTGTAGCATAAATGGCAAGATCATGCTGATTGCTATTTGCAATACAATACTAGTCTGGTAATTTTTTGAATAATTTAAATAAACCAAGTTAAGGCAAGAGATAATCACATATCCAAAAGGGATAAGAGCAGCTTCGTAAATTCCGAAATAACAAAGCAAAAGTCCCCAGATGATCCCGCCAATCGACATCAATACGGCCAACAGCACTAGCTGACTTTTAATAGCCCGTATTTCATCCCGATCATTCGGAACACCACCAATAGAAGTAAGTCGCGAAATCAACCTAGTTAGCCATTGCGCTACCATCCTGCTAATTGTTTAGGTACTGTAAATGAAAAGGTGCTTCCTTTTTCCTGATTGCCCGAGGCATAAATATTCCCGCCCCATAAGGTAACAAAACGTTTACAAATAGTTAAGCCAAGTCCCATACCTCCTGCCGAGCGATTTAAACCTTCATCGGCCTGACGAAAGGGCTCAAAGATCGTTTCAATATCTTCCGCTTTTATACCAATACCGGTATCGGTTATTTCACATAGCCATTCATTATCACGATCCAAACATGTGAGTTGAATAAAGCCTTGGCGCGTAAACTTGGTAGCATTCGTAAATAAATTAATGAGCACTTGCTTTAAATGTTGTGGATCAATATAAGCAAATGAACCCTGCGGTAAATCATTAACTAAAAGATAAGCCACCCTCGATTTGTGTGAGCCAATGTTCACTAGTTCCTGATGGTAAATCTCTTCGATGGCATCATGCAGATCAATTCGTTCAGGATGTGGCACAACTCTGCCCGTCTCAATACTCGCCATATCCAAAAGTGATTCAATGACATTTTGAAGATCGTTAGCTCTACGTTTGATAATACGCAGATACTCCTGTCGTTGAAGGTCACTCAACAGTGGAGTCTCCATCAGCTCCACTACACCTTGAATTCCTTGTAACGGTGTGCGTACCTCATGCGACAAAGTCCCCATGAAAACAGTTTTGAGGCGATTAGATTCTACTGCTTCCTCGATGGCCTTGTCACGTTCCTGTATCTTCAGACGTAATTCCGCATTGCGATTACTACTCAATTGTAAAATAACCACAATTAAAATTACCAGACATACCATCAATACAATAATGATTACACCTAAAGCGGTTCCTTTCTGTTGCTTTTGAAGGAGTTCTTTGGTGAGTGCCGATTCTTTCTTCAATGCAGCAATTTCTTCTTCTTTTTTTTTGCTTTCCAATATTTCACGAACACGTGCAGTTTCTAATTGGTCATCCATAGATGCAATACTATCCTTTAACATTAATATCTTTTCATATTGCCGCACCAAGGCATCGGTCGTTCCTGTTTTCCGGATCATTTGCACACGCAGCAACTGACACTGATACAAATCTTTGATTGCTTCATTTTTAGCAGCAAGATACTCTGCACTATCGAGTGCATGACTGGCATCAGTCATCTTCCCCATTTGGTAATATCCCTTAGCTAATTGCAAAAAAGAAGCAGCTTGGTTAACATTATTTTTCTCCTTCTCTTCAATTTTCTTTGCTCTCAGGGTAAATTCCAGCGACTTTTTATAATCTCCCATCCTGAGATACACATCACCCAGATTCGAGAGCACGGTGGCACTGCCAGTACCGTCTTGAAGAGAGTCTAGAATGGAAAATGCGCGATTAAAAAAAGGCAATGCTTCTGCATATTGATGTTGTAGAATTTTTAGTTCCCCAAGATTATTGTATCCATAAGCTTCTCCTTTCCGATCGTTTGTCAATCTTTTCAAATAAATAGACTCTTCATAATATTTGGCAGCACTGAGATAATCATTCAGATTTTTGTATGCAATGCCAATGTTGTTTTTAAGCCGAGCCACCCCGAGGGTATCTTTCAATTGTTCGAGAAGCGGCAGTGCTTGTAAATAATAATTGATTGCCTCATTGGCATTTCCCTGAACATCGAATGATATCGCTTTATACTTTAGCGCCAGCGCCAGCCCACTCCAATATTTATTTTCATTGGCAATAGATTGTGCCTCGCTAAATAAAATTCGTGCTTCTCCGGGATTCGTAAAAAGCATATCGTAACCCGATTTATTAAATGAATCGACTTGCTCGATAGGCGATTTTTGTCTTGAAATTCTATCGAGTATGTTGACCACACGCTGACCACAGGCCGAGGGTGCGAATAACAACAGTACTGACACAAGAAAAATCTTCGTGTATAGATATTTAGCTGGTAGAGTCACATTCGTTTTTGAAATAGATTTGTATTACTAAATCAGGTACTTCATTAATATTTGACGAATGGTAACACGATTGGCAGGCTTGATTAAAAACTCATTGGCTCCCATAGCCATGGATTGCTCCCGTTCGTTTAGCCGGGTAGATGCGGATAAAGAAATAATGGGGCATTTCACACCTTTAGCGCGCAGTTGCTGAATAGCCTCCAGCCCACTAAAGAAGGGCATGTGAACATCCATAAAAATCATATCAGGTCGCTGATCCAAAGTTCGATTCACCGCCTCGTTGCCATCATGCGCTACGATTACATCGGCTCCGAGTTCTTTAATAAAAAGTTCAAAGACCATACTATTTACCTCATCATCCTCTGCCACCAACACGGTTTTACCGGCCAATGGTAAGGAATCGCCCTGAGTAGGATCTGATTGAGGGAAATAAGATGTCTGTTTTAATGTCTCATTAATATGCATGTTGATATTGTTAAAATAAACTAATGGCACTTGGGGGTTAATGATTTTTTGATCCGAATGCAAAGCGTCCTCCCACTCACTCAACTCGCGATACGCATCATCCAGCCCCAAATAACTGTAGCGAACCTTTATCTTATGCAGTATCGCGGCTGCCTCGGCATTTTTCTTTTCTGTAAGTAATTTTTCAATCAGTAAAAACTGTTTGGGTGTTTTATCAATGATCTCTAAAACTATTTCCTCGATCTTCTGACGGCTTCCCAAAGTAGATTCCAATGCCTGTAGTGATTCTACAATGCGTTCCTGAAGATTTTTTAGTTGTTCGTTACTCATGGTAATTGTTTTGCTTTCTTGGCAAAACCGTTGTTGCTCTTTACTTATAATATAGTGTACGCAATTTCGGCTGAAAATAGAATAAATGGCTCGTTTTTAGCTAGAATGAGGCAAACTATCGGCAGAATCGCACTGGCACTCGGTCAAATTTAAAATGTGCCCTTCTATCCAAAAATTCAATTCAAAAATAAACTGATTTTCTATCGGATCTGAAAACCAGTTGCCACCGACTAAAAATACCGAGCTATCGCCTAAAACATCCAATTCATCTAAAATTAAATCCCCGCCAGTGCATTTAGGGTACGTTTGTTGCCACAAGCCTAACCCCAAACCTGCATGGAAACTAAAACCTCCCTAAGAACAATGCTGCTAGTAGCAATGCTTAATTTTGCATTGCTTGATGCTATCGGCCAAAATGAAGTGCCCACCACTTCGCTGAAACCTACAGAATCGATCGTAAAAGAAGCCGAAAAAACTCCGAATGATTCTGAAAAGAAAGAAGAATCGAAATTCACCTACTCAGGATATTTTGATACCTACTACTTTGGCAACTTCAATAATCCTTCCACCCGAAGTAATTTAGGAAGCTCCGGCATCAGTCGTGGGTTTGATCGCTTCCCCGGCCAATTTCAATTGGGAATGTTTCTTAATCGCATGGCCTATGCTTATAAAAATACCGAGGTTGTTGCCGAAATAGGTTTCGGACCCAATGTAGAATATGGAAGTTATGGAAGTGACTTTCGCTACAAGTGGGGAACGACCATCGCCAATAATACCTACACCGCACTGATGATTAAGCAAGCCTATGTAAACTTAAAAGCTTCCGACAAACTCACTTTTACGATGGGGCAATTCGGAACTCATATCGGTTACGAAGTCATTGATGCGCCTCTTAATTTTCATTACTCCATTAATAATACGTTCAATGCAGGCATCCCCTTTTATCATCTTGGGTTAAAAGCTAATTATACCATCAGTTCGAAAGTTTCGGTCATGGCAGGTATTGTTAATGGCACCGACAACATCAATGACAACAACCGTGGTAAAAGTTTTATCGGACAAATAACCGTGAGTCCTGCGAAAGGATTGACGGTATACTTCAACACCATTCAGGGCAATGAAGCCAATGCGCGATCCAATGGTCAAGATACTACCTCGTACTTTGGAGTGTTAGATTTAGTGGCCACTTACCAAGTGAATAATCATTTAATGCTTGCCTTTTGGGGCATGTATGGTACTCATCAAGGAGAATACCAAGGGTCTACTTATTTCACTTCAACTAAAAATTGGTCGGGCATCAACTTATATGCAAGCTATAAGTTCTCCGATCTTTTCTCGATCGGCACACGCATAGAACATTTCGATAATCAGGATGGTGCACGCGCATTACTTACAAATGGAAAAGGAACCAGCGTAGAAACCTATACGCTCACCGGAATTTTCTCTTTGGCTGACGGTAAACTGATGATCAAACCGGAATTACGCTTAGATGACTTTCAACGGGTGACAGGACAACCCGGTGAAACTCCCATACAACAGTTTGCCGATTCGAACGGGAACTTCACTAACAATTCGCAAACAACGCTAGGCGCTGCTGTTATTTATAAATTTTAATTCACCTATCCATACCCCACCTATGAATCTAAGTTCATTCAAAAAGTTTAGTCTCTCCCGACAGTTTCTGTTGATTTCAATGGGAACGATTACACTGATACTAATTGGTGTTACCATATACATGATCAACACCTCCATTCATTCCAAAATCAATCAAATGGAAATAATGGCAAACGGCCGCTCGGCTTCTGTCATTGAAAAAATTGATCGCAACTTTTACGAGCGCTTTGGTGATGTACAAGCCTTTGCATTTAATAAGCTGGCGATTGAAATGGCTACCACTCATACTGTAAGTGACGAGTCCCAATCATTTATCAATACCATGGTCAGCTACTACGTACTGTATGATCTGATGATGGTGTGTGATCTTTCCGGCAATGTAGTTGCAGCCAATACCATCGATAAAGAAGGTAAGGTTGTCAGAACTTCTTTTCTAACCGGTAAGAATTTCGCTAATGAAGATTGGTTTCGTTCCTGTGTTTCCGGTAGTGGGCCCAAAGGCGGAGCTTGGTACTCGGACTTCATGGAAAACAAAGATGTTTCCTCGATGTATGGAAGACCCGGCTATGGAATGGCGTTTGCGGCCCCCATCAAAAACAGCACGGGTGAAACAATAGGCGTTTGGTATAATTTTGCAAATTGGAATGATGTAACGGTAGGCATCCGAAAGGAAACAGAAACTGTCATCCAACAAACACAACCGGGCGCATTTATTTTGATCACCAATGCCAATGATCTGGTAATTGATAGTGATGACGAAAAGATGTTACTCAACACAAACGTCTCCATCAATGGCATGAACAATAAAGCGTCATTTGAGTATCTCGGGAAAACAATTACGTTAGATGATTATGTGGTGGGAGGAAAAAAAGGCACCGGTGCTTACATCTACCAAGGAAAAGATTGGAACGCTATTACTTTTGTTCCACGCACGAAATTTTCATTCACCTACCTCATTGACAATCTCTTATGGTTTTTAATAGTTATCGTAGGGATCCTCATCGGTATTTCCTATTTGTTTAATAAGGTAGCCGGTTCGGTTTCAACGAATATCAATAATCTGAAGTCAGATATTGGATCTCTTTCGCATGGAGATTTGATCGAGGTTAGTAAAACAAATTTGGAAAATGAAATTGGCGACATGACCAAAGCGCTTCAATTGTTGGTTAATCGAATGAGCGAAACCGCTCATTTTGCCAAACAAATTGGAGAAGGTAATCTCTCTACCGACTATGTCGCTCTTAGCGAAAAAGATATTCTCGGTCAGGCATTAGTAACGATGCGCGACAATCTGCAGCGCATTAAAGAAGAAGAAGCTCGCAGAAACTGGGCTACCGAAGGATTTGCAAAGTTTGGAGAAATACTCCGCAATCAATCCGACTTATCCAAATTCGGTGATGATATCATTACTAATTTGGTGAAATATTTGGATGCAAACCAAGGTGGTTTGTTTCTATTAAATAACGATGACAAAGCAAATCCCTACCTGTCATTGATTTCTTGTTACGCTTATGATCGAAAAAAATTCCTTGAAAAACGAATCAATGTAGGTGAAGGAATGATTGGTCAATGTGTATTAGAAAAAGAAACGATCTATCTGCTCGATATTCCTAAAAATTATATTCAGATAACCTCGGGCTTAGGAGATGCACCACCAACTTCCGTCTTGATTGTGCCTTTAAAAATCAATGAAGAAATTCATGGAGTGATGGAACTGGCTTCATTCCATAAGTTTGAAAAATACCAGATTGCGTTTGTAGAAAAACTAGCAGAGAACATTGGTTCGGCAATATCTACTGTGCGAATTAACGAACGCACTAAGCAACTGCTTGTTACTTCACAACAACAAACCGAAGAGCTGCGCGCACAGGAAGAAGAAGTTCGCCAGAATATGGAAGAGATGCAGGCTACACAGGAAGAAGTAGAAAGAAAAGCGCAAGAGCTAAGCAAGCAAACAGCAGAAATGGCCGGCTTACTCGAAGGGATCAACTCCACGATGGCTACGATTGAATTTACACCCAATGGATCAATCATCACCGCCAATCAAAACTTCCTTCAAACCATGAAGTATGCCTTGTCTGATATTAAGGGGAAGCATCATTCTATGTTTGTACCGGAAGAAATTCAGCAATCCAAAGAGTACAAAACATTTTGGAGTAAACTGGCTTCGGGCGAAGCCAATATAGGCGTATTCAAACGAGTGGACGCTTATGGAAACATCGTATGGCTCAATGCCATCTACAATCCCATCAAAAATGAGCATGGTGAAGTAGTGAAAGTAGTGAAGTTCGCTACGGACATCACCGCACAGCAAGAGATAGCATCTGAAAACAAAGGCCTCATGGAAGGTATCGACACCACGATGGCTACCATTGAATTTAAACCCGATGGCACCATTGTAACTGCCAACTCCAATTTCCTGAAGACTATGAAATATGATTTGGATTCCATTAAGGGCAAGCACCATCGGCTATTCGTACCAAAAGACATCGTCAACACTCCAGCATACGAAAAATTCTGGGCCGACCTCGCGGCAGGAAAACCCAACTCAGGCGTGTTTCAACGAATTACTTCTTCCGGGGAGGTGGTTAGTCTCAACGCCATTTACAACCCTATCAAAAATGCAAATGGAAAAGTAACTAAGGTGATCAAGTTTGCAACAGTAGCCGCAGGTGCGATGGAGAATTCTAAATTAACAGTTGTCGGATGAAACCCACCACACCATCCCTAGGTATGCCGAAATGGCGCAGGCGCGATTGGCTTAAACTGATCGTGCTTGTTATCGCCATTTTATTACTGAATTGGTATTTGAATTAGTAGTCCTCTTTATATGTTTGGTTTAATTTCTGGTCGGTTTTATCACCGACCAGTTTTTTTTGGTAAGTATTTATTTGGATGCTCGCAACTCCTGAAGTCCTTTGGTGAAGGTGATCAGTGGAACATCCATGTGATCTAAATGGCTATAGATGCTGCTTTTAACATCAAATGCTTTTAACTTTTTGTTTTTCAACTCTTGCGTTAAATGCTTGACCGGATTAACCGACCATGTTGAATCTTCTAATGCGCCTACACTCAAGTAGAGTCCTACTTTTTTATTCGAAAGTTGGTCGTGTTTATTTTTGTGCAACTGGAACTGTTCCGTTCATCCATTCCTTCACTTGTTTGTCAGAACCAGGAAGCATTGCCATTTGCTTTGTCGCAAGGTTAATAACTACAAATGCTAAAATATGAAAACCGTCTATATTGAATTTGTTTCCAATGTCATCTTTCTCGAGTAATGAAAAGTAGCCTAAAATTCTAAGTTTTGATCCAACCTTTTCAAAACCACTTGTCACTAAACCGCCAACCCAACATTGCCCGCCATCTTCAAACCTCACTTTATAATAGGGTTTGTCTAAGTACCCTTTTTCAACTTGAATAACTTCAATGTCACATGCGACTATTTCACCATTCCATTTTTTTGTATCAAGCTTTGCTGTTTCCAATTGCTTGTTACCAAAGTTTACAGGGCAAGCATTTTGTGCTTTATTTTCTGCAATTGAAAGCACCAACACCATTGCTGTTAATAGAGTCGTCTTAAAAGTAACTGTCATTTTTGTCATTTTACAAAGTTTATTAGCTTCTTCGTCCTCGCATTCCCGCTTCGGGGACAAATGCCAAATTATTTCTTCTGCCGCTTTTCAATTTCTTTGAATAATTCCTCTGTTGAAAATCGTATTGCACTTACCATCATGCATTCCAGATAATTACTGCAATTCACTGATCTTTCATGGGCGTTTCCTGGCGGAAGTATTTGTTCAAGCGATTTATAATTGTCCACCAAAGCATTTCCTTCAATTTCCTTTCTCAAAATCTCTTTGTTGGTCGATGTCGAGAAAAGCTTAACAACATAACGAAGTGTCGGTGCCTTTTTTGTTCCAGCGGTGTAAATATTCTCGAAACTGATAATATAATCCACTTTGTACCGCTGTCCAATCTTTTTCAGATTCGTGGTCGGTAATTGCGAACGGTCGACCACTTCGCAGGTTAGCACCGGGTTATTGAAAGTGAAATCTGTCTCAATTTCATTGGTATTAAAAAATGAATTCAGCTCCCGTTTGGTTTTAAAAGCGATGAAGTGAAAATATCGAAAGTTGAGGTCTTCCCTTGCTCGTTTAATAGTTTGGTGAACTTCTTGCTCAATTTTTTTCTTTGCTTCATCATCTGCTATTTTCCACTGATTCTCTAACGATTTGATAACCGAGAAATACATCATGAACTGCTTGTCCTCCATAGCATCTGCGTATACGTTCAATGAATCAGGAATTTGCGCCTTGTCCGGCTTTATAATAATGACAGCAAATGGTTTAAAAATGTCTTGTTTGCTTCTCTCTTGCCCATGAGAGTAAATGAAAACGCAAAGGAGGAACCAAATCGCTGTGAGAATCTTCATCAAAAAATAATTATTATGTATAACGACCCTGTGTTTCTGACGGCTACAGATTTCGAAGCTTCTCTTGTCACAAGTGCCGAGGCTAATATAAAAACTAAAATCCAAATTAGTAGATAGTCGAGGCAAGCATTTTCGTTTTGTTGCTTTTAGGTCTCATTTCATTAGTGTTCGAACAAACCGTCTCAGAATTAAAAAATCTAAAGCAACTTGACGCTCACCAACCAAAGATATAATTATCGAAGTTTACTTTTAATGTACCGATTTGTTGATGTGTGCCGACTGAGTCCCCGAGGAAAATTGCCGTGTTTCGAAACAAAAACTATCACTGCACACTACCCACCAAACATTTCCTTATGGGTATAATAACTGGCGGAGTAGAGCAGTGGGATGCCTTCGCTTTTCATTTTCTTTAGCGACTCAAAATACCAATCGCGGCCGGTGGTTCCATCGTAGGCATCGCCAACTTCTACCTTGTAGAATTGCTTGTCTTTGAAAGCTTCAATGCCTCCTACATACAGTCCAAGTGCATGCACCCGCTCTAAAACAATTTCGAATTCCTCTTGAGAGAAATACTTGATGGCCCCTGCATCAAACCCATCGTTTAGATTGGTCAACCCCTGAAAAACATGTTTGTTCAGGAAAACTTCTTTTCGATTTCTTTTGTTTTCTGTCATAGCATAAATCTGTTGGTTGTGTTTTTATTAAAAATTTAATCCGTGCGTCCACGAAAACAATTCCATTCCCTTACTACGCCACCAACTGTTTCAGCAAATCATTAAAGTCCGTCCAATCTAAATCCGTAGAGAGCGGTTTATCGAGGGCAGGCTTTGGTGTGGCCGGCATGTTCACGGGATTCTTTGGCTGTGGCTGAACCAGGTGCGCTTGCTTGACCGGGTTGCGCTCGCTCACCTCATTTTTCTCCTCACTTTTCCGCACGATGTTTTCCTCCTTCAAAACCGGAGCAGTCTTCTTCTCGCGTGCGATCAACTCACGCTCCTTCGCACGCAGCGCATCTTCTTTTTCTTGCAGATAGCACCGCTTGTCCTCATTTGCCTTTTGCTGAAACTGTATATCCTCCAATTGATCTTCAAGCCGGATCAACGCTTCTTCTAACAATTGCGATTTTTTTTGCGCGTGCCTTACTTTGTTGAGCAACGCCTGACGCTCACTTTTGATTGCGTATGTCTGCAATTGGGGGTTGTACTGTTCTGCAGGTCGAAAACCAAATTTGGTAATGATGTATTCGTTTTTCTGTGCGTCCACATAAATATTTCTGCGCACATGGCACAGCCCTGCGTAAACGGCCAGCGCATCAAAGATGGTGACATCGCGCTCGGCAGGGTGTGTACTTTTTCTGAGAATCAAACCTTCGGGTATCCGGTATTCGATTCGTTCATTCATAATCGACTGTTGGTTTACTTCGGTGTTCATATAGTTGAATATTTTTTGGTGGTTGATCTTTTTTTAATGAAAACCCCGCAGACCGAAGTCTGCGAGGTTTTACTTTAGTTACCCTACCGCGATGCTGATCACATCACTCCAGTTCCCTACGCGCTCATCGCGAATCAGGTAAATGGCTCGGTATTTCCAGATAGCGTGCGTGGCGACCGGCATCGTGTCAGTATAGTGTGGCACGGTGTCCACTGCTAAAAACTGCCATGTGCCGTTACCACGATCTACCTCAATGTACACGGCATCGGCATCGCCCCGTGTCCACTGCACTTCCACTTGTCCGCCCTTCATCACCAGTTTTAACTTCGGCTTCAGTGCATCAAAGTCCACCACCGACTTTGCACCGATGATGCCAAGGTCTTTGCCAATGGCTTCGGTGTAAGCAGCGGAGTTTTTGATACGTTGAACCAATTGCGCCAAGCGCGGAAAAATGCCGGGTGCTACATCGGCAGGTTTTGCGCCTAACACTGGTGTATCAGGTACAAGACCAAGTGGCTTGCCAAGCGGGCCATCTTTAACCAGGTTTTTAAAATTAACCCGTTGTTCCTTGGCCGTGGTAAAAACCTCTGCTGCGTTAACGAGGTAGGCGAACATAGCCGCATCGTTTTTTGCAGAGGTAACGTCTGCTGCCGTCAAGCCGAGCGTGCTGACGTAGTTGCCAATCTTGGCGGAAAAATTGTTTACCCAAATAAGCCTGCCCTCGTCTGTGCGGGGCAAATAATGATCTTTTGCCATATTGATATTGATTATTACAATTGAGAAATTAATTTTTAATTGAATTCGAAGGTTTGGGAGTGCCTTAAGGAGGCCTTGGCGAATCCGGGAATGATCGGTGCCTTCGCAAAAATGGCGCGTGCGTTAAATCGAGTGCCGCGTGCGTTAGCCAAAAGAATCCGTGCGAAGGCACAGATGCCCCGTGCGAAGGCACGGATAATCGGTGCGAAGGCACAAAGGTGTATTTTGACCAAATGACTGCCTCGGGCAAAGGCACGACTGCTCCGGGCGAAGGCACGAATGACTCGTGCGAAGGCACGCGTGATTTTTTTCTACTCCCGAACGAGCTGTGCGAACGCCCGAATGATTTAAGCAAAGGCACGCGCAACTGATATTGAAGGCCATCATACCTTGCGGATATCATGCACCGTGCGTGCAGTTGCGTGACGGCCGCTGTCGCAATGGTGATCAATAAAATCAGACTAAAAATTACTTGGCGCATGAAAAAGCGTAACCAAGTCTCGTGCCAAACTGAAATAAAAATAGCGCGGAGGCTAAAAAACGCTTAATGGAAATAGATTTCGTATAAAATATTTTTTAAAAACAAAATGATGCAAAAGAAGGAAGAGCCTAAAAACGATATTTTCGTTATATATCGTCACTACATTTCGTTATATATCAACAAAATGATGGAAATGGATCTTAAAAGGGATAGACTGCTTTAGGCAGGATCAGGAAATAAAAAAGGGATTCGAATCACGTATCGTGTCTCAAAAGTGCCAACACGTTTTTTGATTTTCCGGAATGGCGGGTGGTCTCTTTCCACTGATCAAAAATATTTTCCCGCTAAATAATTTGAAGAATCGAATGCGCTATTCCACCTTCTGAACATAGATACGCTGCGAATGCGTATTGGAAGAAGATAACCATAACTCTTCTATCAGCCTTTTCAACCCAATACTTCTTTGTGCAGTGGTTAGATCTTCTGCCTTCGTAATTTCCAGATAAGTCGGGTCTTGCTGAACATGATCAAAAAATTCTTTCTCAATGGCACGCCACTTTTCCACGCTTGTCAGCGGAACAAGAAAAGATAAATCATGGCTTCGTGCAATTATAAATTTGGAAGTCTGACCATCATCATGCTTTAAGTACAATGTATCTGCGCTTATCTTCCACTCTCCGAATAACTTAGTCCCGTAAAAATTATAATCACTGTGGGACAAGTTTTTAAATTCAGCTTTATTCTTAGGTTTCAAAACCAGTCTCTGCACTTGAGCACAATGCTCATCCAAACATCTGTCGTATTCTAGAGGTATATCTTGATCTATCGAAAAGAAAATCAGAATAAATTGGAAAGCAAAAAGGGACATATTCATTCTATAGGTTTATGAAATGGTTTGATCAGATCGCCCCATCACGTTAGGTTTATTTTTTTCTGCAAGCATAATGCTTTAACCTAATGGATCGCTCCTACGCATCTTCAAGTATCCCGCACGACTAACTTCTTCCTCTCTCCAACACCTGCATCAAACCGCTAAAACACCCACCCCACCTTCACCGATGCCTCCGGTGTCAGCACGGGTGTTGAAAAAGAACTTCCATCCACCGTTACCGTACTCACACCACCCACGCGCAGGTGCATACCCGCCCACAGACTCACATCCACAACCACGAGCGTCATACAAATAAGGAAGAAGGTTTTCATTTTATTCATTCGTTGAACCATGATCAATAAATAGTCAGCACGTTTAAATTAACTCACACCCACTGCCTACTCTTGTCTCCTCCCCGTCACTCCATTCTCTTCTTCCCAAAAATCCGCACAAAGGGCTCTACCGTTTGTCCCACAAAATCAGTAGGAAAATGTTCTTCATCGGGCAAACCCACCGGCAATTGCTCATCGTCACTCGGCCAATAATTGGTTTTAAAAATATAATCCCACACGCTCAGTGTAATGCCGTAGTTAAATCCATGCGGATGTGTAGCGGGCACATGCTTCGCGTGATGCCACAAATGCATCTGCGGACCGTTCAATAGATATTTCAAATACCCTAGGTTGATTTTCAAATTCGCGTGACCGAGCTGACCTGTCACCAACGTAAAAATGTGAACAATAAAAAAATCAGAAATACCAAAGCCGATCATCGCCAGCGGCAGATATTCCAACGTACGATAAATAACATTCTCCATCCAATGATAGCGCAGCAACGCGGCAAAGCCCATCTGCTCCGTGCTGTGATGCACTTTGTGAAACTGCCACATCCAATCCACATGATGATACAAGCGGTGAATATTCCACTGCATAAAATCGCGCAGCACAAAAATAATCACCAACTGCAACCAGCCCGGCAAACTCGCCACATGCAGCGCAACCAAATGACGAATGCCAAACAGCGCGAGAAAATCGCGGAACATCTCCACCGCCACCATCGATAGCGCATTGTAGGCCACCAGCGCAAACAAAAAGTAATTCCAAAACAAATAGAAAATGTCCAGCCAAAAATGCTCGCGTATCAGCGGTTGATTCTTCCGCCACGGAAATACAATCTCCAGCAGCCAGATCACCAGCGAAGCGCCCACCAGCCAATAAAAATAATTGTGCCACCCCGGATGCAAAATTTCATTCACCAGATAATTCCAGTAGCCGGTGTAACCATCCCGCAGTATGTTCAGATAACTTTCCACAAAATAATCAGTACAACATCACCGCTTTGTCCGTGCCGTTTAATTTTATCTTCAAACTAAGTTTTTTAAAATCTCTTCTGTGTGCTCACCAAAATGCGGAGGAGGCAATATGCGTTTACTCCGCTCCCACCCCGAAATGTTTCCAACAAAATTGCGCACACCCACGGTCGAGCCCTCGCGCAATAAGATCTCCTCCGCCTCCGGCATCAGAAATGCTTCGCGAACATTCTGTATCACCCCGGCCGGAATTTTCTTCGCATTCAAATTTTGCATCAACGCATCGGCATTTTGTAATTGAATCCCCTCCTCCAAAATTGCATTCAACTTCTCGCGGTTCGTCACCCGCAGCGAATTGGTAGAGAATAAATCAGCGGCAATCCTATCTTCCACCTTCAGCACCTGCACCAAATCATGAAACTGTCGGTCGCTGCCAATCGCTAATAAAATTCGCTTGCCATCACGCGTCACAAACGAGTCGCCATACGGTGCAATGTTCGGATGTGCCGACCCTTGTCGCTGCGGCAGTCGCCCCGCCACCAACCAATTCGTGGCCTGATTCGTCAGCGATGTCAACGCAGCTTGTATCAGCGAAACCTCCACTAAATTTCCTTCGCCCGTCTTCTGCCGATGCAGCAACGCCACCAACAAACCTTCCTTCAAATGATGGGCTGCCAATACATCCACCAGCGCTACCGGCATTTTTGTAGGCAGTCCACCCTTCTCGCCATTCAAATCCATGAAGCCCGCCTCCGCTTGCACCACCGCATCATAACCGACCCGCTCATTATCGGCACCGTATCCTGTCACTTGCCCATACACCAGCGCAGAATTCTCCGCGCGCAGTTGCTCATACGCCACGCCCAACTTCGCAGCATCGCCCGGCTTGTAGCTGGCAATCATTACATCGGCCCACCGTGCCAGTTTCTTCACTACCTCAATTCCTTCCTTCTTCTGCAAATCAATCGCAATGGATTTCTTGCCCCAATTACACGAGCAAAAATACGCGGATCGGTCATCGGTCTGCTCGTTCGTCAACCGCCACGTCCGCGTCACGTCACCGCCCGTTTTCAGGTTCTCCACTTTAATGACTTCCGCCCCCAGCTCTGCAAAAAATTGCCCCACACTCGGCCCTGCCAATACCGAAGCCAACTCCACAACTTTCAAATCATTTAGCATACCCTAAAGGTACTTTTTATAAAGCAATAAATAGAGGAGGCATGTCGTGCAGGCGCGCGGTGCCCGCGCGCCTGCATCGCCACCGGGCTTTTCGCTGCAAGCTCCCCCTGCCGCTTTCCCTCAAAAGGGTCGCTTTCCACTTCAATCCCTTGCCCACGCACAGCACCAAGCGCACCGGTCATTTTACCGTCATCATTTCAAACCAATTGCCCTATTCATCAATAGAAAAGAGAATCATTTAATGCATTTTTGTGTTGTCATTCAAAAACCCAAAAGCATGAGGCTTATTTACTTCCTGACCGTTTGTTTACTCGCAGCTGCCTGCACCCCCAAACCAGCCGAATTTAAAACAGGCGTTTGGCGCGGGCTCATCGATATGCAAGGCCAGCAACTTCCTTTCAACTTCGAAGTCGCCAAAGACGACTCCGGATATAAAGTCTATCTCCTCAACGCAGAAGAGAAACTGCTCCAGGATGAAATCACCGTCACCCACGATTCGGTAAAGATCGTCATGCTCATTTTCGATATCGAGCTGCAAGCAAAAATAAACGGCAACACATTGTCCGGCACCTACATTAAAAACTACGATCCTAAAAACAAACTGCCCTTCACCGCCACCTTTGGCGAAGACTACCGCTTTGTAAAAAAAGGGACTGCCTCCACTAATTTCACCGGCAAATACCAACTCACGTTCCACAGCGAAAAAGAAAGTTACCCGGCTGTGGGTGTCATTAAGCAAGAAGATAATATCGTTACCGGCACTTTCTTAACACCCACAGGCGACTACCGCTATCTGCAAGGCAACGTCATTGAAAACAAAGCGTGGCTCAGCACTTTCGATGGCAACCACGCATTTCTCTTTTCCGCATTCATCGATGGCGATTCGCTCCGCGGAGATTTTTATTCCGGCAAAACATCGCACGAAACATTCAGCGGAATTAAAAATGAAAACGCGGCACTGCCCGATCTGGAATCACTTACATTTTTAAAAGAAGGATACGATCAGATCAGCTTCAGCTTTCCGGATGTCGATAATAATATGATCAGCCCCAGCGATGAGAAGTACGATAAAAAGGTACTGATCCTCCAGCTATTCGGCACATGGTGCCCCAACTGTATGGACGAAACCAAGTTCCTCGCGCAGTGGTACAAAGAAAACAACCAACGTGGCGTAGAAATCCTCGGACTCGCCTACGAGCGCAAACCCGACTTCGAATACGCAAGCGGACGCGTGAAGAAGATGAAAGAAAAACTCAACGTGCCCTACGACTTCGTCATTGCCGGCACCAACGATAAAGAGAAAGCAGCCGAAACATTACCAATGCTCAATAAAGTAATTGCCTTCCCTACCACCATCTTCATCGGCAAAGACGGCAAAGTAAAACACATCCGCACGGGCTTCGAAGGGCCGGGCACGGGCATTTATTACGAGCAATTCAAAGAGCGCTTTAATCAAATCGTAAATGAACTTTTAGCCGAAGATTTAAGTAGTAAGAAGTAATCCATCGTGCGTCTGACCGCATGAATTGGTCAGACGCACGAATCATTTATAATTATCAACGAAGTGAAAAAGAGAGTTGTCGTAGGTTTATCCGGAGGTGTCGATTCCAGCGTGGCTGCTTATTTGCTCAAAGAGCAAGGCTACGAGGTAATCGGCATGTTCATGAAAAACTGGCACGATGACTCCGTAACGATCAGCAACGAATGCCCGTGGCTGGATGACAGCAACGATGCGATGATCGTAGCCCAGCACTTAGGCATTCCTTTTCAAGCCATCGACTTAAGTGTAGAATACAAAGCACGCATTGTCGATTACATGTTTGCTGAATACCAGGCGGGCCGCACACCCAACCCCGATGTACTTTGCAACCGCGAAATCAAATTCGATGTCTTTCTCGAGGCAGCGATTAAACTCGGTGCCGACTTTGTTGCCACCGGCCACTATTGTCGCAAAGGCACTTTAGAAAAAAATGGAACGCCCGTCTATCAATTATTAGCCGGAAAAGATCCGAACAAAGATCAAAGCTACTTTTTGTGTCAGCTCACACAAGCGCAGCTTTCACGCGCATTGTTTCCCATTGGCGAATTATTAAAACCCGAAGTGCGCGCCATCGCAAAAGAAGCAGGCTTGGCAACGGCAGAGAAAAAAGATTCACAGGGGCTATGCTTCATAGGCAAAGTTCATCTCCCCGATTTCTTACAACAACGCCTCCAACCAAAAAAAGGAAAGGTAATTGAAGTGGCGCACCACGCCCCGGTTTTTGAAAACACAGTTGTCGATGAAGATCTTGCTGGCTTGTCAAAGCCTTTTGCGCTCCAACCGGAGTTAGGCAAAGTAGTAGGAGAACACAATGGTGCCCACTTCTATACGATTGGTCAACGCAGAGGATTAAACATTGGCGGCTACGAAAAACCGTTGTTCGTCATCGGCACCGATACAACCAAGAATGTTATTTACACCGGCAGTGGCGATGATCATCCGGGTTTGTATCGCAAGGGCTTATTTATTTCTACAAATGATGTTCACTGGGTGCGGACCGATCTCGCTTTACAAGTAGGTGAATCCAAAAAATACCAAGCGCGTATCCGTTATCGTCAACCGTTAGAGAATTGCACACTACACCAAACCGCGGAAGGATTGTATATTATTTTTGATCGCCCACAGCGAGGCGTTACCCCCGGCCAATTTGCCGCCTGGTATGAAAGTGAAGAGTTAATCGGATCAGGGGTGATTCACCAATAATTTAGGGAAGGTCACTTCTCAAAAATTGAATTGAACACACTATTCGGTAACTGGTTCTGCTTCACTAAACCCTGAAACCCCGCCTGAAATAATAAACTTCATTGCCACGGATCCGGAAATAGAAAGCGGTTGCACATTCTCGCGAGGTACGACAAAGTGATCTCCCGCCACCGCATAGGACTGCGGAAAATAAACAACCACCATATCTTTCAATCCGAGCTCGGTCAAATCTTGTTGCGTTACAAAACCAATGCGGTGCAGTTGATTTTCTTTGTTGATGCGCACTAAAACCGGTCGGTCAAACTTCTTCTTATCACCCACAAAGGCAGCCAACAAATCTTTCACGGAAGAGTAAATCAATTTTACCAACGGAATCCGATTCATACCGTGATCGAACCAGTTAGAAAAAGTCTTAAACGCAAAGTTGGAAGTGAAATACCCAAACAGCGTGATGACAGTTAGTATAATGGCAAAGCCAACTCCCGGATACGGAAGATTCAATCGGCTGTCCAACCACTGAAATGCCACCAGAATAAAATATACCGTGGCCACCAAAGGCACAATGAATAATGTACCATTAAAAAAATACCGAACAATCCTACCGAGTATACCTTTCATAATTTCTTTGTTTTCTAAATAAAATAAAAAAGGCTTCTCGCGAAGCCTTTTACAATTCTTTGTTCGCTGTCCACTATATCGAGAAGCCGAGGAAACTTAAGAATCCCAACGACATCAATCCTACTAAAATGAACGTGATTCCCAATCCTCTTAAAGGAGCGGGCACATTTGAATATTTCATCTTCTCGCGCACTCCGGCCAATGCAACAATCGCCAGCATCCATCCGGTTCCCGAACCAATACCAAAAACAGTCGCTTCCGCTAAATTGTAAGGACGACCCACCATGAATAAGGCAGCTCCCAACACAGAGCAGTTTACTGCAATCAATGGGAGGAAGATACCGAGTGTTCCATACAATGCAGGAGAGAATTTCTCCACCGCCATTTCAGTTAACTGAGTGATCGCAGCAATAACTGAAATGAACACGATGAATTGTAAAAATCCTAAGTCGATGTTTTTGAAGTCGTCACCAAGCCATGCCAATGCACCCGGAACCAACACATAGTTTTGAATCAACCAGTTGATCGGCACTGTAATTCCGATTACGAAAATAACGGCTACGCCTAAGCCAATCGCTGTTTTTACTTTTTTAGAAATCGCCAGAAAAGAACACATTCCTAAGAAGTAAGCGAAGATCATGTTGTCGATAAATACCGACCTGATTCCTATATTAATTAAATTCTCCATGGATCGAATTGATTAATGTGATTCTCTATGTCCGTTGAGGGTTCGCTGAACCCAGATGACGATTCCCACCAAGATACAAGCTCCGGCAGGAAGTAATAACAAACCATTGCCTGTATAATGTACACCGATGGCATCAAATACTTTAAATCCGAATACACTTCCGGCACCAAATAACTCGCGAACGAAAGCAACCATCATCAAAATCAAACCATAACCTAAGCCATTTCCAATTCCATCAAGGAAGGAAGGCCAAGGTTTGTTACCCATCGCGAAAGCTTCCAACCGACCCATTACGATACAGTTGGTAATGATCAATCCAACGAATACTGAAAGTTGTTTTGATACATCATACACATAGGCTTTCAAAATCTGGTCAACCAAAATTACCCACAACGATACCACCGCCAATTGCACGATGATACGAATGCGGGAAGGAATGGAATTACGCATAAATGAAATCACCACGTTTGATGATGCCGTTACGATGGTTAATCCCAACGACATTACAAATGCAGGCTTCATTTGTGTAGTTACCGCAAGCGCTGAACACACACCCAAAATCTGAACGGTGATTGGGTTGTCTATATCCAACGGGTTGGTCAACAGTTTTTTATTCTTCTTAGAGAAAAGTGGCTCTGACTTTTTCTCTACAACTTCCACCTCTGCAGTTTCTGCGCTCATAAGTTAAGTGATAAAGTTTTTTGATTCTTCTTTAAATAATTCTTGTAACATGTGAAGTAGTCCTTCAACATATTGTTCACTCCTTTTCCGGTTAAAGTAGCACCCGACATGCCGTCTACTTTGTGTGGATCGTTGCTGTAATCAAAGCCTTCGCCTTTTTGCATCACCACTGAACTCACATTATCACCATCAAATACAGCTTTGCCTTTGTAGCGCTCCTGAATGTCATCAGAAGTAATGCGTGCACCCAAACCAGGTGTTTCACCGGCATGCTCGAACTTCACACCTTGCACAGTATTCAAGTCAGATTGAAGTGCCACAAAGCCCCAGATGTTGTTCCACAAACCATATCCATAAACAGGCATTACCGCGTTTTCGATTTTCGAAGTATCCGCCTGATTACGGAATTCGTAAACAGGCAACAAGCGCTCTTCGGGTTTCAATTTGTATTGCTCGGCAATGTTGACCGAGCTGGCAAGAACGCCTGACTTTAAATTACCTTGAAAATCAATCACACGCTCCTTTACTCGGGCTGCATACAGTTGCTCAATGTTTGCACCCTCTTCCAGTTTCATAACTGTAGAAAGAATATTCTTCTTTCTTTCCAATTCAATGTTGGCATCCTGCAAAGGTTTTAAGGTTTGCGATGCAATGGCAAGCGCTCCGCCACACACGATGGTAATGGCCGCTGCGTATAATACGATGTAAAGATTAGACTGTCGCACGTTGTAATCTCCGTTTTTTGTTTGCACTTACTACAAAATAATCGATGAGTGGGGCGAACACGTTCATCAACAAAATCGCCAGCATGATTCCCTCCGGATAAGCCGGATTAAACACCCGAATCAAAACTGTGAATACTCCTATCAGGATACCGTAAATCCATTTGCCTGTTTCTGTTTGCGAAGCAGTTACCGGATCGGTTGCCATAAACACAGCACCAAAAGCCAAGCCTCCGATCACCAAGTGATAATGAGCAGGCATCTCCACGAAAGCATTTCCACCAATCACATTTAATAACAAACCCATCGCATAGGCTCCTACAAAAACACTTACAATAACCTTCCAACTTCCCGCTCCGGTGGCAATCAATATCAACGCACCGATCAAACACATTAAAGTAGATGTCTCTCCGATGCAACCGGGCATGATGCCCATAAACATGTTAGAGAAAGAGAACACACCTTCGTTCCATCCGGCACCAAATTCATTAAGCTTAGTAACCACATCTACTCCGGTTGTAGTTGCCGCATCCGCAGCGATTGATAAAGGAGTCGCACCTGAATATCCGGCTACTGCTTTCGCATCACCTAGATATGTCCAAACACTTCCTGAAATATCAGTAGGGTAAGCAAAGTACAAGAATGCACGAGCTGTTAAGGCTACGTTCATCACGTTCATACCAGTTCCGCCAAATGCTTCTTTGCCAATGATGACCGCAAATGCTGTCGCAAGGCCGACTTGCCAAAGCGGAATATCCGGAGGCATTACTAACGGAATCAACATACCGGTAACCAAAAAACCTTCGTTCACGGGGTGTCTTCTGAAAGTGGCAAACACAAACTCTATTCCAAGACCAACGCCATAAGAAACAATAACTATAGGTAATACCTGAACAATACCTACCCAGATCTTATCTCCAAATCCGGCTGCCGCCTGACCCGTTGCTAAGAAATGTTGATGGCCCACATTCCAAATTCCAAAAAGCAAGCAAGGCACCATGGCGATGATCACTGTCATCATCAAACGCTTCAAATCAATCGCATCACGAATTTGCGAGCCTTTGATACCGTTAGTAGTAGCGGGCGCAAATAAGAATGTCTCTAATGCTTCGAATGAATAATAGTGTTTCTCCCACTTTCCGCCCTTCTCAAAATGCGGCTTTATTTTTTCGATCTGATGTTTTAAAAATTCCATCGAGTTACTAATTAACTATGTTGAATCAATTCAATTCCTTCGCGTAAAATCTCCTGCACTTTGTGCTTGGAAACATCTACGAATTCGCAAAGCGCTAAATCCTCCTCAATCACTTCATAAATTCCAAGCGCTTCCATTTCATCGATGTCTTCAGCCAAAATGCTCTTCAGCAAATAAGTGGGAAGAACATCCATTGGAGTTACTTGCTCAAAAATACCCGTCTGCACGAATGCACGAGGTTCGCCATGGGTGTTAGTATCTACTACACGCTCTTTGCCCGGAGATAAGAATGAGAATAAGCCAATCGCGCGGTGGAAACTCAATTTACGTTCACCTGGAGTAATCCAGCCGATGAATTCCGAGTAATCACCTTCAGGCAAAACTGAAATTTGTTGATCGAAGAAACCAAGATGTCCGTCTTTGCCGATCGCTGTTCCGGTTAACGGGTTTCCGGAAATAACACGTACATGATCTTGCGTTAGGTTTCCTTCAATGAATTTCTTCACGGAAGCACCCGTATAGGTCTTATAGTACTGCGGATTCTTAACTTCAGAACCAACAACGGCTACCAATTTGGAAGCATCGTAGATTCCGTTCAGGAACAACTTACCGATTTGGATAACACCAGCCGGTGAGATCGTCCATACTACCTGACCTTTATTAATGGGGTCTAAATGATGGATTTGAACCCCAACGCATCCAGCAGGATGTGGGCCTGAAAATTTGTTAACCTCAGCTCCTTTCACTTGCGAAAACACCGTTGAGATTTCGCTGGTAGAGTGTGTGTTTACATGAACCGCTCCACTGGTTAATCTTTTCAGAATGTCAACACCTACTTGGAAAAATTGATCTTGACCTTTATACAAAACTGCATAATCCGGAGCTAACGGATGCGTATCGAAAGCCGAGATATGAATGGCTTTGGGAGTTACGCTCGGATCAGCGACCACACCAAAAGGACGCTGAACAATCATGGGCCATACACCGGAACTCAACAATTGATTTTTCAATTCAGCTACCGGCAGATTCGCAATATCGGAAACAGAGTATTTATTGAAAGAAGCATACTCCACTTTCTTATCAGCCAGGATTTTGATTTCGAGCAACTTGCGTTTTTCTCCTCTTTTGATTTCTACGATCTCACCGCTGACGGGTGCAGTGTATAGAACTTGCTCGTGTTTCTTATCATGAAAAAGAGGTGTGCCCGCTTTTACAGTATCACCTTCTTTAACGACCGGCTTCGGCATATAGGTGCCATAGAAGTCAGTAGGTTTGATCACGAAAGTTTCAGGTTGTTCGGTTTCAACAACTTTGGGGGCTGCTTTGCCCGCCAAATTAATTGTGAAGCCTTTTTTAAGTCGGATAAATTTGCCCATGTGCAGTTGGCAATAAGTTTGGTTTAGTTTCCCGCATAGTAAGCAGGAATGCGGCAAAATTAACAATTTAATCCACGTGTCAAAGCCCGATAAAACGAAGAATTTGGAGTTGAAAGCTTCTTCGCCTTCTAACCTCTCTTTTTGCCAGCTACCACCATTTTAGACAGTGCCATGCGCACCACTTCGTCTACCTGCTCGTCAATGGTAACATGGGTCGTATCCATTTCTGTTGCATCGCTTGCCTTTACCAATGGGCTTTCCTTTCGGGTGCTGTCAATTTGATCGCGGGAACGCAAATTTTCCACTATTGTATCAATTTCCACCAGATCCTCTTTTTCCAGTAGCTCCTTCTGTCTTCGGAACGCTCTGGTCATCAGATCGGCCGTTAAAAACACTTTGAGTTCGGCCTCCGGAAATACCACCGTTCCAATATCACGTCCATCCATTACTATGCCCTTGTCCTTGCCCATTTTACGCTGCAAGGCCACCATAGCCTCGCGTACCACTTTGATGGTGCTCACCTGACTCACATTTTCGGAGATGCGCATCTTGCGAATGGCTTTTTCGACATTGATGCCATTCAAAAATATCTCAGTGACACCCTTTAGATTGACAACAAAGGTGAGTTTTATATCCTGTAAGGCTTTATCGATCTCTTTCGGATTGGTAAACGAAACTAAGTGATCCAAAAAATATAAAGTAACTGCCCGATACATGGCGCCTGAATCGATGTAGCGATAGCCCAATATTTTGGCTACCTCTTTGGCGGTGGTACTTTTTCCGCATGCCGAGTATCCATCAATGGCAATGACAATTTTGCGCATGATTAGCAGTCTTTTTGTGGACAAGGCAATGGTTTGTTGGGATCGGGCTTCTTGTACTTGGGCTTATAACCCGTGGAGGAGGAAGCACAGCCAGTTGCTGATGCCACAAATAAAACGAGGAGAAGTAAAATGCGAGGTGCCAAAACAGATGTAGTTAGTAGTTCAAAATTAATCAACCGTAGAGACGAAGCCAACCTGTTTTTGGTATTTATTTGGCTGAAGTAGATGATATTTCATTAGATTCGTAAGATCAAAATTAGCCATACGGATGTGTGAGCAATTAAAGCATTTAAACTAAAGGAATTATGGAATCCAATCAGGAAGGAGCCGGAGAGAAATTTTTTAGAGAGTTTGGTAAAAAGTTTGACCAATTTATTGTCGAAGCCAAGGACGCTAGCACGCGCGTGGAGGCAGATTTGAAAGTAAAATTTGAAGAACTGAAAGTGGCTGGCGAAAAACTAAAATCGGAAGTAGAAAACAAGGAGCGCTGGAAAGAGGTGGAAGCAAGCCTTAAAAAAGCAGGCGATGAATTAAACAATGCCATCAAAGCCGCCTTTAAGAAAAGTTAATAGGTTTAACGTTAAAAGTTAATTGTTAACCCAACTACGATTAACAATTAACTAATAACTATTAACTCGTTACAACTTAACCGACTTCCACTTACCTCTGCGGAAAATGATGATGGCAGCAATAGCCATCAGTGATTCAGCCAACGCGATAGCCACAAACACACCGCGAGGTCCAACTTCTAACTGGATTGCCACGATGTAAGCAAACGGAATTTGGAATAACCAGAAACCGAAAATGTTCAATAGGGTAGGCGTGTAGGTATCTCCCGCACCATTCAAAGCTTGCGCGATGACCATGCCATAGCCATAAAAAATGTAGCCGAGGCTTACATAACGTAACGCCTGCACTCCATAATAAAGAACTTCTGGTTGGGAAGTAAAAATCCCGATAATCCAAGGCGAAACGGTAAGGAATAAAACCATGATCAATGCCATGAAAAAGGCATTGTAATATGCTGCCGTCCATACGGATTTTTCCGCTCGATCAGGTTGATTGGCACCTAAATTCTGGCCCACCAAAGTAGCAGCCGCATTGGCCAAACCCCACGATGGCAACAAAGTAAAAATGAAAATACGAATGGCGGTAGTATAACCCGCCACAGCATTCTCTCCAAAGGTGGACATCAGTTTCATGAGGAAGATCCAACTGGCAGAACCAATGATAAACTGAAGAATACTTCCTCCGGATACCTTCACTACATTCAAAATAATTTCTGAACGTAGCATTAGATTTCCTAACCCAATGCGAATCAGACTTTTTTCGTTGAACAGGTAGTAAAGTTGAAAGGCCACCCCTACTCCTCTCCCGATGTTAGTTGCAATTGCTGCACCCTCCACACCAAAAGCCGGAATGGGCCCCAGACCAAAAATGAAAATCGGGTCGAGGATCATATTGAGAATATTGGCGATCAGCAGCGCTTTCATCGCAATAGCCGCATTACCCGCACCGCGAAAAACAGCGTTGATTAAAAACAATAATGTGACCGTGTAATTTCCGGCAAACATCCACAGCGCATACGAAGAACTGCTGGTAAGAACAGCCTCCGATGCACCCATCATTCGCAGAATATCTTTGTAAAAGAAAAATCCGATTACACTGATAACGAATGCGATGCCTAAGCCGAGGTAAATTGCTTGCACGGCTGCGGCACTTGCGCCATTCTTATCGTTTTCTCCAATTCTTCGCGCGACAATGGCTGTGGCTCCCATACCCAACCCCATTGCCAGTGAATACAAAATGCTTAATACCGATTCGGTGTAGCCCACCGCAGCCACTGCATTGGGATCGTTCAGTTTGCTAACGAAGAAAATATCGACTACAGCAAAAATGGATTCCATACCCATCTCTACGATCATAGGTATGGACAAAAGAAAAATAGCCCGGTTGATGCTGCCTTGCGTAAAGTTCTCTTCCGAGCCTGCAAGTGCTTGTTTGAACAAACGAAATATCGAAAATGCCTTTGTTGTAAAAGCTTTCATTCAAATTGATTTTAGTGATGTAAAAAAATAAAAGACATTCTCATCACGGATGATGAGGGAAAAAGTTCTTGGCACAAGCCAATCGTTCATAATGCTTTCTTAAGCGATTACGAACTGGATGAAGGACTTCATGGGCGGTAAATTGAAAGGCAAATATGCAAAAAGTTTAAGAATTCTTATCCTTGATCGACTTTAAATTCAACAAAGCCAGCGCAGACTTCTTAAAAGCTCTTCCAAAAGGCAAGTATTTTCCATCCACTTCTACGGCTTCACCGGAAATCGCGTGGATGAAAGCTGTATTCACAATAAAGGAACGATGAATGCGAACAAAGGATTGTGGAGGAAGTGCCGACTCCAAAGAAGTGATATTCTCGCGAGTAATTAGGGTAGTTCCGGTCAGATGCACCTTCACATAATCATCCAAGCTTTCGATGTATCGAATATCACTCAGCATGACTCGATGGTTTTTGCGATCGGCTTTTAAATAAATAAAAGCCGATGCCGATAGTTGAGGATTATCAATGGGGATAAGTTCCGATGGCTTGTCAAAATACCGATTCACCGATTTGGCAAAGCGCTCAAATGAAATAGGTTTCAGTAAATAGTCGATCGCATTGATGTCGAAAGCTTCCGGAGCAAAATCACGATGAGCGGTGGTAATGATCACTGCGGGTGGATTTTTGAGTGTGCTGATGAATTGCATGCCGTTTAGTTCGGGCATCTGAATATCCATGAAGAGCAAATCAATTTTCGTAGTACGGATAAAATTACCCGCTTCAATCGCACTGCCACACTCACGTATCAATTCGAGGTTTTCTATTTTGGCGATGTAGCCTTGCAGCAGCTTTCGCGCCAATGGTTCATCATCTACAACTAAACACTTGGTCTTCATTTTGGTATGTTTAATTGCAAGTGAACTGAAAACTCATCTGGTTGATTGGAATTTACTTCCAGTTGATAATGATCTTGAAACAAATGCTCAAGCTGCCGCTTAAGATTATCCAAACCAATTCCCGATTCCATTTTTTCCGATCGTTTGCTGTTGCTAATGATGATGTCCGCTTTTTCAGATGTGCAATGTATTTCTATTCGAATCCAAGAATGCCCGGCTACTTTCATCACACCATGTTTAAAAGCATTCTCAATCAGGGTAATCAACATCATCGGCCCAATTTGATGATGACTCGTATCTCCGGTTATTTTCTTTTCCAGCTGAATGCGGTCTTCATATCGCAGCATTTCCAAGGCGATGTAGTTATCCACTTGTTTCAATTCATTCTCCAATGGCACCCGCATTAATTTACCTTGATGCAAGGCGTAGTCGAGCATTTCGCTGAGTTGTAAAATAGCTTGCGGAGCCTGTTCTGACTTTTGTGTGGTCAGGTAGTATAGGTTGTTCATGGTATTGAACAAAAAGTGAGGGTTCAACTGTACTTTCAAAAAGTTCAACTCCGCTTCTATTTTGTCGCGCATCAACCTCTGAAAATCTTCCTTGGACTGGCGCCAGTGTAAGAGCATTTTGATTCCCCAGGCAAAAAAAACGACCACCAACAACGAGGCCAGTAAAAAAAATAAATCAATGGAAGCGGG
Organism: Flammeovirgaceae bacterium UBA5008; assembly: GCA_002398365.1. Classification (GTDB taxonomy): domain Bacteria; phylum Bacteroidota; class Bacteroidia; order Cytophagales; family Cyclobacteriaceae; genus ELB16-189. The sequence continues at coordinate 151,579 of DGYK01000022.1, forward strand.
GCTCATGGCGTGAATGTTTGTTTCGGCCATGATGATGAAGGTGAGTGCCGAGATCAACATTTCCAGAAAAAGAGACCCTATAATCGTGTAGAAAAAATAAGTCACGAAATAGCTGTAGCGCTCTCTCATCAAATAGTTGGGCACCAAGTAATAATTCAGGAAGTAGGTGGTGAAAATGGTAACGGGCATCAACAAGCCCACGAAGAAGAATGTCTGGAGGTAGTTATTGTTTTTCCTGCCAAAGAAGATTACATACAATGCCAACACAAGGAGCCAAAAGAAAACGTGAAAAATCCAACGCTGACGCGTAAAGAGATAATCCATCCAATGGGTTGCTCGGCTCATGCAAGTGCATATTTATAAAAAATCTATCAAGGCCCTTTCAAAAAGAAATTTTTGATTGCGAATAACCCCCTTTCAACATTTTTCAAGGTCTTTTCGCCATTTCCCTGATGGAAATTACATTAACCCGCTTGCATTCATCTACCTGTCAGAAAAAGAAGCTTGGGAAGTTTTTGTACCGTAATCTTGTTAGACAAAAAACCGACCCATGACTATTCTTACGTTTTCCATTACACAATTCCACCAAGACGGGGGCACTATATTTATGTATCCGCTCTCAACCTTGCTGCTGATTAATGTTTTCCTCATTGTTTATCAAGTGACTCGGATCGTCCAGAAAAAAAGTCTGGTTCCCCAACAAATTGAAATTGTAAAACAAATTGGTTTGTTAGCAGCAGCTTTTGGCGCACTCTGTACCATTCTAGGATTGTTCGAAGCTTTTGGCGCATTGTCGCGAGGTAATCAAGTATGGCCCTTTCAGGTGATCATGGGTGGAATGAAAGTAGCACTCATCACAGCTTTATATGGCTTATTAATTTACTGCATTTCATTGTTTGCATACATCCTGCTGCAATTGACTTCAACAAAATCGAATCAGTGATTTTTCAATAAGTCGATGAAGCCCCTTTCAACAATTCTAAACACCCTTTCGCCAAAAGCCTGCTGACAGAATGAGAAACTCCGACTTGATTTTCGTTTCGTCATAATTAAAAATCAGCAGATCTTAAATCGCGTAAGCTTGTACAACTAAAAACTAAACATAAACTTTATGAAAATGATGTTAGCCGATTCATTGATGGAAATTCACACAGCCGGTGGCTCACCCTGGATGCCAATCTTATCTTTATTGTTTGCGATCAATGTGGCCATCCTGATTTATGTGATCATTGCTCGTGTTCAAAACAAATCAATCTCCCCTAAATGGATAGAAGCTATCAAACAGGTTGGATTGCTGTCAGCGGTATGGGGTGCTTTTTCAACCATTCTTGGTTTTTTCCAGGCATTTGGAGCGCTTGAGGAAATCAAAGAAATGCTTCCATTTCAGGTCATCATGGGCGGAATGAAAGTAGCACTCATCACTGTGTTGTATGGTCTGCTAATTTATTGCCTATCTTTATTAGCTTTTATAATTCTGCAAGTCTCTGCTCCTAAAAATCAATAAAATGATCGAACTGGCTCTTCTTTCATGTGCAATCGGTGGACTACTCATGCTGCTAAAAGTACAATGGAAGAAGAGCCTTTTTGAAAAGAAATTATTGAACCAATTTCTGTTTCTTCTGATCGGTTGGATCTGTTTTTCTTTGCTTTTGGGTTTATTCCAAACGTTCGGTTCGTTGGAAGTTTCTAAAGAGGATGCGACCTCGAAAGTATTCGCAGGTTTACAAATTTCTGCCATCGCCATCTTACTTGGGTTAGTCGGGCTTTTAGTGGTTCTCTATTTTTTCGGCCGAAAGGCTCAAAGAAACACCCAATCGTAAAAAGCAAAACCCCTAAATCCTAACAATCATTAGCAACAATTCCTTAACTTGGCCTTGGATTTTAACCAATGCCGCATGTATTCATCTAAAATTGTAGGCCTCGGCCACTTCGTTCCTGAAACGGTCATTACCAATCAATACCTCTCAAACTTAATGGACACCAATAATGAGTGGATCATTGAGCGTACAGGTATCCAAGAACGAAGATGGATCGATCCGGCAAAAGATACCGTTGGTAACATGTCTGCTAAGGCAGCGCGCTTGGCATTGCAGCGTGCCAATCTCACCGAAAAAGATGTAGACTTTATTGTATTCGCCTGTATCACCAGCGATTATTACTTTCCGGGCTCAGGTGTGATTATGCAGCGTGAATTGGGCCTTGAAGGCATCGGTGCGCTGGAAGTTAAAAATGCATGTTCCGGATTCATCTACGCCTTGTCGGTGGCCGATCAATTTATAAAAACCGGCATGTACAAAACGGTGTTGGTGGTAGGTGCCGAAATTCAAAGCACTGCTTTGGATATTACCACACGAGGTAGAAATACGGCAGTGATCTTTGGCGATGGTGCGGGTGCGGCCGTTTTGCAGCGATCGGATAAGCCGGGCATCCTTTCTACGCATTTACATGCGGATGGCCGTTTTGCAGAAGAACTTTATGTGAAAGACCCAGGCAGCAGCCGGCCACATGCCGAGCGTCAGCCCGAGCAGTTTCTCGATACTACAGGGTTCAAAGTCGTAATGAACGGAAATTTGGTATTTAAGCATGCCGTAGTTCGTTTCATGGAAGTTATTAATGAGGCGCTGCAGGCAAATGGCATGAAAAAAGAAGATATCAGCCTGCTGGTTCCGCATCAAGCTAATTTGCGGATTAGTCAATTTATTCAGCAAAAGCTGGAATTGCCTGATGAAAAAGTGTACAACAACATCATGCGCTATGGCAATACCACTGCCGCTTCCATACCTATTGCCATGAGTGAGGCTTGGACAGAAGGAAAGATGAAAGAAAATGACGTAATTTGCTTAGCTGCTTTCGGAAGCGGGTTCACGTGGGCCTCAGCTTTGATAAAGTGGTGATAAATAAATCCAAGATTCAGCATTCAAGCCCCATTGATCCTTGAGTCTTTATAATTTTAGAAAGACATGAAGACGGAATCGTACAATCCAAGCCCGCTGGAAGTTGACATGGCCAACGCCCTTTTTCTGTTACAGAAAGAGATTGAAAAACATTTACAGAACAATGAGGTGGTGCATGTGGAAAGTAACATCAAGCGCGATAACCCGATGGTAAAATTCAGCTTGTTAGATAAAGATGGCGATCCGCACGAAATTGTAGTACGCATTGTACAAATTCCTGATAAATTTTAATTCCAACACTTGGAATTAATCCTTGGTTTAGGCTTCAGCAAATTAGTAGATTTGTTAACCTAAACCTCCTCTCTTCATGCTTACCGAGTCCAGTAAGAAGTGCATCAATTGCCAGCAAGAAGTTTCTGATAACTACTGTGCCCATTGCGGCCAACGCACACATGTAAAGCGAATCACCTTACGTGAAGGCTGGAATGATTTCTGGGCACGGGTCTATGGCTTTGATGGCATGTTTCCCAATACACTTCGCGATTTAACTATTCGTCCTGGAGTTGCTGCGCGTACTTTTCTCTCAGGAAATCGGGTGAAATATTATGGCCCGGTTGGGTATTTCTTTTTGATGATTACCCTATTTCTTTTGATTTTAAGTATGTTAGATATGGATGTGGCTTATTTTATGAATCATGCTGGTAGAGCTGGTCTACAGACGCCACCCAAAGCAGGTAGTGGTCAGGAAAAAGTAATGGAACAAACCTTTCAATTAGTATCGGATAACCTAAAAATTATTTCATTCCTCTACATTCCATTTCAGGCATTCGCTTCTCGATATATTTTCTTTAGGAAGCAAAACTTGAATTTTCTTGAGCACATGGTGCTTCCTTTCTACCTACAGGGTCATATTTACTGGACGAGCATAGCTACAGCTTGTTTTTTAAAGATTTCTGATTCGTTTATTTTCAGTTACCCATTATTGATCATTACTTTCCTTTATATTCCATTCGGGTATATGAATATGTTCTCTACCCAATCAAAAGTGGTGTCATTTTTGAAAGGAATAGGCGTCTATGTTACAGCTCAGCTTTTTTTCGGTTTACTCGTAGCAATCATCGTGGTCATTTTGCTGTTTATCAATCCTGAAATTTTCGAATTACTGAAACCAAGTAACAACTAGTTTTTACCCCATAAACTCGGCAATCAACCGATGGAAATGATGGGTGCCCATTTCACGCGTGACAGAATAGCGACCATGCGTGTAAAAACGTGAACGAATGCCTCGTTGTACATTTTGTACAATCTCTTCATCTTCCATTTCTACTTTATGCAAATCGCCACCGGCACCCTGGCGCATTTTACTTTCGTCCCACACAAAAGTGAGAAATGAAACCCTCGTTTTCTTAATAGCAATCGGGTGGATGATATTTACAGACAATCCCCATGGGTAAAAATTGAACATCATGTTGGGGAACACCCAGAAGTAATAGGCAGCTACTTTCTTACCATAATCCGGTGATGACTTGGGCAAATCGAAGTTGATTCCATCCTCTTTACCAATACCAATTTGTAAACTGGAATAGCGATACAACTCAACCGAATAATTTCCATAATCGATGGCAGCATTCAAACCGGCATGCACAAAAGGAATATGAAATCCTTCGAGATAATTTTCGCAATACAACGCCCAGTGAGCGTCTATCAAATAGTCTTTGGACAACTCCGGACGAAACACAAACTCGCTTAGTGGCATCCAGCTCATGCGATCGTTCATCTCCTTAAAGAAAACATCCGCACTGAATTTCTTGCTGAGTGAGGTGAACAGCAACTTCCCCCATTGGTGAACCGGTAAGTTTACCAAATCATCGGCATCAGAAGGAAAATTTTTTACCTCCTTAAATTCGGGCATCGATAAGAATTTTCCATTCAGGTTAAATCTTCGTCCATGGTATTTGCAGCGTAAGTCATTCACCTTGCAAGGTTTTTCTACGATCAAATTTCCACGGTGCGTACACACATTGGGCATGCAATGAAGATTCCCTTCTTTATCTTTTGAGAGTAATAGAGGTTCATTCAAAAAATCCTCTAAAAGGTGTACGGGAGTTGCCCACCCGCTTTCTTTGACTTGGTCGGTATTACCGGCAAAATGCCACGTATGGCCGAATATTTTTTCCTTTGAATCTTTGAAGTGCCGAGGATCTAAATAGAAATCGGTAGAAATTGTTTTTGCCTCTGCTATATCCGGATGCACTTCAAAATTAGCCATAGTTGAATAAATAATTAAAAACCTAAATTAATCAATATTTGAAATGTTGTACTAGCCTCTCAAATTGGCTAACTCAGACAATATGTCGTTTATGAGACAACTTCATGATGGTACCTTAAATAACTTGTTCGCTGAAGTTGGATTGCCTAAATTATCTAATCAGACCAAACTACATAGCTCAACCTTCATCAACAATTATATGACAAACCTTACCCGAATTATCTTCTGGATCTCTCGTATAGTGGCAGCCATTATCATGCTACAGACACTGTATTTTAAGTTTACAGGGGCAGAAGAATCAGTTTACATTTTTACCCAAGTGGGGATGGAGCCTTGGGGAAGAATAGGCGTAGGCGTGATGGAGTTGATTGCATCGTTTCTGATTCTGGTTCCTTCTACCGTTTGGCTGGGCAGTGTTTTAGCTGCCGGACTAATGGGTGGCGCGTTGATGATGCACCTGACCATACTCGGCATTGAAGTGAAGGGTGATGGTGGCTATTTGTTCATCCTAGCTTTGATAGTGGCAATTTGCTCACTCGTTGCATTTTGGATTGATCGCAAAAACATTCCGCCTCCGATCAAAAAATTCATTCCCTCATTTCTTCACTAAGGAAAGGAGTTTTTCTACCTCAGTAGTGAAATCTGGATTTTGGCCCAATTGATTCTTGATGTCTTTGAGAATATAGTTAGGCAAAATTTCATTTCTCGCAATTTTAGAACGCAAGTCTTTCAATAAATCAATAATATCTGATTTGTTTTCTAGGTTGGTAGCGGCTTCTGCTTTGGTGATAATGGCATTTACTGCTATCATTTGCTCGCTCTCAATCTCAGTTACAGGGGCTACTTTGGGTTCTTCAACTCTTCGCTCTGTTTTAAACTGAAGGCAGCTATTATACCGATCTACGATCTTATCAATATCCTTACGACCTAAATCACCACTTTTAATGCGTTCATTCACTTCGGGACAATCAGCAAGAAATGCAGAAAGGCTCTTCTTAAAAGTAAGGTTAGGCATTTCCATTGCAGACCCATCTTTCTTTACAAAATATTGTCCATCATAGGTAGATTGGTTGGGCATCCGAAAACCATATAAGCTTAAAAAGCCATCTTTAATCAATCGCATATATCGAAAGCCTTTGTCATACTTGATGGTATGATAGGTGACTCCGGCAATGCGCAGGGTACGAATTTCCAGTGCAGAATAGTTTTTTTTTGCCTCGTCCGTTACGATTTGCACCCGATCCAGTTGATCATAAGTGAGAATTCTAACGCGGCCTTTTAGGGTGTCACCTTTCAGGTTAATGGCATAATCTGATTGCCCAAAAGCCAGCGTACTGGCACTAATAAGTAAGATAAATAGGTTCAATTTCATTGTGTGCGTCTGCGATTTTAAGTCCGGTTACAAATCGTAACAATCCTGTTTAATATCTAATCTCTAAATGTTTCAAATTAACGTTAACCACTTACTTTTTTATTAGTTTTTATTCAAAAAGTAAGTATTTATTGGAGTTTGATTTATTTTTTAAATAAAAAAATTAAAAGCCTTCAACACTTAAATTAGCAAATTGGATTTGGAGTATTCAAGTTATTCAGAAAAAAAACATGACTCCGCAAAACTTATCGCCAAATTTTGTTCCGGCCTTATTCCCAGCTAAGGTGGCAGAATAACCCATAAAATTAGGGTAATTATTTTCTTTTTAATTTAATAATTATTTAATATTGACTTATTACATCACT
>DGYK01000022.1:158576-180152 GCA_002398365.1 Flammeovirgaceae bacterium UBA5008
AACATCACTAAAATTAACCATCCATGAAAAAAATTCTACCATTCATCACAGCATTTTTGCTTTGCTCGGTAGCAGTCTTCGCCCAAAATCGGGAGATTTCGGGCACTGTAACCGATGCCGACAGTGGCTCACCTTTGCCGGGAGCTAACATCACTGTTAAAGGGACCTCAATTGGTACCGCCACAGATGTAGACGGAAAGTACAAATTATCCGTTCCTTCCAATGCCAACACATTGGTTATTTCATCTATTGGCTATGCAACCCAAGAAATCGCCCTTGGCGTTTCTAATATTGTAGACGTCAAACTATCTTCAAGCGCCAGCGAACTAGAGGAAGTTGTAATCTCAGTGGGTCGAGGTGCTCAGAGAACAATTATCGACAACCCGGTTCCGGTTGATAATTTCACTTCGAAGGAATTGGCAACTACTGGCCAGTTTACTTTCGATAAGGCCTTACAATACCGAGTACCTTCGTTCAATACTGTGAATACACCTGTAAACGATGCCTCTACTTTGTTAGATCCTTATGAAATCAGAAACTTGGGACCTAGCCGTACTTTGATTCTGATCAACGGCAAAAGAAAGAACTTGAGCTCGCTATTGTATGTGCAATTTGCACCAGGCCGCGGTGAAACCGGTGCCGACCTTTCGGGTATTCCAACCGATGCCATCAAGCGTGTAGAAATTTTGCGCGATGGTGCGTCTGCCCAATACGGGTCAGATGCCATTGCTGGGGTAATGAACGTGATCTTAAAGGACAAATTTGAATACAGCTCATTAAATGTAATTAGCGGAGTGACCAGCCAAGGCGATGGTGGAACTTATGGATTGTCTTTCAATAGCGGTACTAATTTTGCAAAAAATGGCTTCATTAATTATACAGTAGGATTCAATCAAACAGACAATGCGGTGCGCTCGGGAATCATCGATCCTTTGGTAGAAATTGGAACATTCGGAACTTATACTGCTGGTGATACTGAACAACAACAGTATGCGGCCAATCCCAATATAATTAACTTCTTGAAAGTAAATCCAACTGGTGGTAACATCAATGGTACTGGAGCTACTACATCAGCAAAATTCTCTTATAATTTAGGAATACCTGTTAGTGATAATACGCAATTCTATAGCAATGCTGCATTTGTAGCTAAGAAAGTGCTAAGCAATGCGAACTACAGAACCCCTTATTGGAGAAAAGACTTCGGATTACTGCATATCACAGATCCAAACGGAATTAACTATACTGGCGACAATACCCTTAATTCTGCCGGGGTTGAATTGTATAAAGGTTATATGGGTTACATGCCAACCTTTGAAGGTGATTTAAAGGACTACAACGCAACATTAGGAATTAAAAATGAAAGCAATGGTTGGTCGACAGATGCAAGTGTTACGATTGGAGGCAACGAGCAATTGTATACTGTAAATAATACAATTAACCGAGGTCTAGGAGCCAAAAGCCCAACTTCATTCAAACCAGGGGGATTTAGCTTTAACCATGTTGTTGGGAACATCGATGTGAGCAAGGCAGTTACCTCTCAAATCAATGTAGCTTTTGGTGGTGAGGCTCGTTCTGAAACTTATCAAATCATTGCTGGAGACACTGCCTCTTATACAAAAGAAGGATCTAACTCATTCCCAGGAATCAGAGCCGAAAATGCAAGAACCAATAGCCGTTTCAACATAGGGGCTTATTTGAATGTAACTTATGACATAACTGAAAACTTTTTACTGGAAGGTGCTGTTCGTGCTGAAAAGTATAGCGATTTTGGTAGTGCAACCGTTTGGAAGTTATCATCTAGGTTGAAACTTCTTGATGATAAAATTGTGTTGAGAGGTTCAGTTTCCACAGGATTCCGTGCTCCAACATTACATCAGATTTATGCACAGTCAACGCAGGCATCTTTCGCTGGCGGTACCATTGTTCTTTCCGGACTATTTAACAATATCAGCAAAGAGGCTTTCGCGCTGGGAATTCCAAGACTTACTCCTGAGAAATCCGATAATATTACGTTGGGTATCGGTGTGAATCCTACCAGCAACCTAAGCTTAACTTTGGATTATTATAACATCACAATTAGTGATCGAATTGTTTATAGTTCATCCATTACGACAGATGATCGTAAGTTAGCAGTGCCGACTACTGAGTTAGGCAGAATCTTAAAAGGAAATAGTGTTGGTGCTGGAAATTTTGACTTACAAAGTGTGCAATTTTTCATCAACGGTATCAAAACACAAACGCAAGGTCTCGATGTTGTTGCCAGCTATAAGAACCTAGAATTAGGAACTGGTAAACTAGGTATCAATGTTGCCGGTAACTTTACCTTAAGCAACGAAATTGTTGGCTCTCCAAACACGCCCAAGATCATTGCTTCAGCAGGCGCATCTATTTTGAATGCTCAAATCAGATCATTACTAACCGAAGGCAGGCCTCAGTACAAAGTAATAGGTGGTTTGGACTACAGTATGGGCAACTGGAATATTGTAATTAACAATACTCTGTTTGGACCAACCAAATTCCAAGATTTAGATAATGGGCTTGCATATGGTGCTGGTTCTCCTAATGATGGATATGTGGGAGTAGCGCCAGTGACAGCCTCAAAGGCGGATGCAAATGTTATGAATGACATTAAGCAAGTGTTTTCACCAGCGATAGTTACCGATTTGAACATTGGTTATGCCTTCTCTAAAAACTTCTCAGCATCTTTTACAATAAACAACTTGTTTAACGTGTTGCCAACATGGAAACTGGAGGCTCAAAATGCTGATGGGCAAGCTGTATTAAATAATGCAACTAGCAAAAGATTGTTGGAGGGATTCCTTGCCTTCGCTGGTCGTTACAGAATCTTAGGCTACAACGGTTCGCAGTTCAGTCAATTAGGAACAACCTTTATGGGCCAATTGACATTTAAATTTTAATAGTCTGTTTTGTTTTTATTCGAAAAGGGTTGCCGCTTGGCAGCCCTTTTCTATTTTCAACAAATAATTATTTCCTATCTTGACCTGAATTTAATTTCCTCAATGGTCAACTATAACCCCAAAGTCTGGTTCTCTCACGTATTTCATGCGTACTCACGAGCAGTCATGCGCACCCTCACACCGGTGCTCATTTTTATGACTGTTTATTCTACAGCTTTATGTTATGTGCTATTAGATAAACTGCGTTTTCATGAAAATGACTTTCATACCACCATTAGCATGCATTCGCTGCTCGGTATTGTATTGGGTCTATTCCTTGTATTCCGTACCAATTCCGCCTACGATCGCTGGTGGGAAGGTCGTAAACTGTGGGGGAGCTTCGTCAACAACACTCGCAACCTGTCGCTGAAATTAAATGCCTTTCTAAATGCAGATGATCTCGAAAATCGTAAATGGTTTTCGATCATGATCCCCAACCTAGTCATGTCACTCAAAGAGCACTTGCGCCAAGGTGTAAGACCTGAATTTCTGGAGGCTCCGGACGATGAGTTCTTTAAAAAACTGAAAAAAGTACATCATGCGCCTAATTTTCTTTCTGCACTACTCTACCAAAAAGTAAATGATCTGTATAGAAAAGGGTTGATGTCTGGTGATCAACTGTTTATGGCCGATAAGGAGTTAAAAGAATTCTCCGATATCATTGGCGCCTGCGAGCGTATCAAAAATACGCCCATTCCCTATTCGTATACCATGTACATCAAGCAATTTATTTTTATCTACATCATCACCCTTCCCTTCGCATTCGTCACCACTTCTGGCTACATCACCGTGCCGATTGTAGTGCTCATTACGTTTGTGTTACTAAGCGTTGAGTTGATAGCCGAAGAAATCGAGGATCCATTTGGAAGGGACATCAACGATTTGCCTACCGATGAACTATCGATTAAAATTAAGGCAAACGTTCAGGAAATTTTATTGAATGGTTAGCGAAATGCCAAGGTATAAATGGCATATAAAATAATCATCAGGAACATTACAGCGTACATGAGTAAGTCCACACGCACATAATCTTTATACTGCCGATACATTTTCATTAATGCCTTCCACATAGTAATGCAAAAATAGTTATTTGTTTTCAGCAATGACAAAGCTATTTTTACAGATGGCCTTGCGGATAATTTATTGCCTGATAGTGTCGTTACCTGAGTATTCATCTTTCTTACGTTTTCCATGAACTCATTCTTTTCTGGTGTAACCAAAATCTTTCTGCTGATTGCTGCTTGCTTTTTCGTTACGCTAAGCTGTGCACAAGAGGCCGTTGTCAACGAAAACAATGCGCCTTCACTAAAGTGGTACCAACTTAACACGGCACATTTCCGGATTTTGTATCCACTTGGCTACGAACAACAGGCACAACGGATGGCCAACACACTGGAATATGTCCATGAGCCCGAAGCCAAAACGATGGGTGCCAGCCCTCGTAAAATTTCCATCATCCTACAAAACCAAAATTCCATCTCGAATGGCTTTGTTTCCATTACTCCCCGAAGATCGGAGTTCTTTGGAATGCCCTCTCAGAATTATAACTTCATCGGCAATAACGACTGGCTGAATCTTCTGGCAACGCACGAGTATCGACACATCGTGCAATACCAACATGCAACCCGCGGATTTAATCGGCTGGTGTATTATGGTTTTGGAAACTTTGGCCTCTCAGCGATGGCATACCTAGGTGCACCTCAATGGTTTTGGGAAGGAGATGCCGTAGCTACCGAAACAGCTTTCACCAACAGTGGCCGCGGCAGAATACCCAACTTTGAATTACTCTTCCGCACCAACCTGATGGAAGGCCGCACCTTCAACTACCATAAGCAATACCTGCGATCCTATAAACACAACATCCCCGATCATTACAAGCTGGGCTACCACATGGTATCCTACCTTCGTAGAAAAACCAAAAACCCGGAAGTGTGGGAAAATGTAACACGCAGATCATGGAATACTTCGTTCGTCCCATTCACATTTTCCGTGGCCTTGAAAAAAGAAACCGGACTTTATGTACGAGACCTCTACAACGAAATGGCTGCCGATCTCAAAAAACAATGGCAGGCACAACTAGATACTACCCGCTTAACCCCCTTTTTCACAGTAAACACTCGGGCAAACAATGCCTATACCGACTATCGCTTTCCACAAGAAATGGAAGGAGGAAGAATTTTAGTACAGAAATCCGGAATTGGTGATATCGAGCAACTCGTGTTGTTGGATGGTAATCATGAAACCACCATCTACACACAAGGCGCCATCAACGATGCTGCTATGCTAAGCGCTACGAACAGCCGGGTAGTGTGGAACGAACATCGGTTTGATCCACGCTGGCGCATGAAAACCTATTCTGCTATCGTGGGCTACGATATGGGCAGCAAAACCAAAACTGTGATCGCGAAAAATGGCCGGTATGCTGCGGCTGCTATCTCATCCGATGGGTATCAAATTGCCACAGTCGAAACCTCCACTGATTACCAAACTAAACTTGTTGTACTCGACTACCTCAGTGGCAAACGTGTATTGGAATTTAAGAATCCGGATAACGATTTTATTTCTATGCCCCGATGGACTCCCGATGGAAAACAGATCGTAGCTCTTAAAACCAATAAAAAAGGAAAAGCATTGGTATCATTTTCTCTCGAAAACAAAGAAGAAAAATTATTAACCGAATTCAGTGACGAAAACATGGGCCATCCGGTTCCCTTTGGCAAATATGTTCTCTACAACTCACCTATTAGCGGTATTGATAACATTTACGCAATGGATACCGAAAACGGAAAACGCTACCAAATCACCTCCAGCAAATACGGGTCGTACAATCCCAGCCTCAGCCGAGATGGAAAAATCATTTACTACAACGAGCAGGGAAAAGACGGGCTGGATGTTGTAAAAATTAATTTCAATCCCAGCGAGTGGAAAGAGTGGACCCTGCGCACACAACCATCCGCATTATTTGCGCACCTAGCCGAACAGGAAGCTTCCCATCATTTCTTGTCAGGCATTCCCGATAGCACCTATAAAGCGAAACGCTATTCACGCTTGAAAGGAATTGTTAATCCTTACACATGGGGAGCTTATGTGAACAACGATTTGACAAGCATCTTTGCCGGCATCACTTCAAGAGATTTATTAAGCACCACCACCATCAGCGGAGGCTATCAGTATGACTTAGCAGAACAAACCAGCGCATGGGTAACTTCTCTTAGCTTTCAAGCTTGGTACCCCATCATCGATTTTTCATTTACCCAAAGTGATCGTAAAATCAATGAAGGCGAAATTGAAACCATTTCCTACACAGGCACAAGACCCAATTATACCGAAACAATTAAAACGCAAAACCTCACTTTCAATTGGAGCGAAAAAACCATTGAAGGGGGATTACGAATTCCATTGGTTACAACTTCATCCAAATTCATTAGCAGTGTTAGCTTCGGAAACGCAGTGGGGGTCACACAAGTATCTAATTTTTCAAACTCGATCAACAAGAGCCGAATTATTCCAGCCGTAACCGTCAACGATACCATAATCTCCTATTATTTCTTCTCTGATCGCATCAACAATGGCAACTTAGTATATAATCATTTCAGCTTTTCGGCTTACCGCTTGCTAAAACAGAGCAGAAGAGATATCAATAGCAAATGGGGACAAGCTATTTACATGAATGCTTATGGAACCCCCTATGGCGGAAACTACACAGGCAATCAATTTTCAGTTTATGGAATTGCCTACTTCCCTTCTATATTTTCTTTGTTCGATACAGAACTTTTTAAACATCACTCGCTTTGGGGTTACGCTGGCTATCAAAGCACTCAAATCAACTCCCTTCGCTATGCCAATCAAAGTGGCACAGAAATACGCGACAACGCCATCTATCAATTCACCAACAGAATCCCGTTACCACGTGGCCACTCACTGCCACGTTTTGCCAACTTCTTTTCTTTCTCCGGAAACTACACCATGCCAGTGTGGTATCCCGATCTATCCATTGGTCCGTTATTAAATATTCAGCGCATTCGTGTCAATGGTTTTTTTGATTATGGATATGGTTCCACTCCTCTTTATGGATTATCGCGCACCTACATCTCCACCGGTGCCGAAGTAAAATTTGATATCAACGTCATGCGCCTCCTGCCACAACTCGATATCGGCTTCCGCTATTCGTACGGCATCAAGCCTTCTACTTCACTCTTCGAAATCCTCATCGGAACGTTCAACTTCTAATCCAAAAACCATAACAAAACGATTTTGGGGCGTGCCCCGATTACCATCCGGGGCACCGGGCTGTCGGCAGTCGCCAGCCTTTGCCCAGCTTGCTCACAAGTAGCAAAGGCTGGGCTCCAACAATGCCTCCATCCCTCGCCCACGCCAGCACCACGTTCAAACCGTTGCGCCCACTCTTTCCTTTTACCCAAAATTCAGACTTGAAAATCGCATAAATACGCCTATTTTTGATGTTCGAATAGAATTAACAGCAACGAGATTTAACTACACAAAAGATATGGCAGAAATCGTACGCATGCCCAAAATGAGCGACACCATGACGGAAGGGGTGATTGCCAAATGGCACAAGAGAGTGGGAGACACCGTAAAGTCGGGCGAACTAATGGCCGAAATCGAAACCGATAAGGCTACCATGGACTACGAATCATTTAACACCGGCACGGTACTCTATCTTGGCGCCAAAGAAGGCGAACCCGTTCAAATCAATGGCGTGCTCGCCATTGTAGGCAACAAAGGCGAAGACTACTCTGCATTACTCGCTGGCGCGCAATCAGCAGACACTTCAGGCGGTGCAAAAGCCGAGCAACCCAAACAAGAAGCAAAAACAGAAGCCGCTCCGGCAGCAGCAATAGATACTACCGGCATCAAAGCCGAAATCGCACTCATGCCGAAGATGAGCGATACCATGACCGAAGGCGTAATCGCAGCATGGCACAAAAAAGTGGGCGATCAAGTGAAGTCGGGCGAACTACTCGCAGAAATCGAAACCGACAAGGCTACGATGGACTATGAATCGTACAACACAGGTACTCTTTTATACATTGGCGCTAATGCCAAAGAAGCGGTAAAAATTAATGGAGTGCTAGCCATTATTGGCGAGAAAGGTGCCGATTGGCAAACGCTTTTAAAAGCACACGAACAAAAATCTTCTGGCGCAACTTCAGCCGCTGCTGCCGCACCCAAAGTAGCAGCCGCACCGACAGCCACTTCCAGCAATGGCTCTACCGAATCATCAGCTAATGGTCGCGTAAAAGCATCGCCTCTGGCTAAAAAAATCGCAAAAGACTTAGGGTACGATATTTCTAAAATTGCCGGCTCTGGCGATCATGGACGAATAACTAAACAAGACGTAGAAAATTATAAACCTGCTGCCAGCGCACCGGCAACAAGTGCGAAGGCAGCAACTGCACAGGTGGTGTTGCCATCCGTAGTAGGTCAGGAAAGTTTTGAAGAAGTTGCCGTGTCGCAGATGCGCAAGACCATCGCCAAGCGTTTATCCGAAAGCAAATTCACCGCTCCGCACTTCTATCTCACCATGGAAATCAACATGGACAAGGCCATTGAAGCACGCAAGAGCATGAATGAAATTGCTCCGGTAAAAATTTCGTTCAACGACATGGTGATCAAAGCCGTGGCCGCAGCACTTCGTCAAAATCCGGATGTAAACGTTAGCTGGCTGAGCGACAAAATGCGTAAGAATCATCACATCCACATTGGGGTGGCCGTAGCCGTAAAAGACGGATTGTTAGTTCCTGTTATCCGCTTTGCCGATAACAAATCGCTTTCACACATAGCAGTAGAAGTAAAAGACTTGGCGCAGAAAGCTCACGATAAAAAATTACAACCCAGCGATTGGGAAGGAAGCACCTTCACCATTTCGAACTTGGGCATGTTTGGCATTGAAGACTTCACGGCCATCATCAACCCTCCGGATGCGTGCATTTTGGCCGTAGGCGGAATCAAAGAAACAGCCATTGTGAAAAATGGTCAGCTCGTTCCGGGCAATGTCATGAAAGTAACTTTATCGTGCGATCATCGCGCGGTAGATGGAGCAGTCGGTGCCGCCTTCCTCAAAACGCTTAAAGGACTGTTAGAAGATCCCGTAAGGATTTTGATTTAATAATCTGAATCAAAATTTTGTTGAATGAAAGTAAAGGAGCCAGTTCAAGTTTATAATAGAAAACTACTCACTATCGAGGAGTATCTAGCTTTTGAACGAAACTCGCTTACAAAACATGAGTATTTTAAAGGAGAGGTTTTTGATATGGCCGGTGCAAGTACTATCCATAATCTGATCTTCTCTAATCTTTTCATGTCTATTGCCATTCAGTTAAAAGGGAAAAAATGCACGCCTTTTGGAAGTGATATGCGGGTTCATATTCCGAGCAATACTCTTTTCACATACCCTGATATTTCCATTTTTTGTGGAGATATTAAAACATTTGATGATGAAAAAGACTCATCCATTGAGCCAATTGTAATTATTGAGATACTGTCTTCTTCAACAAAAAATTATGACAGAGGCCCAAAGTTTGAGTTATACAGGGAGATACCTTCCCTTAAAGAGTATGTTTTAGTAGATTCGGAATCACGATTAGTGCAAATTTTCAGAACAAACGCTAACAACCAATGGAATTTGGAAGAATATGAAGAGCCGAAACAAAATCTTTTCATGTCTTCAATCAATGTGACTATACCTTTAGAGGATATTTACGATAAGACTGGGTTAGCACTATAAAGATAATTATGACTCAAATCCACGCCACCACCATTCTAGCAGTTCAACACAATGGCCAGGTAGCCATTGGTGGAGATGGGCAGGCTACGATGGGAAACACCATCGCGAAAAGCAACGTAAAAAAAATACGCAAGCTTCAAGATGGAAAAGTTCTGACCGGATTTGCCGGCTCTACGGCCGATGCCTTCACCCTACTTGATCGATTTGACGAAAAGCTAAACGCTTACGGAGGCAATATGAAACGAGCTGCGATCGAACTGGCTAAAGATTGGCGCACCGATCGTTTCCTGCGCAGACTGGAAGCGATGCTCATAGCGGTTAATAAAGATGAAATTCTTGTTCTGTCAGGCACAGGCGATGTACTGGAACCGGATCATCAGGTAGCTGCCATTGGCTCTGGAAGCATGTATGCCCAATCCGCTGCACTGGCATTAAAAAAACATGCACCTCATTTAACCGCAGAAGAAATGGTTCGGGAAAGCCTCACCATAGCTGCTGATATTTGTATCTATACCAATCACAATCTGGTGATTGAGAAAATAGGCTAATCAATTTTCTCGATCTCCTCTTCCGTCAGCTCATTATGTTTGTCTTCTAAAAGAATGACAATCGGCTTTAACCTTGGTGAATAATTCAATAGAATTTTCAAAATACCGACTGCTGGAACGGCTAAAATCATTCCGGTTATTCCCCAAATTTTCCCTCCCACTAATAAAGCCAAAATTGCTGCCAAAGCATTGATACTAATCTTCGATCCCGTCACTTTAGGCGTAATAAAATTTCCTTCGAGAAATTGCACAAACCCATGAACGGCCACCACACCTACAGCATACCAAATGCTATCCTTCGTAACCAACGCCAGTAAAGTGGGTAATGCCGCACCTGTGGTGATGCCCACATAGGGAATCATCGTCAGAAGGCCGGATAAAAAACCAAAAAAGATAGCATGCTCTATACCGAGCAGCAACAATCCAATACTATTCAGGACTGCGGCAATGATTGTAACAATGGTCAATCCCGAAATATAGCCACGCACTACGCCTTGTATTTCATCTTTCCATTTCAAATTAGAGTCGGGCCAAACAGCCAACAAAAAATCCTTAAACCGCTCGCGGTACAACAAGAATAGAAAAATATAGATAGGTACCTGAACAAAGAAGTAGGCGAAATAAGAAGTAGAAACCAATACGCTACCAAAATAAGATGAAAAATTCTTGAGAGCATCTTTCATCATCTGCATCTGCTCATGTGTATCAATATTGAACCATGCGTTGATTTGATCGCTGAATGAATTAATAAGAGTTAAAAATTTTCCTTCCAGGTCAGGTAGACTTTCAGCTAAGCTGGCGAGTTGAGCTACCACAAACCAAAATAGTAGACCCATCGCCAAAAAAGCCACCAGCAAAACAAGGGTAATTGAAAAAATCCGGCCGGTGCGCTTTTCGAATCGTTTGGCCAATGGAAGCAGCACCACCGAAAACAATGCAGCAAAAGCAATCGGCATTACAATGTCTTTCATCAAGATCAAGGCAGTGATAATAAGAGCTGTAACCACCAGCGATTTGTAGATGCGATCTAAGTTCATTCCTATACTTATTTAGGATAACAAGATACTACTTTAAGACGACCAGTACCCACATGTTTAGGCATTTTCAATGGCGGCAAGAATAACCCCACATGCCTCACGGATCTCCTCCTCAGAAATAGTAAGTGGCGGGGCAATTCGAAAACTATAAGGATGCGATAAAAACCAGTAACAGATTACACCATGCTCCTTCGCGTACTGTACAATCCGATTCACGCGCTCTTCCGAATCAAAATCAAAAGCAAACATCAATCCAAATCTGCGCACTTCTTTTATTTTAGGATGCTGAAGTAAACTCTCAATCAGTTTTCCTTTTGCCTCCACAGTAGTCAATAATTTTTCTTCTTCAATTACATGCAATGTTGCCAATGCCGATGCACAACACACAGGATTACCACCAAAGGTAGTGATGTGGCCCAGCATCGGATTGTGTGTAAACTGTTGCATATTTTCATAAGACGAAACAAAAGCACCAATCGGCAATCCGCCACCAAAAGCCTTCGCTATTGTGAGCACATCGGGCACGATTCCAAAATGCTCAAATGCAAAAAGTTTTCCGGTACGCCCCATGCCACATTGTATCTCGTCTAAAATTAATAAAGCACCTACTTCCGTGCATCGCTTCCGCACTGCCTGCAAATATTCAATATCCGGAACTCGAACTCCGGCATCTCCTTGAATGGTTTCCATAATTACACAGGCAGTCCGTTGTGTGATCAAATGAACATCGGATATTTTATTAAAGTCGATGAACCTTACATCCGGTAACAAAGGTCGAAAAGCCCTTTTCTTCACTTCATTTCCTGAAACACTCAGTGATCCATGTGTGCTACCATGGTACGATTTTCTGCAAGAAACAATTTCTGTGCGCCCCGTTACGCGTTTTGCCAACTTTAATGCAGCTTCATTTGCCTCTGTTCCTGAATTGACGAAGTAGCAACAGTTTAATGAAGGAGGAAGGAAACCGGTCAATTTAGCAGCCAATAAGTTGGATGGTGACTGAATGTATTCGCCATATACCATCACATGCATATGCTTATCAACTTGATCTTTGATGGCTTTTACAACTCTGGGATGCCGATGGCCAATATTACTTACCCCAATTCCGGAAATCATGTCTAAGTATTTCTTTCCATCCGGACTAAAAAGATAAACACCTTCTGCCTTTTCGATTGAGATTAAAAAAGGAAAAGGTGAAGTAGGCGCTAGTTTTTTCAAAAAAATGTCCTCACTAAAATCCATTTTGTAAATCTACCAACCAATCATGGAAAAAGTAAATGGTACTAAAAAAGAAAGCCCCGATGAGAAATCACCGAGGCTCCACACTAAACACCCTTATTTTTACTTCAATCTTACATCACCTTTGTGGGTAAAGAATTGAATTTTTAGACAGTCTGAGAAATCACTATACCAACCGTTATGACCGCCACCAAAATCAAAATTTGTTGCATTCTCCCTTTGATATTGATGTTTGCTGGTCCATTCGCTCCTTGCATATCTATTCGATTTTGTAATACAAAGATGCATGATGGTAACCCAAAAAATATTTGAAAATGGAATCAAAACCTACATCCGTAGAGAATCAAACAAAAAAGAAAAAGCAGGTGGCCTAGATGCTATGACTGCTGAAGTTTTAGAAACTCAATTACTTCATTGCGCACATTTTCAGGGGAAGCTTGATCAAATTCTGCAGTTGCAATCGATTTAAATAAATCCGCTACTAATCCTTCCTTAAAACCTAGACGTGTGGCATACATCCCCGCAACTTCCAGTTCGATATCTTCGACTACATTGTCCAAATAAATCATATGAACTAAATGATAGAGAGATTCCAATTTTTCAACATCGGTAGCAGGAAAAGTAAATTTTGAATTAATCATCCCATTTCCAAACTCATGCATATCGGCAGGGCTGATATGCAATTGAGCAGCCCACTTAACCAAGCATTTTGCATAAATAGACTTAATAGAGTCTGCTTCTAAAAAACATGCCAATAGATTAAAATAGCTGATTTTGATTGCCTTTTCGCCTTCCATGTCACTGCATTTTTCTAGATATCATAACAAAGTAATCAAAAGATTTCGATTCTTTTTTAAAATACCTAGCGATTCTAATCGAGTTGTTTAATTGTCGCGAAGGCGACCCCCATACAGCCCCTTCCTGCTTACATTGTAGATTAATTACAATGACTATGAGAATTGGATTATTCGTAGTGCTTTTACTACTTTCTGGATGCATTGGACTTGATACCCGAGACGATGCGATCCGTGAAATTAAGTTTTCAATTGTCGCATCTACCAAAGTAGTTGTTACTGATGAGGGTGGAAATTTAGCTCCCAAAGGTAGCACTGCCCGATTGGCCCTACTAGCTGGTGAAAGGGAACCTATTCAAACTGAATTCCTGAATAAATATGGAGTCAAAGAAACTAAATCGCTGGTTTGGATCAGCTCAATGCCAAGTGTTGGTAATGTTACAAACAATGAGGTAAATGCATTAACCGCTGGAACTTGTTTTCTATCATCAACTATTGAAGGAAAAAGTATCACCATCAATTTAACCGTTGTTGCCAATGCAACCAATGATGTTGCCAGCGTAACCATCTCTGCCCCCACCACTACTTCTCTTTCAATAAACGGAACTGCTCAGTTAACTGCCATCGTAAAAAATATGAATGGTACCCCGCTGAATGGTAAAACATTTGAGTGGTTTAGTGAAAACGCTAACATACTAACCGTTAGCTCGACCGGTTTAGTTACGGCTATCGCAAATGGTGAAGCAGAAGTACATGCCAAAGTGGAAGGTATAAAAAGCAACTCGATTACATTTTCTGTGGGGAGCATCAATCAACTGACAGGCACATTTCAAAATGCAGGCGGATATATGGCTAAAGGTACCGTGACTGTCAAAGAGCAAAACGGGAAACTAAATGTGGAGCTTGGCTCAGATTTTAGCGCAAGCGTAGCATTGGGCACGTTTATTTACCTTGCTAATTCTACTTCCGGCAGTACAGTTAAATCAGCTGGTCTGGAATTAGGACAATGGAGTAGCGGACCAAAAACATTTGAAGTGAGTGGCGTTACTTTAAATCAATACAAATATGTAGTTGTTTTATGTAAACCTGCCGGAGTAACCTTTGGGTTTGCTGAATTAAAACCTTAATTAACACACCCTCTATGACGAAACGAATTCTTCTTGCCATCATTTTTGGCAGCCTTACCTTTCATTCATTTGCCGGTGGTGGTTGGCCGCAACCCAAAGGACGTGGGTACTTTAAACTCTCTCAGTCCTACATCCTCTCGGCTAAATATTTTGATGGCAATGGAACGGTCATTGATCTAACACCATCCTACGGGTATTTCGCAACAAGTTTATATGGCGAATATGGCTTTACAGATCGACTCACGGGAATCATTTATATGCCATTTTTTGCCCGTGCAACAAAGAATGAATTAAAATTTAATCAATCAGGAATTTTTGAACCAGGTGATGCATTAAATTCCTTTGGCGATACAGACATAGCCATTAAATATGGCCTAATTGTCGATAAACCCATTGTGGTCAGTGCAACCATTTTATTCGGCCTTCCGCTAGGAGACAATGGCGCAACAAACGCTAGCGCTTTGCAAACAGGCGATGGAGAATTTAACCAAATGTTGCGCATCGATGCCAGTCATTCGTTTTATCCTAAAAAGTTTTATGTGTCGGCTTACGCGGCATTCAATAATCGTACGAAAGGCTTTTCAGATGAAGTCCGGTTTGGTGCCGAAGTGGGGTTGACAGTGGATAAGTTCATTCCAATTTTCAAAGTATCCACTGTCCATTCACTTTTTAATGGCGACCCATCTGTTCCACAAAACGGTGTATTCTCTAATAACACAGAGTTCATTTCTCCATCCCTTGAACTCAATTACCAGCTAACTGAAAAAATCGGAATCTCCGGATCGATTGCAACTGCCTTGGCAGCAAGAAACATTCTCGCCTCTCCTAATTTTGGAATTGGTGTCTATTTCAAATTGTAAAACACCATAGAAGTGAAGTTTGTAGGTTGGTCGATAAAAAAGCCCGATGACAAATCGGGCTTTTTTTTATTCATTTACAGAATGATTAAACCTTGGCCAATTCTGATACCAAGTCAATCAATTTATTGGAATAACCCCATTCGTTATCATACCAGCTTACCACTTTCACAAACTTGTCGTTTAGAGCAATGCCGGCCTTCGCATCAAAAATAGAAGTGCGCTCATCGCCTAGGAAGTCCTGAGAAACAACATCATCTTCGGTGTACCCTAAAATTCCTTTTAATTCGCCTTCCGAAGCTTCCTTCATAGCAGCTTTCACTTGCTCGTAAGTTGCAGGCTTGTCTAAACGAACAGTTAAGTCAACTACTGACACATCAGCCACTGGCACGCGGAACGACATACCGGTTAGTTTTCCTTTCAATTCAGGCAATACCAAACCTACTGCTTTGGCAGCTCCTGTAGAAGATGGGATAATATTTGAAAATCCACCACGTCCGCCTCTCCAGTCTTTCGCTGAAGGACCATCAACCGTTTTTTGAGTTGCTGTAACAGCATGAACAGTGCTCATCAAACCCTCTACAATTCCGAATTTATCGTTCAAAACTTTAGCAATAGGAGCCAAGCAATTGGTTGTACAAGATGCGTTGGAAACGATCGTGTGAGCAGCTGTCAATTTTTTATGATTAACACCCATTACAAACGTAGGCGTATCGTCTTTCGCAGGGGCAGACATGACCACCTTTTTTGCTCCGGCTGCTATGTGCTTCTGGCAATCCGCTATTGTTAAAAACAGACCGGTTGATTCAATTATGATTTCAGCGCCTACTTCATTCCATTTTAAGTTCGAAGGATCCTTTTCCGCGGTTACCCGAATGGTTTTTCCGTTTACCACCAAGTTTTTATCTTTTACCTCAACTGATCCTTCAAATTTGCCGTGTGTGGAATCATACTTAAGCATATAAGCCATATAATCAGGCTCTACCAAGTCATTAATACCTACAATCTCAATGTCCTTTCGGCCAATAGCTGCTCTAAATGCCAGGCGGCCAATGCGCCCGAAACCGTTGATTCCTATTTTTGTCATGTTGATTTGTTGTTTTAAATAATTTAGAACCTAAAATTATACTACTTACAAGCCAAAACCAACGCAATAGATTCACTTTACACAACTTTTTTACCGCTACGGTTTGCAAATCAAATAGAGGAATCTATATTTGCGCCTCCTTACAGAAGACGGTCCGTTCGTCTAGGGGTTAGGACACCAGATTTTCATTCTGGTAACACGGGTTCGATTCCCGTACGGACTACAAAAACGCAGACTCAACCGAGTTTGCGTTTTTTGTTTCAGTCAAATCCAATTATTCCTAACACTCAGTAGTCCGGCCGATATCAATAGATCTTCAAATAGCTCCGAATTAGGAATTTCACTAACGAAAAAACGAAAAGTTTATTTAAATATCGTTAGTGGGTCTGAAACACCTGCGAAATCAGCTCAATTTCGAGGTTTTTTTCTGGCACGAGGTTTGGATGGACCTTATACAAAAAGAAAAAAATATGAGCTCAACAACGCCAATGATTGTAGTCATAATAGCACTAATGATCCCATTGATTTTTATAACAATAACCGAGTTGGGAGTTAAATCGAAGAAAAAAACAAAATAGCTCATCGCGAAAGCGATTCAAAGCTATCTGAAGATAAAGCTCAATGAGATTTTGGGGAGAATCAAATTGAGTCTAGGCCCTCTGCAAAGAGGGCTTTTTTTTTTATGGCCTAAGTTGTAATTTGTTTGAATTGTATGATTCAACCACTTAAATAAACTTGAGAATTAAGTCAGACATAAACTATTTCTCCGTCTAAAACACATCCTCCCCTATGGCTACTAGTTACAAAATCCTTTACATAGACGATGAAATCGATAATCTGAAAGTTTTTAAAATTGCTTTTCAAAACGAATTTTCAGTTACAATTGAGTCATCCCCATTAAAAGGCATTGAGCTTATCCGAAATGAAGAATATGAAATTTTAATTGTAGATCAGCGTATGCCAGAAATGACTGGAGTAGAAGTATTAGAAAACGCGATGCAACTTCAACGTGATTCCGTAAGGATACTTTTAACTGGCTATTCAGATATGCAAGCCACCATTAATGCTGTCAATAAAGGGAAAATTTTCTATTATCTAAGCAAACCTTGGAAAAAGGAAGAGGTGAAGGGAATTTTATTGAAAGCAATTGATCATTATGAACTTACCAAAAAGAATAAAGAACTAATTGCTAAACTCTCTCAATCCGTCAATGAATTACAAGTCTTTCTCTACAGGGCTTCGCATGATTTAAAGGCGCCAATTACTACTCAATTGGGATTGTTAAACTTGTTACGTGAAGAAATAAGTGGTGAATCTAAAATCTATGTAACGAAAATTGAAGAGGTTATTTCACGTCTTGAGAAGACAATCGATAAAATTCGTGAATTAAGTGATATCGGTTATGAATTTGTAAGTAAAAATTACACTAGCGACATTGTTTCGGTAATTGAGAAAATTCTTGAAAAATGGCACAGCAAACTAGCTGCTGCTAACATTCAGTTAAAGCTTAATTTGCAGCAATCGTCTAATTTCATCTTTGAAAGTAATCTTTTAGAAATGGTTATAGATGAATTGGTAGAAAACTCTCTTAACTTTTCTAACAAAAGCCTCTCCGAAAAATGGATTGAAATCTCTACCGAATTTGGTCAAGATGCTAACGCCCTTCTATTAACCGTAAAAGACAATGGCGTTGGAATTGAAGTCGATCTAATTAACGAAGTAACAGATCCATTTTTTAGAGGGACTACCTTATCTACCGGAAACGGGCTTGGGCTATACATTGTAAAAAAAGTGTGCGAACTGGTCAATGGAAACATTGCCATCAGCAGTGATGGAAAAAACGGAACTACGGTATCTATAACTATTCCTAATTTTAAAAAATCATAGATAGCTTTCTTAACGAAGGCAGAAGGGTTCATGCAAAATTTCACACTTCTGCAGTGCAATGGAGAATTCTTTTCCCTTAGAGTAGAACTTTCAAATTCATCCGTTTCTAAAATGGGTAGTGCAGAATGACTGAATAGCCATTGAAAGGCTAAGGCCAGTGTTCATTTAGACCACTTTGAAAGATTCATAAAGTAAATAAATCAGTTGCCAGTCTTAGCACCGAGTTTGTTAAAGGAGATCAACTTTAAGCTTATTTTTAATGTTGAACCTAAAACAAGGATTACCTAAACTAATAGATAGTTAATTTAGTTCTGAATCTAATAAAGTCTATTCGTTTTCCGGAACCTTCATCGTTATCTTTAAGCGAGTCATCGTAGATCGCAAAGTGTTGTGATTCAATTGCAATATTTCAGCAGCACTCCCCTTTCCGGAAATCTTCCAATTAACACTATTCAAAATGTGGATGATATATTCTCTTTGCATATCGATGAATGAGAGTTTTTGCTTCATAATATCATTTCCATTAGGAGAAACAGTTTCTGTATTCAACTCATGCAGGTTCAACTCTCCGTTCGTACTTAGAATAACGGACCGTTCTATCAATCCTTCTAACTCGCGGATATTTCCAGGCCAGGTATGATTCAAGAGCATTCTCATCACTTTATCCGAAACAGTAGTGATCTCAATCCCCAATTTCTTATGAAACTTATCTAAGAAATGCTTCACGAGTTCAGGAATATCTTCCTGTCGTTCGCGTAGTGGAGGCAAGCTAATCGGGAATATATTTAAGCGATAGAATAAATCAGATCTAAATTTACCTGTGTTGATTGAATCTTCTAGATTTCGGTTGGTGGCTGCAATGATTCGAACATCCACATTGATGGGCTTCAATCCACCTATTCGGTAGAATTCTCCATTTTGAAGAACGCGAAGCAATTTGGCCTGAAACTCGATGGACATTTCTCCAATCTCATCTAAAAAAATAGTGCCACCATCCGCTAATTCAAATAGGCCTTCTTTGTTATTCACTGCTCCCGTAAACGAGCCCTTTTCGAAACCAAAAAGTTCGCTTTCAATTAGATTCCCAGGAAGAGCAGAGCAATTGAGAGTAACAAAAGGTGCCGCTGCTCGATGACTAAATGTATGAATCGAACGAGCTACTAGATCTTTTCCGGTTCCTGTTTCCCCCTTAATCAAAACTACAGTGTTGAGTTTTGCTACCTGACTAATTTTTTGCTTTACCAACTGCATCTTCTCACCCGCTCCAATCCATTCAATATTTCCACGAGTATTATCAATCTCTCTTCGCAAATACTCGTTTTCTTTCTGAAGCTTTGCCTTCAGTAACTTAATCTCCTTGTTAGCGTTGGTGAGTTCATCTATCGATTTTGTTAAATTGGTGATTAACTCTTCGTTCTTAAATTTAAGATGATACAAATTAATAGCGCTGTTGATCACCCGCTCAATATCATCTTTATCCCATGGCTTAGTTATAAAGCTAAAGACTTTTGCTTCATTAATTGATCGAATCACCGTTTCCTTCTCTCCATATGCGCTAATCAAAATGCGCACAGTGTTTGGATACAAATCAGAAACTGCTTTTAAAAAATCAATACCGGTGGTTTCTTTCAATCTAAAATCGGAAAGTACCACGCCAACCTGCACTTGCTGAAGCAGAGACATAGCGGCTTGTGCAGTAGTAGCTGTGATGACATTGTATTTTTGTCGGAAAGTTGATTTGAAGACGGTTAAGTTATCTTCTTCGTCATCTAAATAGAGGATGTTGGGGTTAGGGAGGTTCATTAATTTTTAGAGTTTAGGTTGTGTGAATATTTATTTAGTTTTTGCCATTTGCCTAACAAAAGCTGTACCACAACCAAAACCCCCAAATCACGCTGTTTTGGCACTTTTTTAAATTTAAGTTAATCAAATTGTTTTTATTTAACGAAATCACTAACGACTAATCAACAAAAAGATCAAAATTCAGTAGCTCTTATTGAACCAATAGGCGCTTTACCTTGCCGTTAATCTTTATAAAATAGCTACCAGTAGAAAGCTGAGGTATCTTAAAACTACCGATAAAACTTCCAATTTCGTCAACGTGAATAATAGAATTAAAAACTTGTTGGCCCAATTGATTAATGATTACGATTGATTGATCTGTGTCCGGAGTTAATCCTTGGAACTTTAATTCAAGAGAATGTCCACGTTCAACAGGGTTGGGATAAATTTGTATTGCGTCTGATCCATTCGCATCAACCGATATCATCGAAAGAATCGTTTTTTTACCATCCCAATCTGTTTGTTCCAGTCTATAGTAATTGGTACCATTCAAAGGGTACGTATCTTGGAGGTCGTATTTATTTAATTCAATTGTTGTACCGGCTCCTTTTTTGTTTCCTATTGAAACAAAGTCAATACCATTTACGGATCGATAAACAGTGAAATAGTCACAGTTTAGCTCAGATTTGGTAATCCAATTTAAATTGACAACTGAACCTTCTGTCTCTCCAATAAATGAAATCAATTCTACCGGAAGCGGTGAGCTTACTAGGTTAACAGAT
Organism: Flammeovirgaceae bacterium UBA5008; assembly: GCA_002398365.1. Taxonomy (GTDB): domain Bacteria; phylum Bacteroidota; class Bacteroidia; order Cytophagales; family Cyclobacteriaceae; genus ELB16-189. Next base: position 179,422 of record DGYK01000022.1, read on the forward strand.
CCCACATAAAATGTAGTATTCAGATCAGCAAGAGTTAGTCCTGTTCGCTCAACTAACGGATTAGACGTTGTACCTGAATTGGTACCCGCTGATCCTAATACTAAAGAAGCTGGAGTTAAACGTAGATCGGCTACACTCCCAATAATACCCAAACCAGTACCTCCGGCTCGTATGTTGTACGTTCCATTTCCAAAGGAGCTGGCTAGCCAACCGCTTCGGTTTTGTCTACGGATAGTTGACGCACCATCCGTCAGAGAAACATCTACAAAAGAAGAAGTACCCGGAGCCGTGATACTGATTAACGTAGAAGCAGTCGGAGGAGTAACCGTTGAAAAATAAAAGGGCCGGAAATCTGTGCTCGTACCAACAGGAACTAAACCAGAATTTGATCCTGAAGCAATTGCAGCGTTCGTTCCTAATAACCTATAAACTGTTCCGTTGTAAAACCATCCGGAAGCCGATGTGCCGGAATGATTAAGTACAAAGCCACCAAAAAAATTTTGAGCAAAGGCAAAGCCGCCATTATTCAAATTTATTACCCCTGAAGTCATTGTTAAGGAAGTTGTAACCCTCGTAAAGGATCCACTCGAATTACTTATAGTAATTTGAGGTATCGTTGCAGAGGTATTCGCAAAGACTACACTACTCAAAATTGTACCAGAACCATGACCCGTATTAATAATAGATTGCTGAGAAGAGCCATTGAAGGTAACCGTGCCAAAAGTAGGTAC
>DGYK01000015.1 GCA_002398365.1 Flammeovirgaceae bacterium UBA5008
CTTTCATATTGATTTCTGTTCCATAATACATTTGTGGAACAGAAATCAATATGAAAGGTTTTACCAATCCGGATGGCTGGGTGCGCTTAGATTTCGCGGGTGGATGGAATGGTGATAAGAAAAATGCGTTTACGGGAGCAGGTCTCACTGCGGATGAAGCATCGGTGCAAAAATTAGTTCTCAGACTAGCAAATTACCGGAAACAATCATCAGCTTTAAAAACAGGTAAGATGATGCAATTCGTTCCGAAAGATGGAGTGTATGTTTACTTTCGCTACGATGATAGTCAAACCATCATGTGTGTAATGAATCCCAATGAGCGGGAGATGGAGATTGATTTTAGTTCGTATGCTGAACGAACTGCAGGCTTTACAATGGCGAACGAGATTACGACTGGCACACAAATCACATTAGGCAATAAGTTGAAAATACCGGCAATGACCATGTGGGTTTTAGAATTGAAGAAATAAAGAGCAAATCGGATGAAACGATTTCTATTCTTAACCTTATTGATGCCATCTGTTTTGCTGGCTCAGCCACCAAAGACAACAACCGGCCAAATCCGTCAGTTTGAAAATTTTAAATCAAACTTAGTAGCCCCAAGAACAATCGATGTATGGTTACCTGACAATTACAATCCTAAAACTAAATATGCCGTCTTGTACATGCATGATGGCAAAGGGCTGTACGATTCATCCATTATGTGGAATAAGCAAGAATGGAAAGTAGATGAGGTGATGGGTAAGTTGCAGCACGAAGGAAAAATACGCAATTGTATTGTCGTGGGTGTTTATAATTCAGAGAAAACAAGACACCCCGAATACTTTCCGCAAAAACCATTTGAAAGTTTAACCAAGATTGAAAAAGATTCTGTAACAGCTCAATTGCAACGATTTGGCAGAACCAAAGAAGAATTCAAGCCATTTTCTGATAATTACCTTAAGTTTTTGGTAACGGAACTAAAGCCTTTCATCGATCAGAATTTCTCTACAAAGAAAGATCGTGCCAATACGTTTGTCGCAGGATCCAGCATGGGAGGGCTAATTTCGCTTTATGCTATTTGTGAATATCCTGATGTATTTGGAGGTGCTGCTTGTTTGAGTACGCATTGGCCGGGGGTCTTTTCGATGGATAACAATCCGGTGCCCACGGCATTCTATAACTATATTCAAAAGAATCTTCCCGATCCTAAAACGCACAAAATTTATTTTGATTATGGAGATCAGACTTTGGATGCATTGTATCCACCCTTGCAGAAACGTATAGATGAAATAATAAGCAGCAAGGGATATTCATCTAAAAACTGGATAACCCGTTTTTTTCCGGGTGAGAATCACTCGGAGAAAGCATGGAGCAAACGCCTTGATATTCCATTCATGTTTTTATTAAAAAAATAAGTCATGCAATTTATTATTCGGTTTACTCTATTCTTTTTAGGTGTGCTGAGCATGAAAACATTTGCTCAGACTACACAATTTACTGATCCGCCTGCTTGGGCCAAAGAAGTAATCTGGTATCAAATTTTTGTGGAGCGTTTTCATAATGGAGATCCATCTAACGATCCGACACCCGCTAATATTGATATTCCTCCCATGAATGTGAATGCACCTGCAGGTTGGAAAGTAACACCATGGACAAACAATTGGTACGAACAAGAACCATGGGCGAAAATACCGGGCAAGTCATTCAGCGAAATGCTGCAGTATCGCAGATATGGTGGCGACTTACAAGGCGTGATTAATAAACTCGATTATCTTCAAGAGCTTGGAGTTACCGCATTGTTTATCAATCCCATTAACGATGCTCCATCTCTGCATAAGTATGATGCCCGCTATTATCATCATGTAGATGTGAACTTTGGCCCTGATCCGGTTGGAGATAATAAGATTATTGCCACTGAAAATCCAGCGGACCCAACTACTTGGAAATGGACGAAAGCCGATCAACTTTTTTTAAAGTTGGTTGCTGAAGTTCATAAGCGGAAGATGAAAATCATCATGGACTATTCATGGAATCACACTGGCACTACGTTTTGGGCGTGGTTGGATATTTTAAAGAACCAACAGGCATCGCCATACAAAGATTGGTACGATATCAAATCGTTTGACAATCCGGCTACACCGGAAAATGAATTTGCCTACGATGGTTGGATTGGTGTAAAGTCGTTGCCGGAATTAAAGAAAGTAAATATCACTACTACGAAACGATCCGGTCATCCGTATGAAGGAAATATTCAGGATGAAGCGAAGGCACATGTTTTTGCTGTAACAAAGAGATGGTTGGCTCCGGATGGAGATGTAACCAAAGGCATCGATGGCTATCGATTGGATGTAGCCGATCAAATTGGCTTAGGTTTTTGGCGTGATTTCCGAAAGGAAGTGAGATCTATTCAGCCCAATGCATATTTGGTGGGGGAAATTTGGTGGGAGGGATGGCCCGATAAGTTGATGAATCCCGCACCATACACAAAAGGAGATATTTTTGATGCGGTTATGTTTTATCAAGCCTATCGCCCCGCTCGATACTTTTTTGCTAAAAATAATTTATCCACTGATGCACAGGTGTTCAGAGATTCATTACAATTTCAATGGAACCGCTTGCGCGAATCGAATCGCCACGCGATGATGAATGTGGCAACCAGTCATGATACTCCGCGACTGTTAACCGATTTTTATAATCCTAATCCGTATAAATTCAAAGCTTCACCTTCGGACGATCCAACCTACAAAACCGGTAAACCGGATGAGGAAACCTATCAGCGATTGCGATTGTATTTGGTACACGCGTTTACATCTATTGGAGCACCGCATATTTGGAATGGAGAAGAAATGGGAATGTGGGGAGCCGATGATCCTTTTCCAAGAAAACCGTTGATGTGGAAAGAGTTTAAGTTTCAACCAGAGACCAGAAATAATTTTCAACCCGGCCCAAGCGAATTGGATCCCATAGGATTCAATCAAGCGCACTTCAATTTTTATAAAAAGCTTATTGCGATTCGGAAAAGTAATGCTGTTCTCACCACAGGTAAAATTGAATTTATTAAAGCAGAAGGAAAATTGCTAGGTTATAAAAGATTTGATGATAAAAGTGAGATTATTGTATTATATAATGTTGGAGATAATAACTACACTTTCTTGCTTCCTGCGAATAGTTTTTACACGGATTTGCTTTCCAATCAGAAAATCAATTCTGGCGCGATTACCGTTGGTGGCATGAAATCAGTTATATTAAAGAAGCAATGATGGTATGTAAGGGCAAAAGTGCTAGATTCCGTTAGGATTTCAGGATGCTTCTAATTCATTTGATATGAATATGTTTCAGCTTAAACGTCATTTTGTGTTCATATTTTTCATATTGGTTCTCTTAGGTGGGATTCAGCAGTTACATGCACAGGTGATTTCTTTAAAGGGCACCGTTTCTTTATCCACAGACAATTCATATTTAGCGGGTGTTAGTGTGCTTGAAAAGGGAACTTCTAACAGTACACTTACAGATGTCAATGGAGAATTCCTTATTTCAGTTTCACCCTATTCTGTACTTGTTTTTTCATTGAATGGATTTGTTTCCCAAGAATTGAATGTAGGAAACGAACCAGCAACGCTAAACGTTTTACTTGTTAAAAACTTTGCCCCTTTAGATGAGCTATCGGTTGGCTACACAACTTATGCATCATCAAAAATCACCGGAGCAATAGCTACATTGTCACTTTCGGAATTCAATCAGGGAAATATTTATTCAGTTGCCGACTTGTTTCAGGGAAAGATCGCAGGCTTGAGCATTTATAATCGAGGTGGAGATCCCAATCAACAGGCAAATATTCGTATTCGAGGAATTTCCACTTTAGAATCTGGTTCGATGCCATTAGTTGTTATTGATGGCGTGCTTGGGGCTTCCTTGGATAATGTAGATCCAAATGATATTGAGTCAATTAGTTTTTTAAAAGATGCTTCGGCCACATCTATTTATGGTATGCGTGGCGCAGGAGGTGTTATTTTAATTACTACCAAAAAATCGAATGCAAAATTAAGATCCATTGCAATTACTTACACGGGATCTTTATCTGCATCCGAAGTGTTAAAAACACAACCCTCTCTTTCAGCATCAGAGTATGTAGCGGCTGGAGGAAATAATATTGGTTCAGCAACCAATTGGCAAAAGGAAGTAACACGCATTGGCCTTAGCAGCTATCACGGCATTTCCGTTTCAGGAGGTAATGAGCAAACATCATTTCGAATGTCAACCAATTTTAGAAATGTAAATGGAATTTTACGAGCAAGTGGTTTCGAGCAGGTGAACACGCGTGCGCAATTAACACATGTAGCTTTAAACGAGCGATTAAGATTGAATATGAACATGTCGATGACCAATAGAAATACTAATTTCTCTTTTGTGGAGGCACTTCGATATGCAGTTTTATACAATCCAACAGCACCGATTAGATTTAATAGTGGTGATTACTATCAAGCAATCTTATTCGATAATTTCAACCCAGTGGCTATTCTAGAACAAAATATCCATGAAGGAAAAAGGCGAATCCTAAATTTCAGTGCACAAATTTCCTATGATCTTTTAAAAAACTTGGCAGTATCCGTTCACTATGCCAGCCAATTTGAAAATAAGCTAGAAGGAGAATATTACTCGCGCAATTCTTTGTTTCGCGGATATTATAGGGGCGGCTTGGCTAGGAGATATACAGAGGATCGGAGTTTTACACTTATGGAGGCATATGTAAATTATAAAAAGCACTTCACCTCTTTTGACCTTGCGGCCACAGCGGGCTACTCGTTTCAAAAAGAAGATGCGGAAAATATCTTCCTTTCATTGGGCAATTTCCCCAATGATCAATTAGGGTATAATGTATTAGAAAATGCGGGCGATTTGTTAAGTGGTAATCCAAATCTGCTCAGTATTCGTTCAAACAGAAACCCTGAAAATAAATTAATAGCTTTATTCTCGCGCATCAATATATCATTCAAGAATTCGATGGTTGTTAATGGTACCATCCGAAGAGAAGGTTCGAGTAAGTTGGGCGCTAATAACCAATACGGATTATTTTATTCAGTCGGTCTTGGTATGGACTTAAACCGATATTTGAAAATCTCCAATTTAGATCATCTGAAGTTTCGCTTAGGTTATGGAACTTCTGGCTCATTACCAAATCAATCAGGATTATCAAAAGACTTGTATAATTATAGTTTTACTAATGGTGGTACAATTCAATGGGCGCGCAACGGGAATTCTGATTTGAAATGGCAGGAGAATAAAGAAATCAATTTAGGCATGGATGCGAACTTCCGAAATGGAGTGAGCATGACCGTTGATTACTATTCAAGGAACGTTACGGATTTGATATTACAAGTCAATAATCCCTCTATAGTTCCTTCAGGCACGCGATATGAAAACGCTGCATCACTTCACACAAGTGGAGTAGAAATGAATGTTCGATATAAGCCAGTCAACTTCGGTAGACTGACGTGGACCATTGGATTAGTAGGAGCCTTCAATAAAACCACAATGGAATCGTATGTTGTAAACAAAGAAATGAGAAGTTTCTCTGGCCCACCTTGCGGTTGCGGAACACAGTTTATTAAAACAGAAGTAGGTAAGGAGATTGGAGAAATTTGGGGACCTGTATTTGATGGGATTAACTCAAATGGAACACCTCGATTTAAAGATGTGAATGGAGATGGAATAGTTAAATCGTTGGCTTCATACGCGCTGGCAGCCGATGGAGATTTTCAAGTTTTAGGTAGCGGACTACCAAGCGCGGAATTAGGTTGGACAAATCAATTGAATTTCAAAAATTGGAGTTTAAATGCATTTTTTCGTGGTGCTTTTGGTCATAGTCTCCTGAATGATTTCAGGTTATCCTACGAATCAGAAGATCCGGGTTCCATTAATACTTATAACCGAATTAAATCAAATAAGGCAGTAGCTGGACTAAAGTCAAATGGATATAGTTCACTTTACGTAGAAAAAGCCGACTTTCTGAAGTTGGATAATATTAGTTTAAGTTATTTTGTAAAGCGCAATGCTGCATCACAAATTAGAAACCTAAAGTTTTCATTTGCAATCCAGAATGCTTTTGTAATTACAAGTTATTCTGGTGTAGATCCTGAGCCAGTTTTTGAAGATAGAGGTTCAACCGATAACGGTGGTTTCAGTCAAAATTCAGGTGACGTACTCGCACCCGGCATAGACCGCAGGCAAAACTATTTTCCTGCCAGAACCTTTACAATAGCTATCTCAATTGGGTTATAATAGTTTTGTTTTCAGAAACTCTACAGTTAAATGTAAATATACTGGATAGTCGCATTTTTAGAAAAATGAAGCGTTTTGTAATAATAAAGTTGATTGATTTCTACGAAATTGATCCTTATCTTTAAAACACAACCAAGTACGAATGTCTACTTTTAAACCACGCCTTACATTCTCACAAATCATCAATATGAATGTGGGGTTCTTTGGCATACAATATAGCTTTGGCTTGCAGCAAAGTGCTGTTAATCCCATTTACGATTTTTTAGGCGCAAGCCCCGATGAGATTCCACTCTTGAATTTAGCAGGCCCCGTCACAGGTTTGGTGATACAGCCGATCATTGGTGCCTTGAGTGATAAAACGTGGCATCCGCACTTTGGAAGACGCAAACCCTATTTTTTTATAGGCGCTTTGCTTTGTAGTATTTGTCTTTTCTTTTTTCCTTTTAGTAGTGCCTTGTGGATGGCGGCCGGACTTCTTTGGATACTCGATGCGGGTAACAACACAGCGATGGAACCGTATCGCGCTTTTATTGCCGATAAATTAAATGACGAACAACGGCCGATGGGTTTTCAAACACAGAGCTTTTTCACCGGGCTGGGACAAACACTGGCAAATGCATCACTCTTTATTTTTCCAATGATTATTGTTGGGAAAACGGGCGCTATTCCAAACTGGGTATTTGCCTCTTTCTTTTTAGGTTCCATTTGTTCGATCGGAACGATTTGGTGGAGTATGCGCACAACGCCTGAAATTCCTCCAACAAAAGAAGAGCTCGAGAAAATGCAAAAGGAGCCTTTCAGTCTGATGTCTCCGTTCAAAGAAATACCAGACGCTATTGTTCACATGCCGAAAGTAATGTGGCAATTGTCGTTGGTTTATTTGTTTCAGTGGTATGCACTTTTTTGCTATTGGCAGAATTCATCGAAGAGTATCGCTCTATCTGTTTGGCAAACATCGCCTGCGGAAAATCCGAAATTATACGAAGAAGCTGTCAGTTGGGCAGGGCTAGTAAATGCGTGGTACAATGTCGTTACATTTTTGACTGCCTTTGCCTTGGTTTGGTTTGTTCGTAAGTCCTCACCCAAGATTGTTCATTTTACTTGTCTGGTTCTCGCAGGTGTGGGGCTGTTGGCATTCCCATTTATTGAAAATAAATTTTTGCTTTTTCCTGCCATCACCGGATTCGGAATTGGGTGGGCGAGTATGATGGGAATTCCTTACCTGCTAGTCGTTTCTAAAATTCCGAAAGAGCGCTACGGAGTTTATATGGGTATCATCAACATGATGATTGTGGTTCCTATGATATTGCAGAGTGTAACATTTGGTGAGATCATGAAGCGCTTCTTAAATAATGATTCCGGAAATGCCATTGTCTTTGCAGGAGTGCTTCTGCTCATCGCGGCCGCAGCAACTCTATTGATTGATTCAGATGGAAAAGAAAGCGATGCGCCTGTGATTGGAAACTCTTCACATTAAACCTTTTTTTATGAACGTTTATCTGGCAGAATTTTTTGGAACCATGCTACTAATCCTTTTGGGTGGAGGCGTGAATGCCGCTGTTTCACTTCGTAAATCAAAATCTGAAAATGGCGGATGGCTGATGATTTCTATTGGTTGGGGATTGGCCGTCATGCTCGCAATCTATGCAGTCGGCAATATTAGCGGGGCGCATCTGAATCCTGCTGTAACCATTGCGTTAGCAATCAATGGAAGTTTTGCTACGGATCAAGTTCTAGGCTATATACTAGCTCAGTTTGCAGGTGCCATTACTGGTGCTGCATTGGTATGGCTGCACTATCTGCCTCATTGGAAGGAAACAGCAGACCCCGCAACTAAACTAGGTGTGTTTTGCAATGCACCCGCTATACAAAATACCTTTTCAAATTTGATCAGCGAGATTCTAGCTACCATGGTTTTGATTCTCGCCTTGCTATTCATTGGCGCAAATCAATTTACACAAGGACTGAACCCCATCGTGGTTGGGTTGTTGATTATCTCCATTGGATTGAGTCTGGGTGGCACAACGGGCTTCGCCATTAATCCGGCTCGTGATTTAGGCCCGCGCATAGCGCATTTTATTTTACCGATTCATGGCAAAGGAAATTCCGGTTGGGGCTATTCTTGGATTCCGGTAGTGGGACCGATCATCGGTGGAATTTTAGGGGCATTGATTTATAAATTGATTTTTGTGTAACAGAGTTAAAAGGATACCAACATGCCGAAGTATATCATTGCATTGGATCAGGGAACAACCAGCTCACGAGCTGTGCTGTTTGATGAACAAGGCAACATTCAAGGAATCGCGCAACAAGAGTTCACTCAAATCTTTCCGCAATCCGGATGGGTAGAGCATGATGCCAATGAGATTTGGAGTACCCAACAAGGCGTGCTACTCAAAGTACTTGCAGATCATAAAATCGATGCGAATTCAATCGTAGCGATTGGAATAACGAACCAGCGAGAAACTACGGTAGTGTGGGATCGTAAAACCGGTGAGGCTATTTACAACGCAATTGTCTGGCAAGACAAACGCACCGCTGCCATTTGTGAAGAATTAAAAACAAAAGGCTTAACAGACTATGTAAGGACCAATACTGGTTTGGTAATAGACTCTTACTTTTCAGGAACTAAAATAAAATGGATACTGGATCATGTACCTGGTGTCAGACAACGTGCGGAGCAAGGAGAGTTGGCATTTGGCACGATCGATTCTTGGCTCATTTGGAAACTGACGAATGGAAAAAGTCACGTTACGGATTATTCAAACGCAAGTCGTACACTCATTTTTAACATACGCTCGCTTTCGTGGGATGATCGGTTATTGCAAGAACTCTCAATCCCTAAAAAGTTATTACCCGAAGTAAAACCTTCAGCTGCCGATTTTGGAAAATGGAATTGGAATGGAGTGGAGATACCAATAGCGGGAGTGGCAGGCGATCAGCAAGCAGCACTCTTCGGACAAGCTTGCTTTGAACCTGGCATGGCGAAAAACACGTATGGCACCGGTTGTTTCATGTTGATGAACACGGGAACTACCATGCAGGCATCGAAGAATGGGTTGATTACCACCATAGCTTGGGGACTTGATGGTAAAGTAGAATATGCCTTAGAAGGGAGTGTGTTTATTGCCGGTGCTGCTGTGCAATGGTTGCGCGATAGTCTTCACATCATCGATCAATCAAAGGATTCTGAATATTTTGCAGCGAAGGCACTTGGATCAAACGAAGTTTATGTAGTTCCCGCTTTTGCTGGTTTGGGTGCACCTTACTGGGACATGTATGCACGCGGTGCCATTTTTGGTTTAACGCGTGACACAGGCAAGGATCATTTAATCAAGGCAACGTTAGAATCACTGGCGTATCAAACAAAAGATATCTTGAATGCCATGCAGGAAGACGCAGGCCTAAAGCTGGCAGCCTTGAAAGTAGATGGTGGTGCGTGTGCCAATAATATCTTAATGCAATTTCAAGCGGACATATTGGGAACAGAAGTCGAGCGACCCGAGGTAATTGAATCAACTGCCTTAGGTGCAGCTTATTTGGCGGGCATACAAAGCGGCTTGTGGAAAAAACAAGACATTACCAGAAATCGAAAAATCCAAAAAAGATTTTTACCTCAAATGGAAGAGGGCACACGTGATGCCTTATACAGAGGTTGGCAAAAAGCAGTGAAGCGTACGATGGGTTGGTTAGGTGACGAACGAGGTTAATTGGTGTGGGAGACTGAAATATTTCAAATGATGTGATGATGAGCAGGATGGTGATTGTTTTGGGGGTGGTGCTTTTGGTTCAATGCGCATTTTATTCGGTGAATGGGCAAGACATCGGGTACTATCGGTTAGAAAGTAATGACACCGAGAAATCGCTCGCTACTGTATTTCAACAAATTGAAAGAAAAACACAAGCTCGTTTTTTTTATCTGAATGATTGGATTCAATCCATTTCAGTTCCATCGTTTTATGAGAATCAAACATTAGCTGAAACTTTAATTTCACTTTTTCAGGGAACAGAGTTGAAATTTATTGTTATGGATCCTTACACAATTGTTTTGATAAAAGACCCAACCAATATCTTACTCCACAAAGAAGCTCGCGAAAAGATAGTTGAAGAGAAGAAATCAATCATTCGGAAATATTTTGGAGATCAACAAAATCCCTTAATGGCTGGTGTGGTTGAAATTAGTGGTCATGTACTTGATGCAAAAACAAACGAGCCCATGCCTCATGCTACAATACAAGTAAGTGATCCGAAATACAACACCACAACGAATGATCAAGGAAAATTTTCCCTTAAAATCAATCCGGGTGTTTACTTACTCACTTTCAGCTTCGTTGATTTTGAATCGCAAGTGCTGGACATTGCTGCCTACGGAAATGGGACACTCGATATACAATTGGAGAAAGCAGCCCTGGTTTTAGATGAAGTGATAATTCAAGGGCAGACAACACAAGACAATACCACTAGTCGAATTGGTAAAATTGAGCTCACGATGAAAGAAATGAAACGGGCTCCTACTTTTTTGGGTGAAGCTGATTTGGTGAAACAAGTTCAGCAATTGCCGGGTGTTACCACTACAGGCGAAGCTGCTACCGGATTCAATGTGCGCGGTGGAAGTGTTGATCAAAATTTGATTTTGTATGATGGAATGCCCGTTTTCAATAGCTCTCATGCATTTGGATTTTTAACCGCATTTAATTCTGAAGCTATACGCGAAGTAGCGTTTTACAAAGGAGGGATCCCTGCTGAATATGGTGGGCGCATCTCATCTGTTTTGGATATTCAATCAAAAGAAGGCGACTATCAAAAATGGGGTGGAAAAGCAGGAATTGGAATGGTGACCGGAAATGTCATGATCAACGGACCGATTAAGAAAGATAAAACAGCATTGGTGGCAACGTTTCGTTCTACCTACTCGGATTGGTTAGTACATTCGATCAAAACAGATTATGCAGACCTTAGCAAAAGCACCGTATTCTTTTATGATGCCACTCTAAAATTGACACATCGAATAAGTGATCGCACCAAGCTTTCTTTAGCTGGTTATTCAAGTAGCGATTCGTTTCGACTGATCGGAGATTCAACTTATAAATGGAATAACTTTCAGGCATCAGCAAGAGTCGATCATCAGTTTTCGGACAAGCTAAATTCAGAATTTATTGCCGGTGTTAGTTCCTTTGGATATAGCGTCAATAATAGTGATTATTTGACAGCATCAGAATTGTCCTACCGCATCACAACAACAACCTTAAAATCAGGATTTACCTATCAGCTCCCGAATCGCAAACTCAATATGGGTTGGCAAGTAATGCACTATCAGTTTGAGCCGGGTAAGTTAGAGCCACTTACTCCAGTATCCAGTGCCAAACGAGTAAGTCTCACAAACCAATATTCTATCGAGAATGCGTTTTATGCTTCTACGGATTGGTCGCCAACTAGTAAGATTCTCATCGATGCCGGTTTGCGAATACCTACCTTCATTTCATTCGGTGCTGCACAATTAAATAAATATCAAAGTGGTGCAGCTCGTGACTTAACCACCGTAGTCGATACCCTCCGTTTTGGTAGTGGAGAAATTATCAAAACATATGTGGGGTTGGAGCCTCGGCTTTCAGTACGCTGGACTGTTTCTCCATCCGCTTCGGTTAAATTCGGATATAACCGAGTGTACCAATATCTTCATCTAGTAACAAATACAACAGCTGTCACACCAGTTGATATCTGGCAACCGAGTGGTTATTACTTTGAGCCACAACGGGCTGATCAATTTTCAGTGGGATATTTCAAAGATTTGAAGGAAAAGAAATATAGTGCCTCGGTTGAAACGTTTTACAAAGACATTAATCAACTAGTAGATTTTAAAGATGGAGCTCAACTCATTATGAATACACATCTGGAAACCGATTTGCTTCAAGGCAAGGGGTATTCGTATGGAGTTGAAACTACATTCACTAAAAATAACGGAAGATTCACTTGGTCTTTC
>DGYK01000023.1:0-24579 GCA_002398365.1 Flammeovirgaceae bacterium UBA5008
TTTTTTATTCCATTCGGAAACGGGTGCGGATAAAGTAGATGCGCTTCGCAAAATGTGGGATTATGTGCAGAACTATAAGGAAAAGGAGAATTCATACACCATTCAGTGGGTAACCAAAAGCGACAGCGAATTGCACACTTCGTATTTCCGTGCCGGAAATATTTTAGAGGCGTTAGAGAAACTGTATTACGGAAGAGACAGGAACACAATCACTGTTTTTAGTGTTGTATTGAATCCTGTGTCATAATGTTCGTTCAACTAGATAGAATTTAGAGTATGATTAGCGTTACCGAAAAAGCCAAAGAAAGACTCGTAAATCTTCGTGTAGAGGAAGGTAAGACTCAGGATCATAACATTCGTGTTTCTGTGAAGGGAGGAGGCTGCTCAGGCTTAATGTACGATTTGGGCTTTGATGCCGAGATTAAACCTGCCGATCAGGTATTTGAGGATAAAGGAATCAAAATATTAGTAGATAAAAAGAGCCTGCTGTATTTGCTGGGCACTACTTTGGATTTTTCAGACGGATTGAATGGAAAAGGATTTCAATTCATCAACCCCAATGCTTCGCGCACTTGTGGTTGCGGGGAAAGTTTTTCGGTTTAGAGTTTAATTAGACTCAAATCGAGAATGAAACCATCCAATAAACCTTCTCCTTTTATTTCTTTATCGAAACCGGAAATCTTCTCAACACTTCCATCCGGTCGATAGATATAAGTCATCTTCTTTGAAGGATCAAGTAACCAAGCAAGGTTTGCCCCATTTGCGATCCAGATTTTCATCTTTTTTTGAAGTTCTTCCAAATGATCCGTTTTGGACATAATTTCGATGACAAATTCAGGACAGAGTGGTGCAAATCTGTATTGGTCTCCTTCTGATAAAGACTCCCATTTTTCTGAAGAAACCCAGGAAGCATCTGGTGATAAAACGGAACGATCGGGTAACGTAAAACCTGTAGAAGAATCAAAAACCTCTCCTTTTTCTTCTTCGAAATTCCAGTTTGACAATTGTCTTAGTACTTCAGTATTTATTTTTCCTGAAAAGGCATTGGTTGGCGACATAAGTACGATTTCCAGTTTGCTATTTCTTTCAATGCGCAGGTCTTTGTTTTCCTGGCAAAACCAAAGAAACTCTTCATCGCTCATGGCGTTCGTAATGCGATCTTTCAAGATGATAGTTTCCATGTGGGAATTGTACTGTTAAAAATAATCAAAAATCAGTTACAGCGCGGCAATGCATTTTAATTCAATCGCAATGGGGGTGGGGAGGGCATTCACTTCCACCGTAGTGCGACAAGGTTGGTTCTCGGTAAAATACTGAGCGTAGATTTTATTAAATGCTTTAAAATCGTCCTTCATGTTGGTAAGAAAAACAGTTACATCTACCAGATCCTTCCATTGCGCTCCGGATGATTCTAAAATCAATTTTACATTTTGAAATACAGCGTGGCACTGCTTCTCGATGTCATAAGCAACAATTTCTCCCCGATCGTTCAGCGTTACCCCCGGAATATCTTTCGAGCCTCGTTGACGTGGACCTACTCCGGAAAGAAACAATAAGTTGCCTACTCTGCGAGCGTGAGGATATGCTCCCACGGGCTCGGGTGCTTGTTGCGAAGAAATGATTTGATTTTCCATAGTATTAGTCAATTCCAAAAACATAACTGGCCCATAAACTTTGCCAATCGGCACCGGCAGTTTCGGAGAGAATCATTTTGACGGTGCTCACCATCCATTCACCTTTGGCGTTAATAGGGAAGGCAACCGTACCATCATTTTCAGTATACAAATTTTGAAGAAAAGTAGTCGTACCAATCTTTGTCCACACTTTCACCAATTGATGTGGGCTAGGTTTACCATCAAACAAGACGGTGCACGTCAGGTAGTCGCCTACTTTCAAGCTGTATGGATTTTTCAACAGGATTATTTCATTGCGAAAGCCGATCTTTTTCTTGAAGGTGTCATCGGTTTTATCGCCCACTTGCACGAGCAGTTTTGCAAATCGCTTATAATATTCTTTGGACGGAAGGTTTGTGGTGTTATTTTCTTTGCGAAGTGCAATAACGTTTTCCAGTCCATCTTCTTCCAAATAGCTATTGAATTTAGCAGCGTCCAATTCGATGAAGGCGTTGTTGCTTTCCAGTGTTACCAAATGGGTACCCTGCTCGGTTAACTTCAGTTGCAGCTTTTCTTTTTCTTGCGGTTTGAGTTGACCACGTACATCTTTTACTTTGGTCAATTGATGCAAATCCAATTTCTCAACTTTATGACGACTGAGATCCCAATTTTCTCCTTCAAAGTTTTCTCCAACCATCAATTTCAATGGCATGTTTTCCCCAACGGCAAATCGATATTTTTTTGGCTGCATCCAAAACTCATGAGATGAGCAAAGTACGCACAGTGCTAGGAGCACGACTACTTGCACTATTTTTTTTCGCGACTTCATTTCTGCTGATTCATTAACGTTTCAATTTCATCTGCTTCAATCGGAATGTTCTTCATAAGGTCTAAATTGCTCTTCGCGCCAATCACCACATTATTTTCAATCCGAATGCCTAATCCTTCTTCTTTAATGTAAATGCCCGGCTCAATCGTCCACACTTGGCCTGCTCTAACTTTCGCATGCATATTTCCGACATCGTGTACATCTAAACCCAACATGTGCGAGGTGCCGTGCATAAAGTATTTTTGAAAGGCCGGTTTTTCCTTCGGCTGATTTTTGACATCTGTTTTTGAAATCAGGCGTAAGCCAATCAATTCACTTTCAATCAGCTTTTGAATTTCTTTGTGATAATCAAAATAAACAACGCCTGGTCGGAGCATTTTATTGGCGGCACGCATTACACGCAACACGGCATTGTAAACATCTTGTTGCCGTTTGGTATAGCGGCCGTTTACCGGAATGGAGCGAGTGAGGTCGGCATTGTAATTGGCGTATTCTGCACCCACATCCAGCAATAAAATATCTCCGTCTTTACAAGCTTTATCATTTTCAATGTAGTGCAACACACAGGAGTTAGCCCCGGACGCAATGATGGGCGTGTATGCAAACCCACGCGAACCGTTTCGTAAAAATTCATGCGCATACTCGGCCTCAATTTCATATTCCTTAATGCCCGGTTTTACAAACTTTAAGACTCTTCGGAATGCGCTTTCAGTTATGTTACAAGCCTGTTGCATCAAATCAATTTCTACAATTGATTTCACACTTCTCAGCTGAGCCATCAAAGGAGCTACGCGCTGATATTCATGTAGCGGGTAATTCTTTTTGCACCACTCAATGAATCTTGCGTCACGGGTTTCTACTTTTATTTCTGAGCGATAATGTTCGTTGGTATTCAAATAGACATTCTCCACACCACCCATCGTCATCATGTGATGAAAAAGTCTACTGAATTCAGAAGTCCACACTACGGTTTGCACCCCCGTCATTTGACGCGCTTCTTCCTTGGTCAGTTTATGTCCTTCCCATGTAGCTATTTGTTCGTTAGTCTCTTGAAGAAACAACACCTCGCGGTATTTTTTATCCGGAAAATCCGGACATATCACCAATATGCTGTTTTCTTGATCTACTCCGCTCAGATAAAATAAATCGTTGTTTTGCCGGAAAGGCAGGTGTCCATCCGCATTGGTAGGCATGAGGTCATTAGAATTGAACAAAGCCAGCGAATGAGGTTTCAGTGCCTTCGTCAAATTTTTGCGATTGGTAATAAATAGTTGAGAATCAATTTTTCGGTAGCGCATTTCTGTTTAAAGATTCAGTTTGGATATAAAAGTAAAATTAAAATTTGATCGAAGCCGACCGAACCAGTCGAATACGCTGACAGAAACCCCCATTCCTTTTTATTTGATTTTTAAACCCGATTCTATGCCCAATGCCTTGGGTTAGTTACCTTTGCCTTTTAAAACATTGAACTAAATGACGGGAATGGAGAATATCCGCAATTTTTGCATCATTGCGCACATCGATCACGGCAAAAGTACCCTGGCAGACAGGCTTTTAGAGTTTACAGGTACCCTTACCAACCGCCAAATGCAGGCGCAGGTGCTGGATAACATGGATTTGGAGCGCGAGAAGGGCATTACCATTAAGGCGCATGCTATCCAGATGAACTACAAATTTGAAGGCAAAGAATATACCCTCAATTTGATTGATACCCCCGGCCACGTAGACTTTTCCTATGAGGTTTCCCGATCGATTGCCGCTTGCGAAGGCGCATTATTGATTGTCGATGCCGCGCAGGGTATTCAAGCACAGACGATTTCCAATTTGTACCTGGCTTTAGAGCACAACCTGCAGATAATCCCAATTTTAAATAAGATCGACCTTCCCGCGGCCATGCCCGAGGAAGTAACCGATCACATCGTGGATTTGATTGGTTGCAACCGCGAAGATGTTTTGAAAGCCAGCGCCAAAGAAGGCAAGGGGATTGAAGATATTTTAAAGGCCGTCATCCACCGCGTTTCTCCACCTAAGGGTGATCCGAATGCGCCACTCCAAGCTATGATTTTCGACTCGGTATTTAACTCTTTCCGAGGAATTGAAGTGTACTTCCGCGTATTCAACGGCACCATTCGCAAAGACGATAAGGTCATGTTTGTGAATGCGGGAACCCAATATGGTGCTGATGAGATCGGGGTTTTAAAACTCGATAAGCATCCGCGTCAGGAAATCAGTGCCGGAAATGTGGGCTACCTCATATCAGGCATCAAAGTTGCGAAGGAAGTAAAAGTCGGAGATACGATTACGTTGGTTGCCAATCCGGGAGAAGCCATTAAGGGTTTTGAAGACGTGAAGCCCATGGTGTTTGCCGGAATCTATCCGGTAGATACATCAGAGTTTGAAGAATTGCGCTCGTCTATGGAGAAATTGCAATTGAATGATGCTTCGTTGGTGTGGGAGCCTGAAACTTCCGCTGCACTTGGCTTCGGTTTCCGCTGCGGATTCTTAGGCATGTTGCACATGGAAATCATTCAGGAACGTTTAGAGCGCGAGTTCAACATGACGGTGATTACCACGGTGCCTTCGGTGCAATTCAAAGCCATGCTTACGAATGGCAAAGTAATCGACATTAATGCTCCATCCGAAATGCCCGATCCAACCACCATGGATGTGATCGAAGAACCATTTATTACCGCACAAATTATTAGTAAGTCCGAATACATAGGAGCAATTATCGGACTGTGTATGGACAAACGGGGTATCATCAAGAATCAGGTGTACCTCACTTCCGATAGGGTGGAGTTATCATTTGATATGCCATTGTCTGAAATTGTATTCGACTTTTTCGACAAGCTAAAATCCATTTCCAGAGGTTACGCTTCGCTCGATTATCAATTGATAGGTTTCCGTGAAAGCGATATGGTGAAGTTGGATGTCATGCTCAATGGTGATAAAGTAGATGCATTGTCAGCGATCGTTCATCGCAGCAAATCGTACGAGTGGGGAAGGAAATTGTGTGAAAAATTGAAAGAGTTGATTCCACGTCAAATGTTCGAGATTGCCATTCAGGCGAGTATCGGACAGAAAATCATTGCGCGAGAAACGGTGAGTGCCATTCGTAAAAACGTGTTGGCAAAATGTTATGGTGGTGATATTTCGCGTAAGCGGAAATTGTTAGAGAAACAGAAGAAAGGAAAGAAGCGGATGCGCCAAGTTGGTAATGTGGAGATTCCGCAAGAGGCATTTATGGCGGTGTTAAAAATCGAATAACCCAACTTGAAATTCGATGATTCGATAATTGGATGATGAGTTAAAACAGAATTGTTAGAAAAGATTAAGGTTTCAATGACAGCACCAACTACATACACCCTCATTGATGGCCGCAAGGTATCATCAGACATTAAGCAAGAGCTTGCCGCGAAAGTGGCAGAGAGGAAAAAATTGGGAAAGAAGATTCCACACCTGGCCATTATTTTGGTAGGCGATGACGGTGCCAGCCAAACGTATGTAGATCACAAAGTAAAGGCGTGCAAGGAAGTAGGCTTTCATTATACCATGATGCGCTTCGCTGATACCATCAGCGAGGATAAGTTAATGAAACACATCGATCATGTAAATGATGATGAAGATGTAGACGGATTTATTGTACAGCTTCCATTGCCTCCGCATATTTCAGTTGAGAAAATCACCGAGAAAATCAGATCGGACAAAGATGTGGATGGATTCACCAATCATAATTTTGGTAGTATCATTTCAAAAAATCCATTGCTGATGCCGGCTACTCCATTTGGTGTAATGGAACTTTTGCGCAGATACAAGATTGAAACCGAAGGAAAGAATTGTGTGGTAGTAGGTGCAAGCAGATTAGTAGGCGCGCCACTGAGTATGATGTTAGTAGAGCAGGGAAAAGCTACAGTTACCATTTGCCATAAGTACACGAAAGATTTAGCCGCAATTACACGTCAGGCTGATGTTTTGATGGTTGGTGTTGGAAAGCCCGGACTAATCACTGCAGATATGGTGAAGGAAGGCGCAGTCGTAATTGATATTGGAACCACGCGCGTAGAAGGTCCGCAATTTAAAAATGGGTATTCGCTCAAAGGAGACGTGGAATTTAAAGAGGTGGCTGAGAAGGCTTCCTATATCACACCAGTTCCGGGTGGCGTTGGCCCAATGACCATTGCTTCGTTGCTCATGAACACGATGAGAGCAGCAGAGAATTTGAATCCATAATTCATTTTCAGAAGAAGGTTCAAAATAGAAGAGGCGTATGAAAGAGAGCGTACAAGTTGAAACAGCCATTTTGAATTCAGAACTTCCGGTGATGGAAGATTTCTACACCATTCAGGGTGAAGGATTTTACCAAGGTAATGCAGCTTATTTTATTCGCTTGGGCGGATGTCAGGTGCGTTGTGTATGGTGCGATGTAAAAGATAGTTGGGATTTAAACGCACATCCGAAGCAAGCAATCACAGCATTAGTTAAGAAGGCGAAAGATAGTGGCTCCAAAATCGTTGTGATCACCGGAGGGGAGCCTTCTATGCACAATCTTACTAACCTAACTCAATCGTTGAAGATAGAAGGGCTTCGTACGCACATTGAAACGTCCGGAGCCTATCCACTCACGGGTACTTGGGATTGGGTCTGCTTTTCTCCTAAAAAATTTAAGGCACCTCACGAGTCAGTACCGGCACTCGCCAACGAGTTGAAAGTGGTAATTTTTCATAAAACAGACTTTGATTGGGCGGAAGAGTTTGCAGCTAAAGTGCCGAAGCACTGCCATTTGTATTTGCAACCGGAATGGTCGAAAGAAGAGGACATGCTTCCGCAGATCATTAATTATGTAAAAAAACATCCGCAGTGGAAAATTTCATTGCAGGTTCACAAATACATGAATATTCCCTGATGCATTTGACTGAATTTATCAAGACTTTGAACGAATGGGGACAACAACAAGTCCCTTTTTTGTTTTTGGTTGACTATGAAATGAAAAAGCCGCTCGTATGGCGATTAAGTGAAATTGATCGTGATGTGTTGCTTTATGATTTTCATGGTGTTACGAATGCACAATCTCAGGCAATAGTTGGCGCAATCGATTTTCAAATCGTGAAACCTGCGATTGATTCTTATGAAAAGAAATTTCATTCGGTGATTCAATCTTTAAATCGGGGAGACACATTTTTGGCTAACTTGACAGACCGAACTTCAATTGAATTAAGTGCTTCTCTGAAAGAAATTTTTTATTCAAGTCAGGCGCGTTATAAAATCTGGTATCGCGATGAATTTGTCGTTTTCTCACCGGAGATATTTATTCAAATTCGCGATCACCGCATCTATTCTTTCCCCATGAAAGGAACGATTGATGCTTCGATACCCAATGCACAACAAGTTATTCTATCAAACGAAAAAGAAATGGCCGAGCATGTCACGATGGTCGACTTGATCCGCAATGATCTTAGCCTAGTGGCAAATGCTGTTCAGGTTACGAAATTTCGGTATATAGAAGAAGTAAAAACTAATCAGCGTAATTTATTGCAAGTGAGTTCTCAAATCCAAGGTGAATTACCTAGTGATTATTTACAACGACTCGGAGATATTCTCGTTGCCTTGTTGCCGGCAGGTTCCATTTCCGGGGCACCTAAACGAAAGACGTGCGAGATTTTGGCCTCTATTGAAGGAAGAGATCGTGGGTACTACACAGGCATTTGTGGCTATTTTGATGGCCAACAATTGGATGCGGGTGTTATGATTCGGTTTATTGAAAAGGAAAACGAAAAGTTTTATTTCCGAAGTGGAGGAGGCATCACCACGCAAAGTAATTTGCAAGATGAATTTCAAGAGTTAATCCATAAAGTGTATGTCCCGGTTTCTTGAAACAATAAAATTACTCGATGGTGAGTTTTATAACTTGGAATATCATCAGCAACGGTTGAGTAATACATGCAGTCATTTCAAACTGGTTAATTTTAACCTCCATTTATTTTTGAAAGACCAAACCATTCCCCGTAAGGGATTATATAAATGTAGAATTGTTTATGGTGCAGATGACACTAAGTTTGAATGTATACCGTATCACGCCAAGTCAGTTAAGTTACTTAAGTTGGTTGAATCAGATTCAATCGATTATCAATTTAAATGGGAAGATCGAACGGAGATAAATCAATTGTTTATTCAAAGAGGCAATGCGGATGACGTAATCATAACAAAGAATGGACTTGTTACTGATTCCTCATATGCCAATCTTTTATTTTGGGACGGAATGAATTGGTTTACCCCAGAAGAACCTTTATTGAAAGGAACGCAACGGGAGTTTTTGATTAAAAGCGATTTGATCAAGCAATCAACCATTTCAATTTCGGACCTTCGTAAATTTGAGAAAGTAAAGTTGATTAATTCAATGTTAGGAATGCAGGGGTTGGAAATTCCGGTGTCAAATATTATCATTTGAGAATGAGACATTATTTTAATTTTTTGTTAATCGGTTGTTTGTTGATTCATGTGACGACACAGGCACAAGAAATACTCGGCACGAAATCAAAAAAAGCGAAAGAGTATTATCTGGCTTCCGATAATTTTCGCGTGCGAGGTCAATTAGATCAGGCAATTGATTTGCTAAAAAAGGCAATTGATAAAGACCCTAAATTTGAGGAGGCGTATTTTCGATTAGCCCTTTCGTATCGCAGTGCCAGCAATTTGAAAGCAGCCAGTGAAATGTTGGAGAAAGGGCTTACACTGACAAACTTTCCCGCCAAGGTGAAAACCTACCACTATACGTTAAGTGAATGCTATTTGCGACAGGGTAAATACGATTTGGCGTTAAAGAGTGCCAATCAATTTATCAATGATGAGAAATTTGACAAGGCAAAATTAGCTCAGGTGCGGGTATGGAAAAGTCAATGCGAGTTTGCCTTAGTAAATGCTGGTCAGCTTTTCAGTTATCAGATTAAACCACTATCTGATACAGTCAATGCATTTCCTATGCAATACTTTCCTACCATCACGGCTGATGAGAAAGAATTGATTTTTACTATTCGCATGGGGAGTGATCATAACGATAATGAAGACATCATGTTGTCCACGCGCGATGTCAATAATCGATGGACTAAACCGGTCTCAATATCACCAGAAATCAATTCTGATTTCCGAGAAGGAGCCTCCACCATTTCAGCGGACGGCCGTACCTTGATTTTTACTATTTGTGGACCCCGTGGTTGCGACTTGTATGAAAGCAATAAAGAAGGTAATCAATGGAGTGAACCTCGAAGTCTTGGAGCAGCAGTAAATACATCCGGCTGGGAGGCGCAACCCTCACTCTCTTCCGATGGAAATGAACTTTACTTTGTGTCGGAAAGAAAAGGAGGCTTAGGAGGCTATGATATTTGGTATTCTCGTAAAAGTGAGAATGGCAATTGGACCAAAGCAGTAAACGTGGGGGCACCTATCAACACACCTTTTAACGAGATCGCTCCATATATTCATGTAAATAACCAAAACTTGTATTTTGCCTCCAACGGGTTGCCGGGTTTTGGTAGTTACGATATTTATGTGGCTGAGAAGAAAGGAGAGAGCTGGCAAACACCTGAAAACATGGGTGCGCCACTTAATGATTTCGAGGATCAATATTCTTTTACTGTAACGAGTAACGGTAAGTTCGCCTATTATTCTAAAGAGGAGGGGCGAGATCACAGCAAGATATTCACCACTCCCATTCCGGAGCGTTTTCAAATAAGCAGAAAGGGAAATGTGGTGAGCGGTCGAGTGACGGATGCGATCACCAAGAAACCTATAAAGGCAAAAATTGAGCTAAAAGAACTTAAGACTAATTCAACTGTTACGCATGTTTTATCAGATTCGATCACAGGGACTTATTTGATTGTTGTGCCAGGTAGATCGGAATATGCTTTATTTGTGAATGAACCCGATTATTTATTCGTAAGCCGCAACATTAATTATAGTGATATCGATTTAACACAAGCGATTCACACAGATATAGAGCTTTTTCGGGCAGATCAGAATTCAGTTATTGTTTTGGAAAACATTTTCTTCGCATCAAACGAATTTGAATTGTTAGGTAAGTCCACTTCCGAGTTGGATCATTTGGTAACGTTTTTGCGCGATAATCCTTCCATGAAAATCGAGATTAGTGGGCATACAGATAATGAGGGTTCAGACAGTTATAATCAGCAATTATCTTTGAAGAGGGCTGGATCCGTAGCTACTTACCTTCGAAACCAAGGGATTAATCCCGACCGCGTAGTGGAAAAAGGGTTTGGCTCAAAAAGGCCACTTTTTCCTAACGATTCTGGTGCAAATCGTCAAAAAAACAGACGGATTGAGCTGAAAGTACTGAAATAGCTCTTTGCAATCGTTTGAAAAAAATAAATATTAAATTATTGGGCTACTAATTTTTCTATTATTTTGCATCCCTATTTGGGTTATTTTTTCATTAACAAAAACAAAAAAGTATGAGGAAAAATTTACTAGTGAGAATGTTGCCTCTATTGTTTGCGCTGATAACAAGCGTGGCATGGGCGCAAGAGAGAACGGTGACAGGTAAAGTGACGTCCGCAGAGGATGGATCTGGATTACCTGGTGTAAATGTGTTGGTAAAGGGAACAACCAATGGTACAGTGACTGATGTAGATGGCAAATACTCTATTTCAGCAAAAGACGAAGATGTTTTGGTTTTTTCTTTTATTGGTTTTGTTTCACAGGAAGCTCAGGTGGGACAAAAGACAAGTCTTGATATTACCATGAATTCAGATGTTACTCAATTATCTGAGGTGGTAGTGGTTGGTTATGGTACGCAAGACAGAAAGAAAATAACTTCTTCTCAGTCTACCATATCAGGTTCAGCGGTTTCCTCGTTGGCAGCACCTAGTTTTGATACTCAATTGGCAGGTAGAAGTGCTGGTGTTCAAGTTACTGTGGGAACTGGTATTATTGGTCAAACACCCACTATTAATATCCGCGGTGTAAACTCAATTTCGTCTGGAACATTCCCGCTTGTAGTTGTTGATGGGGTTCCAATGGTTACAGGAAACCAAAGTGCTGTGACTCCAACTAACCCATTGGCGGATATTAACCCGAATGATATTGAGTCGTATGATATCTTAAAAGATGGTGCGGCAACAGCTATCTACGGTTCACGCGCAGCGAATGGAGTAATATTGATTACAACTAAGAGAGGTTCTAAAACTCAAGGCAAAGTAAAAGTAGACTTGTCGGTTACCACTGGTTTTAGCAATGCTGTTAAAAAGTTTGATTTGTTGAATTCTCAGCAATTTATCCTTATTGCAAATGAAAAGTTAACGAATTCAGGTTCTGCTGCAGGTGCGTTTGCTAACCCAACAGGGGCAAGCACTGATTGGCAAGATATCATTCTAAGAACAGGTAGTTTCTCTAACTATAATTTAGGTATTAGCGGTTCAACAAAATCCACAAATTATTTCTTCTCAGTGGGCTACCAAAAGCAACAAGGTGCCGTAGTATCAAATGATTTCGATCGATTGTCATTTAGAACAAATGTTGACCACAAGTTTAATAAATATATCGAAATGGGTGTTGGTCTTTCAGTTAACCGAAATAATACCAGTGGTCTTAATACAGGAACTAATGCATTATCAGGTAATATCGCAGCTGGTTTGAGGCTTTTCCCTAATGTTTCTGCTCTTGACCCAGCAAATCCTACAGGTTATAATTTGTCAGCTGATGGATCTATTTTAGGATCAGGACCAAATACCAGAAATATTGACAACAACTATACCAATGCTAAGTTTGTGTTGGACAACAATAAATTCATTGCAACTACAGATCGTGTATTGGGCAATGTTTATGCTAAAGTCAATATCATAGACGGACTTAGCCTTAGAACACAGTATGGATTGGATTACACCGGAAACTTGGATTTCCAATCTCTTGATCCGAGACACGGTGATGGAAGAGGTTCAAATGGTATTGTATTCCAGCAATATAGACAAGTAACACGCTGGAATACTCAAAATACATTAAACTACAATAAAGAATTTGGCAAGCATGGTGTAGATGTTGTGGTTGGTGCTGAATTCCAAAAGACGACAGTAAACAGCTTTTTTGGACAAGGAGCCAATTTTTCAGATCGGTTCTTTCAAACCAATAATTTGATCAGCGGACAGTTTGTTACACCAACTTCGGGTGGTTTCTATTCTCAAAATGGATTCTCGTCTTACTTTGGAAGATTAAATTATTCGTTTGATGATAAGTATTTGTTAGGAGTTAGCTTGAGAAATGACGCCCTTTCTAATCTTCCAAAAGAAACCAGAAACGGTACTTTCTTTGGAGCGTCAGTGGGTTACCGCTTGTCTAAAGAAACATTTTTTCAAAACCTAAACATTGGTTCTGTATTGAGTGATGTAAAGCTTCGTGGTAGTTATGCTGAAGTTGGAAACGTTGATATCGGTAACTTCCCGTATTTGAGCTTATATGGAGCAGGTCGTTATGGAAGTCAAAATGGAGCAGCATTTACTCAAGCTGGAAACCCAGCCCTGAAATGGGAAACTAGCAAGAAGATTAACATTGGTGGTGACTTTGGTTTCTTAGATAACAAAATTCAGTTAGTAGTGGATTACTTTATGAATGATGTAGATGGACTTATCCTAAGCGCCCCTACAGTTCCATCTGTTGGAATTCCAGGAAACTCTATCAGTAAAAACGTTGGAGCACTATCTAACAGCGGTTTGGAAATCACCATCAATGCCACTCCAGTTAATAAGAGCGGCTTAAGATGGGATGTAAGTGCAAACTTCACTTCAATTACGAACCAAGTAAAGACTTTGGCAAAGAATACACTTGGCCAAACATTGCCTTTGGTTGACAATTATTCAATTACACGAGAAGGTGATAGCCAAAATTCAATCTACGGCTTTGTATACGCTGGTGTAAACCCTGCCAATGGTAATCCGCTTTATCAAAAAGGAAATGGTAGCATTGTTCAAAGAAATGGAAATACTGGAACTTATTCTTATTACAATCCAGCAAATGGTGCAGATGAATCAGTTACAGTATTGAATACCGTGAATGCTTCACTCAGCACAAACGATGTGTCAGTAGGTGGGGATAGAAGAATTTTAGGACAAACCTTACCAAAATGGTTTGGTGGACTTACGAACACTGTTAGCTACAAAGGTATTTCATTAGAAGTATTCTTGAGATTCCAAGGAGGAAATAAAGTGTACAACCAGACTAAACAAGACAATTTGTTAAATCAGGATTTCAACAATAGTGGCACGGAGTTATTAAATCGTTGGAGACCCGACAATACAAATACCAATGTGCCTAAACTTTGGTTAAACAGAAATGCTCAGGTTAATCAGTCTGGCCAAGCAATATCACGCTTTGTTGAAGATGGTGATTTCCTTAGAATCCAGAATATCATCCTAAGTTATAGCATTCCTAGATCAATCTTAGACAAAACTGGAGCATTTGCCCTTACCAGTGTACGTGTGTTTGCTCAGGCTCAAAATGTTTTCACATTTACTAATTATACGGGTATAGATCCAGAGCTAGGTGTTGGATTTGACAATAATACTAGTCCAATATTCAGAACATTTACTTTCGGAGTTAATATTGGTCTTTAAAGAATAGACAACTATGAAAAATATAACAAATCATTTCATTAAATCGATAGCAGTCATCCTTTTGGTGATTGTATCTTCTTGTGACAAAGAAGTATTGGATTTGCAGCCAGCTACTTCGCTGTCTGATAAGTCAGCTTTCAGCACACCTAGTACAATAGAATTAGCAGTGGTTGGTGTCTACGATGCAGCGCAATCTGGATTTTATGCTGGTGGCGCAATTCGTGGTTATCCTTTTGGGGCAGCGCACGTTGAACAAGGAGATAACAGAGGTGAGGATGTAATAAGTACACAGGCATTCTATGGAATTACCTATGATGGAGCTTATGACCCAACGACTGCCAATAATGACTTTATGTGGCAAACACTCTATAATCTCATTAACAAAGCTAATGTTGTTTTGGATGGCTTAAATAAGGCAACACCAGTGGGTACACTTACTCAACAGGTAATTGATCAATATAAAGGCGAAATGTATTTCTTGCGTGCTTTAGCTCATCATGAGTTACTTAAACATTTTGCACGTCCTTATTCTGATAATCCCACTGCACCAAAGGGAGGTGTTGTAAATAGGACAACGCCAATAGCAGATGGAGCTTCCGCAGATGCGGGTGCTCAGTTAGGCAGAAATACTGTAAAAGAGGGTTATGATTTAATAATTGCTGACCTTAATTTGGCTGAAACAAGCCTTCCTGCTACTAGATCAAGTGTTTCTCTGAAAATTACACGCGCTACTAAAGCAGCTGCAGTAGCTCTCAAAACTCGTGTATACTTGCACATGGGAGATTGGGCAAAGGTGGTAACAGAAGGAAACAAATTGGCTGTTGGTAATACGGCTCCATTTGCTCCAGACGCAGCCTATGGTTCTTACAGCTTAACCGCTTCTCCTCTTGGTCCTTTTACTGCTGCTGGAAGTAAAAACAATACTGAGTCAATTTTTTCTATTGAAAACAATGACGTTGATAACGCAGGAGTAAATGGAGCACTTCCTACCATGTACAATGTTTCAAAGGCTCCTGTAAACGGAAGAGCGCTGGTATGCATTAGCCCAATTCTGTGGAATAATACATGGTTCTTAGATAATGATTTAAGAAAAAGTTCAACTATGGTGGATGACGATGCTGCGGGCCCTGGCCGAGCTGCAAAGTATACTAAAAAGTATTCAGATGCTGTTGCCAGAACCGACAACGCCCCAGTAATTCGTTATGCTGAAGTTTTGTTGAATATGGCAGAAGCCATTCAACGTCAATCTGGTACTCCTGATGCGCGTGCATTAGCATTACTAAATGCTGTTAGAAACAGATCAGTAACAACTTTAGCTGATCAGTTTACACTAGGGAGCTTTGCAACTGCAGATGATTTAACTCTAGCTGTATTGCGTGAGAGAAGAATTGAATTTGTATGCGAGGGATTGAGGTGGGGTGATATTCATCGCTTGGCTCAAGATGCAACTTTCGGAACAGGTGGCATCCCGTTGAAGGCGAATAGAACAGTCACAAACTGGTCAAGTTTTTACAGAACACCTGCAAACCCTACACCAGCAGCTTTTGGAACGCAAGCAGCTATTCCATATAGCGATAAGCGCTTTATCTGGCCAATTCCAGCTTCTGAAACTAACGTTAATCCCGTATTAGCAGGCCAACAAAACCCCGGCTACTAGGATTTCATTTTAGTTTTAATTAAAAAAGGTCATCAAATTGATGGCCTTTTTTAATTAAAGTGGTGCCGAAATCAGTCCCCCAAAACTTTTACATACTCCCTCACCCCCTCCTCCAGCGAATAGAATCCTTTCGAATACCCAATATTTCTCATCTTTTCCATTTTGGCTTCAGTAAAATATTGGTACTTATCGCGGATATCAACGGGCGTATCGATGTACTCAATCAATGCAGGTTTATCGAGTGCTTCAAAAACTGCTTTTGCTAAATCATTGAATGTGCGTGCCTTGCCTGATCCTAAATTATAGATCCCTGAATTTTTTCGGTGGTGCATCAGAAACATACATACCTCTGTCACATCTTTTACATAAACGAAATCTCGCATTTGCTCTCCGTCCTTGTAGTCGGGGTGATGGGATTTAAATAATTTCATCTTGCCCGTTTTTTGAATTTGGTTGTACGCGTGCCAGATTACTGACGCCATGCGCCCTTTGTGGTATTCATTCGGACCGTACACATTGAAGAACTTGAGACCTGCCCAAAAGAATGGCTTTTCTTTTTGTTCCAACGCCCATACGTCAAACTCTTGCTTTGACAATCCATATGGGTTCAATGGTTTTAATCGAGGAATCAGAGCTTCATTGTCTTCATATCCATTCTCCCCGTATCCGTAGGTTGCGGCTGAAGAAGCGTAGACCAATGGCAATTGGTAGCGGCAGCAGCGCGCCCAAAGTTCTTTCGTGTAATCGGTATTGAGTTTGTGCAGCAGGTCGATGTCAAACTCGGTGGTATCAGTCCTGGCGCCAATGTGAAATACAAACTCAACTAATTCGTAGTTCTTATCGAGCCACTCAAAAAACGAATCTCTGTCTACCTTTTCCTGAATCTTCAGACCAATCAGATTCTTGTTTTTCTCGGCATTGTCAAATTTATCGACTGCAATGATCGCGTTGAAGTTATCGTCATTCAAACGTTTTATAAGGTAGCTCCCTATGAAGCCTGCTGCACCAGTTACAATGATCATAATCGATTATTTGCCGCAATTTACGGATAAATAGGCCATTGTGCTCAGTTGATTCAACCATCGTATATTTGCCGAAGCAATCAAAGTATGATTTACGTTAGCCGGAAGGAACATTTTAATGCGGCACACAAACTCTATAATCCCTCATGGAGTGCCGAAAAGAACAAAGAGGTTTTTGGGCCGTGTGCCAACGAAAACTGGCATGGACATAATTTCGAGTTAATCACCACAGTGGCAGGTAATCCGGATCCGGAAACTGGTTTCGTTATTGATTTGAAAAAACTGAGTGCATTGATCCGGAGTGAGGTAATTGAGAAACTTGATCATAAAAACCTCAATCTCGATGTCGATTTTATGAGGGATAAAATGGCCAGCACCGAAAATATCACCATTGAAATTTGGAAGATTTTGGAACCAAAAATCCCGCAAATCAGTAAGTATGGAAAGCTACATTCGTTGCGCCTATACGAAACTCCTCGCAACTTCGTAGACTATTTTGGAGGATAACGATCATTAATAGAAAGAACTTGAAATTTTATATCATAGCGGGCGAGCGATCAGGCGATTTGCATGGCGGAAATTTGGTGAAGGCGATGTCGCGCAAATCTTCCAATCTTTCCTTTCGGGGATTTGGTGGCGATGAAATGAAACAGGCCGGTGTCGAATTGGTGATGCACTACGACCAGTTGGCTTTCATGGGGTTTGAAGCAGTGATCAACTTCTTCAAAATTGCCAAGTATATGAGCGATTGCAAAGCGGATGTACTTGCCTATAAACCGGACGCGCTCATCTTAATCGACTATGGTGGCTTTAATCGACAGATGGCCGCCTTCGGAAAAAAGAATGGCATCAAG
The DNA here is from genome assembly GCA_002398365.1 of Flammeovirgaceae bacterium UBA5008. GTDB lineage: Bacteria > Bacteroidota > Bacteroidia > Cytophagales > Cyclobacteriaceae > ELB16-189. The sequence goes on from DGYK01000023.1 coordinate 17,588, forward strand.
GTTTTTTATTACATACCACCCAAAGTTTGGGCCTGGCGACAAGCGCGTGCTTGGCAATTGAAGAAAAACGTAGATCACATGTTTGTGATTCTGCCCTTCGAAAAGGATTTTTTCAAAAAATATAATTTCGAAGTGGATTATGTTGGTAACCCGGTATTGGATGCTATTAAATCATTTGTACCTAATCCGGAGTTCGTGTCCCAACATGGTTTAAGGAAGGAATCGAAAATTGTTGCACTCCTTCCGGGAAGTAGAAAAATGGAATTAGAGCGCATGGTTCCTGTAATGGCTGATGTGGTGCGAAGGATGCCAAACGCTCAGTTTGTTGTGGCGGCTGTGCGAAACCTACCGGAAGAATTATATCAACCATTGAAAGAGATTGGCAATATTAAGTTTGCTTATGATGAAACCTATGATTTACTGAGCCATGCATCTGCAGCTATTGTCACAAGTGGAACAGCTACTTTAGAAACAGGACTTTTCAAAGTGCCGCAAGTAGTGGTTTACAAGGCAGGAGATTTAGAATACTGGATCGGGAAGAAAGTAGTCAAAGTACCATTCATTTCTTTGGTGAACCTCATTGCAGGAAAGGAAGTCGTAAAGGAATTGATTCAGAAAGAGGCTACCTCTCAAAAAGTACAGGAAGAATTGCAAGCACTTTTAAATGAAGGATCCTATCGAGACAACATGCTGACAGAATATGATAAGCTGTATAAAACCTTAGATACAGGTTCCGCTTCTGAAAATACAGCCGGTTTAATTCTCCGCTACTTGGGTAGATAAGCCTGCTCGGGAAAATAGCTTACGCTACTTTTAACTTACTGTAATGTGATTTGTTGAATTTCTCTTCCGCGTAAGCGCGATTAATCACCAATCGATCTGTGGTTTTATCCGAAGGTAGTTCAAACATAGCATCATTGATAATCGCTTCGCAAATTGAGCGTAGACCTCGAGCTCCAAGTTTGAAATCAACTGCTTTTTCAACAATAAAATCCAAAGCGCCTTCTTTGAATTCCAACTCAATGGACTCCATCTCGAAAAGCTTTTTGTATTGTTTTACCAACGCATTCTTGGGCTCTGTCAAAATCTTGCGTAGCGTGGCGTGGTCTAACGGATTTAAAAATGATAATACGGGCAAGCGTCCAATCAATTCTGGAATGAGTCCAAATGTTTTGAGATCTTGAGCAGAAACGAATTGCAATAAATTATCTTTATCAAACTCGCTTGGGTTCACGCTTTCCGCGGAAGCAGCAAAACCCAATGGACGAGTATTCAATCTTCTACCAATCACTTTCGAAATGCCTTCAAACGCACCTCCGCAGATGAACAAAATGTTTTCGGTATTCACCGTAATCATTTTTTGATCGGGATGCTTACGTCCACCCTGAGGAGGAACGTTTACGGCAGTGCCTTCTAATAGCTTTAATAATGCTTGCTGTACGCCTTCACCACTCACATCGCGGGTGATAGAAGGATTATCGGATTTACGAGCGATTTTATCAATCTCATCGATATAAACGATTCCGCGCTCTGCCGCTTCGGTGTTGTAATCAGCTGCTTGTAGCAGGCGGGTCAAAATACTTTCCACGTCTTCACCTACATAACCGGCTTCGGTAAGCACAGTCGCATCTGCAATACAAAAAGGAACTTGTAAAATTTTCGCCAGTGTACGAGCAAGGTAGGTTTTACCGGTTCCGGTTTCACCCACCATAATGATGTTCGATTTCTCGATGGTAACATCACTATCAATTTTGCGCTGCGTGAGTCGCTTATAATGATTATAAACTGCGACTGACATCACTCGCTTCGCTTCATCCTGACCAATCACATACTCATCCAAAAACTTTTTGATCTCGCGTGGCTTGATCAATTTGAAGTTGGGCAAAGTACCCGTTTCTACTTTGTTCTTTTTTTCTTCTTGCAGAATTTGGCTGGCTTGAGTTACACATTTATCGCAAATGTGAGCATGAATACCTGAGATCATCAGGTCTACATCTTTCTTATTTCGGCCACAAAACGAACAAGTAACTTCTGCCATTTTCTTAGATTAATGTTTGAACCAATTGGGTAATGCGCTCACGAACGAAAAGCAAAGATATTGATTATCAGCTCATCAACCCATTACCCAACCAATCAAATTTTACTTCTTATTGCGCTCTAAAACCTCGTCAATCAGGCCGTATTCTTTGGCTTCAGATGCACGCATCCAGAAATCACGGTCGGAATCCTTCTCAATTTTATCGTAAGTCTGGCCGCTATGTTTCGCCAGAATCGTGTAAAGATCCTTTTTCAGTTCAAGGGTTTGTCTCATCGAGATCTCCATATCAGAAGAAGTTCCCTGCATTCCTGCAGAAGGTTGATGAATCATCACACGTGAGTGTGTAAGTGCCGATCTTTTCTTTGGCGCTCCGGCAGCCAATAAAACGGCTCCCATAGATGCGGCCATGCCGGTACAAATGGTTGCCACATCCGGATTTACATATTGCATGGTATCATAAATACCTAAACCTGCATAAACCGAGCCACCGGGGCTATTCACATACATGATGATATCTTTCTTGGGATCGGATGACTCCAAAAACAAAAGTTGTGCAGTAATTACGTTCGCAACATAATCATCTACTGCCGTGCCGAAGAAAATGATCCGGTCTGCCATCAGGCGAGAGAATACATCAATGACGGTGGCGCGCATTTGACGCTCTTCAACCACATTGGGTGTCATACCAGAAACCGTGTACGGATTTTGATTGATTAATTTTATGTAGCTGTCCAATGCATTTCCACTCATTCCGAGGTGGTGCACAGCATACTTTCTGAATTCGTTCGTAGACATATGAGATATTGATTTAAAAAGTTAAAATTCAAAACGCTTAAAGAAGAGACGGTTTCACCGCTCTTTTATTGTCAGTCAATGTTAGCAATTTATAAGGTCAGTTCAATTAAAAAAACACTCGGTAACTAAAAACCCTGTCGCAAAACAGGGTCTTTATATTAAACTCAAATAAGTGCTGAAAGGTTCAGCGATTAATGATTGTGACTGGCGGCAATCTTTTTGAATTCTTCTAACGAAACTTTCTTCTCTACTACTGTAATATTCTCTTTGATCAACGTCATAATTCTTTCCTGACGAAGCTGGTTGTAGATGCGCATGAAGTTTTCTCCTTTTCCATCTTGGCCGGATAGGTAATTGTTGGCAATTTCATCCAGTTTATCACCCAACTGCGCAGCAATGGCGGCACCGCCAAACTGATCAATAATCAACGATTTCGCTTTTTCGCGAACTTCTTCACCTTCAACCTTTATGTTTTTGTCTTCGCTAATTTTATTTTTGATCAAATCCCACTTCAAGGATTCTTTGTAAAGGTTAAATTCCTTTTCCAGTACTTCATCTGTTACCTGACCATTGCTCGTTGCTTTCAACCATGTTTTCAAGAAGTTATCAGGCATGTTGATTTTGGTATGATCAACATAATAGTGCTGAATTTCATGATCGAGCAAATGAGCTGTTTCACGAGCGTAGTTTTCGGCAATGGTCTCTTTAATTTTGCCTACAAATTCTTCTTCGCTCTTCACTACATCTTTGCCAAATACCTTGTCGAAAAGCTCTTGATCAATAGCTGCCTCTTCCACACGGCTGACAGAGGATACAGTGAATACGTAAGTTCCCTTCGCATCTTTGGCCTCTTCTTCGGATATATTCAACACACGCGCCTTTTCGGTCGCATCGCTGAATAATTTTTCCACCTCAAACTCGATCACATCTTCTTTCTTCTTACCGATCAGTTTTTTCTGTTCTTTCTTTTCCGCTTTCGCAATCGCAATGAACGATCCCTTCTTTGCTTCCTCATTTCCTTCCTGTCCTTTCGCTACGATATCGCCATACAGATTGTCCGTTGCTTCGCTTACTTCCGGATAGGAAACCTTTCCGAATCGGTTTTTAATATCGGCCAAAGTTTCATCCATCACCTTTTGATCTACTTCAATAGGATGGGAGCTTACTTTTACCTTTGAAGACAAGTCAACGGTAAAGTCTTCGACCATTCCGATTTGAAATTCAAACTCAAAATCTTTTTGAGAATCCCAATCAATTTCGCGTGCCTTTTCAGCATTGGGAAGTGGATCACCCAACACACGCAGTTTATTTTCTTTAATGTAGTCGGATACAGCGTGAGAAACCACGTGGTTCACTTCTTCCACCAATATCGACTTGCCAAACATTTTTTTAATGACTCCCGCAGGTACTTTTCCCTGACGAAAACCCTTAATATTTGCTTTGCGCGAATATTCTCTCACTTTATCTTCCACCTTTGGAAGATAGTCGCTTTCGGCAATAACTACATTCAGTGTGCCTTCGGTGTTGTTTTGCTTGTTCAGTGTAATGTTCATCCCAGTTGTATCGAAATTTTAAATAAGAATCGCTTAATGGAAGAATAGGCAGTCGACAGTCGAATGGGGCTTTGAACCCCTGCTGACCATCAGCTGCCTATTTTCTTGTTGTGCGCATGGAGGGACTCGAACCCCCACGCCTTGCGGCACCAGATCCTAAGTCTGGCGCGGCTGCCAATTACGCCACATGCGCTTGTGAGCTAAAAATCCCCTTTTTTATCAAAAGGGAGCGCAAATTTAGAGATTATTCGCTATTATTAAAGTCCTGATCAGAAAATGAAGAAAGGAATCTACTTTTTGGCAATGTCACCCACTGCCAATAACCACTTCTGGTATTCGGCTTTTTTTTGATCGGACAATCTAAAGAAGGCAATTAGTTAAATTTCAAGTAGTTAATGGTAATAGACGAGGCTGTTGAGAAGAAAGAGATTATTGCACGCTACCGCAGACTGTTGCGGCTGGCAAAACCTATATTAAAAGATGGCGATGCCAAATTGATCAAGCGCGCCTTTACCATTTCCATGGAAGCGCACAAAAACATGCGCAGAAAATCGGGCGAGCCCTATATTTTTCATCCGCTTTCAGTGGCAGAGATTTGCGTGGAAGAGATTGGTTTGGGAACGACCTCTATCATTGCAGCGCTTCTGCATGACGTTGTAGAGGATACCGACATTCAACTAGCCGACCTGCAAGCCATCTTCGGAGTAAAAATTGCCAAAATCATAGACGGCCTTACCAAAATCCGGGGTGTGTTTGAATACGGCACTTCGGCACAGGCCGAGAACTTCCGCAAGATGTTATTCACGCTTTCGGAAGATGTTCGGGTAATTTTGATCAAGTTAGCTGATCGCCTGCACAACATGCGCACACTGGACAGCATGCCGCGCAACAAACAACTGCGCGTTTCATCGGAAACGATTTACTTATATGCACCACTGGCGCACCGTTTGGGGCTCAACGCAATTAAAACGGAGTTGGAAGATCTTTACCTGCGCTTTACCGACCGCGCAGTTTATAATGACATTGCCGGAAAAATAGACGAGACGCGCGCTTCGCGAAACAAATTCATCAAACAATTTGTGCAGCCCATCAAAGATGAGTTAGATAAGCTGGGTGTAGACTACGAAATCAAAAGCCGGCCTAAATCGATTTTTTCGATTTATACCAAAATGCGTAAGCAGAATATTCCTTTCGAGGAAATTTATGATCTGTTTGCCGTACGCATCATTTTAGATACACCCCTCGAACAAGAAAAATCGCATTGCTGGCAGGTGTATTCCGTTGTCACGGATTATTACACTCCCAATCCTGATCGGTTGCGCGATTGGATCAGCACGCCCAAAGGAAATGGCTACGAGTCGCTCCATACCACCGTCATGGCGAAAAATGGTCAATGGGTGGAGGTGCAAATTCGCACTTTGCGAATGGACGAAATCGCTGAAAAAGGATACGCAGCCCATTGGAAATACAAAGACAATGCGGCCAAGTACGAATCAAATCTCGAAAAATGGCTGGTGCGCGTGCGCGAAACACTCGAAAAGCAAGATTTAACGGCTCTGGAATTTGTAGACGATTTTCGAGGCAATCTTTTTAGTGAGGAGGTTTTTGTATTCACGCCTAAAGGCGAATTGAAAACGCTCCCAACCGGTGCAACAGCATTAGATTTTGCATTCGACATTCACACCGATATCGGTGCCAAATGCATTGGCGCGAAAGTCAACCAAAAGTTGGTTCCGATTACACACGTTCTCAAAAACGGAGATCAGATCGAAATACTTACTTCGGCCAAACAAAAGCCGAATGAAGATTGGCTTCGCTTTGTCATTAGCCCCAAAGCCAAATCAAAGATCAAAGAACTACTCAAGGAAGATAAGCGCCACATTGCCGAAGAAGGCAAAGAAGTATTTCTGCGGAAGCTCAAGCAACTAAAGATTGATGCGAACAATCAGGTGTACGAGCAAATGCGCGATTTCCTCAAAGTCAATTCGCAATTTGAGTTGTACTACCGCATCGGCAACGGTACCATTACCATTAATGACCTAAAGCGATTCAAGGAATACAAACCTTCCTCACCGCTCAAAAATCGCGATCATCAGGAAATTCGTGATGTAAAAACCATCGAGCAAGAGATCAACAAAGCCAAAGGTCGCTACGAAGATATTCTTCTGATTGGAGAAGATATGGACGTGGTAGAGTACAAATTGGCCAAATGCTGTACACCCATTCCGGGCGATGATGTGTTTGGCTTTGTTACTGTCAACGAGGGCATCAAAATTCACCGCACCACATGTCCAAATGCCACCGAACTACTCGCTAATCATGGTAATAGGGTCATCAAAGCAAAATGGACATCGCAGTATGAAGTGGCATTCCTTACGGGATTGAAGGTCGTTGGAACCGATCGGGTAGGATTGATCAATGATGTTTCTAAAGTGATTTCCGAAGAGCTAAAAGTGAATATGAGCTCACTCTCGTTTAAAACAGATCAGGGCATTTTTAGTGGCGAAATCATGCTTTATGTAAACGATACCCGCCATTTGGAAATGCTGATCGAAAAATTGCAGAAAGTGGAAGGCGTGGTAAAAGTGAGCCGTTTCGACACACGG
>DGYK01000023.1:24726-25729 GCA_002398365.1 Flammeovirgaceae bacterium UBA5008
CGCCGTTTCGACACACGCACCAATTAATCGCGGTTTTGTTTCCTCAATTTTGGAGACGGGTTTACGTCAACCTATATTTGGCTTTTTAAAAATGGCCCTGAACCAGAAAATATATGAGGAAGTAAAGCAAATCTTCATTGCTTACTTAGAAAAGAAGGAGTTGCGAAAAACTCCCGAACGGTACGCCATTTTAGAAGAAATCTATTCCATCGATGGTCATTTTGATGTGGAATCGCTTTACATTAAAATGAAAAATCAGGATTACCATGTCAGCCGAGCTACCGTTTACAACACGCTCGATCTTTTAGTCGAATGCGACTTGGTCAGCAAGCATCAATTCGGAAAGAACCTCGCACAATACGAAAAATCGTATGGCTACAAACAGCACGACCATTTGATTTGTACCGATTGCCATAAAGTGACTGAATTTTGTGATCCCAGAATCCAAAACATCCAGAACACTGTCAGCGAACTCCTGCATTTTAAAGTCATGCATCATTCGCTAATTTTGTATGCTTCGTGCAACAAAACGAATTGCGAAAACAAACAGCAAGCAAAATCATCCTAGACTATGAATTTTTCACAAGAAATAAAGGAATCAGTATTAACACTTCGTATTGCCGGTGACCTGATTGGTGAAGATAGCGGCACGCAATTGGTTGGCGCTGTCAACGATGCCGTAAGTCACAAAGTGCTCACCTGTATTATCGATATTTCAGAGCTACGCTATATAAATAGCAGCGGAATAGGCGTGCTGATCACCATTTTAACCAAATTTCGAAACAAAGGCGGAGAGGTTTATTTGATGAATCCTTCAGAAAGCGTCAAAAAACTATTGGTCATCACCAAACTCAACGCCATCTTTCAAGTAATCAAATCAGAAGACGAAGCCGTTTCTAAAAAGTAATTATTCTTCAGAATGACAGAATTTCTCCAAGCTGTTGTCAATTGCATATTGTCAATTGTCAACTTTAAACTAGCCTACTGCCTGCTGCCTACTGCC
>DGYK01000023.1:25982-27450 GCA_002398365.1 Flammeovirgaceae bacterium UBA5008
GGCGATGAAGGAAAAGGAAAAATTGTAGATGTATTAGCGCCTACTTACGATGTGGTGGCTCGCTTTCAGGGTGGCCCTAATGCAGGTCATACGTTAGAGTTTGACGGTATTAAGCATGTATTGCATCAAATCCCTTCCGGCATCTTCCGCGAAAAGACTAAAAATATTATCGGTAATGGAGTTGTCCTAGATCCCATCGTTTTCAAAACCGAAATCGAGAAGCTGGAGAAATACAATTTAAATGTGAAAGCCAATTTGTTCATCTCCAAAAAGGCTACATTAATAGTCCCCACACACCGTCTGCTCGATCAGGCATACGAAACGGCCAAAGGTGTAGATAAGATCGGCTCAACCCTAAAAGGCATCGGCCCATCTTATCAGGATAAAATCGGTCGGCAGGGTTTGCGCGTGGGCGATGTGTTGGCTTCCAATTTCAAAGAAAAATTCAAGAAGCTGATTGACATTCATTTTGAGATTTTGAAAACGCACAATATCTCTTACGATTGGGCGGCACTGGAAAATCAATTTATGGATGCCGTTAACTTTTTGCGCCAGTTCAAACTGATTGATAGCGAATACTTTATTAACAACGAACTTAAATCCGGTTCTACCATTTTAGCAGAAGGAGCACAGGGCTCTTTGTTGGATATTGATTTTGGCAGTTATCCTTTCGTAACAAGCTCAAATACAGTTACTGCCGGAGCATGTACCGGTTTAGGAGTCGCTCCATCGCACATTGGTGAGGTGTACGGAATTTTCAAAGCATACAGCACGCGCGTAGGCAGCGGTCCGTTTCCAACCGAATTACTCGATGAAGAGGGTGATTTGATGCGTAAGCAAGGCAATGAGTTCGGATCAACTACCGGTCGGCCAAGACGCTGCGGATGGATTGACCTGCCGTCATTAAAATATTCAATCATGATCAATGGAGTGACACAACTCTTGATGATGAAGGCCGATGTGTTGAATATTTTTAAAACCATCAAAGTCTGTACGAAGTACAAACTCAGCGATGGAAGCATCACCGAAACGGTGCCGTACGAGTTAGTGAATGAAAAGATCGAACCAATCTATACAGAAGTAAAAGGCTGGAATACATCTTTAGAAAACATCACCAACGACCACATGCCGGTGGAGCTTGCGGATTACATTCGATTGTTGGAAACAGCCCTGAATGTGCCGATTACGCTACTTTCTACCGGCCCAGACAGAAAACAAACTATCCACCGCAAGAAAAGCTAAATTCTTTTGAATTTTTATGGTCAGATATTCAGGTAGTTAATTAACCAAAGGAATATTTCTTCAATTATTTTCGGGATAGGCTTGCATAACTACACTACACGACATACCTTTGCGCTCCGTTTTTAAGGGTAACCCCAAACAGAGTTAAGGTAAAGGGTTGTCAACAATGAATCAGCACCAAGAAGTTGGAGCAAAAATGATTCAAACGTTCATTGAACAAGATGGA
>DGYK01000014.1:0-39212 GCA_002398365.1 Flammeovirgaceae bacterium UBA5008
ATCAGAGTGGAAAGAATCAAATGAACGTTGTAGTGAAAATCGTTGCCACTCAGTACCTACTACCAAATTGGCTTGATCAGATAAATCAAAATCCAATTCGCTGCGAGCTTGCAAGCGCCATTCCTCTGTGTTGGATAGCGATGTACCTAAATTATTTCGATCTTCATTTTGACTAAACGAAGCGGCCGTGTATGAACGCAAGCGCGAATGAATCTTTAGGCTATACGAACTGTTCATATATATATTTTTGTTTTGTAGCCCAAACCGATAGCGCGCACCTGCATTTGCCATGTCCGGTATTTCCGTACCACTGGTATATGCACCACCACTCACCAACATTTTAAAAATTCGTTTGTCGCCATTTTGAGCTACCCAACGCACCGAGCCGGAACCACCTTCGGGTGCTTTATAAAAATCAAAATTAGTTTTCGCGAAAGCATAAAATGGAGCTACGTTGGTATAATTACCAGTTACCTCTAGTGAGTTATTTTTAAACACCTTGGCTGCAGAGGCAAACACACCTGCCATGGTGACACCGGCATTGATTGTACCTTTGGAAGGCATGTCATTTGAGTTCAATTCTAAAATAGACGACAATGCCTGCCCATAGCGTGCACTGTACCCACCGCTGCTGAAGGCGGTGCCTCTGAATTGAAAAGGAGAGAAGCGGCTGCGTTGCGCTACACCCGGCACATCGCTGGTGAAAAAGTTTTGCACCACCATTCCATCAATTACCACAGCTGCTTCCGAGGCATCGCCACCACGTACAAACAATCCCGTTTGCTCACCCACGCGTGTGGTGCCCGGCAAAGTTTGAATGGCACCGATGATATCACCGGCTGCTCCTGCAGTTGTCACGATATCGAGTGGTCGAAGTACGGCCACTTTGCGGTCGTTGGTTGCCTCAATGGTTCCAGCAGAGATCACAACTTCATCCAATTCACTCACTGCTTCTTTCATCACGAAGTTGAATGTGTATGCTTTGTCTTCGAGGCGAACTGATTGTTGCATGGTTTCGTACCCGATCATGGATACCACTAAGATGTGTTCTCCTTTTTCGGTAGTGGTAAGGGTGTAGATCCCTTCGGCATTGGACGATGTTCCATCCAATGTGTTTTGGATGTAAATACTCGCACCGGGTAACGCATTTCGCTGCGGGTCCATCACTTTTCCGGTTAGTACGGATTGACTGAAGCTACTCCAATGAGCCATCAATATGACGAACAAGGCTGCTAATCGCATAGTAGAAAATTTTTAAATGAAGGACTGAATGATGCTAGCTCTTCAGATTACTTAAAAGTGATTTGGCATAAAAAAAGCCGGGTTCTATCGAGAGAGCTTTTTGATAAAGTGAAGTCGCTTTCGCGTTTTCATTGTTTCGAGAATACGCTTGTGCCAGTAACACCAGTGTGTCTAAGTAAAGCCAGTTGTGTTTCAACACTTCCTGTTTGTTTTCAAACAACTTCACCGATTTTTCCAAGGCGGCAATGGCTTCGTTCAGATCACCGCCAAAGGAAGCCGGAGTGTAGTACTTGCTACTGCCATATACGCGCCATGTAATAGGAGAGAGAGGCGCTTCCGTTTTAGCTTCGTCTGCCAGTTTGCTGCTCTTGCCACCTAATAGAATTCCTTTCATTGGACTGTATCCCATTTGTAAACCATACGTTGCCGACAGCAAAGCTTTAGCTTCAGCCGCATACTGATTCTTGTCTATCAATTCTTTCAATAGATCTTTGGTTTCATCCAGGTATTTGTCAAACAGATCTTCATCTTTCGTTACCATGGTGCTGCTTAGCAATGAAAAGTGAGCAAAGGCTGCTTTAAATTTTCGGGTTGCGTCTGTGGGCGATTGGTTATACTCTTTTTTACTTTGGTCAACAACGGTGATCCATTCGGCAGGATTGCGTTGCAAATACGCGTGATACATTTTTTCATCCAGTGAATGTTGGGCTGCCGAGGTTAAACACACGGCCAACAAGGCGAAGAAGAAAGTTGTTTTCATAGCAGTAGTTGTTTTAGTTAAAATTTAATTGAAACAGGTATTTATTTTTTTGCAGTCATAAAATGTGTTGCGAACTGCTGGGTAATTTTTAACTGAATGTGTGAAGCTGCTGAAGTAGCAGGGCGGATAGAGATGATTGGTGCGCTTACTGAATAGCCGAACATCCACACAGCTATTAATATACCCAACATGAGCGCCCAGCATCGCGTCTCAGACTTACATGTATTCATAAACCAGTTTATATTATAAACCATATAGGTAAAAAAATTATTTTTTGATATAATCCTTCAATGAGTTTACATACTCTTCAAAGGCTTTAATTCCTTTTTTAGTAATGCGGCACGTGGTGAGTGGCTTTTTGCCATTGAATGTTTTTTCTACACTGATGTAACCTGCTTCTGATAATTTATCCAACTGTACACTCACATTTCCGGCAGTGGCATTCGTCTTTTCTTTCAAATAGGTAAACTCAGCGGACTCTGCATTCATCAATAGTGACATGATGCCCAAACGAAGTTGAGAATGTAATAACGGATCTAATTCTCTAAGCATGATTCTCTTTTTGATTGCGGAGCATGTATCCAGGCACCAGATAACCGAGAATCATCGCTATGCCACCTACTAAATATTGATCCGTAGTATTCACGAAATAACAGCCAATACCGGCTATCCAAAATACAATACCACCCACTAACAGCGGGTTAAAGCGTACAATAATTCCGGAAAGAAAAGTGGCCGCACCCACAGGCATCAAAATAATGGCGTTCATCATCCAATTGATTTTTCCGCCAAAAACCCAGGCCGGAGTAATAACAATGGCCATACAAATCCATACCCACATGCTGATTTTATCCAAATGCGTTTGAACCATTTTTGTTTTGCTTTCCCTGCGTCCGTACATGGCAGAAATGGCCCATGCCGGAATACATAACAACCAAACGGACGGAGCATATTCTTCATAATCCGTAAACTTGAGTACTATGTACATTCCGAAATTGCAGAAGGCAATCAGCCATCCCCATAAAAGGAAGTAAAAGCTGCTGCGCCCTACGTTACCCTTCGCCTGGTTGATCATACTCGAAATCAAATCCAAACTTTGTTGGGGTGATAGGTTGTCGTTTTTTGTTTCCATATCCGTTATAACGGAACAAATGTAAAGTAGTTTATATTATAAACCAAAATATTTTAAATCTTTTCCTCGTGTCTTTAAGCATTAATAATAAATGGAGAGGGGTGTAGTTGAGTAGGGAAACTAATTATTCTTCTTAACTACCTTAATGCGGTGAAGAACACCTCCGGCCTTGAATTGAAGCAGGTAAACTCCATGTGTCAGATGATTTAACTTTACCTGATAAAATGGCGGATGCTTTTCAAAATCAATTGGGTATTGTTTTCCGGAAAGGTCAATTAATTGAGGAGATGAAACCTCACCATTTATTCCAGCCAGATTTAAATAGTCGGTAGATGGATTGGGATAAACATCGATCGTCTGCTTTTTAATCAAATCTCCCGTCACGATCACAGCAACTTCAACGGAAAACACGCTGGTACAATCGTCCACTACAACTTGCACTTTATAGATTCCGGCCACTGTGGCTAAATAGATGGCACCTGTACCGGAAGGAATAGGAGTACCATCCAAATACCATCGATTGCCCGAACTGGCACTGGAGGCAAGTGTAAACGATTCATTACTCGTTTGAGTAATACTAAAGGTTGGCTTGGCAGGCTTGATACAAAAGGATTGAGACACTTCAGGTGCGGCTGCAAACGTACTGTTACCAGGCTGATTTGCTTTGATGGCGACACGACCGGCAGATAAAATATTAACTGTACTGCCACTTAGTGTGACTTTATCGGAAATCGTAGAATAAGCAACAGACAGGTTTGAACTAGCTGTAGCGGCTAATGCGAAGCTGGCATCTCCAACTGTTTTATCTGTGATAGCAGGAAATGTGATTGTCTGAGAATCTCCTGAGGAATTAATACCTTTTTGGTACACCCGAACATAATCAATTTCCATGGATGACTCCGTAAAAGCAGGATCAATCGCTCCTCCAATTCCACCCATTGCAATATTGAGCAGCAGATATTGTGGCTTATCGAATGGCCACGTACTGGCATTTTTTACGGCAGGGTTGTAGGTGTAAAAGGCTACATCGTCTACTAAAAACTGAATTTTAGTTTCATCCCAGATCATTGAATACACATGAAAGGTGGAGCTTACCTGCGAGACGGTGATAGTCTTTGTATTGATGGTAGCGCCAGAACTTGAAGGTGTGTGAAGCGAACCATGAATGACATTTGGATTATTTCCCCAATGCTCCATGATGTCAATTTCTCCGGACGCTGGCCAGTCTGTTGTTCCAAATTGACCATAAAAATATGCACCCGGTTCCTTGGTATTTTTACCCAACATCCAGATGGCAGGCCATGTTCCAGCACCTGTTGGTAGCTTCGCTCTAACATCTACTCTTCCATAAGTAAATGCAAACTTAGAGTTTAAGCGAGCCGAAGTGTATTGTTTGGTAAAGCCTTGATCAGTGAAGCTCTCTTTTTTGGCTACAATTTTTAATAAGCCATTGACTACGCTTGAGTTTTCAATTCGGTTGGTGTAGTGTTGTTGTTCATTATTGTACCAACTGCCGCCAGCCGGAAGTTGTGTTTGATGAAACCATAAATCAGATGCTACCGCGCCATTTCCCGAAAATTCATCGGACCACACCAGAGTGTATTCCTCTGATTGAGCTAGGGCTGCTAAGCTCAATAGCATCATACTAAAAAAAGTAAAGATTCTCACAAGTCTAAAGGTAATGTAATTTTCGTTAGCTGTTCAAAAATCTATTTACGTGTTGGATTTGTTTTCAAGAGCTTAGATGATTACTGTTACCGTACTTCATCATCTCATCCTTATCCCAAATTCCCCAATACGCACCTACATCGCCTTCGGCACCGACTTTCCATGATTCATCGAAAGAAGAGAAATAGAAAACTTCAATGCCATCTTCTGCGGACCACTTCTGGGTGTTGATAAAGTACTTCATGAAATTTTCATCTGATGGCATGGCGGCTCCAAAATTGGTTCCCTGACTCGGCCAACCGGTTTCGCTGATGATCACCGGCTTTCCATTCGCAGCGCGCTTTGCTTTATGATACATTTCTTTCATGTACAACAACGAATAATCAATGTGACAACCTTCCCAGTACGGATAACAATTCGCGAGTATGACATCGCAGGCGGCTGTTATTCTCGGCTTTACATCAAATTCAAAATAGGCATCGACATAACCTACCGGAATACCGGGAATGGATTGTTTGACGCGATCAATAAATGCAATCAATTCATCTTCGGTCAAATCACCGCGCAGCATTACTTCGTTTCCCACCGCAGCAATGTCCACATAACCTTCTTTGGCAATTTTGATCAGGTTTTCTACTTCCTGTTGGTTGATTTTGTCGTCATTGCCTAACCACGCGCCTACCAATGTTTTCATGCCCATTTCTTTGGCGATTTTTGGAATCAGTTCGTTTCCTTCCGTGCAAGAGAAAGAGCGTACCCATTGCGTGTAGGGTTTAATTATCTCGAGGCGTCTTTTAATCTGTTTCTCCGTCAGGATATCACCCGGCTTTTGTCCTTCCTCATACGCGCTGAAGCCAATGCCGTGCATACCCGCATTCAACACATTTCGAAACAATGCATGTAACGATTCGGGGGTGACACTTTCATACGAAACACCCGCCAGTGATAATTTTTTTTCTTCTCTTGACGACATAATTAGTTGTATTTGAGTTGTTCATTTTTATTCCACAATCCCCATGCTTGACCTACATCACCTTCGTGACGTACTTTCCATGATTCGTCAAACGAAGAGAAGTAGAATGTTTCAATGTTTTCTTGTTGCGCCCAATTTTGACTATTGATGAAATAACGCATGGCATTTTCTTCGGAGGGTTGTGCCTGGGCGTTGCCGGTACCTTGATCGGGCCAACCGGTTTCTGCAATAATTACTTTTTTTCCTTTTGCCGCTTCTTTGGTAACGGTATACATCTGTTTCAGATAACCTGACGCTTGATCAATAGCACATCCTTCCCAGAAAGGATAACAGTTAGCCAGAATCACATCACAGGCATCCACTAAATCCGTATGTTCCTTAAATTGAAAATACGCATCCACATAACCCACCGGAATGTTAGGCAACGCTTTCTTCACTTGCCGGATGTAATGGATCAATTCCTGTTTGGTTAAATCATTGCGCAACAGCACTTCATTTCCTACTACCGCTACATCCACATAACCTTTCTGTGCTAAGCTGATCAATGCCTTTACTTCTTCTTCGTTGTTCGCTTTGTTGCTGTCAATCCACGCGCCTACCATTGTCTTCAATCCTTTTTCGTGAGCCGCTTTTGGAATAAATTCATTGCCTTCGGTACAAGAGAAAGAGCGCACCCATTTGGAATGCGGAGCCACTTTTGCCATCCGTCTTTGAATTTGTGCTTCCGACAAACTATCTCCAATATTCTGACCTTCCATATAGGGGCTGAAACAAATTCCGTGAAGCCCGCGGTTAAGTGTTTTAGTGAATAGTTGTTTCACTTCGGCAGGAGAGAGGGCAGCAAAATTGAAGTCGGTGGCTAATGCCGGTATCTTGTCGAGCGACAGGAATTTTTCTTTTTGATAATAGGATGAAGATTTTTTTGTTTTGGCCGCTTCGCGTCTATCCAGCTCAGCACGAGTCTCATTGGCACGTTCTTCAGTTACATCATAGTTACGCATCACATACATGGCGGTGAGTGTACCGAGAATTGGCAAGCCCGAAAAGAAAGCTCTCAATCCATCAATGGCTCCTTCGGGTTGCGTAGCTGCGCCTGAATCAAACCCTACGACACTCATAATAATTCCGCTCAATCCTCCGGCTATGGCGAAACCAAATTTTACCATCCACCAATAAATGGCTCCGAATGTTCCTTCTCTGCGCAAGCCGGTGTTGATTTCATCCATGTCAATCACATCGGCCGTCATCGACATCATTAGAACAAACAAACTACCAATTCCAAACGAGAAAAATGGTAATGCAAAAATGAACATGTACGGTTTACCCGGAATGAAAAGAAACCACAGCATGATGTAACCGATCACTGAGATTCCTTGCGAGAAAATGAATGCTTTTTTCTTACCGAACTTTTTCGATAAGCGTGTTACGATCGGAATCACTAAAAACGTGGTTCCAAGGGCTCCTAAACAGCCGAAGAGTGTTGGCCAAATTCCAGCTGCTCCGGCATCGCCACCAAATAGATGGTAAACGATTATAAAGAATGAAAATGCAGCAATTGTATTGAATGCATTAAAAACTAAGAAGGTTGCAATACAAAGTTGACGAAATGGTTTGAGTGATAATGCCTCCTTAAAGCTTAAAAGTATTTCTTTGAGGCTGGCTCCGATGGTGCTGAAACTGAGTGGTGAAAAGTTTTCATTCAAAGTCGATTTGCCTTTTATGAATATGGCTGGCACCATCGCGCACAATGCAAAAATAATACCCACCCAAACAGCTAGCGTACGTGTTGCCACATCGGCCGATTCAAAAAGAGTTTTATCATACATGATCACCCAAAACCACGGAGCTATTACCCACGCCCATTGACCGATCCATTGTGAAATCGCCATGATGCTGGTGCGCTCATGAAAGTCGTTGCTCATTTCGTAGCCCATCGCTACATAGGGAACACTAAAGAGCGTGAGACCTAAATAGAAAATGAATGACCAAACCATGAAAAAGATAAAGTTGTATTCCACGCCATCGGTGCGATACAATTGCCACATGATAATGAAGGAAAGTCCCATGATAATGGAACCAATAAATACGTATTGTCTTCGTCTGCCCCATTTGGATTTGGTGTTATCAGAAATGAATCCCATGATGGGATCCGTGAAGGCATCAAAAATCCGGGGGAAGAAATAGATGGTGCCCCACATCCAGCCCGGGAAGCCTAAGTCTTGCACGAGCACGACCATGAAAATCCCCAGCACAGCCGGAAACATTTGGTTCGCCAGCATTCCCACACCGAAGGCAATTTTTTGACCCATCGGCACTTGATTAGTAGAGGTAGACATTGGTTTGGTTTTTAGGATGGAACTATTTTTCTATTCGTGATTTTGCATTCCGTTTTATTTTGCAGGGGGAGACATTAATTCCTCAAGTAGTTTTTTCTCATCTCCGCTGTAGGTTTTAACAATCGGGTTGCCAGCGCGCGTCAGATTTTTAAACACACCTTGGTCAACTTGTTTCCACAAAGCATACTTTGCTTCGCCATTGAGTTTAAACAGACCGAAATGATTTTCTGATCCATTCGGATTTCCGGCATCTTTCCATTGTTCGTCAAATGCTTCAAAGATGAAACAGGAGATTCCGGATGCATTTGTCCACTCGCGCATCAATTGATAAAACTTACCTTGTTTGTATTCATCGGTGGCACGCGATCCTTCACTTCCGTAAAAACCATCTGATATAGATGCCCAACCCGTTTCGCCAATGTGAATGGGCTTATCTACACCCAAGCTTTTTACATAAGAAGCAACTGCTTCGTATTGACTCTTTGCAAAGTCTTTTGCGCGGATCATCGCAGTATCTGTTTTTTCTATTTCAGAAAGCGATGCCTCCGAATGAGGTATTCTCCAAAAATCCGGATTGTAGTGGGTGTTGTGATACGGATAGGTGTGCATGGAAATGTAATCCACAGCTTTGATTATTTTTTCCAGATCTTCCGTGTGATAACTAGGATCACCACCACCCCACGATGTAAAATCATCGGAGCAGGTGATCCACAAATCCTTTGACAGTTGACCAGAAGCCTTCAACGATTGAACATGCGTTACCCATTTCAAAATGACGGACGGTTGCACGTAATAACTGGCAGCCCAGCGTATCATCGCTTCATTTCCAACAGCAAGGATTTTCACAATATCTGGGTATTGATTGGCTAACGCTACTGCTCGCGCGATCTCACCTTCGTTCTGTTCACTTTCAATGTTGTGATCAGGTGCCTGATCGGTCCATGCATTTTTACAATCAATCCACGCGCCCAGCATTACATACATTTCAAAGGTTGGATCGGCCTGCTTTAATTCGTGAATGGCTTTCAATAAGTTGGATGCATGTGCCAATTGAACATTGTAAGTACGCACGATCTTGATTCCCATGGCCGATAGAATTTTCAGATCTTCCTGCAGTTGGGGAATGGTGGGTTGAAGTTCTCTTGATTTTTCACGGTAGCCTTCGTAACAAATGGCCAGGTAGTTCGGATTTCCTAAAATATCTTTTGCTGTCACTGTTTTTTGGTTAACGGGTTTATCGGATTGCGTTTTTTGTTTTGGGTTACACGAAATGCTCATTACGAAAGCCAACCCCAGACAAATGGATTGTAAGATTGACTTTCGGATTGCCTTCATATTGTTATCTCTTTATTTTATGAATGATAGGTTAATCCAAAGCCAAATGGAAAAAGAGGTTGTATCGAGTTATCCCAGAAGTTTGGACCATACTTTCTTCCTTCGTAATCTTCTACTGACTTCGGCCACGAATGCGGTAGCTTACCTTTGAAATCGGAATCACCAAACAAAACTTCAGCAATGCCATCACCTTCGGAGCCCGGGAACCACGCAGCTACAAACGCATCGGATTGTTCCAGTTGTTTTGTTACCACCAGCGGTCTTCCTGATATGAGTACGACCACTGTTTTGATTCCTTTGGCATGATAGGTGTCAATCAGCTTTTGATGTTCCTCCGTAAGCGTGTGTTGGTATTTGTTCATCACACCACCAATGTCACCCATAAATTCCGCATAAGGCGTTTCACCAACTACAATCACTGCCACATCAACTTGATCCGAATAAGTATTTCCTGTTGGGTCATATAAAACTTCATGCGCAGAAATTTTTCGGATACCTTCTAAGATAGTAGTAGCGCCTGCATAACTTTCTGTCATGCCCTGCCAGTTGACCGTCCAACCACCGGATTGCAAACCCGAATTATTTCCGAACTCACCCACTACAACAATTCTCGCATCTTTCTTTAGTGGCAAAATGTTGTTCTCATTTTTGAGTAGCACAAGCGATTCACGAACTGCCTGACGTGCTACATCGCGATGCGCCTTGATTCCGATTTTTGGGATAAGCGTGACATCCGGAAAAGGATTGTCAAACAAACCTATTCGAAACTTCTGTTTCAATACTCTGCGTACGGCATCGTCAATTCTTTCTTGCGAGATCACTCCGTTCAACACACCGTTGAGCACGCCTTCCACATACATATTAAAGTCGCCTTCAACAGCCATTACTACATCCACACCGGCATTGATCACATCATTACCACCAAAGCGCGAATAGGCCTTCCAATCTGAAACGACTATGCCATCAAATTTTAATTGTCCTTTGAGTACATCCGTAATCATTTTGCGGTGCGCATGCATAGGTACACCGTTCAACGAATTGAACGAAGCCATCACCGATCCCACTCCGGCTTCTACGGCCGCGCGGTAGGGTGGAAGCAAGCGCTCAAAAACTTCATCTTCACTTAATGTCGTATTGCCACCTTCCACACCGAAATCGGTGGAGCCATCGCCAACAAAATGTTTGGCGGTAGCGATGAGTGTTGGTGATTGCCCCACAGGTCCTTGATGACCAAGTACCGAGGCTTGCCCCAACATAGTCGTGATCTCCGTACTTTCCGAAAATGCTTCGTACACACGTCCCCACTTTTCATTGTAAGGGATTGCCACGCATGGAGAGAAGACCCAATTGAAGCCGGTGGCGCGCGCTTCCAACGCTGTGATAGAAGCCGCTCTTTCCACAAGCTTTGCATTGCGAGCGGCACCCAATCCGATGTTGTGTGGAAAAATCGTAGCGCCAGCAAATGTATTTTGACCATGCACCGCATCAACACCAAAGAGCATTGGAATGGCCAAGCGAGTGGACAATGCGATCTTCTGAAGCTGCACAAATTTATCTTGCCAACCGGCTGCATCCTCACCGGGTGTGGGCCCTTGTGTATGAATGATCGAACCGATGAATTTGGTGTTTATATCCTCAGGGGTGATGTCGTCAAAGTGACGCACTTGTGTCATCTGCCCGATTTTTTCTTCCAGTGTCATTTTTGCCAGCAGTGCTTCCACTTTCTGGTCGATAGAAAGGCCGGGTTTAATTTCTGTATTCATCGGTGCTATCTTAAATTTTCTTGTTTCATCTGTACCACCATTCGAACCACATCTCCGGTGCGATCAAATATTTTTTGACTCGTTGTGGCATCTATCATCCATTGACCGACAGTGGTTACTCCTTGAGTCGTTACGATTTCAATCGCATTATCATTCGTGATTTTATAAACAATCGGCACTTGGCAATAGGTGAAAGCAAGCGAATTTTCTTCCAGTCGCAATTCTGTTTCGTTTCCTAGCACATCAATGTAGCGGAAGGTTTGTTTCCGTGTGAGGAACTCGGATTTCCGCAACATGCACGGATCAAAATGGAGACAGCCCTCATTTACAAATACACCGAACTCTCCCAATCGCGAAAGGATATCTTCTTTTACCTGACCCGTCATGCCCGGTTGTTGTGCACCTTTGTTGGCAGGTGTGTGTGAGTATGGATCAGTAGGGAATGCTCCATAGAGGCTGGGCGATTTATGTACACCAATGCCTTCGCTCGTTTCATAGTAGTGCGTCAGCAATTTACTGATCAATGTTTCGCTTTCTTTTTCCCGAATCGCCCGGAGGCAACATTCCTGCACTGCTAATTGCAATTTGGAAACCATGTGCCAATAGATCGAACCTAATCCTTCATAGCCAAAGAAAGTGCCGGAACGGCCGGTAAATGCCTTGTGATTAAATACATTTTCAAAAATGCGAAGCACTTCTTCTTTATCGGATGTGCTCGCTTCGATTGGCTCCAACGCTTTTCGAAGATCCGATGCATTTTTAAAATTTCCATTGAAATGGATTCCGCCATTTACATCCTGAACGACAATGTTTGTGTTGCCTTCTTGGATCAATCGTTTTACCAAATTTGACTTAGCAGCATCCTGTTGCGGGATGTTATTTTTTTTCAGGAAGCCGGGTAAATTTTTGTTGGGGTAAAGGAGATAGCTGAATTGATCTTCGCGGAAAAGCGCACTCGCTTTTAAACTATCGAGTGTGGCAAGTACTTCGTGTGAGGTGAGATAGCCTGAACTCAGAGCAGCCACTTGACCTTCGAGCATTTCGCTGAGATACGAAATCGAAATTTCTTCAACGCCTTCAATCGTCATTAAATTGTAAGAGTGATATAAATTATCACTTCGTTTGTTGGCACAAATGGTATGCTCGAGATACTGAAGGCAAAGACCTGAAAACGCAATTATGTCTTTTGTTGCAATTGTAGTTCGTTGGTCGCTGAATGACTGCAGATAAATTTTTGAACGATAGATACTAGCTGCAGTTCCGAGCCCATCGAGGATAGTCTTCCGTTCTTTATTGCTTATCGATCCGGTTAAAACATCTTTATGATCTTCCAGTACTTTCCAACAACTGGTAAAGAACACCACAAGCTCATCTGAAATCGCCACATCTTTCGAAGCACTTTTTTCAAGAACGGATTGGAAGAATTTCAGAAATCTACGCAAGTAAAATAGAGTAACCATCGAAACACCGTTTCCAACCAGTGCATTATTGGCATCGTTCCACTCGGGGCGTTGTGTATTCATCCAAATTCCGCCTTCGGGAATAAAGTTGGAAATCTTCGCGAGCACAGTAGCGAGTATCTTCTCGATCAAGTTGACGTGATGAATGTCTCCATTCTTATTTTGCAGCAGCACGCTATCCGCCCCTAAAATGGCCCATCGCTTTTGGATCGCCTGATCGAGCTTGTGATCGAAGTGGATCGTGTCTTTGGGATTGTGTAAGATATCTTTGTATTCTTTTATTTTATACGGCACATTGGCATACACAAAAACATTGTCATTAAAATAACTGGCGAGCTTACCCGGTGCGTGACATTCGGAAAATTCCAGAAACTTCAACAGGTAGATTATCTGATGATCGCCCCAATAGCCAATGTACGACCATGGATCATCGGCTTCAATCTTTTCCCAGTCGATGCCGTTTTTTGTTACGCGATACGGATTGTATCCATCGAAAGTGGATGCATTCAAAAACTTGAAGATCATGCCTTCCACAAAAGAAGGGTAGGAGTGTGCGAGTGCTTCCCAGTTTTGAAAAATATCTCTCCAGTTGCCGGCATAGTCTAAGACTTTGGAACCATCACTTTCATTTCGTGTGTTGATGGAGAACTGATTCCATGGCCGACTGGGATCTCCGTGACGCCTGCTGAATTTAAGCGGCAAATATTCTACACACAATCGTCTGAGATCAGTGTCTCCCGATTGATGAGCAAATTCTTTTAATGTTGAAAGCTGAAACAGGTTCGGCAGTTCAGCCACATTCTTTTGATACCGTTGAAATACTTCTCGGTTGGCTTTTGAAAGATATTGAATGAAATCATTTCGTTCGATTTGATAGTTGTTATCAAACAGACCGCCTCGCATACTATTGAAGAGGCTGTTGAAATAATGACGTGTGTCTTTCAGTCCATCTGCAGTGAGTTGTAATCCATCGGTAGCCGCATTTAATTGAATCAACTGTTTCGTGCCCGACTCAATATCCTCTTTCACTCGAAATGCTAAGTGCTTGTCGGTTTTGATGGCTTTGGTAATGGCGATGATTTGTGCAGTGTTTTGATTGACATCGGCTACCAGCATCCATTCTTTTTTACTCTTAGGCTCCAGTAAAATATCGGCAACGATAAAATACGCACCCTTTTCGGCTTTGACATCCGTTTCTTGCGACAGAGTTTGTCCCTTACGAAATGAGTCAAGCTGAGAAGAGGAGAGAAGGCGTTTGGAATTTTCTAAACCGATGGACCATACCATAGTGGCTTTCAACGCTTCACTGGGTTCCGCCTTGTCGACAATCATGGCACTCAACGCAAATATCCCGACACCACTTTCCGCGTCGAGTTCATTTCGTTTATACGCATCTACCAAATTGCTAGTGCGGTTTTGCAGCGCGCTCCCCACACCATAGGGCAGAATATTTTGAATGCCATCGAGTATCGAAACATTTATTTCGTTGGTTCCATCCGGTATAAGTCTACTCGTTTTTACAAAGCCATAAACATCGCTGGTACTCCATTGATATTGAAAGGTGAGTTCTAAGTCGCGATTGATTTCTTCGAATAATATTTTATTGCCCGTGGCATTTTTATACAAGTTTCGCTGCAACGAATACAAACTCGCATAGCGAATCGAGAAAGGCTCCCATAGAAATGTTTTACCTTCTTTTTGTACACGCAAAATTGTTTTCGATCCCGTTTGCTCAGCTGACTCTATGATTTTGTCATCGGTATAGTAGGGAAACAATGCGCTTTCTGAATCCTTTCGTCCGGCACTGATACCGCCATTGCTTCCAATAAACAGCCAATGGTTGGAGTTACTCAAAATGCTCATGAAGAAAGGACGCATGCTTTCAACATTCGAAATCTGATAGTAGACTTCGTTGTCAATACGCACTTGTGTCAGTCGTGTGGACTCTTGTGTGGTCACCTTTCGGAAATTTGACTTTTCTTACCTAGGATTGATTTTAAAAACAGGTCGGGTCTTTGTCCCCGACCTGCTTGAATGAAGCAATTGATTTCGTTTATGGATTGAGTACCACAGAAACGTTATCGATATTGGCAGATACACTGCATCCCGCATCACCACCACATACCGCTTCGATCAGGAATGAAATTCCTTGCGATACATCTGTGCCACCGGCAATGGTAAATGTTCCGGTAAAGGTAGTCCAGCCGGAACCCAATGTAGGTGCCGGATTGAATACATGTGTGAAAGAAGCACCCGAAGCACCTTCACCAAATAACAATACATTGAATACAGCACCGGGTTGTACCACAGCACCTTTATGATCAAATTTTATGCGAACCACATCGCCTGCTTTTACGGTTCCGGCTCCAATGCGTTCTTGTTTGAATGCAGGATTGCTTGGGCCACCAGTAGCTAACTTTCCTGACCAAGAGCCTGTTCCATTGTTTGGCGTAGTGTTATCCAATACAGAAGTACCACCATTTTGGAAACGAACCCATCCTGAATCAGTGCCCGTTTCAAAATCTCCATTGGAGGCAAGATTGGTGCTTCCACCACCGCCAGCGGCTTTGTATAAGTATAGGTTATCTAAGAAGATGTCACCATTTCCATCAAACTTAAATTGAATGAGATTATTCAATGCTACAGGTGAAAAATTTGATAACGGTATATCAATGCTCGTCCAATTTCCATTGGTAGGAACCGTGAGCGCTTTGGCTTTTTCAACTGGTCCAGGACTAATAATAAATACATTAAGTGCCGTTGAATTGGCTGTCCAATAATCTAAGTGCAAGAAATTCATAGCTGAAACGTTCTGAGCGTTTCCGGCAAAGTCTGTTCCCTGATAATTTAGCCCTGCATATTTTAAGGTGGCATTTCCCGCAACATCAATTGTGGTAGTAACGGTGCTTTGTCCCCAGTTCGGATTGTAATCTACACCTGTGATATTAGTATAGGCATTGCTAAAAATAGAAATCACATCTCCTGCCGCACGTGCCGGTGGAGTAGGAGCGGCAGTAGTTGGTGCATTTCCTATTGGATTTCTATAGAAGTAAATATTATCCAGGAAGATGTCTCCATTTCCATCAAATTTGAATTGAATGATATTGTTCAAGGCCACCGGTGAAAAATTAGATAGCGGAATATCAATACTCGTCCAATTTCCATTGGTTGGAACCGTGAGTGCTTTGGCCTTTTCTACCGGGCCGGGACTAATTGCGTATACATTCAATGCAGTGGAGTTAGCAGTCCAATAATCGAGGTGCAAGAATCCCATCGAAGAAACGTTCTGCGCATTTCCGGCAAAATCGGTTCCCTGATAATTGAGACCAGCATATTTTAGTGTTGCGTTTCCGGCAATATCAATAGTAGTCGTTACAGTGCTTTGTCCCCAGTTAGGATTATAATCTACACCGGTAATATTGGTGTATGCGTTACTGAAAATCGAAATCACGTCACCGGATGCGCGTGCCGGAGGTGTAGGAGCAGCTGTAGTCGGTGATGTCGCACCACTTCCCGTTCCGTAGTACATAAAGTCATCGATATAATACGTAGCGGTTGTATTGGTATTCAATTGGAAGAACAAAATGATTTTGTCATACTTTCCACTTTGGCTGCCGGCAAAAGGGAATGTTAATTCTTCCCACTGATTGGCTCCCACGGTAGTGGTTTTACTCACTTCTGTATTTATATTCTGATTGGTTTTATCTTCTAACTTCACCAACACATTATAGGCCGTAGCGCTGGAGAATACTTTCAATTTGAAGCCCGAGTGGGTTGTAAAATCAAGCTTAGAAGACAACTCTATTTGGTTGTTGGCAAATAAGGCACCACCGCTGCGTTCGATCTTACCAACTTTGCACGATGTATTTACGGCATTATTGATGTTCGGATTATTGGCATACGTGTAAACGGCATCAAATGAACCGATGGCTGTACCCGGATCTGTTTTGAATGTAATGTTAAAATCTGCAGCGGTAATGCTTTGTGCGGATTCGGCTGTGCAAGGAGTTTCGGTAACCTTTTGTTCAATATCATCTACAAAGAAAGTACCTGTTGTAGCAGTGGCCCCACCTATAAACAATGTGATGCGAGAATACTTAGC
Source organism: Flammeovirgaceae bacterium UBA5008 (assembly GCA_002398365.1). Taxonomy (GTDB): domain Bacteria; phylum Bacteroidota; class Bacteroidia; order Cytophagales; family Cyclobacteriaceae; genus ELB16-189. Next base: position 16,772 of record DGYK01000014.1, read on the forward strand.
TGATGAAGTAAAATTAAACACGAGATTTTCCCAGCCTGTTCCTCCATGGCTAGCACTCACTTCTACTGCACCACTCGTTCCTTCTTCTAATTTTAATAGTACGTTCACGGCTTTGGTTGAGCGAACGTTCATCGCTATCGTCTTCTTGGTAGCTAAATCAATAGGAACAGCCACATTCAAAAACATACCTTCGAATTGTGTGCCACTATTAGTGATCGAACCAACTTTTGTTGTTTTATTGTTCGAGCCAGACAGACTTGGATTGTTTACGATCGCGAAGCTGGCACCATTAAAGGTGGTCACTTTATAATCAACGGTTGCGTTATCAAATGTGATCGGCAATGAAACCTTGTCTTTAATCACAACGACAACAGTAGCCTTTACCTCATTGGATGCGCCCGCATTGTTGGAAGCTTTTAAGGTTACTTCATAGGTGCCGGCCGGATATGTTTTAACAGGTTCTTTTTCAGTGCTGGTGGTATTATCTCCAAAAGACCATAGGTATTTGGTCGCTCTTTCGGACACGTTGACAAACGTAACGGTTCCGGTATCCTCGTTTATTGTGTAGGTGAAGCCTGCCACCACTTTGGGTAGTTTTTCGGTGTCATCAATACATCCGGTTAGAAAAGTGGCCATCGTAAAGAATCCCGATAGCGTTGTGATCACCAGCGCAGCGGTAATCAACTTGGCATTGTTAAGTGATATTTTCATGTTAGTTAGGATTATCAGTTTAGGTAATTATTTATAAACGCGAACGTAGTCGACAAGCAGTGTTTGTGGAAAGACGGTTTCGCTGTTCGGTGCTCCCACAAAATTTCCGCCTACCGCCAGATTGATCAAAATGAAGAAGGGCTTATTGAAGACCCACTCGCCTTTTACATCGGCTGGTGTGATTTGATTGTAGAGCACATTGTCCACATAGAAGTTGACATATTCGGGGCCCCACTCAATTCCAAACACGTGAAATTCTGTATCGAAGCGGCCGTTTTTCAGTGTGTAGCTTTTGGAAACAGATTCGCCTGCTGAATATCCGGGACCGTGTACCGTGCCTAAAACTACCGATGGATTTTGTCCTCTGAATTCCATGATGTCGATTTCTCCCGCTGCCGGCCATGGATTAGTATCGATGTCAGCACCTAGCATCCAAAAGGCCGGCCATAATCCTTGTCCCCAGGGCAAACGCATGCGCGCTTCAAAGCGGCCATATTGTTGTTCAAACTTACCTTTCGTTAAAAGTCGTGCAGAAGTGTAGGCGGATCCGTTAAAGGATTCTTTCTCGGCCGTGATAATCAAATATCCATTTTGAACTGTAACATTTTTTGAACGATCTGTATAGTATTGGAGCTCACTGTTTCCCCAGCCATTCTGCCCGGTGCCAATGTTGTAATTCCACGTGGCAGGGTTGGGTGCTCCGGAAGTATTGAACTCGTCTTGCATGACGATGGTGTTAAAATTCGTCACTTTCTGTGTGTCATCGCTGCATTGCATCAACGAGAATCCGCTGGCAATTATAACCAGACTTCCCAGGTGCATCAGAAGTCTCTTTGTTTTCGATTGATGATCTGTATTCATTTTCATTTTTGTCTATTTATAGAAATACATGTTATCTACCAGTATCGTGGAAATGGTTGGCGTGTTGTTGGATGTGCCATCTGCGGATATAAAGAATATCTGCGCCAAGTTGCTTCGGTTGGTAAGTCCTGTGAAGTTTGCCAATGGAATATCGAGGCTGATCCACTGATTGCTGGATAAACTGGCACTGAGAAATTTCACATTACCACTTTTATCGTCACCACCACCAAATGCACCGTTCGGGCCGAAATCGCCTAATTCAATGGTGATAAAATCAGCCGGATCAATCGTTTCCCGAATTTGAATGTCCACATGGAAGTGGGTCATTTGCGAAACGTTGATGGTTGGATTTTTAAATTCGGTAGCAACGAAATTCAAATTTGTGTACTGAATGATGTTATCGCCATTGATATTAAGGTCAGCACCACCCAGCGTAGTTTGAAAGGGAGCAAAAAAACCATTGTAGAAGTCAACAGGGACATTCGTATAGGCATTACTGAACACCGAAATCACATTTGCTGCCGGACGATTGGGAACAGGCGCTGGAGTGAATTGTCCCAACGATTGGATCGTTAATGAACCCTTCGCTCTTACGCCTCCTAACAAGGCAGTAATTTTAGCGGTGCCGGCACCCACAACAGAAACTACACCCTTTTCATTAACGCGGGCCACATCCACATTAGAAGAAGTGAACGTAAAGTATGATGGGGCTACGGTTACTGTTTGGTTTTGACCTGATGCAAGATTGAATGTTTGTGTTAAACCTGTCAGTGTTGTATTTACACCAATGAAGGATGATACCACCTGATCTTCTCCGTTCTGGATGGCAGGCCGAGGTTGTGCCACAGTGCCCAGTTTTTCAAACTTCAATTCATCAATCCAAAAAGTATACCCGTTTCCTCCTTCTGGTCCTTCCGCATACCAGAACATTCCTTTTTCAAAAGTGAGCAGGAAAGGATCCGGAATCGGAATGGTGTATTTGGTCCATGTTGTATTGATTCTCATATTGGCGAGTGTTACCATGTATTTGTTTTCGCCAAAATCATTTCCGAAACCAATCTCATTGATCGTTCCGGCCTGTGTAGCTTTTGCCCAAAATGTGAGTGCATCAAAATCGGATAGATCACGTCCTCCGGCATCGGGGAAAATGGCTCCGGCATACGCTCCGGAAGCATCCCCTACATTGGGCACATCTATTCGCATGGAAGCAGTGCCTGCGTAACGGGTTTCTGTATCCACGGTAAACGCGTTCAGTTTTGATCCTGCAAAAGGAAAGTATTGCAGTCCGCCCACAAACCCATCAATAAATACTCCGGGGGTATTGGGATACTTGGCAAATTCAACCTCATCCGATAAGTTTCGCTGGCAGCCCACAATAAAAGTGGACATGATACCGAAGAGGATAGCGAGAGTTTTAGTATTTGTTCTCATGTTTTTCATTCTTCAAGTTTTTATTTCCCTACACTGATGCGCACATACGTTCTAAGTTCCCATTCATTGCCATTGGGGAAACCCACCGGGCTGATGATCGGAGAGGTAGCAAACTCTTCGGCCACGTTAGGCAAATACCGAGGTGAGTATTTATCCAATGAGCGCCATATCATTTGAATGCCTATGGAAGTGCTCGGAAGGATAAACCAATCCGGTTTTCCTACTGTGGTAGACAAATCAGCCATGAGCTGAACCGGGAACGTGAGGTTAAAATCGCGGTGGTAGTCAAACGGACCCCAATCATTGAATTTAATGTGCGAGGAGAGTTTTACTTTTTTATAGATCACTCTGAAATCAGCACCAAAGCGGTCGATGGCCCTCGCGCTCGGTCCATTGGCTTGTCCGTTTCCACCGTACAAGTTGGCAATGACTCCGAATTGCGGACTGATTTTTGAAACGATGCGGGTGTTTACTTCCCACAAATCCAATGCGGGTGGTGCACCAATGGCTGCCGTAGGTACACGTCCCGTTCCAGGGAAGATTACTGCGGCATCTTGGGACGTAGGTAAGTGACGATAAACGAAGCCAATGCTGGCGGCAAGTCTTGCATCTTCCGAGCGATCATTGTCCCATTCATACATCCATGTTCCAGGAGTAGGGTCAAACGTTAACAACAATTCACCGGCTACTGTCTCGCGGTTAGAGCGTACTACAAAAGGATCCACTAATATATTACGAAGACGTGCGGGGCCACCAGCATTTCCGGGCATTGGATCTACCAATGGTTTCTGCCACATAAAGTTTGGTGCGATCTGCCACTTGCCAATGGTATAAGTGAAACCCGTTAACACATTGTTTTTGTTTCCGCTACCGCTGTCTTTTAATCGCCAGCCGGTAAATGTGGTCGTATTGTCGCCACCTCCATTCGCCACCAAACCTTGGGAGGCTGCTTGCGCATACCAATTAACCCGGCCAGATGCATAGGTTAATTTTATCTTTCCACCCCAGGTGTCTGAGTTTCTGATTTTATCCACATACGTCTGGTAGTTTCCTTCTTGTCCACGTGCCACCTGAAATTCTCGGCCCACCAATGGTTGACCACCCCAGATACCACCCAATTCTATTTTTAATTTGTCGAATAGTTTTCTGGAAACTTGTAAGGTTAATCGTCTGGTACGTGGCTGTGGCACGGCCAATGAACTGACGGCTGCACCCGGATCATCCAAATCTTCGTGCATGATTCCGGTAACATTGATTTTACCTACATTTCGGCTATACTTAACAAGGATGGCGGGGTTGGCTCCCCACCACAATTCACGACCGTATGCAATCTTAATTCCATCCAGTGATTTCTTGCCGCTGATCTCAAGTCCTTGCGGAGCTAATCCATTATAAATATCAATGTTGGGTCCATAGTTTGCTTCCGGATACAACCCGAAGAAATCACCTTCATAACCCCAGTGATAGTGACCGGTACGGTAGAATCCGTTCAAGTCAAAAAGTTTATGATTCCAGGTATAATCGGCACGGTATACTTGCACTCGATCCAGCGTGGTGGTTACTGTTCCATTAGGCGTTACCAACACTTGTGGGCGCCCGCGGTTTTCGTAAAAGATTTCGTTGATTGGATTGAGGGCCACATTGCCCAGAACGTTGAATGAAACATTTGCTCTTACGTTAGGAGCGGGATTTGCTTCGATGCCCACGAAATACGATTCCATGTGATCAAAGCCGAGTTTGTTCGGGAAGGTGGTTTGAGCAGGGTTGACTTTATTAGGCGTAGTAATCAATTTGCCACCGGTAACAATAGTGGATAGTTCTGCTCTCAATTCACTGATCCGAACCTTTGAATTCTGTTCGCCTATCAATGCGGCTTTATCACCACGAGCCTTAATAACCGCATCCATTAATTGGATATTGCTAAAGTGATTATCTACTCCGGCCTGATTAACGCCTTCGCGATAAGGGTTTAACGTGTGCACTTCTTTCAATGCGTAATAGGCCGCCCGTGGGTATAAGGTGTAGAGGCCGCGTGGGTTGGTGGGGCCTTTCGCACAGATGCCAAACCACTCTTCATTCATGTTGTTTTCGCCTTTGCGGAAATCGCGGAGATAGCCGCCATTCGACCATGAAGCATTGTCATCATGGATGTCCAGGTTTTTCGTTTGACCGAATTTCCACCAGCCATCGCTGAATTGAAAGGTGAAGCCCCCTAATGAGTTATTTGCTTTGCCCAGACCTGCTGCATTGGCATAAATCTCTTTCCAGTTCGCAACCATGTAGTATGCTTGCGATTCCTGATCTTCAGCATTGTCTTGTACATTGAATGCATCCGCGCCAAACTCGGTGAATAAAACAGGCTTGTTCAACTCGTCCTTTACACGCTGAAAGGCATCTCCAAAAGAAGCGCCTCGGTACATGTTCGTTCCAAATATGTCAATGTCTTTACATTCATCTTTGATGATCTCTAAGAACAAAAGATCTCCATTACACATGGCTACCGGGTGGCCTGAATCTTTTGCTTTCATCGCCAGCGTAGCCTCATTGAAGAGTTTGTACATGGCGGTAGCGCGGGCGGTGGATTTCCGGTCTTTGATTGGAATATCCTCTGTTTCAGCACCTTCCCAGAATAGGCCATAGTTATTTTCATTACCTAATAAATAGAGGAGTAGACCGGGTGTGTCTTTATAGTCGTTCACCATCTGAGTAACCTCAGCCAGTAACAGCTTACGAACTCGTGGGTCGCCATACTCCGTATTGGGAGCCCACGCACCATCGATGGTAAGGCCATACCGACCAAAGGAATGATTGAGCATCGTGTAGATGCCGTAGTTCTCGTAAATGTATTTGATCCATCTGGCAGGAACACCGGTGTACTGGCGGATCGTATTGATGCCCATGTTTCTTAATAATGACATCTCAGAGTCCAATGCGGCCTGAATAATGTCGTCCGGCTGATTCCATAAACTATAAGAGAAGTTGGTACCAATTGGAAAATAATCCCAATTCATTCCGTTGACCATCAGCTCCTTACCATTTACATTCAGCTTCATCCCACCTGCATCCTGCCTCACCATCACCTGACTGGGCTGACCCAGCGCAGCGATCGAAAGCAGGAGAAGGGCTACCATGTAGATATTCTTCATATTCGGTTTTTTAGGTTAAACAACATATTCAATCGATTGTCTTGATGCTTTATCGAAATCGGTTGAAATTTCGCTACAGATTCATGCATGATGAAAAAAAGGACTACATCAATTCCTTTCAAGCACTACTACAAAACCTCTCATGCATCGGTTTGAATTGCTTAAAATGAATACATTTGGTACACAACCCCGCTCAAAAGGTGCATTTATGGATAAATTTCAAAGAGGTATAGCCATCGCTTTAGTTATTGGAGTAATGGCGATTAGCTGGAGTCAGATTTTTGCGCAGACGGGGAAATATCCCATTAAAAACTTTGCCCCATCGGATTATGGTGCCGGGATTCAGAACATTGACTTCGCTCAGAATAGAGATTTAAGCCTATTTGTAGCCAACAACCTGGGGGTTTTGTCATTTAATGGCACTACCTGGGGAAAACACGCGCTGAATACGGGCAAAAAGCAGCGATCACTCGCCTTTGATGATACCTCCGACAGATTATATGTGGGCTCGCAGGGTGAATTTGGCTATTTTGAAGCCAATTGGCGTTATGTATCGTTGCTTGAAAAAATCCCTGAACGCTTTCGCGATTTTGATGAGGTTTGGGATGTTTTGCTCCACGACTCCAAGGTCTATTTCTGCACGTTTCAGGGAATCTATATATACAATGGAAGTTCAGTAGAAGTAGTCAGGCGGCCCGGGGGCTTCAATCGTTCCTTCTTGGCCGGAAACCGTTTTTTCACCCAATCACCGACCGGGCTTCTTTTTGAATTGGATGGCACCCAATTGAATTCTATCCCACAAAATGAACACACTAATCAGGTAGTGGCCGGTGTGGTGCGTAATGAAGCCGGATATATGGTGTTTTATAATTCTGGGCATATTGAGTTTTTGAATTCATTGGGCACGAAAGAACAGTACACCGAGTTGGTGAACGTGTTGGCCGGCAAATATGTAAACCATGTCATTCAAATCTCTGACGGGCGATTGGTTATTTCCACACAGTTGGCAGGGCTTTTCATTTACGATCAACTGACCCGGCAAATCGAAAATGTCTCGATAGCAGGCGGTTTGATCTCAAATGCGTGCTTGCGAGTTTTTCAAGATCATACCGGAAATCTATGGGTGGGCATGCAAAATGGAATTGCTCTCATCGATATTAAGTCGCCCTTGCGGCTGATCAATCAGAACATTGATCTGCAGGGCAGTGGGTACGAAGCGTATGAAGCAGACGAGGGTACCTATTACACCACGAGCAACGGGATTTATTTTCTCGCAAAAGGAAAAGCAAAGAGTGAATTTTTGATCGGAACAGAAGGCCCTGCGTATGGTATGCAATGGATCAACGAAAAACTATACGCTGGGCATCATACCGGTTTGTTTTTATTGAAAGAGGGTAAAGCATTCAGACGTGCTTATTGTGAAGGGCTATGGCAGATCAAACAATTGCGATCTAATCCTGCGTATGCCCTTGCCGGAACGTATACTGGATTGCACCTTTTTCAGTTGGATGAACGCGGGGAGTTGCGCGATGCGCAGAAGATTTCAGGATTCAACGAATCAAGTCGTTTTTTTGAAGAAGACCGCAAGGGCCGAATATGGGTGGGGCAATACTATAAAGGCTTGTACCTTGTAACACTCAGCGATTCATTGAGGGATGCCACCGTCACGAAAGTTTCAGACCTGTATGCACTGCCGATCCAAAAATACATTTTCCTAAGCCGCATCGATGACCAATTGTATATCTGTTCGGCCAAAGGAATATTTAAGTTAGACCAATCGACTGACAAAATTATTGAAGAAGAGGTCTTCTCGAAAGTAGTTGGAAAAAACTGGGTGTATCAACTGGTGCAAGACCGACAAAGAAATGTTCATGTGTATTCCGAAAACCTCGTAGGACTTTTTAAAAAGGTAAGTACTGAAAACTATGTTTATGTTCCTTCATCCTTATTTCAACTGCGTCAGTCTTTTAATAATGACTTGCTGAACGTTTCGCGCAATGTGCGGGATGGTGTTTTGTTCAATGCGAATGAAGGATTCATTCAATATACACCCGATTTGGAAGAAGCAGTTCCCTCTATGAATCAGCCATTGCTCAACCGGGTGGTCAATGTAGGTGAAGATAGTGTACTATATGCCCGAATGCCGTTTCAGGTGCGTCCGGATAAAACAGATCCTATCCGCATCACCGAGGGAACACGCGTACTGCAATTCATTGTAGAGTCGTTCAAGTTCAAAGACGTTAGCAATCAGCAATTCCGCTATTACTTGAGTGGCTTTGATGAAGGCTATAGTGATTGGACTACAGCCAGTATTAAAGAATACACCAACCTTAAAGTTGGTAACTATCAATTTCAAGTTCAAACCTTTAACTCACGAGGAGAAATTGTAACCAGTCAGCCGCTGCTCGTAGAAGTATCTCCTTCATTTTACAAGAGCCCGCTGGCTCGTGTCATTTATTTTGTATTGGCTCTTTTGGTTCTCTATTATATTTATCGTTTTCAACGGCAATACTACCGAGCGAAGCAGGCAAGGATGGAACAAGCCAAACAAAAAGAGCTGGCCCAAAAACAAAAAGAGCTACAGGAGTTAAAAGAAGAGCAAATCAAAAGCGAGTTAAGTCATGTGAACAATCTATTGGCAGCCTCAACCATGAACCTGGTGGTGAAGAATGAATTCATGGAAAATATCAAGGAAGAAATTCGGCAGGCTAAGCTGACTGATAAAGTAGAAGACAAACAACGTGCGTTGGAGAAAATCATTAAAGAGATTGACACGACCCTGAAAGTGCAAGAAGACTGGAAACAATTTGAGCATCACTTCGATCGTGTGCACGGTGATTTCCTCAAGCGGCTTACCCAAGAGTTCACCGACCTGACTCCGGGCGAACAAAAGTTATGCGCATTTTTACGGCTCAAAATGGATACCAAAGAAATAGCTAACCTGATGGCCATCTCTTTGCGCGGAGTAGAGGTGACACGCTATCGCTTACGCAAAAAATTTAAGCTCGAAACACACCAAAATTTATCGAAGTTTATTTTGGAGTATTGATCCACACAAAAAACAGACTACTTCGCCAAGCCATTCATCAGTGCTTCGCTCATCAGCGATGGCGGCATGTTTCCAATTTTCATCAAACGATCGTGAAAGTCTTTCAACGAAAATTCGCTTCCCATTTTTTCTTTAAACTGCTCACGCATCTTCAGAATTTCCATCATGCCAGTGAAGTAACCAATAAAATAACCCGGAGAGGCGGTTGAAGAATCTACTTCCAGTTGTGCTGCCCAGCGTAAAAAGCCAACCTTCTCGGTCATTAATTGAATAGCCTCTTCATACGAAAGTTTGCTGGTATGCATGCCCACATCATATATCACACGTGCGTTTCGCCACAACCGCAATTGAAGTTGTCGAAGATGGATTCGCTCATTCGGAAAAAATCCGGTTTCCTGCATAAGTTGTTCATTGTATAAACCCCAGCCTTCTGAAAAAATGGATATGCCATTCTGCCTGCGCAATTTCCTCGGGTGATTCAATTGATACAATCCTTGCACATGATGTCCCCCATACGTTTCGTGAGGCGCGGTGACGATGATTACACCCCAGTCATGCTCCACTAAATATTCTTGCTTTCGTTTGGCATCCCACTGTTCCTCATAGGGATTAATCATCCACTCCGAAGTATAAATGCTATCCTGATCCTTGGATTTTGCGCTGGAGAAATTTCCGTAATAGGATGTTTTTCGAAGGTATTCAGCACGGGGCACCACACGCACACGTTCTTTCCAGGGAATAGTAATTAGATCATGCTTGCGAATATGGTCACCTGCTTTGTCAACCCACTCCTGATGCGCTTCGATCATTTTCTCCGGTGGTGGGCCTTCCTTTTTTATTTCCTTAATCAATTGCTGCCACGTTTTAGTAGGATCTATTTTCTTTGCCAACTGTTCCAGTTCGCCAACCGTTTGGTTGAACATCTTCCAGCCGTATTCATACAGGCTGTCACTTGAATACGGAATTAGATATTGACCTCGTAACATTTGATTGTACGTGTCATAACCGATAGCAAAATCTCCTTTCTGTTTTTGGGGCAACTCATTTTTGATGAAATGGATAAATTTCTCCAAGGATAGTCGAGCATTTTTCGTCAGGTCGAGAATAGCAGTTTCTTCTGTACCCGTGAGTTTGGCAAAAGCAGGTATTTCCTTGTCGAATAAGGTATAGCCGTTTTCTGCCATGAATAAAGCTAATTCCTGAAAGCGAGGCACGTAGGTATCCAACAACTTCATTCCATTCTCCAATTGACTTGGTGTGATAGCAAGCCGCTTCTTGATCTGTTCTATTTTTCCTACAGCGTCACCCGGTTGATTGATTACATCCGAAATACCGGTGAACGTCATGAACAATCGAGGGTCGCGTTTCCACGCCTGCATTTTTTCTTGCTCAAGTTCACGCCCGACTAAAATACTTTGCGCAAATTTCCAGTCGATCAGATCATCTCCTTTGAGTTGAGCCGTATCGATCGCACGAAGGGTCGCGAGTTGCCCTTTTGTTTTTGTCAGGGCAGCATCGAATGAAGATTTACTTAAATCATCATCAGGCTTCTTGCGACCGCGACCGGGAGAACTTGAAAAAGTATCTAAGAATTGCGTCAACTGATCTGCCGAAGTAATTGTTTTCTTTTCATTGGGGGATTGACAGGCAAAGATACAGAAGGAGAGGAGTAGGTACTTTTTCATGTGAACGATTTAGGTTGAATGAAAGTAATGAAATGCCGCTACGAATACAAGTGAATTGATTTGAGCGAAAAGAACATTAGTTGGCTTGAAAAGAATGGAAGATAAACTGCGATAGGTTCTTTATAATCAAAGTTCCGCTATCTAAAAAACGAAAGAATAACAATTGATTACGATTACGTAAATCGTAAACTTTGACTCACTGGTAATCTATATATTTACTTTAAATACTACCATCATGAAAACATTTTACCGTCATTGTATTTGGCTAATCTTTGTATGTAGCCTGCTGGCTTGTTCGCCAAAGACGTTCCGACATGACATGAGCAATACCCTTACTCCATGGTCGTATGAACCTAAAGCTCAACCGGGCGATCGGTTTTCCTTTGCCGTGATTGGTGATTTGAATAGTGGAGAGCGTGCAGGTGTGCTAGAAGTAGCCATAGAACAAATTAATTTATTACGCCCTGAATTCATCTTGAGTATTGGTGACCTGGTAGAAGGAGGGACGGAAGATACGGTGCAGCTGAAAAAAGAGTATGATCACTTTGATGAGCGGATGAGCAAAGCACAAGCACCCATCTTTCATTTGGGAGGAAACCACGATCTCACTAATCCTGTGATGCGTAAATTTTGGGAGAAGCGCTACGGCAAGCGTTACTATCACTTCATTTTCAAAAATGTTTTGTTCCTAGTTTTGGACTCGGAGGATTATCCCGAAGAGCGCATGTGGAAAATCTATCGAGAGCGAAAACGAGCGATTCAATTGCTCGACAGTGGGAAAATAGAATTAGCTCAACTTACCGAATATTATCGGATGCCCGAACGCGTAACCGGAGAAATCAGCGAAGCACAATCTGCTTATTTTGAAAGAGTAATTGTCGCGCATCCAGAAGTGCGTTGGACATTTGTATTGATGCATAAACCGGTTTGGCAACGAACTGGTAAGGGAAGCATGGAGCGAATTGAAGCGGCATTAGGCAATCGCAAGTTTACTGTGTTGAATGGTCATCAACATAAATACTCTTATACCGAGAGAAATCAGCACGATTACATTATGATGGGCACCACAGGGGGAGGGCAAGACCCCACAAGTGACCGCGCGTTTGATCACATTTTATTTGCTACGATAACCGACCAGGAGCCGGCAATTGCTAATCTGAAATTGGGTGGAATCTTGAACAAACAAGGGCGCGTTCCATTGGATGGTGAGAAATTTTGTTTTCAGGCTTCGGAGTGTGGTCAAAAGAAATAATAAAATTCAGATGTATTGATGCTCAATTTGCTAATCCCAACCCAATCCAATCTTACCGGTAGCTAGACTGTTAATTAACATAATATAAATTATATAACGTTATAGGGAATTTCTGAGGGATTGTTGTAGTTGGCTTTATAGTGGTAATAAAGTGTTTAAGTCAATCTAATGTCCGGATAAAAGTTATTTGATTTTCCGGAAACTAATCTTTCCTTCACTGCATTGGGCCTTATTATAAAAAAATCGGTACAAAAATCGGTATACGTCTAAAAATTTCCTCAAAAGAAATCGGTGCTTTTAAAAAAGGCAAAGCTTGGTTGACTATAAATTGTATTTAAGCCGGTAATACAAATTAGGCTATTGTTCAAGTAATCAGTCGATGCAGGGAATTAGATTAAGAATCTTATGAAAGAAGCTGGATTGGCGATAGACTAGTAGATAACGCCTAAGTCATTGACAAATTTTTTTAAAGCATTGTTAAATAAAATGCCATTTGGGAAAGCAAGATATTGCAGTATTCTTTTGGCTTCGTATTCTGCATTTTCCCAAATATTTGCAACACTAGCCATGATGTTGGTACCGTATTCAATAAAATTCTCACTTTCTTGAAAGTATGTTAAGTGCTCGAGTTGCTCTCGAATCATTTGAAGCCTAATTGTATGTGGGTTAAAAATTTCATGTCTGTTTGATCCAGATTCCGTAGCGTCCAACGATCTGCTCGATTCCTTCTTAAGTTTTTCAACTAATCGCAACATAACTGGTCTTAACGAATTATGACATTGAAGAAAAAACAACTTTGAATTATCGTTTCGTCCAGAAAAATGTGTATTAAGATGCTCCTTGAAAATGGGTTCCAATATACTTGTTTTGATTTGAAATGGCCGTCCTTTCATTCTTCTTCCGAAATTTACCCGGTAGAAAACATTAGCGCTGTTACCATTACCTGTTAAACCGATACCCGAATCGTAATCAATAACAAAGCCTCGAAGTGGAAGCATGGTAACTAATGAAACTCTATCATTTCGACTTTTTCGATTAGAAGCGAGGATATTCTGAACAGAATCAAACAATGATTCTGATACTACTGGTTTAAATATCTTTTCTAATTTTAATTTCTCGAACCCGCGAGTCATCACTCCACAATAGACACCATTCTCCAATAAATGAAGTATCCTATTTTCAATTAAATCAACACCCAAAGATGCTAGTGCTTTACGTGTCTCAAGAAGGGACCTTGTATGAATAAAAGTATAGAAGACAAAGGAGACTACAAATATTTTGTGACAAGGCCGCATTGAACCATCTGAATGTTTTTTGTATCCGAACGGGGTTTGTCCTCTCCACTCGCCTTTTCCGAACCGGTCTCTTAGTTTTTTTACATTGATGTTATTTGTATCTACATCTGCCTCTGTTACCATTTTAGCTAATTTGGAAGGCAAATAATCGAATTTTTTTAATTCTGTTTTGGAAAAATAATATTTCGGCTGAAAATTGCCAATAAGAATCTGCTGATCAGTTTTAACCTTTATCTTGTTGCCACTGATTTCTAATGCTGACTTTACTAATAGCTGAAATGTTTTAAGCCTCGGAAGCGTAACATATGCATTTTCTGTTGTCATAAAAACTTGTCCTATTCAACAGAAACTCCTTGTTCTTCTTTCACTCGCTTAGCGTTATGAACTTGTTTAATTCTCAGCGCGATGATCTTTTTAGTTAGACGTCTGTAATCTTTGCATTCATTGAGCAACTTACCCATCACGGAAGAATCAGATACACCATTTTTTTGGGCAACCTTTTGCATTTCTTCTTTCGTTGGCTCCTTTAAAATTACCCAATCATCGATACGAGATGCGAGTTCTGGAACGCCTAGACGGTTTTGTCTCACCCAGCCATCAAAATCGTCTTTGAATTTTTTTGTACCAGAAAGTACAAGGCCGCAGTTTTCAGAATCATAGATAAGTTGAAACCATTCCATCATTTTAGCTGTGAAACGTCCCGCATCATCAATAATAATAAGCACAGGTTCTTCTCTCTCCTTTATAGTTTCTGTAATCTTTGTTGCCAGAAATTTTATAGGGACATCATACCCATAGTCTGGAACTCCGAGTTCTCTCAATATAGCAACGTAGAAGTCTTTTGCGTTGAAACTTACATCCAGACAAATGTATACAACTTCTTTTCCTTGTTGGCTCGATCTATAGTTCCTAAATGTGGTTGTTTTACCTGCACCAGGAAAGCCAATTATACAAGTGAGTAATGCATAAGTGCGGGCATTATTCAATTTTTCTGTAATAATGTTGTAATTCTCAGTCTTTAGAATTACCCAATCTTTGAGGGTTATTTTTTTCATAGTTGTACTATTATTTGTATTAAGCTATTTCTAACTCTTCGTCTTCAACTTCGGCGTCAGAAAGAGTTTCAATAGTGACAACATCCAATTCTCCAATGATTGGGCCGGCTGATTCCGGTCGTGACTTTGCGCCCTCTTTTTCGTCTGGCATATTAACTACACTCTCAACCTCTTCATCGCCACTGAATTCAGATTTCTCCACCTCCCCTGCTATGATTAAGCCAGCAGTTGCTGATGCATCAGCGGGTAATGCCGACTTTTCGAAGTCCGCATCTGCTTGTTCAATATCATTTAATACTTGTTTGTAATGTTCTTGTCGATACTGTTTATGAGCCTTTTTTAGTTCATTAAAATCATTATGACTCTTCCAGTCTTGAGTAGTTTTGTTTGCAAGATCGCCAGCTGGTTCTAGGTCCCTAGGAACGCAACCTAAATAGGTGTCGGTCTTTTGCTCGAAAAGATAAATGTGATCAGGTTTGCTTTTTACCATCCGCACTCTTACCCAGCATTGATTTAGTTTAGAGGCAAGGATCGGGTCTGCGATTGTATAAAACATGATGCGGTCGCAATTTATTTTATCCTGTATTCGAATCATTATATTTTTAACCTTAAGAATTTTGTCATAGTCTGAGACAATTCTGACGATGTCTCCATTGCTAAGAACGATGGCATTTTTTTTAGTACTCTTGGAAAATCGATTGTTTGGCGAAAGGCCTGTATCACTTAGATTTCTCATAATATCATATATTAAAAAACTTTATCATTATAATTATTTATAATACGATCCATAATGTCAGGAGCTTCGCTTGATGGGTAGGCATTTTTTACTTTTCGCATTTCCCTTATTTCAGCTGAGCTCTTTCGATACAACTCTCTGTCGGCACTCCATGGGTCTCCAATGAAATGCTCAAAGTCTCTACTAAAGTGATCACAATTTAAAATATCGTGAACTTTCTCGACCGTTCCCTTATCCTTTGAATTTTCGGGCCTTGCGGGCCTAATTAAGCATTCTTTTTCTTCTAGTTTCGTTTCAAATTCTAGTACTTCCTTGGTGTCATAACCACCGGCATTATCACGAACCAATTCAACAGGGAGACATTTGCAACTTGTTATCGCTATCCGGTATGCTTCCAATATCAAGTAGCGCGACTCATATAAGCCAACCGCCCACGAAATAATTTTTCGAGAATTCACATCCACTATAATGATGTACCAAAGACGAGTTATTTTACCATTGAGCAAAAAATAATAAGGGAGAACTGTTCCGTCCATCTCCCATTTGTCATGCACATTCTGTGGGTGCAAACGTGCTTGAAAGGGGTTGTAGTATTTTTCTACCCAATCTTTACCTAAACGAAAAGGTTTATACAAATTTTGAATTTCTGGGTCCCTAAGAAATAATTTAACAAGTGAAAGGCTAATCGTGATGAAACCTTTCTTTGAAATTTCATTATTAACGTTAACAGTTATTTCAGAATACTTTAAGCGTGGTTTACTTTGGCAATAGAATTTGATTACCTGTTTTTTAACATAGTCATTGAGTAATTTGTTTGTCTTTTCTTTGTTGCGGTTACCGTGAACAATCCCTTTGTCAATTCCAACCTTCTGTAGATACAATAATTTTTCAGAGAAATATTCATAGGAACTAACTTTAAAATTGTAAAGAGGAAGACGGTTCTTGATTGAATTAAATGCTGAAAAAATAGTTTTAAGGTCATGACCCATATGCTTTGCAGAAATAATTTCAACCACTAAGGAATGCATCCTGCAGTAAATCTTTTCTTCGTCAGGATAGAAATATCGGTCTCTGTAGAATCGACCAAACTGTTCAAAAACCTTTTTTTGACTAAATGCAAACTCAAGCCTTTTTTCTAATTCAATCTGTAGTATATCTGAATCTGCATTATTGATTTTGACTTTACTTTCTCTAATTAATGCATCAATATTGCCTATTTTGGTCTGAATATGGGAAGTTAATGAATCCCATAATATATAGACTTGTCCATCAAAGATATCATGGGCCCATCGCTTAGAATCCCCTTTTTCATATAAAGAAGTTCCATTACGATACGAACTGTAAGAGACATTTTTAAGGACTTCTTCCTTTAGCACATATTTGATGCCTGCGAAATCCAATACTGGTTTAGCGCTCGGGTTCATGAATAGACCTGTTGCGATTGTTTTTTAAATTGATTTATAGATTCAATAAAATCGTGTTCGGTTTCCAAACGAAGCAGCGCTTTTGAGGTATTGAAATTGGATTCAACCAGTTCTTTCATAGTCTGATTGAAGATAACCCTATAAGGAGTAGAATAGTTGGCGGAGAGATTAATACACATAACCATTAGTGAATGTGTCTTTGATTTCCGTTCAGCTTCTTCCCTACTTGTAAAAAGATCTTGATAGGTTGCCAAGTAAGGCATCCAAAGTTTATCAGAGTTTATACTTAACCGAATAGATAACTGGATTTGACAGCAACTGATTGTGTTAAAAAATTCAGCTAGTCGCTCCCGTTTCAAATCCGATTGGCCGCCAATAATTGAATGGATTGTAACTTGTTTTGATTTCATAAGTCATGCTTTTAAGAAAGTTTTACTTTAATCATTTATAATTATTGAATACAAACTATAGCGTTAATTGGTTAAGCCAAATAATACCATTACCAGCAACTACAAATTGCTTATAATACCCAATCACTAAATAACATGGTTAGTTTGCCGGACGTGTGTGGCTTAGACTAAGAAATAGTCCACACAATTGTAGTCGATTTCTTGGTTTTTCGAAAAAAAAAGCTAAAAAAAGCTAATTATTAGTCAGAAATGGCTAATTTTCTTTGAAATATGAACTAAAATTAGTTGTAATGCTCCAAAATAAACTAAAATTAGCTAATTTATACTATGAACAACATGGGCGCGATAGGCAGGCATTTGGCCAGTATTAGGAAAAGAAAAGAAATTTCAATTTCTAAGTTAGCTACCAAGGTCAATATCAGTGAAAGCATTCTTTACAAAATAGAAGAAGGCGCGCACAGATTAAAACTTGACCAATTTTGTTTGATTTGTGAGGTACTCGGAATTAATCCCAACGAAGCATTGGGATTTGAAGATCAATCTAACAGATACCCTTATGAAGAAGATTTGGTTTCCATCCACAATATCTTAAAGGATGTTGCTAAAAGTAGACGTGGGTTAATTCTAAACGAAATGTCTAAAATAGCAACTGTTATGATTACTATGGCCCATCATAAAGATTCAGAGAACCAAGTTCACTCTTAATTATCAATTTCTTTTCTGTATGGGGGGTTGTATTTAAATACAACCCTTGGCTTCATTTTATTGACTTCATTAGCAGGTATGTCTTTGAAGTCAAGAAACTCTTTCGCAAAACTAGTTGGCAAGAAATTGCGACTAGCAAGACTTTCAAAAGGAATAAGCCTTAAACACTTCGAAGCATTAGAAAATTCAATCGACCGACACGCCCTATCAAAAATCGAGCAAGGAAAAAAAGTGCCTAATCTTTATACGATGTATAGAATAGCCCATGCCTTAAATGTGTCTCTGGATGATATTTTTCAAGATATAAAATAACCAGACATAAGTTATTTAGACCTTTACCTTGGTATTTATAGGATTTAGAAATCTAATTGAATCTGGTTCAATTAGCTTAACTGAACCATCTGTAAGCTCTATCAAAGCGAAAGTCTTGGTAAGGTATGTCCCAGACTCATTATAAAACGGCTCTTTACACCAGGAATGAAAAACCCCAGTCATTCCCGATGCCGGGTATCCCATCTTAATGACGATCGGCCTCAGATCATCTACCTTTAGTTTCATATGATTACTTGAAAAGGTTGTTCAATTATACAACCTCATTTTTAGATTTTCAAGACATCTGGGCAATATTAAGGCCACGTGGGACAATTTAGGAAGGTCAATTTGCATTCCGAGCCTATTTGTAACCGTTAAGTATCCGGTAATCGCTTTTATTTGTAACCTCATATTAGGTAATAGTAAAACAGGCATTATCAGTAAGCACTTTTAAATTAAAATTGTAAAGCTTGAGAGTGATTTTGCTAAGCAAAATCAATTCAATAAATACTCTGAACGCTTTAGAGAGTTGGATTTACCAGATAGTTTTAATAGGACCTTAGCTATTTGCGAACTTTAAGTCGTGAACGAAGCACTGCCCATCACTTGGTGTTTTATCTTGTGCTATCTTAGATTGATAGATTGCCAATGAAGTTAGTGGCATTGTCGCCAAGCTTTTCTTTAATAACCCCTCTCACTTTGTTGTAGGTATCTTCAACCAGAAGAATATTCTGTCCGCCTTTGTACAGTTTGATTTTTGAAGAATCAAAAGAAAACCAGAGAAAGCGAACCTGCCTTTTATCAGATTTAAAGTAAACAGCTCCGAGCCTTACTTGTAACACTCCGTTTGTTTCAATGACTCTTGATATTTGAAAGTTAGCGCTCTCCAGGTGCTGAGAGCGGCTGCTAAATATGAGGAACTTTCTGTCATCGCCAGGCAAATCTCCTAGTGCTTTAATGGTAGCCAATAGCGCGGCACTAGCCACCCCTCCTGCCAGAGCAGTTAAAATTTGAATAACCACTTTATCGACTTCTACCTGCGCTCCTCCGGAGTCATATTCTGTAAATTCAAAATTTCCAGGCCAGCCAATATTTGTCAATACATCACTATAAAATTTATACCAGTCAACTACTTGGTTATACCGGCTAAATTTTTTGTCAGCGGCAAGCTGCGCGAGTAAAATACTGTTGAGAAAATCTTCCTGGTGCTGGGTGCTTACGCCAGCTTCGAAAGTTACAAGTGAGCCTGCGTTGACAAAAGCAGATTGTTGTTTGTCTTTTAACTCCAATTGGTTTTGAGGAACGATGTCATCCGCTGATCCGAATTCCTTAGAAATTAACCTTGACGGTTCTTCGATTTCTAGTTGCCTTACGTAGTGGATTGGGTTCATAATTATTGCATTAGGTTATTATAAAATGGAAGGTCATATTTACTTTGGAGAAACAATTCCTTGGCAACTTGTAAGTTCCCTCTTAGGAATTGGAAATACCCAGAATAGTATAGTTCCTTGCTGGTACTCGGTTTAAGATTTAGAGCTCTTGCAAGCACTGATTGAAATTCATCGGGCGAACCGTGGAACTTAAGAAGTGATAAGCATTCACCATATACTTCTATATCATTGATTTCTCTAAAGATGAGATATCGATAGATTTTCAAGGCATCAAAATACTTACTTTTCTCAGCAAGAAGTCTTGCTTTAGCCAGATTCAATTGAAAGTCTCCTGGAAATCTGTTGAGTCCTCGAGTAATCCACTCACCTCTCCTATCTTCTTCCTTAAAGTGGTCACAAGCAGCAATCATGAGCACAAAATGATCTGGTACTATTTGACTGTGAAGAGATTCGTCATCTAGTGCTTCTTCATAAGCAGGGATGCATTCCCATTTGTCAAGATTGGCAAGAGTCGTTGCGCGATTAATTTTGACGTCCAGTAAATAATCAGTGTTTTTCTTGCTGTTAAAACGAATTGCTTCAGTATTTGAATATTTAATCTTAATTAGAAGACGTAGAGCGTGATCAAATGCTTCAAGCGCCTGATCGTAAATTTCCAGTTCAGAAAGAACTGCGCCGTAGCATCTCCAACCTCTAGGATCATCACTGAATGATTTCACATATTTTTCGAGAACATTCTTTGATCGCAAAAAATCGCCCGACTTTAGCGATTCGATTGCTAACTGAAGTTGAGGAGAAGAAGTTTGTACCTGCAACCGTCCACAATCCACAATAAATAATTCAAGTCGTTCAAGGTTACCAGGAAAGGCATTGTTAAGTCTTTTTTGAATGAGATGATATTCATCGATTAGGATTTTCCGATCATGATCTTTCAGTTTAAAAAGAGAGATCTCATCTCCAAAATCTTTCTCACTTGAATCTGGAAACAGGGGTCTGAACTCAAGGCTAAAAAAACTGCAAAGCTCAGTCATGGCCATGTAATAACACCTCTCATTATCAAACAATGTCTGGTTTGAAAAATCAAAGTGTTTGATCAGGTTTTGACCTGAAAACACTTCCGAAAGTGACCTTGTTTCTTCTAGCTCACCAACAAGACATAGCGCGATTTGCTTTTGACCATTCGACCACTCAGGCCCTGATAACGATTTGCATTCGTCTTGAACATACTTTGACCTGCGACTGTTGGGGCTATCTATAATTAGAATAGCGCTTGCCTTTTTCAATGCATTGTTGATTTCGGTCTCGTATCTTTTTCCATAGTCAGCAGAGAATTCGTCTCTCCATATTTTCAATCCGCTTCTAACCAGATCCGTATATATCCGCACCACGATTGGTATATCCTTCCACGAATAGCTCAAGAACACCATACTATTCTCTATGAAATTTTATTTCATTCGGTGTTACAATGCCTTGGTTAATTATTGCGGATGGATTATTCGGCATTGGAATACCTTTGACCGCCTCAATTTCTTTCATGAAATTTTTCCAGGCGCTTATGTTACTGTTCTTAACGTATCTAAAAAAGGCAGCGTACCTCATAGTCAAAATACAAGCCTCGTTTACCACTGGATTGAAATTGTAGATAAGTTCATTTCCTGTTTCTACTTTCTTGGACTCACAAACAAGTAGATTAATCTTCTTGTTGGCTGCGCCCCAATAATCATCTAAATGATAATAAGCTTTTCGAAACCATGACGCATAAGGTTGATCATCATATTTATTAGACAATTGATAAAGCAACTTTGAAACGCTTTGTGCTTGCCAGGAAGTAATAAATTGCCTTGACGAAAGTTTTAGGATATTTAAGTAAATGCTGTCTTTTATAAATGGTAAATCTGAGTTTATTTCATTCTTCAATCGAGTCACTTCCGAGAAGCTGAAATAATACTGCTGCTCATAATTCTGTGCTTTAAGCCACGATTGTAGTATAAGATTATTGCAAGTCAGTGAATTTAATTTACCCTGGATCTGACGTTTAATTTTTTCAGATGTATTTTTCAAAGCCAATAAAGCAGATAAATCTTGGAAAGCCTTATTGCTTCTAATTTCCGCCAAGTCAATCTGCAATCTGGCCAAAGCATTTATTGATTCGAGAATTTGTCCAGAGCACTCAGTCGTAGTTTCTGTGAATAGGTAGTAAGGCTCGCCTGTTATATACAGATGATTGTCAACTATTCCAAATTTGACTTCCTTACCCCAGTCGGTAAGAATGTAAGAATCGAAATGAATGTTTCTAATACCTAGCTCATTCGTTAGACTATCATATTTCAGGACATAACTCGAGCGCTCAATATCAGACTCAACTTCACTCTGAGCTAATAGATCACGTCCAAGTGTATCTGTTGGGCATTTTGACAAAAAATCTCTTCCCCTATCGGAATTACTGAATAGCATGTCCGCTTGGAGCATTCTAAGACCAAGTAGTGTGTTTAAAAAAGCTGGGTGATATTTTATCCGAGAGACGCTGTCTCTGACTGATGCATTTCCAATCAAAGTAAAAATTGCATTCGTCTGGCTATCTGCAAACTTAGCAATAACGGGTATCTGCCAATCGTAAATTGCGGTGCTGACAGGTTTAGTTTTTCCGTTAACAAAGACCTGTAGTCTTTGTCCATCTGGCATCAATGGGTTGTAATGCAAACTTAGGCTGCTATCCGCTAGTGTATATTCTGGTGTTGCAACTTGTTCAAATGAAATTCCCCCCACTTTACCGTGGAAACTGACAATACCTATCGAAGCCTTTACCAAAAGTGGAGTTTCTTTGAGTGCCTTGCTTTTAGTCAGTCTGTATTGACCAAAATTGAAGTTGGCGGTTTGACCAAAAGAAGCGATGCTAACAACTATGAGTTGTACGACCATCCAATAGGAAAGTATTCTTTTCATATTTCTTGTTTTATTTAATCCTATAATCTTTCACC
>DGYK01000014.1:39385-46193 GCA_002398365.1 Flammeovirgaceae bacterium UBA5008
ATCCTATAATCTTTCACCAACCTCCAATAGTGCTGCCCAAGTGGCGTCAGTCTGCATGATTTGTTATTCATGGCAGCGAAATACATGAATGGTGCTCCAACGGGCATCACTAATCCAACACTTTGAAATTTCTGAAGCACCTTAAATGTTTTAACGTGGTCTTCCTGAGCATATGGCTTTACCAATTTGTGTTCTACCTTTGGATCATTGGTGTCTTCATACGATGGATCCAATGGAAATTCATCCTCTGGCTTCGGAAAAAATTCTGTAATTCTTTGCAACATCTGAGGGGATACTACGGGCACGACTTTTCGAATGGAAACAAATTGGTTAACATTAGTTTTGAAGACGGGGCGTTGATCGAACGCACCGAGGGCCTTGTCAATATAAGCGTAGATGCCACCTGGTGTGATAGTTCCATTTATGTCTGCTGCTCCGCCTTTCAAGGCTTCGATCAGAAGGTTAGTGAACACACCATGTCCATTTACTTCAAGCGCAACCTCATCCGATCGGCTGGCGGCCAGGATAGTGACTCCATTATTGATCAATGCTGTTGTTCCTCCGATAAGGTTGGTCGTACCAACGGCACCAGAGTGACAGCAGTCAAGAATGATAACCTTGTTTTTGCATTTACTTTCGTTTGCGATCTTGAGCACTGTGTTGACTGAAACACCGAGGTCATATTTCCTTGCATCTGGTGTCACCAAATAAGAGTCAACACTGTCTATTCCACCATGGCCGGAAAAGTAAAACAAAGCAATATCATCTTCTCTTTTGAAGAGATTATAAATTTGCTCCGTCAATACACTTTTGGTTGAAACATCTTCCAGCAAGCGTACGTCATCAAAATTTCCCAACCCAGTACCGTCCTTCCTTAGCAGCTCGGTAACTGCCTTCGCATCATTGATGCATGCGGTCAGGGGAGCCTGCAAGTAATTGTTGATTCCGACAACCAATGCCTTTTTCACAACACATCAATATCTTTTGAATTGAAAGCTGGATTTGCTCCTCTTGCCGACCAGTCCTTTAGATTTACATACTGATAGGCTGATTCGGTAATAAACAACTCTTCCGTGAAGCTGTTGATTATGGCTTTTTTTATGTAAGGATACAAAAGCAGGTATTCTGTGCGCTTAAAGGATTTAACTACACCCGACTCTTTTGATATGGGGAAAAGGGCACACCGGTTTGTGTGCCCATCGACAAAGCCAAGTTCCCAGGGTATCCATGTGGACATTTGTGCATTTGTTGACATTGCAAGAAGCAATGACTTTGACGACTTCAATCTTTTCCTAACCAGTTCGGCTGACTCTTTGGTAACATTGGTACGATCAAGTTGCGGATCGACAATCCAATCTACGTAAACGTCATAGCCTTGATTGGTCAGTTCAATGTAAATGCCATAAACTTCTTTTCGGTCTAGAAAACTGTGAGACAAAAAAATATCAAACGTCTTCGTCTCTTTCACACTTTCGGTAAATAAGCGTTGCCTATCCGAAATAAAGGATGAACGAGTATTGTAGAGATTCGTTAGATATGAGCTTGTATACAATGCCATTGTAATGCTGATTTATATCTTATTCTTACCTTCTTTCATGCATTGATTAACCAAGCCAGCAATTTTTTCCCAATCCCAGGCTATTGTTCTGCTTCTGCTCAATCCATCTGGAAGAGACGTTGAACTGTCTGCCCCATTTACACATACACCAAAAATGGGCACGTTACTATCTTTGGCAAATGCTATCTCCTTTTCTACACCGGCTGACAGGTATGCTTTTTTGCCGACTAATACAATCAGCATGTTGCACTTATTGATTTTTTCCTTGATCAACCTCTCCCATTCTCTTTGAGGAAGATGTTCTTTGGAAGACCAGTCCTCAATGCTGAAAGGAGTTCTTGAATTTTTTGATTGACCAGCGAAAAGCTCCTTATAATCCTTATCGTGATCAAAATCAAAGCTGATAAATGCTCTTGGGTTCGCCATTTTGTTGTTATTAGTTTGCTGCATCAAAAGTCGATTGATTGTGTGAGGGAAAAAACCTGTGGTTGAGGAGAAAATTCCTGTTCTTTCAAATGGTCATAGAGGATTTTTCCTGTATCTAAGATTTCGGCTAGCATACCTAAATATTCCAGGCTTAGTTTGTAATCGTGATCCGAAACTCGGGTCGTCTATAAACACTTTAAATAATTTTATTATGTCAGCTAAGCCACTTCAATTTTTCTTTATCGGCAAGGAAACAACTGAGAAAAGAAAAAAACTTTATGTCGAAAAAAAATTACCTAAGCTTGTTGAGGCTTTAGGGAAACCTGATACTCAAAGTATATGGTATTCGCGCGACCACATCGCTGGCTTATTGGAGGAAATAGATCATGCGAATGGCGATGGCCTAAAGCTACAATTCGGTGCTTATGAAGATGGACATGAATTTGCTGGCCAGCTCTGCCTAGTAATGAATGTCACTCGTGACAAAAAGAATGTTTCTCTTGAAGACGAACCTGATTATAAGGAAAGATCCAAGGCTGAGAAGAATTTCGATCCTGATGCTAAAGTTATTTCAAAGGATTTCAATTTTGGGTCGCCTTGTCCTCCTAAGTGTAACGGACAATGATTTTAATCGGATGCATTGGCTAAATGCGTCGAATTGTGTAATTTGATTAAGTGAAGAGATTGATAAGCCATGACTACATATATCTGGTACCTTTAGTGCTTAGCGCTATTGCTAGTCTAAAGAGTTTTAGACAGCATTGGTCATTGCCATTTAGGTCTTTCAGCTTGTTTCTGATATTGAGCTTAATAATTGAAACTGCAGCAATTCTATGGAAGTGGGGCCTGAATAAAACTGATTATTGGAACTATTCACCTTCCAATTTGTGGATATACAACGCATTCACCCCTATTCGGTTTGCTTTCATTTTTGTCTTTTACTATCAAATACTAAATAATAGCCAGAAAAGACTAAGATTAATGTTTCTTGCTGCAAGCGCACTGATTATATTTTCATTTTTGAATTACTTTTTTCTACAAACACCGCACCATGTTAATTCCTGGGCTATTGTTCCGGTTAACATTTTCACCATATACTTAGCCCTTGCCTTTTTCTATATGGTTCTCCATGAGAACAAAATTATTTCATTGCGTTCATCTCCTGAGGTCTGGATTTCGCTTGGCTGCTTTTTGTATTATTCGGGCACATTACCCTTTTTCATGTTTTATGATTACCTGATTCAGGTTCAATCTCCTATCCTTGGTTCATTTATATACATAAATGACTTCTTAAATATCGTAATGTACTCAATGTACTCAATTGCATTTTTATGTCGACCGCAGATTCAGAAGTAACGGCTCTTACGATAGCAGTTTCCACTACACTAATCTTAGTTTTTGGTGCAGTCATAATTTATTTTCTGTTTTTATACCAGCAAAAGAGATTTCGACATCAAAAAGAATTGATTCAACTAAATGAAACTTTCAACAGGACACTGATGGAGTCCAAAATTGAGATTCAGGAGCAAACACTCAATCATATAGCTAAAGAACTGCATGCGAATTTCAGTCACCTTGTCTCGCTTATTAACATCAATCTTTCGGAAATACTTCCCCAAAGCCCAGAGGCATCAAAGGAGAGCATTCTTGAGACAAAGTCACTTGCAAAACAATTATTGGGAGAACTTAAAGCACTTAGCGCCAGCCTCAATACAGACTATTTCATGAAAATTGGCTTTGTAAAAGCTATTGAAAATGAACTTGAGCGATTAGGGAAAATAAAAAAGTACCAGATTAATTTTGTAAAATCGGGGGAAGAGTTCCACCTAACTCCTGAACATGAAATTATTCTTTTTAGACTTTTCCAGGAAGTCATAAACAATACAGTGTTATATTCTAAGGCGACTGTTATCGAAGTCTTACTATCGTTTTCAAATGGGGTATTGACCCTAGCAGTAAATGATAATGGCATCGGATTCGATCAGCAATCCATGGAATTTAATGGTCAAGTGAAGGAAAGCACTGGGTTAATAAACATCAAAAAAAGAGCTCTGATAATTGGTGGGGATGTTCAGATAAATAGTATACTTGGGGACGGCACAAAGGTCTCCATCTCCGTACCCAAACCCTTTTGTAATGAAACCGGCACCTAACAAAATAAGTATTGCACTCGTTGATGATCACAATCTTTTCAGAAAAGGGTTGATTAAACTAATTAACCTTGGAGATACTCAAAAAAAATATCAAATAGGTTTTGAGGCTGAAAACGGCATTGACCTTAAAACTAAACTAAGTAATTCTAGTTTGCCAGATATCATTCTCCTAGATATTAATATGCCTGACATGAATGGGTATGAGACAGTGGAGTGGTTGTCTCACTCCTATCCAGACATCCGTATCTTGGTTGTGTCAATGATTGAAACAGAGGAGTCAATTTTAAGAATGCTTCGCATGGGTGTTAAGGGCTACCTTTCGAAGGATATTGAAGTTGAAGATATGCATCGAGCATTGGATGCTATTTCCAGTAATGGCCTTTACTATTCTGACTTAGTGTCTAGGGTGATTGCTCAGAATATATCAAAGCCTGAACAAAAGGAAGTGCAGATTAGCATGTCTACTGTTCAGCTTAATGAACTTGAATTAGAGTTCGTAAAACTAGCTTGCACTGAAATGACCTATCAAGAAATAGCAGATAAAATGAATTTGAGCCCTAAAACAATTGATGGTTACCGAGACAACTTGTTCCGAAAGTTAAAGGTCAAAAGTCGTGTTAGCTTGGCAATGTATGCTGTCAAAAACAAGATTGTCGAAATTTAATGCCCATTTTAAGGATGAGTTATCCAATATCCCGAATATTAGGGATGAATTCTGGGATTTTGCTCCAAGTCGATGAAAAACTGGCCAGTATGCGTCTAATTTCGAGGGTGGTCATAAATAAGCAATGCCTCATAACAGGACATTGAAGGTTTCAATATCAAAACTAAACGGATATCAGAGGAAATGATGTTTAAGTGTATTATTGCCATCACTTCTGAAATAGAGAAAAAGAAGAATCATGTTAAGCCTAGAACGTCACAAGAAGTAGGTTTAAAGAAACTAATCTCTCTGTACAACCAATTACCGGGACAATTTCAAGAAATACTCATAGATCAAGCTAAAGTACTATCTCTTTATGGATACGCTTATCTAAAGTAGTATTAGAAAATAGACATCTTATTTGGCAGGCTATTTTTGTTGCGTGTAAAAAAATCTGATTTACAGTTAGATATATGCTAATGATTCTAACCTCAGTCTTAATCCAATGCGCATAAAGCAAGCATTTTTGGCTCTTATAGGTTCGAGAAATTTAGCGATCATCTGTGCTGTTTTAAAGCATCTAAGCGATTAGCTATCGCTTCCATCGACAATGAAACTAAAAAATTAATAATGTCTGGATTCGTTGGATGTCCTAGCCCTTTGAATACCCTTTGTTTCAATTCGATTTCGACATCATAAATACATGTTAAGTAAGATGAAATTCGAAGCTTAAGCTCCGGATTGCCTAAGTATTTATGTTCCTCTAATCTGCTTGTCAAATGAATAATGTTCTTCATCAATCGTTTTATCAAATTAAATTCACTTTTAACGTTATCCGCTGAATAGAGCTTCCTTTCGAAATAGGTATCTTTTAAGCTTATTTCAGATTTGAGCGCCAGAAGAGAAAGCTTCTTGGAAAAGAATTTCTGATATTGATTTGAATAACTTGATATTACAAGTTTAATGGTAAGTTTCTTGCCCTCTTTTTCAAAATTGTTGATCTGCTGCTGAAGTGTGGTGGCTAATGAATTCATCATTTACGTTTTGTTACAAGAATCTGAGAGAAGATTAATTGGAAATACTTCAATTAAGTGATTCAAAATCTGAAGCTATGTATCTTGCGAATAATTGTGGCAACTCACTTGAATATGAAATTCGCTAAAAGAACATTAAAATATCAAACTATCTTTACCCGATTTAATTTTGTATTGTGACCCTAAATCTTTGGGTGCCTAACTCTCATTTTTCTCTTCTTACGGATCTTTCGTTCTAACTCGTATGCCTCAATAGGAGTTAAATTAGTGGCACTTCGCAAGGGTTCAATTAAATACAATTCCCGAAGCATTCGCAAAACACGAATAAACGTATGCAAAGTTGCTCCTTTACCAGACTCCAATCGAATGATAGATGCTCGATCAAGGCAAGTTTGCCTAGCAAGTTCTTCTTGAGTGATGCTAAGATTAATTCTCTTTCGCTTCAGAGACTCCCCTATCATTGATAGAATCATAGGGTCTGAATATACTTCGATATTATTGTTGCTAAAATCACTCATAAAGCCTTAAAATAAGCTATAATGATGTAAATATACAACATTAAAATTACTTATTTCTATTACGATCTAACAAACTGGATAGTTGGCATGAACCATAAGCGGGAGTCGCGCTGTCACAGTAGATATCCACTCAATTGTATTTTGATGATCAAAAGGTGAATGATGCAACACTATTTCTATCAGTTTAAACTTAGTTTGTGGTAAAATAGGTTCATATCTGGACGGCCAATACTTAGCAAATGATGAATAATTGTCTATCAATTCTCAAACTGTATTGGCAGCAGAAATTTCTACTATATTGTCAATCTTTCTCCTAATACCCTCTGGTCGGTCGACAACAATTTTGTCTGGTAACCGAACTTTTATATTCACATGGTTTGCAAATACAGATCCAACATTCAAAACATACACAACAAGAGTTTTAAAATCATTGGTAAGCTCAAAAGACAATTCAAGTTTAGGATATTTTTGACGAT
>DGYK01000014.1:46354-52838 GCA_002398365.1 Flammeovirgaceae bacterium UBA5008
TTTTGACGATTTAGAATATCCCTAATTTCATAATCATGCATGAGAATAGATTGAAAATTAAATCGCTTATAATATCTCTTGTCATCAGCCTGATGTGCAGTGTCGCTTTTTTCTATTTCAACAACATAAACTACTCCTTCATCTGTTATAGGAATTGGATGAATTGTGACTTTATCAATCCGTGGCCTTATCTTATCATTTATAATTTGTTCCAGCCACTCTTTAGGAAAGTTTTTCCGATTGATCGGATCAATTTCACTGGGAACATACTTTTGCTCAACATCTTCTTTGATTCCATAAATAATGATTCCTCCATCTGAATTAGCCATCGAACTTATGTCCTTCGATATTTCCGTTGTCTTGGATGACTGTTTATCTAGAGCCATTGCGGCTTTATAATCAAGATTTAAACTTTCTTCAACTCTATTTTTCAATAGGGAGTTCAGATATTCTATGTTATACGTCATTACTGTCATTATTGGTATGTGAAATTTAGCATTCTTTAGTAAATCAATTCTCTTGACAAAAAGTATATTCTTATTACATTTTTACTAAATAATAAATGTACATTTATATTATTTAGTAAATAATAAATTTCAAAACAACAACCTCTCGGCATGTACATTTTATGAGTAAACTGACTATAAAAAGTAAGAGTATTTCAAGATCAATCCCGAAGGCTTCCCAGGTATTGGTTGATTATGAATATTGGCTGAATCGGAGGTTTGGAGTGACAGGTACGTATTTAGCCAATGCTAAGGCATTTCTCCGCTCCTACCGTCCGGGTGGTGATCTCATCTCTCAGTTGGAAGATTATTCCGGCATCCGTTCTGCAACTCTCCGATCGGTGCTCGGCCGGTTCAAGATCTTTCTTGAACTGCGTGGTATATATGCAGCTGTTAACGACCTGAATGAACCGCGGCTACCTATTTCAAACATTTATGTTAAAGTCTTCCTGGCTTCAGTTCAGGATAGGCTGCGGTCAAAAGGTAGCTTAAGCACGTATGCTACTATTCTAAATGGATATTTCCTTTTAATCAAGGACGATGTATCCAAGATCAACAAGCGCACAGCCTCAAAATATGTACTTGCCCCTTCCTTATCAGACTACTCAAAACGTCTTTATAAAACTGTGCTCAAAGCGTTCTGTGATTGGGCACTCCTATACCAATCATTAGAACCAGTAGATCTCTCCAAAGAACAGAAGATAATACGGAAGGCTTTACGAAAGGTAAGCGTGCAGTCGTTAAGAGAAGTGGCCTCTATTAAAGTGACTTTGCCACGTAGCTTATCTTCAACTTATCACAAAGATAGTCTTACGATGAAGCAACGCGACCGTATGTTGAAATTGACAAAAAAATCAATGGAACGTGCAGTATTAGCATTAATGGCATGGAATGGACTGCGGTCTATAGAAGTACTGAGAATTTCAGCCCAAGATGTAAAGTTGAATCAAGGTAAATTGTTAGTATGGGGAAAAGGGAAAAGTGAGAAATCAAAAGATGCAATAAAGTTAGCCTCCGTCACAAAGCGAGAATTGAGCAAATACTTAAAAAAATCAAAGATCAACAAAGGTAGACTTTTCCCTACCCTAGACCGAACCAACTTGGAATCGCTAGTGAAGCGAAGTTTTAAAAAGCTGAAAGTTCATGGAAGATATACCCCTCATAGTCTTCGCCACACTGCTGGACAACTTATGTATGAAAAAGGAATTCCTCTTGAGTTAATCCAGAAAACACTACGTCATGCGGATATGAGAACGACGATGATATATTCACAGAAGGCAATTGACAAAAACTATTTCATGCGGCTCAAGCGGTTCTAAATTTTCCCATATTATGCACGGTGCTTTTAGACACCTATGAAAGAAATTCCTTACTGGTACTGGAAAATTGTGATGGAAAATGCATACATCGTTCACACTCAATGGAGATCCCAGAATGAAAGTGCTTGAGAACACTCCTATTCAGCGTACGGAGAATTTCTAATGAATCAAAAAAATGTAGACAGAAATTAAATCAATTCTTCTTAATAATAGAATCGTTTAATAGCACGAATCAATTTTACTGCTCTGCCGCGGAAGAAAATGCTTACTGGTATTGATCCGCTTATGAAGAGAGCCATAAAAGCTGAAATGAATAACGAAGCGAAAAAGCCGAGGATAGTTAAGTCTCCCAAGAAATCCAGGCTCCAGTCTTTATTGGAGGACAAGCTCAACGCCAAAATGCAAAGCAATGAGCTGCCGGAGGTGAAGTACATTGCCTTCTTAATCTCATTATTCAATTGCTCATCAGAACACCCATTTATCAATGCTTGAAGGGCAAATAGTGGAATGTAAAATGCAGCTGCGATCACTGTCATAAATAAAGGTTCAATAAGGCTTTCGATTATGGAAACATTTTTCGCAGAAATCAAATATCCGGCAGACACAACAAAAGTTATTTGGAAAATAGCATGACTGCCCGGAGTTGTAAAAGGAATGTCCTTAAGTAATTTTTTAGGATTGAACGAAGTCTCGATGTTAAAATTTGTTTCCATAATATCTGCTTTTATTAGCTACAGTAGTTTTCAACTTAATGGGTTATTTTTTTTTGAGATTCTGGACATAAGGATTATTCTTAAAGTCACCTTGCATGATTTTAATAAGAGACTCAACAGAGATGTCACCGCCGCCACCGTTTTCTAAAAGCTCGAGAGCGTCAAGCCACTGAGTATAGCCGTTATTATTTAGAGCAATGAGCGAAATATCTCCACCAGCCCTTTGCCAAACTCTGTTGGTTTTAACCCCTTCCGGATAAAGCTTGTGCATAACTTCAGATAAAGCGTCAATTATACTTTTCGAGTTTTGCTCGTTCAGAGAGTACTTCTCAAAATACTTCGTTCGACTTGATGAGTACTCCAGAATTTCCTTTCCGTAAGAATTCAAAAAACCAAATAGGAAAGCTGTTAAATTAACCATCGCCTGCTCTTGTGAACCCGATGCATCTGATTGTTCCTTATTGTCAACAAGATCTGATATTCCGCGGAGTAGCAATGAGGGAATGTAAGGGTACTGATTGGCCGCCTCTAAGAAACCTAAACCTTCCATTTCTATTGCCAACGCATGGCTAGCATTTTTCTTGATGAACAAGAATGCTTCTGATGTTGATGAAGCAACTACTTTTTCACCGCTAGCAATCGTCCCACTGAAAACGTTAACATTGGACCTCTTCAATTTCGACTTTGAAATATTCCAATCATTACTAAGAGAATAGTCAATCGCGTGTCTAATTAGTTTATATGATGACGATCCAAATTTAGGTCTTGATAAAAAATTCTCAACTCCTTTCTCCGCGATACTTTTTCCTCTTTCATAACCAAAAACATCTTCACCAATAACTACGTCTCCCAGCGAAACATCCTTTATTCCACCAGCCACCCCTACAAAGAATAATAGATCAGGCTTTAAAAATGAAATTGCACGTTCGGTTTGCAGCGATGCGTTTACATTTGTCTGGTCAGTTTTACCCACAAAGATTTCAAAATCATTGTAGACGCCCTGAAAATAATCTGTTCCTGTTTCAGGATGTGTAGTTATTTTCGACTCTTTCAGATGCGCGACCACAAATTGCCTTTCTTTCAGTTCAAGTGCAGTTAGAATCACTATTCGTGTCATAAACCTTTATATACTTTTAGTAAAAACTTAAGATCACTATTTCTAGGGTGGGACGACAACATCTTATTTAAGATGGACTTACCAGAAATCTTTTTGTAAGCGCCTTTCTTGACTCCACTAAGTGCGCTCCTCCACATATCTTTTCCGGATCCATAGTAAATCAAATCCGAATTATCTCCACCTGCTTCCTTCCATATTTTATTTTGTTTCGGCCCCTCAGGATACAAGGCACAAGCAACCTGCAACAAGCTATTCCAGAAATCATCTTCGTTGATATTTCCGTTATTGGCGTAACCGTGGTAAGCTGCGGCCAATTTATCCAATAATGAAAGTTCACTGTAACATGCATTTAGTGCGATCCTAAATGAAGGAAATCTATCGCATTTAGAATAAATGATTCCTGCGCACTCTTTCCAATTTTCCTTTGTCACCAGGTCACCTAATCTTTTACTTTCAACAGAATTTATTGGTGAATCAAAATAATATAGATAATCTCGAAGCGCTCTTTCGGGAATTTCACCGAAAAATTCAAAAAACCTTAGTGCGTCTGCCATGCTGCGGTTGTACTTATTCAAAAACCATCCTATCATTTCCTGACTCAGAATTTCCTTTCTAAGTAATTCCTCCGGGATGTCAGAACTCGTTCTTTCAAGGTTTTCCAAAAATGCCTTAGCAGTATTTTTTAGATATGAAGCACCTACTTCGTGTATCAAAGACCAAACGCGGGTTCTATTCTGATAATCAAGGAGATGATAGTTTTTAAAAAATTTCAAAATATTTTTGCCCGCGCTTGACAACTTCCCTTTCACTAAAATATCTAATAGAGGAAACACCAACTCCTTTCTTGGATCTTTATAGAAAGCATTTATCTCAGAGTGTGATAAAATGTGATGAATTACTTCCTGATCAATTTCATTTTCCAAATGAATTAGTTTTATGAGATAAGGTTCCTCAATGATTGAGCTAGATAGAAGTTGAATAATTCTTGTGTCCCAAGGCTGTTTTAGAGCTGCAAGAACGAAACGCTCAAGGCCCAACTCGCTCCTCATAAAGATCAAGGATTCGGATCCTTTTTGTTGATCTACTTCGATTTGTTTACGGATTTTGCTAACGTCATCAGGCACACATTTTAGTAGAACTGAGGCATGTAGCAGATAAAATCCACGTTTTGCAAATTCCGAAAGAAGGTCTGTGTTGTTCTCTGATAAGAAGTCAGAAATAATTTTGGCTGTTTGATTTTCAAAATCTCCTTTGAATTCAATCATTGAGTTCTCCAACGCGATTAATATGCCAATTCCCTTTTGAGAGCATAACCACATTGAAAGAACTCTACTTTTTTCTTCGGTCCATTGGTGAAATTCTGATTTAATGAAAGAATGAATACCGCTTCTCCACCATTCCTCAATTCCCTCCTCTTTCAAGTGGGACGGTATAAGAAGGATTTTCCTCTGGCTTTCAATGTCAAATTTGAAGAGATTAACTTCACACCATGTTTGTAGGGATCGTAGCATCCTTACTGATGAATCTAAAACAGAAGTAGGCATCTCTTGTTTTCGAAGAGCCAATATCATATCAGGTTGCGCCTTTGCCAATAGTTCAACCATTCTCACAAAGAACAGTTCAGCCAACGCTTTGCCCGAGTGGTTTTGATCAATGTTTTTTAATGTGAGTCTAAGAGCTGTATTTGCTTTGAGAAAGTCAATTGAGTTGATGTTGGTGAACGCGCTGAAAATTGCCTGAATTATTCGAAGATCTTCGAAGCTATTAATTTGAAAGTTGTGGTCTCGAATGAATTTAGAGAAGTCTTCAGACTCTTTCGCACCCAAAAGAAAAAGTTCGATTTCGTTTGGTTGAAAATTTGCTTCGTGCTCACCTATGACTTCAAATTTATTTTCATCAGCCCATTTGCTACGAAGTGACTCGGGGGAATTGATAATAGATATTTTTCCTTTTAAGCTAACTTGTGTAGAATTAAAACTGATATCAAATTCAAAATCAGGCCGGAAGGCCTTCGGCATTTTTTTCCAAAGAAAAGAGACGCAAGAATCAAAGTCTTGACTTAACCAAACAACAGTTCTTCCTTTAATAAAGCCGCTCCATACTTTAGCCAGTCTTCTCTGATCTACCTTGGTATTTGCGTTTTTTAAACCAGAAAAGGGAATGAATTCATTGTCAATTGAGATTTCTTTATTCATTTTTTCAGAAAAAATTCTGAATAACTCATCCAATTCAATTTCGAACAAATCCTTTTTACTGCTGATAAACGCATGAGTAAAAACTCTTCCAAACCTAACGTTAGGTGAGTCATCGAGATAAGTTTTTAGAATAACGTAATGGTCTCGAAAGGGAAAACCTCGAACACCGGAAGACCATTCAATGCCAGGGCCTGGCTTGCTTGATAAGTCTGTTGAATTGCAAATCCTTTCTATTAAGGACCTGTCTGGATGATTCGTTTTTAATAATACATAAGCACCATCCTTATCACCAAATAGAGCTTGATAAACCATTATCTCAATATTTCGTAAAGAACATAAGTGAGATCATAGACTTTATCAATACTATTATGTGGGATGACGTAGGCAAATTTATCATGGCCTTCGTTGATAAATTTTTGTGCATTTTCAGGTTTGCTTAAGCTAAGACCTTGTGCTGAAACACCTATGATCCTAACACTTTCATCGCTCCAATTTGAACGTAGGAATTGACTGAACATTGGCAAGGCTTTTTCTAAAATTTCAGTTGGCGTTTCCTTGTTCGTATTAAGTTCATCCCAACAAGTTAAAGCAATAACAATTTTTGGAGTGCCATGTTTGGTAGTCATTCCCACCA
>DGYK01000014.1:52970-53985 GCA_002398365.1 Flammeovirgaceae bacterium UBA5008
AGTTTGGTAGTCATTCCCAATCCTTTTACATAAAGTAGGATTTGTAATAGCTCAATAAATAATACTTCATCTGATTGTTCATAGTCAGCCGGTAATCTTTTTTCTTGAGAAGCTTCAGGAGGATTCTTAGTCGTCAGATCAAAATCCTTTGCAATCAAATTAGGCTTGATTAATAATATCCAATTGTCGCTATTCTTGATTTGCTGTACCCAACCTTCGCTTACTTCCTTAGACTTAACTATCTCCAGAATCTGTTCACCTCCATAATCTGGGCAAATGATTTTGTGATTCACATTGTCGAAGCTGATTGGAAGATCGATTTCGAAGTTACTATCGGCTGGTGTGCTTACAGGCTCTTTCCCATTTCTAATTCTTTCTAATGAAGACTTCAAATGGTCATTTAAGTTTGGGGTTTCCCAAAATCCAACTCTCGAAGTCTTCTTTTTCGCAATCGCGATTAACTGCGTTAAAAGTACAGTCTTCGAACTACCTGGTTTACCCAGTACCATTATAGACTTACCGTTGCTCATGTGTTATAAAAAAATAGTCATCAGTAATTTCAATTTTCTTAAACTCCAATTTTGGTGGATGTTGAGCTTCAATTTCACCAATAAGCCAGTCAACGACCTTGATGTTATTAGTGTGACACAGAGTATCTGAACTAGAAAAGGAGTGGTTACTAATCTTAAAACTCTTGTGGTCGGGAAATAATGATTGAAGCTCTTCTTCGAGGGATGAGATTAGTTCTTTTGGAACGTTATTGAATGTATCACCTTTGGACCAAGCTATTATGATTGGCCTGCCTTTAAGCTCGTTACTTAAGCGATATGCAACATCTAAAATTTGGCTTTTTGCTGGAGCTTTGAGTTTCTCAAGCAAATCGCAGTTAACAAAAAAAATAAATCCACTCGAATTTGTGCTAACCCATCTCGCTGCACCAACATTCTCGTCATTCGCATTTGCAGCCCATTGAGTGAAAACCTCACCAGATGCATCTGCAAATAAGATGTCCCTG
>DGYK01000026.1:0-497 GCA_002398365.1 Flammeovirgaceae bacterium UBA5008
GAGCTCGGTGAAATTGTAGTCACGGTGAAGATGCCGTGTACCCGTCACGGGACGGAAAGACCCCATGCACCTTTACTATAGCTTCGCATTGGCACTGGGGGGATGATGTGTAGGATAGGCGGGAGGCATTGATCCGCGGCCGCTAGGTCGCGGGGAGTCAACGGTGAAATACCGCCCTTTATCCTCTTGGTGCCTAACCATACAAAGTATGGGACACTGCGTGGTGGGTAGTTTGACTGGGGTGGTCGCCTCCGAAAGTGTATCGGAGGCTTTCAAAGGTTCCCTCAGCACGGTTGGTAATCGTGCGCGGAGTGCAATAGCATAAGGGAGCTTGACTGTGAGACTGACAAGTCGAGCAGGGGCGAAAGCTGGATATAGTGATCCGGTGGTTCTGTATGGAAGGGCCATCGCTCAAAGGATAAAAGGTACGCTGGGGATAACAGGCTGATCTCCCCCAAGAGCTCATATCGACGGGGAGGTTTGGCACCTCGATGTCG
>DGYK01000026.1:752-2451 GCA_002398365.1 Flammeovirgaceae bacterium UBA5008
GTTCAGAACGTCGTGAGACAGTTCGGTCCCTATCTGTGATGGGCGTTGGAAGTTTGAGGGGATCTGGCCTTAGTACGAGAGGACCGGGCTGGACCAACCTCTGGTGTACCGGTTGTAGCGCCAGCTGCACCGCCGGGTAGCCAAGTTGGGTAGGGATAAGCGCTGAAAGCATCTAAGCGCGAAACCCGCCCCGAGATGAGACTTCCTTTAAGGGTCGTCAGAGACTATGACGTTGATAGGCCGCAGGTGTAAAGGCAGGAATGCCAAAGCCGAGCGGTACTAATTACCCGAACGCTTCAAGTAGAGTATTTACGATTTGCCCTGTGCAATCGCTTGTTTTTCTTCCGCTACATGCATGTCAAAGACCTTGAGGTGACTTTGGCGGCGGGGTCCACCTCTTCCCATTCCGAACAGAGAAGTTAAGCCCGCCAGCGCCGATGGTACTAGGTTAAAACCCGGGAGAGTAGGTCGTTGCCTTTTTTCATTCTAATACCCAAATCAAAAAGCCCTTTTAGGGCTTTTTGTGTTTTATGGCACTTCTGAAAAATTCTTATCGGAAGAGCAAGAAACAAGTAAAAGGAAAGAGGTGCTTAAGCGCCCTTTCCTTTTGTTTTTTCTAATTCATCCCACAATTCGGGGCTGATGCTTTCAAGATGACTGAATTCGCCACCATTTCTAAGCCACTCGCCACCATCGATCGTAATTACTTCGCCATTAACATAAGCTGAGTAATCTGACATCAAATAGGCAGCCAAATTAGCGAGCTCTTGATGTTCTCCTACTCTTTTGAGCGGAACACGCTCGGCCGGATCAAATTTTTTGACAAGATCACCAGGTAAAAGTCTGCTCCAGGCACCTTCAGTTGGAAATGGACCGGGCGCAATCGCATTGCTTCTGATTTTGTATTTAGCCCATTCAACAGCAAGTGAACGTGTTAATGCCAATACCCCGGCTTTACTACAGGCAGAAGGAACCACATAGCCCGAACCAGTCCAAGCGTAAGTTGTAACAATGTTCAGGAAAGTGCCGGGCTGTTTTTTGTTAATCCAATGCTTGCCGGCTGCTAATGTCATATAGTAGGTGCCTTTGAGTACGATATCTACAATAATATCAAAAGCACGGTGTGATAAACGCTCGGTGGGACTGATAAAATTACCGGCTGCATTATTGAGCACTCCATCGATTCTACCAAAATGACTTTCCGTTTCTTTCAATACGTTTTCGATTTCATCGTATTTCCGAACATCGCACGAAAGTGCTAGGACTTTGCCACCCGTTTCCTTTTCTAACTCACTAGCGGTTTTATCGAGGACATCTTTTTTGCGGCTGGTGATGACCAAATTTGCACCCAGTTGCAACATGTATTTTCCCATTGACTTACCTAGGCCAGTTCCGCCACCGGTGATGATGATCGTTTTGCCTTTCAGTGCATCGGGTTTGAGCATTCCATCCATATATTCATTGATTGTTGTTCATGTAAAGTAGCAATTGTATTTAATTTTAGATATTTGTTTGATCAATTTTTTAAACTATGAAGATTACCTATTTTTTAATTGCTGCTTCGGCAGTTTTGTTTAGTTCCTGCATCGTCTCTAAAAAGAAATTTGACGATGTGCTCGCACAAAAAGTGAAGGCGGAAGGAGATTTGGCTGATCGCAATAATGAATTGGAAGCAGCGAATGCATCCATCGCTTCGATG
>DGYK01000026.1:2608-48879 GCA_002398365.1 Flammeovirgaceae bacterium UBA5008
ATCGCTTCGATGCAAGAAACCCTCAAAAAAATGAGAGCGGATTCTGCCTCATTAGATCAGACTTACAAATCAAATCAGAAGAAGTTAGAGGTATTAAATAAAGAGTTTGACCAACTGAATACGAGTTATAAGAACCTGCTTTCCAACAGTGGAAAACTGAATCGCGATGTAGCGTTGCAGCGCGATCAGCTTTTAGCCATTCAAAACAACCTAGAGAAGACCAAGCGCGAAAATGACTCTTTAAGTAATAGCCTTGCCGAGCGCGAGAAAAAAGTAAAGGAGTTGGAGATGGTTCTTTCTAATAAAGACAAAGCTGTTCAAAATTTAAAAAACAGAATCAGTAATGCGCTTTTGAATTTTAAAGAGAATGATTTGACCGTGAAAGTAAAGAATGGCAAAGTCTATGTTTCGTTGGCGGAAGATTTGTTATTTAAATCCGGAAGCATTGATATTGATGCGAAAGGTGCCGGGGCATTGCAGCAATTGGCTAAAGCGTTGAAGGATCAGCGTGATATTCAGGTGATGATTGAAGGACATACTGACAATGTGCCGATTTCAAAAAAGACCACTTATATGGAAGACAACTGGGATTTAAGTGTGCTGCGTGCCACTTCCATTTCTAAAATATTGATCGGTGCCGGAATGCTTCCCAAGCAAATTACTGCTGCAGGTAAGGGTGAGTTTTCTCCATTAGCGCCAAATGATAACGCTCAAAATAAACAGAAAAACAGACGCACCGAAATTATTGTAACTCCCAATCTGGATGAGTTATTCAAAATATTGGAGGCGAATTGATTTGATCAATTAAGAAAATTAAAAAGGCTACCTGATTTTATTTTCGGGTAGCCTTTTTGTTTTATCTGATATGTATTAATGATGATGACCGCCTGGGCCGTGAACATGACCATGGTCAAGTTCTTCTTGTGTAGCCACACGAATATCCATTACCTCTACATCAAAATTTAATTCTACACCCGCTAGAGGATGGTTAGCATCTACCGTAACTTCTGATAATCCTACTTTTGTAACAGTTACAATACCACCTTGATTGGTCTGAAATTGCATGCCTACTCGTACATCCTGATCGCCAAAAGCTGAGCGAGGCACGCTTTGTTGTAGTGCTTCATCTTTCACACCATAGCCTTTTTCAGGGCTTACTTTAATGTTGAATTTATCGCCTTTGCTTTTGCCCTCCAACCCTTCTTCCATACCGGGAATGAGATTGCCGATACCTTGAATGTAAACCAATGGCTCACGGCCAGCGCTGGAATCAAGGACTTTTCCATCATTATCCGTAAGGGTGTAGTGAATGGATGCTACTTTGTGTTTTGAAATTTGCATGTTGAATATGTTAGTGCCGCAAGTTGTGGTTTTTTTGAAAACATTGGTGCTGCTTAGGGATTATTTATTGACTTCGTGAGCTCAATTCAAGAAAGAAATCCTTTGCCAGATTTAGTCAAATTCCAAACTTTTAAACATATTTGCACCCCATTTATGCCTGAGTGGCGGAACTGGTAGACGCGCACGACTCAAAATCGTGTGCCTTCGGGCGTGCCGGTTCGATTCCGGCCTTAGGTACATAAAAAAAGAGACTGTCGCAGGCAGTCTCTTTGCTTTTACAGGACTTTTAAGTTCTACATTTTTCTCACTTTTCCGCTGCCCGAAGAATGGCCATTGACATGGCTCGGATTGCCTTTGTAAGAAACCGTTCCACTTCCTGTGATATTGGCATCTAACTCGCTTTTAACATTGATTTCTACATCGCCAGAACCAGTTATGCGAGCCTCGCATTTATCCACCGTCAGATTAGAGGCATACACTTTTCCTGATCCACTAATGCTTGTTTTAATTTCATTTGCTGTGCCGCTTGCCTCCAGCTTTCCGGAACCGGAAATTTCAACATCCAATTGATTTTGAATGGTCAGGTCTGCAAGGATCTTTCCTGACCCGCTGATATCACTTTCCAGATTTTGGCAAGAACCTTTTACGTCTATACGGCCGGAACCACTTACGTTTGCTTCCATTTGACCCGTTACTGAAGCATCTACTTGTAAAGAGCCTGAGCCGCTCACATTCAAATCAAGTTCTCTTGTTTTGATTTTGCCTTCAGTAATCAAATCGCCAGATCCGGAAACGCTGAGAGCTGTAATATCGGCTACTGTAATGTAAACCATGATGCGGCTATCTTTATCCCAGCCCCAATTCCATTTATCTTCATTTCCAATCACCAACTTATCTCCGTTCACTTCGGTTTCAATTTTTGAAAGCGTTTCTTTATCGCCTTCTAATTCCACTTTTTGTGGGCTACCCTGACGCAAAACCAGTTTGCCTGGAACACGAAATGATATTTTGCTGAATGTGCTTACACTTCTTA
Organism: Flammeovirgaceae bacterium UBA5008; assembly: GCA_002398365.1. Lineage (GTDB taxonomy): Bacteria > Bacteroidota > Bacteroidia > Cytophagales > Cyclobacteriaceae > ELB16-189. The sequence goes on from DGYK01000026.1 coordinate 4,983, forward strand.
CTTCTCGTGACTGTGAATAGCCACTGAAACTAATTGCGCTAATGATTAAAATGGTAATGAGGTTTTTCATTTGTTAATAAGTTTATGTTGAAATCGCACGGTTGAATTTTGACTTGTTTGTTAGTGATCGCACATGCCATAGACCTAATCAAACGGTAAAGGGTTGCATTGGATTTGTTTTTTTAATGCATTTCTACTTCCTCTGGCGGAATCTTCATTGTTTAGCTTTGTTTTTTTAAGTTCATTGGGAGTAAAATCAACATTTATGTCAAATTCGAGAACTCCTGCATTGAGTTTCATTTTTATTACCATTCTGATTGATTGTATTGGTTTTGGAGTGATTATTCCGGTAATGCCCTCTTTGATCATGGATTTGGGACATGTGGCCAATAGCGAGGCATCTCGACTAGGAGGCTACTTGCTCTTTGCTTTTGCCGGGATGCAGTTTTTGTGTTCCCCAATTATGGGTGGGCTCAGCGATCAGTATGGCCGGAGGCCAGTGTTGTTAGCATCGCTTTTTGGTTTTGGCATTGATTACATTTTTTTGGCATTTGCTCCTTCATTGGGCTGGCTTTTTGTCGGTAGACTGATAGCCGGGGCGATGGGTGCAAGTTTTACTACAGCAGGCGCCTACATTGCAGACATCAGCGAGCCCGAAAAGCGCGCACAGAATTTTGGAATGATTGGAGCCGCTTTTGGTTTGGGATTTATCATTGGTCCTGCTATCGGTGGCTTTTTGGGAAACTACGGAGCGAAAATTCCATTTTTGGTTGCTGCAGGACTTAGTTTAGTGAACTGGCTTTATGGTTTCTTTATTCTTCCGGAATCGTTGAAACCAGAGAATCGAAGAAACTTTGATTGGAAGCGTGCAAACCCGGTGAGCTCACTGCTTAATCTGAAACGATATCCTGTTATTTTGGGACTAGTTACTTCATTGGTTTTGATTTATGTAGCGGCCCATGCAGTGCAAAGCAATTGGTCTTTTTATACGATTGAGAAATTTAATTGGTCTCCCGCAATGATTGGAGCTTCTTTGACAGCGGTTGGTGTTTTGATCTCGATTGTTCAAGGCGGATTGATTCGTGTGATTATACCTAAGCTCGGTCAAAAAAAATCATTATACTTTGGTTTGGCCTTGTATAGCCTTGGCTTCGTACTGTTCAGTTTTGCAACACAAGGTTGGATGATGTTTGTGTTTTTGATTCCTTATTGCTTAGGTGGCATTGCCGGACCTGCGCTGCAAGGAATCATGTCCTCTCAGGTGCCGCCCAACGAGCAAGGAGAATTGCAAGGCGCGCTTACTGGTTTAATGAGTGCCACATCCATCATTGGACCTCTATTAATGACACAATTGTTCGGCTATTTCACTGCATCCGATGCTCCGATTTATTTTCCGGGTGCTCCAATGTTGATGGGCGGAGCTTTGACTTTGTTGAGTTTAATTTTTGCGATACAGGTTTTAGGAGGGAACAAGCAGCCCGTAACAAAATCCTAAAATTGAAACCTTTGATTATGGGCTGAATTTTATCATCTTCGCACAATGCAAAGAAAGGAATTTACGATTGATTGCCAGCTTTGTACACACTTGAAGGATTCGCTCTTCAATGGGCTGACACCGGAGGATTTGAGTCGCATTAACAATCATAAGACCTGCATTCAATATAAAAAAGGTCAGAACATTTTTTACGAAGGCACTCGTCCCACAGGGTTGTTTTGTATCAATGGTGGTAAGGTGAAGGTTTTTAAGAATAATGTTCAAGGCAAGGAATTTATTCTTTACATAGCCAAACCAGGTGATTTTCTTGGTTACCGAGCTTTACTCAGCGAAGAGTTTTACGGAGCGACTGCAACAGTGTTGGAAGATGCGAAGATCTGTTTCATTCAGAAGGAAAATTTCTTTGAGGTACTTCAAAAAAATCCAGTCTTTATGAAAAAGGTGGTGAAGCAGGTTTGCCAGCAAATGGGTATTATGGAAGAGCGAATGGCAGAGCTTGCGCATAAGTCAGTACGCGAGCGATTGGCTGGAAGTTTACTCATGCTCAAAGAATCGTATGGAATGGAAGGCGATGATAGCGTATTATTGGATATAGCGCTTTCGCGCGAAGATTGGGCGAGTTTAGTGGGCACCGCCACCGAAACTGTCATCCGACTTTTGTCGGATTTCAAATCCGATGAATTGATTTCGTTTGAAGGAAAGAAAATAAGAGTGTTGGACCCGAAGCGTTTGGCTAAACAGGCCGATCTGATCGTGGCTTAAGACGATTTTTAACATTTGCAAAATTCAGTAAAAGAGCTTTTGGGCTCTTTTTTTATTTCTTACAAGTGGCAAGCTTTTATGACAAAAGTCATGTTTTGCCTTGATACCTATCATTACCCCCCTACCGGGTTACAGCTACTTTTGATCAAGCGCATCAATGATTGGTGTTAGCGGGAAACGGTAATTATTCACTTAAAAATTTCCTTTATGAAAAAGATTTTGGTTCCGTGCGATTTTTCTGATCCTGCGGTGCAGGCTTTTAAACTTGCTGTTGAAATTGCTCGACAAAGCAAGGGTGAGGTGTTTCTTTTGCATGTTGTGGAAGTGCCGGTGATGCATGATACTGTGATTATGCCAACACTCTATTTTGAGCAATCATTTATGAATGACATGCGTGCCAATGCAGAGAAAAAGTTCGCGAAGATGATTGGTAAATGGGCGGAAGAAGGGCCCGTGGTGAAGGGCTTTGTTGAGTTTGGACCGACAACAGCCACCATACGCCAGTTTATTGAAGAAAAAGAAGTTGACTTAGTGGTGATGGGCACACATGGAGCAAATGGTGCCAAGGAGTTTTTAGTGGGATCCAACACTGAGAAGATAGTTCGCACATCAGAAGTTCCTGTGCTCACTATCAAAAAGGCTACTAAGTTGTCATCTATCAAAAACATTGTTTTTGCCAACGAATTAAATCTAGAAGCTGAAAAACTTACGCTTAAAGTGAAAGAGCTGCAAGCTTTCCTAAAAGCCAAGTTGCATGTGTTGTTCGTAAACACTCCGGCTTCTTTTAAACGCGATAGTATCACGCATACACAGTTAAAGGCATTCGCCAAACGTTTTATGTTGAAAGATTATACGCTCAATGTGTATAATGAAATTGATCAGGAAAACGGTGTGCGCAACTTCACCGAAAGTATTGGCGGAGATTTGGTCGTCATGGCAACACATGGCAGAAGAGGATTAAATCATATTTTATCTGGCAGCATTGCAGAAGATGTAGTCAATCATTTGGATTGCCCTATCTGGACATTTAGATCAAACGAAGAGTAGCAACACGTGAACAAAGAAATCTTTTTCCCGGCTGACTTGGCACCTTCACACGAAAGTATGACCGGTTATGCTAATTTATTTTCGCACTTAAATCCGAAGACTTTCTCCGCATTCTTTCTTCGTGATTTTATGGAGCCATCCTTGACTCAGTCTGCATTTCCAAATGATCGCACTTTGGTTGTGAAAAAGCTGGAAGACGAAGCGCGGCTGCTCAAACTCAATATGGATTTTTTTAATCCAGGCAGCTATACAGTGAGAGCCTTGATTCAGCGTAGTCGCTTTGCTGATTTAGTATTGATCAATCCATTGCCTTTGGATGTAATCGATCAATTGCCGGAATCGTTTATCACTAATTTTATCGAACCGCTGGCGTGCCCGGTTTTGCTATCTTCGAAGGTGCCACTTTTTTATGATGAAGTGCTGATTGTGTTTGATGCAGATTCGAGTTCGCTCACGGCTCTTAAAACATTCCTTCACCTTTTTAGTGGAGTTGCTTCGGACAAAACGGTGACGGTGCTGATGGTGAATGCAAGTGATAAGCCCGAAGTTTTTCTGGAACATTACTTCATTCGCTTTGTAAAGAATTCTTTTACTAATGTCGGCATTGTGCCGATGAATGGAATTAATATGACTCATGAGTTGATGAAGTTGGCATCGCATGCCAAAAACCCATTACTGATTATGGGCAAGAGTGCTATTGCGCTCCTTCGCAGCAACCAAACGACCAAGAAACTTTTTAGTCAGGAGGCATCAATCTTTTATTCCAATGGATAGTATTGTTGTTGAACAATTGGCTTGTTACCATTGCGGTCAGCCTTGCGAGGAAGAAACGATCATTCAAGACAATAAAAATTTTTGTTGTCAGGGTTGTAAAATGGTCTATGAAATTTTGGATGAGAATAATCTGTGTGAATACTACACGTACACCGATAAACCGGGTGTTTCCTTGCGCCATGTGCATGAAGAGAGTTATGCGTTTTTAGATGAACCTGCCATTAAGCGGAAGCTGTTGTCATTTGATTCGATTAACTACAGCTCGATACAATTTTATGTCCCCGCTGTTCATTGCATATCTTGTATTTGGCTGCTCGAGAATTTGCAGCAATTAAATGAGGGTGTTGTAAAATCGGAAGTGAACTTTGGACGCAAACAGGTTACAGTTCATTTCAATCCTTCCATCATTACACTTGGTGGCGTAGCTCGATTGATGGCGGCTGTAGGTTATGCGCCTTCCATAAGTTTAGAAGAGAGAAGTAAGCCAACCAACAACCGTAGTTTATTACTGAAGTTGGCCATTGCCGGTTTTTGTTTCGGCAATATTATGTTGCTGAGCTTTCCCGAGTACTTAGGTTTAGATGGATCTGATCAATCACTCAAATTGTTGTTCAGTTATTTAAATCTGGCGCTTGCTGTTCCGGTAGCGCTATATTCAGGACAAGATTATTTCTTGAATGCATGGAACAGCTTTAAGCAAAAGCAAATCAATATTGATGTGCCCATCGCGATTGGCTTAGCTGCTTTGTTTTTGCGTAGCAGCTATGATATCATCTCGCATACGGGCCCCGGTTATTTAGATTCCCTTTCTGGATTGGTTTTCTTTTTATTGATCGGGCGATGGTTTCAAGGGAAGACTTATGAAAGTCTTGCTTTTGATCGCGACTACAAATCCTATTTTCCACTGGCAGTTCAAAAATGGGTAGGACGGGATTGGTCGCCTGTTATTGTTTATGAGTTGGAACCCGGAGATCAGATTCGGATACGAAACCAAGAAATCATTCCTACCGATAGCGTATTGCTGAGCGAGCAGGCATTTATCGATTATAGTTTTGTAACGGGTGAAGCAAAGCCAGTGCAAGTACATAAAGGCGAATTGATGTATGCTGGTGGAAGACTGGTTGGATCGCCTGTTGAAATGACCGTACAGAAAAAAACTTCCCAAAGTCATTTAACAGGTTTATGGAACCGAGAGATTTTTCAGAAGGATAAAGAAAGTCGGTACAAAAAAATTATCGATCAGGCAGCCCGCAATTTCACATGGATTGTAATGGCCTTGGCTTTAGTTACTGCAATCTATTGGTATTTTATCAGTCCAACACAAATGTGGTTGGTGCTCACTTCTGTGTTGATGGTAGCCTGCCCATGCGCACTCGCGCTAGCTGCACCGTTCACCTATGGAAACATGTTGCGCGTTTTTGGCAAGCATGGTTTTTATTTAAAGAATGCAGATGTGATTGAGCGCCTGGCAAAAATTGACGCAGTCGTTTTTGATAAGACAGGAACCATTACACACGGGGCCGCAGAGGTGACGTTCGTTGGCGTGCTCGATGATCAGGAATTAGGTTGGGTGCGATTACTGACAGCTTCTTCATCGCATCCATTAAGCAAACTGATCACCCAGTCGATCACTACCCAATCGCATTTACAAGTTTCGCGATTTATGGAGCGCACCGGAAAAGGTATTGAAGGAATGGTGAGTGGTCATGCCATCCGCATTGGTTCTGCATCGTATGTGGGCTTTAATGGAACCAATCCTTCTCTGCTGACGAGGGTATTTGTTTCAATCAACAATGAAGTGCGTGGTTATTTTCGAATTGAGACAGCGACACGTCCGCGCGTAAAAGAGGTTATTCAATTGTTGGGTAAACGCTGTGTGGCTTTACTTTCAGGTGATCATAGCAGCGAAGAATCAAGGATGCGTGAATTGTTTCCGGCACACGTTGAATTGAGGTTTAATCAAAGCCCACACGATAAAACAGATTTTATTTCTGATCTCCAAAAAAATCAACAGCATGTGATGATGCTGGGGGATGGCCTCAACGATTCAGGTGCTTTGCGTCAAAGTGATGTGGGCATTGCAGTGACAGATGACACTGGGATTTTTACACCTTCGTGCGATGGAATTCTTCAGGGAGATCAGGTTGGAAACCTCCATCGGTTTTTAGATCTGAGCAAGAAGGCTACCCTTGTTTTGAAAATCGCTTTTGGTATTTCTTTCTTCTACAATGTAATTACACTTGGCATAGCCGTCACTGGCAACTTATCACCCTTGGTAGCTGCGATTTTAATGCCGATCAGCAGTGTAAGTGTAGTAGGATTCAGTGCGCTGGGTGTGAAGTGGGTATCTCGTGGTTTAGAAACTTCAAATCAATAGTATGGAAATAATCATTTTGTTAATCGCGATTTCGCTTACCATTGCGCTTTTGTCTTTAGGTGCATTTGTGTGGAATATGAAATCAGGGCAATATGACGACACATACGGTCCTTCGGTTCGTATGTTGTTTGAGGATAAGAAAGGACAACCGAAGAAAGAGCAATAGAGCTTATCGCTTAATAAAGCGGCCACTGTCTTGTAATACGCCTGTACGGCTAAACAGTTGGTAGACGTACACGCCAATCGGTAAACTCACCAGATCAATCGATTCTTCAATTTCTTGCAACTCTATTTCTGCGAGGCGTTTTCCCATCATATCCAACACTAAAAATTTCTTTCCCCCTCCTGATGACAGAATATTAAGATCTTCACTTGAAGTTAAAGGATTCGGATAAAGAAGGAGCTTGTTTTTTTCTTCAACGCGTATGGATGCTATATCTGATTTTATTTTGCTACCATCGGCAAGCGTGATTTCCGCTTCGTATTCTAATACTCCGGATTCAAAATTTAAATCTAGCACTGTATAATTTAGCGATGACGAACTGCTGACGGATTTCCACAGTGATCGAACACTATTGGTTGTGCGAAAGATTGAAATAGATTGAATGTTTAGTAGCGAGCTGAGCGATAGTTGCAATTGAATGATGGATTCAGCAACTCGTGTGGCGCTAAAGTAGTTAATGTAACACAAAGTGCCTTGTAATGTATAATCGATGGATTCACTTTTTAGTCCTGTGATAGAGTTATTCCGTGGCATGATAGCAAATCGGATTTTGTTCGAAGCCGAAAACGAATAAATAGTATCAGTCACTGCGGTAATTTTTTCAAGGTATTGGTTGCCTAATGCATACACATCGTAGGCAGTGGCATCGTTTATTTTATTCCATGTAAGTGCTACGTTATTATTACAAATGAATGCAGTTTTTAATTTGGGTAAAGGAGCAATCGTAAAATCCTCACTCGCATATTCTTGACCATCAATCACCATCTTAAGTTTCGCTTGGGCGAATAAATTAGGGGTTTTCCAATAGGTAAATTGATTCAGGTTTAAGTTGGATTGTACGAGTTGCCAGTCGCCCTGATTGAGTTGAACATACAAATCACCTTTCTTATTGGAGGCACTTTCCCAAACGAGAAGATTTTTTTTATCGCCTTCTACCAATTCATTCGCCTGCGGATAATCCCATGAAAAAACCTGTTGACTTTTAAATATGTAGGCAATTGCAATAGGCTGCGATCCGCCAATCAAATTGTTGGCGCGAATATGTAATGGTAAAGCTCCTGCACTTGGATTGCTAATAGTGATGTACTCAACGTTATTCAAATGATCTTCTTTCCGTTTTGAGGGAGTAGTTAGAGAATCCGTTTTAGGGTAGTGACTCAAAACCCACGGACGAATGATGGTTCCATTATCTATCCAAGTATCAATATCATTGACCAAGGCAGTTGTGGCGTTTATGGTAGCCGGGACATCTGTCCAAACAATGGCAACTCTGAGTTCGGCTGTTGATGGCGGGACGTTGATCGTAAGCGTGCTTTCAGAATTGGAGGAAACTATTTGAGAAGAAAACTGATTGTTCGTAACTACTTGTATTGCATTGAAGGCATTTACATTTCCGTATCCATACAGAAAATCTGGGCCCGGAGTACCCAAGTCATCTGCGCTAGCAATCAAAATTGCTTTTACTAAGGCTGCTTCAGGTAATTCATTATTCAATTGTTTGTATTTTTCGTGCAGCAAAGTACTAATTCCCGATACTAACGCTGCAGCATCCGAAGTGCCTCCTTGTCCGAAGGCAGTCAGTTCAGGTTTAATTCGGCCATCGTAGGCTGGGCCTCGTGAATTTAATTCGTTGAGAGCAAGCGTGGAATCAACTGCATTGATTACCAAAACATTTTTAGCTTGTTTGAAATTGCCGGTGATGTTTGCAAAGCCTAGATTTTGGTAGGTGCCACTTGTGGGTTTTGACTTGCCATTATTCCCCGCTGAGAAAATATGAAGTAGTGTAGTGTTTTGTGAAACCTGCTGATCATAGGCTACCGCTTCACTTCCATAGTAATTTTCAATTTCCACACCATAACTATGATTTTGAATAGCAATACTATTCGAGGTAAATAGCGTTGCTGCGTCTGGAAATAGATTTGAGAAATCGGAGGAGGTGAGCATCACATTTGAAGCAACCCCTTTTGTACGATAGGAAGAATTACCGCCACCGCCAATCAGAATGGCCATGTTTGTAGCATGCTGCGAAACAGCTACAGGGGTAACGGAAGTAGTAAAGCTGCGATTGATCAGATCCGGATGATTCGCATCAAAGCTCAGTTCTTTAACGGAGACTTTGGAATTCGACCCGAGTAGATCGGGTAGCATTTGTTGCACTTTGGTAATTCGATTGAATATTGAATTACTGAATTCAAAATCTGCTTCGCTTTTAGGAGCGCTGTGCCAATCGATAAATATAATGTTGGGATCTTTTATTAACTCATTCAGAGTTTCTATCCGAAGCAAAGTGATCTCAAAACTGGCATGGGGATGATGATCTTTTAGAATGGAAATCTTCCCTTCATATTCTTTGCGAAAAAGTGCGGGAGAAATAACAGAGATGGAGAGAATACTTTTTCCTGCTTCAATTTGCGATTTATTAGCCTGTAATGCAGGTGATAAATTTGATTGTGCATAGGCAGCTCCAACGGCAATCCACGCAAACAGAATTGCATACCATGTGAATGATTTTAATTTCATCAGTGAAAGCAAATATCAGAAAAGAGATTTAGAAAAACAGATTTAAGCGCTATACTACTAATGAGAGACACTTGATTTTATTTTCATTGTATTGGATTTGAGGCTGATTTTATGAATTCGCATTAAATGTCTACCCCATTTATGGGGGATATCCTTGACTTTATGAGATTATTTCATTTGTTTCAATACATAATTAACAACCTAACCCCACATCTATGAAAAAAATTCTCTCATTCTCATTCATTGTTTTGTTTGCCTCTGGCGTGTTTGTCTCTTGCCAATCCAATCAAGATGTTGATCCGTATGCGATCCCCAGCGATGTAAGAAATCAGCTTATCGGCCTTGGCTTTGATGTAGTAAAACACCCGCCTATCAGTTTTGATGGAGGTTATTTAGTAGAAGGAGATATCTTCCTTTCTGCTTCTGATTTATCTACAATGGGTGCTGCGAAGCGTGTGCCGACAGTTGAGCAATATTCAACCAATTTATTGGTAACCGGATTGCCAAGAACTATTACAGTTTACATGCCTACTACATTTAGTGCAGCTAATTTCTCTGCAGTGGATGAGGCAATCCGCAGATTTAACGCGGAAAACCTTCAATTGAAGTTTCAGCGCGTTACTACTAGCTCTGCAAACATTGTATTCAGCCGTCTTACAAAATCACAAGAGCGCCAGGGAATTTTAGGCTCATCCGGTTTCCCTACAACAGCGGGTAATCCTTACGGTGTAATTAAAATGAGTGGAATCCTTGAGTCTACTTATGGACTGTCTGTAAATGGAATTGCCACCATCATGGCACACGAAATGGGTCACTGCATTGGTTTCCGTCACACTGATTATTACAATAGAGCAATCAGCTGTGGTGGTGCCGTTTCTAACGAAGGTGCTGGTACCGTTGGCGCTAATTTAATTCCGGGTACACCTTCAACAGCTACACTAGCTGCTCAATCTTGGATGTTGGCTTGTACAGACGGAAGCAATCGCTTCTTTAACAATGATGATAAAACTGCTTTGAACTACTTGTATTAAAAAGCGGTCGGTTTTAATGAAAAAATACCCCGCAATAGTACGGGGTATTTTTTTTGACTTCATTTAGTTAAACTTTTGATTGATTTTTTCAATAAATGCGTCCATTACTTTATTTACTTCCTCTAAGGTAGAGCTATCAATAATCGTATCGGCTTTTACTTTCGTTTTTACATGTGACACCACTAACTGTGTGTCCTCGCTGATGTCTGCTTCAATTACTTTTAAAGTTTCTAATAATGATGCGTGGCCTTTCTCACCCAATGAGGATGCGGTGATTAAGGCGGTTGGTTTTCTCGAAAACTCCATGGATGAAACTGTCCAATCGATCGCGTTTTTTAGGGTGCCCGGAACTCCCATGGCGTATTCCGGTGTACAAATTAAAACCCCATCAGCCATCATCAACTGATGCCGGAAATCTACAACGGCTTCGGGTGGAAGGTCATTATCAAGGTCCGGATTGAAATGAGGAATTGCAGTAAGTCCTTCCAACAACCGAATCGTCAGCTTACTTTTATAAAGTTCGCTGATAGCATGGATCAGATGAAGGTTTGAGGATGCAGCACGTGTGCTGCCGCAGATAGCGAGGATTTCAAGAAGTTTCATTTTTTTAACGGAATCACGTAAAACTAGTAGAAAGTAATATGAAATTTCGAAACGAGTTGCTTTGTTTATTCATACGCTAAGGCCTCCCGCGTTGTTATTCGATTGGCTCTTTTGGCGGGAAACCAAGTAGCGATGAAACTGCCAAGGAGAATAATTGATATCCAGATAGCAACACCTGCAATTGAAATAGTTAGAGATAATGGCGTGCGAAAGGCCAGATGCCCAATCTTGATTCCCATGTAAGATGAAAGTGCCAAAGAAAATACAAAAGCGATGATGAGACTGAGCGCTCCTATCAGCATACCTTCAAAAATTATTAATTTATTGATCGTAGTTGGTGTAGCTCCAATCGCGCGCATCATTCCAATTTCTCTCGTTCGTTCCAAAATATTCATGCTCATGGTCGACATCAATCCAAGTGTTCCAACTAAAGCCATTAATAGAGCCATCGCTAAAAGAGAATTGACGAGTACTTTCATGTGAGCGGCAATGGCATTGTGCAATAACCAAACCGGAATGGTTGTATTTATTCCTGCGTTTTCTTTTTCAAGCAGCGATTCTACCTCTTTATTTTTAGCGTAAGCACTTTCTTTGGATCGATCCAAATATCCAATTCGAAGCAAGTTTGATTTCTTGGAAAGTTTTGCAACTTCCACAAACGCATCTAACGAAACATATGCTAGTGCTGGAGATCCAACATCCATTGTGAAACCTATTACCTTCCAAGTGGTAGGTTTTCCATCAATAGCGAGTTTTACAGAGTCTCCAATTTTTAAATACCCGCGCGATGATTGGTTTAAAACAACTTCCCGTGCCAACGGAGATTGAAGCCAAGAACCTTCGACAACTGATGGGTTTAAAACTTTGGTGCCGATGGGAACAGCTTGTAAGCTAAAGCTACCATGACCCTTGTCGGGATAAGTACGCGTAACCTCAAACTCAGCATCTTTGCTAAATGAGGTAGATGTGTAATTCCAAGCTTCTACTCTCGCTACGCCTTTCAGCCTTTTTAATTTTGCTACAATTGAATCAACATCAATAGGCTCATTCAAACGTACTTCTAAATCATAGAGGCGTTGAACATATATTAGTTTTAGATTTTCATTCCATGCTTCAGCCACGTTCATTGCGGTCATAAACATGGCGCCACCGGCTGCCAATAAACCCAGCGTCATGAGTAACCTTGCTCGTTGCCTAAAAACATTCCGGATCGAAAGCCGTGCTACTTCACTAAGAAATGATAATTGGGATATTCGAATCACCCAACGGCTTTTATGCAGCAAATTAAGATTCACCCCAGTGTTGTCAAGTGCTGATTTAACCGAGATCCTACTACCTCGAATGATCGGCAGGCTTGTAATTGCAAATGGAATCAATATGCCGGCAAGGGTTTGTAACAATAGAACCCAATTGGGAATGGAAGCATTTCTGATTTCCAGGTTGAGCAACACCGCCAACTGGTTGGTGAAAGCGGATGCTGCCAACCGACTTAGTGGAATCGCCATCAACAGCGCAACGATACTTACCAAGAGGATCATTAGAAAATACAAACCGGCTATTTGCTGTGAGGTGGCACCAATTGTTTTCATGATACCTATCTGCCGAATTTGTTTCACAATTAATGTGGAGATCGAAGTAGCCACTAGAATGGAACCGAGAATTAGTATGAGAAAACTGAAAACAATAAATATGCGCATCACTGTTGTCATCTGTCCTTGGTGTGGGTGCTTGCCGGGAGGTGGCACTTGAATCTCGCGTACCTCATAGCCTTTAGACTTCAGTAGCGATGCTGCCTTTTGTGCACATTCTTGAATATGTGTTTCGGATTCAGTTTGTTCGCTTACTAAAACTCGAAGTTGGTCAAACCCCTGTGTTTCTCCCAATACTTGAAGAGTAGTAAGCGAGATGTATCCGTAGCCAGCTTGTTCTTGCCATGCTGGCGCAAGGCCTGCATCGTGCACAGTGCCTGTCAGTTTTACCTTTTTAGGATTTCCATTCGCAGTCTTAATCAACAGTTCATCGCCCTCCTTAGCTTGCATCATTCCATACGCAGTGCGTTCTACCAGCATGCTTCCTTCGGTGGGATTGGCAACCCCCGATAGCAAATTGTATTTGTTCGTTTTTTTGTTTTCAAAATCGTCAATTACAAATAAGAGAAGAGGATACCATTTTTCGCCTACTTTCATTCGGGCGACAACGGAAGCATGTCGCTCCGCTTCAGCAATTCCCGAAATGCTTTTGATGGAATCCACTACTTCTTTACTGATAGCGCTATCGACTTCAATAGTGGCAGACGCAGGCACCGTGTTCATGTAGTTGTCTTTCACCTCACGCTGAACGACACTGTAGCTTCCTAAGATAGTGCCGATACCAAATACGCCCAGTGCAATAGACAAGACAAGCATTAAGCTTTTGGATGAATCGGATGTTAAATCGCGAAATACCTTATAAAAACGTGTTGGCATAAAAAAATTATAAGAGTGGATCAATTCAGTATCGCCCCATCGGCAATAGCAATTACATTCTCAAAGTAGGCCGAGAAATCTTTTTCGTGCGTCACGATAATGACCGTTTTGCCAGACTTTGTTAATGAAGCAAAAACTTCAAAAATAGAAGTGGCCGTTTGCGAATCCAGATTGCCGGTGGGTTCATCGGCAATTAGAATTGGAGGATCATTGGCTAATGCACGAGCTATGGCTGCACGTTGTTGTTGACCACCCGATAAAGTGGACGGTAATTTATCCGCTTGCTCGCGAATGTTCACCAACTCCAACAACGAAAGCGCCCTTTCTCTTCGGGCACTTTTCGGGTAGCTGTTGCAAAAGTCCATGGGCAACATCACATTCTCCAAGATGGTAAGTGTGGGCAGCAGTTGAAAAAATTGAAATACCACACCAATGTTTTTCCCGCGCCACGTGGCAAGTGCACTTTCAGTTAATTTTTCAACTTGCACTCCATTAATTACTACATGCCCATCGGTAGGTTTGTCAATTCCGGCAATCATGTTTAGGAGAGTTGATTTCCCACTTCCGGATTTGCCAGTGATAGCTACGAGTTGGCTGGATGGTATGGTAAGGTTAACTTCTTTCAGGGCTTGAAAAGATCCTGAAGGCAGCGTGAATGACTTGCTGACTTTGGTCAGCTCGATCCGATTTTGTGTTTGAGTTGAATTCATCGTATTGTGTTTTTGATGCAACAATACGGAGATGAAAAGTGCGTGGCGTCAATAGAAATCCTATTGGACGTCTTCGGATGATCTATTTTTGCGGTATTCGGTAGGCGTGAGACCTGTAAAGCGTTTGAATATTAAATTGAATGTGGACTTTGATTTGAAACCTGCCTCTAACGCTATTCCCAACAGGTTATAGTTTTTAGCAGCCGGATCTACCATGAGCCGTTTTACTTCCTCAACTCGATACTTATTAATAAAGTCATAGAAGTTGTCGCCAATACCTTCGTTGATCAAAGCGGATAGTTGACTGCGGCTGACGTTTAGACTTCTTGCCAAATCCGTTAATGTGAGTTCCGAATTCAGATAGGGCTTATGAGTGTTCATGTATTCCAGCAGTTGGTGAATGAGTTGCTGGTCAACAATCATCGGAATTTTTTCATTAATATTTTTGGATTCAGGTTTGGATAAAACATCCGAATCCAAAACTAATTCTCGCTGCACAATGCCTTTATAGCCGAGTACAAATATGCCAATGGAAAACAGAAAGGCTGTAGTCAAGGGCAGCCAAGCGCCACCCGGCAAATGAATGGTAGCGAAAAGACTGAACAAGAAAAAAAGATTTAATACCAGAAAAAGCAGCATGAAAAAACGCACCCACGACACATCCACATGCTCCTGATCAGAAACTTCTTGCTCTAGCTTTTTTTGAAAGATTACCCATTTCTGGCGAATGAGGTATTGGTACCAAAGAAATTGTAACAGCAAAATAGTGCCGAAGAAGATAGCGATAATTCTGTATTGATGGTCAACTGTGCGGAGGTGTGTAAGATTTAGGCCACTTGATTTAAGTGTTAATGAGAGGAAAATAGTTATTAAAAAAGGAGAAAAGTGAGTCAGTAGCCGGAAATTGATGGCAACACGCTCACCCATCAGTTCTTTTGCATAAAACCAAAGCAATGGTGCCAACAAAAAATATGTGGGATCACCCACTGTGAAAATGTCATTAGATAGGTGATTTAATACCGCCCCAGCAAAGAGAATGTGACTGATGCTGAAAGAAAGAGAAAGGAGCAAGACAGACAGAAAGCGCGTAGCCCTGGTTTTTCGTACTGATTGATTGTTGATAACCAAAACAACAAAAACGCCAAGCACAATGCCCGCATAGGTTATAACGATGATTAGTTGTTGAATGAATGAAGTCAAGCTGATAGGTGATTCATACAAAAGTACGGCTAATTAGAGTTAAAACTAATGTTTGGCTTGTCCAGGAGGATGTCATTGGACGTAATTGGATGGCCGATTAATTATTAGTGTGACACCCTGACAATCGACTGTTTTTGGGCGTACCATAAATACTGTTGCTTTACAAACTTGTGGACGGAAGTTACAGTCTGATAAAAATATACTCCTGAGTAAATTAAAAATCGTCAACCAAGTTTTTAGGTAAGTTGATGAGGTAGTACCAAAATAAAAAATGAGCATAATCAAGATAGATTATGCTCATTTCTTCGTAAGAAAATTACTCCTTATCCAAAAACGGATAACGATAATCCGTAGGTGTCACAAACGTTTCTTTAATCGTGCGCATCGATACCCAGCGCAATAAATTTACTTTGGCTCCGGCTTTATCGTTGGTGCCGCTACCTCTCGCGCCCCCAAATGGCTGCTGACCTACCACCGCACCAGTAGGTTTGTCGTTGATGTAGAAATTACCTGCGGAGTTACTTAGTTTTTTAGTGGCCATTTCCACAGCATAACGATCGCGAGCTAGGATAGAACCGGTTAACGCATAAGGAGAAGTCTGATCCACTAATTCCAATGTCTGCTCGAAATTTTCTTCGTGGTACACGTAAATCGTTACAACGGGTCCGAAGATTTCTTCGCACATAGTGATGGAGCTGGCATCTTTGGTGAGCACTACGGTTGGTTCGATGAAGTAGCCTTTGCTCTTGTCGTACTTGCCGCCTGCGATGATTTCGTTCATCGGATTTTGGCGTGCTTTTTCAATATAACCGGTGATGGACTTAAACGCTTTCTCGTCAATAACTGCATTGATGAAGTTTCCGAAATCTTCAGTTGGCCCCATTTTCATGCTGCTGAGGTCGGCCAGTAAATATTTCTTTACATCTTCCCATAAGTTGGAAGGAATGTAGCAACGTGAGGCAGCCGAACATTTTTGTCCCTGATACTCAAAGGCACCACGGGCGATGGCTGTTGCCACTTGTTTGGCATCGGCACTTTTGTGCACCATGATAAAATCTTTACCGCCTGTTTCCCCTACGATGCGAGGATACGATTTGTATTGGTGAATATTTTGGCCAATGGTTTTCCAGATGTTTTGGAAAACTCCTGTGCTTCCGGTGAAGTGAATGCCACCAAAATCGCGGTGACTGAAAATTACATCGCCTGCATCGGGGCCGGTAACGTAGATTAAGTTGATGACGCCATCCGGCAATCCCGCTTCTTTCAATACTTGCATGATTACGTTGGCTGCATAAATCTGTGTGTTGGCCGGTTTCCAAACTACCGTATTGCCCATCAGTGCCGCGCTGGTTGGCAAGTTGCCTGCAATGGCAGTGAAGTTGAAAGGAGTGAGTGCAAATACAAATCCTTCCAACGGACGATATTCGATTCGATTCCAAACGCCCGGAGATGATTCGGGTTGGTCGCGATAGATTTCGCCCATGAAGTGCACGTTGAATCGGAGGAAGTCGATTAACTCGCAAGCAGAATCTATTTCCGCCTGAAACGCATTTTTAGATTGCCCCAACATGGTGGCCGCATTGATTTTGTAGCGATAGGGCCCTGCCAACAGATCGGCTGCTTTTAAGAAGATGCTTGCGCGATTTTCCCAGCTAAGCCCGGCCCATAGTTCTTTCGCTGCCATGGCTGCGTTGATGGCTTGTGTGACATGTTGCTTGTCGCCTTCGTGGTAATGCCCAAGCAGATGCTGATGATCGTGTGGAGGATTAAGTGGTTTCTTGTTTCCGCTGCGCACTTCTTCGGCACCAATGTACATAGGAATGTCAAGCACTTGGGCGCGTGCTTCCTCCAGTGCTTTTTTTAATGCTCCACGTTCTTTGCTGCCGGGAGCATAGGATAATACAGGTTCGTTTTTAGGATAGGGAATATTGAAAAATCCGGTTGACATATTTTTGAGTTTAGATATGAGACATGCGATTTGGGATGTGCGATTTATGCGATGCAAATTAACAATATGAATGCTATAATAATAGTCGTTGATCGTGGCTAGAACTATAAATAATCCTCCTAGGTCTTATTGCGCTAGTAGAAAGACCTAGGAAGATTTGACGGTTGACCTAAGCGGATTGGATGTAATTACAATAGTTCTTTCAGTTCGGCCAAGCTATGAATTTCGTGCGTAAGTGGGGTTTGGTGTGTTATTTTTTCGGGGTTGAAGTAGATGGTGTCGATTTGTGCGTTTTTTGCTCCACCCATATCTGTAAGAAGGTTGTCGCCAATCATAGCCACTTCGTGGGGTTGTAAGTTGTTTTCACGGAGGGCAAACTCAAAAATTTCTTTAGCGGGTTTTTTATGTCCTGCTTTTTCGGATGTTACAATGCTTTGAAAGAAATGATGGATGCCTCCGCTGTTTAATTTAATATCTTGTATTTCACTAAATCCGTTGGTGATGATGTGCATGGGATAATTGGGATGGAGATATTCCAATACTTCTTTGGCATGCGGCAATAGATTTTTCTTTTTAGGCGATTGATTCACATAGTCGGCAGAGAATTGCAACGACAGATCGTATTCATCGACATCAAATTCTTGAAACACGCGGTGGAAGCGCTGCAAGCGAATGACATCTTGTTTGATTTGGCCCGTGTCGTAGAGATGCCACAGGCCGGTGTTTATCTTTTTAAAAGCAATGTGAAATTCGCTTACATCAATGCCATGGTTTTCTAGGCGGTAATGTTGGTGTAGTTCGGTGAGGGTTTCGCGGGAGTTGGTATCAAAATCCCACAGGGTGTGGTCGAGGTCGAAGAAGAGCGCGGTATATTTTTTCATTTATGTGAGGCGTGAGATTGAAGATTTGAGAATTAAGATTTTTGATTGAAGATCAAGTTTTTTGATTGAATGGTGCGTGATATGCGGGCGATCGGCCATGGGATAGAAGTGAAAATGCCACCAGTGGTTGTGCTAGTTTGGGTTGCTCTGAATTTTGATAGGTGGCATTGGAACGGATAGCCCGGTGCCCTGCGGAGGCGCCTGGCTCGCCAGGGCCACCATAGGGCAGGCCGCAAAAATTATTTGAACAGTTCAAGGGGAAAGTATGGCTAGAAGTTGAGCGGTTTTATTTTTAGTTTATTGAGCGAGAGTTCGCGATTGCTGTACATGGTTTTGAAGACGGATTGGTCTTGCTGCATGACGGGGTCGCGGCTGACGAATTGAAGTATTTGTTTGATGATGTCGAACACTTCGTCTTTGATTTGATAAAATACCCACTGGTTGATTTTACGAGAAGTGAGTATGCCGGAATTTTTGAGGTAAAGCAGGTGGCGCGAGGTTTTGGTTTGTGTGAATTCAAGTATGCGCTCTAAGTCGGTAATACACATTTCACCATTGGTTAAAATGAGGTTGAGAATGCGCAGGCGTGAGGTGTCTGAACTGGCCAGAAAAATTTGAGCACCCAATTCGATATTAAAGTGTTTGAGGCGCATTAGAACTATTTTATGAATGGGTACATCATCCTTAAATAAAGTGGTTTTTTAGCCTTTTTTAGCGCTTTTTAGTGAATCTTTAAGTTAAAAGATCTTGCGAAGATAAGGCTAACATTCGATATGAATCTTTACCTTTGCCCAGATATTATGAAGGGAATTTTTAAAGTTTTGCTATTTCTGGCGGCCTTTGGTTTCGCTGGTACGCTGCTGGCGCAAAGTCAGAGGCGTGTGATTCAGCTTTCGGGCTTTGTGACGGATACAGCTACGAATGTGTTGCCGGGTGTGCACGTGTATGTGCCTAAGGCAGGTCGTGGTACACCTACTACGCTTTCCGGATTTTTTACTTTGCCTGTGTTGGTAGGTGACAGCGTGGTGTTTAGTGCGGTAGGTTTTAAAAGAGCGAGCTACAAAGTGCCTGATTTGCCAAAGGAATCTTGGACTATTTTTGTAGAGTTGGCCCCAGATATAACCTTGCTCAATGAGACAGTTGTGATGGGTATTCCCACAGAAGAGCTTTTTAAGGAGGCTGTGCTGGCTATGAATATTCCATTGGATAATACGGTGGATTCGAGAGCTTTGAATGCGGAGATGCTGGCGTTGATGGCGCGCACGACACCGATGGATGGTGCGGGCAACTATCGCTATTATATTGACCAATGGTCGAACTCTGCCGGAGACAAATTCAGACCGGCTTATAATCCTTTTTTGAATCCGCTGAATTGGGCGCGGTTTATCAGGGATTTGAAGAAAAAGAAGAAATAGACTTTCCATTGAATTTTATTATTATTGCGACTCTTTTTGCGGGCGATGCTTGTGGGAAGAAGTATCGAGGTGTAGCGCAGCCCGGTTAGCGCATCACGTTAGGGACGTGGAGGCCGGAGGTTCGAATCCTCTCACCTCGACAAACCAACTTGAGTTTTGTAACTTGAGTTGGTTTTGTGTTTTTAGGGCAATGGAATTTCAGGTATACATTTTACAAAGTCTTACAACAAATAGATATTATGTTGGTCAAACTAATAATTTAGAAAAGCGACTTGACGAACATAATAGCGAGATGGCAGGTCACACTAAAAAAGAACAACCTTGGAAATTGGTTTGGCGTAAAATTGTTTTAACAAGGAATGAGGCTATTTTGCTGGAGAGAAAGATAAAGAAGCGAGGAGCAGCAAGATTTTTGGAGGATTTGAGTAGGATGCAGCCCGGTTAGAGTCACGCCACAGCGTGATTAGGGACGTGGAGGCCGTCCCGCCTCAGCGGGAGAATCCTCTCACCTCGACAAACCAACTTGAGTTTTGTAACTTGAGTTGGTTTTGTTTTTTAGGGCAATGGAATTTCAAGTTTACATTCTGCAAAGACATATAATTGATTGCAGCCCGGTTAGCGTCACGCCCCAGCGTGATTAGGGACGTGGAGGCCGGAGGTTCGAATCCTCTCACCTCGACAGAAAAGCTTCTGAGAAATTCAGAGGCTTTTTTTGTTTCAGAAGGATTGCATGCAATGGCGTAAAGATGAAAAATAGGAGTTTGAATAAGCTCTTCTTTGTGTCGCTCTGTAGATTTGAATCAGATTTCCTTCAAAGTTCAAAAAGATTGTAATTGTGACGTTGAGAAACACCTCATCAATTGTTGAGCAATCGTTTTGATTTTTAAGAGAACACGTATTAATCCGTTTCGAGTAGTTAATTTTACCATGCGTTGATCGTATGCGAAATAAGCGGATATTTTTTCTTCTTCTGTTGTCCTGCGGCTGCCACTGGCTAGCTGCGCAAGATAGTTGGGTGCGTCAAGCGCAATCGAAGATGCAAGATGGCAAGTGGTCGGCTGCGAAAGAACTTTTATCGCGCGCCATCCAAAAAGACAGCACGCATGTGGAGGCGAAGCTTACGCTGGCGCAATGGTTTTTTGCTACGGCAAATCCTTTGGCTCACATTGATTCAGCTTATCGTTCGATCCGATTGGCTCAATCTGCTTTCAGTTGGTCAACACCTAAGCAGCGCGAACGATTGGCGAAGGATAAAATTGATGAAGCCTTATTGTTAAAGTTTAGGACGCAGGTGGATAGCGCAGCTTTTGAACGCGCCAAAAAGATTAATACAGAAGAGTCGTATCAGTTTTTTATATCCAACTATTCGCAGGCTTCGCAAAAAGCAGCTGCCATTGAACTGCGCGATGAAGTAAGTTATCTGGATGCCTTGAAGAAAAATACGTGGCAAGCTTTCGCAGATTATTTTCAACGCTACCCTTCTTCATCAAGAGCAGTGGAAGCGCAAAAGAAATATCACACGTTGTTGTTTCAAGAGAAAACGCGCGATCGCAAACTGACGAGCTATCAATCTTTTGCACGCGAGTTTCCATCAAGCCCTTATCTCAAAGAAACCAACCGCCAAATTTTTGAAATCAGCACAGCCGATGGGTCGATCGAATCTTTCAATAATTATTTTCAACAAGGAGGTGATTATGAAAACAAGAAGATGGCTCGAAATATTGCACTTCATCTGTTGATCTCGCAGGAGAAACCAATCCCTCGGTGGTTTCTGAATGATTCTGTACAACAGGTGTTGGATGCCAACAGAGGTTTTTGGATTCCATTTCTTCAAAATAATCGCTACGGCTTTTTAGATTCGTTGGGTAAAGAAGTAGTAGCTCCACAATTTACTTCGATTGACGAAGATGTTCGTTGCAGCAGCATTCATGAAGATGTTCTCATTACGAGTGCCGGGTTGCTGAATCGAACCGGGCGATTGATTAGTTCATTTTATCCCTATACAAAAGATATCGGCAGTGGATTTTGGTTGGTGGGCGATTCGTTGTGTCGAAAGGTGATTCATAAATCTGGGCAAGTGATCATTGCAGACTGTTTACAAGAAGCTCGAGTAATAGGATCTTTTCTCACCGTAAAAGCTAAAGGTGCATGGGCTATCTACACACTTACAGGTAGGCAATTGATCCCTCCAAGCTTTGATTCAGTTGAATATATGGAAGGCGTTTATGCACTCACCCGACTGGAGAAAAAGACGTTAGTCACCGCATCCGAATTGGCGTCCATAGCTAATGGCCAACCGCTGAAACAAGAGCGTGTATTTGACGAGGTGAAGATGCTTTCAAAAGATCGTTTACTCGTACGCATGGGCGCGTTGGAAGGAATTTTAGATGGCGAACTCCAATTTGTGGTACCACTCGCCCGACAAAGCATGACACTCGCAAATTATGGAGTGGTGCGGAAAGTAAATGAAAAATATAGCATCTCTGGAGTAGCTTCTAACCTGGACAATCAATTGTGGGATAAGATTACGCAGTATCAAAAATGGTTGGTGTTGCAGGCACCAGGGCAATTGAAAGTTTATGATTTGAATACTAAATCCATTCGGTCTACTTCTGCCGATAGCATTTGGTTCAAGGGTGGATTGTTGTTTTTGCGTGAGCGAGATTCGGTGCGTGTGTTTAGTAACGCAAGTCAGTCGCTAGCGCTGCCGCTGGATCATCGCATTCATTTTATTCCTTCAAAGGATTCGGTGTCGTACTTTTTTACGGAGGGCAAAGGAAAGAAAACGGTGTACGACCTCGCGCACGGAAAGAAATTATTTGTACTTGATTTCTCGAAAATTGAATCGGTGGGAAAGAATTTATTTTTAATCAGTCGTAAAACCAAAACAGGATTGGCTAATCTGGACGGGAAGGTAATTTTGCTGGTGGAATATGATGCAGTGGTGCAAACAGTGGCTGGCTTTTTTTCACTGTGGAAAGACAAAAAATTTGGATTGTTTGATGCGACCACAAACAAAATTCTCAAGCCGCAGTTTGATCGTAATGTACAGGTGATTGATCAACAACGCTGTATTGCTTACAAGGCCGGTCGCTACGCGGTAATTGATTGGCAGGCGAAGCCACTTACTCCATTCGAGTTTGAGGAGGTGCAAGTGGTAAATGAAAAACTGGTGTGGATAAAAAAAGCGAATCAGTGGACTTTATTGGATTTGACAAATAACCAAAAGCGAATCGATCCGGTCGATCAATTTCGAATCATCGGTCGCCTTCAGGATGAACTTGTATTTTTAGTTTCCAAGAATAAAGAAGAAGGCGTTTATTCGACTCAAAAAGGTTTAGTTGTGCCCATTCGTTTTTCGTATGTAGCTAATGTTGGCAAAGAGGATTTCCCCATTTATCTCACCGACAAGGAAGTGCGCGAGGCGAATGTGCATGTGGTAATCTATTACGATCAATCCGGTCATTTTCTGCGCAAGCAAGTGTACGAAGAAGCCGAATATGAGCGATTGATTTGTGAGGATAATTGAAGGAATTCATTCGCTAAAACTTAACTTTGAGATAAATCCCAGGTCGGATTATTGTTAGATACTTGCATTATGAAGAAAATTGTTGCAATCCTTTTTTTGGCGATGCTATCGGCCAATTCCTATTCTCAGAAAAAACCGAAACTCGTGGTGGGCATTGTGGTTGACCAAATGCGTCAGGAATACCTCTATCGTTTTGATGGTAAGTTTAGCGAAGGCGGATTCAAACGATTAGTCGGCAACGGCTTCATGCTCAAGAATGCACACTACAACTATGTGCCAACATATACCGGCCCGGGCCATGCTTCGATTTACTCCGGCACTACACCAGCTGTACATGGTATCATTGGCAATGATTGGTGGGATAAGAACGCAAAGAAGTCGGTGAATTGTGTGGAAGACGAGCGCTACAAAGCAGTGGGCAATCCGGAAGGCAATGGCGATGTATCACCTTGGAGGTTGTTGTCTACGACTATTACAGACGAGCTCAAATTATTCACGCAAAAGCGCGCTAAGGTCATTGGTATTTCCATGAAAGACCGTGGTGCTGTGTTACCGGCTGGACACATGGCCAATGCAGCCTACTGGTACGATAGCAAGACTGGAAAATTTATCAGCAGCACCTATTACCTCAATGCTTTGCCAACTTGGGTCGATGCATTTAATGCTCAAAAACTGCCGGACAACTATTTGAATCAAACGTGGACTACACTTTTGCCAATTACTCAATACACTGAAAGCGATCCTGATGAATCACCCTATGAACGAAAATTGAAAGATTCAAAGGCAATGTTTCCGTACAACCTGAAAGATCTGCGCAAAGCAAATGGCGACTATGAGTTATTGGTAAATTCTGCGCTGGGTGATGATTTACTAACGGATTTTGCTAAGGCAACATTGGTAGGTGAGCAATTAGGTAAAGACAACGACACAGACTTTTTAACAATTTCCTACTCTACTCCGGATTATATTGGCCACGGCACTGGCCCAAACTCAGTTGAATTGGAAGACACCTATTTACGTTTGGATCGAAACATCGAAGACTTATTGAAAAGATTGGATCAAGAAGTAGGGAAGGGTGAGTATGTGGTTTTCCTTACAGCAGATCACGCGGTAGTCGATGTGCCACAATCGCTGAAGGACAATAAAATTCCCGCTGGCAATTTTCCGTTGGCGAATGTAGAGGCAGGATTGAATGATCACTTACAAAAATATTTTCCCGGCAAGAAAGTGATTGATCGCATCAGCAACGATCAGGTGTTTTTGAATCAGGAGTTGTTTGCCGGAGATCCGAAATCTTCCGGAATCGATTTACTGATCGCCACCGAGTTAATCACCAATTACTTACAAGCCACGGAAGGTGTCGCACAAGTTTATCCAAAAGCCATTATCAAACAAGGAAATTACTCCGAAGGCGGTACGAAAGGAATGATCATTCGAGGATACAATTTTAAGCGCAGTGGCGACATCATTTATCAATTAGAGCCCGGCTGGATCACAGGAGGAGGGCCGCAAGGCACCACACACGGATCATCGTATACATACGACACACACGTACCGATTTTATTTTATGGTGCCGGAATCAAGCAAGGAAGCTCATCGCAATATCACACCATCACCGACATTGCGCCTACGCTCTCTGTTTTATTGCAGATCAAATTCCCGAGCGGATGCACCGGACAACCGGTGAGTGAGATGTTGGATTGAGTTATACTTCTTCGAATTATAAAAGAATTCGAATTCTTAACCGAATACTCCAAACATATTCAAGATCACCAAGCCGATAATGATGGGGCACACAAAGCGCACCATGAAGAGCCACAGCTTGTAAGGTGCAATACCCAAGATGCTTCCGGTTTTAAAGGAGGGCATACCTTGCTCGATTTCATCTACTAATAAATCGGTTTTGAAAAACCAGCCTGTATACAGACATGTAGATAACACCACAAGCATCATGAGCAAGCTGCCAAACAAATAATCAAAGATATCCATGAATCCGGTTTTCACTACTCCGAGAAAATCGACTTGCATGGTTGACAAACTATCCACTGCTCCTGTAGAGAGAGCCGAAGGAATTCCAAATAAGAACGCAACGATAGCAACCGTCCAAGCTGCTTTCTTACGGTTCCATTTTTTCTGATCCATAAAATAAGCCGAAGGTGCTTCCAACATGGAGATGGTGGAAGTAATGGCGGCAAAGAACAATAACAAGAAGAATAAAGCACCGGCAATATTTCCCAATGGCATTTGCTGGAAGATGTTCGCCAACACGTTGAATACCAAAGTGGGTCCTTCTGCAGGAGATTGATTAAATGCAAACACGGCAGGGAACACCATGAAGCCTGCCAACAATGCTACCGAAGTATCCATCGCACCTACCCATAAACTGGATGAAACAATATTTTGGGTTTTAGGTAAATACGATCCATACGTAATCATCATACCCCAACCAACACCTAACGAGAAGAATGCCTGCGTTAGAGCCGCTAATACGACACGTCCGTTGATCTTCGAAAATTCAGGCACTAAATAATATTCAACACCTTTTCCTGCTCCGGGAAGTGTGATGCTTCTAAAGATTACAACAATCAGCAACACAAAAAGCATGGGCATGAGGATTTTGGTGGCCTTCTCAATTCCTCCTGACACGCCTCCTAAAACAATCCAGGCAGTTGCTAAGATCACAAATCCACCCAATGGAATGACGTAGCTGGGATTTGCGATAAATTCTGCGAACGGCATGTCGATGGAGAAAAGTGATGTAAAAATGTATCCTACAGTCCAGCCGGCAATGGTGCTGTAGTAACTCAACACGACAAACGTAACGATCAATGGTAAAAAGCCTACCAACGCTACCCACAGTTTGCTGCCCCCTAATTGTTGAATAGCACCCACCGGGTTTTTAGCCGTGAGGCGACCTAATGCAATTTCATTGATCAACATCGGCACAGCCACCAGCACCACGCAGAAGATGTATACTAGCACAAATGCAGCACCACCGTTTTCACCGGTGAGGTAGGGAAACCGCCAAATGTTGCCAAGGCCTACAGCCGAACCGGCCGCTGCCATTATGAAACCAAATTTAGAACCCCATTGCCCTCGATTTTCTGCCATAGTACTGATGTTTAAGTTCGTGAAGATTAGAAGAATTGCCGTAAGTAACAAATGGAAAAATGTGACCGGAAAACACGGGCAACTTTTGAAACTCATGGCAAGGTGAAAAATAAAATGAATAAAATATACCGATCGGTATATTTTATTTGTACTATTACAGAAAAAAAAAGAAATGGCTACGAAAGCAGACCGAACCAGACAATATATAGTAGAGCAAACGGCTTCTGTCTTTAATGTGAAAGGATTTGCAGGTACCTCACTCACCGATATGATGGAAGTGACAGGGTTAACCAAAGGGAGTATTTATGGCAACTTTCGAAACAAAGATGAAGTGGCAGTGGCTGCCTTTGAACATAATTTTCAACAAGTGTCCAATTACATCAGAGGTAAAATGGAGGAGCGCGAATTAATCATCGATAAATTGCTCGTCTATCCGGAAACCTACCGTAACTTTTCAAAACTTTCCTTTTTGAGCAATGGTTGCCCCATAGCCAATACTTCAACGGAAGCAGATGATACTCACCCGAAACTAAAGGAAAAAGCCAACGATGCGCTGGGGTATTGGAGAAATTCCGTTGAAAAACTGTTGAAAGCCGGTATCAAGAATGAAGAGATAAAACCCGATGTCAATGTATTGGAATTCACATCTATTCTTACCTCATTAATTCAAGGTGCCATGTTACATGCTAAATCATCCGGCAAAATGAATTATCTGAATGCTTCGATGAATTTTTTGGAGTCGATGATACGTGAATTGAAAAAATAAACCAATGCTTTATGGAAATTACTACAATCGAAAGCTTTCTTGAATTCTACGAACGTACCCGCGAAGGCACACTTCGAATTTTAAAGGTTGTGCCACCGGATAAAATGGATTGGGCATACCTTCCGGGTAAGTTTACGATTGCCGATTTGATACGACATATCGCAGCCATTGAAAGAAATTTATTTGCCGAAGTAGCACAGGGCAACAAAATGAAGTATCTAGGCTGCGGCAAAGAGTTGGCAGACGGATATGAAAATGTCATGCGTTACTTTAATGAGATGCATGCGCAGTCAGTAGAAATATTCGGAAAGTTAAGCGAAGCCGACTTATCGAAAACTATCTTGACGGCAAGTGGAAAACCCACCACACTTCGCAATTTTTTGCGTGCACTCATCATTCATGAGTCACATCACCGTGGCGCGTTATGTATCTATCTTAACATGTTGGGTGTTAAAACACCACCCATATACGGAGTCTCGTCAGAAGATATTATTCAATTAAGCAAAGCACATGCGTGAGGAAGTATTTATCGTTGCAGCAAAGCGAACGGCTATCGGAGGATTTATGGGCAGTCTATCGACTTTTAATGCACCTGAGTTAGGAGCTGTCGTAATTAAAGAAGCGTATCAATCAGTCGGACTTTTGCCTGCGCAAATTTCTTCTGTCTATTTGGGAAATGTATTGTCAGCGAATATCGGGCAATCGCCCGCACGGCAAGCTTCTAAATTGAGTGGAGTGCCGAATCAGGTAGATTGCACTACTGTAAATAAAGTCTGTGCTGCCGGTATGAAGGCAATGATTATAGGAGCTCAGCAAATTGAATTAGGTTTGGATGATGTGGTGATCACAGGAGGTATGGAAAGCATGAGCAATACACCTCACTATGCGATGCTTCGTCATGGAAAGAAATTTGGTGACGAAACGTTTGTAGATGGATTGCTGAAAGATGGGTTGACGGATGCGTACAACCAAATTCACATGGGCAACATTGCCGAGCTGAGTGTAAAGAAATTTGGGGTTACACGTCAAGAGCAAGATGCGTATGCATTAAACTCGTATGCCCGAGCGAATGAATCAACGCGAGAAGGTAAATTCAAAAACGAGATTGCACCTATTCATTTGAAAACGAAGGGTGGAGAAATTCTCATTTATGAAGATGAAGACATCGCCAAGATTATTCCTGAGAAGGTGGCTAAACTAAAACCTTCTTTTGACAATAATGGAACGATCACTCCCGCGAATGCCAGCAACTTGAATGACGGGGCAGCGGCAATCCTATTGGCTTCTAAGGAAGCTCTTCAAAAATATCAATTAAAGCCACTTGCTCGTATCATTTCATATGCCGATGCAGCAGTGGACCCAAAAGAATATGCTGAAGCTCCAGCTCATGCCATAGCTATTGCGCTTCGTAGAGCGGGGCTCACTCCTCAAGACATGGATTTTATTGAAATCAATGAAGCGTCTGCGGCTGTTGTTTTGGTCAATCAGCAGCTTCTTGGTTTTGATTTGTCCAGAACAAACGTATATGGTGGTGCTGTTGCTATGGGACATCCATTAGGTGCATCCGGTGCGAGAATTGTATGCACACTGCTTTCAGTCCTGAAACAAGAAAAAGGAAAGTATGGGCTGGCGGCCATTTGTAATGGGGGAGGAGGGGCCACAGCTGTTATCATTGAAAATATCGGATAAGGATGAAGTCAATTTTGATAGCTTATGGAAAAGGCAATTTATATTATTGGTGCAGGCGCCATCGGAAAAGCATTAGCAGTGTTTTTGAAATTGAAAGGACGGAACGTGATACTTATCCGCGGAAGCGTTGATCAAGGAATTACTACGCACGAAAAAATTAAAGTTGAGCTTCCGGATCAATTGATATTAGAGGCGACTATTGAAGTGACATCCTTCAGTCAATTACCTTTATTGAACGGAATTGTGGTATTAACAACGAAATCTTTTGGTAATGAAGATCTGGCGAAAACGCTTTACCCAAAAATGGGCGTATCACCGTTAGTGATCATGCAAAACGGATTAGAAGTAGAGCAGCCTTTTTTGCGACATAGCTTCCAGACCATTTATCGTTGTGTGCTTTTCACGACCAGTCAATCAATTTTAGCAAATGTTGTTCGCTATAAGCCAGTAGCCGTTTCACAGATTGGTGTTATCAAAGGAACCGATATTCAATTACAAGAGATCGTAACACAGCTTGAGAATGATTATTTCAAGTTCGCTGCATCTCAAAATATTCAATCAATCATTTGGAAAAAAGCAATTGCGAACAGTGTATTCAACTCGCTTTGTCCGTTGTTGGAAATTGACAATGGATTGTTTCATCGAAATGATAAAGCAAAAGAAATAGCTACGCGCATTATCAAAGAATGCGTTTCTATCGCAAATGAGGTTGGAGTTGTGTTGGATGTTTCCGATGTGCTGAATAGCTTATTGATGATCAGTAAAAACTCAGACGGTCAGTTAATTTCAACCTTGCAAGATTTGAAGATGAAGCGTAGAACGGAAATTGAAACACTCAATTTTTCTATTGTTAACATTGCCCGCCAAATGAACAAAGAGAGTTGGGTAACCGAAACAAAATTGCTGGGCGAATTGACGAAATTGAAATCAGACCTGACGCTATCATAATATCCTACAAAACCATAGATTTGAGTATTCGTTCAGGATTGAAATGATTTACCATCAATATGCTGCACCAGATTTACTAAGACCGTATGTTCGGTATTTTTGGAGCTTTGATTCCTATCAATCCAACACGGGGCTTCTTCAAATTAAAAGTTTTGCTGATCGCTATCCCCGATTCATTTTTCAGGATGTGGGCTGTTTTGAATCCATTCGTAAATCGGATGGTGAAAAGATGCCGAGTTGCTATTTAAGCGGCATCGATACAAAAGAAACGGTAGCTATCATGAACAGTACCTTTTCGCATTTTGGTATCAGTTTTCATCCGCATGCACTTCATGTTTTTTTTGGTGTGGAAGCCCACGAGTTGGTGAATACGGTACCGGAAATTCAATTGTTTTGTCGGTCCGATATTCAAAGCAAATTAGCTCTCGCAAAATCACATCGCGAACGCGTCATCATTTCAAGTAAGTATTTGGTTGATAAAATTTCAACGCTCAATCGAATCGACCCTTTAGTGAACCAAATTATCCACACACGCGAAATCGATGAAGCTGGAAATGTTTGGAGAGTGGCACGCAACCATAAAATTTCAGAGCGCAGCCTAGAGCGAAAATTTAAAATAGCTATTGGAGTAGCACCTAAAAAGTTGCAACGGATTGCGCGATTCGAGAAAGCCTTACAATTGCTCACGCAAACCAACTATTCGCAGTTGACAGCAATAGCCCATCGCTTAGACTACAGCGATCAGGCTCACTTCATCAATGAATTCAAACAATTTTCGGGCATGACTCCATATGATTTTGTGCAAAAGAAACGGCTTGGGTCAGACAGTTCTTCATTTATTTGCCCAGCCTAGTTCGCCTGTCGGTTTTTTACAATTTTGAATTGCCATACGTAATTACTTTTGGAAAAGTACGCTCGATCATTTTTTAAACAATTCACATTCTAAGCCATGAATTTAAACAGCACCTTTTTACTTCGAATAGCAGTAGCGATTATTTTATTAATGCATAGTGTCCCCGGCATGTTTAATGGAGGCATCACGGCATTTGGCAATCTCTACCTGAATCAAGTTGGCTTTGCTCCAATCGGTTTGTATTTAGCCTGGGTGATCAAACTCTCTCATGTTGCAGCCGCAGTTTGCCTGATCCTCGACCGCTATTTGAAGTGGGCCGTATTGATAACCATAGCTATTTTGCTGGTGGGAATCGGCATGATTCATGGACGGGAAGGTTGGTTTGTAGTAGGCGGAGGTAGAAACGGGGTAGAGTTTAATTTTTTATTAATTGCTTCATTGCTAACCATCTTGTTTCCAAGTGGGTTTGCCAAAGAAAAGATTGGATGATTCCAACTTTTCGAGAGCGAGAAGGGTCAAAGAAATGAATGATATTAGATAATGAACCCTGTCCATATATGAAGAAGCTAGCTTTTGCGATAATCACAATCTTTTTTCTGATGGCTTGCCACAACGAAAAGGAATTAGACCCAACGGGTACATGTGTAAAAGTAAGACTGGTGTCTGTTCTATGCAGTCAGGCCGTTATGAAAATTGAAGATCCGACAAAGTACAGCTTCGGGGAAAGTTGGAAAGATCATTCGAATGTCTTTCTGGGCTTTCTGGATTGTTCTGCAAATGAGGGGGCACTCAAGGATGCGCCTTTTTTTTATGTTGAGTTGAATACAAAACCTTTTCCGGATGACACTTGCCCTCGGTGCGCTGCTGCAATAGACTATTCGGGTGAAAAAAAATTTTATGTTCGAGTGGTACCGAACTGCGGAGGAGGATCAATTAAGGAGTAGCTGCTGCACAATTTTCAGACCCTCCGTAAAACTTCGCGGTTGGTAGCCCAATTCTCTTTTCGCTTTCGCGATGATGAATCCCGTTTTCGGAGGACGTGCAGCAGGTTGTTTGAATTGAGTGGAATCAGTTTTTTTGATGAGCGATGCATCAAGTTTGAAAAATTCTGCGGTCGCCAGAGCAATGTCATACGGAGTCATCATCGTTTCTCCGGAGATATTATAAATACCTTTAGCGTTTTTCGTAGCGGCCAAATAGCAACCCATTGCTAAATCTTCTGCGAGGGTTGGTGTGCGCCATTGATCATTCACTACCTGAATGGTTTTTCCTTCTTCCAGACTTTTCTTTACCCATAGCACAATGTTCGAGCGACTCATGTCTTTCGTAACTCCAAAAACTAATACTGTACGCAGTATCGCCCAGTCAATGTTGCTTTTTTGAATTGCCTCTTCGGCTACTAGTTTACTTTTGCCGTAGTACGAAAGTGGATTTGGCTTTTCAGTTTCGTCCAGCGGACCGTGGGTGCCGTCAAAAATAAAATCAGTTGATAGATGAATCAGTCGAACCGAAAACTTTTCACAAGCTCTCACCAGATTTTCTACGGCCTGCACATTGTTGAGCCAGCACTTTTCTTGTTCTGTTTCGCAATGGTCTACTTGTGTCATCGCAGCTGTGTGAATAATCACATCGGGTTTGCTTTGCGCGATCACGCTTTCTACAGATGCAGCATCGGTCACATCCAGTGCATGAAATTCACCTTTGGGTAAATTGATGACCAACGTTGATTTAGCGGTAGCAATTAAATAATCGTTGCCGGATGAAATCAGTTCAACCAGTTTTTGACCTAGCAGTCCATTCGATCCGGTAACAAGAATTCTCATTTTTTTTCTTCCGGATATACATATCCGTAAAGTTTGGTGATCTTCTTTTTGGATAATTCTTCTACGGTTACAAACATGCGAATGTCTTCCACAGGTCTGTCGCCACCATCTTTTTGTACGGCAGCAATTTTATCAATCACCTCAAGGCCTTTGATGATTTTGCCAAACACGGTGTAATCTCCGTCCAAGTGCGGAGCGCCTCCATTGGTGGTATATGCTTTTATTTTTTCAGGAGAAACATCTCTCATGATTTTGGTGTTCGTTTCTTTTTCAATCCGCGGCACGAGAGCAAACAATTTTTTCTTGTAAGCTTCCATGTCACCCGTCATATACACTTGATTGAGTGAATCGATCACTGGTCTGGTGGCCGGATTTTGCATGAATTGACGGAACGCCATATTTAACTTCATTTGATCAATTTTTAGCTCCTCCATATTCGACTCTGGAATAATGGTGCCTTGTACAATATAAAACTGGCTGCCACTGGAAGCTTTCGTTGGATTTTGTCCATCGCCTAAACGTGCGGCTGACAATGCTCCTTTTTCATGAAAAAATTTAGGATTGAATTCGGCATCCACTGTGTAGCCGGGGCCTCCCATACCTAATGGTTCACCCGGTTTAGCTTTTTTAGAATTGGGGTCACCACCCTGAATCATGAAACCGGCAATGACTCTGTGAAACAAGAGACTGTCGAAATAATGTTCTTTGGCCAGTTTCACAAAATTGGCTTTGTGCTTGGGGGTTTCATCGTACAGAATGGCAATCATATCGCCATAGCTGGTTTTGATCGTAACTACATAATCGGATTTGGAAGATTTTTGTGCGCAGCTCGAAATCAAAGTAAAGAAGCTTAACGCAAGAAGGGTAACGAGTCGATTCATAATTTTATATTTCAAAAAATTAACGCGCAAAAATAAGGAATAAATGTTTAGGGATTGAACACCTGTGATAACTGCAAAGATAAGTCCAGAAAAATCATTTTCGGGCTGCCGTTCCGTTCTAAATGATAGGAAGCATCAGAGATTAGTTCATTGATCTTTTCAGCTTTGGTTACGTTCAATACTTTGCTGAAGTCTTGTACAAATTTTACTTCACTTCCTTTTACACGACTAATCGCGGAAGCTCCGGAAAACTGTAGCGATGTTTCGCGGATCATGCCTAAGCTATACACCAGAAAATTTCGCTGGTCGAGTTTGTCCAGTTCATGAAACTCCTCGGTCATGGCTACCATTTTGCCATAATCTCTTTTAAAGCACGTGCGCATCCAACCCGAAAACTTTTCCTGATATTGATCTTGTTCGGAGTCGATCAGTTTGAGAGCCGTGTTCAAACTTCCATCGGCCAGTGATAAGATTTCAGTCAACCGGGATTCGCTCAACCCTTTTTGTTGTAGGTGCACTTCAATTTCTTCATCAGCAAGTAATGGCACTTGCACAATTTGTGTACGCGACAGAATCGTGGGCAGCAATCGCTCAATGGCGTTGGTCACCAGAATAAAAAAAGTATTAGCGGGTGGTTCTTCCAAAATTTTCAAAATACCATTGGCTGCCGAAGGATGCATCAATTCGGGTTGCCAAATGATCATTACTTTAAAAGGACTTTCAAAAGGTTTTAATGAAAGCGTTTTGATAATCTCTCGACTTTCTTCGCGCGAGATCAGTGCCTGTTTGTCTTCGCCACCATAAAAACTAATCCAGTCGTTGAGATCACCATACGGTTGCTCCAGCAGGAAACTTCTCCATGTTTTTAAAATATCTGCTTTGAAACGGTCTTCATCTTTGTCGCCTTTTACATTGCCCAGCGGAAAAACAAAACTAGTATCGGGGTGAATGTATTTAGCACTCTTGCTGCAAGCAGCGCAGGTACCACACGCATCATTTTCACCTTTGTTTTGGCAGTGCAAGTAATTGGCATACGCCAATGCCAGCGGCAGATTCAACGAACCGGGTTTGCCTGCAAAAAGTTGAGCGTGCGCAATGTGATTGCCTTTCACAGCTTCAATCAACTTCGATTTTATTTCAATCAGTCCGGGTAAGTTGGTAAAATTCATAACAGGCTTTATTCGTAATCGCGAGGTGTGGTTGTTACTTGGCTTTTTCCCACACTCGTTCGCGGGCACTCATCTCAAAAATGACTTTATAAATCTCTTTGTCTACTTCCGTCAATGCAAGGCCTCTGCGCTCCATTGCTTTCGATGCGGTAGCCATTGCTTTTTCAAACTGATAGGTGCTGAAGCCGGAAGCTCCGCCCCAAGCAAAGGAAGGGATGTAGTTGCGCGGAAATCCGTCACCAAAAATATTGGCGCTCACGCCTGTCACCGTGCCGGTGTTGAACATCGTGTTGATACCGCACTTGGTGTGGTCGGCCATCATCAATCCGCAAAACATAAGGCCGGTGCTCACAAATCCTCCTTTAGTGTAGTTCCAAAGCTTAACGTCCTCGTAGTTGTTTTTCAGATTCGAGGTGTTGCTGTCGGCACCGAAGTTGCACCATTCACCCACCACCGAGCATCCGAGAAAACCGTCATGTGCCTTGTTGCTGTAGCCGAAGAATACAGATGTACTCACTTCGCCTCCCACTTTGCAACCCGGACCTATGGACACATCGCCCCGCATTTTGGCACCCATGTTGATAATGGAGTTTTCACCCAGCGCGAATGGACCACGAATCACTGTTCCCTCTTGCACTTCGGCATTTTTGCCAATGTAAATCGGGCCGGTGGAAGCATTTAAAACGGAAGCAAACACTTTGGCTCCTGCTTCGATGAAAATATTCTCTTCCGCGTAAGCGCGGGTGTAGGGATCTTGAATGCCGATTGATCTACCGGTTTTGGTAATAAGTTGAAAGTCGCTTCGAATTTGTGCTCCGTTGAATTGAAAGATTTTCCACACCTGATCGATGACGGTAACAGGTGCGGAATAATTCGTGACTTTGCCGGTGATTACCTCAGGCACTTCATCATAGGGTGTGCGCACGGCCAAAATCATGGCGTCTTTTACAATGGCATCACCCGGATTGAGTTGATGAATGGCGGCTACTAATTCAGCATCCGGACAAACCGCACCATTGATCCAAAGATTATCTCCTGTAAGGGCAAGTGGGAATTTTTTGGCCAGATACGCTTCCGTAGAATAACTGGCTTGAACTTGAAGGAGCTTTTCCCACTTTTCGGCAATGGTAAAAATACCACAGCGGATTTGTGCCACCGGTCTAGTGAACGTAAACGGCAACAGGTTTTGACGAATAGTGGGGTTATCGAAAAGGATGAGGTTCATAGCGCTAAATTAGGCTGTAGGGATGGCCAAACTAAACTTTTAATAAAAATAAAAAGCCCCAAAAAAGGGGCTCTTTATAATTGCTATGGTCAAACAAATTATTTCTTGCCGTATTTCTTCTGGAATTTCTCCACGCGACCTGCCGTATCCACAAACATTTTCTTACCGGTGAAGAAAGGATGTGATGCAGAGCTCACCTCGACCTTGATAACTGGGTAATCTTTTCCGTCCGTCCATTTAATGGTTTCTTTTGGAATGGAGGTAGAGCGCGATAAAAATTTAACATCGCTGGAAGTATCCCAAAAAATCACTTCTTTATACTCTGGGTGAATGCTTTTTTTCATGGTATTCTCTAGTTTTTGTGTCCCGCATGAAATGTGCCATGCTTTTTTTAGGGATTGCAAAAATAGATAACCCCAATTGATTTGCAAAGAGACGATTTAGAATTTGTTTAAAACAGGTAATTTGCCCGTAATTTCCTCGGTTAGCCCACCTTTGTTATGATGAAAAAGCCTCTTTTAGTCATTTTTGCCATCCTTTTCGCCTTTGAGGCTGTCGCCCAAAGCACCAACATCCCCTTAAATGACGATGTTTATCATTGGCTTTCGAGGTATGAAATCAAAACCGGACGGATTGCCCCTGAGTGGTTTACAACCGTGAGAACCATCAAACGCGACCAGGCCATTGCTTATCTCGATTCGCTGAAAGCGCGTGATTCTGTTTTTAGCAGCCCTGCCGACCGATTCAATTACGCCTACTTTCAAAACGACAGTTGGGAATGGAGCAAGGCGGCATCCAGTAACAGTAAAAAGCCTTTTTTGAAAAGATTGTATGGTAAGAAAGCAGACATGGGTTACGTAGATGAACCTGGGTTTGATTTGCATGTCAGTCCGGTGCTGCATTTAGGTGCGGGCAAAGATTCGCGGTTAGATGAAACCGCCACCATCAATACACGTGGTGTCGAAATTCGTGGTATGATTGATCAGAAGATTGGGTTTTATACCTACATCACCGAAAATCAATTGATTTTACCCTCGTATGTAAAAGAAAATTATTTTGGCGTACCGCATGAGGGCTTTGTGAAGCCCTATAAAACGACTGGCTTTGATTTTTTTCAGGCCCGTGCCTACATTGATTTTAACATTACCAAACATGTTTATTTTCAATTCGGTCACGATCGCACCTTTATAGGTAACGGCTACCGTTCGCTGGTTTATTCCGATCACTCGCCTCCCAACTTGTTTTTGAAGGTGAATGCCAAAGTGTGGAAGATCAACTATCTGTTTCAATTAAACCGACTTACGGCCAACGATCCGGTGGCTATGACAGGAGTTGGAGGAGGAAAGCGCTACCTCGATCGGTACTTGGCTTTGCACCATGCCAGCATCAACATTGGTAAAAAATTCAATCTGGGAATTTTTGAATCGATTGTATTTACTCCAGACGATCCGGTGAATCGCGGAACCTTTGATTTGAGCTATCTGAATCCAATAATTTTTTATCGCGCCATCGAGCAACAATTTGGCAGCAGCGATAATGCCTTGTTGGGTTTAGATTTTAAATGGAATGCATTCAAAGGCATTTCGTTTTATGGACAGGCGTTATTGGATGAGTTTGTGATTGCGGAGATACGGGCAGGTAAAGGCTGGTGGGGCAATAAATATGCCTTTCAATTGGGAGGAAAATACATTGATGTGGCGGGGATTTCCAATCTGGATTTGCAGTTAGAATACAACACCGTGCGACCGTTTACTTATTCGCACAACACCGGCAGCAGTTATAGTAATTACAGTCAGCCGCTGGCACACCCGCTGGGAGCCAATTTTAACGAACTGGTGGCCATTGTGCGCTACCAGCCACTCCCCAAACTCAACCTGACAGCCAAGATGATCATGGCTACGGTGGGACGTGATGGCACGAACGAAAACTATGGCAGCAATGTGTTAAAAGACTACACAACCCGGCAAAGCGAATACGGCAACTTTATCGGCCAGGGCCATAGAAACGATATTATTTTTCTGGATGCATCTGCTACTTATATGCTGAAGCACAATGTGTTTTTGGAGTTGCGCCAGACCGTGCGCAAAAGCGAATGCGATTTGGCTTTTTACAATACAAACACCTCGCTTACGTCTCTAGGCTTGCGGTGGAATATTCCGGCACGTACATACGAATTTTAAAACATTGCAATGAAGGTATTCTTTCGGGTTCTTAATTATGCCAATCGCCTGCCAAGGAGGATGACGTTTTTCTTTGTCTATTCGATTATCGGGATATTTTTTACGACCATGAATATCACGTTGGCAAAGCCCATGCTGGACGTGCTTTTTGATAAAACAGAAAAAATAGTGGAGATAACTCCCAAGCCAGACTTTCAATTTTCTCCCTCTTACATTACAGATTCATTCAAACACTATTTTTCGAAAATTGTGGTTGAACAGGGTGCTTTTGCTTCGTTGTACTTCATCTGCATATTGATTTGTGTTACCATGTTGCTTGGAAACACTTTTCGCTACTTAGAGCGCGTCATTGCTACTAAAATACGGGCTGATCTGGTGAAAAATTTACGAATGGATTTTTTTACAAAGATTTCCCAGATGCATATTGGCTACTTTAATAATTCCAGAAAGGGCGATTTGATTTCGCGTTTTACAAATGATGTGGCCGAGATTGAAAACGCAGTAATGAACAGCCTGAAATCAGTGCTACGAGAGCCGCTGATGATCATCTCGTATTTTATTGTTCTGTTTACCATTTCGGTAAAGCTCACGTTGTTCACGATGGTTGTGTTGCCGCTAACCGGAGGTGTATTGGCCGAAATCATTAAGCGATTAAAAAAACAAGCTACCGGTAGCCAAGAATCACTGGGGCGAATAGTGAATATTCTGGATGAGACATTTGGCGGCATGCGCGTGGTCAATGCATTCAATGCGCGAAACTTTATCATATCACGATTAGAAAAAGAGAGCTCGCTTTATCGCACGTTATCAAAAGGAGTGGCCTATAAAAATGAACTGGCCTCGCCCGTTTCAGAAATCTTAGGCACTTTTATTATGGGTGGAATCATCATCATTGGCGGAACGATGGTTTTAGGAGAAAACCCATCGATCGATGCTTCATCTTTTATGTTGTTTTTAGCGGTGTATGCCATGATCATCCAGCCGGCCAAAAACTTTTCAAATGGTATCACCTCGTTGCAGCGCGGTACTGCATCGGCCACCCGCATTTTCTCGATCATCGATCAGGAGCCGTTGATCAAAAGCAAACCCGATGCTATCGAATTAAAATCTTTTGAAAAATCCATCGAGTTCAAAAATGTTTCTTTTGCCTACGAAGCACACAACGTCTTAGAAAATATCAACCTCACCATCGAAAAAGGAAAAACATTGGCGCTGGTAGGTCCATCCGGAGGAGGTAAATCAACCCTGGCCGATTTGATACCTCGCTTTTACGATCCGGTGAACGGAGAAGTATTATTGGATGGCGTTTCGCTGGTAGATTATGAATTGGAGTCACTGCGCAAGCAGATGGGTGTGGTGACACAAGAATCTATTTTATTCAACGACACCATCTATAATAACATCGCGTTTGGCATGCCGCATGTCAGTGAAGAAGATGTAGTTC
The DNA here is from genome assembly GCA_002398365.1 of Flammeovirgaceae bacterium UBA5008. GTDB lineage: Bacteria > Bacteroidota > Bacteroidia > Cytophagales > Cyclobacteriaceae > ELB16-189. Next base: position 44,052 of record DGYK01000026.1, read on the forward strand.
GTGCAGCTAAAATTGCCAATGCACACGACTTTATTTCGCAAACAGAAGACGGCTACCAAACCTATATTGGCGAGCGCGGCTCAAAGCTTTCAGGCGGACAGCGGCAGCGTCTCAGCATTGCCCGTGCCGTATTGAAAAACCCACCCATCCTCATTCTGGACGAAGCCACATCGGCTCTTGATTCGGAATCGGAAAAGTTGGTGCAGGAGGCCTTATTCAACCTGATGAAAAACCGCACCTCCATTGTGATTGCCCACCGCCTTAGCACCATTCAGCATGCTGATGAAATTGTGGTAATTCAGGAAGGACGCATTGTAGAGAGTGGAAGCCATGAGACGTTGAGTGCGCTTAATGGCATCTACCGCAAATTGATTGATATTCAAAAAACCGTGTAACACCGCCTTTTTTATCCAATTGGTAGATCACGGCTGGTCGCGTAAGGTTTTGTTAAAAATTTCATTTTTGGGTGAATTTAAAATGGGTAAGTTTGTAAGAATAATGCCGTCCATTAAATAGTTAAAAAATGAATAAACGCAGACTCATCTTCCTACTCGTCTTCGGTCTCTATCATCTCGCTGCGGTTATTTTTACGATTTATATAGATTTTAACAGCTCTATTTTATTCAGCCTTCTCGATAAGATCGGTCTTTTTAAATGGGGTGCGCTATTCGGAATAGTATTGTTTGGTGTGGAGGCATTTTGGAGCTGGCGCGATGCCAAAGATGCCGAGCGTGAACGCGAAGCGATGCGTTTGGAAAACAACACCCTCAAAGCCAAAGTCTATGATTTAACCGAGGCTTCCAAAAAAGCCTAAGCAATAGGTTTATGAACTTTCAATCCATCATTTCAGCGGAACTGCAACAAGCAGCCGAAGTACTTCAAAAATTTATCAGCGATCCTGCTAATCTGCAACAGATTGAAAAGGCATCCAATGCCATTGCAGAATCCATCCGTCAAGGAGGAAAAGTAATTTCCTGTGGCAATGGAGGCTCGCATTGCGATGCCATGCACTTTGCCGAAGAGCTGACAGGCAAATACCGCGAGCCCCGCAAAGCCATTCCGGCCATTTGTATTTCCGATCCCAGTCACATTTCCTGCGTGAGCAATGATTACGGCTACGAATTTGTTTTCTCCCGCTACTTAGAGGCATTGGGTAATAAAGGCGATGTGTTGCTTGGCATCAGTACCAGCGGCAACTCGGCCAACATCATTCGGGCGGCAGAAACCGCGCGCGAAAAAGGAATGAAAGTGATTATCCTTTCCGGAAAAGATGGTGGCAAGCTGGCACCATTGGCTGATATTGAATTACGTGTTCCCCACTTCGGCTATGCCGATCGCATTCAGGAAGTACATATTAAAATTATTCATATCCTGATGTTGCTGATCGAAAAGCAACTGGCCTGATTTCATTTTATTTTCCCCGTTCATTCATTCTTGCTGTAACTCAGCATTTGTGTAAACTTTGGTGACGATTTTATAATTCATGGTAGCAAAAACATTTGGCAGCGCGGTGCATGGTGTAGATGCCAAAACCATTGCCGTAGAAGTAGATGTCAGTCAGGGACAGAAATTTTTCCTAACCGGTTTGCCCGACAATGCCATCAAAGAGAGCCAGCACCGGGTAGAGTCGGCCATGAAAAGTTTGCACTACGTTTTTCCGCGCAACAAAGTAGTGGTCAACTTAGCGCCAGCCGATATTCGTAAAGAAGGTTCCGCCTACGATTTGCCGATCGCACTGTGAATGCCATCAAATAATGAGAATTAATATCAAATAATGAGAAAGAATGTGGGCACCTAAGATTAGCCTCGAGGAGTTGAAAGGGATGGTTGAGAAATCGATTAGCCACCTTGATATTCGTGATTTTTGGATGGTCACTTGGATAGACAAAGTAGGTATTGATGGTGACGGTACACCTTATTTTAGGGCATCAGTACATCGACTCAAATCAAGTGATCTAAGCAAATTTAGAGTTGAAAGTTTAGACTTACGAAATCCGCGATGGGTAACTCTACCGCTACGAGTATTGCGGATTTTTCCAGTAGGAACACTACTCAAAGGAGGAATAGTATTTTTTAAAAATCATCATAGTTTTCTATCTGACTTTACAATTGATTTGAATACGGAATCTGGCCATGAGAATACAACCATTGGCAAGTGGAAGCATGGGGAAGAGTTAATCAGATTTATGTCGTGGCGTAAACTTGATTCCGGTTTTCCGAGAGTGGATAGCAAACGTTTTGCTTTTAACAGTAAAATTTTGATTTATCCGACTTTATTTCGACAGTCATCTCCTTATGATTATATTATTTTTCCTAAAACTGAACTAGGTAGATTTTACTGGTTTCCATCCACTAGACTTTTTCGTGCACTGATGGATGGAAAAACTTCAAGCGAACTTAATAACACACTTTATGTTCCGCAATCAGCTGTTAAGAAATCTGATGAAAAAGGAGAATATCATGAAATATTAATTCATGATTCAATGCATCTTACAGATGTTAAGTTCATCGCAAGGATTGCCTTTAGCTCAGATGCATTACGTTCTGCTAACACCATTTATCAATCTGTCATCAATGCAAAACTGGAGAATGGTAATAAGGGGATATTGCATTTGGATAGTGATTTCCCTTTCAAAGATCACACATCATTGAAAGTAAAGGGTTACACTATTAAGTTAGATTCCGCTACGGTGTTGATAGTTACAGAGTTAATGCAATGCTATGGGCCGTGGCCGTTCAGTAGGCTGGCTTATGATAGAGAGACTCCACGTGCAGTAGTCGATGAATCGTTAGAAAAGAAAGGAACGAAGCCGGTGCCTTCAGAAAAAAAGGATGATACTGATGGTAGTGTTGACGGTGATGATAATGATGAAGAAGACGATTATGAAGAATTTATTTTAAAAAGATATCCTATTGTTAAACCTGGTAGAACATTCGATAACAATCAGAAAAATAACAATCGCACGATAAATATTGAAATTGCCGTCAAAGGTTCTCAGTTTCCAAATATTCCAAAGGAAAAATGGAGATTAAACCGAACAACAATAGTTCCACCAAAGGAGAAGCGCGAGGGTAAACCTATTACAATAGACAATATTTCTACTAACGAGAATACTAAATCAGGAGGTGACAGTACTAACTTAGAAATTGTTAATAAAGAGGATGAGGTAAAGCGAAAGGAAGTTCCTTTGCCTACTTTTATTAAAAAACTAGCAAAACAATTTAAACATAAAAGTGCCCAGGTGAACTTCGTGGTGAAGGTTGATGAGAATTTGTCAGAAGACTCTAAATGGTATCAACCAGAGGCAACCCCTATGATTATTCCATTGTCGGAAAAAATTGATGTGTTAGTTTATTTGATTTATATACGCTTAGCTGAAAAGCAGTATATACTCTGTGAGATGGATCGCGATACTTCGACTAAAATTGTACTTAAAAAGACACTCGATAATGAGACCGGAATAGTTTCTTTTAGAGCTGATGATGTTGCCTTCATTGTTACGGCAATTAAAGACAACTATAGAACGATGGGGAAATTGAACGAGAAAAGCGGATTCAAAGTAATCAGGCTATATCATATGGGTGACACGACAAAGGATCTGTGTAATCGAATAGTTTCTAAAACAGAACTTGAGGGATATGAAGGTGATTAGTATTGCCCGCGCTTTAAGTTAGGATCTTTTGCTTGGATCATTTTCGAAACACGCCAGAAGGCAAATTCTTTAAAGCTTCCGTATGAAAAATCCGGGTAATGCTTACGCCATTCAGCATATACAATTCTGTTGTTGATAATTTCGGACTTAAACCAATATGGAATTTCTTGAAAATCATCCGTGAAGAGTTTACTCTTTAAGCCAGCCTTAGCTGTAAGTTCTCTAAAGCGATCGGGCCAATCGCCCAAAAGCCAGTAGGCCTTGAAAAGCAGATTCCTTCTTTTCTCAATACTCATCATCTCGAAAGGATTTTCCCTACCATTTGACGGCGTAATAAAATCAAGATTAGTAGCGTTGCAGATTAGTTCCTGTAGTTTTTGTAGTTGCTGATTTTTTGCCTTGTTAAGTAGACTTAAAGTTTTTTTCAATACGGAAAAATATAAGTGTGAATAGTGAAGGCTATGTGAGATATCGTAGCCTAACTCTAAAGTTGTGTTCATAAATCCCTGCATATTGAGCAATTCTTCTGTAGGTCTCATCGACTGATGATTCCTTAGATCATACAGACATTTCCAGCAATATGTAGTCGGAAAAATAGACATTTGGTTTTTACGCCCCTTTTCTGAGGTAAGATGGTTTATAGCGACGCCACAATTGGGGCACTTGTCAATCATTTCAAATTGGCAATTTTCACAAATTGTTTGAATCGAAAGACGCCAATTCTTTCTAAAGTATGGTTGATCTTCATCCTTGTTTAGGCACGAAGGACATATTGATAAAGTGGTGCTATGTTTTGCGCCATATTTTTGGCTGTAAACACTAAAAGGGGTAAACCAAGGGTTCCGACTGCTCAAATCACCGATGTACAAGTTGGGGTAAAAGGAAGAAAGCAACATCTGGTTAATATCTTCGATTTTCAATATGCTTTTATTGACAACAATATCCTTGATGCCTTCTGGTAGGAATTTATCGAGATCTCTATCCCAGAACCCGATTCCTTCAAAATAGGATGAGCAAAATGAATAATACCTTAACAGATGACTGCGAGACATCCTAAGTAACCAGCTAGAGAACAATTCATCAGGCTTAGGTTTTACAAAAGAAGGCCATGGTGGGCACTTAAAGCTACCAAACACAGTGTTGTTTAAGGTCTCCTTTTTCAATATATTCAACTG
>DGYK01000026.1:48949-52930 GCA_002398365.1 Flammeovirgaceae bacterium UBA5008
CTTTTTCAATATATTCAACTGTTATCTTTGAAACGAGATTAGTTATAATAAAAGGTCTTCATTTCTTCTGATCGGCCGGAATACCCGGGTCAAGCCATTTCCGGAATAGGTGGGTCAAGTCATTTCCGGAATTCCCCTCCAGTCAGACAATTCCCGCAATCGGTAAGGTGGGTCAAATGATTTCCGGAATATTCAGTTAACATGTAGGTCTAAAAATCAGCTAGTTATCAATATTTCTTTAACCTTAAATCAACAGATCTATCGTTAAGATTATTAAAGATTTTGTTCGTCTTATGATGGGATTTAGTAGAGTTTATGTTGAAATAACTTTAACAGAATGGGATGCCGTTTTGATTTCTGTCGGAAAGAATCATGGAAAATTAACTGCCCCTAAAACTAAATACGAAATTTTCAGTCTATCACACTAAGGAGACGTCTATCCAAAAGATAATATCAAAAATAATGAAGCGAGTTAATTTACAATAGCTCCTTAACTGCATATTGAATGATTTAGCTTTGAAATATTAGTTTACAGCTGCCAATCTCTGCGAAATTCTTAGCGCAGTATCCTTGGCTTGCATAAATCAATAATGCCAAAATGAATCATGTCGAGTATCATACAAAAAAAAATTAACTCACTAAAAGGACGAACATTAGTCTTTTAGAAAATCGTGCAAAGTGATATCGAAGTACAAGCAAATATGGTTCAGGGTGACAATGGTGATGTTGATTTGGCCTCTTTCCACCCTTCCAATATGAATATTTGTATCGTTATAGAATTGCTCCTGGGTTATACCGGCTTCAAGGCGAAGTGCCCGTATTTTAGCAGCTATTTTTTTGAGTAAGAGTTTATCCTTTCGCTGTCCCATAATGTCAATGACATATTTATCATTGAGTAAAGCTAAACATTATTTGCTTTATGTGGGAAACTCCATTTTTGGTCTGCTATTTATCCCACTGCTTGGAACGCATCTCCGATTTCAGGACTTGTATAGGTGACCGTGTTATTCTTCAATTCTGGTTGTTTAAGCCCTCCTTTTTCAATGGATTGACCAGTTCTTGTAAACTAAAATTCTCTCAAGTAGTTTTGGATACCCTAAATATTATGAACCCAAATACTTCTTTGAATAAAAGATGTTTCATATAGTGGCTGAATACTCAAGTGATTTTATATAGTTCTCCATGAAATCAAAATCAGGAGCTCCCCCTTTTGAAGGTAATTTAATACTAATCTCTTTCATTCTAGCCTGACTACACTTTCTTCCGTAGTTATATCTATACTGCTCTTTATTTATAATTGTCACTAAGAAAATAGCGATATATTTATTCAGTTTAAACCTAGGGGTTAATTTCTCGACATGATCGCTTGCTGAAAAGGCCTTGGGTTGGTACGAGCAAAACCCTAAAACTGCGCTATCTACTGTTAAAACGTTCCCTGCTTCAGTTGAAAAGTCATAAAGTCCCCCTATCCCATTACTTGAAGCTTGGGTTGTAACATAAGGGAACGGACCGGGGCCATATTCTTCCAGTTCTACGATCGGTGTAGTTTTTGTGCCTTCAATTTCAAATAATTCCAATAAAGTATAGTATCGCCAATTTTGAGTTTTTAGGTGCGAATTTTCTGATAATAAACTAGTCGGTCGTAAGGTATTTAACGAGCCAAGATTAATTTTTGAAAACTCAGTCGGGATTTCTTCCGGAACCAAGATGTCTTTTAAGGTCTTGTTGGCCTGCCTCCCAAAACTATACTTATATTGATTTTGTCTAATACAATAGCAATAGAATAGTTTCTCTAGGTCTGACATTTTCCTTAGCGGGGATAATAGGAAGACATGATAACCTGTATAGAAAGGATTATATTGAATAAAGGACTCAAGCACCGAATTCCCGCTACCAGCTACAGTGATTGTTCCTGGATCAAACGGGGGAGTATCATCTCGTCTCTTTACAAAAGCTGATACGCCATTATTCTCTCTAGTCCTTGATACATAATTCACTTTATCCAAGTCATTTTCCGGACAAGTCTCAAGTATGTTAAGATCAAAACTATTCCCGTATTTAATTGAGAAAAGCTCAGACAGCCGTAGGAGTTTCATGTTGTTTAAGGTAAAGCTCATTTACTAGCACGAATGCTGTCAGGGTTCTGATAAAATTGTCCTTAGATAAATTGCCATAATCAGTTTCCATATACGCTTCCGCGCACCACTCATCTTTAGCAGTTACAATTTTGTTAACGCTAAATCCGGGCTTGGATTTCCTGTTTTGATAACAAGTTAGCCATTCATCCTTTATTTTTTTCCATTTGCCGTAAGCATCAACACGGCCTTGGACTTTTCGCTTTACAAAGCCGTCATCTTTAAAATATCCAAAGAACGTTTCTCTTCTTTTTTGATGTGGTTTATGTGCCGTGAAAACCATTATGCACGATACAACACCGACATTTGAATTAAAGAAAAGCTCGTCTGGCATTGATAAGACAGCTTCTAGAGTGTGCTTTTCTAGAAGTGTTTTTTTAAGTTCGTATACTTTACCAGTTTGAGCGAGGGCACTTTGCATTGGAACGATTGTCACACATTTGCTACCTTCTACTAGGCACTCCATGTTGTTTAGAACAAACTCCAACTCATCAGTATCGTTCTTTTTATCTGACTTATAGGGCGGGTTTAGAAACCCAACAGTGGGCTGCTTAGCCTTTACTTCTTTGATTATGTCTGGGTCGAAACAACTCCCGTTTATAATATTTGTCTTACCGTCTTGATGTATATACATATTGGAAACGGCGAGGGCATAAATATGGGACTGATACTCTACTCCGATAAGTTGATTTTTCTTAATTTGTTTTATTTTGTTTTTATCTCCGTCAGCGTCTTCAATCATTTTTTTCATAGCACTAATCAAAAAGCCGCCAGTTCCGGTACAATTATCATATGCAACGCTGTTCTTGTTAACTTCAGCCAACTCCGCAAAAAAATCAGTGATATGTGGCGGAGTCAGGACAATACCCAATCCCTTGTCACTGTTCGCGTACCGAAGAAATTCAATGTATAATTGCCCGAGCACATCAAAATACTCATGCGTTTTGATGAATGAGTTTATATTTTCATCAATTTCAGCGATAAGGTTTTTAAGAACATTCTGTTTAGTTGAAAGTGAAGTATCAGTCCTTATAAAACTAAATTGAATATTTAGATTGTCTAACTTGTCAGATTTAATGTTAGCATTTTTTAATTCATTACTAACTGTATCGACGAGGTTATTGGCCAGTTCACGAGGAGCATTTTCTATTTTCTTTTTTTTCTCTTCTTCAGAATCGGATGAATTTGTTGATCCGAAAAGAGGGTATGCAGCTTTGAATGCTTTGTTTTCTAACGCTATCAGAATACAGCTGATAAGCAAACTCCTTTGACTCTCAAGTATTTTGTGTGAATGGAGAGTGTCGTTTAATTTTTTCGTAAAACTGAGAAGGGCATTGTAGTCTTGACGGAATTTTTCAGGACTAGTTAAATATCCTTCTAAATAATCAGATGCAGAAAGAAGTCTGTTTTTAAAAATTGAGACTGGTTTCCTTTCCCCTTTTAGTTGTAAGTAATGTGAGACTCTTAGTTGTTGTTTTGTTTCTCCACTTACACCAATGGCAATAACATCAAAATCTTTTGACAAGTACGAAGCATATAGCAATGCACCGTCTACGGCAAATTCCGAAAATTTATCACGTGCTGGGCTTTCATGTTTGGAGATTTTTGCCTTGCATTCTATGACAATTATTAAATCGGAATTATTTGGAAAGGAGATTATGAATTCAGGTTTCCCCTTACCATTTCCTTTTTTTGATGCAGAGTTAAGAAGTTTGTTAATTTTAGAATTTTCTGATGCTTGCTCCTCAATTATGATTTCAGAGAATTTTTCAAAATGTTTCCTTACAATATCTTCTGTTTTTCTTTCGTTAGCCATGACTATTTTGATGTTAGAAAAATGATACTT
>DGYK01000026.1:53102-54859 GCA_002398365.1 Flammeovirgaceae bacterium UBA5008
CTAGAAAAATGATACTTTTATCTTAGGATAAACAATATTTTTCTTCACTCAACATTTAAAATTTAAAATTTTAATTGACCTCACAATTATAAGCTATTGTCGTGTTTTTATGTGTTGCCTTTATAGGTACCGTAAAATGGTTCATTAACCAATTAATCTTAGAAAACACCTTTCTTTTCATCACAAACGAAAAGTTTCTTGGTTGTCACGATGACTTCTATTTCATTGACATCTATTCTCAATTTCTGGCTAATCTGCGCCTGTGGGTGTAAACTCTTCATCATGGTTTAATGAATAGAAACCAGCTTTCTGTCCCAAATTTGGTTTTTTTCTCTCTATTCTATAGTTATCCACATTGGGATGTGGATAACTTGTTGGCTATTTTAAGTGCAAGAACGGCAAAAGCTAAGTGACTTGATCTATATTTTTCATTTTTTTTCTAAAGGATTTATGGAAATTAAAAAATAGTTAAAGTTCTACTTTAGCTGGATATGCCGCTCTTAGGTCGCCCGTTAGAAATAGCGATACGTTTGCTGTGAACTTGCCTCTTAGATGGAGATTTCGCTACCATTAACCATCTAGTTCCGCGTTGGCATGACCACCATTTATTTGGCGACTCCGAGCAAGCATTTAATCGTAACTTTTTCAAAACCGATTGAGGAAATGGTAAATTGATGGCGAAAGCCGTTGATAACTGGTGCGAAATAAGATGATCACATCCTCGCGAAAAAAAGTGGTCAGTGTGCGCGGAATCTCCAGTTTTGGCCACCATATTTTCCCGTCTGGGCATCTATTTTAAACCCAAACTTAGTTGCTATTACCACCTGGTTTCTATAAGGCAGCAGTGATTCGCCTACCAATTCTTCGTTGGTAAATGGTCCATACACTTCGGCAGTATCAAAAAAAGTTACTCCCATTTCGACCGACTTTCTTATCAGTGAAATCATCTCCTTTTTGTCGGCCGGTGGACCATAGCCAAAACTCATACCCATGCAACCTAGCCCGATGGCAGACACTTCCAAGTTGAACTTTCCGAGTGTTCTCTTTTTCATCAATTTCTACAATTCAAGTTATCAATTACGTATCCTAGCGTATCATGGGTAGATACTTCTCTCGGTTTTCCCAAATCGCCCAAAGGTTGATGGCCATTAAAACTATTACTTCAGGTAGTGTATTGTGGTCCGCAAGAATATGAGTAATTAAAATTCCTATCATCATAGGGAAAATAATGATGGCACCTAGGGCACGAAACTTATTGGTCATGAAAAGGATGCCACTGACTATTTCCATTGCTCCAAAAAATAGCCAAAGCCAGTCATTCTCTGCTATAGAATTAATGAGCCTTGTTAAGCGGTAAGGTATATCTTCAGGTACAGGTGTGTAATTGAAAAATTTGCTAAGTCCTTCGTTAACAAACATCAATCCGAACAATGTGCTTACTACCGTAATAATTTTCCTTTTCATACCTAGCAATTAATTTTGAAATCACACTGTACGCACCATTCTCGTGGCACCTATCTCAGATTTAATTGCATTTCATCATGCTTAAATAGGTATCTGACCAGACTTGAAACACTTAAGCTAGGTAAATATTACAAGACTAAAAAGATCATTTAGTCATGCTTGATTCTTACTTATTTGTAAATGAATATTTAAAATAAATCAACAGCCCGCTTAGAAAGCAAATGAAGCCATTGGCCAAAATAACCGGCCAGAGCATGAGTGAGATTCCATACACTAACCATATTACCGTACTG
>DGYK01000026.1:55013-60682 GCA_002398365.1 Flammeovirgaceae bacterium UBA5008
ATATTACCGTACTGGTAAAAACAATCAGCATCATGGCGAGACTTAAATCGCCCACGCTTTTGGTCTTCCAGGCTTTATACACTTGCGGTATAAACGTGATGCTGCTCAATGCTGCCCCCACATGTCCTACTATTTCTGTCCAATTCATTGGTAAATTATTTAGGTTGAAGTTTCTCTATGTCGTAGTACTTATCGAAGAACTCATCGCACCACAGACAAATATTTTGCAATTCATGGGTTCGGAATTTAGCCTGCGCCTCGGTGACGCCCAGCGATTCACCCATCGTCCATGGGTCGCCCTCGTTCAGTTTTTGAAATACTTTTGATTGCGCCACACGGTTCATCACATCCACCACTTTTTCTTTTCGTGCATCGCCCATCGGAAATTTGGTGCCGGGGCAGCAAGGATTAATGCGCCAAAGTTGAATGCTGATTTCTTGTGGCAATTCCGTCCCACCCAAAAAACCCTTAGCACCGGAAAGGATCGCACAGAAGTTATGGTTAGGGTCTTTCTTCCACACATCCTTTTGCAATGCCCTTCCACGCGCCCAGTTGCCCCCCAGCCACATATCTTCGGTAGCGCCCCAATACCCCCAACTCAACCGATGCGGTGTGAGATAGGTTTCTTTTTCAATCAGCGGGTCTTTGTCATCACCATTCACACCACGCGATTCAAACAGACTGGCAATCTCCATCAGCTTAGCACCAGCCAGCTTATGATACCGGTCAATGCTGGCGATGTCAAAGCGTGTCACACCTTTGTGAATGAGTGTATCCAAAATCTCATCGGTCAGCAAATCCCCATTAGTTTGCAACATGATTTGTGTGGCATTACCATATTTTTCTTTCAGCTGATCTAAAATCAGATACAGCTTTTTCTTGTCGGCTAAGGGCTCGCCACCCGATAAGATCACCCGGTCGATACGTTCGGGCAGATTGTCAATAATGGCCAAACATTCATCTTCCGAAATGCGCGCACCTTTCGGGCCGGATAAATTATAGCAATGATCGCAGGTGTCGTTACACAATTGTGTAAAAACCCAATACAAACTTTCACAATGATTGTAGTCTTTCATCTTTCCATTCGACTAAAAGTATTTTCACCGTCAAATCTAAAACACCAACCGAACACCAAATTGAAATTGTCTGGGTGGTGCCGCATTTTTAGTAACGATTGGTGCACCCACGGGGCCCAGTTGTATCTGATTGCTTTGAGTGGCATTGTTACTATACCCGCTCAAGTTAACGGTATTCAATAGATTAAAAACATCGGCCCGTATTTCCAATCGGTTGTTTGCAGAAAACGGAATTACATATTGAACGCTCAAATCAAATGTATACGCCCACGGCAGGCGGTCGCTGTTGCGGCTTGCTCCCGGATAGCGGTCGCTGTTACCAACATAGGCATCTCCGAAAGCGCCCCCATCACCATTCAAGTCATTCGTGGTGCCACCCAGCGGAGTGCCTGTGCTGTTGACGATGGCATAGATGGAGCCGTTGGGCACGCGGTTGATGGGCTGACCACTTTGCACCAATGCCGCTAAGGTGGCAGTCAGATTTTTGGTGGGATAGTAATTCAAAATGCCATTGATGATATGGCGCCTGTCGTTGATGGATGGACCCCATTCATTCGCAAAATTGTTGGCATCCATGGCGCGAAAGTTGATGTCTTCGGTATTGTTGCGCAGATACGACAAGGTATAAATGAGGCGATACGAAAATTTTCCGTTGCCTCTGTCTTTTTGCAGGTTAAAACTAGCCGCGTAGTATTCCGATTCTCCTTCGGTTTCCGTCAACACCACACTCTTTGCAATACCCGTTACAGGTTGCCCATTGATCACGGCAGTGCTCCCATAGATGGGAAGCAGGCGCGTGCTATCCGCTGTTGCGGTGGCTCGGGCCGTATTACCGGCCGCTACGGCATTCCAGGCAGTTGGCGCATTCAGGTTACGGGTGCGAAAAAGGTTATTCGATTTATTATAAACCAAATCCACATAAAACAATTTATCATTGGCTATCTGATATTGGTAGCCAAGCGAAATCTGTTGGGTATACGGATTCTGATAACCATTGGGGTTTAAGATTCTTCGTTCGCTGCTAAAAGAATTTCGCTGACCTGCATACGTGGATGCCGGAGGCCCGTTGAGATAGCCAAAGGGCAAGCCTGCATTGTTACTGGTGCCAACACCCAGGTTTCCATCAAAAGTAATCGCATCGATGTTCGTGTTGCTCGGCAATACACCCTGGTCAACAAAGTATTGAAGCTGTTTTTTAAAATCGCTGTTCGTGCTGTTCTGCTGTAAAGCATCGCTATAGATTGAGTATAAGATTTTGTCATAGAAGATACCGTAGCCACCGCGCAAGCTGCTGCGGTCGGTCAATTTGTAGTTGAAGCTGGCCCGTGGTGCGATGTTATTGTAGTCACCATGGCTGCTGCCGCCTTCCGATAGATTGTCATAATCATAACGGAGGCCGACTGTGATGTTTAGCCTGGACGTGGCCGCCCATTGATCTTCGGCATAAAAGCTGAAGATGTTTTGAGTCTTGCCAAAACCGTTGGGACGCAATTCAATGCCGTAGCTCAACACCTTGGCAGTAGCAGGAATGTCGGTAACACCTAAATTAGCTCCCAGGTTCTTGGCCTTCACCGCATCCAACTCAGGTTGCGTCAGTTGCACCGTATAACTACCGTTGGGATTTCCCCCGCCAAATAATTCATGCTTTGCGCTGATCAGCTCAGCTCCGAATTTCAACGTGTGATTACCTTTGTATACGGTCAACTTTTCTTGCAACTGCACCGTGCTCTCGCGCGAATCAAATACATAACCCGGATGGCCCAGGTACGCGATCGACTGACCGGTAGGATCTAATACCGTCACGTTCGGGCTATCCGGATTTTCCGGCTTTCCGTAATTCCACCGGAAGCTGGAATACTGCACGTTGCTTTCAAATTTAAAATTACTTCCAACAAAAGTATTCTTGTTGACAATCAATACCGAGTTTCGGTCCTGACTGTTGGCCGCAGACGGAAAACCGTTGCCTCCGTTCAATCCTCCCGCTTGCCGGCCGATATTAACAAAACCAATATTAGTGCGAAGTGAAGAGCTAAATTTGGCTGACCACTTTTGGTCGATCTTGGCAGAGAAATAGTTGAAGCTATTTTCGCCACGCGCAGTTTGGTTGATGCCCAGTACAGGCGAGGTAAGCAGGTTGTCTTTCAAGTCGGTGGTATGTTCAAAATTCACATAGTAAAATGTTTTTTCTTTAACGATGGCGCCACCTAAGCCAAAGCCCGCCTGGTACCGCTGAAAACCATTCTTTACTTGGTTGCCTGATAAATCGCGTTGCACAAAATCAGATTGTCCGTCAATAGAAGGGCCGGGGCGAGTGATAAAAAAAGCTTCCCCACTCAATTGATTACTGCCCCCCTTCGAAGTTACGTTGATGATTCCGTTGCCCGTGTTGCCAAACTCTACGGAGTAGTTATTGGTGAGCACATTTACATTTTGCACAAAGCCGACCGGAATAGCAAATTTCTGCCCGCCCAAAAAGCGTTCATTGTTATCCATGCCATCGATCAGGTAGTTGTTATAAAGCCCGTTCGCACCATTGATGCTTACATTGGGAGCTTCCGGAAAAAAACCGGTTGCCTGACTCACGTTTGGCAACCGAAACAACATCCGCGTAATGTCTCGGCCTTCTACGGGCAGCTCTTGAATTTTTTGAATGCTCATGTCCGAAGCCACTTCGGCATTCACCGTATTAATAGCGGTGGCGCGTGATGATGTGATGGTCACTTCCTCCAATGTTTTTTCTACTTTTTTGGGAAGCACCAACGTGATAGATCGTTTAAAGTTAGAGCGCAACTCAATGTCTTTGGCTTCGGCCTCCAGATACTCGCTGCTCTCGGTGGTAAAGACACGATACACACCGCTCAGCGGCAATCCTTTAAACAAAGCCGTACCAAATGAATTCGTAGTGGCAACCTGGTTATAACCAATGGCAGGGTTTTCAATTTGCACTTCGATGCCGGGCAGGGGTTGGCCATCGGCAGGACTTAAAATTGTGACCTCTAAATCAACCTGTGCGTAAAGGAAGTGAATGGAGAAAAATAGAATAAGGGTATAAAATAGTTTCATGTAATTAGTAGCAATAAGTAAAACAGATCAATGAATTTTAAAAGCAATGCCGGACGAATCCTTTCTAAAAGAATCATCTGCACGTTGAAATTACATCCGTAGATGCCCGCAGGCGTGGCAAGAAAAATTAAATAGTAACTGGAGGCGCTTTGAGGCCAAAAGAAAATAAAGGAACCGTAATGGGCACTTGCTTGCTTCGAAAGAAAGCTGCGGTGACAGCGGCTAAAGTGCCGCGTATGAAATTAAATAAAGAGTGATTGACAAAGTGGTGGATGGCCTCGGCCAGATCTTTTGCATTGTCAATATCAGATAAAACAGGAAGTAGAAACTGACCGCCGGCCAGGGGAAGCACACTTTCTAACTGATGATATACGTGACCGGTTTTCCAATCGATCGATTTAAAATCGATGTTTTCAAAATGATGTTTAGATAAGCCCAGCAGGTAAACGCCTCCATCCTTTGATGGACCCAATACTGCACCATGCAAAGATACTGCTTGAAATGCTTTTTGTATCAGTGATGCATGTAGCGCGGGGCAATCGCTGCCAATAGCAATTACATGCTCGTAGCCTTTGTCAAAAATACATTGAAACGCATTGGTCAGGCGCTCGGCAAAGTCAGCACCCACTTGCCGATTGGACCCTACAATATAAAAATCAATACCGGTTTGTTGGCACGTGGCAATGGCGTGATCTACCAGCGACTGCGCAATACGAGCACCCTTTTCTCTGACGGGAGAAAATGCTTTTAACGCTGCTTCTTCCGAGGCAGAATTGGTAAACAGAAATAGGGCAGTAGCGCGTGAAATAGTGAATCAGGGAAATGATGAGCCTAAAAGTACGTTTTTTGGAACAAAGAATCACCCAATGAGTGTCTTGATTGCGACAAACAACCGACAAAGAGCTAATAGCTCTACAGACTTGAGGATGGTAGAAGGTAGGCCATTTCCAAGACCCAACCCCAAAACTTATTTAACCGTAACATAAATTGGAAGCAAAGGATTTTTTCAAAGAGTTATTTAAGAATACAGCCGAACATGGTAATTCACAAGAGCCGATTTTTGTTTGTTCTGCCTATGCTAGAGAAATGCAACGTTCGCAATGGTTGACTGTGGAAGCGGTTTTCAAAAGCAGTTTTCAAAAGTTCTTTCAGAGATAGACAATGAGCATCGTCAACGATTTCAATAAATAGATGCCGATGAATCCAATATGCTCTTTAGGTTTTGCGACTGGGTAATTTTTGATAAGCCTGAGTATGATTCATATATTGAGAATAATGTATTTTAGTTAAGAACTTTAAATAGATATTAACCCAACCTCACAAAGTGATAAGATTGGTAAAATCTGAAATTACAGTTGATTATTACAAATGCTAAATGGTAAATTAACTACCTCTATCATCCGCCATTGCTTTAATTGGCTTCATAGATCACCGAATAAATCTATCAATTAATTGTCTGAAAAAAATTATATTTATAGTTAAAGCTATATGAAATGAGGTCGTTGAAACTAAGGTATTTTGTTTTCATAA
>DGYK01000026.1:60845-60993 GCA_002398365.1 Flammeovirgaceae bacterium UBA5008
TCATAAGTTCTGTTATCTTAACTATTGTTGCTTCGCAGATTGTCATTCAATATGACCTAAATCAACAAAATTCAGATGCGAAGCTGATCAATCTGGCGGGTAGACAGCGAATGCTAAGTCAGCGAATTTCAAAACTCACACTATTTCT
>DGYK01000026.1:61289-84729 GCA_002398365.1 Flammeovirgaceae bacterium UBA5008
TATAGACTTGACACACTGAGAAAATTAGTAAATGATTGGGAAGCTGTCCACTTTCAGCTGATAAGGCAAAATGAGATTAGTTCTAAAAGCGTTGAGATTGATTCATTACTAAATAATAATGTCCAGCATCTTCAACAGGTAGCTAACGAGTGTCGAAAAATAGTACAAAGTCCAGATTCCGTAACTGTGAAGCGAGCAATTGATAATATCGCAAAACATGAATTGCCCTTTCTGCTAAGAATGGAAAGAACTGTTCAGACTTATCAAAAAGAAGCTGAACAAAAATTAAAGTTTCTCAAACAACTAGAACTCGTTCTGTCTGCATTAGCAGTCGTAATACTTGTCTCAGAGTTTATTTTTATAGTCATACCAGGTTCAAATCAATTAAAAAGCATTAATGAAGAGCTCAGTCAACGAAATAGCGAATTGGTTGCCTCAGAAGAAGAGATTCGAAGTAGCCTTGAACAAATTAGGGCTTTACAGATTGATCTGGAAGTAAAACAAACTCAATATGAAGGATTAATTGATGGCGCATTGGATTCAATTTATGAATTAGATCAGCGAGGAAACTTGTCTTTTGTCAATCCCTTGATGGAGAAAATGACTGGTTTTTCAAAGCAGGAGCTAATTGGTAAGAACTATTCTGAATTACTATACCCGGAAGATGCCAATCTGGTTACCACCTTCTATGAAGATCAGGTGAAGGATAAACAAGAGGTTTCCTATTTAGAATTTCGAATACAAACCAAAGGTGGCCTCATTACTTGGGTTGGACAGAATGTACGCCTATTTTTTGATCAAGAAAAGGTGTACAAGGTGAGTGTTGTTGCCAGAGATATCAATAAAATCAAAGAATCACAATTCGCTTTATCGATGGAGCGAATATTGATGAGAACTATTATCGATAACATCCCGGTTCATATTTATGCTAAGAACTTGAAATCGGAAAAGATTTTGGCAAACAGAACTGAATATGAATATCTAGGTGGGAAAAATGAAATTGATGTCCTTGGAAAAAGTGATCATGATTTGTACCCAAGTGAAATAGCAGAAATCTCCATAGAAGAAGATAGTCAAATATTTAAGGGTGAAGTTATATTGAATCAAGAAACGTTAAGCCGAAGGAAAGATGGTTCTGAAACTTGGTTTTTAAGTTCCAAACTTCCGCTTCACAACGATCGTCAGCAGATAATTGGTTTGGTTGGTATTAGCATTGATGTCACTTCACAGAAAAAGGCAAAGGAAGAGCTGGAAACAAGTGAGAAGTTGTATCGACTACTGGCTGATAATTCCCAGGACGTTATTAGCCTGCATCAATTAGACGGTACATTCGAATATGTCTCCCCATCGAGTATAAATCTTCATGGATATTATCCGCATGAACTTGTAGGTAGGAATGGTATTGAATTTATCTTGGTAGATGATGTACAAAAAATTCTTTCAGAGGCACCATCACAGTTAGAACGAATGAAGAACAATCAGGTATTGGAGCCTAGTCAATTCCGGATTGTCACTAAAAATCGAGGTATTGTGTGGGTAGAGAACCTAATAAAACCATTGTTTGAAAACGGTGAGCTGTCAGGGTTTCAGTCAACAGTAAGGGATATTTCAGCTCGAAAAGCGTATGAGATTGCTCTGGAAAAGGCAAAGCAGGCTGCAGAACAGGCGACCTTAGCAAAAAGTCAATTTTTGAGTATGATGAGCCATGAAATTAGAACTCCCATGAATGGTATAGTAGGTATAACAAACTTATTGTTGTCAGAGAACCCTCGACCGGACCAATCAGAGAATTTAGGGCTACTTAAGTTTTCATGTAATAATTTACTTTCCATCATAAATGATATTCTTGATTATAGTAAAGTTGAAGCCGGTAAGATAGAGCTTGAAAAGATATCATTTAATTTGGCTGATACTATTCAGCGTTGTAATAATCTTCATGAATACTCGGCGAGAGAAAAAGGAGTAGCATTGAGTTTACAGGCTGATGAAAGAATACCTAATTTTTTATTAGGAGATCCAGTTAGAATTAGTCAGGTTTTGAACAACTTATTAAGCAACGCGATAAAGTTTACTGATAGTGGTTCTGTTAAGATGAAAGCCATTTATGAAGGTAAGCATAGTGATCTTCACCGCATTACTTTTTCAATCGAAGATACTGGTATTGGTATTGCCGAGGATAAAATTGAATCAGTTTTTGAAGGCTTTAACCAGGCTTCTAGCGACATTACTAGAAAGTTTGGTGGAACTGGCCTAGGGCTAGCTATATCGAAACGTTTCTTGGAGTTAATGAACAGCCACATTTATGTTAGAAGCGTTTTGAATAAAGGATCAGAATTTTCCTTTACCTTGAATTTGCCGGAAGGAAGAGAAATGCTATCGACTGTTTCAGAAAATAGTGCGCCGTTGTCGGATCAAGCTATTGAGGTTCTTCTTGTTGAAGATAATCGAGTTAATCAACTAGTAGCTAAAAGGACTCTGGAAAATTGGGGAGTATTAGTCACGATTGCCGAAAATGGATTTGAAGCCATTGAGAAAATAGAACTAAACAAATTTCATTTGGTTTTAATGGACATCCATATGCCAGGTATGACTGGCTACGATGCAACAAAAATTATTCGTTCGAAGGTAGGCGATTATTACAAGAGCCTTAGGATTGTAGCTCTTACCGCGGATGTTTCGCAGGAGATAAAGCAAAAGGCGATGGCTTTCGGAATGGATGATGTCATCGGAAAGCCATTTATACCCTCAGATTTAAGAGACATAATTCAAAAGTATGCTTTCGAGGTTTCAAATGCCCCCCCTAATACTTCAAGTATAAGCCTTGCTTTTCCTAAGCTCAGGCTATTTTCTGGTGGTGATCTTAAATTTGAATCTGAATTGAAGGTTTTGCTCATCAATAGCCTAAGGGAACTTTCAGGCGTAGTCACATCAGTTTTAACTGGCAAATCTATACCAGAGGATTTAGATTCAATTTTACACAAAAGTAGAACCACCCTTAATTTAGTTGATGATGCAGCAATCAATGAATTATTACAAAAAATAAAATCAGAAGTTATTAAATCTCCAAGCGAGGAAAATACAACTCGGGTACTTGTCTCAAGTTTTGAATTGTCAATCTCAAAAATAATTGATAACCTAAATTTAGCTTCATAGCTAATTATGAACTCCACTATTTTTTTTAGCTCTCATTTAATCTTTCATCAAGCTTAATTTTTAAGATATATCAGAAGTAATCAGTAATAATGATGAAGGAATGGAAGTATTTATTTTCGATCTTTTATAATTGTTGTTAGTTGTACGGATAGGTTCTAATTTGACGTCAAGGAATATGATTTCGATTGCTTCCACCTTTTATGAACAAAAAAGACTTGTCCAACAAGAGGTGGCTTTATTTTCAGCCTTAACAGCTTTTGGTAGATTTTCCAAACAACTAAGGAACCTTCATGTAAAGCGAATCGAAGATCTTACAGTTACGACTTATATTATAACTCTCGGTGCGAAGGAAGTGTCAAAAAATTATAGTCAAATGGAAGCGAGTGGTTGTTTGTCAGCAACCAAAGGGACTATCGCCTGTTTTAATCGTTTTCGGAGAATGTTGGAAGAAGTCGAATTCTTAGGGTGCAAAGAACTTGATTCTAAATCCAATCTGGTTTTGGATTCACTTTATGATTTACATATGCAAATCAGTATGAAGTCGTTTTCTGGTCAACCCAGAAGGAGTACCGATCCTAGAATTATTGATTGCCTTGCAACAATGTCCAAAGAGGTAATTGAATCCAGGTTAAATCGTCAATAATGGCTTTTCTATAGCCCGAAAATAAACTTATCTTGAGTTTAAAGCAATGCTATTTCCCTGACGATATCAAAATCATTTGAACGCCTTAAAAACATAGACTTGCCGGCTTAATCTGCCCTTTATATTTTCTTGCCTACTCTGTTTGTTTTAAGAAATGTTTTGCCAGTCGAGGAGTCAAAACATTAACCTTTACCTTTGTAGTAAGAATGCTCTGAGAATTAGAATTGTCGTAACCGTTCAGCTTATCATCAGAAATAAGGCTACTTCGACTGTACCAAATTTAAATCCTATAAAAGATACCTGAAAGTAGTAGTAATCTAGTTAATGCTGCTGTGTTGCTACAGCCTGTTTTTTTAAGAATCGATTTTCTGTAGCTATTCACTGTCAATGCTGACAAACTTAATTGGTCTCCAATTTCTTCAGAGCTGAGCCCTTTCACTACTAATTTGGCTATATCCATTTCGCGGGAGGTTAAGTCTAAATCTGCTATGGGAGAGCCTTTTTTCTTATTGTAGTTTTTTATGGCTTCCTCAGCAACACTGTTGTAATAATGACCGATATTGAGCACTGCGTCAATAGCGGTTTCTAGTTCCTGTGGATCACATTCTTTCAGTAAAAATCCTTCTGCCCCAATTTGAGCTAGCAATACAATTAGCGAAGGTTCATCAAATTGGGTGAGTACGATGACTTTAGTTTGGGGCGACAGTTGCTTTGCTTCTCTAAGGCATTCAATCCCGTTCATTTTTGGCATTTGGATATCCAAAAGAATTAGGTCTATTTTTTCTTTTTCAATTATTTCAAGTGCTTCTAGCCCATTTCCAGCTTCAAAGAATGTAAAGTTTCTGTTGAAAAGTGAAATTAATCTTACAAGTGATTTTCTAAAAATCGGATGGTCATCTGTGATAAGTAGGCTAATCTTTTTCATAAAATCATATACGTGTAATTATAGTGAAAAAGTCAATACCCTAAAAATGGGGTATAGTACCCATAGGAAGAATGAAATTATACAAATTAAGGTACATACGCATTTGTGTTTAGTTTAAATGAAGAAGTGTAACTCAAATTTATTCTTCTTTTCTTGGGAGGTGAGTAAATATTTTAGTGAGTTCAATCTCGAAGACAAAGGTAAAATGAATCAACAAAGAATTTTTTTATTAACTCGTTCCTTCAAGCTAGTAGCTTTCATAGTTATGGCCTCGGTCACCACGTGTGATCGGCTGAAGGCTCAAAGTGTCGATCCATTGACTGGGCGGGCTATTATTAATTTACCGCTTGGATCGATCAACAACAAAGATTTAAATGCGTCCGTAAATTTAACACATCAGGGCGGTGCATTGCAGGTTAATCAAGGGCAGGGCAATGCGGGTATGGGCTGGAATGTTACTTATGGGGGACAGATTTCGCGTGAGGTGCGTGGATTACCTGACGAATTAAGTGGAGTAGTCAGTAATAAGACGGGTTGGCTTTTTAATAATAACGCTACAGCCATACAAGGGCTGGGAACCTCCGCATCTTATAGTTTTATTTCCGGACTCGGATATATCAAAGATACAGAGCCTGATATTTATTATTTTTCTGCCCCCGGTATATCAGGTAAATTCCTTTTTGGAGCGGACGGCCAAATTAAGCTGATCCCTTATCAGGACATCACAGTTACCTCAATGTATAACAGTAGTTTTTTAATTACTACCAACACGGGTATTACTTATACGTTTTCAGCCGTTGAAACAACCACTCGTCAAGCATTTAAGTTTAAAGAAACGAGTGTCATTGATTTCTTTAAAACAAACTACAATTACTACAAAGACCCCGTATCCTATAATTCTACATGGCATCTCACCAGTATGACCAGTGCGGCAACAGGGGCTATCATTACTTTCAGTTATGAATCAGGTGAAGAAACAGGAGGGGCAGAATTTGTGGCACGTATAGCCTCCAATGGCGCAAACCCAACCACTCAAATAGATACTCTTTATTACATTAAGGATACTGTCTTACCTCAAAAACTTAACTTGATTGGGGCTGACAATTACTCCATTGCCATTGACTGGGAAGGTTCATTGATCTACAACGTATCAGTTATCGAAAATTCAGGCGAAGGAAAGAGTTATAGTTTCCATTATAAAGACATATTCAGCTTTGGTGCCAACGACCAATACGCTTTTCCTTCCAAGCGGTTTTTAATAAAAGTAACGGAGGATAAAACATCCATTTGTACTTCATTACCCGCTTACATCTTTAGTTATTCCGGAGTAGATACAACTTCGGTGAGTTACCCACTGAAGAATAGCGTTATTTCGGGTATGGCTTTAGCGGACTGGAAAAACAACTGGGGCCAAGATTACTTCGGATATAACAACGGAAAATTTACCAATAAAAATATTCCAACTATTTATTATTACGCCACCGAATCGGGGGCCAGAAAGTTTCGTGTTACACCCATACCTGGGCTCACGGCCACACAAGTTTTTCATGGGGTAAACACGACCCAACAAATGATGAGTGTCGATCCTAATTGGAACGCGTTCGGAGCACTATGGGGTATTTATTATCCAACGGGAGGTGTAACAACGATCAGTTACGAACCGAATAAATATTTTGATCCATCTACCAATGAGGAATTGTTTGGCCCTGGAGTACGCGTATCTGCCATTAGCACTAGCGGAGGCGAAAGCGGTTTTGGAGGTAACTGGAAAGGCAATACAAACCAGTACCACGGCACTCGCACTACCTATGAATACAAAAATATAGCAGGAACGCAAACGAGCGGAAGAATTCTATATCCACCTTCTTTTGTTTTCTCAGATGGCACTAATTTCTACCGGTCATTGAGCAGTATGGGAACATTCCCTCAGGTATATTATGGACGCGTCAAGGAATCTACAAGCGGGTATGGTAACCGTGTTTATGAATACGATGTGCCAAATATGTATCCAGATTCTAATCCAGTTACACCTTTGCGTAAAAGCAGCTCTTCAGCTACGCCCACCGGAGATTTTGCAGATGATATCTATGCATTTCCGCATGCGCCCCTGCAAGATCTCGATTTTAAACGTGGTGCACTATTGAAAGTGTCTGAATTTCCGGAAGGAAGTACCATACCTTCCATGGAGCGTGAAATGACTTACAGCTTACCTCAATCTAATACCACCATTCAGGCCATGAAATATGAATCGGTTACTGCTGCAAATGGAGCGGAGGTTTTTAATTATTCCATCTATCAAATACCCATTGCTCAATCTCAGATCCTTACCCAGGAGGTTGTTCGCGCAGCCAGTGAAGAAACGCCTAGTGCTAAAAGCACCACCACCACCGTTTATCAGTACAACGCCAAAAACATGTTGGTAAAAACAACGAAAACAAATGATGATAATTCGATTTTAGTACAAGACATAAAATATGCGCTCGATTATGCCATCACAGCACCAGCGTCTGGCGATGATCAGGCTAACGCAATCTTCAAATTAAAATCCGATAACCGGTATTCGGAAGTGATTGAATCGATACAAACATTTACACCAAGAGGTGGTACTGCAGTTACCGCAGCCGCTCGTTTGAGCGTGTACAAACTATTTGACAATATTCCACAGCTTTACCAAACGAAAAGCTATCCTCAAGGCCCAATTGTTGTTCCGTCTTATGTGCAAGCTGGTGCCACGCAGAGTGTATGGAGTGATCCTAACTATTTACTGGAGCAGACTATCGAGTATAAGAACAGCCTTCCGATCAATACGACCGGAATTGACTTGGTTACCCGAAGCGTACATTATGCAAC
The DNA here is from genome assembly GCA_002398365.1 of Flammeovirgaceae bacterium UBA5008. GTDB lineage: Bacteria > Bacteroidota > Bacteroidia > Cytophagales > Cyclobacteriaceae > ELB16-189. The sequence goes on from DGYK01000026.1 coordinate 68,861, forward strand.
AGGTTCCATTCCGGTAGCCAATTTTGTCAATTGCAAAGCGGCCAATGCAGTTTACGAAGGATTTGAAATAGGTAAAGAGCGAGGCCTCGAATATGCTGGTAGTGTGAATTGGGTATGGCAAGCCGGATGGACCGGAAAGCGCAGTGGGCAACTCACCAACACCAGTTGGTATCGCACGAGTTCATCTGACCTCATCGTTAAATCGGGCAACAGCTACCGTGTAAGCATGTGGGTTAATTCATCTCAACCGGGAACGGTGCGCGTAACGATAGGAGGCACTACGACCTATACCGACCTCTCCTTCACCACCACCAATCAATGGGTTTATTTAGAGAAGAACCTAGATGTCACCAATGTTGCAAGTCCGTTTTATCTGACCATTACCACGCTAAGTACTACTGCCATTTGGTTAGATGATTTTGTGGCACTTCCTGTTGATGCCCGAGTGAGCTTTAGTACCGTTCGCCCAATGGTGGGGGTTACTGCCCAAACCGATGATCGAGGCAATAGTGTACGAATTGATTACGATATTATTGGCCGCAAGTCAGCCACTCTCGATCGGCAAAGAAATCTGATTGAAGTAAACGATTACTCTCTGCAGCGACAACCACAGACACCCGGTACATTATTGGCTAATATTGGGTATTATCTGCAAGCAGGAGTTCAATCTAATGTAACAAAATACGTACAGTCTCAACAAGTACTCTTTTCTGCATCCGATAATTGCTTGTCGCAAGTGAGCTATACTTGGACATTTGTGGAGAATGGTGTTTTATCAACCATGACCGGAAAAGACGTTTCTAAAACATTTACAACTTTTGGTGAAGTGACGGTCAAATTGGTTGTATCGAGCCCCGGATACCAAGATGCTGTCAACACCCAGAAAATTTGTGTGTCGCCTATAACAACCGTGTATGGGGTAAGTCTGTCCGTTAGCCCTTGGGCAAACACCTACAATTGCAATAATCTCAATCCGAATGATGACAACATTCGCACCTTTACCGCTACTATAACCGGTGGCTCGCTAATAGGTTGGAACTTGAATTACTTATGGGAAGTAACCAATAGTATGGGTCAATGGACAGTGGCCACTGCCACCGGTAATCAGTTTTCGTTATTTAGACCTGAATTTAGTTTTCAGGTACGTTGCACAATCAAAGCTTCAAAGCCATCCAATTATCCGTATAGCGATTGCAATGCTGCCTTATCTATTGGCAGTGCATCCATCGGTGTTACCTATATAGTTAATGCTAATTGCCAATGAAAAAATTATATATCATCCTTTTCTTTCTTTCCGTATCTATTGCTGGCTGGACCCAGAATGCAGCAAATACCGAATTGGTCTGGAGCGTACAAGGGTTGACGGATCTATCAGGTGGCGATACTACTCATATTGCCTCCTACACCTGCGTGTTTGAAACGGACGGAGCCAGCAATGGGTATTGGCGGCAAAAGAATGGTGCCTTTTCAACCAAAATAGTGGTAGATGATTTGGTGGGAACCTGGGAAAATGTTTCTGTACCCGGTAAAATAACCCTGCAAGTCCGTATGGATGGACAAACCGGTACCCTTGTTTTTGAAAAAGATGCCAGTGGCACGTTTGTCTTCATGAATCTATCACAAACAGATGGCAGTACCATTACCTATCGATTTACCGTAACTCAAATTAATCCACTTTAGAAATACAGCAACGATGCGATTTTCGATACCAATATTTTCAATGAACATCAAGTGGCTAGGGGTTGCTGTGTTCTTCTTTTTTACATGGCATACCAGTGCTCAGATAGTTGGTTATAACGCTTCCTGTGCGGGTCAGGTAGCTAGCTATTCCATTGACAATGGGGTTGTATACGTAACGCCCAATTGGGTGATTACGAATGGTACCATTACCAACACTTCGTCTTCAGGAACGCAATACAACGTAACGGTGACGTGGACTGCAGCAGGGGCAGGGACCTTAACATTTAAGAATCGGACTACTGTAATCTCAACATTAAATGTTACCGTAGGTGCATTACCAGAAGATCCGTTAGCCCAGAATACGGCTATTTGCGCCAAAGGCACCATGATGGTAACAGCCGGAAATAATGCCAATTCTGTGCGATGGTATAGCGTAGCATCTGGTGGAAGTCCGCTCACCACCGGCACCACTTCTCCATATACCGTAGTGACAACTACCTATTACCTATCGAGCTACAATACAATTACCGGATGCGAAAGTCCGTATCCCCGCAAGCAAGTGACTCTAACCGTTATCGCGAGCCCAATGGAACCTTCCGCTTTGCCCGTTTCAGCTTGCGGGTCGGCTACCATCACAGGCACATCCGGGGTTAATGGAAGTACGATTAATTGGTATACCGTACCTACTGGAGGAACACCCACCACCAGCCTTACATCTCCGATCACAACGTCCACCACCACTTACTACATCACCAGCTTAAACACCACCACAGGTTGCGAAACAGCTACCCGCACGGCAGTGACCATTACCATTTACCCGATTCCTGTCATTTCCGCTTCTGGGCCTACTGCATTTCTGTATGGCAATAATAACAATGTTACGCTTTCAACAACTTCTGGTCTAACTTCCTACCGATGGATAAAAGACGGAGTGGATATTTCAGGTGCGACTACCAACTCCTACAATACTTCTAACGTTGCTTCTTACAAGGTAGCCACTAAAGTGAGTGCGAGTGCTTTAGAATGCACAAGTGTTACTACCCCTGTAACCAATATTCTGACAGGCCAGCCATCACCAGTCAATTTTGTAAGCACAACACGAATCTATAAAAAGGGGGTTACTACATCCACTTCGCTGTATTCCCTTACACCGACAGATCTTGCACAGGTAGTCAGCTATCAGGATGGTCTTGGTCATACGTTTCAAACCGTGGCAGTGGGTTTGAGTGGCAATCAAACGGATTTGATTAGTCCGATAGGGTATGGAAAACAAGGCTTGGTGGACACTACCTTTCTTCCCTATGCTACAGCCAGCAAGCAAGGCAACTTCCGACTGAATGCCATTCGTATTAATAATAGTTATACCAACAGTGAGCAGCGCCTGTTTTATCAAAATACATTTGGCGTAGCGAGCGATGGTAAACCCTATGCACGTACTATTCGTAGGGCTGCACCCGATGCTCGCGTAATCGAGCAAGGAGCACCGGGTACCGACTGGCAGCCCGGCTCGGGCCACACGGTACGTAACCTATTAGCTTTCAATAATGCTACTTATCCCGTTCGCTATTGGAAAGCCGATGGCACCTCTACCGAACTCTACCCGGCCAATACGGTGCTGGCGGCCATTACTACCGATGAAAATGGCAATAAGGTGCGCACCTTTACCAACAAGCAAGGACAAACCATTTTGAAGCAAGTGCAGTTGGACGAAACTATCAATGGCACAATGGTCAACTGGCTGGATACCTATTATATCTATGACAGCTATGGCCGGCTTGTGTACCAAATCCCCCCCAAAGCCATAAGCATATTGACCGCTGCAGGCACTTACGATGTAAACAACAGCAGCGTGGCTGAATTGATTTATAAATATACCTACGACAACCGAGGACGTATAACCCAAAAGAAAGTGCCGGGGGCAGCCGTGGAATACATAGTATATGATAAGCTGAATCGGGTGGTATTAACACAAGATGGCAACCAACGAGCTGCCAATCAATGGGCGTTTGTAAAATACGATGTGTACCAGCGTCCGGTTTACTCCGGCACTTATACAAATACAATCGAGACAACATTAGCTGCGGTGCAAGGCTTGGTGGACGCAATTCCTTATACCACGCAAACGCAAGCCTATGAAACTCGGGCTGTGAATGCCACCTATCAAGGGTACACCAATACCGCTTTCCCCACCAGTGGCACTTTGGTGTTGGCGGTGAACTATTACGATGACTATGATTTTGACCGTAATGGCACGGCTGACTACAGTTATACCACCGTGGCACAAGTAACCACACCTGTGCTTCAAACCAATTTGCGCAACCTGCCAACGGGAAGCAAGAAGGTAGTTTTGGGAACGACCAATTGGTTGTACAGCGTGGTGTTTTATGATGAGTTAGATCGCCCGGTTCAAACGCGCAGCAATAACCATTTGAATTTGACAGGGGTAGATTTAAGCACGGTGAAATACTTTGACAACGACCTGACCACGCATGTAGAAAAAACCGTATTGACGCATAGCGGCCCGAATGCTTTGACAGTGGTACAATCGTATACCTACGATCATGCCTGGCGCACTAAGGGCATCTTTCACAGCATCAACGGAGCTACACCACAACAAGTAGTAGCTTACACCTACAATGATCTAGGGCAGTTGATTGATAAGAAGCTGCATGTAGATGGTAGTAACTTTCTGCAAAGTATTGACTTAAGATACAACATCCGTGGGTGGCTAAAAACGATTAATAATGCACAGTTGGCAATTGATAATGTGAAGAATACCAACGATGATCCGAATGATTATTTTGGAATGGAGCTATTCTATAATGACACTACGGGTTCGATGGGTGTAGGAATGAATAAATACTATAATGGCAATGTAGCATCTGCTTCGATCAAAAGCCCTGGACATTTAGCTGGCAACAAATACCAGCGCAATTACAAGTATTCGTATGATAAGAGTGATAAATTGCTAGCTGCTACCTTTCAGGTGAATGCGGGTAATAATTGGTCGAGAGAAGCTAATACGCTGAATGAAAGCATGACCTACGATCACAACGGAAACATCCTTACCTTGGTGCGCAATCAAAATCAACGAAGTGTAATCGGCACGAATGCTGTTGAGCAAGTAGATAACTTAACGTATACGTATGCCACTAATTCTAACCGACTAACGAAAGTAGAAGATGCAGTTGCGGTAGGCATTGGAGCAGGCGGAGATTTTAAAAATGGCAGTACTGCGGCAACCGAATACACTTACAATAGCGATGGCAGTCTGACGCAAGATCTCAACAAAGGAATTAGTACTATTACCTATAATATACTAGGTAAGCCGGATGTGATTACATACAGCGGTTCACCGGCTAAAACAGTAACTTACACCTACGATGCCGCAGGCAATAAATTGAAAATGGTAACGGTTGCAAATAGCGTCACTACCACTACAGACTATGTAGGAGGTTTTGTATACACGAACAATGCATTGTCATTCTTTAGCTCGCCTGAAGGGCGCGTGGTGAAGAATGGAAGTAATTATGAGTATCAATATTCGATAGCCGATCATCAAGGGAATACGAGAGTGTTATTTACGAGTGCTACGGCAGCCGTTCAAACCAGTACAACAGACTTTGAGGCTGCTGCAAACGCTTCTTTTCAGAATTATACCAGTAATCGGGTTGACTTTGAGTTATTTGATCACACCGATGTAGGCATCTCTGGCACGGATTATTCGCAGAAGTTGACAGGAGCCAGCAATTCACAAGTAGGCATTGCCAAAAGCTTTCGTGTATATCCGGGTGATAAAGTGAAGATAAGTGCTTTTGCGAAGTATCAGGGGTTAAGTAGTACTGCCAGCAACCTGTCAGGATTTGCTAATCAATTGGCTACTGCATTTGGTGTAAACGGTGCTACAACGGGCGATGCACTCAAGGCGCTGAATGGTTTAACGGGATATGGTGATTTGGTGACAGCAGGTACCGCACATAGTAATCAGCCGAGTGATCCGATTGCGGGTGTTACCATTTTGTTGTTTGACAAGAACTATAAGTTGGTCAATGCAGCTTGGAAACAAATTAATGCTGCATCGTTACAAAACGGTATAAGCCCAAAGGCGAATCATGAGGAATTGATCAGTGAGTATACTGTGACCGAAGACGGCTACGCGTATGTGTATGTGAGTAATGAAAGTCCCACCTTAGTAGATGTTTACTTCGATGATGTGACTATGACCTACACCCCCGGCAATATTATTCAATACAACGAATACTATCCGTTTGGTTTACAGACCGCCAATAGTTGGACACGAGAGAACAATACGGGCAACAATTATTTATTCAACGGAGGCACAGAGTTAAATACTACTACGGGAGTGATGGATTTGTTCTACCGCAATTACGATCCGTCATTGGGAAGAATGAATCAGGTAGATCCGATGGCGAGTAAGTATGCATCGATTACACCATATAACTATTCGATGAACTCACCTGTTGTATTGAATGATCCGATGGGGGATGATGTACAAGTAAGAATTGACTTTGCATTATATCAATTCATTATGAGTAAATTTAGAGCCTCAGAGTACAAAGGCGGTGGGCGAAGAACAGCTGGGGGATCAGGAACTCCTATTATTGATTCAGGCACATTTGGAGGGAGAAGTTATACCTCAACCGAAAGCACAAGTTGGGAGACTGTTTGGATACCTAAAGGGGATGGAACCTCATTTAGGCAGACAAGGCAAGTAACTTCAATAACTACTATCTTTGAAGGATATAGCAGTAATAGTGAAGTAAGTGACACAGGTACAAATAATAATGAGTGGCAGTCTCTTAAAGAAGATCAAATGGGAGGGTGTCCCCCTGGTATGCAATGTGATTATGACATAAAAGGTAATATTACTCGAGTAAGGCCATCGGATGGTAGTGATCAAGATCCTTCGGGTGCAGCTGGCTTGGAGTTAATGAAGAATGCAGGTGAAGGCGGGTTAATGGTTCTTACTAGTGAAGTTGGCGGTATCTTTGTGGGTCGCGCTTTGGCATGGGGTCTTGGTCGGTTGTTCGCAACAGCAAGAGTTGCAAGAATAACTGTATTGGGAAGTTATCCCTTATATCTTGAACGAGCTGCAGAGTTAGGAGCTAATAAGTTTAGCATTCCTTCAAAGACTTGGAATAGTATGACAGCGGCAGAACAATGGGCAGCAAATGTCAATTTTTTGGATCAAGCTATAATGAGAGGCGATCAAATTATTCTTTCAAATTCTGCATTCGGTGCAAAAGAAGGTACTTTTTTCTATAAGGAGATTCAGTATCTTCTGTCGAAAGGGTATAAGATATCGGAAGATGGTATGTCTCTTATAGCACCATAATTTTTTAAATTTATGAATGACATACTAAAATTTGAAAACAGAGATCAGTTGTACAGCAATTTGATTGAAAAGTATGGAGCGCAAAAGATCGAAGAAAAGAATGATGAGGTTAACTTTGGTAACTTTTATGTAACCTTATCTCTTTCTAATTTCTTGCTTCGTTACGTGAATGACCGTTCGGTATTAAGGATTGATATTTCAGGTAAGATTGATCCAAATAATTGGTATGACTTAGACCTTATTTATGGGGTGATTTATTATAAAAATAAATTACAGCAAAGTGCTTTTGAAGATGATAATAGAACCAAGATTGAAGTATTAAATAGATTTATTGAGACGTATTTATTGCAGATTCAGGAATGGTTTGAGCAAAAAAATTATTTCAATAATAGGTATATGCTCAACAAACATTTGCGAGAGGTGTTTGATAAGAAATTTCCTGGTGCTAGAATACAGTAATGTTTGTAGTGCTCCAAAATATGTATCGCTCCAAAATGTAGTGCTCCAAAATATCTGTTTTTAAATTTTATCTTGCTAACATATTGATTTTCAGAGGTCTCTTATACTGTTAGTAAATGGATAGATAGGTAGTTTTCCATATTCAAAAGAGAGATAGTGTCATAAAATTGAATTAAAGAGGTTTTCTCCACCTTCGTGCTACAAAATATCTGGTGGATGGAATGCAAGAAATGTAAAGCCTGCTGCATCAAAGCGGGCAGACAAAAAGATGGCACTCAAAAATATCGCTGCAAGGGTTGTAGAAAATACCAGCAAGCATTTTACAAAAACCTTGCTTGTCAAGAGCATATCATAGATTCAATTACTAAGCTGCTTATTGAAGGGGTTGGTATTAATAGCATTACCCGTATTCCAAATGTTTCGGTTTCAACCGTAATTAACAAAATCAAACTAAAAGCGAGTTTAGTCACTAAGCCTCTTATCATGCTGGCCAACAGAATTTATGAGATGGATGAACTTTGGACTTTTGTTGGCAGTAAGAAGAACGAGACATGGATAAGCTACATGATTGATCGGGTAAGTAAGCATGTAGTGGATTATAAAGTGGGTGCGCGAACAAAAGAGAATTTAAAAGCAATCACCGATCAGATACTTTGTAGGAATCCCAAGAAAATCTGCACCGATGGGTTAAATATTTACAAAACACTTGTTCCGGAGAATTTACACAAAGTTGGTTTGCCGAACACTCGGCACATTGAGCGGTTCAATTTAAACCTTCGTACTCATTTGAAAAGACTTTCTCGTAAGACGATCTGTTTTTCAAAGAGTAAAGAACTTCTAGAAGCTTGTTTAAAGATTTATTTTTGGAGTGAAGAGAGAAAAGGTTTAAGTTTAATGTATGCGTAAGGTGAACTTTAGCGGCAAGGATGGTAGCGGAAAGCCCGCAGCTACGCGCAAGCAAATACTTCAATCTTGTTAAGATTTACAAATTTTATATGGGGAAAATAACTAGATCACTCTTAGCGACTATAATTTCATTTTTGTTTATAGTTGTAATCGTTTATTTGGATTATTCGCATAAGCGAACCGAATTTGAAGCACTTAAAAAAGAATTTGAACTTTCTTCAAGTTTTGAGCAACCGAAAGTTCAAATTGATAATTATTTTTTTAAGTATGGTTGGTATCCTGATAGTTTAACGCAAGCTGATACAATGTTCAATTTTCAACGCCATTGGAATAGTCTAGACGATTATAGAGACTCGCCATATCGTTTTTTTGTTGATCCTTTTACACGCAAATCATATTACTACATACCTTTAATGAATTCAAAAACTCAGAAAGCTGAAGGATATTTTTTGTTAAGTGCGGGCATTGATTCTAAGATAAATAATAGTCATTACGATAGCCAACTAAAGCTGTATGACTCAGTGTACTTCGATTATTTTGATTTGTATTTTGGCAAAAAAGATATATTAGTTAGTAAGGAATCAATTGAGGATTGGATAAAAGCCTCAGGCAGAGAGTTTTCTCTCAAAGATCTTATTGAAAGATACGACCCAAGCGAGAAAAGGGTTTTACCAAGAAATATAACATTTTATGGAATAGTCAATGAGGCTACCGGAAATAGTTTATCAATAACTGACGTGGATTCTAATATAAAGGCAGTATGTCATTTGGCTTCTAGTCACAATGGACCTAGAGTAATAATTGGTGATACTATACGCATAAAAGGAATTTATAGCAGAGTGAACTTTAATACCGATACAACATTTGTTGTATTAAATTGTGTTATTTTATAATACCTTCTTCGTCATAATGTATTAGAATTCTGATCTATAAATCCAATAGGCTAAACCCGTTGATGTCCCAGAATTTTTGTATAAACAGGTGTGGTTACCTCCGGATTATCAAGATTCTCTTATTACAAGAACCGCATGGATTTTAAATAATAGTGTGAATAGGCTCAATTAGATTCTACTTTATAGATTTCAGTATTTTTAATTGATTCGTTCATTACTTTTTCCCTGTAATCAGCCATTGAAAATAGCTTACCTTGCACTATTAACTTTATTAGCAATATCACTTGTTCATGTGTGAAGACTATCACATTATTCAACTTTAGTGCATTAATATCAGTGATTGCTTCGCAGATCCTTTTTCTAAATTGGTTGAATGATTCGGCTCCTTCACCGTGAATAAAATCGGGGTCGCAAGATTTCCAATATTTTTCCACTAATGGCCTTCGATCTTTAGGTGTTGTATTCCTACAAATAACAGGTGACAGGAACGTAAATTCGTGCAAAGGCCAAACCTCTATTGGGCAGTTTGGATATCTTTGGGTGAGCGGTAAGGCAGTTTGTTGCGTCCTAATGTATGGGCTCACAATAATCAAATCTGGCTGCTGTGATATTTCTTGTGCAAGCGACACTGATTGTGCGTATCCGGTTTCAGTAATAGGGATAGAAGCTGGATCGATTGTCCGACCACCAGCATTGGCTTCACTCTGGGCATGACGGATATAGAGCGTTTTCATTTTCTTGAAAGGAATAGCATGACTATTCAGCTTTTCATTTGATGACTTTATTATGTAATTCTTTAAGCCAAATTTAGATGACAAGGTTCAATTAATGGCCATCTCGACCTTCCTAATTTGTCCCATTGATTGCATATTATGGCGTGCATAGAAATTGGAACCTTAAGATTTTGGAACTTGCAATTTTGTGTCATTGATTTAACCTTACACTTTCACCGATGCTTCTAGGTTAAAACTTTTCTGTTCATTATGAAAAACATAGCCAAGTTGGTTTGTGAGCATCTGTGTTTGACCAATATAGAAATTGGAGACGTTTCTGTGACTGTGGCCAAAGATCCAAGCATATGGCTGTAATTCGCTAATCAATTGACCTAACTCCACGGCAAAGGCACTGTTTAATGGAGACCCCAAAAATTCAATGGGGTAGTTAGCAAAAGTGGGGACATGATGAGTTACCACTACCTGTTTTTTAGAAGAGTTTAACTTTAGAGATTTCTCAATGAAACCCTTGGCATTCAAGTGGATCATATTCGTGTCAGATGGTGTCAGAGTTTCCCCATTGATTTTGATTAGGTGGTAGTCTGACATTTGCAAACCAATTATCTTTGAGTATTTCTCTGGGATTACTGTCCATAATGTGGAAAAATGTATTACAACATCTCCTATTTCAACAGAAGCATTATTTATCAGAGTTACGTTATGTCTGATTTTTTGCTCGAACGAGATAGCCTCACCTATTGACGAATTATAGTATTCGTGGTTCCCGGGTATCCAATACGTTTCTTTGAAATTATCAGATACCCAATCAAAGAACCAGTTTGCTTTATCTAATTCCGAAAAGCAAACAATATCACCGGCCATGATCAATATATTAGCAATTGGATGGAGCATGTTGTTTTGCAACCATGCTTGATTTTCTTCAAATTCTAGGTGGAGATCAGAGCAATATTGTAATTCAATAGCCATAGTGTAAACGGAATAGCTTCGAAACCCGAGCGACATTCATATTCTCAGGATTATATGTTTTTGTCTCATCGGATTCCAACTTTGCTTTTTCGAAGATGTAGAACTGTGGAGTCCTGCTCTATTATTTCACTTAGCGCTACTTTTAGTAAGCGATTAAATGTTGGATAATTTATATCACGGTTCAGGTATTTGTTCATTTCTGAATTTAACCTTTTCTGGCAATAGTCCAGAAACCATCGTTCAAAAACTACATTTTCCCCGGTAAGAATATATTCATCGATGATCGAATCAATTTTTGATTGATGAATCCCAGCTTTTGTAAAATAAGGCATCAAAATGGGTAAGTAAGAAGCTTTAAAAGCTATCTGGATTTCAACATCTATTCCCTCTATTTTAGCGAATTCCATTTTTACTACACGAAATACTCAACTGATATGAAAGTTGATCCACGCTTCCTTATTGTCTACTCTGTTTTTGGCCTGACGAATCGAGGATTATCGCAAAATTAACTAAATACAATGATAAGAAGCCTAGATGATTTTTCTTTTCTCCGCTTCTATTTTCTGGGGAGACATATGCCCACACTTGTCCATTAAAGAAATAGTGAGTTTATGCTGGTTATTTTTAATTGCGTAAACAGTGGCATCGCTTAACAGTTCATACATGTTACCAATTGTCCTATCAGTATTGGTAAGAACATAACGGATCATTTCGTCACTGGCCAAGTCGGAGGGTTCCTCTAAAGGTAGTAGTGCTTCAAACGAGGCAAGTAGGGATTCTAGTTCTTCTCCTTCTGACCACGTTGGGATTACTGCCGGCAAGAATCGATTCTTAAATTGGTCATCAAAAGAAAAAATGTTAAGAGCCGAGGGAGCACCGGCTACTATAAATGAAACCTGCAGTATACTTGATATATTTTTCATCATGTTAACCATCAGATGTTGTTCTCGAGAAGTGCCGGCTGCAATATGTTGGATTTCATCAATCAGGATAACCTTGCAATCAATTCTTTCAAGGGAATGGTATAATTGCTCTAGCTTGCTTGCAAAAGTATCAGTTCTTTTTATTGTAAGTTGAACTGAATTCAAAAGGGCATTAATGAATAGCGTTTCAGTGGGGTCATGAGGCATTACTGTCGCAATAACTGGGGCCATCAATTGACCAGAATGCTCATCAAGAGTAGCTAGATGAGCCTTCGCAAAACGCCTAAGCAAGGTAGTCTTTCCGTTATTTGATCTTGCAACTATATTTAGATCACGCATTCGATGAGATCTTGGGTGTTCAAAAATCTCTTCCATTTTGGCCCAGACTTTTTCAACTTCCCGGTGCATGATCCAAGGAGTTTCTCTAACAAAGGAAATCTTTTTTTCCTTCGCATCGGGTCCTTTACAGTTTTCTAAGAATTTAATTGTCCGTTGATCCAAATGCTCCATGATCTATATTAAATCGTTTAGGCTTTTTCTTCTCTTGCTTTTCTAAATTTTCATCAGTCTTGATTTCGGGTAAGACAGAATAATCCCCGACCACTTCACCTTTAGGCATGGGTTTTGACTGTCGCTCTGCTTCTCTACTCTGACGCCTTCTCGACTGTTTCGTTTTGTTGATAGCTGATTCCTCTAGCGTCCTCATTGCAAGATATCCCTCAATAATAGCATTTGTATCAATGTCCTTATTTTCAGCTTTTAGCTTACGTTCTACTTCGCGCTTCTCCCAGATGCTCATATCAGGGCAGCTGAGGTTGATACTTGGAATTTCATAATACACCTTCGAGTCTGGATCCATGAAATAGATCTTCTTTATGTTCCTTATGTCCATCTTAAAAATGAACTTCTTTTTCTCTCTCTTTTTCTCGAATTCGAATTCTTCCTTTAAATTAATATAGGGTGCAAGTAATGGATGGTAGTATTCCATGTTTTCGATTTGTACCCCTGAACTCTGTATAGTTCGTTCATATAGCGGCATAAAATCTAAACGCAGAGTATCTTCATCTTCATGAAGTTCAGTAAGTCCTGCTGCAGGCACTCCACCATATTCTCCCATTAAACCTTTTTTCAACCGTGAAAGCGGACTAGTTCCAATCCCTGTGTGCGGGCGGATCATGTACACTTTTGTGATGTAAGTGACGAGCCATTCTTCGAATTCTTCTAAAGTAAAGGCTGCGTACATTTTTGAATCGTATTCGAAATACTTCCGTTCTTTGATATTCGAAAATGTTGTGCCTGGCAGTGTATGAATCTCCCTGTTAAAGGTCCCCAATAACCTTTCAATGTGAGCGCCATAGTGCGGTTTTTTCTTCGGACGCCATTGTATTCCTATCCCGTAAGCGAGGCATGCCTTTTCAATCATTTTGCTATGAAATTCACCCGCATTATCAGAATGGATTGTTTTCATGGCACCCCAGCAGGGCCATTCTTCAGTGATATTGTATTTGGTCAGTAGTTTAATTTTTGGGTACATCGCGTTAGCGATTGCTTGCCCTGTACCAAAATTACCAGGTGGATCAAGAGAAAGATAAAAGCCCATTGGACATCGAGAAAATACATCAATTAGAAGTGTCAACCAGGGTCTTGTTAGCGGTTTACGGTAAACTGGATCTACTAATATTATATCGAGCCGTGTGTGATCTATTTGAACAATACTGAACGGATATTTAGCATCAGGTATTTTACCAGGCTTACCTTCGAATTGTTGATTTGCTATTTGTCTGCTCCTGCGAAACTTAATAGCTGTTTTCTCAGTTTTTTGAGCAATCCTCTTTTTTACAGTGTTCAAGTTAGGAACTGATAAGCCACTCCTGGTACATTGAATTTTAACTTCTAAGAAGGTATCTGCAATGGACTTATTTTTGTAGTACTTAGAGGAAATAGCTTCCTGTATTATTTTCTCTTGTTCGTCTGATATCTTACTCTTACCCTTACCACCTCGTCCTTCTCGATCAATTAGCGCAGATAAATGTCTGGTTTTTTGGTAACGAGCGCGCCAGCGATAAATAGTGGACTTGCCGACTTTGTTTTTTCTTGCCGCCAGTTCTAATTTATCGGGGTCAATATATTTATCGATGAAGGGCTCAATTATTTTAAGCCTTTTCTTAGCAAGTGCTTCTTCCTGTTCTGTAAGTAAGTCAGCAGGTATTACTGGGTAAAGTTCTGTGACATCGGGAAGAATTGGCTTTCGAATGTCAACGATGGGTACCATTTTTGTTTCACGGGTCTCAAGGTTCTCACCAACGACATGAATTCGATCTGAAATGACCCGCTTTATTCGGAAATTGACGCCTTCATAGCTAAATAACTCGTCATTGATTATTTTGATCATAAGACTATGATTTTATATACCATACGGGTGAATCCATAGTTAATGGTTTATCCAATTCGCAACCTATGAACCTAGTAGCAACTAAAAACCATAGTGCTGGAATCAATGCTGCTTTACGATAAAAATCATTTGCAGCAATTTTTATAATGTGTGCAGGAGTCGCATGATCTTCTAGCTCGCGCAAGGCATCCATGACGTTTTCAATGAGACCAATGCTAGGAGTTTTACGCATGTAAGGGACAAGAAACTTAGCGTTCTCAACATAGGGCGTATTGAGCTCCACTTCGGTTATAATCTTAAACCTCCATCCTTTAGTATCGCAGTAGCGGATAGCGGCCATGAATTTTGGTTTAAGTTCATTCCAATTTTTTTTTAAAATCTCCCGAGTTTTAACCTCAAATAATGTCGGTTTTATTTTATCAGGACCTAAATCATCTGAGAAGTATGCAAGGAAATCTGGGGTGTAATGAGCAGGGTTCCCGCTTGGGCTTATGTAATCAATTTTTACAGGTTGTTCAACAAATCTCTTGACTCCAGCGCTGAACTCAAGAAAATACGCCATGTTTCTTTCAGGAATACTCTCATATTGCACCATAGCTTTATTTTTTCTACTAGGAATAACCCCGGGAGCTGTAAAACCATTGCTTTTGACGTCCCTTATGGACGCGAGGAATTGTTCTCTTAATTTCATATGTAGAGCAGGGGCATTCTCATATTTTACTAGCCGTTTTCTCAATTTATAATGGTCAAGTGCGTGTGTTTATTGTGTAAATTCTCACAATTTTATAATATTCACACGCACTCTGTATCCTTTCAGCTTCCGGACAAATTGAAACGGAGTTGCTCGAACAATATGTGATCATGGGCGAACTTTCGTTAGACGGAAAGTTGCGACCCATCAAAGGCGTGTTGCCAATCTCCATCCAATCCCGTAAGGAAAATTTTAAAGGACTGATTTTACCCAAGGCCAACGCGCGCGAAGCTGCCATCGTCAACAACCTCGATATTATTGGAGTGGAGACATTGCAGGAAGCGATTGATTTTATTGAAGGGCATTTGGTTATCGAGCCACTGGTAGTTGATACGCGCGAAGTGTTTCAAAGCAAACTCAACAGCTACGATGCCGACTTCCGCGATGTGCAAGGACAAGAGAACATCAAGCGTGCGCTGGAAATTGCCGCGGCCGGAGGACACAATGCAATCATGATCGGTCCGCCCGGTGCGGGCAAAACCATGTTGGCAAAACGGTTGCCATCCATCTTGCCACCACTCACACTGAACGAAGCACTCGAAACCACGAAGATTCATTCCGTTGCCGGAAAGGTGGGATCAGATGCATCGCTCATGACCACTCGACCTTTTCGATCTCCTCATCACACGATTTCTGATGTTGCTTTAGTAGGAGGTGGAGGCAATCCACAGCCCGGAGAAATTTCATTGTCGCACAACGGAGTTTTGTTTTTAGATGAGCTTCCTGAATTTAAACGCACGGTGTTGGAAGTAATGCGCCAGCCGATGGAAGAAAGGCGTGTGACGATTTCGCGCGCGAAAGTTTCCATC
>DGYK01000026.1:84909-85109 GCA_002398365.1 Flammeovirgaceae bacterium UBA5008
TTTCGCGCGCGAAAGTTTCCATCGACTACCCCGCCAACTTTATGTTGGTGGCCAGCATGAACCCATGCCCGTGCGGCTACTACAATCACCCGGAGAAAGAGTGCGTGTGCGGCCCCGGCATTGTGCAACGCTACCTCAGTAAAGTGAGTGGTCCCTTATTAGATCGCATCGACTTGCATGTGGAAGTGGTTCCGGTGAGT
>DGYK01000020.1:0-25873 GCA_002398365.1 Flammeovirgaceae bacterium UBA5008
AGGTACCCGAACATACGAGTATAAAGACTCCACAAGAGCATATATTGGCTTCCGTTGTGCAATGACCAACTTGGGTCGTTCAGCAGGAACAGAATTTCAATAATTAAAAACTACCCCTTATATTTATAAAAAACTCAGAATAACCTAAATCTTAAAGAACCATGGCAAAGAAAAAAGGCGGATTTGTAGATTTACTTTTCACAACCATTATGCCCAAAGTATATGGCATTGGTGCAGCGGTTGTAATTGTTGGTGCACTTTTCAAAATTCAACACTGGGAAGGAGCAAATGAGATGTTGATTTTAGGACTTGGCACTGAAGCCATCATATTCTTCCTTAGTTCTTTCGAGCCGAAGCACGCAGAGGCAGATTGGTCTAAAGTTTACCCTGAATTGGCTGAAGACTATGAAGGTCCAGTAAACCAAACAGCTTCAAGAATTAGCAACAGACCTGCTGCTGGTGAGTCTCCACTTTTGAAGATTGATGAAATGTTGAAGACCGCTAAAGTTGACCAAAACCTATTGGACAACCTTGGAAAAGGCTTAACAAATTTAGCTACCTCAGCTTCTCAAATGAGCAATCTTTCTAACGCAGCAGTTGCAACAAATGACTATGCAAAGAATGTTCAGGCAGCTTCTGCTTCTTTAACTGAAATGAATAAGTCATACGGAACAGCCATGAAGGCTGTAGGTGCAATGGCTGACGCTTCTAAAGATACCAGCGAATACCACAAACAAGTACAAGCTGTTACGAAGAACCTTGCTTCTTTGAATACAATCTATGAAATGGAGTTGAAGGATGCCGATTCTCATGTGAAGAACATGAACAAGTTCTACGAAAGCTTGACTGGAGCTATGCAAGGTTTATCTAAAGTTGGAGATAACACTGCGAAGTTCACTTCTGAGTTGGGCAGCTTGACAAATAACCTCACTGCTTTGAATAAAGTATACGGTAGCATGTTGACGGCCATGAAGGGCGGCAACTAATAATTAATGAGATATTGATTAGGTTTTGTTTATAACAATTTAAACTAATTCAAACATGGCAGGTGGTAAGGAAACGCCCAGGCAGAAAATGATCGGTATGATGTACATGGTGTTAACAGCCCTTTTGGCTCTTAACGTTAGTAGTGCAGTACTCGAGAAATTTGCCATCATTGACGAGACTCTGGTAGAGCTTGTAAAGGATAGCGATAAATCCAATGACGAGCTTTTAAAGAGCATTGATGGTTCAACTGTAAATAGTGCTGAAGTTAATGCGGCTAAAGAAAAGGCCAAAAAGGTTAGAGAGCTAACCAAGGCGACTTTGGCATATATGGATGATATCAAGAAGAAAATGGGTACTGATAAGGATGGTCAGCCATTGAAAGATAAAGTTCAGGATACTCACCATGCTGATGAGTTGATGCTAAATGATAAGGATGGCCCTAGCTTGGCGGTTCAATTTGAAAAGAAATTGAATGATCATGTTACTCAGTTGAATGATATCATGAAGTTAAAAGAGCCTTTCGGAAATATAACGAAGACAGCTGGTCAGTACGAAAGTTTCAAGGACGCAAAAGAGGAGTTGAAAGCTCAGCAATACCCAATTTTCGCGTTCCATGGAACGCCAACTATGGGTGCAATTGCTTACGTAACCCAGATGCAAACAGAGATATTGGAATATGAGAGAGCTGCTTTAAACCAATTGTTTCAATTAACAGAAGGAAAAGTTTTCAAAGTCGATCAATTAGTTCCGATGGTGAAAGCTCAGTCCAACAGCGTGGTAGCAGGTACTCCCTATGAAGGAGACTTATTTGTTGCTGGTGCAGCTTCTGGTGTTGACCCTGTTATGTTCAAGGGAAACGAATCTGTTAAAGTTCAAGAAGTTGAAGTATCTCCAGGTGTAAAAATTAAAATGGGTAAGATTAAGTTTACTGCAAGCGCATCGAATTACGATAAGAGTGGCATTGCTAAGATGACTTATCCAGTTAAAATCATCATTCCGAATCGCGATCCTATTATTCAGAATATTGAATACAATGTAATCCGTCCAGTAGCAAAGTTTGAATCAGAAGGAGCTAGCACCCTTTACTTAGATTGCGGTAATGAGGTGACAGTGAGTGTTCAGGGTATGACTGAGTCGTCAGGAATTAGCTTGAGCGTGCCTGGAGATCAAGGAAAGGTGATTCAGCAAGGTCCCGGTAAATTTGTTTTGATTCCTACACGTCCTCAAATGGACGTTAGAGTTGCGGTTGGTGGAGTGCAAATTGACACCAAGCAATTCAAAGCTAAAGAAGTACCAAAGCCTACAGCTAAATTGATGGTTGGTAACGGGGATTATGATGTTAAAAAAGGTATTCCTCCCGGAACATCGATTGTTAAGTTTGTGCCAGACATTACAGATGATAACTTCAAGAGACAAAACGCAAAAGATGCTAGCTACCGCATCACCAGCATGACCTTACAAATTACAGGAAAGACGCCAATTACATTGAACTCGGGAACTATCGAGTTAACAAAATATGGTTTACGTCCTGGAGATAGTTTTTCAATCTTTAACGTTCAAGTGGTACGTTCAACTTGGGATCCAGGTGATGCAGATAACAAACCGGTTAATGCAAAATTGGAGGGATCCTATATAATGGGTAGATAAGATTAATAAAATCCTTCTTGTGATTTTATAGGACCTTATAAAATAGATTTAATGCATGAAAATGAGGATAATTAGTGTAGTTCTTTTGTGTCTCGGCTTTATTATCAATGGGTACTCTCAGAGGGATACCATTGTCAACCCTAATTCGGTTGAGAAAATACCTTTTTACGAACAATTGTATCGTTTCAGGGTATGGAGAAATGTAAACTTGTTGGAGAAACAAAATGCTGGATTCAAATCAGCTAAATCTGACATCGGAGCATTTCTAATTAAAGCCATCAAAAATGGTAGTTTGATTGCCTATGATGGTGACTCTGTTAAGGCAGCTAAGACTCCCGATGAGGTTTTGGTGCTTAATTCAGCGGTAGCATCACCTGCATTCGATCCTAAAAAGAACTATGTAGCTAGTGAAGAAGCTTCTTACCAAGGTCAAAACTACGTTTCCTCCAGAAATGATAACCTTGGTCACCCTCCTACTGATTCCCAATGGTGGGAATTGTCCGGAAATCAGACAGAGATTCTTCAACCTTCTCAAATTAAGGAACTACAGATCGTAGAGGATGTAATCTTTGATAAGAGAAGATCTCGTTTATACTATGATATTCTTTATGTAGGTATCATCGTAGAGAAAGACGGTAACTACAATCCGAAGGGATATGTTTACTACAAGGATTTGGTTAAGCTAATCGAGAAGGCAGCTCATAGCAAAGACTTAGACGAGAGAGATAAAGTTCAATGGAGAAACCGCTACAATCCATCAGAAAATAAGACTTTCGTTGATGCATTTAAGCTGAGATTATTTCATGGTGTAATTGAAAAGGTAGAAAACCCGGACGATCGTACAATACAACAAGTATATGAAATGAATGGTCGCACTATTGGTGAGTCGGTATTCGCTCGTTGGGAGGAGGAAATGAAGATGATGGAGAAGGAGCATAACCTTTGGGAGTATTAATATCTATTATCAACAAACTTAAAAGGCTTCCATTTGGAAGCCTTTTTTATTGACTTCAATATATGATTAATATTAGAGCTGGACGGAAGGAGGATTTACCACAGGTACTAACCCTGATAAAGGAGCTGGCAAGCTATGAGAAGGCCTTGTATGAAGTAACGAATACTGTAGCTCTCATGGAGCGCGATGGATTTGGTGAGAGCCCCTTGTTTGGTTTTTTTGTTGCAGAAGAAGAGCGAACGATTCTTGGCATTTCACTCTATTATTACCGGTATTCTACTTGGAAGGGCAAGCGACTTTATTTAGAGGATATTGTAGTTACTCAGAGTCAGCGTGGAAAGGGAATTGGTCACTTGCTCTTTGAGGAAACAATGCGCTATTCATTACAAAGTGAGTGCACCGGGATGCAATGGCAAGTGCTAGATTGGAATGAGTCCGCTATTAACTTTTACAAAAAATATCAATCACGCTTGGACAATGAATGGATCAATTGCCATTTAGAGTCTAGCCAAATCAGAGAATTTCTTTCTCGTAATAATTGATTATTCGCTTGCGTAGTCTTTAAATCTGCGCACCATTGCAATGGTAAACCCAACCATTAAGACCAATGTGCCAATCCATAACACATTAATTAAAGGTTTTTCTAGTGCTTTAATCACAACCCAGTCTTTTTGTCGAGTGTTGATACCTAGAGAGAATTCGTTTGTTTCCGGGTGAATATTAAGAAGCGTTATCTTAACCCCTAGGTCATTAATCTCAGAAGGTAGACGCCCCACCTGTGTTTTGTCTTTTATCAGAAAGATGGGCTCAGCATAATACACCTGATGTTCGCCTTGTACTTTAATTTTTGCTTGGACCGCCACATCTTGCGCGTCTAGTTGCACCCCTTCAATTTCACTGATTCGCTGAATACTCTCAAAAGAGGCAATGTATTTCGCGCTGATATAGAAGTCCTCATTCTGCTTTACTTTCCGTTCCTCCAAGGCACTCCATTCCGGTTCTTCTTCGCGATTCATCGGAAGAGAAACATGCGTGTATAAATCTCTGGAGGCTTTTCGCTTTATATCAGGAGAAGCCAGAAATCCACCCATAGCAGGATTGATTTGTACCCGAGGAAATAAAGAAGCAGCAAGCTTTCCTTCTTTCCTTAACTCAATTTCATAATATGTGTTTTCAGGATAAATTTCAAAGGTATCCCTTGCCTGAAACAACTTTTCGCCATTGAATATGATATCTTTTTTTGCCACTACTTTGAACGGATCTAGCGTAACCTCAATATCATTTTTGTTCACATAGCCGCTCCTGTGGCGTGGTTCAATGCGCTCGCCTTTGTATTCAATATCATAACCCGCCATCGCGCGAGGTTCATTAATGAAAAGCAACAGATTATCGCGATTAAAATCTGTTGGCAAGTCTTTTGAGATTAACATCCCAGTATTATTCAACGAAACGACCTTAGAGTATCCGGCTGAGAAAAGAACACCTATCAGCATTAATCCTACGCCTATATGGGCAATGGCTCCACCCGAAAGCCGTGGGTTTATTTTGAGAAGGCTGACCATCACCTTCACGTTGGACACAATCAGATAGATTCCGGCCAAGGTTAAGATTAGATACGGAATAGAGTAGATTTTAGCGATTGCAATCACTAGAGCAAACACTAAAAGCGTCACTAAAACAGGAGTCAGTAACTCTGCTTTTAACTTTTGTTTATCTATTTTTTTCCACCAGAAAAATTGGCCTGTTCCGGAAATCAAGGCTATAGCTACACCAAACCACAATTGAAATTTTGAGTAAAATTCAATTTGATTGGCTGGTGGTGCCAGATTTGAACTGCCCCCAAATAGTGTGATGATTTTGTTATAAACAGGAATTGAGGTGGGTAGCAATACCTGAAAGCCCATCATACATAAAGTAGTGGCTCCTAAAAAAATCCAGAACTCACGAGAGTAAGTAGAGACTTCTTTTTCCGTAGAGGGAATTTCTTTCCAACGAATAATAGAAAGGAGTATAGCCGCTAAGGTAAAGAACAACAAATACACCAAAAGCTGCCCTGATAAGCCCAAGTCCGTGAACGAATGAACCGAAGCATCGCCAAGAATGCCGCTACGAGTTAGAAATGTCGAGTAAAGCAATAAAACAAAAACAGCGATCACCAAAATGATAGACACCTTAAGTGCAATGCCACTATTTTTGTACGTGATCATCGTGTGAATCGAAGCAACCAGAATAAGCCACGGAACATACACTGCGTTTTCAACCGGGTCCCAATTCCAGTAGCCTCCAAAGTTGAGCGTTTCATAAGCCCAATAACCTCCCATTAAAATTCCTAATCCTAAAATACCACCCCCGAGTAATGTCCATGGGAGAGCAGGTTTAACCCAATCGGTATATTTCTTTTGCCACAAACCCGCCATACAAAATGCAAAGGGTGGCAGCGCTAAAGCAAAACCTAAAAACAAAGTGGGCGGATGAATGACCATCCAATAGTTTTGAAGTAACGCGTTTAGTCCATTGCCGTCTTTTGGTACAAAATCGGGTTGCAGTTGGAAGATCGGATCGCTGATTGCATCACGCAACAATATGAATGGTGAACTTCCCAATTTTAAGTCAATGCCTGGAATTACAATTCCCAGAATCATTGAAGCCAGAAATGCTTGCACGAGTGTAAAGACCACCATGGTGGGTGCCTCCCACATTTTTTGAGTTTTAATCAAGAATAAACCAATTACTACATGCCAGAACATCCACAACAAAAAGCTGCCTTCCTGACCTTCCCAAAAACAGGAAAGCATGTATTGTCCGGGCAAATGGAGAGATGAATGCGAGTATGCGTAATGGTATTCGAAGTAATGCTGATAGATAATGATAAATAGACTTGCTACGATGCCAACGACTGCCAAAGCATGCATATAAAATGCAAAGCGACCATTGAGAAGCCATGAGTTTTTTTGTTCTA
Organism: Flammeovirgaceae bacterium UBA5008; assembly: GCA_002398365.1. Taxonomy (GTDB): domain Bacteria; phylum Bacteroidota; class Bacteroidia; order Cytophagales; family Cyclobacteriaceae; genus ELB16-189. The sequence continues at coordinate 6,549 of DGYK01000020.1, forward strand.
CATCTTTGAGCGAAGTCGCTTTCCAATATGCAAATGAACTAAGAAGAGAAGTGACGAAGGCCGTGATGACAGAAAGGTGGCCAAGATTACCTATGAAATAATGCATTGCTTCGTTTGAATAGGGAAATCTGTATTACTTAAACCCCTGCGTTTAATTTTTGTTCCTGGTATTTAGAGGGACACTTGAGTAAAATTTTCTTAGCTACGAACGTGTCATTTTGATAATTGCCAATAACAACTACTTTTTCAGAACGGATAAAATCAGGAGGCATGGGTTCGTTGTAAATTACCTTCTGTTCTTTGTTATTGTCATCAACTAGTATAAACGAAAAGGAAAGATTGTCTTCGCTCTTTTCAATACCGGTAGGATGACCGGCAGCATCTTTAGGCAACTGACCTACAACATGAACTTGCGTTGAACTGCCCGTTGAAGCCAACTGATAGGCCTCATCAAAATTTACGTACGTACTCGCATCCCCCGCAGTCGAAATGATAATGACAATGGCTACAGAAATAACGGCAATAGCTAATAGATATGATTTTTTCATAAACGAGTGATTAATCTTTTTTCGCGATTCGTTTTTCTAAACCTGATACTTTTTTGTCGATGGATATCAGATAGCCGATCAGTCCGACTAGAATCACCAACGCAATGGCAACCAACACGTAAATTTTTCCATTGCTCCGCATGGTGTCCGCCATTTCACCGTCTTGTGCCGTTGCTAAAAAGGGGAAACAAAATAGAAACAGTAGGGCAGTTACTTTATTTCGCATTTTCATCTTCAATGGCTTCAATTTTTTCTTTGACAAGTTCAATTCGTATTAACAAAGTTGCGATCCACGTACCTAACAAGGACCAGCCTATAACTGCAGGATAAAACACTAAACGCATTTTACTATCCAAATCATAGGTGTTAAAGCCCGGATTGCCACCATTACCCGGATGCATCGAGTCTTGCATGCGTGGGATAATAAAAATTAGGGGAATCATGGCTGCAAAGGCAAACACATTGTAAGCAGCAGAGAGGCGCGCGCGCTGTTCTTGATTGGTAACGGAACCTCGCAAAATGAAATAGGCGAAGTAAACGAGTAATGCGATGGCGGCTCCGTTTTGTTTTGGATCGCCATGCCACGGAGAACCCCATGTATAGTTAGCCCAAATCATTCCGGTAACGATACCCAACATACCGAGTACAATTCCGATAGTGGCAAATGCATTGGAGTAAATGTCGAGTAGGTTATTTGGCTTGCGTAGATATTGTATGGCAAAATAGGTAGATGCCATAAACATGAAAACCATCCCAAACCACATAGGAACATGGAAATACAGCGCCCTAATAGTTTCGTTAACAATAGCAAGGCGTGGAACAGGTATCAGAAAACCTCCCACTACGGTGTAAACGAGCAGAACGACCGACAAAATTTTCCACCAACTTCTTCTCATAAACTCACGGTTCGCAAATGGTTTTTTCTCACTTTTCTTAGCTGCGCCAAATATACGGGAACAACAAATAAGACACGGCTGTCACCAGACAATTTATTGCCAGAAGAGTGATCAGTTCGTCATAACTAACACTTCTGTCTAAGTTATCAATGCAGTTTTTAGTGACTTTGATTGCCAATAAGAGCACCGAAATCACCACTGGAAAACTGAGTACGGTCATTAACACATTGCTATTATTTGCTTTGGCGGCAATACCTGAAAGCAAGGTAAGCGATGCGGAGAAACCCCAGCAAACTAGAATGATGGTTGCTAAAAAAATCAGATGATCTCCTACCGGGTTTGCAATGAAAAGTACAAACAAGCCAAAGCCGGTAAGTGCCAGCAAAACGCACAGAAAAAAGTTGTAAAGTAATTTGGCTAGAATGATTACATCGGGACTAACCAACGAATAAAAGTAGATGTCAAGCCCTCGTTTTTCACCAATAAAGCTTTTGGCAATGGTATTAATCGATGAAAAAAGAATGGTTACCCAAAATAAGGCGCTCCAAACTAGAGGAGTTATGAGGTTTTGACGAAGGTTAAAGGTGATATAATAGATAAAAACAGTGCTAAACAGGTATAAAGCCAGCCCCGAAATGACGGATTTTCGCCTGATTTCCAGCCGCGATTCTTTAATCAGTAAAGCTAAAATTGGCGCCATGAAACATTACCCCCTCTTTATTGTGCAAAGAAAGCGCATAAAGTCGGTTAAGCTATGCAATTTGTTAATTTTGCAGTCCTTTTAAATAGAAATAGATGAGCAAGGTTTTAGTGACGGGATCGGCCGGTTTTATAGGGTATCACCTGACCAAAAGGTTGATCAAAGCGGGTCATACAGTAACGGGTATCGATAACATGAATACCTATTACGAAGTGACCCTGAAAGAATCCCGTTTGAGCGACTTAAAAACGCTTCCGCAATTTCAATTTCACCCGATCGATCTTCAGGATAAGAAGTCGTTGGATACTTTGTTTGCTGAATCCAAATTTGATTTTGTAGTCAATCTGGCAGCCCAGGCTGGGGTGCGTTATTCCATACAAAATCCGTATGCCTATTTGGATAGCAACATTCATGGATTTTTAAACATTCTGGAAGCGTGCAGAAACAATGCCATTAAACATTTAGTGTATGCCTCATCCAGCTCGGTGTACGGTGCCAACAAAAAAATTCCCTTCTCGGCCAAAGACAATGTCGATCATCCGTTGGCGCTTTATGCGGCTAGCAAAAAGGCCAATGAACTGATGGCCCATACGTATTCAAACCTTTATAACATACCCACGACAGGCCTCCGCTTTTTTACCGTTTACGGCCCTTATGGTAGACCAGACATGGCTTTGTTCATTTTTACAAAAGCCATTCTAGAAGGCAAACCTATTGATGTGTACAACCACGGCAAGATGAAACGTGATTTCACTTTCGTGGATGATATTGTTGAAGGAATTGTGCGCTTGCTAACCAATGTGCCCAAAGGCAATCCTTCGTGGGATGCTATGAAGCCAGATCCTTCATCCAGCTTCGCTCCGTATCGGGTATATAATATTGGTAACAATAAGCCGGTGGAATTGCTTCACTTCATTGAAGTATTGGAAAAAAAACTCAGCAAAAAAGCAGTGAAGAATTTTCTTCCGTTGCAAGCAGGCGATGTGCCCGAAACATTTGCTGATGTAGATGATTTGATGAACGATGTTGGTTTTAAACCGGCTACTTCGATCGAAGAAGGTATTGGTAAATTTGTGGATTGGTATTTGGAATATTATAAAGTAAAAATATAAGTGGAAAAAATCGGAATTATTGGCCTGGGCTACGTAGGATTGCCGCTGGCAGTAGAGTTTGGAAAGTCGATGGATGTAATCGGCTTTGACATCAACCAATCTCGAATTGACGAGTTGAAAAAAGGCTACGACCGCACCTTGGAAGTAGACGAAGCGGAACTTAAGATTTCAACCAAGCTTACCTTTTCAACCAAGTTGGAAGAGTTGGCAACTGCCAATTATTTTATCGTGACGGTACCCACTCCGGTGGATGAATACCGGAATCCGGATTTGACTCCATTGCAAAGTGCCAGTCGCACCGTTGGCTCGGTTTTGAAAAAGAATGACATCGTTATTTACGAATCTACAGTATATCCGGGCTGCACCGAAGAAGTATGTGTGCCCATTCTGGAGAAAGTGAGTGGATTAAAATTTAACGTAGATTTTTTTGCGGGCTATTCTCCCGAACGTATTAACCCGGGCGATAAGCAACACCGCGTGGCAGACATTAGAAAAGTGACCAGCGGCAGCACACCTGAAATTGCAGAGAAAGTAGATCAGCTTTACAAAAAAGTAATTCGTGCAGGCACGTACAAAGCATCTTCGCTAAAAGTAGCGGAAGCTGCCAAAGTGATTGAAAATTCACAACGCGATGTAAACATTGCTTTCGTCAATGAGTTGGCTTTGATCTTTCAACGCATGGGCATCGATACCCATGAAGTGTTGGAAGCCGCAGCAACAAAATGGAATTTTCTTCCTTTCAAGCCGGGTTTGGTTGGAGGACATTGCATTGGCGTAGATCCCTACTACCTCACTTATAAAGCGCAAAGCTTGGGCTATCATCCGGAAGTAATTCTTTCTGGAAGAAGAATCAACGACAACATGGGCATCTTTATCGCTAACGAAGTGATCAAGTTGATGGCGAAAGCAAACATGCCTATTTCTGGCGGAAAAATTTTAGTGTTGGGCTTAACCTTCAAAGAAAACTGCCCAGATATTCGCAACAGCAAAGTGGTAGATGTCATCAATGAGTTGCTTACGTTTGGCGCGAAGGTAGATGTGTACGATCCGCATGCCGATGCGGCCGAAGTAAAACACGAATACAACCTTACACTCACTACAGATTTATCACAGAAGTATCATGCAGTAGTGTTGGCGGTAAGCCACAAGGAGTTTGCTTCTATTGAATTGGAGAAACTGAAAGAGAAAAATGCTATCGTGTACGACATTAAAGGATTTTTGCCAAAGCCATCTGTAACAGCACGATTGTAAATGAGCACCGCCAAAGTATTATTGACCGGAGGAGCCGGCTACATCGGCTCACATACTGCCGTAGAGCTGATTAATCAAGGTTTTGAGGTAGTAGTGGTAGATGATCTTTCGCGGAGTGAATATCAGATGATTGAAGGCATCGAAAAAATTACTGGCAAACCGCTCATTTTTTACAAGGGCGACTGTGCTGATGCTTCCTTCCTTCAATCTGTATTTGAGAAAGAAAAAATAGCTAGCGTTATTCACTTTGCGGCTTACAAATCAGTTGGTGAATCCGTAGAAAATCCACTGTTGTACTATCGAAACAATTTGCTTTCGATGGTTACGCTTTTGGCAGAAATGAAAAAAGCTGGTGTTAGCAAGATCATCTTTTCATCTTCGTGCACGGTGTACGGCCAGCCGGAACATATTCCGGTCGATGAATCGGCTCCCTTTAAAAAAGCAGAATCTCCTTATGGCGCGACTAAGCAAATGTGCGAGCGCATTTTGGAAGACGCTACAATAGCCGATAAAAATCTGAAAGTGGTTTCTCTTCGGTATTTTAATCCGGTGGGAGCACACCCGACTGCTTTGATTGGTGAATTACCGATTGGTACACCTTCTAACCTAGTGCCTTTTATCACGCAAACAGCAGCCGGCATCCGACCACAGCTAACCGTATTCGGAAATGATTACAATACCCTCGATGGGAGTTGTGTGCGTGATTTTATTCATGTGGTGGATTTGGCAAAAGCACATGTAAAGGCAGTGCAGGCCATCGATTCCATTATCAAACCCTATGAGACATTTAACATTGGTACAGGTAAAGGTGAGACGGTACTTGAGTTGATAAAGAAATTTATAAGTGTGACGGGAGTAAAATTAAACTACACCATTGGGGCGCGCAGACCCGGAGATGTAGAAAAAATATTCGCAGAGCCGGGAAAGGCTAGGGAAATTTTAAAATGGAAGGCAGAGCAAACATTGGAGGACTCGTTATTGCATGCCTGGAATTGGGAAAAAAAATTAAGAGGATTGAAATGAGCCAATCAATAAAAATGGTGGATTTGCAGACGCAATACCTGAGAATAAAATCAGAGATTGATGCTGCGATACAAGAGGTGTTGAATTCTACGGCCTTTATTCAAGGACCACAGGTGGCGCAGTTTGCAGAGGCATTGTCAAAGCATAATCAAAACTGTTCGGTGGTGACTTGTGCAAATGGTACGGATGCCTTGCAAATAGCGATGATGGCACTCGACTTTAAACCGGGAGATGAAATAATATTGCCGGTTCATACCTACGTTGCCACGGCCGAAGTGATTGCCCTACTCGGACTCAAACCCGTTTTCATTGATGTCGATGCTGATACGTTTACGATTGATGTAAATCAAATTGAAGAGAAAATCACTTCTAAAACAGTGGCGATTGTACCCGTGCATTTGTACGGTCAATGTGCCAACATGGAAGCGATTTTGAAAATTGCATCGAAAAGAAATATTCATGTTATCGAAGATGCTGCGCAAGCATTGGGCGCAGAATTTACTTTTGCAGATGGAAAGATGATGAAGGCCGGAACCATGGGTGCCCTCGGTACTACTTCGTTTTTCCCTTCTAAAAATTTAGGATGCTTTGGCGATGGAGGTGCCATTTTTTGTGGTGATGCAAAATTGACGGAGCGTGTGAAGATGATGGCCAATCACGGTCAGAAAGTAAAATATCAACACGATGTGATTGGTGTGAACAGTCGGTTGGATACACTGCAGGCTGCTATTCTTTTAGTGAAGATCAAATATCTGGATGAGTACACACGCAAAAGAAATGAGGCGGCTGCATTCTATGATCAACAGTTAAGTTCTGTTGATTTCCTCACCATCCCCGTAAGGGCTAAAAACTCAACACACGTGTTTCACCAATACACGATCAAGGTTAACTCCGGAAATCGCGATCATTTTAAAAAGTATTTGGAAGAAAAGGGAATTCCAACCATGATCTACTATCCAATTCCATTGCATTATCAAACTGCTTATAAAATGGATGGGTTTGGGCCGGGTTCATTTCCTGTTACCGAACAACTTTCCAAAACAGTGATTTCGTTGCCAATCCATACGGAAATGACGGATGACGAATTGATGTACATTTGTTCAACTATTAAAGATTATCCCCGCCATGCCTGAAGATAAATCCTACTATGTTCATCCAAGCGCTATTATAGACGAAGGATGTGAAATTGGAGCGGGCACTAAAATCTGGCACTTCTCGCACATCATGCCTAATTGCAAGATCGGAGAAGGATGTAACATTGGACAGAATGTAGTGGTTTCTCCGGATGTGGTGCTAGGCAAAAATGTAAAAATCCAGAACAACGTTTCGATTTACACCGGAGTGATTTGTGAAGACGATGTGTTCCTTGGTCCATCAATGGTTTTCACCAATGTGATTAATCCTCGAAGTGCTGTCAACAGAAGAGGTCAGTACAGCAAAACAACGGTGAAGAAAGGCGCATCCATTGGTGCCAATGCAACGATTGTTTGCGGACATGATATTGGACAATATGCATTTATCGGAGCCGGTGCGGTGGTAACAAAACATGTTCCTGATTATGCATTGGTTGTTGGCAATCCGGCTAAGCAAACCGGATGGATGAGTGAGTATGGTCATAAACTGGTGTTTGATAAAGCAGGAATAGCAGAGTGCCCCGAGAGCCACGACAAATACCAATTGAAAGAAGGTAAAGTAAGTAAGCTTTAATTTTTATACGATGAAGAATTTTGCATTGATCGGAGCGGCCGGATACATTGCTCCACGCCACTTGCAGGCAATAAAAGACACCGGCAATAATCTGGTGGCAGCATTAGATCGGTTCGATAGCGTGGGTATCATGGATAGCTATTTTCCAAAAGCAGATTTCTTCACGGAGTTTGAGCGCTTCGACCGACACATTGATAAGCTGAAACGTTTAGGACAAAAGATTGATTATGTAAGCATTTGTTCACCTAACTACCTTCACGATTCGCATATTCGATTTGCATTGCGTCATCAGGCCGATGCTATTTGCGAAAAACCTTTGGTGCTCAATCCGTGGAACGTAGAAGCACTCGAAGAAATTGAGAGAGAAACAGGTAAACGAGTTTACACGATTTTGCAATTGCGTTTGCATCCTAATATTAAAAAACTGAAGGAAGAAATTGATGCAGCTCCGGCAGGTAAAATTTTTGATGTGGACTTGAACTATATCACCTCTCGTGGCAAATGGTATTTCCACAGTTGGAAAGGAGAAGAAATAAAATCCGGAGGAATTGCCACCAATATTGGAATCCATTTTTTTGATATGTTGCTGTGGGTGTTTGGAGGATTGAAGAGCAGTTCGGTTGAGAAGAACGAAGCAGATCACGCAAAAGGATATTTAGAATTGCAGAAAGCAAGAATTAAATGGTCGCTCAGTATCAACGAAGAACATTTGCCTGCTGAAGTTCGAAAGGCAGGAAAGCGCACGTATCGCTCACTCACAATGAATGGAAATGAGATTGAATTTAGCGATGGCTTTACGGAGCTTCATACAACCAGCTATAGAGAAATCTTGGCCGGACGAGGATTTGGATTAGCAGATGCAAAACCGTCCATCGAGCTGGCTTATCAACTGAGAGGTAAAGAGTAATATGATGAGATGCATTAAGAGATTTATTTAATAACGGCATGTTTGTTTTAGCCTATGCGGCTTTAGAAAAATAATTACAAACACATGAAAGGAATTATTCTAGCAGGCGGATCAGGAACAAGATTGTATCCGCTTACCAAAGCAGTTTCCAAACAATTGCTTCCCATCTACGATAAACCGATGATTTATTATCCATTGTCGGTGTTGATGTTGGCAAACATCCGTGAGATACTCATCATTTCTACGCCACACGATCTTCCATTATTTCAAAATTTATTAGGCGATGGATCTTCATTAGGATTAAAATTAGAATACAAAGTGCAACCATCACCAGATGGATTGGCACAAGCATTTTTGTTAGGAGAATCATTTTTGGGTGATAGTTCTGCCTGTTTAGTTTTAGGTGACAATATTTTTTACGGATACAATTTCTCGGCACAATTAGAGCAAGCAAGTAAAATTGAAAAAGGCTCAACGGTTTTTGGTTACTATGTGAATGATCCCAACCGATATGGAGTGGTAGAATTTAATGATGAAGGCAAAGTTTTATCGATTGAAGAAAAGCCGAAAGAGCCCAAGTCAAATTACGCAGTTACCGGTTTGTATTTTTATGATAACACGGTAGTACAAAAAGCGAAAACAATCAAACCATCGGCAAGAGGTGAGTTGGAAATTACCGATTTGAATAATCTTTATTTGAAAGAAGGAAGCTTGAATGTAAAGTTATTGGGTCGCGGAATGGCTTGGCTTGACACTGGCACACACGAGTCGATGTTGCGTGCTTCCACTTTTGTGGAGTCCATCGAAGAGCGCCAAGGTTTGAAGATTGCTTGTTTGGAGGAAATCGCTTTTCGGAAGGGATATATTTCTAAAGCGCAGTTGGAAGAACTGGCAAAGCCACTATTGAAAAATCAGTACGGGCAATATTTAATGAAAGTATTGAACGAAAAAGTGGTGATCAAGTAATGAAAAAAGTAATAGCATAGCCTATGCGATTGATTGAAACCGGATTTGACGATTTGTATATTATCGAGCCTAAAGTAATCGAAGACGAACGAGGTTACTTTATGGAATCATATCACTATGATGCCCTTAGATCCAAAGGCGTAGATATTCGCTTTATTCAAGATAACCAGTCACGGTCCCGTAAAGGTGTATTGCGCGGATTACATTTTCAAAATGCACCCTATGCTCAAACCAAATTGATTCGCACGTTGAGTGGAACTATACTCGATGTAGCTCTCGATTTACGAAAAGAGAAAAGCACTTTTGGTAAAGTTTTTACTTTGGAACTTTCTTCGCAGAATAAAAAACAAGTGCTTGTGCCGAAAGGTTTTGCGCATGGATTTTTAGTGTTGAGCGAAGAAGCGGAAATACTTTATAAGTGTGATGAGATGTATCATCCGGAAGCAGAAGGAGGAATTATTTGCTCCGATCCGGATTTAAATATTGAATGGGGTGTATCGTTGGACCAAGTGATCTTGTCGAAGCGTGATCAACAACACCCCACGCTGGCAAATGCGAAGTTTAAATTTTGACTGAGATTACCTCTTTTTATTCGACCATGAAAAATATTTTAGTAACAGGTGGAGCTGGTTTTATCGGCTCTAATTTTATCCCCTATATTTTAACAGAGCACAACAATTACCATGTTGTAAACTTGGATGCTTTGACTTATGCCGGAAACACCAAAAATCTGGAAGAAGTAAAGGATAACAGTCGCTATACTTTTGTGAAAGGAGATATTTGCGATCGTGCCCTTGTTGAGCAATTGTTTGCCAACTATCAATTCGATGGAGTGATGCATTTTGCCGCTGAGTCGCATGTGGATAATTCCATTCATGGCCCGGAAGCATTTATTCGAACAAATGTGTTTGGAACATTTACATTACTTGATGTTGCTCGCAAGAGTTGGATGGAAGCTCCTTTTCAATTTAAGCAAGGCGCTGCCGCGAAACGTTTTTTGCATGTTTCTACAGACGAAGTATTTGGTTCGCTGGGAGCAACAGGTTTGTTTACAGAAACAACTCCGTACGCACCGAATAGCCCGTATTCAGCGTCTAAGGCGAGTAGCGATTTGATGGTGCGCAGTTATTTTCATACCTACGGAATGAATGTTGTGACAACCAACTGTTCGAATAATTACGGACCCAAGCAGCATTCAGAGAAACTCATTCCTACAATTATCCGAAAGGCTTTGGCTGAGCAACCTATTCCGATTTATGGCGATGGTAAAAATGTGCGCGATTGGTTGTATGTTTTGGATCACTGCACAGGTATCGATTTGGTTTTTCAGAAAGGAAGAAGCGGAGAAACGTATAACATTGGGGGTAACAACGAGCGCAATAATAATCAGATTGTCGATCGAATTTGCACGATCTTAGATCAACAAAAGCCAAGGCTTAATGGAGAGTCATATAAAAAGTTGATAACGTTTGTTCAGGATCGTGCAGGTCATGACAAACGCTATGCCATCGATGCAACCAAAATCACAACTGAACTTGGCTGGAAGCCATCACAAACTTTTGATCGCGGTATTGAAAAAACAATTGATTGGTATTTATCACAAAATAGTTGAGGTAACAACGTTTTGTTAGATTGGCTTGAACCTAGTAACTTTACTATAAACCTAACCCTACAGTTATCATACGGTTATTCCTTTATACGGCCATCGCATTTCTGATTTCGTTTTTATTTTTCCCTGTACTCATAAAAATATTGAAGCAGTGGAAAATTTACGATTCACCGGGTCAGCATAAAATACACACTACGTTTACTCCAAGTCTCGGGGGTGTAGCAATTTTTGCAGGAGCACTTTTTGCTCTCATGATTTCATTGTCACTGAAAAACTGGATGGATAGTAAATATCTGTTCATATCGATTTCACTTATGTTTTTTATTGGGTTGCGCGATGATGTGTTGGCACTCACGCCAAAGCAAAAATTGTATAGCCAGTTTTTACCGGTTTTCTTGCTGGTGTTTTTGAATGGAGCCACACTCAACTCTACTTATGGCATTGTAGATCTTCCGTTCATTCCTGTTTGGATTGTGTGGATCATTTCCGTACTCACTCTCGTAATATTGACAAATGCATACAATCTTATTGATGGACTCGATGGATTAGCTGGGAGCATTGGAATTATTTCACTTACATTTTTTGGTCTTTGGTTTCATTCAGTGGGTGAGGAAACATTCGGACTTATTGCTATGACTTTTGCTGGACCGTTGCTAGCATTTTTGTTTTTTAATTGGCAACCGTCTAAAATTTTTATGGGCGATACCGGGGCACTTATGATAGGATTCTTATTGTCATTTATGGCAATCCAGTTCATCAATACCAACTATAATTTACCGACAGGTCATCCTTCAAAATTTCAAGCTTCTGTCTCTACAGCGGTGGCGGTGGTAATCATCCCCGTATTTGATACATTGCGTGTAATCATTCTACGCTTGCGAAAAATGCAGTCACCATTCAAAGCAGATCGCAATCACTTGCATCATCAGTTTTTAAATTTAGGATTTAATCATTCTAAATCGGTATTGACACTTTCAGCCATCAACCTGTTTTTTATTGGCATGGCTTGGATATTGCGTGATTTTACAGACCATGTAATATTGCCTTTGATTGTGTTAATTTGTCTGGCTATAAATTATATTTTGAAAAGAGCACAAGCGGCTCGAGCGCACTAATATGGAAGAAAGAGTAAGAAAAATTGAAGAAGAGGTAAAGGCCTTTCTGGTAGCCAGCAAAGAGGATCTCGAAAACTTTCGATTGAAATTTATCAGCAAGAAGGGAGAAGTCTCTGCATTGTTTGACGATCTCAAGCAAGCTTCTGTAGACGAAAAGAAAAAAATTGGCAAAGTGCTGAATGAATTGAAACAACTCGCTGAAGGCAAATTCAAGCAGCTTCAGGAAAAAATAGAAAGCAATTCGGATTCGACTGGTAGCCAAATCGATTTATCGCTGCCCGTTATACCGAACAAAGTGGGCAATCTTCATCCATTAAACTTAACACGGTACCGCATTATCGAAATTTTTGAACGACTTGGCTTCAATGTTTCGGATGGCCCCGAAGTAGAAGACGACTGGCATAATTTTACAGCACTCAACTTTGCCGAGAACCATCCGGCCCGTGAGATGCAGGATACATTCTTCGTTGAGAAGAATCCGGATGTTTTGCTCCGCACACACACATCCAATGTGCAGGTGCGTTTGATGAAAAATCAAAAGCCACCTATTCGTTCTATCATGCCAGGACGCGTGTATCGCAATGAAGCGATTTCAGCGCGTGCTCATTGTTTCTTCCATCAAGTGGAAGGATTGTATGTAGATAAGAATGTCGGCTTTTCCGATTTGAAACAAACACTCTATCATTTTGCAAAAGAAATGTTTGGACAAGAGACAAAAATTCGTTTGCGTCCTTCATTCTTTCCATTTACAGAACCAAGTGCAGAAATTGATATTTCATGTTTGATCTGCCATGGCAAAGGTTGCAATGTGTGTAAGTACAGCGGTTGGGTAGAGATTGCGGGCTCCGGTATGGTGCATCCGCACGTCTTGAAAAATGGCGGCATCGATCCGGAAGAATACACCGGATTCGCATTTGGTATGGGCATTGAGCGCATTACCATGTTGCGGTATAGTATCAATGATTTGCGTTTGTTTTCCGAAAATGATCTTCGCTTTTTAAGGCAGTTCAAGTCGGTGATATGAGCCAACCGATTCAAACAGTAGCTGTGGTAGGAGCCGGCACAATGGGGCAAGGGATTGCTCAGGTGTGCGCGATGAGTGGCTTCAAAACTATTCTGTTTGATATTGATTCTGCCCTTTCGCAAAAAGCACTTGCTGCCATCAATCAAAATCTGGAGACAGCGCTTGCTAAAGGAAAGCTGACTACGGATGCAAAGCAACGAACACTAGAATTGCTCAGTGCATCTAAAAATATTTCCGAATTGAAAGTGGATTTGGTAATAGAAGCTGTGGTTGAAAGATTGGAAGTAAAGCAACAGCTTTTTGTTCAACTTGAATCAATCAACCAAGGCCGAGCCATTTTAGCATCCAATACATCCTCTATCTCGATTACTCAGATTGCTTCTGCATTAAAACATTCTCAGCAGTGTGTAGGATTACATTTTTTTAATCCGGCACACTTGATGAAATTGGTGGAAGTAGTGAACGGAGCGGCAACAGATCCCGCTGTGGTTTTGCAAATGAAGAATTTTGCACAATCACTTTCAAAAATTACAGTAGAAACAAAAGATTCGCCCGGCTTCATCGTTAATCGGGTGGCCCGCCATTATTATGTGGAGGCATTGAAGTTATTAGAAGAAGGTGTTGCCGATGTGGCCACGATTGACAAGCTTATGCGATCGGCTGGTTTTAAAATGGGACCATTTGAATTGATGGATTTGATTGGGATTGATATCAACTTTGCGGTGACATCCTCTTTGTATCAATCTTTTTTTCAAGATTCAAAATTCAGACCGAGCCGCATTCAACAGCAAAAAGTTTTGGCCGGCCATTTGGGTAGAAAAACAGGCAAAGGATTTTATGAATATGGAAAGTAAATTGGCTTCAAGTTTCAGTTTTCAAGCTTCCAGTAGCAGAAACAGCGCCAAGCTGTCGATCACTGGCGGTTTCATGTTTTTAGCCGTGATGATATTTTCTGCACATGATACCCAAGCTCAAGCTTCCTTTGCACCAATCAATATCAACTTAACCTATCCACAATACCAGCGACTAAAACTCGATGGAGGTTATCATTACATCGATGACGGTGGAATGCAGGGAATTATTCTTTACCGGCAAGATGAGAATACTTACATCGCGTACGAACGGCTGTGTTCGTTGGATGATGAGCCTCCCGTGAGCGTGGATGGTTCGGGCTTGTTTATGAAAGGGTGCAACTCCACGTATAGTTTTTCAGATGGTTACCCAACAGGCGGACCTGCAACTAGGCCACTCATGAAATACAGAACTTCTTTAACAGGAAATACGCTGGTGATTACCGATGAGATGGCGTTTTGATTTGGTAAGGAATCTTTAAAGTTCTTACTCACTCCACCTCCTCTACCTGCATTTGTTTTTCATACAGTTCTTTGTACACACCATTGTGTGCTAATAAACTTTCGTGGGTGCCTTCTTCTACCATGTTGCCATCGTGCAATACAATAATTTTATTGGCGAGCTTGGCGGAGGAAACACGGTGAGAAATAATAATTGAAGTTCTTCCTTGCATGATTTTCTTCATGCTGTTGAGGATGGTGTTCTCCGTTTTTGTATCCACGGCAGAAAGCGCATCATCTAAAATTAAAATCTTCGGCTCACGTGCAATGGCGCGCGCAATAGACACGCGTTGCTTTTGTCCACCGGAGAGCGTGATGCCTCGTTCACCTACGCGCGTAGCAAAAGTTTGTGGAAAGCCCATAATATTGTCGTACACATCGGCATCTTTAGCAGCCTTGATTACTTTCCCTTCGTCCGGTGTCTTTAAACCAAAAGCAATGTTATTGAAAATCGTATCACTGAATAAAAACACATCTTGCGGCACAATGCCCAATTGACTGCGCAAGCTTATCAGTTCATATTGCTTAATAGGAATGTCATCAATGCGAATTTCACCTTCAGTTGCATCATACAATCGGGCAACCAGATTAGACACGGTACTTTTGCCGGAGCCGGTAGTTCCAATAATCGCGAGTGACTCGCCTTTTTCAATCGTGAACGAAATATTTTTCAAAGCCTTAATACCGGTATCAGGATAGATGAACGAAACCTGCTTGAATTCAATTTTGCCCGTAAGGTTTTTCTGAAGATTTTTTTCGGATACAATATCAGTTTTGGTTCGTAAAAATTCGTTAATCCGCTTTTGCGATGCCTCGGCTCGTTGCACCAAACTACTCGTCCATCCAAGCGAAGTCACCGGCCAGGTAAGTAGGTTCACATAAATAATAAACTCAGCAATGTTTCCAAAAGTGAGTCTACCATTAATCACCTCCACACTACCGGCATAGACAGTCAGCACAGTGCTAAGTCCTACCAATCCCATGATCAATGGAAAGAAAAGAGCTTGTACTCGTGTTAGCTTCAGCGATTGGCGTTTATACTCATTACTCTCTTGTGTGAAATTAGCTACCGACTCTTGTTCGCGAGTAAAAGATTTGAGTACCCGAATGCCTGAAAAAGCTTCTTGCACAAACGTGCTCAACCTCGACTGACTTTTTTGAATCATCTCTGAGCGGTGCTCGATAATGTTATTCACATAAAAAATACTGATCGACAAGATTGGCAACGGAATGAGCGCATACCAAGTCAGTTTTGCGCTGATGCTGAACATAATCGGAATCAGCATCATGAAAAGTGTAATTAGCGTAAGCCCGTACATGATGGAAGGGCCTAGATACATTCGCACTCTGCCGACATCTTCGCTGATGCGGTTCATCAAGTCGCCCGTATTGTTTCTGCGGTAAAAACTGAGCGGCAGTGTTTCGTAGTGTTCAAAGATTTCGTTTTTGAGATCGTACTCGATCAGTCGGCTCATTACAATGAGAGTTTGGCGCACCAGATAGAGAAAGAATCCGCGCAGCAAAGCCATTCCTAAAATCAACAAAGCGTAAATTAAAATGCCACGGGCAAACACATCGAAAAATTCACCTTGAGCGGCCGTGTTTTCAAAAGAGCGATAAATGCGAATGTTGTCAACCACTAAATCAATGGAGTGACGCACCATTTGTGCGGGCAAAATTTGAAAGATGTTGGAGATGATCACCCAAATCAACCCCAGAATGAGCGGTTTTTTGTACTTGTAGAAATATTTATTGAGATAACTGAGTTCGTGCATGGTGCGATAAAAACGAAAGGTAATAGTTTTGGTTCATTTGGAGGCTTGCAGAATTTTTGATTTTTCGGTTTTATATGTTGCACCGCAAGTAGTAATTTGCAGGCTCATTCAACGTTCTTTACCAAATGCTCAACAGACGCACCATTCGCATCAAGATTATGCAATCTATCTTTGCTTTCGAGCAATGCAAAGAAGCCAACTACCAGCTCGCCCTCGACTTAATTGAAGAACGTTTCAAACCAGACTTAAACAGCATGGAAGTGCAGGACAAAGCCCTTCTGCGCCAGCGACATAAAACAGCCAAGTCCGTTTTTGAAAGCCGCTTTCAAGGAACACCCAAAGAAGTAACAGAGCCCATCATTACGAAAGTAGTGGATGAAGCCATGGATTTGTACACCAAACAAGTGAAGAAGGACAAGGCGTATCTGGGCAAGAACAGCATCACAGAGATTTTAAAATTGACAGAAACCTACCATCATACACTTGGTCTGATTATCGCTTTCGCGGAAGTAGCCGCCAGTGATAAAAAACCGGTGCATGGTAAGTTGATCAGTATGCCCATCATCAAAGCATTTTTAGAAAATGAGGAACTAAAGAAAGAATTGCTTCGCACAGCCGGATGGAACAATGAAATGAATTTGGTGCGCGATTGGTTTCGTGAGATCGTAAAAGAAGACAAGGAGTATCAGAAATTTATTGAACTAAAGGAAGCCGATGCGGAAGCACAACGCGCATTCCTAAAACATTTGCTTCGTAAAATCATTTTGGCCAGCAATGCCATCAACGATTACTTTGACGAGCAAGACATTCGCTGGGCCGAAGACAAAGACATCATTAAAAGCTTGGCGGATAAAACCATTAAGTCATTCGATGGCGACAAAATTGAATTGCAAAAGGTGTCTCTTGATTGGGAAGACGACAAGCAGTTCATCGACAAACTCTATGAAAATACCATTGAATTGGATCAAGAATTCAAAGACCTGATTGCATCGAACACTAAAAATTGGGAAGTAGACCGTCTCCCACTCACCGATCGGGTGATTCTGGAGATGGCGATAGCCGAAATGATCAGTTTCCCAAACATTCCGGTGAAAGTGACCATTAATGAATATATCGAATTGGCAAAGGAATACAGCACGCCTAAGAGCCGGCAGTTTATCAACGGTATTTTGGATGTGCTATCCAAGAAAATGAAAGATTCAGGGGCATTAAAAAAGAGCGGAAGAGGCCTGATTGACAATAAATAGAGTGTCTTTTAAATAGTGGAAAGCTATTATCTTTGTAACCTTCTAAGAACTGAAACCTATGAGTAAAAAAGGAAGTAATGCGCTAATGGCTTTTTTGGCGGGAGCTGCGGTGGGTGCCGTTTTGGGGATTCTTTATGCCCCGGATAAGGGCTCAAATACCCGCGAAAAGCTCTCTTATAAATTAGACAAGTACAAAAAATTGCTGGAAGATTATCTGGCCGACTTGGTATCAGGAAAAGAGACCCCTCTTACCACAGAAGCCAAATCGCAGGGCCAAAAAGTGGTGACCGAAGCACAGGACAAGGCACAGCAATTATTAAATGATGTGGACGCGCTATTGGAACAACTGCGAGGCAAGAACAGTTAAAGATTTGTTAAACCCGATGCCGAAAGATTAATTCGGTGTGAATCAATTAATTTTGTAATCAAGAATAAAAATCAAAATCCTATGAAAACCAGTTTAAAAGCAAGTTTAGTAATAGCTATGGTGATTGCTTTGGTAAGCTGCCGCGATAAAGCTTCTGAAAAGAGAATTGCTGAATTGGAAAGCCGCCTTGCCCAAATTGAGGGTAATAAGGCTACTGCTGCCCCCACTCCAAGTGCTACACCCGAAACAGCACCGGCCGTGGAAGAAAAACCGGAAGGCCCGCTTCCAACCATGGAGTTCAACACAATCGATCATGATTTTGGAACCGTTGATGAAGGAAAGAAAGTATCTTTTACCTATAAAGTAAAAAACACAGGTCAAGCTCCTTTAATCATCCAAAATGCACAACCTTCTTGCGGATGTACGGTGCCCGAGTGGACTAAAACCCCTATTCCGGTAGGTGGTGAAGGTTATGTAAAGGCCGAGTTTGACACCAAAGGAAAGCCTGGTATTAACAACAAAACCATTACGGTTACTGCTAATACTTGGCCAAAAACAACCATGTTGAAATTCAAAGCCATGGTAACACCAAAGCCTGATGGAGCGAATGGCCCTACGGTGAAGTAATCGTTATCAATTTCAATACATTCAACATCCCAGGCCCAACGGTTTGGGATGTTTGCTTTAGAAGGAATAACTTGCGACCCTAAATTTTACGTATGAACTCAATCTTATTACAAGCGGCACCTGGTGGAGGCGCTACTATGCAAATCATTTTGATGGTTGCCATCATTGGTATCTTCTATTTCTTCATGATTCGGCCTCAACAAAAAAAGGCTAAAGAGCAAAAGACATTTACTGAGGCTATTCAAAAAGGCGATTATGTGGTGACCATTGGTGGGGCACACGGACGTGTGGCTGAGTTGGAAGATGATACTTTCATTTTGGAAGTAGAGCGCGGTGCCCGCATTCGGTTTTCAAAGTCGGCCATCTCGATGGATTCCACCAAAGCGGCCGCAGCCAAGAAGCCAGCAGCTTGATTTTAGTACGGTACGAATCAGCATCGGGAAATTTTATTCATTATCGCTGGGCTAATTCGTACCTTTCCTTCCTATGAACTTCTTACGAGCCATCGGTAATTTGTTGCGTTTTGATCGCGCCAACTGGAAGGCCGTTATTCTTTGTTTTGTTGTAGCTATCGTTTTCTGGCTCTTTAACGCTTTCAACAAAACGTATTCTACCAACGTACGCTTTCCGCTCCGGTTTGAGTACGATGCAGAAAATTTTATCCCCGTTCATGAGCTTCCACGACAGGTAACCGTCAATGTGAGTGGCAATGGGTGGGAACTTTTTCGAAGTCATTTCGGAATTAAGCTACCAGAGCTTGCCATCGCTCTCGAACACCCGCTGGAAACAAAAAAAATAGTAGGAGCAACATTACTTCCCCAACTCGAGCCCCAACTGGGTAAATTGAAAATCAATTATGTAGTTACCGATACACTTCATCTTAAAATCGATGAACGTGACGCTCATCTTTTTAAAGTGATGGTCGATACAAAAAATTTACGCTTCAAAGAGGGCTATGGACTCATCAGCCCAATTGTATTGTTGCCAGATTCCATCTCGGTAGATGGACCCAAAAGTGTATTGCATGAACTTCCAGATAGCCTGTCATTGTTACTAGATGATGAAGGCATCAGCGAAAATTTTTCAAAGGAAATTGAGG
>DGYK01000020.1:26025-26173 GCA_002398365.1 Flammeovirgaceae bacterium UBA5008
AGGAAATTGAGGTAAGTGTGCCTTCAGGTGTAAATCTGAATAGAAACCCATCTTTAGTGAAAGTAATGTTTGAGGTTGGTCGGGTAAGTACGCTCTCTTTTGCGCTGAAGTGGAGTCGCGATCGCCAACTGGACGCTACAGACAGCGT
>DGYK01000020.1:26410-28933 GCA_002398365.1 Flammeovirgaceae bacterium UBA5008
CGGATAACGGTGATGGTTCCGATTCGCCAAGAGACAGAGGTAATAAACTTACACAAACAATGGACTGCTACTGGCAAACGCGTTCGAAACAAAAAAATAATTCCTGCCCGCTTCAATTTACCACCCTATGTCCGTATTGTAGAAATCGATTCCGTCACCAATGAATAAACCTTTACAAGTAGGCGTAACGGGAGGCATCGGCTCAGGCAAAAGTTTAGTTTGTAAAGTCTTTTCTGCACTGGGTGTTCCTGTCTATGACGCAGATAGCCGAGCGAAAGCTATTATGACCACTGACGGAATATTGGTCAGTCAAATCAAAGCGGAATTCGGAGATTTGGCTTATAATACCGATGGCAGCTTGAATCGAAGTTATCTGAGCGAACAAATTTTTCAGTATCCCCACTTACGTGAGCGGCTCAATGCATTGGTTCATCCGCGCGTGGCAATCGATACCGAGCAGTGGGTAAATCAACAAGCAGGGTATCGATATGTGATTCGCGAAGCAGCTTTGATGTATGAGTCTGGATCGTATAAAAAATTAAACGCGAGCATTTTGGTGGCAGCCCCGGAAACTTTACGGATGAAACGCGTACGTCAACGAGATCCGCAACGTACTGAAGATGCCATTCGCAAGATTATGGAAGCACAAATGCCTGAAGAAGAAATGAGGAAACGAGCTGACTTTATCATAGAAAACGATGAAATGCAATTGGTAATTCCTCAAATCATTCAATTGCATCAACATTTTATCGCTCACCAATAGATTTTTTTGAATACCAAATGAAAAAAACACTTCTCACATCCGGCATCGTTTTGGTCATTATTTTTTTGATTGCCTTGCCAAAACTGGGCTGGTTCAAGTCTAAGAAAGATGCGCCCATCGCCAATGGTGGAGGCGGCAAACAAAAACTAATGGTGGAGGCTATTGTACTGAAGGAATCCAAATTAGATAACAAACTCGTGGTGACCGGTTCGGTTTTACCCAATGAGTCACTGGAGTTAAAAAGCGAATCGTCCGGTAAAGTAGTTAGTATTTCGTTTCAAGAGGGTAAACCTGTTTCGAAAGGAAGCTTGTTGTTGGAAATCAACAATGACGACCTCCGCGCACAATTGGAGAAGCAAAAGCATAACCAAAAACTGAATCAGGATAATGAGTTTCGTCAGCGTAAATTATTAGAGAAAGATGCGATCAGCCAAGAGGAATACGATAACGCATTAAATCGATTGAACACCACTGTTGCCGATATCCGGATATTGGAAGCGCAGATCGAAAAAACAAAAATCAAAGCGCCTTTTGATGGAGTGATCGGTTTGCGCTACGTGAGTTTGGGAGCTTACATTTCACCATCAACGGTAGTAGCCACACTTTACAACATTTCGCCTGCCAAAATTGAATTTGCTATTCCAGCCCGCTACAGTTCGCAGGTAAAAGCAGGCGAACGTATTTTTTGCCGAGTGGAAAATGATTTAACCGTATACCAAGGTGTGGTGTATGCGGTTGAGCCGCGCATCGATCCGGAGACCCGAACATTGAAGATTCGCGCGCAAGCGGATAACAAGAGCGGAAGTTTACTGCCCGGTCAGTTTGTAAAAGTGGAATTGATATTAGAGTCGTTGCCAAATGCTTTGCTGGTTCCAACGGAAGCTGTGATCCCCGATCAAGGCGGAAAGAAAGTATTTCTG
The DNA here is from genome assembly GCA_002398365.1 of Flammeovirgaceae bacterium UBA5008. Classification (GTDB taxonomy): domain Bacteria; phylum Bacteroidota; class Bacteroidia; order Cytophagales; family Cyclobacteriaceae; genus ELB16-189. Next base: position 28,094 of record DGYK01000020.1, read on the forward strand.
GCGAAAGGCGGAAAAGCACAAGAAGTAAAAATTGAAACGGGTATTCGGACGGAAAACGCCTTGGAAGTTTTATCTGGATTGAAAGCGGGAGATACGTTGCTGACGACCGGCATACTTCAACTACGACAAGGGTTGGATATTGAGGTGATTAAAACCAATGAGGAGAAAAAGTAGAGTTGTTGAAAATCAATAAATAAAAAAACAGATGGCAAGTCTTTCTATCACCAGCATTAACCGTCCGGTACTGGCGATTGTAATGTCGCTGGTGATCATTCTTTTTGGAGTGATCGGTTTTTCATTTTTGGGTGTGCGCGAGTTTCCCAGTGTCGATCCACCGGTAGTTACGGTATCGACCAATTACGTTGGCGCCAATGCCGATGTAATGGAATCGCAAATCACCGAACCTTTGGAAGATGCAATCAATGGCGTACCCGGTATTCGTACTTTAACTTCCGTTAGTCGTGAAGGCAGAAGCAACATTACCATTGAGTTTGAATTGGGTGTAAACATCGAGGCCGCTGCGAATGATGTACGCGATAAAGTTTCAGGCGCACTCAATCGGTTGCCGCAAGATGTCGATCCGCCAGTTGTGGAGAAAGCCGATGCCGATTCAAGCCCAATCATTTTCTTAACCGTGCGCAGCGACAAGCGCAACCTTCTGGAAATTTCACGCATTGCCGAAGTGATGTTCAAAGAGCGTATTCAAACTATTCCCGGAGTGAGTGCCGTACAAATCTGGGGACAACAACGCTACTCCATGCGCTTGTGGATGGATCCGATTAAACTTGCCTCACTTAAATTGGCACCTTCGGATGTGTTGCAAGCATTGAATCGCGAAAA
>DGYK01000020.1:29117-29698 GCA_002398365.1 Flammeovirgaceae bacterium UBA5008
GTAGAATTGCCTTCGGGACGAGTGGAAGGACAAAACACAGAACTCACCGTTCGCACGATGGGCCGCCTCACTAACGAAGAAGATTTTAATAACCTCATCATCAAAGAAGATGGCGACAATGTGGTGCGCTTTAGCGATGTAGGGTATGCCAAGCTGGGTCCGGAAAATGAAAGAACCATTTTGCGCAGAGATGGAATACCAGGCTGTGCGCTGGCTATTGTGGCGCAACCCGGAGCTAACAACATTGACATCGCTAATCGATTGTATAAAAAGTTAGATCAGATTCAGCGCGACTTGCCGCAGGATGTGAGTTACCAAATGAGTTATGATTCCACAAAATACATTCGCGCATCCATTGCCGAAGTTGGCGAAACCATCATCATTGCGTTTTGCCTCGTGCTCTCCATCATTTTTATTTTCTTACGCGATTGGCGCACCACCATCATTCCGGTTGCCACCATTCCGATTTCATTGATTGGTTCTTTCTTTTTGATGTACATGCTGGGCTTCACCATCAATGTGCTTACTTTATTAGGAATTGTGTTGGCTATTGGTATCGTTGTAGATGATGCCATTGTGGT
>DGYK01000020.1:29898-30959 GCA_002398365.1 Flammeovirgaceae bacterium UBA5008
GTTGTAGATGATGCCATTGTGGTGTTGGAAAATATTTATGTGAAAGTCGAAGAAGGGGAAGACCCGGATACCGCAGCACGCAAAGGATCAACAGAAATTTATTTTGCGGTCATTTCAACCACGGTATCTGTTGTGGCTGTTTTCCTTCCGGTGATTTTCTTGCAAGGATTAACAGGTCGATTATTCAGAGAGTTTGGTTTGGTGGTCGCCAGCGCGGTCGCTATTTCTGCTTTTGTGTCGCTCACACTCACTCCGATGATGAGTTCAAAAATCTTGAGACGCAGAGAAGTGCAACCTTGGCTTTATCGTAAAACAGAACCGTTTTTTAATGCACTCACGGAGGGATTCTCTTCAGCACTGGATGGCTTTATGAGAAAGCGGTGGATGGGATTTGTTATTCTCATGTTATCTATAGGATTGATTTATGTATTTGTAACAATCACCCCCGAAGAGTTATCACCATTGGAAGATCGCAGTGAGTTCCGCTTACAAGCACAGGCTCAGGAGGGTGCAACTTTTGAATACATGGATCGCTATGTAAAGGAGTTGACTCAATTTATTAGTGACGAAGTGCCGGAGCGAAATGGTATGGTGAGCGTAACGGCACCCGGCTTTGGTGGGAATGGTGTGAACTCCGGATTTGTGAGAGTTATATTGAAAGACCCAAAGGACAGAGATCGGACGCAGCAGCAAATTGTGGATGATGTTACGGGCAAAGTACGGAAGTACACTGGTGTAAGAACCTTCAGTACACAAGCACAAACCATTGGTGATCGCAGAGGTGGGTTCCCCGTTCAGTTTGTGATTCAGGCGGCTGACATCGAAAAGTTAAAGAAAGTATTGCCTGAGTTTATGGTAAAGGCATCGGCTAGTCCGAAGTTTGCTTTTGTTGATTTGGACTTGAAGTTTAATAAGCCTGAGATCAACATTACGATTGATCGTGACAAAGCAAGAAATTTAGGAGTAAACGTGTTAGACATTTCGCAAACACTTCAGTTGGGATTAAGTGGTTCGCGTTTTGGAAACTTTATCATGGATGGGAAGCAATATCAGATCATCGG
>DGYK01000020.1:31156-31998 GCA_002398365.1 Flammeovirgaceae bacterium UBA5008
GGGAAGCAATATCAGATCATCGGCCAGGTAGAGCGAGGAAATCGCAACGAGCCATTGGACCTGAAAACATTGTATGTCAAGAACAAGAGGGGAGAATTAATTCAGTTAGATAACCTAGTGACTTTTGAAGAGCGCAGCAGTCCACCGCAGTTATATCGATTTAATCGCTATTCATCGGCTAAAGTGCAAGCCCAATTAGCAAAAGGAGTTGCCTTGGGTGATGGCATCAAAGAAATGCAGCGGATTGCATCGGAAGTTTTGGATGAAAGTTATACAACTAGTTTGGATGGTGCATCCAGAGAATTTGCCGAGAGTTCGTCAAGTATTATTCTTGCATTGCTTCTTGCGGTGACGATTATCTATTTAGTATTAGCAGGACAGTTTGAAAGTTTCCTTGACCCGGTAATTATTATTTGCCCGATTGTATTCGCTTTAGCGGGGGCATTATTTTCACTTTGGTATTTTGATCAGACCTTGAATATTTTTAGTAAGATAGGAATTATTATGCTAATGGGTCTTGTAACCAAAAACGGTATTTTGATTGTGGAATTTGCTAACCAGCGAAAGGAGCAGGGTCTTGCAGTACTAGATGCTGTAAAGGAAGCAGCTGTTTCACGTTTCCGTCCCATCATCATGACGAGTCTTTCTACTATCCTAGGAATTTTACCCATTGCTTTAGCGCTTGGTGCAGGTTCAGAAAGTCGTGTGTCCATGGGTATTGCCGTAATTGGAGGAATGTTGTTTGCTACCGTTCTCACCTTGTTTGTTATTCCAGCTATTTATTCATACATCAGCAGTAAGCATGTTAGCGTTAAGTAAGACAAAGCCCGCAGGCATTACGC
>DGYK01000020.1:32160-32790 GCA_002398365.1 Flammeovirgaceae bacterium UBA5008
GACAAAGCCCGCAGGCATTACGCCACAGGCATCCGTAGAAATAATTAGCAAACCACAGTTTCTTGTACGGCAATGGTGGATACTGATGATGTTCTTTCTGATTTCAATGACATCTTGGGCACAAGAAAAGCTAAGCCTGGCAGATGCGGTGCAGATTGGTTTGAAGAATAACTTTGCTGTACAAATTCAGCAACTCAATGTAGAGTCTGCAAAATTGAATAATAACTGGGGGCAAGCAGGTTTGTTGCCAACGGTCAATTTAATTGCCAGTCAAAATAATAGTGTTGTAGAACGAAAGCCAGCCAACCCATTTGCAGTGGCAGGTAGAAACGTTACCAACAACGTGCTTGGGCAGTTGGATGTACAGTTTACTTTATTCGATGGATTTGCTGTAAAAATTGCCAAGCAACGCCTAGAGCAACTCGAATCGTTAAGCAAAGGAAATGCCGCTTTTGTGATGGAAAACACAGTGCAGTCGATTATTCTTAGTTACTACCAGGCTGCTTTGGAAAAAGAAAGATTGCAAGTGCTAATTAAGAATAGAGGATTTTCGAAGGAGCGCTATGATTATGTAAAATTGAAGAAGAGCTTAGGCTCAGCTATTTCATTTGATGTACTGCAAGAGCAAAA
>DGYK01000020.1:32987-34806 GCA_002398365.1 Flammeovirgaceae bacterium UBA5008
AATTACCTAACCGATTCATCGAATGTGTTGCGTCAGGAAATCATTGTAAAGAACGCTACCCGCACACTGAATGTGTTGCTGAACGAAAACATCACGAAGACGTATGAATTTACCAATCCTTTAGAGTTTACAGATGAGGCTTATCTATACGAAGACCTGCACAGTAAAATGGTGAGCTCAAATACCAATCTTAAAAATCAGTTTATTAGTCAGGAGTTATTCCACAATGCTACCCGAAATGCGCAAGCCAATTTATCACCATCTATTCTGTTGAACATCGGTGCCAACGGAAGTTTGGATCAGTTGAATGCTAACTTCCGAACCAATACCGGAAATCAAGTAGAAAATTTGGTGGGTTATCTGGATAGAAACCCAACGCAGCCGGTCTACCTAACTGTAAATGAAACAGCGTTGGTACCACAAACGCAAACCGGTAACTCCTATGGTGCGTATGGAAATATTTCTTTGCGCTACACATTATTTAATGGCGGACAATTACGGAGAGCCATTGACAATGCTCAAATACAAGAAAAGATAGCCAAACTCACCACCGATCAGTTGAAGGCGTCATTAGAAAATAGTTTATTGGCTACGTATGATTTGTACAATCTGCGAAAGCAATTGGTGTTAATTGCGCAAACGAAACTGGAGGCAGCTGAGTTAAATCTTTCTTTGGCGAATGAGCGATACAAGAACGGAGCACTCAGTGCCATTGACCTTCGCATCGTACAAGAGAATTATCAGGCTGCAGCTTTAGAAAAGTTTGCGGCAATTTTTGATGGTCTTTCCAGCCGTATTGATTTAGTTCGCCTAACTGGTGGGCTGATTGATAATGCAGTTAAGTAAATCTAGTGATCGAGAAAACTCTGCACCATCGATTCATTCACATGATCCATTAGCACTACTTTCCACCAGGTAGGATGATCGTGGTTATCCGGAACTAAGTTATAGTGATGTTGAATTTCGCGCACCATGTGCCTGTGGTGAATAGCCACAATGTTCATGTGTGGATCATGGATGTATTCAATCTTTTTCTTATCCAGATCAGTGCACATTTTTTTCTTCAAATCCATCACACGCTTCACTTTGGCCTGCAATCCTTTTGAACCAAACGCGCGCAAAATCATCCAAACAGAAATTGCGTTCGCACCCGAGCGACTTCCCGAAAGGGTATGAATTTTATGCGCCATAAAATGTGGCTCAGTAGTAGCCAGATAGTTCAGGTACCCTTTCCGAATGAGAAATACTCCGGTGCCGTACGGAGCCTGTAGCATTTTATGCGCGTCTAAACTGATGCTCGTTACTTTGCTGTTCGAAAAATTCAAACTGTTTTTCGGATGTGTGAAAGGATAGGTAAATCCCCCAAAGGCCCCGTCTACATGTACTTTGTAATATACCTCTTCTTCGTCCAGCACCGTGGTGAGATCGTCTATGTTATCGACTGTTCCAAACATGGTGGTGCCCATGTTAGCTACTACAATGAAGTACTCGATCTTTTCTGATTTTGCTTTTTTGATTTTCGTGCGCAAATCCTGCAAGTTGATTTGTCGGGAAGTTTTGTGAACGTCAATCACAAGTTGCTGTATGCCTAGCAAATTGGCAATCTTCCAAACGGAGTAGTGTGTGTCTTCCGAATGCACAATAGCAATCTGATGCGACTCCGCTTTGTATTTTCTCTTGAATAGATTTCGAAATATCCAGGCGGCTTGCATGTTGCATTCAGTACCTCCGGCTGCAATGTATCCATCTTGCATGCCGGGTTTACCGGCCATCAATTGTTCGGCACAAATTTGAATAGCCTCCAACTCTAGTTGCTCTG
>DGYK01000020.1:35054-116645 GCA_002398365.1 Flammeovirgaceae bacterium UBA5008
TACACAGGGAATCTCCGGAGATTCCCTGTGTAGGGCAACCACCATGATTGGCATTTTGAAGCATGGCATACAAGAAAGGAGATTGCTGTACACCTTCTTTCTGGAAAATGCGCGGGTCCATCGATGAGATGGGCAAGCCCATCACTTTGCTTTTGCCAAAGCGCACATTACGATCAAATGCCTTTTTAATCGTGTTTCGTATTTCAGACGCGGGGAGACGTTTCCAATACATAGGTTAATGATCTATAAAGGCATCGATTAGAGCATTGTCTACATGATCCATCACAATCACGCGCCACCACTTTGGATTTTCAGTGTCATCGGGCACCAGCCCGTAGTGACTTTCAATTTGCCGCGTCATATGTTTGTTTTTGATTGCCACGATGTTCATTCCAGCTTCATGAAAGTATTCAATGTGTTTTGCATCGAGTGCTTCACACAGTTGGCGGGTGCGAATAAAAATACGTTGCATTTTGTAATTCAGTCCTTTTGATCCCAGCGTTTTCAACAACATCCAAATGGCGATGGCGTTCGCTCCAGATCGGCTTCCAATAATGGTGTGATCTTTTCCGGCCACATAGCGAGCTTCTTCCGTTAAAGCAAAATCCATATATCCCTTTCGAATCATGAACAAACTCGTGCCAAATGGAGCTCGCAGAATTTTATATGCATCGGTATTGATGGAAGTGATTTTGGGATTTTTAAAGCTGAGTTTGTGATTGGGTTGCGTAAACGGATAGATAAAACCGCCAATGCCCGCATCTACATGAATTTTATAAGGCACGTTTTGTTCCTCCAGTTGAGCGCATACTAAATCCGGATCATCCACCGATCCAAATATTTCAGTGCCCATGTTCAAGACAACAATAAAGTAGAGGATACCGCGATCTTTGGCGGAAATAATTTGTTGCCTCAAATGCTCTTTATCAATTTTTCGAGTGGACGTGTTTACATTGACTACGATCGGGCGAATATCAAGCAGGTCGCATCCTTTGATAATCGAGATACTACTGTCTTCTGAGAAGAGTACTCCAATTTCAGAGGCGCGGCAGCGATAGGTTTGTGTGAAATAATTTCGGTATATCCACAGTGCCTCCATATTGCTCTCTGTACCGCCACCTGCAATGTATCCGTCTTGCTGGTTCGGTAGGCCTTGCATGATTTTTTCTGCGCAGAGTTTGATGGCTTCACATTCAATTTCGTGCGTGCCACTAAAAAACGATTCTGATTTTTTATCGATCGTGTGGCACCCAATGTGATTGGGGTTTTCGAGCATGGCGCTCAATAATGGATCTCCCTCAGCTACTTTGTGATAGAATACCCGCGAATCCAAAAAGGATCCCGGCACACCCATAATCTTGTTGCGTTTGTAGGAAACGTTTTTCTTCAACGCCTGAAAAACGCGCTCACTAATTTGTTCTTTGGTAAGCCGTTTCCAGTACATACGCTCTGTTTAGTTGAGGAGGCTTTTTTCCATCAGTACACAAGATAGAGACTGATCTTCAATGTTGCCAAATATGGCTTGACCATCAAACAAAAACTCACGATACAAAATACTGGCATACGGTGTAAAAGCGTAGCGTCTTCTCACACCATTCTGTGATAACCGACCAGTAACTTCCGTAATCATTTTTTTATAATCTTTTGCCTTAGCTAACTCTAGCGATTGCCCGAAAAGAAGGAAAGCTACTTTTGTACCTTGGTATTCGGGATGCACGCCAGTAACAAAAGAGACCACTACTTCTCCGTAGGCTGTAATTTTTTTATCGGCAATGTATTTGCTTTGCAATTGCCCAAGCATTTCAAAAATGGGTAAGAAATTTTGATGAGCGGTGATATCAAACTGAATTTCATCAAGCGCATCTTGTAAAATGGTGAAACCGGCAATTTCGTTCGTACTCTCATCAATCGCTACCAGTCCCATTCCTTGTTCAATTGCTTGCTGGCAGCATACGAGTGCAAACGGTATAAATTCTTCTTTTTGAATTCCGAGCTGCCGCACCATCGGTTCACGTTGAAAGCTTCTTGCAAAGCACTCAGCCGCTGCCTGTAAATCGCTCGATTCCATTATGCGATAATGAATTCCTTCCTCAACTAAAGTTTGTGATAAAATTGATGTTTCTTTCATGGAAAAGATTTATTTTAATATTGACTTCCCGTTATTTTTTCGGGGCGCAAATATACAATACAATTAATGGATTGATAGATAGATGTGACTATTTCACGATTCATGTACATTTTGAAAGAATACGACCATACGACCATAATTAGATGACTTAAAATCGGAATAGCTACAGCGAATGAAAGATCTTCCCCCCGATGCTATTGTTTTAAAAGAGAACTCCTTTTGGTCGGTTTACCGCTGGAAGAGTGCCGAATGGGACCAAGTCGTAGTTCTAAAGTTATTAAACCCTACAAGTGTAAGAAATGGTCACCTCAAGCAGTTGACAGATGAGTTTAATGTCACACGCCAACTCGATCTGCCTTTTGTCCGCAAGGCATTAGAGAAACTGAAGCTCAATAATCGGGAGGGACTTGTGTTGGAATATGTGCCCGGTAAAACACTGAAAGAGTGGATTAAGAAGAATGGTGGCCTGGACATAAAAAGATTCCTTGAGTTATCCATTCAGTTGACAGATCAATTGTTTCAGATTCATGAAAAAGGGTTTTATCACCGGGATATCAATCCTGAAAACATCATTGTAAATGATTCACTTACATCGTCTACGTATATTGATTTTGATCTAGCGACACCATTTGGTGTATTGCGTGAGCAGCCTGTAAAAGAATCATTAGAAGGCACATTGGCTTATCTCTCTCCTGAGCAAACCGGACGAACCAACCGAAAGATAGATTACCGCACCGACTTGTATTCACTGGGTATTACCTTCTATGAATGCATGACGGGTCAACTTCCGTTTTCATTTGTCGACCCTACTGAAATGATTCACGCTCACTTGGCAATTGAGCCCCAAAGTGTGTATGAATTAAAGAGCGAAGTTCCGATGATGATTTCGCTGATCATTAAAAAAATGATGGCGAAGAATGCTGAAATGCGCTATCAGTCTTTGGAAGGTGTAAAATATGATTTGGTAAAATGTAAATCGCAGCTCGAGCAAACAGGCACAATCAGTGAGTTTCCCTTAGCAGAGAGTGATCATTTTGGTCGCTTTAATATTCCTCATCTTTTGCTGGGTCGCGAACGCGAAACCGCAATACTTCGCGAAATGCTGGCTCGAGTTATTCAAAGTTCCTCTTGTGAAATCTTAATTATTACTGGCGAGGCAGGATCTGGCAAATCAACACTGGCCGCACATCTGCATCCGTATTTGCTGGAGCACCATGGCTACTTTGTTTCCGGCAAATACGATATCCCCCAGTTGAGCTCACCGTATAGCGCCATTATATCCGCATTCAAAGGATTAACCAATATTCTTTTGAGCGAACCGGAAGAATCTATTCAAGAGTGGAAAGAAGTATTGAATCGGGCCGTAGGTGATTCTGGAAATGTGCTGACAGAAGTAATTCCTGAACTGCAGCTGATTCTTGGCCCACAACCACAACTTACTCAACTCGGATCGCGCGAAGCAGGCTTCCGATTTAACTATGTCTTCACCAACTTTATAAAAACAATAAGTGCCAAACATCCGCTGGTTTTGTTTTTGGATGATTTGCAATGGGCAGACGAAGCTTCGTTGATATTGATCAAAGCCATTCTCACGGAAAAAGATTTAGGAAAGGTATTTTTGATTGCTACCTGCCGAGAAGAAGAAAGAACCGCTAACACACAATTGGTTGCCATCTTAAATGATATTGAAAAAAGTAAACCAATCGAATATTTGTCGCTAGTACCTTTGCCCTTGGAGGCAATTCAGCAGATCGTATTAGAAACCATCAACTGCACAATTAGTCAGGCGCATGCGCTGGCACAAGTTGTGCAGCGTAAAACACTGGGTAACGCTTTTTTTGTTAATCAGTTTTTAAAGTCTCTATACGAGCGAAATTACCTCCGTTGGCAAAATGCTGTGGGGTGGACATGGAACGAAACGGAAATCGAAAATCTCACCATTACAGATAATGTAGTAGAGCTGCTTTGTCAGTCCATTCGAAAAATGGAACTCAACACGCAACAAGCGTTGATGGTAGCCTCTTGCATTGGTCGTGACTTTTCAGTGTATCAGTTGGCCAGCGTATTGGAAAATCACGATCAGGTAATTCTGGCTTTTTTACAGGATGCCATCAAAAACGGTTTGATTACCTACGCTGCGATTGGCCGGGTTATGAATCAAAACGAATCACAAAAATTCCGGTTCACCCACGACCGCATTCAACAAGCTTCCTATTCGTTGTTGGAGGAAGAACAAAAACAGCATTGGCATTATAAAATTGCCATGAATCTGGTGCAGTTTCAATCGGAAGATACTGACCAGCATCTCTTTGAAATTGTCAACCATATTCGCTTATCTAAAGCACTGATTCGGGATGATAAGTTGAAGCAACAAGTAGCTCGATTTAATTTGGATGCTGGACTGCGAGCGAAACGCTCGGTGGCATTCCCTCAGGCGAATGAATATTTTCAGGACGCATGGTTTTGGCTTCAACCCTTCAAGCCATGGAAAACCGATTACCAACTCACCTTGCAGTTGTTTAATGAGATTGCTGATACCTCTTATTTGGTGGGCAATTTCGAAAGAATGGAATATGCCATTGCCGAGGTTTTAAACCACACCTCATCACTTCTCGATAAAATCAAAGCCTATGAGGTAAAGATTCATTATTACCAATCGCGGAATAAATTAGTGGAAGCGGTTACATTGGCAATCGATGTGGCGGCCATGTTAGGTGTTCATTTCCCTGCACACCCTAATAAACTAAATATTCTAACTTCGCTTTTCACACTCCAATTTTCGTTGGCCCGTAAAAGCTATGGAGCTTTGGTGCAATTGCCGGCCATGAAGAACGAAAAAATACTGGCCGCTATGCGCATTTTAGTGAGTGTGAATAGTGCTGCCTATTTTGCAAACCCCAATCTTTTTCCGCTCCTGGTTTTTAAGCAAGTAGAACTTTCATTGAGGTATGGCAATTGCGAGTATTCACCATTTGCTTATGCCTCTTTCGGTGTGGTAAAGACAGGCGTCTTAGGAGATATTGAAGCAGGATACAGATTAGGACAAGTGGCCGAGAAACTTCTGGACCAATTTCCTTCTAAAAGCTTGCGTGTGCGCACCATGATTGTGATCAATGGATTTCTCAATCATTGGAAGATACATCCTGGTCATTTTGTGCTGGCGCTCCCTACTTACTTTGATGCAGCCAAAGAATCCGGTGACATTGAGTATGCTGCATTGTGCTTGTTTAATCAAACCCTCTATAGTTTTTGCTTGAGCCAGTCACTGATGCGACTTGAGCAAGAGGCAGCTCAGCGCGATGAGATCATTCAATCTTACAACCAAAACACACCATTAATTTTTAATAAGATTTTTTTACAAACAGTAATCAACTTACGCGGTGGCGCATTAAATCCCACAGAACTCATTGGCAGAGGTTACGATGAGTCGGTGATGATTGAGATCCATCAGCAGGCAAATGACAAATCTTCTTTGTTCGCGTGCTACATGCAAAAAGCCTACCTCCACTTTTTGTTTTATCAACACGAACATGCACTCACTTATATCAATAAAGCAGAGCGGTATATTGAGAGCGCAATTGCCTCAATTATGTATCCGGTTTATTTCTTTTATGAGGCATTGATTTATGCAGCGCAAGCGAAAAGTAAAGAGGCTTCTTCCACCGTAATTAAACGCGTTAAGGAAAACCTGCGAAAAATGGAAAAGTGGGCAAAGCTTTCTCCAGAGCATCATGGCCATCGGCATCAGTTGTTATTGGCTGAATACTATCGCCTGCAAGGCAAAGGATATGAAGCGACCACCTGCTATGAAGAAGCGGCAAGACGTGCCAGCGAAAATCAATTTATTCAAGAGGCAGCACTTGCTTATGAGTTAGCTGGGAAATATTACTTGGAACAAAATCGAGAATCTATTGCGGTATATAATTTGGAAAGCGCTGTACGCGCTTATGCCCAATGGGGCGCTATTGAGAAAGTAAAACATCTTACTGCTCAGTTTGGGAAACTTTTGCGCTATAGGCGAGTAGATGAATATACTGTATTTGAAAACAATGATTCGTTGCGCCTCAACAACAGTCAGGCGCTGGATTTAAATACAGTAGTAAAAGCCAATCAAGCCATCTCCCAAGAACTGGTATTGGGTGCACTGCTTGAAAAAATGATGGTAATTGTTGAACAAAGTGCTGGTGCGCAACGTGGTGCATTAATCGATAATGACAACAATCAACTCAAAGTTTTGGTAGATCGCCATGCTATGATGCATAGCCCATTGGAGTTGGCGAAGGACTTACCCTTGTCGGTGATTCATTACGTGGCACGTACTAAGAAAAGTTTGGTTTTTGGCAATGCGTATAAAGACCTGCAGTTTGGCAATGACGAGTACATCATTCGTGAGCAACCCAAATCGATTCTGTGTTATCCTGTTATTCGAAAAGGTAAACTAAGTTGCATTTTTTATCTGGAGAATAATTTAGCCTACGATACATTCACCGCACAACGATTAGAATTGCTGGATATCTTAGCTCCCCAGATGGCCATCTCCATTGAAAATGCATTGCTCTATGAAAATCTGGAAGCGAAAGTGAAGATGCGGACCGAAGAAATTCAGGTGAAAAACGAAAAACTCGAACAACAGAAAGCCGAGATTGGTTATCAGCGCGATCGATTAGAAGATGCACAGAAAGAAATCATTTTCAAAAATGAAGAACTACAAAAAGTGAATTCGAATTTGGAGTTGATTGTGGAAGAGCGCACGCGCGAATTGATGGTAACTTTAGAGAAACTAAAAGAAAGCAACAAAGAACTCGATACGTTTATCTACCGCGCATCGCACGATTTGAAAGGCCCTATCCTTCGTATTCAAGGCCTTACCATGATCACGCAGCGCGAACCTGATCCGGCCCTGCAAAAATTAAATATTAACCGGATTGAGTTTACTGCTATTGAAATGGGCCGCGTCCTTTCTAAACTGCTAAATATTCACCAAGTATTTAAAGATGAAATTGAAAAAACCAAAGTCAACTTTGAACAGTTGATCAGCGATGTATCCAAAACGCTACAACCCTTGATTTGGGAGAACACCGACTTTTTGGTAGCCGATATTCCAAATGAACTTGTATTCTATTCAGACATTCAATTTCTAAAGACAATTTTAGAAAACCTGATTGAAAACTCGATTGTGTTTCGGAAAGAAGGAGTTGATTTGAAAATCAAAGTCACAATTAGCATGCAGAATGACCAACTGATTCTGTCAGTACGTGACAATGGCTCCGGAATCAATCCGGAAATCAAAAATCAATTGTTTAATATGTTTTACCGCGGATCAGAAAAATCCATTGGCAATGGTTTGGGATTGTACCTCGTCAAGAAAGCCACCGAAAAATTAGGAGGGGAAGTACACATTCAAAGCACGCAGTACGAGTTTACTGAAGTAACAGTAAGCATTCCTATGACTTAACTTTCAGAAGGTACGTCAGAAGGTATTTCAGAGGACACTTCTTCATGTCGCATCACCCAGAAATTATTAAAACCTTCGCCTTGCTGAATGTTGATAAAGCCATTGGCCAACAATTCTAAAATGGAAAGGAAGTTAAAAATTAAAGCAATTCGAGTGGGCGCATTTTCAAACAACTCAATAAAGGCAACGCGTGGCTTGCTATTGATTTGCTCTAATATATATTGCTTTTGCCCTTCAATGGTGTAAGGGTATTGAATCACCTGATGCACCGGTTTGTTTTTTTCCTCTTCCTGCCGCTTCAGCACTTTTTCAAAAACTGTTAACAGTTTGAAGAGATCTACATCTTGCAATTCCGCCTCCATGTTGGTGCTTTCGGCCAATTGACGAAGTTCTTTCATCAAATTGCCGCGCTTTTCTTTCATTAACTCGCTCTCCTCCATCTTGTGGAATTGTTCCACCACAGACTTGTACTTTTTGTACTCCATCAGATGCTTCACCAATTCCTCGCGCGGGTCAATTTCGTTGCCTTGTTCATCCAGTTGCGGGCGTGGCAATAACATCTTTGATTTAATCCGCATCAACGTGGCCGCAACTAGAATAAACTCGCTGGCCACCTCAATATTCATGGTTTCAAGTTGCCGCAAATAGTCCAAAAAATCGTTGGTGATTTTTGAAATCGGGATGTCGTTGATCTCCAATTCATCGCGCTCGATGAAGAATAGCAGCAAGTCAAAAGGCCCTTCAAACAAAGGCAGGTGAATCTCAAACGGTTTTTGTTCCATAAAAATAGTGGACGGCAAAATTATCCAAAACCAACTAGAAATCCGTAGTAATTGTTAAATCTGTAAATTTGTGGTTAAACCTGCCTAAAACATTCTAAAACACTTACATTGGGATGCTGTTTTAATAGGAAGCTGCCCAAAACACCTAAAAAATGCTGATCACACCCGGAAAATTGTTGTCTAAAATCGAAAGCCCTGCCGATCTGAAAAAATTAGATCAGGTACAGCTGGTTCAGCTTTGCGATGAACTCCGTCAATTCATTGTAGATAATGTGTCCGTTTACGGAGGTCATTTTGGGGCCAGCTTAGGTGTGGTTGAATTGACGGTAGCGCTTCATTATGTTTTAAATACACCGTATGACCAACTTGTGTGGGATGTAGGCCATCAGGCTTATGGTCATAAAATCCTTACGGGAAGGCGCGACAACTTCTTTACCAACCGCGTGTACAAAGGCATTTCCGGTTTCCCGAAAAGGAAAGAGAGTCCTTATGATGCATTTGGTGTGGGGCACTCATCTACTTCGGTTTCCGCAGCTTTGGGAATGGCCATGGCTTCGAAGTACCAAAAGTTAGACGACAAACAACATGTGGCCGTTATTGGCGATGGCGCATTAACCGGAGGAATGGCTTTTGAAGGTCTGAACCATGCCGGAGTTTCAGACACCAACTTGCTCATTATCCTCAACGATAATTGCATGTCCATCGATCCGAACGTGGGTGCTTTAAAAGATTATTTGACCGACATCACTACTTCTCAAACCTATAACCGGTTGAAGGAAGATGTGTGGAACATGCTGGGCAAGCTGTCAACTTTCGGTAAGAGTGCACAGGAAATTGTTTCGAAAATTGAAACAGGTATCAAATCCACTTTGCTGAGTCAAAGCAATTTATTTGAATCGCTCAACCTTCGCTATTTCGGCCCGGTAGATGGCCATGACGTGGATCATCTGGTCGCCATCTTAAATGATCTCAAGCAGATCAAAGGACCCAAAATTCTTCATTGCATTACCACCAAAGGAAAAGGCTACGGCCCGGCTGAAAAAGGAAACGCTACAACTTGGCATGCACCCGGCACATTCGATAAGATTACCGGTGAAATTCATAAGAAAGTTTACGATCAACCGCAGGCTCCAAAATACCAAGATGTGTTTGGACACACGTTAGTGGAATTAGCCAAAACCAACGATAAAATTGTAGGAATCACCCCAGCCATGCCTTCCGGTTCGTCCATGAACATCATGATGAAAGAAATGCCCACCCGTGCATTTGATGTAGGTATTGCTGAACAACATGCAGTTACTTTTTCGGCTGGATTGGCTACACAAGGCCTGGTGCCGTTCTGTAATATCTACAGCTCGTTCATGCAGCGCGCCTACGATCAGGTAGTACACGATGTGTGCATTCAAAATTTGCCGGTCAATTTTTGCTTAGACAGGGCCGGTTTTGCGGGTGCCGATGGCCCAACACACCATGGCGCGTATGACATTGCTTACTTCCGTTGTGTACCTAATATTATTGTGGCTTCGCCCATGAACGAATCAGAGTTGCGCAACTTAATGTACACCGCACAACTTCCTCGCAAAGGGCAGGCATTTTCCATTCGCTATCCACGCGGACAAGGTGTTATGCCTAACTGGAAAACCCCGTTCGAAGAAATTCAAATTGGAACCGGAAGAAAAATTAAAGAAGGGCAGGAGGTGGCGATACTCACTATTGGCCATATCGGGAACTATGCCGTTGAGGTTTGTGAGAAATTGGAAAAACAAGGGATTTCCATAGGGCATTACGATATGCGTTTTGTAAAACCTTTGGATGAAGCGCTCTTACACGAAGTGTTCTCAAATTATTCTAAAATAATTACGGTAGAAGATGGCTGTATTCAAGGCGGAATGGGAAGTGCTATTTTGGAATTTATGGCCGATCACCAATACAATGCCTGGATCAAACGCTTGGGCATTCCGGATCAGGTAATTGAACATGGCGAACAATCTGAATTACATAAAGAATGTGGATTTGATGCAGATGCCATCGAGCAAACTGTTTTAATGATGCTTGAAAACGAGAAGGCATTGGTTCATTAATGAGCAATCTGTTTTACAAGAAATTAGGTTCCGGTCCCCCGATTATTTTACTACACGGCTTTTGCGAAACCCATCGAATCTGGGATGGTTTTGGTGAGCTATTAGCCACTAATTTTTCCGTTGTAGCCTTTGATTTGCCTGGATTTGGAAAGAGCGATTTGATTAGTCCACTCTCCATCGAATCGGTCGCCCACCGATTGATTCAAGAGTTGGAATCGATGAAGATTAACCATTGCGTTTTGGTGGGGCACTCACTGGGTGGCTATGTAGCATTAGCAATGCAGGCGGCCAAACCTGAGTTATTTGCAGGGATCGTATTGTTTCACTCTACACTATTTGCAGACACCGAAGAAAAGAAGGCAAATCGCAATAAAACCATTGAATTTGTCAAAAATTATGGGGTTGCCCCTTTTGTAGATACGTTTGTTCCCAACCTTTTTCATCAAAAAGAACATGCGGCTATTCCTGCTGTGCATGCCATGGCATTGGAAACCCTGTTGGATACCCTCCTTCAATATTCGGTTGCTATGCGCGATCGCCCTGCTCGCGATCAATTCTTGGACTATAATTTATTGATTTTGGCGGGGCGCTTTGATGCTATCATCCCCTTAACGGTATCCGAACAAATGGCTGCGCTTTCGGGGCGCACTACCCTTAAAGTTCTGGAATTCAGCGGTCATATGGGCATGCTCGAAGACCAAGATGAAAGCGTTAAGTCGATTCGCAACTTTAGTTTGCCCCTTATTGTTTAATCTTAACGATTAATTATTCTCTTTTTCTGGATTTTTTGATGCGGATTTTAGTGTTTTGGCTATATTTGGAATTGATAACATCGTAAACCCCTAAAGTTTTAAACCTATGACTTCACCTTTAGACGACATTGATCCCCACAAATACGATGATTGGAATAATCTCGCAGCTAATCTGGGCTATGTTTTTTGGGCTATAGGCATTTTGGTAGCCGTTGGCTATTTTATCCGTTTGTCTACAACCAGTGGAAACAAGAACAAGTATGATTTCATCAATAAGCATGAAATTAAATATTTGTGGATCGCATCGATCATTATCGTTATCGGTTTATGTTGCTATGGTAACTCCAACATCGAAAAAATGAGCCCTGTGCTCTTTTTCGTAAGAGGTTTCTTGACAATAGCGGTGGGTCTGGTGATTGCAATGATTCTTCAAAACTTGCTTAAGTTTTATTATCCCTTCTTTATTGAAAAGCGCCTGAAAGTATTGCGCTATAAACCTCGGATTTCTCCTAAAACCGGCAAGCCAATGAAATTGCTGAGTGAAGAAGAAGAAGATGCCTATCTGGATGAAGGTATGCAGGCTGAAGAAAACGTGTTTTCAGTTGACTACGATGTGTGGAAAGATGAAGAAACAGGATTCATTCAAATTGAAAAGTATGCTGGTCACTTGCATGCAATCCAATGCCCTGAGTGTAACTATCAAACTTTCAAAGTAGTAAAAGAGGAAATCACCAAAACACCTACAGCTACTGAGGAAGGTGAAATCATTAAGCATTATTTGTGCGGATACTGCGGTTACAAGGCAAAGAAAATTGTGGTATTGAAGCAGCAAGCCAAATCACAAGACACAGTGGCTGCCTAAGCCCGAAAATATTCAGATAAAGAAAGAGGCTTCCTGATAGAAGCCTCTTTTTTTTTGGGGGGCTTAACTTTCAAATTCGGGCAGCTTAATCTGATCCGAATAGAATTTCATGCGTGTGTGCGCGCGATCCAATGGAGCAATTCGCTCGATAATTGTCTGTTTGTGGTTGATAAATACCTCTACGTATTCATCACCTAATAAATACAAATTCACTTTGTGCTTGTAATAGCGAATGGCCATAACAAAGTGGGCATGCTCATAGAGTAAGGAAATTTTCTTTTCCAGTGGATAGTTGGCCAACTCACTCCATGAAATCATCTTTGGTTACTTCGTTGCTTCTAAAATTGATTTTTCAATAATATCACAGCACTCGTGAATCTGCTCTTCGGTGATCACCAGCGGAGGTGCCAATCGAATGATGTTGCCATGTGTTGGTTTTGCCAGAAGACCATTTTCGGCAAACTTCAAACAGATGTTCCATGCAGTCTCGCTGTCGGGAGTGTCGTTAATTACAATCGCATTCAATAAACCTTTGCCACGCACTAATTTTACCATGTTCGATTTTTGCATGAAAGCTGTCATGCGGTTGCGAAATACTTTTCCAAGGCGTTCCGCATTTTCTGCCAGCTTCTCATCCTCAATTACGCGCAGCGCTTCCATCACCACCGCTGCCGCCAACGGGTTGCCGCCAAAAGTGGATCCATGCTCGCCAGGTTTGATCACCAGCATAATGTCATCATCGGCCAACACCAAAGAGATGGGCAACACGCCCCCGGATAGTGCTTTGCCCAGAATTAATAAATCAGGCCGCACATTTTCATGGGATGAAGCTAACATCTTACCGGTGCGGGCAATACCAGTTTGAATTTCGTCCATCATCAGCAATACATTGTGCTGCTTGCATAATTTTTCGGCTGCTTTTAAATAACCTTCATGCGGTACATACACTCCGGCTTCTCCTTGAATCGGTTCAATCCATAGTCCGCATACATTCGGATTGGCCAAAGCCTTTTCCAGTGCAGCTACATTATCATACTCTACAATTTCGAAGCCCGGCATAAACGGGCCAAAACCTTTTTGTGAAGAAGGGTCTGTAGAAGCACTAATAATAGTGGTGGTTCGTCCATGAAAGTTTTTCTTCACGGCTACAATCACTGCCTGATTTTCAGGAATTCCTTTTTTGGTATAACCCCATTTGCGAGCCAGCTTGATAGCCGTTTCATTGGCTTCGGCACCGCTGTTCATAAATAAGGCCTTTTCATATCCAAACAACTCACACACGAATTTTTCGGCTACGCCCAATTTGTCATTATAGAATGCGCGCGAAGTAAGTGTTAGTTCTTTGGCTTGATCGATCAATGCTTGAATAATTCGCGGATGGCAATGTCCTTGGTTTACGGCACTATAAGCCGATAAGAAATCGAAATAGCGCTTGCCTTCTACATCCCATAGAAAAACGCCTTCGCCTTTGCTAAGCACCACCGGAAGAGGATGGTAATTATGTGCTCCAAATTTTTCTTCTAAAGCAATGGCTTCTTGGCTGGTAGTAATTGTGTCGATCATAAGTGTAAAATACTCGTGTTGGTAAAGGTACTCAAACCGCCTGAATTTTATAATGTAAACAGGCAAGGTGCATGAAGCTAACCGAAATGCTCTAAATTTGTGCAACGAATCATGCGTATGGAATTGGATCAGGAAAATTTGAGGCGTTTTTTCGAGAAGTTGCGAAGCATTGGTTTGTTGGAGCGAATTTTCGGTTGGGGAAAAATTATTTCTCAGTTAGTAGATGCCAATGGCGAATTGCAAAAGCTCATTACGAAAGCAGAATCATTAAAAACGGAAAGTGCCCGATTGGATAATGCCCTTACTGTCGAAAAGGTGGCAAGTACGAATTTACAACAAACCGTAAGCCGATTGGAAGCAGAGAATGTGAGACTGAGCGGATCTACAGATCATTTACTGAAAGAAAAGGAAGAACGTGTAAAAGAACTATCATCTCTTTCGGAAGCCAACAAAATTTATCTGCGCAGAGGCACCGAGCTTTCCAATGAACTGGCAGTTACAAAAAGCACCTTAGAAAGGTTGGAGCAGGAAGCGAAACGGATGAAAGAGCAATTGACGCAATTTCAGAGCTTAGAAGAACATCGAAAGGTGGAGTACGAGAAGTCGATGGCAGCGCTCAATCAGATTCAACAAAAAATTCAGAAAGATCGCGAAGCCGAAGTGGATATCAGAAACCGCACAGAAATCGAACGATTAAAAAGATTAAAAGAAACCTGGACGGCTCACGAAGAAAACGTGAAGGGACGTATCAAAGCGATCTGCAATCGGCATGGAATTGACTATGTAGATAAAGTGCCATTCAAAGGGAGCCCGGATAACACCATCAAGATCAAAGATGAATTTATCATTTTCGATGCGAAGAGCCCCGCCAGTGATGACTTGTCCAATTTCCCATCGTATATCAAAAATCAAACAGATAGCATTAGCAAGTATGTGAAGGAAGATGGTGTGCGCAGAGAATTGTTTTTGGTGGTTCCTACCAACACACTCGATGCGCTGGGTCAGTATGAATACAAGTTGCCCGATTACACGGTGTTTGTAATTTCCATTGATTCGCTCGAACCTATTATTTTGTCGTTGAAGAAAATTGAAGACTACGACTTCGTAGATCAGTTGAGTCCGGAAGAGCGTGAAAATATTTGTCGCGTAATTGGCAAATTTGTTCACCTTTCGAAAAGAAGGATTCAGATTGATGGTTTCTTTGCAAAACAGTTCTTTGAGTTGGTCTATCGGAGCGAAGCTGACTTGCCAAAAGATATTCTGGACAAAGTAGTAGAATTTGAAAAATCAGAGAAGTTGAATCCCCCCATTGAAAAACGGGCCAAACAAATCAATCTGAAGGAATTGGAATTAGAGAACGATAAAATTAACAGTGAAGCGAATCAAAAGGGAATTGTTACCCACGATTCGCTGTTAATGAAGGAGATCAACAAACTGCCTTTGTATACCACGCAGGTTGAAAATCCAAAGAATAAAGATCAGGCAGGATTATTCGAATTCTAATTGTAAAGTAACAGATGAAAGTAACGGCAGATAATAAACTGAAAAAACTGATTGTTGTGGGTGATCGAGTTTTGATTCGCCCGGCAAAAGAATCGGATAAAACAGAAAGTGGACTTTATTTACCACCCAGTGTGCAGGAGAAAGAAAAAATTCAGCGCGGCTATGTCATTAAAGCAGGCCCTGGCTACCCGTTGCCATTACCTGCCGATGAAGATGACTCGTGGAAAGGAAGAGAAGAGCAGGTAAAATATTTACCCTTGCAGGCGCAGGAGGGAGATTTGGCTATTTATTTGCAGAAAGGTGCAATTGAAGTAATTTACGAAGGAGAGAAATACTTCATTGTGCCACAAGCATCGATCTTAATGTTGGAGCGCGAAGAGGACCTGATTTAGTATGGCAGGACTTTCATTTGCATCACTTCGTGCAGGCAGAAAATATTATCTGATCAACTATGGCGATCGCTACGAGTTTGAGCTGGAAACAGTGCTATCCAATGAAGATTTTCGGGTGAAAGATTTGCATACCCTTGAGCGCTATACCATTGGCGATTTGCTCAAGTTTGGAAAAGGAAAAGATTTTGAAATACGAGAACTACGCGAATAATTTTTTGAATTGGCCGGAGATGTCCCTTACCTTTTTTAGCTTGCCCTCATGTACTTAGAGTATTTCGGCTATGTAGCCTCTATTTTAATTGGATTGCTATTAGGGTTATTGGGAGGTGGCGGATCGATCATGTCCATTCCCATTCTGGTGTATCTTTTTCAAATAGACGCGGTCACAGCTTCAGCGTATTCACTATTTATTGTTGGCGCTACCAGTTTTGCCGGTGCGGTACCAAAATACCGCGATCACTTGGTGAATATCCGCACAGGATTTTTGTTTGGCATTCCTTCCATTGTTACCATTTTCATCACACGGAAGTTTATAGTTCCAGCCATACCCGATGTACTCTTCCAGTGGAATGAGTTCATATTTACCAAGCGGTTGTTACTTCTAGGCATCTTCGCCATTTTGATGGTGCTTGCCTCTGTGCCAATGATTAAAGGCCGTAGAGATATTCAGCCTCGAAGAAAGGAATTTCAGACACAACTGATCATCATTGAAGGTGCCCTGATTGGATTTTTAACTGGTTTAGTAGGAGCAGGTGGTGGCTTTTTGATTATACCTGCTTTGGTACTTCTTACCGGTTTGCCCATGAAAACCGCTGCTGGAACCTCACTTTTTATTATAGCGATCAATTCATTGACTGGTTTTGTAGGAGATGCCCTCAATTCAAAAATGGACTGGCAATTTTTGTTAACCATTACCGCCATTGCTATCGTTGGAGTTCACATTGGCAATGTTCTTTCCCGTAAAATCCCAGGAATCAAGCTAAAAAAGGCATTTGGCTGGTTTACACTAGCTATGGGTTGCTGGATTTTGGTGCGAGAAACAATTCTAAAACCCTGATTTTTTTAACCTTTTATGGCCGGGTTGAAACCTTTTGACCGGTTTTTACGATTATTGATAGTAATACTATTATATTTGATTGTAAAATCATCAAAATGGCTACACTTACTTTCAAGTTAAATGAGCATTTATACTTACGCGATCCGCAGCACACCCAATTAGGTCAGAATATCATTCAAAAAAGCGTTGAAATGATCGACAGACTGGGCTTTGAGCATTTTACATTCAAAAAACTGGCCGAAGAGATCAATTCAACAGAAGCTTCCATTTATCGATACTTCGAAAACAAACACAAGCTATTGGTTTATCTTATTTCGTGGTATTGGCACTGGATCGAGTATCGTATCGATATTGCTACCGGATCCCTGCAAAATTCAAGTGACAAATTGCGTGCTTGTCTGCGTTTACTGGCGCAAGAGAAAAAATACGATGAAGCGTTTGAGTTTGTTAATCAAGAGGCACTCCATCGCATAGTCATTGCGGAATTAGACAAAACGTATTTGACCAAAGGTGTTGATGATTATAATAAAGAAGGTTTGTTCAGGGGCTTCAAATCGGTTAACCGAAAGATAGCTTCTGTTATTTTGGAGATAAATCCATCATATGAGCATGCCTCATCATTGATAAGTACTATTTTGGTAACGGGCCACCAGCAGTTATTTTTTTCGGAACACCTGCCATCATTAACTGCCATTGGAACGGGCAAAGAGCGATATACCAAGTTATATGAATTTATGGAAAACGTAGTGTTTAACGCCATTCAATCATAACCTATGTTGAATAACGATCAAATCCACCGCTGTTTGCGCGAAGTAGCAGTTGCCACGCATCACAGTTTTAACTTAGAAGACTTGCGCCATGTGGAGGCCAACAAGCGCTGGTACAACAACGATGAGTTTGCAGAATTTAAAAGAGACTTAACAGAAGCCGGAAACAAGATTCGGATTCTGTTGATGGAAAATCAATTAGACGAGAAAACCTTCTTTGATTTTTTTGAAGAGCAGTCTGCACCCGTATTAACTTTTTTTGCCGATGGAGCGGAAATGTATCCGGCATTGTTGGTTCCGGGGAAGAAAGAAGTGAAGGTAGCTTGTATCAAAAAGACAGAAACTACCCTGGTTAGCTTTGACAAAACACAATTGTTGAAAAATGAGAAGGGAGAGATTACGTTCTTCGCTATTTTCTCGTACGAGAGCCCAGTTAGCGTTTCATCAGAAGAAGGCATAAAGCCAACACCCGCACGCAGATTATTTCAATTACTGAAAACAGAAAAAAAAGAAATTTTTTACATTCTGTTTTACGCAGTAGTGGTTGGTTTAATTAGTTTGATTGTGCCGCTCGGTATTCAAACTACCGTTGAATTGATTTCAGGAGGGGTCATTTTTAGCTCCGTTTACCTGATGATCGGCTTGGTGATTGTTGGCGTGATTTTGAGCGGGGCATTGCAGATGGTGCAAATCAGTTTGGTAGAATTTCTTCAACGAAGAATTTTTACAAAAGCCGCTTTTGAATTTGCTTTCCGTATACCTCGCATTCGGTTGGAGGCTCTGCAGAAAAGCTACGCACCAGAGTTGATCAATCGTTTTTTTGACGTAATGACCATTCAAAAAGGGTTGCCCAAATTATTGATTGATTTATCTTCATCAGCCATCCAGATTTTGTTCGGATTGTTACTCATTTCATTATACCATCCGTTTTTTGTCTTCTTTGGATTGATACTGCTCTTGTCGCTTACGCTGATTTTCTATTACACGGGCCCGCGTGGATTGAACTCATCCATTCAGGAATCAAAATACAAATATAAAGTAGCACAGTGGCTGGAAGAATTGGGCCGCGCGATTCACTCATTCAAGTTGGCAGGCAATACCGAACTGCCCATCCGTAAAACCGACTACAATGTCAACAGCTATCTAAAAAACCGGAAGATCCATTTCAATGTGTTGCTTGTGCAATACGCATGTATCGTAGTTTTCAAGGCTTTGATTATTGGTGGTTTGTTGATTATGGGTACGTTGCTCGTAGTCGATCGACAAATTACATTAGGTCAGTTGGTGGCTTCTGAAATTGTGATCATTCTGATTTTGAACGCAGTGGAAAAAATAATCATGTACATGGATGTAGTATATGATTTATTAACGGCTGTGGACAAAGTTGCTCATGTTACCGATTTACCCATTGAACGTACAGGCGGATTTGACTTTCCAAAATTGAATGACGATGGTTTTTCAGTGCGCCTGAAAGACCTCAAATACAAGTACACCGACTCATCTACCTACGCACTTGCAGGAGTTGATCTGGACATTAAGGGAGGAGAAAAAATCTGTTTGACTGGCACAACCAACTCAGGCAAATCCACTTTGGTGAATATTATCTCCGGATTATATAGCAACTACGAAGGAGTAGCTACCATTAACCAATATTCTCTTCGCGATTTGGATCTTACGCATTTACACGATTACGTAGCTAAAAATATCTCACGCGAAGATTTGTTTGATGGCACCATCTTAGAAAACGTAACTGTAGGTAAACCGACCGAAACAGTGGAGGATGCGTTGGATGCCTTAAAAGAGGTCGGTATTTTAGATCAGGTACATGCCATGCCGGAAGGACTCAGCACCCCGCTGCTCAGTGGAGGTATTGGACTCTCCAATTCATTTTGCTACAAATTGATATTGGCAAGGTGCTTGGCCGAGAAGCCGCGCTTGCTCATTTTAAAAGATTTTTTCCAGGTACTTTCAAAAAAGGAAAAGATGGAATTGTTAGCTACGTTAAATCACCCTACGGTGAAGCGCACCATCGTATATGTATCCAATGATCCGTTAATCATGAGCAGTTGCGATCGAGTGGTGGTGATGGATCAAGGTAGTGTCAAAGCCATCGGTACAATGGAAGAATTATTGAAGAACGAAAAGTTAAAAGGAATTTTAGACTAAGCAGGTATGCTCAACATTTCACCTCAATCAGTCAAAGAGAAAATGCCGCAAGAGAAATTATATTCTCTGCGCTCATTGGAAACGCCACTAGCCGGCAAGCTTTTGGCGAAGTGGTTATTGGCGATGCTCATTTTGTTCTTTATCATTTTGTTTTTGCCTTGGCAACAGAACATTCGTGGAAAAGGAAAGGTAACAGCATTGTCGCCCAGCAATCGTCCACAAACAATAGAGACGACTATCGCTGGTCGTATTCAAATTTGGAAAATAAAAGAAGGACAATTTGTCAATAAGTTAGACACCATCGCCATCATCAGCGAGGTGAAAGAAAAATACTTTGATCCGCAAATGCTCAAGCGATTGCAGCAGGTAATCACCGCCAAAGAGCAAAGTCTGCAATCCAAAGATCAGAAAGCAAAAGCGCTGCAGCGGCAAATTGGCGCGTTGGAAGATGGTATGCGAACTAAAACAGATCAGGCAAAAGCTAAATTGGAAGCAGAGCGCGTACGGTTCAACAACTTTAAAAACCAGTACGAGCGTAACAAAAAGCTATTTGAAGCGGGAAACATTCCGCTTACCAAATTTCAGGATATTGAGTACAAGTATCAGGGTAGCGAAGCCGACTTTGTCAACGCTGAAATTGAAATTGAACGTGTGCAGGCGGAGTACTTGGACAAAATAAATAAAGCAGAATCCGATTTAAATAACACGCTGGCAGAGCAATTTGATACACAAGCCGATTTGGCAAAACTGCGCAACGAACTGAGTAACATGGAAATTCGGAGCCAGCAATATTTCATTCTGGCCCCGCAGGCAGGCTATGTGGTGAAAGCTACACAAGCGGGTATTGGCGAAACGGTGAAAGAAGGTGATCCGGTTTGTACGATCATGCCACAATCAGAAGACATTGCTGTGGAGATGCACGTAAAAGCCATGGATGTACCCTTAATCAGCAAAGGTCGTAAAGTGCGGATTGAGTTTGACGGATTCCCGGCTTTACAGTTCAGCGGTTGGCCCAGCATTTCAGTAGGTACCTTTGGAGGAACGGTAGAAGTCATTGATTATGTCAATACAAAACCGGGTGAATTTCGCATTTTGGTCATCCCCGATCAAAAGGATATACCGTGGCCCAAACAAATACGAATGGGTTCCGGTATCAAAGGCTGGGTAATGCTGGACGATGTGAGCGTGTGGTACGAACTGTGGCGTCAGTTGAATGGCTTCCCTCCAAGTTTATATGAAGAACCGGTGGATGAAGAAACCAAGACAAAAAGTAAAGAATCGAAAGAAGCAGAGTAAACCATGAACAAAAAAATTTTCTCTTGTTTGTTTCTTTTGCTCGCATTTGCTGGTCAGGCACAAATATCCCTTGATTCGGTTTTTGTGTTGCCTGATTCGGTTAAACCATTTTCATTGGATGAAATGTATGCGGCTATGTTGCAATACCATCCGGTGGTGAAGCAGGCCTATTTGTTAAATGAATCAGCCCGTCAGGAAATACGAATGGCACGTGGTGCTTTCGACCCGAAAGTGCAAGCAGATTTGAGCATCAAAGAATTCAAAGACAAAGAGTATTACAACAAGTTTAAAACTTCATTGAGTATTCCAACATGGTTTCCCCTTGATCCGAAGATCGGATTTGAGCGAAACACGGGTCAGTTTGTTGACCCCGAAAATATAATTGGCGGCTCCATGGACAACAGCCAACTTACTACCGGTGTTTCGCTACCATTGGGTAGAGGATTGTTTACCGATGACAGACGTGCTGCGCTAAAGCAGGCAAAGCTGTTTACGAAACTGGCAGAAGCTGAGCAAATCAAGATGGTGAACAAGATTTTGCTGGAGGCCGCAAAGGATTACTGGCAATGGTATTTTTCCTTTTATAATTATCGGTTGCTTAGCCGCAGCACAGATATAGCTACCGAAATTTTCTTGCGCGTAAAATTGGATGCCACCTTAGGCGAGTCATCCGCACTGGACACCATCCAAGCGAAGATTACCTTGCAGCAACGATTGGTGGAGCGGCAAGAATCGTATTTAGAATTCTTGAACACCGGAATTAGGATTTCAGTTTACTTATGGGACAATGCGGGTTATCCTGTGCAACTGCCGGTGGACGTGGCTCCGGTTTTATCTCCTAGCGAATCACAGTTGTTATCCACTCAAAGCCTTAACGAATTGATTTTTTTAGCAAAACAAAATCATCCCGAACTGGTAAAACTGCGCACCAAAATTGATCAACTGGAAATAGAACGCAAGCTGGCATCCGAATATCTGAAGCCTCGATTGGATTTGAATTACAACTTCATTAACCAGCCCATTATGCCCAATGGAACATTCAACTCCATTTCAGTTGGTAAGGATTATAAGTTCGGATTGGATTTTTCTATGCCGATTTTATTGCGCAAGGAGAGAGCCAAATTAGCATTAACGAAAGTAAAAATTCAAAGTACCCAATGGGAGCAATCGCAAGCAGAGCGAGAAATTCTAAATCAAATTAATGTGGTTTATAACCAGATTGTAAATACCAATCAGATACTGACTCAGCAAACTGATGTAGCTGAAAATTACTCCCGCTTACTGCAAGCCGAGTTGATTAATTTAGAAAACGGAGAAAGTGATTTGTTTAAAATCAACGTGCAGCAGGAAAAGTTAATACAGGCTCAATCAAAGTTGCTCAAGCTCAAGGCAGAATATGAAAAGATGAAAGCTACCATGTACTGGGCCGCAGGGGTTCGCAACCTCAATTATAATGTGAGCCAAGATTAAGCCTTAAGTATGGAATCAACAATCTCTGTGGATACACGAACGGCTGAATTTAACGCACCACTCACAAAGCCTGCATCTCCTGTGAAATCAGTAGCTTCTCCGGCAAAGTAAAGTTTCTTCGAAACAGGTGCGGCCAGATTTTTTCGATCTTGCAAAGTAGCACCTACCAACGGATACGAGAAGCCACCTTTCGTAAACTCATCGGTAGTCCAATCTTTCACCAGCGAAAGAATGTTGCTGTCATTATTGTTATTGGTCAAATCCCGTCTAATGAATTTCGTTCCATCGCCATTGTAGATTGCATCCAACTCTGCCAACACCGCCAATGTTTTATCATAATCGGAGAGCGCTGATAGCTCTTGTGCTTTTTGCCCATAAACGGTGAGCGACATCGTGCGGAAATATTTGCTTCGATTCAATCCGGAGTTAAAATATTGTGGCATCGTAGTGCCGCCCCAGATGAAACTGGAATCCAATCCCCAGAAGTTACTTTTAAAATCTAGAATCAACCGCACCGCAGCGTCCATTCCAAATTTGCTCATAGCACTGGTGGTAGATGATGGCAGAGCCGGTGTGAAAGTAATTCCACCAGATTTTAAAATCGAAAGAGGAACCGTGATGATAATCTTAGTGGCAGTATATGTTTTGTTGTTGCTATCCGTCACCGTGATAACGTTGCCACTCCAATCAATCTTTTTTACAATCGTATTGTATTTTACTTCCGGCAAGATGCCATTGAATCGCGAAAGCAAAACATCTTGCCAGGGATTCGAGAAGGTGGTGAGCTGCTTTTGATCGTGTGTAATTAACTTCAAAGATTCAGCCAACCCCTTGGTTCCAATTTTATTTGCGTTCGAGCCATACTGATTGGCCACTTGCGCATTTAATAATGCCTGCGCACGACTGGAGACATTCGCAGCGCTTTGAATGGAAGCAGTAGAAGTGTTATCGGCTAGTGTAGAAAGGAAACTCTGCACCGCCAGATAATCTGAATCAGCCGAAAGATCGGTAGCCTTTTTCGCAACATTATCTAAAACATAGCGACCAGCAGTGGGATCAATTTCTTTGGTGATAATGCCCAAGTCGCTGATAATCTTTCCCCACGATGAGTTTGATCCGTAGATAACTTCTGCACCCAACTCGATTGGGAAATCCGCTTGCGAGGCGTTGCTGAACGTTTGGTATTGTACATCAGTTTGATTGCGCAGCGAGCGCACGCGTCCTCCCGGTTGCGAGGCCGCCTCCAGCACCGTTACTTTAATTCCTTTTACGCGCAGAATATCGGCAGCGTACAATCCTGCTGCCCCCGCGCCAATCACAATTACATTTCCATTGTAGGGAACTTCCGGCCCCGGATCATCTTTTTGGCAACTTGCCAGAAATCCCGGCATCACCATCCCTGCAGCGAGGCCAACTCCAATATGTTCAAGTGCTTTTCTTCTTTTCATTCAATTCGAAAGATAAATAAATTTAACGGGTGTGAGTAGATTCCTTCTGAATGTATAATAATTGATGGTTTATACTGGCATATTATCTATTTTGGAAAGAAAAAGCGTATGGCATTTTTACCCCATGCAACCACATCTGTCAAGAAAGTATGTGTTATCGGACCGGAGTGTACCGGCAAAACAGATCTTTCGAAGTTTTTGGCTGATTACTTTAAAACGGCATGGGTAGAAGAATATGCGCGGGCATACCTCAATAAATTAGGAAAACCCTACACCCAACCCGACCTGACGAAAATAGCGCATGGCCAATTGCGCATGGAGCAAGAGTGGCTGATCGGTGCCAACCAAATATTGATTTGCGATACGAATCTCATTGTGATTAAAGTCTGGAGCGAGCATCAATATGGCAATTGCGATCCGGAGATTTTAGAACGCATGCACCAGCAAAAGTATGATCTCTATTTACTGACCAATATCGATGTGCCTTGGGAGAATGATCCGCAGCGCGAACACCCCGACAAGCGTGAGCACTTCCTCGAAATTTATCGTCAGGAGTTAGCCCAAACCGGTGTGCCGACAATCGAAATTTCCGGAGACCGCGAAGCGCGTAGAAAAAAAGCGATTGAAGCGATACAAACCATTTTAAAATAGCCTGGTGTTTTTTCAATAACCTATGAGTAATCCCTACGCGGCACTGCAAGTCAGAGATTTTCGGTTTTTTGTTTTCGCCCGATTATTTATCACCCTCGCTATTATGATTCAGGCGGTGGTCGTGGGGTGGCAGGTATACGAAATCACCAAAGATGCACTCTCACTTGGACTGATTGGTTTGGCGGAAGCCATTCCGGCCATTACCGTTTCATTGTATGCCGGACATTTGGCCGATGTGGTGGAGCGCAAGAAAATAATCGTGGTGTGTGTAAGTACATTGGTGGTGTGCTCGGTGGCGCTGCTTTACTTCACCACAAACACCGGAGCATTTATACTGGCGAATGGAGCCTTTCCCATTTACACTGTCATCTTTGTGAGTGGCATTGCCCGCGGTTTTTTATCTCCGGCCAGCTTTTCATTTATGCCGCAGTTGATCAGCCGCGATTTGTATCAAAATGCCATTGTATGGAATAGCACTTTGTGGGAAGGCGCTTCGGTTGGCGGACCCATCATCGGTGGTTTAGTATATGGATTTTTTGACATCACCGCAGCGTATTCAGTAGATGTAGCATTGATGCTGCTCGGACTCACTTGTATTTTATTGATACCGAATCGTGAGTTGCCACCGGTTAGTGAAGAGCAAAGCATCTTTGCGAAGATCAAAGCAGGCATACAGTTTGTGTTTAAAAATCAGATTATCCTTAGCGCCATTTCGCTGGATCTGTTTGCTGTGTTATTTGGAGGAGCCGTAGCGCTGTTGCCCATATTTGCCGATGATATTTTGCACGTAGGCAAAGAAGGGTTGGGTTTCCTCCGATCGGCACAAGGAATTGGTGCGGTGCTCATGGCCGTTTACATTACCCGCAATC
The DNA here is from genome assembly GCA_002398365.1 of Flammeovirgaceae bacterium UBA5008. Lineage (GTDB taxonomy): Bacteria > Bacteroidota > Bacteroidia > Cytophagales > Cyclobacteriaceae > ELB16-189. The sequence goes on from DGYK01000020.1 coordinate 60,297, forward strand.
CCATCCGAAAAAACATTGGCAAAATATTGCTGTGGTGCGTGGCCGGCTTTGGCGTGTGCATGATTGGCTTTGGATTATCTACCTTCTTTTGGCTTTCGATGGGTTTGTTGATTTTAAGCGGCATGTTTGATTGCGTAAGTGTGATTGTTCGCAGCACGCTCATTCACACCCTTACCCCCGAAAACATGAAAGGCCGCGTGTCGGCCGTGAATAGCATCTTTATTGGATCTTCCAACGAGATTGGTTCTTTTGAATCCGGAGTGGCCGCGCGGCTACTGGGCGTGGTGCCTTCCGTCATCTTCGGTGGACTGATGACACTGGGCGTGGTGGGCATTACCTCTTTGAAAGCCGACAAGCTGAGGGCGTTGGATAAGGTGGGGTGACGCGAAGCCGTTTGGATGGCTAAAATCTTTGTTTTTGAAGGGATTTGTAGGTTTATTAACCGGTAAAAGGAGAAAATAGGCTTCCTGAACTCATCCGTAAGGGTTCCAAAATCATGTGTGTACTTCAATAAATGCCTAATGGATTTGCGAAAATGGCACGCGCACTTGACAAAATATCGCGCGCATATGACGAAATATCGAGAGCACACCCGAGGGAGTGTGGTAGACTTCCACCAATACCTGGGTCACAAAAGCAGGTATAGTGCTCCCTTCAACCGATGCTCGGGGCACACCCACAAAACCATTGGGAGAAGGCGCAACATACGCGTTGGCTTGCCCAAATGATTTTGGCACATGCCCAAGTATGTTTGTCAAACCCCCAACAGACTTTGTCAAGTGCCCAATGAAGGAAGGTACTTGCGCCAGATATTTTGCGAAGCCACAAACAATTTGGTGGAGATGCACGATAACACTGCACCCTTGCTCCAGGTACTGGAGCATTTGCCGAAAGGATTTTGCGATGCCTCCGCAAATCCTGCGCATGTGCCCCAGGCATTGTAAGATTTGCCCAAATAATTTTGTGACGCCTGCGCATAGGGTGCGCAATTGCTCCAGGTATTTAAAGATTTGCTGAAAAGATTTTGTAACGCCTACTCATCATCTGCGCACGTGCTCCAGATTGGGGCTTATCTGCCGAAATGATTTTGCAAAGCCTGCACATAAGGTACACACATGGTTCTGGCGCTGGTGCACGCCTCTAAACAATTCAGCAGCCGCTACGCATTATCTGCGGCTGTTTATCTTGCCGCAGGGCGACAGAATGAACGAAAGTGAGGCCTTTAAAAAGGCTTTTTTTCTCCACAATGGTTTTTTTCGCAAAGTATAATTGATAGTTTTGCAGTCCAATTAAAAGCCTTTGTTCTGACTGCGATGAAAAAGCCCTTTTTGATACAAAAAACCGCCTTTTTGACCCTCTTTTTCGTTGCATTTGCCAGCTTTTTGAGCCCGTCCTTTGCATCTGATTCAGAAACCCAAGGAGGCGAGCCCGCAAAATTCAACCCCAACGAGGTCATCCTTCACCACGTGATTGACGACCACCAATGGCATTTCACCGATCACTTTGTTTTGCCGCTGCCCATTATTGTTTATTCTTCTGAAAAAGGACTGGACATATTTCTTTCTTCTAACTTCTTTGACGAGCACCACAACCCCGTAGAATACAACGGATATAAACTCGAGCACAACCACATTTATCTAACCGAAAGCGGAAAGGGTGTTTTTGATCTTTCTATCACCAAAAATGTGGCCATGTTATTTATCAATGCCACATTATTATTGCTAATACTGACAGCCGTTGCCCGATCAGCCAAAAACAGAGCCGGCAAGGCACCAAAAGGCATTCAGTCATTCATCGAACCTATTGTCATATTCGTACGCGATGAGATTGTGAAGCCAAACATTGGCCACCATTACGAAAAGTTTTTGCCGTATCTGCTTACACTCTTTTTCTTTATCCTTTTCGGAAACTTGTTGGGTCTTTTGCCCGGATCGGGTAACCTTACCGGAAACATCGCGGTAACGCTGGTACTGGCTGTATTGACCTTTATTATTACCAACTTCAGCGGAAATAAAAATTACTGGTCACACATCTTCTGGACACCCGGTGTGCCACTTGCATTGCGCCCTATTATTTTACCGGTAGAATTGATCGGACTTTTCACCAAGCCGTTCTCTTTAACCATTCGTTTGTTTGTGGCGATTACCGCAGGCCACATTGTGTTGTTGAGTTTGATCTGCCTTACGTTCATCTTTCAGAGTTATGTGGTAGGTGTGGGCGTTTCTATTGCGGTAATATTTATCAACTTGATTGAATTATTAGTGGCAGGTATTCAGGCGTATGTATTTACCCTGTTTACTGCATTGTACATTGGCATGGCCACTGCCGATGACCATCACTAAGATGGGCTGATTTGAATTTTTTGTTTCACTTAAATTTATAAACTATGTTGTTCTCTTTAATTCTTGATGCAAGTTTAGCAGTAATGGGTGCGGGTATCGGAGCTGGTCTTGTTGCAATTGGCGCAGGTATCGGTGTAGGCCGCATTGGAGGTTCTGCTATGGATGCAATTGCACGTCAGCCTGAAGCTTCTGGTAAAATCCAGGGTGCAATGCTGGTAATTGCCGCCCTTGTGGAGGTAGCAGCGCTTTTCGGACTCGTTATCTGTCTTTTGATCGCGAATAAGTAAGCGAAAAAATCAGAAGAACTTGTTTTGGCAATCGGCCTGGCGAGTTCTTCTTTTTAAACTTCAAGAGAAACAAAAAAGTGAGATTGGATTTTTAAAATAATAGCACATGGATTTATTATCACCCGGCTCAGGACTCATCGTTTGGCAATTTGTCATCTTCGTAGGCTTATTCTTCCTATTGAAGGCGTATGCATGGAAACCAATTTTGGCGTCTTTGAAAGAACGCGAAGAGTCTATCCAAAGCGCGTTGGATTCTGCTGAAAAAGCAAAAGCGGAAATGGCTTCCTTGAAGTCTGACAACGAAAAATTATTGAAAGAAGCACGCGAAGAACGCGATCGCATTTTGCGCGAGGCACGTGAAGCGGCAAACCGCCTGCACGATGAAGCGCAAACCAGCGCCAAGAAAAATGCCGATCGTATCATCGAAGATGCGAAGGCCATCATCCACACAGAAAAGCAAGCTGCTTTGCGCGATGTAAAAGCACAGGTAGCGTTGTTCTCATTGGAGATTTCTGAGAAGTTTATGAAGAAAAACTTGTCGGATGACAAGCAGCAAAAAGATTTGATCGACACGTACATTAAAGACCTTAAGCTGAACTAAATCATGGCCGATTCACGAGTAGCATCGCGGTACGTAAAATCTCTTTTGGGTCTTGCTGAAGAGCAAGGTGCGTTGGAGGCGGTAAATGCCGATATGCAATTATTTGCCAGCGTGTGTGCATCCAACAAAGACTTCACACGCATGTTGAAAAGCCCTGTTATTCGCCACGATAAAAAATTGGCGATTCTGGAAGCCATCTTCCAGGGAAAAGTAAACAAACTCACCATGGCGATCATCTCCATGTTAACGCGCAAGAATCGCGAGCCATTGTTGCCTGCCATTGCCGTGGAGTTTCACAACGCGTACAATGTGAATAAGGGCATTCAAAAAGCATCTGTTTCCACCACATTTGCTTTGGATGCTAAGATGAAGGCAGAAATTGAAGCGTTGGTGAAAAAGATCAGCGGCAAAACAGATATTGAGTTGCAACAAAAAATCAATCCGGATTTGATCGGTGGTTTTGTGTTGCACGTGGGCGATAAACAAATCGATGCTTCCATTAAGAGCAAGTTGAAAGCATTGAAGACGAAGTTTAGCGAGAACCCTTACATCAAGGAATTTTAATAGATAATAGAAAATAACGAATCACCATTAACGAATAACCATATCATGGCAGAAATCAGACCCGAAGAAATTTCATCCATATTGCGCGAGCAGTTGTCGCAATCACGCACCGATGCAGAGTTAGAAGAGGTTGGTACCGTTCTAACCGTAGGTGATGGTGTTGCCCGTATCTATGGCCTTACACAGGCGCAGGCGGGTGAGTTAATTCAATTTGAAAATGGCTTACGCGCCATGGTACTTAACCTCGAAGAAGACAACGTGGGTGCGGTACTTTTGGGTGAGTCAAAAGAAATTAAAGAAGGTGATACAGTAAAACGCACCGGAAAAATTGCCTCTGTAAATGTTGGCGATGGTTTGTTGGGCCGCGTGGTTGATACACTGGCATCACCCATCGATGGTAAAGGACCGATCACCGGAGATTTGTATGACATGCCATTGGAGCGCAAAGCTCCGGGCGTAATCTTCCGTCAGCCGGTAAACGAGCCGCTTCAAACCGGTATCAAAGCGATTGATGCAATGATTCCGATCGGTCGTGGTCAACGCGAGTTGATCATTGGCGACCGTCAAACTGGTAAAACCGCTGTGGCGATCGATACCATCATCAACCAAAAAGAATTTTACGAGCAAGGCAAGCCGGTATATTGTATTTATGTGGCCATCGGCCAAAAGGCTTCTACCGTTGCCGGTGTAGCAGCTACGCTTGAAAAAGCGGGTGCTATGCCTTATACCGTGATTGTTTCTGCATCTGCAGCAGATCCTGCTCCGATGCAATTCTTCGCGCCATTCACCGGTGCATCCATTGGTGAGTTCTTCCGCGATACCGGTCGTCCTGCATTGGTAATTTACGATGACCTTTCAAAGCAAGCTGTGGCTTACCGCGAAGTGTCATTGTTGTTGAGAAGACCCCCGGGCCGCGAAGCATACCCTGGTGACGTATTCTATTTGCACTCACGCTTGCTGGAAAGAGCTGCGAAAGTGATCAACAACGATGAGATCGCAGCAAGAATGAATGACCTTCCTGCATCCATCAAGCACTTGGTGAAAGGTGGAGGTTCATTGACCGCTCTTCCAATCATCGAGACCCAAGCGAATGACGTGTCTGCTTATATTCCTACTAACGTAATCTCGATTACCGATGGCCAGATCTTCTTGGAGACCAACCTTTTCAACTCGGGTATCCGTCCTGCGATCAACGTAGGTATTTCGGTATCACGCGTGGGAGGTTCAGCTCAGATCAAATCCATGAAGAAAGTAGCCGGTACATTAAAGTTGGATCAGGCGCAATTCCGCGAATTGGAAGCTTTCGCAAAGTTCGGTTCTGACTTGGATGCTGCTACGAAATTGGTGATTGAGCGTGGACGCAGAAACGTAGAAGTTTTGAAGCAACCACAATATCAACCTGTGCGTGTGGAAGAGCAGGTGGCAATCATCTTAGCTTCTACAAAAGGCTACACCGACAAAGTACCGGTAAACAAGATCAAAGAATTTGAAACAGAGTTTATTGGTTTGTTGAAAGCACAGTATAAATCTGTATTGGATAACTTCCGTGCCGGTAAGTTTGAAGATGCCGATGCGGATACCGTGAAGAAAGTAGCGTTGGAGTTAGCAGGTAAATATTAATTCGTTAATGTTCTAATTCGGCAATTCGGTAATTAACAAATTAACGAATCATCGAATTAACGAATTAACTAGCTTATGGAGGGAATGATCATGACGGCTCAGCTTTTACTGAGTCTTTCAATATTAATCGTGGTGCATGAAGGCGGACACTTTTTTGCAGCGCGGTTATTCAACATTAAAGTAGAGAAATTCTATCTCTTCTTTGATTTTTTATTCCCGATGGCCAATGTTCTCAACTTCTCATTGGTAAAGTTTAAGAAAGGAGATACTGAATACGGTATCGGTTGGTTTCCATTAGGAGGCTATGTAAAAATTGCCGGTATGGTAGACGAGAGCATGGATAAGGAGCAACTGAAAGCTCCTGCTGAACCTTGGGAGTTTCGCTCGAAGCCCGCCTGGCAGCGTTTGATTGTGATGTTGGGCGGTATCATCGTCAACGTGATCTTGGGAGTGTTGATTTTTATTGGCATCGTTTATTTCATGGGCGATACCGTTTTGCCAAAAGAGTTTGTGTTTAACAATGGAGGAATTCAAGCCATGGAATTGGCTGAGAAATTAGGCCTGAAAACGGGAGATAAAATTGTTAAGGTAAACGATCAAGACTATCGGAATTTTGATGACCTCTATAAGCCTGATTTCATGTTATCTGAGAACGCGCATTACACTGTGCTACGTGATGGTGAGGAAATCAATATTCCTATTCCAAAAAATTTTATTGAGAACTTCAATTCGAAAGATGCTCCATTAACCTTTATGTCTTTTCGGATTCCGCCTGTTGTCAATGAGGTCTCACCAGTAATTGACTTATTATACAACGAGAAAGGCGAAATTGTAGAGACAAAAGAGAAAATAGAATCCGTAGCAGCGAAGGCTGGCCTTATGAAAGGAGATCAGTTCGTAGAATTTCAAGGGAAGCCAATTCAGTATTATGATGAAGTGACCACTGTTTTGCGAAGCAAGCCACATGACAGTATTTCTTTTAAAGTAAAAAGAGGCAACGACACCATTGCTTACCAAGGACCGTTTAAGAACCAAGTTCAAATTGGCTTCCGGGCAGTTCCGCCCAGAAAAGAAGATTTTAAAACAATCAATTACAGCTTAGGCGAATCAGTGCCACTGGGTGTGTCACGTGCTTTCGGTGTGATTTGGTTGCAGTTAAAAGCTTTCAAAAGGATTTTTCAGGGTGAAATTTCTTTTAAGAAATCGCTTTCCGGGCCAATCGGAATGGCTCAGATGTATGGAGGTGTTTGGGATTGGGAACGATTCTGGCGCATGACCGGCTTACTTTCTATGGTATTAGCATTTATGAATTTCTTACCAATCCCTGCTTTAGACGGTGGCTATGTAGTCTTCTTATTATTTGAGATGATCAGTGGCCGCGAACCATCTGAGAAGTTTATGGAGAATGCTACCAAGGTGGGTATGGCTATTCTTTTGGTGCTGATGGTGTTTGTGTTTTATAATGATATTCTAAAGTTGTTTACAGGCCATTAATCCTACTTTTAGGCAACATAAAGACCCTTCTTAATTTGATTTAGAAGGGTTTTTTTATGACGTAATGAAAATTTATAGCCTGTAAATCAGGTAATTAAAAAATTTTAATAAACATTGATTTAAAACTGAACACCGTTTATTAATTTTGCCCGTATAAGTCAAATAATTATGGGCGTAAAAGAAAGAAAGGAGCGGGATAAGCTGGAGATGCGGGATAAAATCCTGCAGTCGGCACATAAGCTCTTTTTAGAAAAAGGCTTCGACCAAATCAGCTTGCGGAGCATTGCCGAAGCTATTGAATATAGTCCCGCTACCATCTATCTCTATTTTAAAGACAAGAACGAAATTTTCCATGCCTTACATCAGCAAGGCTTTGGCATGTTGAACCAGGCGTTCCAACCTCTGACGCAAATAGCGAATCCATTTGAGCGACTGAAAGAAATGGGCAAGGCTTACATTCAGTTTGCTACCACGAATCCGGAAGTATACGATTTGTTGTTTATCCGAACCGAACCCATGGAACATTTGGCCACTTGTTTGGATGACCAGTGGACGGAAGGTGATCGTGCATTTGATGTGCTCTTGCAAACTGTAAAAGGCTGTCAACAGCAAGGATATTTTGTAGGCCTTGATACGCAAAACATGTCCATGGTTATTTGGAGTTTCATTCATGGTTTATGCGCGTTGGGAATCAGCAAACACATTTCGCATGTGAAAGAAGCCCGCGACAATCAGATGGTGATTGATGAGATTATGAACAACACCTACGACACATTTAAAGCGATGTTGGAACGATTGAAGAGTTAAAAAAATTTGAGATATAACTAAACACTGTTAAGTGAATTAACGATGAATACCAAAATCTACATTTTCACATTTGTGCTGTTGATTACCAGTCTGCAGTTATCGGCACAATCTTCTGTTTTAGATCAATACATCCAGGAGGGATTGAAGAGCAATTTGCAACTGCAACAAGAGCAGTTGAATTACGAGAAGAGTGAGCAAAGTTTGCAACTGGCGCGCTCGCTGTTTATGCCACAGGTTTCGGCCAATGCGTCTTACCAATTGGCAGGCGGAGGTCGTAAAATATCTTTTCCGGTGGGCGATTTACTAAACGGAGTGTATTCTACATTGAATCAACTTACAGGCACGAGCAACTTTCCACAAATTCAAAATGTGAATGAGCAGTTCCTCGCGAATAACTTTCATGATACCAAGCTGCGTGTGATTCAGCCGCTCTTCAATCCGGATATCTATTTCGCTTACAAAGCACAGAAAGAATTGACTACCGTGCAGCAAGCACAAAAGAAAGCATACGAAAACGAATTGAAATACAATATTGCCTCTGCTTACTTTCAATACCTTCAAACGGAAGAGGGGCTCCTCATTTTGAAAAAAACAAAAGTACTTCTTAATGAATTACTCAAGATCAATCAAAGTTTAGTTGCGAATGCGAAAGCTACTAAAGATGTAGTGCTGAATGCAGAGTATGAGTTGAGCAAAGTAGAACAGCAACTGGCAGAAACGGAAAAAAACAATCAGGTGGCGCGTTCGTATTTCAATTTTTTGCTCAACCGCGATCTCAATCATGAAATCATTCGCGACACCACGATGATGATAACTTCTAATAATCAGCAGACCATCGATCAATTAACAACTCAAGCGATTCAGCAACGGCAAGAGATTAAACAATTGGAGGGCGGGCTTCGTGCAAATCAACAAATAGTTGGCTTACAAAAAGGAAGTGCTTTTATGCCCAAACTGAGTGCAGTGGGTGATGTGGGCTATCAGGGTTTTCAATACAAGTTTGATAACTCCCAACAATATTGGCTCGTTCAGTTTGGCCTTACCTGGGATATTTTCAAAGGAGGAGAGAAGCAAGTAAAAATACAACAAGCGAAGATTGATCAGCAAGTCATGACTAACCGTATGGATCAATTGAAAAAGCAAATTGAGTTGCAGGTCATTCAGGCACACTACGAATTGGAGATGGCCAACAAAGCATTGGAAGCATCACAAAGTGGTGTGCGTAGCACAGAACGATCTTTTCAAATCATTCAATCGAAGTACCGTGAAGGGCAAGCTATTTTATTAGAATACCTCGATGCCCAAAATAAATTAACAACCGCACGCTTAACGCAATCCATCAACCATTACGAGTTGTTGCGTAAAGAAGCGGCTCTTCAAAAAACCATAGCTACACTCTAAGATTATGAGCACCACCTATCGATCTGTTTCAAACCATCCTGCGCAAGCAGTTGCTTGTGCCTGTATCACGTATACAATCCAAGCAAAAGTTCACGAGCGACTTGGGACTTTCTTCTTTTGAGTTGAATGCATTGCTCTACTATGTGGAGGAGAAATACAAAGTACGGATTCCGGAAACGGGCGAACCGCTGACGGTACAAGACTTAATTCAATCCATCGAAAAAAAATTCTGATCATACTAAAAGATAACACCATGTCATACAAATTACACTCAGCGCTTTTAGCTTTTGCTGTTGGATTTCTTCTAACAGCTTGTGAAAAAAAAGAACAACCCGCTCAACAGCAGTCCATTGATGAATCGGCCGTAGCGGTGAAATTGACACCTGTGCAAGTGGGCGAATACAGTTTGCCGATTGCCAGCTCTGGTTTAATTGCTACCGAAAATGAATCACGACTTTCATTTAAAATCGCAGGCATCGTTTCGAAGATTTATGTAAAGGAAGGACAAAGTGTGACCAAAGGTCAACTCCTAGCATCTTTAGATCTGACGGAGATCAACGCACAGGTAAGTCAGGCAAAAAACAATCTAGATAAAACCAAACGTGACTTGGAGCGAGGTCAACGTTTGCTGAAAGATTCTGCAGCTACGGTTGAACAACTGCAAAATTTGCAAACTGCCTTTCAGGTGGCCGATGAGGCATATCGAATTGCTACTTTCAATCAGCAGTATGCTACCATTCGTGCAAATCAAAGTGGAAAAGTCATTCGCAAGCTGATCAATGAAGGTGAACTCGTTTCACCCGGAGCGCCAGCGCTAATCATTAATGCAGCGGCACAAAACAGTTGGCTGGTGAAAATTGGTTTGCCCGATGTGGACTGGGTGCGCGTGAAATTAGGTGATCGCGTCAAAGTTACAACCGATGCGTACCCGAATTTTACATTCGATGGGATAGTGACTACGATCAATGAAGGAGCCGATGCCGTAAGTGGTTTGTATCAGGCTGAAGTGAAAGTAAATCCCAGCAACAAAAAATTGGCAAGTGGTTTGTTTGCAAAAGTACAAATCATCCCTGCCGAAAAAACTAAGTTATGGATTGTGCCGATTGAAGCATTGGTAGAAGGAGCCGGAAAACAAGCATACATTTTTGTCGTGAACGCTGATCAGAAAACGGTACGAAAAGTTGCTGTGACGATTGCCTATCTCGAAGGCACACAAGCTTACCTTTTGAGTGGCGTAGAAGAAGTGCGTGAGGTGATCACGGCAGGCTCGGCATTCTTAACTGAAAATTCAACTATCACTATTACAAAGTAATCGTATGCGTATCGCAGAATTTTCCGTAAAGAATTACCAGTTCACGCTGATCATATTTGCGCTGGTGCTGGCCATGGGCTTGAATTCGCTTATCAACATGCCGCGTGGCGAAGATCCCGAAACGGATCAACCCAGTTTCTCGATTGTAGTGGTATATCCGGGCACTAGTCCGGAGGACATGGAAAAGTTGATAGTAGACCCAATGGAGAAACGAATCAACGAGTTGGATGACATCAAGCGCTTAACTACTTCGATCAACGATGGCTTAGCCGTGTTTCGGGTGGATTATAAACATGAGTCGGATAAAGATGAAAAGTATCAGGAGATCATTCGCGAGACCGATGCGTTACGAAAAGAGCTGCCGCAAGATATTTACTCTATCACCATTCAACGATTCTCCTCGACTGATGTGAATATTTTGCAGTTGGCTTTGATTTCAGAAACCGCCTCGTATCGTGAACTGCAAGACAAAGTCGAAACACTAGAGGAGCGATTGGAGAAAATCAAAAGCCTGAAGAAAATTGAATCGTTTGGTTTCCCTGAGCAGGAAGTAAAGGTGGAACTGAATTTAGAGAAGATGGCGCAGAACCGTATTCCGGTGAATGCAGTTCTCGGTGCATTGCAAAGTGAGAATGTGAATATTCCGGGTGGTCGAATTCAGGTCAATACCCGCAACTTCAATATCAAAACCAGTGGTGAGTACAAGGACATTGAAGAGATTCGAAATACCATTGTGTATACGGCTAATGGAAAAATTGTTTATCTGAAAGACGTAGCGCAAGTCGAGAGCGGTTACGAAAATGAATCGCACATCACGCGATTGAATGGTCATCGGGCCGTGTTGTTGACAGCGAGTCAGAAAGAAGGCCAGAATATTTTCAAAGTAGATGATGCCATCGCTCCGGTGTTGGATGAGTTTGAAAAAGAACTTCCAGCCAACATGAAGATGGTTCGTAATTTTGAACAAGCGAAAAGTGTTGAGAAACGTTTAACTCGCTTCGCGAAAGACTTTATCATCGCCATTTTATTAGTAGCTATTACACTCTTACCATTAGGAACACGTGCTGCTATTGTGGTGATGATTTCAATACCATTATCAATATTCACCGGATTGTTTTTATTGGATTCCTTCGGATTCACGATCAATCAATTAAGTATTGTTGGATTAATCGTGGCATTGGGCATTTTGGTGGACGACTCCATTGTTGTTATAGAAAACATCGAGCGCTACTTGCGTGCGGGCAAAGGGAAACGCGAAGCATCCATTGAAGCAACCAAGCAAATCGGATTGGCTGTGTTAGGTTGTACAGCCACTTTGATTCTTGCTTTCTTACCGTTGGTATTTTTACCGGAAGCAGCCGGAGACTTTATTCGCAGTCTGCCAATGGCAGTAATCTTTACGGTATTGGCCTCTCTGTTTGTTTCGCTTACGATCGTTCCTTTCTTGGCAAGTAGAATTTTGAAGACGCACGTTTCTTCTGAGGGAAATATTTTCTTACGCGCCTTGAAGAAATTGATTCACGGCACATATACTCGCCTGTTGCATTGGTGTTTGCGTCACCCTTGGGCTACGCTTGGTTTTACTTTGGTGTTGTTCATTGCGAGCCTTGGCTTGTTTAAAATCGTAGGCTTTAGTTTGTTCCCTAAATCAGAGAAGCCTCAGTTTTTGATCAACATCGAAACGCCTACCAGTACCAGTATTTACGAAACGGATCGCATCGCTCGGTATGTGGAAGAAGAATTAAAGAAAGAAAAAGAGATCAGTTATTTTACTTCGAATGTGGGCAAAGGTAATCCGCGCATTTATTACAATGTGATTGGCCGAAGCGAGTCCAGCAACATCGCGCAGTTTTTTGTTCAGTTGAAAGGATTAACCACCGAACAAAAAACGAAGTTGATTGACAAGTTGCGCGATAAGTTTATGTTCTACCCCAACGCAAAGATTGAAGTGAAAGACTTCGAACAAGGTCCACCGCTGGAGGCACCTATCGCGATGCGCATTTTTGGTGAGAACCTGGATACACTCCGCAGCGTGTCGATGAAAATTGAAGAGATCATCAAAAAAACGGAGGGCACTATTTATGTCAACAACCCATTGTCGAATCAGCAAACTGATTTGCATGTGAAGATCAATAAAGAAAAAGCCGGACAATTGGGAGTGGCCATCAGTGATATCGATCGCGCGATCCGTTTGGGTGTGGCAGGGTTGAATGTAGGTAAGTTTACACCGGGTGAAGGTGAGGATGAAATCAACATCAATGTAACGTTGCCTAAAAATAAGTTTGCAGACATGAATGTTTTCAACACGCTGCAAGTCAATTCAATCAACGGTCAGGCTATTCCGTTGCGTCAATTGGCGGTGGTTGAGTTTGAAACAAGTCCGAACCTCATTCGCCATTACGACAAGAATCGTTTTGCAACTGTTACTTCTTTTGTGAAGAGTGGCTATCTCTACGAAAATGTAACCAATGATGTCATCAAAAAATTGGATGCATTTCCATTTCCGAAAGGATACTACTATGTGGCAGCCGGTGAGGTAGAAAACAAACAAGAGTCATTCGGTGGATTGAGCACCATAATTCTAATTACTGTATTTGGATTCATTGCGGTACTTGTGTTAGAGTTTGGAAACTTCAAAAGCACGCTTATTGTGTTGTCAGTTATTCCGCTTGGTGTGATTGGTGCGGTAACTATGTTGTTCCTTACGGGAAATCCACTGTCGTTTGTGGCTGTAGTTGGTTTGATTGCCTTGGCGGGAATTGAGGTAAAGAATTCCATTTTGTTGGTGGACTTTACGCATCAACTGCGTGAGCGTGGTGTGGAATTGAACGAAGCTATTGAGAAAGCGGGAGAAATTCGATTTGTGCCCATCGTACTTACCTCACTCACTGCCATTGGTGGTTTGATTCCATTGGCGATTGAAGGCAACCCGTTGTATTCACCTCTAGCATTGGTAATCATCGGAGGTTTGATCAGCTCTACCTTGTTGTCGCGATTGGTAACACCGGTAATGTATAAGCTACTTCCTCCAAAAGTAGAAGTGTTGGGTGAAAAGCCGGGGGATATTCCGTTGGAGTAGCCAACGAATTAATAATTCTAAGGAGCGTTCGACTGTAGAAAGTCGAACGCTTTTTTTATTATCTCCTTGCGATAGGCGCAGCCAAACAGCTTTCTGGAATTTTAAAGGCATCGCACAATGGCACTGCTTCCTGACGCACATCCCAACAAAGTTGATTTACCAATTTGCGTATGGCTTTTGTTTTACTTCCCTCCATATAGCCGCTTTCTAAATACCAGCCTTTATTTTTTTCTATCTGCGAAAGCGCGAAAAGCTGGCACAGTTTGGTGAGCACCGCCTTGCAACCTGCATCTTTTGTATTGTTCACTTGTTCGATAAACTTCTCCACGATCACGCGTTCGATGTGTGCCATGCCCACTTCCACAAGGTGATGCTGACTTACATTGAAGGCGTCAAATGAATCCATGCCACTGCTGATGTGTTTCTTTAATCGTTGTGCCGCTGAGACTAAAATATCGCGCTCACGGTGTTTGAAAGCTTCTAAATGAAAATTAAAATCGAGTAGATGTTCTTCATCGGTATTTCTAGTGAAGAAAGGATTTAATTCGGCTAAAGAAGAGGAAGCTTGCTCTGCAACAAAGTTGAGTATCCCAAACATGCCCATGTTGCTGAACTCTTGTTTGAATTCGGTAAGTCTGCTCTTCGCGACCAACTGAAGCAACACGGTGTTGTCACCTTCAAAGGTTGTATAGATGTCTGTGTCGTTCTTTAAGCGCTCGATGCGATTTTCCGACAGATATCCTTTCCCACCACATGCTTCACGACATTCCTGCAAAGTGGCAGTCGTATTCCAAGTCGCAAATGATTTTAATCCGGCTGCCAATGCTTCAATCTCTTGCATGTCTTCTTCCGAGCGATTGACAAATCGTTGTGTGAGATATTGCAAGGAGAAATGTAGCGCGTATGCATTGGCCAACAATGGCATGAGTCTGCGTTGATGGGTTCGATAATTCAGAATGGGAATTTCGCTTGCGCCCTCCGGACCAAATTGTTTGCGCTGATCGCCATAGCGAATGGCAATGGTTAACCCGGATTTAGAAGCACTCAAGCCAGATCTTGGAATACCGATACGGCCTCCAACTAAAGTGCCGAGCATCGTAAAGAATCTCCGATTGTCGCTGGCAATTGGGCTTAGAAATTTCCCTTCTTCGTTAATGCCGGCAAATCGATCCAATAAATTCTCAACAGGCACTACCACTTTGTTGTAGTGTATTTTTCCATTGTCTACGCCATTCAAACCCATCTTGCGTCCACAGTCTTCAATCGTAACACCCGGCATCGGTTTGCCTTGCGTATCGCGAATGGGAACCAACACGGCACTCACACCATAATCTTTTCCATCAATGATTAATTTAACGAATGTGGTGGCCATTTGTCCGTGCACTGCTGCATTGCCAATGTATTCTTTCTTGGCTTGTTCGTGTGGTGTGTTAATCATCAAAGTTTTGGAAGCATGATTATAGGTGGCGGTCGTTTCAATTCCTTTCACATTAGAGCCGTGACCCGTTTCTGTCATGGCAAAACAACCCGGCAATTGAAGTGTGCCAATTTGCTTGAGATATTTTTTGTGATGTTTCTCCGTTCCCAGAAAATACACACTCATTCCAAACAACCCAAACTGTACACCAAACTTGATCACCATACTCAGGTCGTGGTAGCTGAGTGTTTCCATGATGGTGAAATATTTTTCCATATCTCCTTGGCCACCGTATTCTTTGGGGTACGCCATCGCACCAAAACCTTGATCGGCTAATTGCTTGCACCACTGCAAAACTTTTTCGCGGTAAGCAGAAAGATTGTCTGTTTCCAGATATTGAAATTCCGGATCGGAAATAACGGTTTTCACTTTTTTAATCATCTCCGATTGATTGCCTTCCAGTATTTTGGCTAGCGCGTCTACGTTAAAAGTAGATTGGGTGCTGTGCTGTTCCGTAATGGTGATGCGTTTCTCGGGATAAAATTGATATACAACTTCACCGTGTATTAATCCCAGCGTGTTGTCAATGGACTCCAGTGAATTTTTGATTTCGGCCAATTCACCGTTCAGTAAATTTTCAGAACTCTTATGAACAAGCGAGACACCAATGTCTACAAGTTTCGGTTGTGACGAAGTTGGAATAGTATCTAAAGCCTTACGAATTTCTTCCAACCATTGCCGGTACTCATCGGGTGTGGGTGGTGATAATGGGTTGATTTGATCGAACAAAAACTGCTTTTCTTCTACGGAGAGCCATTTTTGTTTTTCAACGGCTTCTTTAATCACTTTAATTTCTTTGGGAGTCAACACGGCATCGCTCCACACCATGTAAAAAATGGGCAGAAACAAACGTAGCCGAGGGTTGGATTGAACAAGAGGATTATGCAGCATAAAGAAGATGTTTAGTGTATAAAAATAGCAAATACTTTTTGTTTGATTGCTTGGTTAAAAAACGATACATTACTTTACTAATTGTTCTTTTTATGATTCGTTTTAGTCTATTTGGTTTTATCTGTTTAGTCATTGGGTGTACATCACCTTCTTATGATACGATCATTCGTGGTGCGACCGTATATGATGGTAATGTAAATGACGGAATCATTGCCGATGTGGGCATTCGCTCAGATACCATTGCATTCATTGGCGACTTGTCAAACGCTAAGAGTAAAACAATTGTTGACGCAAAGGGTTTGGTTTTGGCGCCCGGATTTATTGACACACACAGCCATCATGGAGGTGGTTTGGAAGAAGATCCATCCGGCTTAGCGGTTGTAAGCCAAGGTGTCACTACGATTATTGTCGGGCAGGATGGTGGATCGGAATGGCCGCTTAAAAAATATTTTCAATCACTAATTGACCATCCTGTGGCTGTTAATGTGGGCTCTTATAGCGGGCACAACACGATTCGTGATCTTGTGGTTGGTACAGATTTTAAACGCAAATCGACTCAGGCAGAAATTGATAGCATGATTCTGTTACTACATGAAGACATGAAAGCAGGCGCATTGGGATTATCCACCGGTTTAGAATATGATCCGGGAATTTATTCTGCCAAAGATGAAGTGCTGCAACTTTCAAAAGTGTTGCCGGCTTACCAAGGCCGATACATTAGTCATCTGCGCAGCGAAGATCGCTACTTTTGGGATGCGCTGCAGGAAATTATTACCATCGGAAAAGAAGTGAAGATTCCGGTGCAGATCAGTCACTTTAAATTAGCCATGCGCGGCTTATGGGGCAAGGCCGATAGTGCTTTGCTGTTGTTGGATCATGCTCGAAACGAAGGTGTGAATATTACGGCTGACTTGTATCCGTATACCTACTGGTCTTCTACTATCCGCGTTCTGTTTCCAGATCGGAATTTTACAGACGAGAAGGAAGCGGCTTTTATTCTGAAAGAAGTGACAAGTGCCGAAGGAATCATCCTAAGCAAATACGAACCTAATCCAGATTATAATGGAAAAAGTTTGGCAGAGATTGCTGCACTTGAAAAACGTACCCCCGAAAAAATGCTGATCGAGTTGATCAAACGATTGGATGAATGTGAAAAGAAGGGCGATGATTGTGGCGGCAGTATTGTAGCTACGAGCATGGATGAAAACGATGTGAAGAAATTGATGCAATGGAAGTACACCAACTTTTGTTCGGACGGCAACAGTGGTGGCAGACACCCGCGCGGCTTCGGAGCGTTTACACGCATTCTCAGTCACTACGTGCGCGAAGAAAAAACGTTTTCCATACCGGAGGCAATTTTTAAAATGACCGGATTGGCAGCGGATCAAGTTGGAATCAAAAAGAGAGGACGAATTGCTATAGGCCATTACGCGGATTTAGTTTTGTTTAATGAACAATTGGTGAGAGACGAAGCCACCGTTCAAAACCCGCATCAAGTATCGAAAGGAATTGAGCGAGTATGGGTGAATGGTCAGGTAGTTTGGGCTGATGGTAAAACCACCAATCAACGAAGCGGGAAAGTTATTTATCGATAAATTTAAAAACTATGAAGAACCTCTTATCATTCATGGCAGTTATTATGCTGCTATCAAATTGCAAGAAACAAGAATTTGACGTAATTATTCGCGGAGGCACCGTGTATGATGGTACCGGAAAAGCAGGAGTGCAGGCGGATGTGGGCATCAATGCGGATACCGTTGCTTTCATTGGCGATTTGTCGTCAGCCGTTGGCAAAAAAGAAATTGATGCTAAAGGTTTAGCGGTTGCTCCGGGCTTTATCAATATGTTGAGCCACTGCGAGGTTTCACTTTTGTTTGATGGCAACTCGCAAAGTGATATTCGGCAGGGTGTTACTTTGGAAGTGTTGGGCGAAGGCTCGATGGGCCCGATGAATGCGAAGATGAAAGCAGACGACTCACTGGCCATGTTGCACGACACCGATTGGGCGTATAAAATTGACTGGACTACATTAGGTGAATATTTGGAAGGATTGGAGCGAAGAGGAGTTTCTCCCAACGTTGCTTCGTTTGTGAGCGCCATTACAGTGCGTGTCCACGAGTTAGGATATGCCAACCGCGCGCCATCACCTGAAGAACTGAATCGTATGAAAGAGTTGGTGCGTGTAGCGATGGAAGAAGGAGCGATGGGTGTTACTTCAGCGTTGATTTATGCGCCAGCCAATTATGCCAGCACCGAAGAGTTGATTGAGTTGAGTAAAGTAGCATCACAATACAATGGCATGTACATCGCGCACATGCGCAGTGAAGGAAATTCGATTTATGCAGCAGTGGATGAAACCATTCGCATTGCGCGCGAAGCCAATCTTCCGGCAGAGATTTATCATTTGAAATTCAGCGGCAAAGACAACTGGAATAAAATTGATTCAGTGATCGCCATGATCGATCGCGCCAACAAATCGGGATTAAAAATTACGGCCGATATGTACACGTACACAGCCGGAGCCACGGGACTCGATGCCGCCATGCCACCTTGGTTGCAGGAGGGCGGTATCAATGAATGGATCAAACGCATGAAAGATTCTGCCATGCGCAAGAAGGCATTACAAGAAATGCGCACGCCTACCGACAAGTGGGAAAACTTGATGATGTTAGCCGGTGATTTCGATAAAGTGTTGCTAATGGGTTTTACCAATGATTCACTCAGGAAAAACTATACGGGCAAAACGTTGGGAGAAGTAGCAAAAATTTATGGCAAGTCTCCAGAGGAAACTGCCATGGATTTGGTAATCACCGATGGTACCCGTGTGGGCACAGCTTACTTTCTAATGACGGAAGAAAATGTGATGCGACAAATTCAGTTGCCGTATGTTAGTTTCGGATCAGATGCAGAGTCATCTACCGCAGCGGGAAATTTTTTAAAAACACCGACACATCCAAGGGCGTATGGAAATTTCTCGCGGTTGTTGGGAAAATATGTCCGTGAAGAAAAAGTGATTTCACTGGAAGAAGCCATTCGTAGACTGACTTCATTGCCTGCTACCAACTTGAAAATAAAAAGACGGGGTACGCTGGTCCCCGGCTACTTTGCGGACCTTGCCATCTTCGATGCATCGAAAATTGCAGATCATGCTACGTTTGAAAATCCACATCAATACAGCACCGGCATGGTGCATGTGTTCGTCAATGGCGTGCAGGTGTTGGCAGATGGCGAACATACGAATGCAAAACCCGGTAGAGTTGTAAGAGGACCGGGATGGAAGAAGAGGTAGAATTTATTTGGCGATTTTCCAAGGCCCATACTTGTGTTGCGTTTCACTCAATGTATCTGAGTAGGGCCCGAATGGATGATCAAATGGTTTTGTACCGAGCTTCGGCCAATCGCCTTTGAAATCTTTTCGGGGGCGAGGCATCGTTACGACATAAGCGGCAATGTCCCACGATTCTTCTTCCGTCAACAAAGGTTGATCATAAGTAGCGCCTTGCGGCATGTTGGCACGAATGTATTTCGCGAAGTTAGAAATGCGATACAACCCAGCGCCCGTATTGAAGCTGTGATCTCCCGCTACCGGCGGGAAACTATAACTACCTCCACGCGTGGTCGGCATTCCTTGCCCGTTTTTTTGGTGACACACCATGCACTTTTGGCGATAGAGAATTTTTCCCTTCAACGTGTCTGCAGCGCGATCCAGAAAAGAAATGTCAAACAAACCGGAACCGGCAGCTTTTTTTCCTTTCGGAACTTCATGCCCCACCCACTCAATGTACGCCACCAATGCACGCATCTCACGCGATAGCGAATCAATTGCCTTTCCATTCAAACTTCGCTGTATACAATCATTGATTCTTTTTTCAATACTTTCTAATCCACCGGAACGCGCTCTGAATTTTGGATACAGCGAAGCGACCGATCCGAAATTGTTTCCGAATGCTTTTGTGCCTGCTTCCAAATGACAGTTCTGGCAATTCATTCCGTTTGAAATGGAATCCACCATACCTTTAGGGCCCAGATAATAAGAAGTATTCGCAATGAGTTTGCGTCCGTATTTGATCAGCGGATCTTTAATGGTTGCTGTGTCGGGTGCATGCCAGAGTGTGTCGGCTTGGCCGGTAGTTTCGCTGGGGCGCGATGGCTTGCAACTACTCAACAAAATGATGACCGCAAGACAAATGGTTGGGAATATTGCTTTCACTGAATATGGTTTTGGGCAAACTCAAAGGCGCGCACTTCCATCCAGTTCTCTTCTTTACCGGCTAGGGTAAATCCGACATGTCCGCCATCTACAGGCATTTCTAAAAATACGGTCGAATGATTTTTAGCGATATCCACGGGATAACATTCTTCCGGTAAAAACGGATCGCTCAGCGCATTCACTATCAACGTTGGTTTTTGAATGGATGAAATATGTGGTCCTGATGAAGCTCGTTCATAGAAATCATCGGCATCTTTAAATCCATGCAAAGGACATGTATAGCGGTTATCAAAGTCGCGGAACGAACGAATGGTTTCAAATCCTTCTGCTGAAACCAAATTCGGGAATTGCATTGCCTTCGCTTGGATTTTCTTTTGCAACTTCTTTAAAAAACGATTCAGATAAAATCGCTTCGAAGGTTTATCCAATTCTCGAGCACTTGATCCTAAGTGACAAGGCACCGAGAATACCACCGCAGTTTTTACACTATCGTGTAATGTGTTGCCATTTTCACCCATGTACTTCAGTGTCATACTTCCGCCCATGCTAAATCCCACTAAAGCGATGGTGGAATATTTTTTTGTATGAATGGCGTGTTTGACTACCGCACGAATATCTTCTGTAGCACCATGATGATAAAATCGCGGCAAGCGATTGATCTCTCCGCTACACCCGCGGCAATTCCAGGCCACAGCATCCCAACCACGCGCATGAAAATACTTCGCCATGCCTTTGGAGTAGTGACGCTCGCTGCTGCCTTCTAGTCCGTGTGAAATCACCACCAGCTTTTGATTATTTCCTTTCAACCAATCCAAATCTAAAAAATCACCATCAGCTAATTCCAATCGCTCGCGTTGGTAAGTAACTCCTTTGATTTTACGAAATGAACTCGGCACGATTGTTTCCCAATGACCATTGAATAAATAAAATGGTTTGCGATAAGAAGATTTTTCAATCAACGGCACAGCTCTGCAGATTTTGTATTTGGAAAATTACATATTCCATACGTCTGCGATCTCAGGTGTTTTGTCAAACACGGATCGCGCAAACGGACATAATGGAATAATCTTTATGTTAGAAGCGCGGGCATACTCTACAGCTTTCATCACCAACTGTTTGCCGGCTCCCTGTCCTCGTAGTTTATCCGAAACATCGGTATGATCGATGATGATTAATTTATCTCCTGCTTTGGAATACGTTAACTCTGCGAGCCGCTCGTTCCCTTCTTCAATCACGAAGGCACCTTTCGATCCGTGTTCAATCTGTTTTATTTCCATAGATCAAAAATACGATTTACAAGGATTTATACCGCGCACTGAGGTAAGTCATAATTACAAAAAGAAAAGCTACCAACATCAAAGCAATGCGAAGAGATTGCCAGTTGGCCAGCAAGCCAATCAACGGGGGGCCAAATAAAAACCCGGAGTATCCTACGGTGGTAACCATCGCCAGACCAACGCCCGGTGGAAGGTTTTTAGAATTACCCGCAACGCTATAAGCAATCGGCACAATAGACGAAAGCCCAATGCCAACAATGAATAACCCGATGATCACCGAATACGGATTATTGAATAACAGTGTCAACGAAATGCCGAGGGTGGAAATCACTCCGCAAATAATCATCAGTTTGCGATCGCCAAACTTCAATCGTGCGCCATCGCCAAAGAAACGCCCGATGGTCATCGCCAATGCAAAGGCTGAAAGTCCGAGTGGTGCAAGTGCCGGTGGTGCGAGTGCGATGTTCTCCATGTAGTTGGTACTCCAGTCGGCCATCGCGCCTTCGCCCAACATGCAACAAAATGCAATCACACCAATGCTCACCATTGCAGCATTCGGCAATCGAAAGGCCGGGCCGTCCACTTCTTTTTCCTGTGGCTTATCGTGAATGAGGTGGTAGCGCGCCCAGGCTGCTCCGAGCAAACTCAATGCAGCAACCGAAGCCAAGTGTATCAACAAAGTCGTTTCTAATTTAACAAACAGCGCTCCACAGAAAGCACCTGCAAACATGCCGATGCTGAACAAAGCATGGAAGGATGTCATGATTGGCTTCTCGTGAATTTTTTCTACCATCACCGCTTGTGAGTTCATCGACACATCGAGCATACCAGCCGTTAAACCCATGATGAAAAATAAAACAACTAATCCCGGAATTCCGAAACTAACCATAATAGGCACGAGCGGAACGAAGATGCAATACAGAAATATGGAGAAAATAGTAATGCGTCTACTTCCATTGCGAATGATCAACCATCCCGTAAAGGGCATGGCCAGCAAGGCACCCACGGAAGAAGCCAGCAACACAAATCCCAATTTTCCATCGTTGATTTGGAAAAGCTCTTGCACCCGTGGAAACCGCGCGGCTAGATTGGCGTGGATAAATCCATTGATGAAGAAAATCAATTTTACAGCAATACGCGATGGGCTCAAGGGAGAATTCTTTTGTGTAAGATTTTCAAATAGCTATCAAAGGTAAGAAGCATACATCATTACTTTTTGAAATGAATGGTGATCTACAACCCCTTTCTGAAATCCAAAGGCGGTTTCCGGTCACCAATTAATGATTTGTACTCAAAGCCTGCTCCGGTTTTTTCATCTAACTCTTTCTTCGCCTTATCAGTTAATTCCGGATTATTGAACAAATCGATTGCCGTCATGGTAATGCATTTAGCCGCATTCAACATCGCTTTCAATCCAATGCCATTGCTACCGGTGGCTACAGCCTGCCACGAATGCGGAGCGACTCCCGGAATCCAAGTAGCAGTGCCAAGTCCCGTAGTAGGTACAACCCAAGTAATATCACCCACATCAGTAGAGGCCGGAAAGAAACCTCCGAGTTTAAAAGGTTGTACTTGTTGCGCTTGTGTTACCTCAGGAGCTTTGAAGGTAAAGCTGGCTTGAATCTTTTTTGCAAACTCAATTTCTTCGGGTGTGTAGGTTACGCCTCCTACTTTTTTTAGATTGTCATACATCAGTCGCGCGAGCGTTTCGTTGGGCATGAGGTTGAACGAGCCTGAGATCACTTCATACTTGGTTGTGGTTTCTGTTCCGGTAGCGGCACCTTCAGAGCACTTTACAATGCGATCCCAGATTTCAGCAACTACTTTAGCGTCCGGATGGCGAACCATGTATTCTACTTCGGCAAAGTCGGGCACCACATTAGCGGCTAAACCACCTTTGGTGATCACATAATGAATGCGTGCATCGGATGGAATGTGTTCGCGCATCATGTTGGTCATGTAGTTCATTGCTTCAACGGCATCTAATGCCGAGCGACCTTTTTCAGGTGCAGCAGCGGCATGTGCCGAGCGACCATAAAACCGAAACAAGGTTTGCTTTATCGCCATACACGATTCGGGACTCGCATCATTCGTGTTGGAAGGATGCCAGTGCAACACTACATCTACATCTTTGAATAAACCATCGCGCACCATGTACACTTTAGCACCGCCACCTTCTTCGGCAGGAGTGCCATATAATTTGATCGTTCCTGATTTTTTATTTTTTGCCAGCCACTCTTTCAAAGTAATGGCAGCAGCCGTGGAGGCAGTTCCAAATAAATTATGTCCGCAAGCGTGACCTGCTTTTCCTTCCATCAATACTTTTTTCATCGGCACACTGTCCTGCGATAATCCTGGCAAGGCATCAAACTCAGCGAGAATACCAATGACAGGCTTACCCGAACCATACGTAGCGACAAAGGCAGTTGGCATTCCGGCTACACCTACTTCTACTTTAAATCCTTCATTTCTTAAATTGTCTTGCAGAAGAGCGGTGCTCTTGTTTTCCTGAAAGCCCAACTCCGCATATCCCCAGATTTGCTTAGCGATCTGTGCATAGGCAGGGTAGTTCTTATTCAGTTCTTGCAGGGCAAATTGTTTGTCTTTTTCCCCTGTGTTTTTGAGTGGCGTTTGTGCCAATACACTGGAAGTAAATAAGCAGATAATGCCAATGAAGATGGATGAGTGACGCATAGGAGGTTTGATTAGGTAATACAAAGTACAGAATCCACGAAAGGGAAACAACTTGTATTTCAGGGAAGGCAAAAAAAGAGCCTCGGTTTAAGAGGCTCTTTTTAAAAAATCAAATTCTTTTACTTCGCATACGCTACGCTGCGCATTTCGCGAATCACCGTTACCTTTATTTGTCCCGGGTACTGCATGTCTTTTTCTATTTTCTGCGAAATGTCAAAGCTCAGTTGTGAGGCGCGTTCATCGGTTGCTTTTTCAGCATCTACCATCACACGCAATTCGCGACCTGCTTGGATAGCGTAACATTTCTCTACCCCTTCAAAGCTTAGGCCAACTTGTTCTAAGTCTTTCAAGCGTTTGATGTACTGCTCCATCACCTCGCGCCTTGCACCGGGGCGTGCACCCGAGATGGCATCGCAAGCTTGAACGATCGGAGAGATGATGCTCGTCATTTCTATTTCATCGTGATGAGCACCGATGGCGTTGCAAATGATCGGATGTTCTTTGTATTTCTGCGCCAGCTCCATGCCCACAATCGCGTGTGGCTTTTCTAATTCTTCCGGCCATACTTTACCAATATCGTGTAGCAATCCTGCACGCTTCGCTTGCTTTACATTCAAGCCCAACTCTGCCGCCATGATCGCACACAGGTTGGCCACCTCGCGTGAGTGCTGCAACAAATTTTGTCCGTAGGATGAACGATAGCGCATGCGGCCAACCATCTTGATCAACTCCGGAGCCAATCCGTGAATGCCTAAATCAATTACGGTGCGTTCGCCAATTTCTACAACTTCGTCTTCAATATTCTTGGTGGTTTTGGCCACAATCTCTTCGATACGGGCCGGGTGAATGCGTCCATCTTGCACAAGTCGGTGCAGCGACAAGCGCGCGATTTCTCTGCGCACCGGATCGAAACCTGAAATGATGATGGCTTCCGGTGTATCGTCAACGATAAATTCCACACCGGTGGCGGCTTCGAGGGTGCGTATGTTACGGCCTTCGCGCCCAATAATCTTTCCTTTGATGTCGTCACTTTCAATATTGAAGATCGACACACAGTTTTCTACCGCATGTTCAGTCGCTGTGCGTTGAATGGTTTCCACGACAATCTTCTTAGCTTCCTTCGTTGCCGATAATTTGGCTTGCTCCATGATGTCTTTGATGTACGAGCTCGCCTTGGTTTGGGCTTCCTCTTTCATCGACTCGATGAGTTGATCACGCGCCTGATCAGCAGAAAGTTTGGAGATGGTTTCCAGCACAGCTACTTTTTGCGCGTTGAATTTGTCCAACTCTTCCTTGCGGCTTTTTACCAATTCATGCTGTCTGGCTAAGCTTTGGCGCTCTTCGTCCAGTTCGCTTTCCTTGCGTTTTACCTGCTCCAACTCTTTGGAAAGCTGGGCTTCGCGCTGTTTAATCTTTTGTTCGTTGCTGATGATTTGATTTTTCTTGCGATTGGCTTCTTCTTCGAATTCCTGCTTCATCTTCAGCAGTTTTTCCTTCGCTTCCAAAATCCGGTCTTTTTTGATGTTTTCGGCCTGAAGTTCGGCCTCTTTCACAATCAGCTTCGCTTTTTCGGTTGCTGATTGCTCATTCTTTTTGATTCTGCGTTTATACAGCATACTTCCGATTGCCAGGCTCAATAGCACAGTGAGTACTGTAGCGATGGAGGCAATTACGATTATCTCGATTTCCATAGTTGAAAAAATTTAAGTTTGTTTTAGCCCAATTGCCAGCTTCGATGAGAAGGCAAAAAGAGCACACCAACAACCAGAAAGTTGGGAATGGAGGGAATTGTAAGCGAATTAGAGAGCTTGTGATACCAACTGCTGAAGGTGATTTACCTTTTCAATCACAGTTTGGTCAATTACTTGAAGGTTTTCTTCGTCTGCCATTTTATCTACCAGACAATCGAAGGCTACCATCGCGAGCAAGTCTTGTTTGTCGTCCAAACCAAACTGGTCGCGGTAATATTTTATCTTTTCGTTGATGAGCTTGCCGGCCGCACGCACTTTTTCTTCTTCCTTGCGCTTTACCTTCATAGGGTATTCGCGGTCTGCAATCTTTATTTTTACGGATAATTCGTCCATCAACTTACCGGGTTATCTGCTCAAGTGAGCTATGCACTTATCGATTTCTCGGATGTACTCGTCTACTTTCCTTTTCAACTCCGAAACACTACCGTCTTCCGGGTTTATATGGTCTACAATCTTAGTGATTTTAATCTGATTTTTAAAATTGGCCAACTGCTCGTCCCGTCTCTTCAGGTCGTTCTTGAGCTCGTAATTCTCCAATTTCAACCCTTTGTTCTCGTCTTTAATGTGTTTATGCTCATTCAGCAGCACCAAAATCTTACGTTCTAAGCCGTTAAGGTTGGTTTTTAATGCTTCTTGATCCATAAGGAAATTTTTAATGTTGCTATCCTTCTATGCCGAGCGAGGTACTCTGCATCGTTCATTTTATGTCTATTTTCTGATAACGGCTCCCATTTTCTGTTCGAAAGCGGCCATCAGCTTGTTCATGGTCTTGTCAATTTCTTCGTCTGTCAATGTTTTGGTTTCATCCAGCAGGGTAAAACCAAGTGCGTAAGCTTTTTTTCCTTGCGGGATCTTGTCGCCTTCGTACACATCAAATGCAATCAGTTCTTTTACCAGTTGCTTTTCAGTAGAAGCCACCAACTCCTTAATTTCGGCAAACGTCACTTGTTTATCTAAAACGAGTGAGAGGTCGCGTCTTACTTCCGGAAACTTGGGCACTTCTGTAACAACGAACTTAGGGTTTGCGCCTTTGAAAAGCAAGGAGGTATTTAGGTCGGCATAAAATATTTCTTGCTTGATGCCAAAATCTTTGGCTAACGCGGTTTTTACTTTACCTATTCGACCAATTTCTTTATTCCCTTTCGTGATTTTCACTCCAAATTCGAAAAGAGCATCCGTCAATGGTTCTTGTTTGGTGTTTTCAACACACGCTTTTTGTAAAATGTGCGCCACTTGTTGTGCTAAGTCGTAATAACTCACCGCGCGCGATGCGTTTTGCCAATTTTCAGTTTCGAAACTTCCGCTGAGATACAAAGCCAGTCGTTCTTCTTCCTGGTATTTCTCCTGGCCACTTTTGGCAGCGTCTTTCCAATAGATTTTTCCGAACTCAAAAAGCTTTACATCTTTTTGTTTGCGATTGACGTTGTAAGCCACTACTTCCAAACCTGTGAAAAGCATCGTTTGACGAAGAATGCCTTGCTCTTCGCTCAGCTTATTCAATATTTCAACCGGCTCTCCGGCAAAGGTGAGTTGATGTTTTTGCTGATAAGCCGCGTTGGTCAGTGAATTGGTAAGGATTTCGAAAAAGCCGTTTCCGGTTAGCATTTCGCAAACCGTGCGTTTGAATTTATTGATATCCTTGGCGGGAAAGCTGGCGAGATAATCGGTACCCGCAACTTCTGTCAACTCAATTTGGTTGAAACCATAGATGCGTAAAATCTCTTCTACCACATCGGCTTCTTGCATCACATCCACACGATAGGGTGGAACCGAAACGGTAAAGCGGTCTTCTTTCTTTTCTGTGATTTGAATATCTAAACTTTCTAAAATACCGAAGATTACATCGCGCGAAAGCGCTTTGCCAATCAACCGATTTACATTATTATCCTTTACTTCGATGATCCGGTTTTCAATTTTAGTAGGGTAGATGTCTACTACTTCGGAAGCGATTTCGCCACCTGCTAATTCCTGAATCAACAAAGCTGCACGCTTCACGGCATAGACGGTTCCATTCGGGTCCGTGCCACGTTCAAATCGAAACGATGCATCAGTTTTTAAACCGTGGTGCATACCCGTTTTGCGGATAACACTAGGCGACCAATAGGCACCTTCTAAAAATACGTTGGTGGTTTTTTCGGTGATTCCGGAATTGATACCACCAAATACTCCGGCTATACACATTCCTTTGCCTTCACCATCGCACACCATCAAGTCGGTAGAAGTGAGTGTGCGCTCTTTGCCATCGAGAGTTTTGAATTTTGTGCCGGCAGGCAAGGTTTTTACAATTATTTTTTTGCCGGTGATCTCCGCTACATCATACGCATGCAGCGGTTGACCCAATTCATGACAAATAAAATTGGTGATATCGACAATGTTGTTGATCGGAGTGAGGCCAATAGCTTGCAAGCACGCTTTCAACCATGCGGGCGATTCCTTCACGGTAACGTTGGAAATAGAAACACCCGAAAAGCGTGGACACATTGCTGGCTCTTCTACCGTTACCGGAATGGTGAGGGAGGTGTTGTTTACTTTGAAGGAATCAATCGATGGCCAATTGATGGCGCGTTTCTTAGCGGCTTTGATGTCGCGGGCCACACCGATGTGGCTGGCTGCATCAGCACGGTTAGGTGTGAGACCGATTTCTAAAACGTAGTCCGATTGAATGTTGAAAAACGTGGAGGCCAACGTTCCATTTGCTGCGGTGGTATTCAGCACCATAATTCCTGCATGACTTTCGCCCAACCCGATTTCATCTTCGGCACAAATCATTCCTTCCGATTGCTCACCGCGAATTTTGGCGCTCTTAATCAAAAAGGGTTCACCCTTGGTAGGATTTACGGTGGTGCCGACAGCGGCTACCACTACTTTTTGTCCGACAGCCACATTAGGTGCACCACACACAATTTGAAGCGGTTTCTCTCCACCAACATCTACGGTGGTGATGGAAAGTTTATCAGCATTGGGATGCTTGCTGCAAGTGAGCACTTCGCCAATGACTAATCCTTTGAGTCCGCCTTTTACGGTTTCAAAAGCTTCTACGCTTTCTACTTCCAGACCCGTGCCGGTGAGTGTTTGCCCAATTTCTTCCGGAGATTCCGGTATATCAATGTACTGCTTAAGCCAGTTGTAAGAGATTTTCACGTGTTATTTTTTTTGGTCACATGGAATGGCTGATTTTGTCATACCATTGAGTGTAGAACATCTTAATGGCCATTTCATAATTTTTTTAAATCATATGAATTCGCTTTTCGCGATTTCTTTTTGTGCTTGTGCAACTTGAAAATAGGAATCGATTCGTTGATTTCTTCTTTTCAAGTATAGTTCCCTTTTTTCCGAAAAATCAGATTTCAAAAATAGGGAATTTGGCTTTGTTAATAAAATCCTGTGCTAGTGCTGATAAACTTTCTCGCCCGCCTTAATGGGAATACTCAGTATATTCTCTTTGGGAGGAAAGGGACATGAAAAGTTATCCGAATAAGCGCAATACGGATTGTACGCTTTGTTGAAATCGATGGTGATGGTAGTCGCACCGGATACTTTCTTTACATCGAGGTAGCGCCCCGCACCGTAGGTTTCATCGCCACTGGTAGCATCTGCGAAAGCTAAAAATAATGTGCCACGATACGGACCCGGATCGACCACTTCTAACAGCAATAATTGATTCTTCTGATCACCCATAGTAAACTCCGCGAAAGCAAACTCTAAATACTTTTTCTCTTTGCCATCGCTGGTACCCAGAATCACCATTTTCTTTTTTTCGATGGGCACCAGATTGGCAATGAATTTATAGGACAGATCGGGAGCGTAGTAATTCAGTGCTGTAAAGGTGGAGACGCTATCTTTTCCCACGTAAAAGGGCGAACCTTCATCGTTTTTCATGAACAGGTTCTTTTCTTCGCGCTCTTTGTTAATCTGTTGTGCGTACTCTTCTGGCGACTCGCCTCCGGTAAAACTGTAATAAACAATCGTGGCCAAAAAAGCCATTACTCCAATGACAATGATTTGTTTGCTCGACATAACTCTCACAGGGAGTTAAACAATCCCCTCATCTGCAAAGCTAAAATATTTATGTCCCGTAATAATGAGATGATCGAGTAATTGTATTTCTAAAAACCGACCGGCTTCTTTTAACTTTTTAGTCAAGTCAATATCACTTTGGCTAGGCTGTAGATTGCCGGAAGGATGATTATGTGCAACAACTACTCCGCTGGCCAATTCTTCGAGTGCTAGTTTGTAAATGATTTTCGGATCGGCAACTGTGCCGGCCACACCCCCCTCGCTCACTCGTTTCTTTTTAGTAACCCGGTGCGCCCGATTGAGGAACAAAACCCAAAACTCCTCATGGGGCAAATCCATCAAATCGCCTTTCAGTTGATCGAAGGCTTCTTTGGAAGTGGTAATCTTTGGCTTTTCCTCGCTATCACTTTCTTTTCTTCTTCTGCCCAATTCGAGGGCGGCTACAATGGTGATGGCTTTTGCTTCGCCAATACCTTTCACTTTCATCAAGTCTTTGATGGATAGTTTGGCCAGCAGATTGAGGTTGTTGTTGCTTTGGAGTAAGATTTTTTTGGAAACCTCTACCGCGCTCAGGTTGGCAGTACCCGATCCGATGAGGATTGCGATGAGTTCGGCCTCAGATAATGCGGAAGTGCCTTTTAAAAGCAGTTTTTCTCGAGGTCGATCCTCGGGGTTCCAATCCCTGATATTGAGCGGTTTGCTGTCTTCGATTTTCATAAATTGATCTATGAAATCGGAAAGCCCGGGGAATGGAATTCCTTTCGTGCAAGGTATGTATTTTTATAGTATCAGTAAAAACCGTTTGAAACCCTTGTCTATGCGATTGGCCATTATTTGTAAGTATTGTCTGGAAGAATCTCAACTGAATTTTGTGGTGAGCGATCGATTCAGGTTTCTGGTTAAGCATGGAGAAAATTATTCATGCCGGTGTGCGGAATGCGGGGCACTCAACGAGATTCATGTAAATCGGATTTACGCCCGAACGAATAAGGTATTGCTGATTGTAAGTTTAGCTTTCACTTTTGGGACGATGATTTATTTATCGACTCAATTTTATACAAACTATGTTTCTGGCCGCTCGTTGAATATCGGTTTGAGGGGTGTTTTCATAGTTGTGGCTGCATTGTTGATCCCACTTTTATTTGGAGCTGTTTATGCCTCTTCGAGTTGGGTAGGATCAGGCGTTTCAATGACCATCGGGTATAAAAAAACCCTCCTCACTCCATTTTTAAACTTGGAATGAGGAGGGAATAAAAAAAATAGTTTCGGAAATTACGCTAGAGCGTTGACACGCTTCGCAAGCTTGCTCTTTTGGTTAGCAGCTTTTTTCCAATGGATTACGTTCTTCTTTGCTAATTTATCGATCATGCCACTCACTTCTTTCAAAAGAGCTTGTGCTTCATCTTTCTTGGTGGTAGAAGTCAATTTCTTGATTTGAGTGCGGGTAGTTTTTGCCTGGTAGCGGTTTCTTACTCGCTTCGTCTCGTTTGCTCTAACTCTCTTTTGCGCTGATTTGTGATTTGCCATAAGTGCTTTTCTAAAAGGACTGCAAAAATAAGGGCAATAACCTGATTTGCAAGGCCTATTCTATCATTTCTTTTGAATCTGCCCTTCAAATAGCATCCAAATGTTGGGATCCAGCTTTACTTCAATGGGTTCAAAATCGGCTTTCAAGGTTATTTTCTTCGATTTTGCGTCAATTTGAACCGTTTCTGCTTTAGGTAATCCATCTTTTCCGATCCATGCTACATCCAGCGGAAAACTAAAAAAGGGCTCTTTCTGAGTTTGATTAATTTCTAAAGTCAGTTCTTTTTTAGCCGCATTATAGCTCCAATTGCCGGAAAGGCGAGGGTGCCCACCCCGAAACAACCACTGATCAAAAAATGGCTTCAGGTTTTGACCAGTCACTTCTTCCATCACCAAGCGAAAATCATCGGTCAGTGCATTGCTTTTTTGATAGCGTGCGTAGTAGGTCTGAATTCCTTTCCAAAATAGTGCATCCCCTACTTTGTGCCGCAGCATGTGCAACACCCAGCCGGCTTTTTGATAGGTATTGGTGCTCAGTACTTTATTGATATCAGTAAGAGTAGTATCTACAATCGGAGCCGGGTTTTTAGCGTAATACTTTATGGCCTGCTCGCGATCAATAATTTGCTCTTTTACCAATTGATCATGGCCATAAGCATGTTCCAGATACAAATGCGAAAAATAAGTAGCAAATCCTTCACTCAGCCACACGTGGTGCCAGTCGTTTTCAGAAGCTGAATTGCCAAACCATTGGTGGGCTTCTTCGTGGGCGATGAGGCTTACATGGTCACCTTTGCCATTCACCGAATTTTCGAAATAAAAAATAGCTCCTGCATTTTCCAATCCGCCCCAGCGTGTTTTGGATTGTACGTTGGCTAATTTTTTAAACGGATACGGACCAATGTGCCGATGGAAAAAATCGAGTACCTGCACTGCCGGAGCGTAGTCGCTAAATCCTTCTGCTTTGTTTTGCGGATACACCCAACTCTCCACGGTAATGCCATCCACTACTCCGGCTCGTTGCACGGCAAATCGGGCAATGCCCACCACCATTACCTTCACGGGAATGGCGACTTCTTCCTCATAGCGCGTCAGTTTTTGTTTTGCGTTCAAAAAAGTTTCTTCTGTTTGAATGCCATTGGCCACTACCGAATAATGATGCGGAGCGATAACCACAAACGTGACGCGCGCTTTGTCGCTCGGGTGATCGATTACCGGCAGCCAATGATGCCCACGATCCGGCCAGTTGTCACCAAAGAAACCACGATCGCCAAATTTATTTTTCCCAATAATAAATCCGTCAAGCGGAATGCCAGCATACGTGATTTCGAAAGTGAATTGTTCGTTTACGGTTGAAGCGGCAGTCAATTGAATAGTGAGGCGGTCATTTTGATGGAGGAAGGAGATTGGGTTTCCGTTGAGCGTTACCGCAGATACGGTCATTCCCAAACCCTGTGCATTTTTGTTTACCAGATCTAAGTCAAAAGAGGTGATGGTCTTTTTGAAACTAATGGTGACTTGCGCCACTCCAGAAATCCGATCGGTGGAGTCATTCACCTCTAATTGAAAAAGATACTGCTGCACATCGATGGCTTCATTTCTTTTGTAGGGATCGATGGCATAGACAGCGGAGTGGATAAATAGAAAAAGTGTAAATAATTTGTTCATGATTTGTATTTTAGCTTTCGCGATCAATTAGTTCTTACGAGCATCCCCAAAAGCCAGATCAACTTCCCCTTAGGCTTTTTAATTTTTTGCGATGCACAATTAAATCAAAAGATACTCATGTTGAGAAGGAATCAAAAATGGTTTTTGTTCACCGTGGCAATTCTATGTGGTGGATGGGGATTTTTCGGTCATCAAAAAATTAACCGACTGGCGGTTTTCACATTGCCGGTGGAGATGATTACGTTTTATAAACATCATATCCGCTACATTTCCGAAGCGGCAGTAAATCCGGATCGCAGAAGGTATGCAGTAGAAGGAGAGGGTGCCCGGCACTATATTGACTTAGATGTGTATGGCGACAGTGCTGCTTATCAGTTACCACGTTATTGGAACGAAGCGGTAGAAAAGTTTGGAGAAGATTCATTGCAAGCACATGGCATTGTGCCTTGGCATATTTACCGGGCTTATTTTCAACTGCGCGATGCCTTTATGCTAAAAGATCCGGCTAAGATTTTAAAGCAATCTGCTGAAATTGGACATTACATTGCCGATGCGCACGTGCCTCTTCACACTACCAGCAATTACGATGGACAACTGACCAGCCATGTTGGTATCCATGCTTTTTGGGAATCGCGGTTGCCGGAATTGTTCTTCAATGAATATGATTTTTATTTAGGTAAAGCCAGCTATATTAAAAATGTACAATTAGCAGCATGGGATGCCGTAACAAACGCTCATCTGGCACTCGACTCGGTTTTGCAATTCGAAAAGCAACTCTCTCAACAGTCAGATAATCTGAAATTTAATTTCGAAACAAAAGGCCGGCAGACAGTTCGTGTTTTTTCATTTAATTATTCCAAGAAATACCATGCGATGTTAAATGGTATGGTCGAGCGTCAAATGCGATCCTGTATTAAAATGATTGGCGATGTGTGGTATACGGCATGGGTAGATGCCGGTCAACCCGACTTAAAAACATTAATCAATTACCAGCCCACTGAAGAGGAGTTGAAGCTGCGGCAAGTTGAGCTTGCGAAGTGGAAAGCCGAGCGAATCAAAAATGTGCGGGCGCACGAAGAGGAGGCCGCAGATCGTTAGTTTGAAAATACTTTCTGTTTATGGAGAAGTTTTGAGATGGCGTTCATCGTAATCTTTTTGATTTTATCACCATCTTGGCCGCCCATACCTCGGTGAGAGCACCAATCATATGAGGCACCATTCACTACGATGCCGGAAGCAGGTGACTTTTGAAAGACAATGAAAGTACCAATCGTTTCTTTGCCACCCCGCGCCCCTCTGTCAAAACCAATTAATTCAACTCGATGGAAATTCAAAATTGAATTATCAATTTCGGGATAACCATCTGCAGTAAAAGATGAAATAGGCGCACCATCGTATTCACCGGAAGGCAAAGAAATGATATCTCCTTTTTGCAAATTCAATCCTTCTAGTAAGGGAGACTGTGGTGAAACAATCTTATAACCATCCCAGCCTTTGTCAGTTTGTAAGCCATAACCACCGCGTGGAAAATCTGCCCCTATGCTGGAAAGAATAGAATATTGCAACGATGGATGATCCCACTGTACTGTATTGAGAAGCGGATCGGCAATGGGATCTTTTTCTGAATTGAGATCAAACGATTTATAACAAATCATTTGATGGGTAGAATACCGCACTTGCCACCACATGGTATTACCTGAAAGTATAACGGCATGTCTGCCCTCTTCTACAAACCGATCGAAATTTTTTCGGGCTTCGCGTGTCCAGTATTCGCTGTGGCCAACCAGCACCACAATTTTCGAATTTTGAATGGAAGCGTAATCATCCATGTCACTATCGGAAATGTAGTTAATGGAGAGGTTATTTAACGTAGCAAACCATTTTAAGCCTATGAGAGCTTGCCATTGCAATTCCAAGGGTCGGTGAAAAGACACAATAGATGATTTAGGTTTACTGTAAAGGCTTTTGCCTCCGGCTAAGGCATATGCATTATCTGTATTTGAAGGGTAAACAATAGTAAGATCAACGGATTGTGTAGTTCGAACAATAAGTGGAATTTTTTTCTCAATCAGGTAGATGCCGCTTTTGGTACCTGAAGGAATTTCAAATTCAGAACCGTATGAATATCCAAATCCGTTAATAGATGGCTCGGAGTTAGCAATTATTTGTGTTTTTAAAATAGCGCGAACAGAGAACGCAACATCGCCATTAATATCGTACACATCCAACCGACAGGGTGCCGTGTTTTTATTTGAATTAATAAAAGCCTTTATTTTTTCTCCCGGCAGGTATGAAAGCTTTTCTGCGTATCCGGAATTTAATGATGGGCCGCAGGGATCAGTAGGAATCGGAATTACAGGCTGAGGAGCTTCAGTCGTGTCTTTACACGATTCAACAAGCAGCATAATTGCCACGCAAAGTAATAGGATGGGGGGGCTCCGTTGTAACGCCTTCATTAAATGGATGTGATTGCAAAATAAAAGAGAAAATCAAATAATCGAATCTGCCTTTTGAATTTACCACCAATTGAGTGAGATAACCTCTTTTTTCTACCGAATACAGAAATATAAAGGTAATTTTGATCCCTCAATCAAGTTGATGGAATCACTAATTTCTCACCCCTTACTTTTTAAGTTTTTAAAATTTGCAGTAGTCGGAGCCATGGGGCTTGTGATCGATTTTGGAGTAACTTATCTATGTAAGGAGAAGCTTCGCTTCAATAAATATGTTGCAAATGCGACCGGTTTTTTTGTTTCAGGTGCAAATAACTTTTTACTAAACCGCTCATGGACTTTTGCCAACAACGATCCCCAAATATGGGAACAGTATGCAAAGTTTGTTTCGTTTGCCTTGATTGGTCTCTTGATTAACTCTACCATCATCTGGTTTTTGCATGGTCAGCAGAAAAGAAATTTCTATTTTTCAAAAGCAGTCGCAACCGCAGTGGTGATGGCTTGGAATTTTACTTCGAATATTTTATTCACGTTTCGGTAAAATAAAATAGCTCCCGCGAAGGAGCTACTTTATTGCATCAGAATAATCTAAACTATTTCGTGCCGGTTGAATCCGCTGGAGCTGTTTCGGTTGCAGGAGTTTCGATTGGTGAACTTTCAACTACCTTTTTTAAATCTTGTAAGCCATCTGCATATTGGCCATCTAACATGGTTCCCATAAATAATGACCACATGGCTTTGCCCATGAAACCTGTGTTGTCTCCATCATACGTCCATGTTACTTTGGTTCCGTTTCCTTCGGGCGCCAATTTAAATTCAGCATAAGCTTCGCCATCAAAGCCTTCAAACTTTAATCCTGTTTTTACGCGTTCGTTCTCCACGCTTTCAATGACCCACTGCGAACCGGTACCTGTTTTCTCTCCAACCCAGTTCATCCGCGCACCTACACCGGCAGCAGCGCCTTCGTAGGTATTTTTTGCATCCGGGTCCATTTTACTCCAGGGCGACCACTCTACAAATTTTTCCATATTGTTCAGGTGCGGAAAAATAGCGGAAGCAGGTGCGTTGACTACGATGGACTGTTCCACATGACCTTTATCAGGTGCAAATGCCAGAACATAACCAATGATCAGCACCAAAACAGTGCCAATTCCAATTCCAATGAATTTTAAGATTTTCATGTTTAATGGGTTTAATGATAAATTTTGGGGAGTATGAAATTAGAAAAAAAATCTTAAAAATTGAATTTCTTTCCATACCCAGATAAGTTGAGGTGATAATTGGTTAAATCTCAACGATAGGAATTAGAATGCTCGATTCGAATAAATGATTTTCGCAGCGCAACTTAAATTCAAATTGATGAAGCTGCAGCACCTGGTCGCATATCCATAAGCCCATTCCCAATCCGTGGCTATGATCATTTGATTTTTGAAATTCCTGTTTCAAAATTTCAGTTGTGATAAATGCTTGAACGGTTGGGTTGATGATTCGCAATTTCGCAACAGCAACATCGCGTTCCAGTTGAAGTGTTATAGTTGTGTTTGAGTCACTGTATTTAATTGCATTTTCAAGAAGATTCTTCAGTACAATTTCAAATTTCTCGGCATCCAAAAGGGCTGCAGTCGTGCCACCATTTGGGTGCAGTGATAACATGATCTGAATGTTTTTTTCTACTGCCAATGGTTTCACACTCTTTAGGCTGGTATAGATTGTTTCTTCAATAAATTCTCTTTGCTTTCGCAGATTGAGTGAATCGCTTTTTAATTGACTGATCAATAAAAAATCTTCTACAATTCGATTCAACTTTCTTACTTCGTGTAATTGACTCGCCAAAATGGTTTGTGTAGACAGATT
Source organism: Flammeovirgaceae bacterium UBA5008 (assembly GCA_002398365.1). GTDB lineage: Bacteria > Bacteroidota > Bacteroidia > Cytophagales > Cyclobacteriaceae > ELB16-189. The sequence continues at coordinate 97,623 of DGYK01000020.1, forward strand.
TGTTTGCGAAAGCGAAACGGCCAACTCTGTTTGCATAATAGTCAGTGGTGTTTTGAGTTCGTGCGCTGCAGAAGCAAAAAAGTTAACTTGGTTTTTGATGCTTACCTCCAATCGGGCAAACATTTCATTCAACGTTTTAGCCAGCAACTGACTTTCGTCTGAAGTTGACGGGACATCTACGCGACCCATTTTTTTGGATGCTGTAATTTGGGAAGCCGTTGAAATCATTCGTTGAAGCGGATTTAGCATTTTGCCAGCCGCCCAATAAATCAATGCCCCAGCCAGTAACAGTGAAAATAGATTTGCCAAGAGCAAGTAATTTTGCATTTGACTGATCTGACGTTCAACAAACGAAGTGCTTCGCGCCAGTGAAACCATTACAGCTGACGCATAAGGAACTTCTTTTTTCAGGTGAACGATTTTTACAGTATCAATCAATGAATAAGTAGATGTAGGCTCGAAAGCGTTCGTATCGGGAAAATCGGGAGAGCTAAACAAAGTAATTGGCTCAGTGGGTGTCGACTGGTTGACTTGCAATAAATATCCGGATGGGGGAAGCGGAATCGTCAGTGGATCAAGCGAAATGCGACTCGCAATCTTCTCTGCTTCCGCACGCAATTCTTGTCCGTCCGCTTCGTGCAATGTTGCCTTCAGCTTTTGAAAGATAAGCCAGTTGACGGGTAACACGATCACTGCAAAAGCCAAAAAGAAAAGCACAGCGGCTTTGGTGCGCAAGCTTTGGTAAAATGGAATGGTGTGTGTCAACTTACTGTTTTAGTAAAACTCCTTCAATATAATAACCTACACCTACTTTCGTATGAATCAGGTCTTCTCCGAGTTTGCGCCTCAGTTGCGAAAGATGTACTTCAATCACATTGCTGCCCATGTCGAAGCTTACTTCCCAAATCTTTTCGGCTATTTCTGTTTTCGATAGTACGCGATTGCAATTGATCACCAAAAGTTCGAGCAGCGAAAACTCCCGATTGGTCAGCAATACTTCGTTTGAATCGAAAAATACTTTTCGGGTTAATAGATTGATTTCCAAATTGCCCACTTTATAGGACGTATACGATTTCGGGTCTCCTTTGCGTGTTACCGCGCGGATGCGAGCCAGAAACTCTGGAAATTCAAAAGGTTTTTTGATGTAGTCCACCGCTCCAGCATCCAAGCCACGCACTACATGGTCGGTTTCATTCAAGGCGCTGATAATGATAACAGGCGTATGAATTTTAAACTGACGCATGTTTGCTAAAACATCAAAGCCGCTTTGACCCGGAAGCATGATATCCAATACCACTAGGTCGAATTTTCCGATGGATGCCAATTCTAAACCCGCGCTGCCATTGAGTGCGGCTTCTACGCTATATCCGTTTTGCTGAAGACCGTCTTTAATAAATTGATTGAGCTTCGGCTCATCTTCGATCAATAATATTTTCATTCGTGTAGCTTAAGGTTACCGTTGTTTTTCAGTTTTTATTGAACCTACTAAGGGTCTACTAAAAATTCTATACCATCAATAATCAACTTTTTAGGTACAATGACGGACTGATTGTTTTCGTAAACTTCTCCTTCTTTCTTAATTCTTTCGTTGCCGTGCACTTCAATCTGTTTCCCTTTTTTTAATCGGTCACGGAGCTGCTGTTGAATTTCTTCGTTCGCCTCAATCAGGATTTGATTATTCAGATGTATGGATACGAGTTTGCCTCTTCGATCCATAATCAGATTTTTGATTTGTCCACGTTTTGTAGCGATTTGAAATTCATGTTTCCCATCTGGATCTCCGTAATAGTCGCGCTCAATTTTAATCGTATCTGTGCCACTGATCACCGCATGGATGGTTGGAAACAAAAATGTTTTAATATCAACGCTAAACTGATCAAAATAAATGATGATAGGCTGCTTTCGTTTTTCGATGTCCATCAATGGGGCACCCAATTCAGCCGGAAAATTCATGCGAATCAGTTCGTTTTCTGTTTGTAGTGTGAGCCCGATGCACACGCCATTTTGTTTATAAAGAAATGAGTGAATGGTGCCCTCCACTTTTGTCAGTAAACCCGAGCTCATCACGCGTTTCACACCTTGAACAGAATATGCCTCTCCATCACGAAGCGGAAACTCGGTTCCGAAGTTATGAAAGACTGTCCCCACTTTAAGTTTGCTTATTGGTTTTTCTTGCGAGAAAAAACTATTATCCAAAATAAGAACATTCCTTTCTGTCAACACACCTTTGCTGCCTTCTGTTTCTATGTGACTTTTTACTTTTTCTTCTAATAGAAGCTTGCGATTGCGGAAAAAGGATGAAACCTCACCGCCTTTTCTCCATTGGCAACTGATCCTGCTTTGATCGGATTGAATCGATACCAGTGAATCGGTCAGAAAATATCGGAGCCATGTACGCTTGGGATCATTTTCAAACTTTAGTTTTGGAATCCTCGATTTTACGCTCAGTTTCACCGAAGTCCCTACGGGAAACTGTTGAAGTATTTCTTTTCCTTGCTGGGATGGAAACCGCGCCAGTGCTGACTCCCCTTGGGATGAGTACTGTACAATAGAATACGCAATGCCGGGTGTTGGAATATACTTTTCAATAACCCCCTCCACCTGAACTAATTCTACTTTCACTTTTTTCTGTGAATAGCCAATCATCGGCAAAGTCATCAGATACAAAAGACAAACATATCTTGTCATAACTTTTTTTAACAATGATCGCTCAAGCATCTGAGATCCAACTGAAGACACGATTAAGTTTTCTTAATGTAAAAGACTAAAGACCTTTTACCACGGCTTCCAAGCTATAATGATCAGAAAGATCGCTGTGATCTTTGTGCCATTTCTTTTTAATAATGGTGATTTGCCGGTGTGCGATCTGCGCAGCACTTTGGTTGGGGCGAATCAGGAAATAATCTAACAGGAGTCTAAATTCTTTTCTTTTTTTACAAAGATCATTATTCGGGCGATCCATGGAATACTGTTGAGCACCTTTCAGAGGTCCGTCTTCGGCCTGAAGGGTTTGAAGCATTACCGGGTATCGGGCAATGCGTTCTTCAAAGTTTGCTGGCAATGAAGCGGGGACCTGCGATGGTACTTCCTTTAATGTATTAAAGTCGCCACAGATAATCTGAGGTACATTAGGCAGAAGGGCGGGTTTCAACAATTCATCATGCAATTGTTGGTATTGGCTATACATAATTTCCTTTTTGCCAAAAGCTTGCAAGTGAGTGCCAATCACCTGCACTTGTTTTCCGCGCACATTCATAGTAGCCAGCAACGCTCCTTTTCGTGAAAGTCGATCGGGACCACTTTTTTGCCGATATATAATTTCGCGCGTATCAATAATCGGATGTTTGCTGAGAATCAATACACCACCATTGGTTTTGAATGATACCGACTTTTTATTGAGTACTTGCGTTTGGTGCGGATACAATTCTTTGAGCTGTTCCACCAAAATCGTCCGACTACGTTGGTAAAATAGTTCTTGAAACACAATCACATCATAGTTGCGTGATTTCAGTTCTTCAGCAATAATGCGTGCGCGTTTGGCTTTACCGTTGCCTTTCACTCCTCGTGGCAACATCTGAATGTTCCACGATAAAATTTTAAGGGAGTCTTGTGCTTGACAACAACTGATCGAAATAAAAAGAAACAGACCGACTAACAGCAGTCTCATGACAGTCGAAGTTAGTCCTTTTTCAAATGCTTGGCCACCAGTTCCTTCAGCGATTTCAATTCACTCTCGTCTGATGTATTTTTCACATTCAGCATCAATTCAAACATAGCCTGCTCATTATATCCAAGCTTAGATGCAACGGAAGAGCAAAATTTAATTTCTTCTTTGTAAAGGCGCTCGTCAATTTTCATTAATTGAACAAGGCTAAATATGTAATTAAACTTCTGATCGGGCGTAAGATTGTCGGGAATAATCACCTCGTGGGTGTTGTAGAACAACGTAGCCACCGAAGACTCCGGAAATCCATTGGCTTTGCCGATGTTGGTGATGTAGCTTTTTTCGCGTTCGGCCATTTCACCGTCAATCCGCGAAAGGTTTACTAGCAATTTCAATTGTTCGAGCAGTGCCATAAAATCTTTCTTTTAATCAAAAATCAGAAATTTATCGACTAATAAAAATAGCTTGATTTGAATTACCTTACATGCCTATGAATTTTTTGGCACATCTCTACCTTTCCGGCTCTAACCCCCAGGTGCAGTTGGGTAATTTTATCGGAGACTTTGTGCGGGGCAAGGATTTATCGGAACGCTACCATCCTGAAATAGTAAAAGGCATTCAATTGCACCGTGTGATTGACGAGTTTACTGATTCGCACCCCATTGTGAAGCAAAGCAAAGAGCGTCTCCGTCCCAAGTATCGGCACTACGCCCCGGTGATTGTAGATATTTATTATGATCATTTTTTGGCGATCAACTGGCATTTATATCACCCCGACTTGCTGCCCGATTATGCCGAACAGTGCTATGCCATGGTGCAGCGGAATGAAGCCATCTTACCGGAGCAGGTAAAATGGATGATGCCTCACATGGTGAAAGGAAACTGGCTGGCAAACTATGCGCGGATTGAGGGTATAGAAAAAGTGCTGAACGGCATGGCTCGCAGGTCGAAGTTCGATTCAAAGATGAATGAAGCCGGTGCTGAATTGGTTCAATACCACAATGAGTTTAACCAAGAGTTTCAAGCATTTTTTCCATTGCTGAAATCCGAAGCCGATAAGTTTCTGGCGAACTATTAATTTTACAGCATGGAAGTACCTATGATTAATGATCCCGAACTAAACGGGAAGTACCTTGGAACCATCAGTGCCGATTTTGTAAGAGTGGCCGACACATTGAAGGAAGCTTCGTATCAAATTCGGAAGGCAGGATTTAACTACCCCATTTTTGCCATTTCAAAAGATCCCATCCCCATTGGTCAGCTCTTGATTGATAGATTATCACTGGAAATTGACTGGAACTACTTCGCGTCTTTTCTGGATGAATTTGTGCAACGCGAGCTTGTTGCCAAAGACAAAGAAGATGACTTTGTAAAAGCCTACAAAGATCCCGATGAGTTCTGTTGCCTCTTCGTAGTGGATAAAGAGTTTACGCGTTTTGTTTTTATCCCATATCCGGAGGATTAAGTTTTAAATTATTCAAAACTTTTAAAATGATTCCAGCCTTGCGCCTTTAACGGCACGATGGTTTGCTGTTTCGTTACCATCACATTCTGCTGGGTGTTGCTGTGCATGTGCCCGATAAAATGAATGTCCGGATGGTTTTTTAATTTTTCATGATCCGAAGGAGAGATGGTGAATAGTAACTCATAATCTTCTCCGCCATTCAATGCGCAGGTAATTGGGTCCAGCTTAAATTCGATGGCTGTTTCATAAGTCATCGAATCGATTGGCACGTTCTCTTCAAAAATTTTAACACCCAAGCCAGAGTTCCTGCCCAAATGCATCAACTCTGATGCTAATCCATCGGATATATCGATCATCGAACTGGGAATAATATTTTTTTCCGCCAGTTCATGCACTATGTCCATACGCGCTTCCGGTTTTAGCTGTCGCCCCACGAGGTATTCATAATTTTCAAGATCGGGTTGCATCTCCGGGTTAGTCAAAAACACTTGCTTCTCGCGCTCCAGCACCTGCAGCCCCATGTAGGCAGCACCTAAGTCTCCGGTCACACAAATGATGTCATTATTTTTAGCTGTACTTCTTTGCACCACTTTATCTTTCGCCACGCGCCCTAGAGCAGTAATTGAAATTACCAATCCAGATGCGGAGGCAGTTGTATCTCCACCTACCAAATCCACCTTGTAATTTTCACAAGCTGCGTGGATGCCACTATATAAAGCATCAATTGCTTCTACTGAAAATCGATTACTCAACCCCAGTCCAATCGTGATTTGCTCCGGCTTTCCATTCATAGCCGCAATGTCAGATACATTCACTGCTACTGCTTTATATCCCAAGTGTTGCAATGGCATGTATGACAAATCGAAGTGAATGCCTTCCAACAACATGTCGGTAGTTACCAACATGTAATCCTGTCCCGCATCAATCATGGCTGCATCATCGCCAATACCTTGTACAGATGTAGGGTTTTGTAAAGAAAATTGCTTTTGGATGCGTTCAATCAGCCCAAATTCTCCTATTTGATTCAGTTCGGTGCGGTTTTCAGCCATGAGGTAATTTTTGTTAGTCGCTTGTTATGTTGGTTCGTCCGGCAAAAGTACAACTTGAAGCGAATACTACAGCCATTGCCGAAAGGCTTAGTATATAGAATCAAACAAAAGAGGAAATATGAAAAAGCTACTTGTACCTTTTATGGCCGCTTTGATCTTTTTCAGTTCGTGCCGAGTGGAAAAGCCTTATTATCAAACGAAGGTCGGGAAGAAGAAACAAAAATATTACAATGATCTTCAGTTTGGGGCTAATAAGAATCCGAAGCGGACATTTTAGAAAATACGGATTGATTTTCGTTCACGAATGATTCAAATCGTTGAGCAGTGAGTAGTTGCTTGAGTTTCACGAGCGACTGTTGCGCTTCGTCCTCAAAACCCAGATTAGCTGCTAGTTTACTGTACGCTTTCAATAATTTTACAGAATACGGTCGTGCCAATAGTCCGTTTACCAAAAGCGTATAGGGTTTCAGACGATTGGTTGTATCCTTCTCATAGTATGCAGCAGCGGCAATCAATCCTTCTTCAAATAAATAGTTTACATCTGACAGATATGCCATTGCTGATTTTACATCAGTTCCTTTTTGCTGCGCAAGAAGGGTATTCAGATAAATTAATTCGTTTCTATATTCATTCGGGAAGTTGGATTTTAATCCTGATTCTATGAATGCCCATTGTTGTGTAGAGGCGCTTAACATTAAATTCAGCACCTTAATTTCATCGGCTAATTTTTTGTTAGTAAGCTGAATGCCACGCAGCGACTGCAGTTCTTTGATGGCCTCCTCCGCTTCGTCCAGTTGATACCATTTTTTAGTTCTTTCAATGATTGCCCGGGCACGAAGATCATTGTCGTTGATACTGTTTATTATTTTTTGGAATTGAGCCGAGTCTGCCAGCGAAATACGATAGTGACACATTCCGTATTTTTCTAGATCATTGAAATCTTCCCAAGAGGTGAGGGGTCGCTCTAATATTTTTAAATAGAGTTGTGCCTGTTGTCGCTCCAGCGAATCGGTGGATGTACTCAGTATTCGCCACAAGGGAAGTGCTTCTCGAATACTATCAGCCTCCGAATATGCAATGGCCTCACGGAGTTGTGCGCTCGACACTTTTTTATCATGAGCAATTTTAAAATAACGCGCCGCAGTCAGTGCATCCCCTTGTTCTAAAAAGTAAGTGGCTAATAAATTGTATCTCTTGCCTTGGTCGGTTGAAAAAGCCATTTCGCGAATGATGTCCATCGCTTTTTTAATTTGATCTTGTTGGTAATACGCTTGGGCCACTGAAGCCAATAAATATTCTTTGAAGTTGTCATTGATCGGCTTTCGCGCGAGCGAAGCAATTTGGCGAAGTTGAAGCGTGTCAATATTGTTTGCCTGATTCGTCAATTGATTACAGAGAAGTGTAGCAATTTTTAAATTGAGAACGGTATCTTTTGGAATCTCTACCTTCACCTGAAGCGGAAGTTGTTGTGAATTGGCTAAGGCGAGTGCATTGCTTTGAACACCGGCATCGCGGGATCCGATTAGTTGTAAAAGAGAATCGGCCGGGAACTTAACATGAAGCTTTACGCTGGTAGCGAAGATGTTGGTTTCAGCAGTGACTTTGGTAAATGATGATTTCCTTGATTTTTGAAAATAATAAATCGAAGAATCGAGTAATCCAATCTGATAAAAGTTTAATCCTTGTGCGTTGGCCAGCAAGCCACTGTTTTTATAAATAAACAAACCGTCTTTTAGTACTTCCTGATTTTTGATATAATTCTCGTTCGTGTTGTAAATATCATTCAGATTTATGAAGGTGAATTCGGTGGGTGTTGTTTTGAGCAACTCTTCATATTCTTTCATCTCTTTCACAGGCTCCAGTTGCGCTGCATACATCGTGGCCAGAGCGTAGTGAGCATGATGATTGCGGTTGCGATAGACCAATGACTTTCGATAGTACGCTTCGGCCGTGCTCAACTCGCCCTGCGTATATTGAATATCGCCTTGCGCATTGTAAACACCTGCCAACGCGCGATCAAAGTATGATGGTAGCGGAGAAGAGAACGACAGAAAAGCAAAGGTGGCAATTGTACCCATCGCACGAAAGGTAAAGAATGGCATCGTGGATGGCTGATACAATATCTTATGCACATGCACATTGGCCATCAGCATAGGGCCAAAGTTGGAGGTGACATAGGCAAGAAAAATAATTCCATAGCCCATGTGAACAAATAAGATAATCTCATTTAGAGTTTCTATCAGAGGACTGTTGTCTGTGCCAATTGAAAAGCCAATGGTGGTGAAGGCAGTGAGAAAAAATCCGAGATAAAGAAAAATAGCATGTATCGGATTTTCGACTGAATCGATATACAATGATTCGCGCTGACGAACACCCCAAAGCCCCAACACTGCAGAGACGGCTAGCAAGAAGTACGAATTTATTGTAATGATATCCCAGAAAATATATTTCTCACGGATCAAAAAAGTGATGATGAGATTGATGAAGTAGATGGCAGAGATGAGGAAAAAATGCATTGCACTCTTCGCAGGTGTGCGGCTGCTGGTAATCACAGTAACAAAAAATGCAATGATCTCATGCGATACCATGATTGCAAAAAGAATACTCATGGCGGTGGCTGCTAGCAATGTATTGCTTGCCAGAATGAGAAATGGCTGCGGCACCTGACTAAAGAAAAAGATAACCAATGCCAGAACAATAGTGATTGATGCGAAAACAGCAAGGCGAGTAATGAATGAGTGATGAGTGTGAAAGGATTGAAAGTAGTAGGCGGTTCCTGCAAATAATGCGATCACAACTCCCGAAATCGCTTTATGACTAATTCCGAAAATAAATAACGCTTCCCAGTGGAAACTGACCAGCATCAGGATCAAAAAACCAACGGCTCCTAAAAATGAAAAACGCTTTAGTGTGGTGATAAAAGTTATATAAACTAAAAATCCAACAGCTACACCAATAAGTAAGACAACATACATCCAGCCTGTTGGTTGCAGTGTGCTGCCGCTAAAAGTTTCGAATAAGACTAAGTTATCGGCTGGCAAATCAATGGATGAAAGCCCTACCTGAAAAGTGCGTATAGGAGTTTCAATCTGTTCAACTTGTTGATATTGCTCCCAAATAAATGCCAACGAAGTGTTTTGGAAGAAGACAATTAAAAAAACGATGAACGCCCCCGCTAGCAAAGCAGATAAGAGCCAAAAAATTTTTTGATCGCTGCGCGACCATTGTTTCCAAAACCAAAGTGTGTTCATGATTACTCGAGTACTTTTGGAACTCTGAAAAATTCAGCGTCCTTTTTGGGTGCATTTTGTAAAACTTCCGTGTGCGATAAATCTTGGTTTGCCACATCTTCACGCAAGGCATTGACTTCGTGACTCATGGTAGTCAGCGGCTCTACGCCATCGGTATTAACCTCGTTCAATTTTTCTACAAACGTGAGCATGTTGCTCATGTCGCGCAGCATTTTATCCGTTTCTTTCTCGTCAATCTCAAGCCGCGACAGGTGTGCAATTTTAGCTAATGTTTCTGCGTCTAGTTTCATGGGTTGATTGATGTGTTTTAAACGTCAAAATTCGATGATATTGTTTGGTCGAATTATTTCTTACTGGCAAATTCCTTCGGAGACAATTCTTTTTTTAATTCTGAATCTATAGTAGAAAAAACCCGCTGTTTGAGCTTCGGCAGATCGTTTAGTGTCATGCCGCGAGTCTCAATCGGCTCATGAAAGATTACTTTCACTGTTCCCCGATGCAAACGCATTTTCGATTCATCAGGCAAAATTATCCAATTAAAAGGAATGGTGACGGGTACTATCGGGATTTGTTTTTCTATGGCCGTTCGAAAAGCGCCATCTTTATACGCGCACATCTTTGGAGGCTCTTTTGTTACCATGCCACCTTCCGGGTAAATGACCAAACTTTTGCCTTCGTCAATAGCTTTCATCGATGCGAGAATGGTATTGAACCGACTCTTCAAACTGGCTCGATTCACGGTGATATGAAGCTTTCGATACATAAAACCAAACAATGGTATTTTTTCCATGTCGTTCTTACCAACAAAAATGGTATTCACCGGGTTGAGTCCCATCGTAGGAATATCCAGATAGGAAAAATGGTTTGGGCAAAAGATGTATTGCTTGGTTCGGTCCAGCTTCGTTTTGCACTCTACCTCATAAGGTAAAAATGTAAAAATGAACATACTCTTGGCCCACCACCGATTGATGATTCCTACCCACCGAAACTGTTTCGGAAAAAGGATTGGGTACAGAAGTAGAGGAAAGAATATTAGAAATAAGGCAGTGAAAATAGCAAAGCCATAAATGGTATGAACCAGCCTGACAAATTTCATGAGTTCACTTACTTCACTTGTTAATTGTTCCAGGCTTCGGAATTAATATCAATTCAGTTTGTCGGCCATCAATGTAGCGGAAGCCCGTTTCGTCAAAGTAGCCATCTTCTTCTAATTGAATGCGGACTTCCTTTTTCCATTCAATTACATAAACAGATGCATTGAGCTCAATTGAGTAGGCAGTTTTGTAATGCAGTGGATAATCGCCAGTGTGTGGCACACCATTCTGCATGTCCCACATTCCAATTGTCGTTCCTGCCGCGTGTCCATGAAATCCGATGGGGTGAGTATAGATTGAAGGAGTGATACTAGCAGCAACAGCTTGATTTCGTGAATCTGCCAGAATAGAATTTCCGGTTTTCCCTTCTTTGAAATTGCTGGTTAAAATATCCTGCAGCTTATTTCCACGTTTAAAAGCATTTTTCAAATACTCAGGAGCATCGGTTTCCCCTGCTTTCAAAATGTAGGCATGTTGTTGTGTGTCGGTGTTCAAGCGGAGGTATGTGATGCCAAAATCGACATGTAGCAAATCACCCGGCATAATCACAAGGGGTTGAGGTCGCTTAAACATCATGGTTTCCGGCTCTTCGCGTTGAATGGAAACAGATGGTTGAAACCAGGTGTCTAATTTCAAACGCTTAATTTCTTCACGATACCACCAAACGACATCTTCTGTTGTTGTTACTCCGGGCTGAATCACATTATCGGAAAATCCTTCAGCAATAATTTGATGTGCAATGCGGCAGATTTGCTGGTAGATCACCATTTCTTTTTCTGTTCGCGTTTCCAGCCAAGCCACAGCTAGTTTTTCAGCAGAAGTCACATGAGTAAATAGTCGTTTGGGTAAAACGGTTAAAAACTGATCATAATCATTAGCAGTCATTCCATCGGCATGCCCCCAATGTGGAGCTTTATTAACCCCTATTTTTTTAGGATTTCGTTCGTCTATCAACCGGGCCAACTGCGCCCATTGGTCGGGCTGTTGATCCGGATCCCATGCGCGTTTAAAAACCTTTCCAACATCGTATCGCGCAACTGCCAGATATTCCAGCCCTAAATCGTTGCCCTTATTATCTTTTCCTTTATCGTATACAACCAACATCGTTGTTCTCCGTGCGGCAAACCAAGTAGCGGGTAGGAGAGTACGGATTACCGGGTCTTCATTGTATTCACGTGAAATGATTACCCACATGTCAAAACCTTCTCTGCGCATCAAAGTAGGAAGCAAAGTGCGCAACCGATCTTCCAGCAGTTCATCTACCACACGCGCCTGATCGCGCTGCGAAAGAATGGCCGGGTATTGTGCAATGGAAAATTTGGAGACAAAGATTAGCGCAACTATAACTAAGTATTTCATGAAAGTGTAAAGTGTAAGTTAATGGCGCAAAATAGCATGATTTCAGCGACTGCGGTAATGGTAGGATTATAAATTTATAATCTGATTTTTATTTCGCAGCGCTGGTCTTTCAAAATCGTCCGGGCATTTTCAACTTCCATTTTTGATTTGGAGTCGTCCATTTTGTCTTTTACTGCCTTTTTAATCTCTTTCATACGCATCGACTCGATAAACCGCTTCACTTCTTCTTCATTTTCTAAAATGAGTTTGGGAACCATCGTAGGTTTATCATCTTCACCTTTGGCGACCATTGTAAAGAAGGATGAGTTGGTATGTTTAGTAATGCCGGTTTTCACATTTTGAGATTCCACCCGAATCCCCACTACCAGCGATGTTTTGCCGACATAATTGACGGAAGCCATCATGGATACTAATTCCCCGACTTCAACCGGTTGCAAAAATTCAACTTGATCAACCGAAACCGTTACACAATACGTTTCAGCATGCTTACTGGCTGTGGCGTAAGCTACTTTGTCCATGAGCGAAAGCAAAATACCTCCATGAATTTTGCCGCCAAAGTTGGCGTATGCCGGAATCATTAATTCTGTAATGGTAGTTTGCGAAGAGCGAACGGGTTTGGAAGAGGTCATCGGTAAGAAATAGGTTTTTGTTTGATGTGCCTTATTCGAAGTACCCTAATTTCATTCTCAGTTATGCGATAAGTAATACGATAACTATGGGTAATAAAGAATCGAAAGTCACCTGAATTATTAATTTTTAATCCATCCGGAGGAAAGCGATACGGATTAATTCTCGCCTGATTTAATCTTTTAATGATTCCGTTTTCTACTATTTCAGCTCCTTGAATAGACTCCTTGCTAATCCATTGTAATGCTTTGCTTAGCGTCTCGAGAGCCGTTACGTTCCAGATTATTTTTCGTGCTCCCTCCACGCTTGTATCTTTTTCATGGCTTCTTCATGTACCACAAATTGTCCTTGTTCTATTTCAGCATCTGCTTTTTTAAGGGCTTCATTATAGGATCCAATATTTTCACCTAAGTATTCTTCTTCTTTTTGTCTGGAGTAGGTAATCATATTTTGGATAGCAAGTATCAATGCCTCATCGTTGATGTGCTGAAGACTATCAATTATTTGATTTTTTTTTTCTTGTAAAGATTCGGATACCATGATTAGCCAAATATAAAAACTTTACACCAATTTATTACTCAATCGATAGAAGCGAACAAACATGGCGCTGGCGGTTAAGGTCAGGCCAATTAGCAAGCCAATCCAAATACCAATGGCACCCCAGCCAAACACAAATGTAAAGCAGTAGCCCAATGGCAAGCCGATGATCCAATAGGAAACAAAAATCAGGAGTGAGGGAACCTTCACATCTTGCAGTCCACGCAATGCACCTATACACACCACTTGCGCTCCATCACTTAGTTGAAACAATCCGGCTATAATCAACAAAGGTCCCGCAATGGCAATTACGGTTTCATCGGTGACATAAAAATGTGGTAACAGATCGCGCCCGGCAATGAACAATATCGCCCAAGCACTCATAATCACCATAGCTAATCCCAATAAAGCATAAGCCGCTTGGCGCAGATTCATGTAATCTTTCTTTCCTAAAAAATTGCTTACGCGAATGGTGGCGGCTGCCGCCAAACCCGAGGTGGTCATGTAACTGATGGTGGCCAGATTGATGGCGATCTGATGTGCTGCCAATGCACTTGTGCCGAGCCAACCCATCATCACCAATGAAAAATCGAAAGCGGCTACTTCAAAAATAAATTGTAATCCGGCCGGCAAGCCGATGTGCAACATCTTTGAAATTAATTTTTTAGAATAGTTGCCAATGGAAAATCCGACTCGATACTTGGTGAATCGCGGAGCGAAGTAAACAAATCCCGCGAAAGCGATTGCCATTAAAATTCTGGATATAAGTGTAGCATATCCCGCCCCGTTTAAACCCAGTGCAGGAAAACCGAAATGCCCATAAATTAAAACATAGTTGAGACCAATGTTCACAAAGTTACTCGCGATAACAATGATCATAGCAATTCGCGTCATTGACAAACCTTCGGTAAACTGACGAAAGGTTTGAAAGATCAGAATCGGAATAAGCGAAAAGGTGATGATGCTTAAATAAGGTGTGGCCAGTTTCACCACTTCCGGAGGTTGATGAATATGATACAACACATTCATGCCTACGCTGACAATCCCTATTAACACTAAACTGTTGAGCACATTGATCAACAACCCATGCTTTAGTATAGAAGCAATTTGTCCATCATTGCGTTCTCCATCTGCTGTTGCTACCAATGGAGTAATGGCATAGGAAACACCTATGCCGAAGAGTAGCAAAAAGTTAAACGCCACATTCGCCAATCCGGCTCCGGCTAAGTGGGCAGCACCTAAGTTGCCCACCATGATATTATCTGCCACGCCCATCGTCACGTGCCCAAGTTGACTGAGCATAACAGGGTATGCCAATTGAAAACCTTCGCGAAGATGTGGTTTGTATTTTTCGATTTGCATTCGTTGCTAATTCTGAGTTTACAAATTTAAGATACGGGCAACTCGCAGTATTCCTATCACACTTAAGCTGTCGGTTATTTTTCCGTCTAGTACCATTTCAAGTGCTTCGCTGAAAGGTAACTTCCATACTTTCATATCTGCCTCGGTTTCTTCGCGATGGGTTGCTCCCTGCGCAAGGCCTTCCGCTAAGAACACAAAACCCTCTTCATCCGAAACCGAGTTTGATAAATGACTTCGCTGAACCATACGCCATTTAGTTGCCTCCAAACCTGTTTCTTCCTTCAGCTCACGTTTGGCTGATTCGAGCGGATCAATCTCGAGAGGCCCGCCACCTTCTGGAATTTCCCAACTCCATTCATTCAGTGGATAGCGATGCTGTCCGACCAACCAGGTATTTAGGTCTGCATCCAAAGCAATAATGCCAATCGCTTTATTTTTGAAATGGATTTTTCCGTAAATGCCTTTGCCGCCAGCCGGATTAATTACTTGATGCTGCTCCAGTTTGATCCACGGGTTTTCGTAGATATCTTCAGTTGCAAGGGTCGTCCAAGGGTTTTTCATCGAATAAAAAAATAGAGTCCAAAGGTCAAGATTTGTTGCCACTTCGGCATCACGTGTCAACCGGTAATTTTTGATTTAATTTGCGTTTCGTTTTATCCGGTTATCCTTCATCATGCTTAAATCTTCTTTCACTAAAAATAAAATCGAAGCCGGTTGTGATGAGGTAGGGCGTGGTTGCTTAGCCGGACCCGTGGTGGCGGCTGCCGTTATTCTCCCAAAAAAATTTAAGCATCCGCTTCTCAACGATTCCAAACAATTAAAGAAAGCTGATCGCGATCAACTGCAGGAAGAAATCAAACAGGCAGCAATTTCCTGGGCAGTGGCCGAGGTAAGTCATGAAGAAATTGATCAGATCAATATTTTAAATGCATCTTTCAAGGCGATGCATCTGGCACTCGATCAATTACAAACCCGTCCCGAGCTTTTGTTGATTGATGGAAATCGATTCAAACCCTATCAGCAAATCGAGCACCGGTGCATCATTAAAGGAGATGCCAAATTCCTTTCGATCGCAGCCGCCTCTGTATTAGCAAAAACATACCGCGATGAGTTAATGGAAAAATTATCGATCGAGTTTCCGGGCTATGGATGGGCCACCAATGTAGGCTACCCGACCCCCGAGCATCGCGAGGGGATAAAAAAGCTGGGTATTACTCGGTATCATCGCAAGTCGTTTCAATTACTGCCTTCGCAATTGGAATTATTTGATTAATTTGGTCAATGGCTTTTTCATTCTTGAAAAAAAAGGAAGATCAATTCGATTATGAATTGATTCGTAAATGTAAAGTTTGCGACCACGAATTTAAAGGACGGTTTTGCAATGTCTGTGGCGAAAAAGTAATCGAACCCTACGAGCGCTCCTTCCGAGAATTTTTGGATAGTCTTCTAAATGCATTTACTTTCTTAGATGGTAAGTTTTGGAGAAGTTTTAAGCTACTTGTTCTGAAGCCAGGGCAACTCGCCAGAAACATTTCCGATGGCAAACGCGTGCCTTACATGAAGATGATTTCTTTATTCTTTGTGGCTAATTTTTTTTATTTTTTATTTCCGGTATTTGATTCCTACAATTCATCACTCTACACCCAACTCAATTCTTTGGGAGAGCATAGCATTCAGGCGAAGGCCTTGGTGAAAGAAAGAATCGAAAAAGAAAAAATTGACATAGAAGATTTTAAACGTAATTATCAGAACCAGTCGACCAACCTCTCTAAGTTGCTCATTGTGGTATTAGTGGTGATTTTGACTCTTTTTCTGATGATCATTAACTATAGCAAGCAAAACTATTTCTTCGATCACCTGCTGGTGGCGTTGGAATTTTATAGTTTTCAATTGCTCATCAATTTAGTGATCATTGCAAACGTAATTCTCTGGGTGATAAAAGTTGGCAAATGGTATGATTTAGACTGGAATTTTTTGATGACAGATCAAGTATTTTCTACCATTACTTATTTGATTCTTCTTTATTTTACATTTCGTCAGATGATTACATTTTACCATCAAAAATGGTATTGGGCCGCACCAAAGGCAATTTTACTTTTGTTCTTAATGGGACTTTCCATTGATTACTATCGAATGATGTTGTTTTATATCACCATGTGGACTCTTTAAAAACTCACAACGTTCATGTGCCTTATTTTTTTAGCAATTAACCAGCATCCTGTTTATCCACTGATTATCGCAGCAAATCGCGATGAATTTTACAACCGACAAACAGCACCGGCCGAATTTTGGAAAGATCATCCAACTATTTTAGGTGGCCGCGACTTAGAAGCAAAAGGCACGTGGATGGCAATGACAACTACTGGCCGAATCAGTATGATTACGAATTATAGAGACCCCAAAAATATTGATCCTAAAGCTCCTTCGCGCGGTCAATTGGTTTCTGATTTTTTAATTTCCGAACAAACAGCTCCCGAATATTTGAAAGAAGTTGAACAGAATGGAAAGCGCTACAATGGTTATAACCTGATTGTCGGGAATTTGGAAGCACTTTACTACTATTCCAATTACCGAAGTGGAATAGATTTGATTCCAAATGGAATTCACGGACTGAGCAATCATTTGCTCGATACACCCTGGCCAAAAGTGAAGCGCGGAAAAGCGCAATTTCAATCGATCTTGAATAGCGAGATAAATGCTGAAATCCTTTTTCGATTTTTGAATAATGAAGAAAAAGCACCCGATTCCCTTTTGCCCGACACCGGAATTGGCATCGAGCGTGAGAGGGCATTGTCTTCGATGTTTATAAAGACCAATGGATATGGCACACGTTGTTCTACGGTTATTTTAATCAATCACAAAAAAGAGGTTTCGTTTACCGAACGCGTTTACAACCTGCAAACTTTTGAGTACACTGACCGTTACTACCAATTTAAGATTACTCACAACGCGTAACATTTTTGCCATCCATCCGTCTGGAAAGAGTCATTTATCAAGAAAATTCAATTTTTTAGGGCAAAATTGACTTGATTTGAAACTAAATGACGTTGGAACAGTTCATAAGAGTTGAACTTTAAACTTTGTATCTAATCAACATACGGCATGAGCAAAATCATTGAAACACACGAAATCTCGAAGGTTTATAAAATGGGTAACAACATTGTCAATGCGTTGCAATCCATTTCCATTTCAATTGATAAAGGCGAGTATGTTGCGTTTATGGGTCCTTCCGGATCTGGAAAGTCTACTTTGATGAATATTGTTGGATGCCTTGATTCACCTACCAGCGGTCGCTACCGACTGAATAATCAGGAAGTGAGTGAAATGACTGAGAACGAGTTGGCAATGATTCGTAATAAAGAAATAGGATTTGTGTTTCAAACGTTCAACCTGTTGCCTCGCGCCACCGCTTTAGAAAACGTGGCGCTTCCGCTGATTTATGCGGGTTACTCTAAAGATGAACGAGAAGAAATGGCCATGGCTGCTTTAGAAAACGTGAATCTTGCCAATCGTCATCACCACAGACCCAACGAGCTTTCGGGAGGTCAGCGTCAGCGTGTGGCTATCGCCAGAGCCTTAGTTAATAATCCATCCATTATTTTGGCCGATGAGCCAACGGGTAACTTGGATACAAAGACCAGTTACGATATCATGAATCTTTTTCAGGATTTACATGATAAAGGCAATACGATCATTCTAGTAACCCACGAAGATGATATTGCTCATTATTCTCATCGCATCATTCGCTTACGCGATGGTCTGATTGAGTGGGATCGCAAAAATGAAAATGTGACACGCAATCCCGCTTCGGCTACAGTAGCGGTCGAAAATTAAACTATCAACTTAGGCTTTATCTTCACACATTTCGACCAGCACCCCGTTGGTTGATTTTGGGTGCATAAAAACAATTCGCTTATTGTCTGCGCCATCTTTGGGATGTTGAGCGAGTAAAGTAAACCCTTCAGCTGATTTATTCTTCATTTCATTCTCAATTCGGCTTACGCCAAACGCCAGATGGTGAATTCCTTCACCTTTTTTTTCAATGAAAGTGGCTATGGGGGAATCGGGGCGGGTGGCTTCTAATAATTCTATTTTTACGCCCCCCACGTCAAAAAAGGAAGTGCGCACGCCTTCGCTGGCAACTTCTTCAATTTTGTAGTGTGGTTTGCCTAACAATTTGGCGAACAGCTTATTCGATTCTTCCAGATTTTTTACTGCTATGCCGATGTGCTCTAATTTTTCCATAATGAGAGAATGGTCAGGTTTTTCTTAATTTTGAGTTGAAATTGGGAAACTTTTAGCAGTTTCCTGAAGTTTAGTTAAGCACAATGCCAAAAATTAATCTCGATACAGTAAGCGATATTCACGTAGAAGCCGCCCGCGTGCAACAGCAAATTAAGGATTACCTCGGTTTGCGCACCAGCGACCTCATGTTTGAGTACAGTGTGGTGGATGGAAAGACCAAATTAGACCTGATTACCATCAATCCTCGCCACAATCAGTCTTTTTTATTCCATTCGGAAACGGGTGCGGATAAAGTAGATGCGCTTCGCAAAATGTGGGATTATGTGCAGAACTATAAGGAAAAGGAGAATTCATACACCATTCAGTGGGT
>DGYK01000049.1 GCA_002398365.1 Flammeovirgaceae bacterium UBA5008
TGGATAGAGCAACTGCCTTCTAAGCAGTAGGTCATTGGTTCGAATCCAATCGGGATCACAAAAAAAAGTTGGTGTGTAAAGATGTTTTTATATCTTCGCGCCTCGTTAAGGAAATCACCTTAACAAAACGGGGTGTAGCGTAGCCCGGTATCGCGCTTGGTTTGGGACCAAGAGGTCGTCAGTTCGAATCTGGCCACCCCGACAAAAAAGCTCCGTGTTTCATGGGGCTTTTTTTGTTTCTATGTCTTTTACAGTTTACATCTTATTCAACAAATCCTCTCAGAAGTATTATACCAGATCAACTCAGGATTTGGTAAACAGATTGTTCGAACATAACAATGGTGAGACAAATTCAATTAACACGGAATTCCGTAGGAATTAGTTTGGGAAACATATCTACGTTCTCGAGCTGAAGAGAACCCGAGTTATTCTCCAAACTTCTATTACCTTTTTTGATGAATTGACATTCCTCAATTTTGCCCTCTCTACCCTTTAAAAACCTGATATCTATCATAATTTTAGCCCATTTTGGCTAAATGAAAGGGCTTCCTCCCCTCGCAATTAATGGTTATCTTTGCAGTAAGATTATTTAAGCACGCATGGCTCTTTACAATCGAATCAACGGCAAAGAACTGAAAGAAAAACTTCAGCACCTGCAAGAAGAAAGAACGACCATTTCATTTTACAAATACCATCAGCTGTCCGATCCGAAGGCTTTCCGCGATGAATTGTATCTGTTATTTGATCAACTTCACATTCTTGGTCGTATTTACGTGGCATACGAAGGTATCAACGCACAAATAAGTGTACCTACCGCCTCTTTCGATACGTTTCGTTCACAACTTTTCAGCATTCCATTTTTAAATGGCATTCGTCTGAACACAGCCGTAGATGACAACGGAAAATCATTCTTTAAGCTAAAAATATTGGTGCGCAACAAAATTGTGGCTGATGGTTTGAACGATGCTACATTTGATGTAACCAATCGCGGCAAGCACGTGAACGCTAAAGAATTCAACGAACTGGCCGAAAACCCTGACACATTGATAGTAGACATGCGCAACCACTACGAAAGCGAAGTGGGGCATTTTAAAAATGCCATTTGTCCGGATGTAGATACGTTCCGAGAGGAGTTGAAAGTAGTGGAAGATTTACTGGAAAAAGAAAAAGATAAAAACCTGTTGATGTATTGCACCGGTGGTATTCGTTGCGAAAAAGCAAGCGCCTGGTTCAAACATCGTGGATTTAAAAATGTATTTCAATTAGATGGCGGCATCATTGAATATGCACGCCAGGTGAAATCACAAGGACTCGAGAATAAATTCATCGGCAAAAACTTCGTGTTCGATGAACGATTGGGCGAGCGCATCTCCGATGATATCATCAGCACCTGCCATCAATGTGGCAAGCCTTGCGATACACATACTAATTGCAAAAACGATGGATGCCACTTATTGTTCATTCAATGTGAAGAGTGTGCGGAGAAATTTGCCGGTTGTTGCTCGACAGAATGTAAAGATATTATTGCGCTGCCGGTTGAAGAACAAAAACAAGTTCGCAAAGGAATCAACAAAGGTCGGCAGGTATTTAAGAAAGGACGAAAGTTGAAGGATCAGCTCACCACCCAATCTACGGAATGATTCGCATCGGCATTATCAACGTATCCGATCGCGCGAGTAAGGGCATTTATGAAGATATTCCCGGTCAGGCGATCGTGGCCACGCTCAACGAATATTTGCTAAGTCCGTGGGAAAAAGAATATGCGGTCATACCCGATGAGCAACCATTGATTGAACAAACATTGATCGACATGGCCGATCAGAAGAACTGCTGCCTGATTGTAACCTGCGGTGGTACCGGCCCCGCCAAACGCGATGTGACCCCCGAAGCTACCGAAGCAGTTTGTCAAAAAATGATGCCCGGCTTTGGCGAATTAATGCGCAGCGTCAGTTTGCAGTACGTTCCCACCGCTATTTTATCGCGCCAAACGGCTGGCATACGAAATAAAACTTTAATTGTAAATTTGCCTGGGAAGCCGAAAGCCATTCGCCAATGTTTGGATGCGGTGTTTCCGGCCATTCCTTATTGCATTGATTTAATTGAAGGACCGTATCTGGAATGCAATACCGTAGTGATTAAACCATTTCGCCCCAAGGAAGAAACAACTCCCAAGGTGACTAGTTAATACTTTGAATTCGTTACACGTATGGCAAGAATAAAATATTACTACGACACGGAAACGTGTAAGTACGAACGCATTCGCACCAGCACAGGCGACATCATCTTGAATACATTGGGAATTCTATCGCTCACGTTGGCAATGGCGGTGGGCTTGATGTTTCTTTATAGCAGCTACTTTGAATCTCCCCGCGAACTTCTGCTCAGCAATGAAGTGAAGGAGTTGGAATTCATGTACAGCAATCTGGAAAAACAAATTGAAAAATTGGATGCCGAGCTCGCCAACATGGAATACCGGGATGATAATATCTACCGTGCCGTTTTGGGTGCAGAACCCATCGACAAAAGTGTACGCGAGGCCGGTGTAGGTGGGATTGACCGCTATGAAGACATCAAGAAGAAAAACATCGTTCACGAAGATTTTTTGCTGAAACTGCATGAACGAGTTGATAAGCTGAAACGAAAGGTTTACATCGAATCCAAATCACAAGATGAAGTGATTGCGCTGGCCGAAAACAAAGAAAAGTTATTCGCTGCTATTCCAGCCATTCAGCCCGTTAGCAATAAACAGTTGATTGCTTTGGCATCCGGCTTCGGCATGCGTATTCACCCGGTTTACAAAGTTCGTAAAATGCACACCGGTGTTGATTTTGCTGCATCTATTGGCACTCCTATCTACGCTACTGCGGATGGCGTAATTGACAAACTGGAAGTGAGCTTCAGTGGTTATGGCAAAGTTTTAGAAATTGATCATGGCTTTGGCTACCGCACACGCTTTGCACACATGCACGGCTTCAATGTGCGCTTCGGACAAAAAGTAAAACGAGGCGATTTGATTGGTTATGTTGGCGACACCGGACTTTCTACTGCTCCCCATTTGCATTACGAAGTCTTTGTAAACGGAGTACATGTGAATCCCGTTCACTACTTCTTCAATGATTTAAACGCGAAAGATTACGAAAAGATAATTCAACTGGCTTCGGTCGAAAACCAATCGCTGGGAATGTAATTAAAGAACAAGAATCTCTCGAATAATCACGCGGAGTTCATTCAACATCATAGCCGTGGCACCCCACACTACTTCACCTTCTATTTCAAAATGGGGTGCTAGCATCGGATACATTTTAGCAGCCAGTATCTCTTTCGTGCGGATCGCATCGGTTCGAATTAAATCAGAAATGTCGCCTTCGATGATGCGCACTACTTCAGATTGTTGTGCTTGATAAACGGGACGTTGTTCTACAAATCCAACTACGGGAATAACCATGAAGTTGCTAGGCATCACAAAAAACTGGCTCAACTCACCTATCACTTTAATTTGTTGTGCCTTCACACCTATTTCTTCTTCTGTTTCTCTCAACGCAGTTTCAATGGCTGTCTCACCCGGCTCGGCTTTTCCTCCCGGCAAACTCACCTGACCGCCATGTGCACCCAGATATTCATGACGCTTGGTTAATGGGAATTTAACCTGGCCGCCATCTGGGTATAATAAAATCATCACACTACCAGGCTTGGGTGGAAGTGAGTGATCAAATTTAGGTTTGATGAGTCCGGTGGGTGTGGCACGCAAAGGTTCATGCGCCTCCTCTCCCGGCAATGGCTGTTGCAGTCGCTGTTGAAGTTGATCGAGTAATGAAGGCCACATCATTTGCAGTACTTGATTAGATCAGCCGTTAGCATTTGGTCTCCTCGTTGCTCGGACTGACGAAATGCATCACATGCTTCTTTCCGCTTATTGTTTTTTGCGTAAGCGGTACCGAGGTAAAAATAAATCTTATCGATAAAAGAATCCATCTTTTCAGCTTGGGCCAAGAGCCGTTCCGCGGAAGCGTAATCTTCCTTCATCAAATACAAAATACCTTTGTTGCGATACGCCCAACCATTGTAAGGATCGGCATACATACTTTGGTTGATGTCTTCTTCGGCTTTGGCCAGATCCTTCAGTCGCAAATAGATAAAGCCCCGATTATTTAAAAAATAAGCTTGTTTTGGGTCAAGATCAATTGCTTTGTTAACATTCTGCAAAGCCGTTTCAAAATTTCCTTTTTCAATGTCGATTAGCGCCAAGGTGTTATAAACATTTGGCTCGTTGGCTTTGAGCGTAAGCGCCTGATTCAACTCCTTTAAGGCTACTTCGTAGTCGCGTTTATAATAATGCACGATCGCATGATTCACCAAGTAGTCCACATTATCAGGTGCCAACTTCATGGCTTTGTCAAACGACTCAAGTGCTTTATCGAACTCGCGCATCTTGGTAAAAA
Source organism: Flammeovirgaceae bacterium UBA5008 (assembly GCA_002398365.1). Lineage (GTDB taxonomy): Bacteria > Bacteroidota > Bacteroidia > Cytophagales > Cyclobacteriaceae > ELB16-189. Next base: position 4,440 of record DGYK01000049.1, read on the forward strand.
CCAACCCTTTGGTAAAGTGCGCCAAAGCGGTATCCGGTTTTACAGCAATGACTTTATTCAAATCATCCAGCGATTGAAAGTAAGCTTTGGTTTCATAGGCTGCATTGGCTCGATTGATGAGCGCATTCACGAAAGAAGGTTTGCACTCGATTGCTTTGGTATAATTCTCAACGGCTAAATCAAAGCGCCTTTGCTCAAAATACACCGTTCCAAGATTATTCCAGGCATCAGCATAACAGGGCTCTAACCGAATAGCCTCGCCATAATAGTACGATGCTTGGTCGTAATTACGTTCTCTGGCTGCAATATTGCCCTTTAACAAAAACTGCTGCAAGCGCGTTTCTTTGGTGTCGCACGACTGTAAACACACGACCAGAATTAGAAGTAGGAAAAGTCTCATAATCATTTGTCAGTGCCTATTCATTGAAAAAGGGAAGGCTCGCAAAAATACACATAAACTAAACCGCAAAGGCTAACACTTGTTTAATAGGAATTTTAAAAAAATATTCACTTGAATTTTGAATACTACAACCGAATCCCTTTCTTTGAGCCATCAAATGACAACAACTCAAAACATCCATCGCCATCACCATACAACTAGCTTGTCTGGCGGCTTTATGTTTTGATCTGATTATAAAGATTTACTCGAAAAAGGCTTGCCAACAATGGCGAGCCTTTTTTGTTTGCTAAGAATTTGAATTAAAATAATAACTATAAAAACCGTATGATTACACCACTCCGCATTGCTATTCAAAAGTCCGGTCGCCTGCAGGAAGATTCACTGAAGTTGTTGAAGGAAAGCGGCCTGCATTTCAGCAATGGCAAAGATCAACTGAAAACGCAAGCGCGGAATTTTCCGATCGAATTGCTCTTCTTACGCGATGACGATATTCCGCAATACGTAGAAGACCAGGTAGCAGATGCGGGCATTGTCGGTGAAAACGTGCTCATCGAAAAACAGAAAAAGAATGAGTTGGTGAAGCGCTTGGATTTTGCCAAATGCCGACTCTCCATTGCCGTTCCTCGTTCCGAAAATTACACCGGCATTTCGTACTTGCAAGGAAAAAACATCGCTACCTCCTACCCGGTGATTGTACAGCAATTCTTAGCCAAGCATGGCATTCAGGCAGGCATCCACGAAATCAGTGGCTCGGTAGAAATTGCTCCGGGTATAGGGTTAGCTGATGCAATCTGTGACATCGTGAGTACCGGCAGCACGTTGTTAAGCAATGGGTTGAAAGAAGTGGAAACCGTCATTCAAAGTGAAGCCGTGTTGATTGCTACACCGGATTTACCCGAAGCCAAAAAGCAAATTTTGGACAAGCTGATTTTTCGGATCAATGCAGTGCAATCGGCCAAAAACAACAAATACATTTTGCTGAACTGTCCGAATGAAGCCATCGAAAAAATTACGAGCGTTATCCCGGGCATGAAGAGTCCGACCATTATGCCGTTAAGTCGTACGGGCTGGTCGAGCTTACATTCCGTTGTTGATGAAAATGACTTTTGGGAAAAGATCGATTTACTAAAGTCATTCGGAGCCGAAGGTATTTTGGTGATACCAATTGAGAAGATGATTGCTTAGCAGAGACTTGAGATGTGAGACTTGAGATGTGAGACTTGAGATTTGAGATTTGAGAAAAATAGATAAAAGAAAACGAAGAAAGATGAAAGTTGAGATAAATCCTGCGAAAGAAACCTGGAGAGCACTGTGCCAGCGGCCGCAACTGGAATTGGAATATCTAGAAGGCGTGGTGAACAACATTCTCACGCGTGTAAAAAAATCCGGTGACGAAGCCCTGCGTGAGTTGACAAAACAATTTGATGGCATCGAAATTACTAACTTGGCAGCAACCTCCGAAGAAGTGAATGCCGCCATTGCTTCTTTACCTGATTCGCTGAAGCAATCCATCACGCAAGCGGCTGCCAACATTGAAAAGTTTCACACAGCACAACGTAATCCGGTAGTTCAAATTGAAACTATGCCGGGTGTTACCTGCTGGCGAAAGCAAGTGGCCATTCAAAGCGTGGGCATTTACATTCCTGGAGGTTCAGCTCCTTTGTTTTCTACGGTGTTGATGCTGGGTATCCCGGCTAAGATTGCCGGATGCAAAGAAGTAGTTTTGTGTACACCCCCCGCAGCAGACGGAGCGATTCATCCTGCTATTTTGTTTGCAGCCTCACTGGCAGGAATCACTAAAATTTACAAAGTAGGTGGCGCACAAGCGATCGCAGCGATGGCCTATGGCACAGCTACCATTCCGCAAGTCGATAAAATCTTTGGCCCCGGAAATCAATACGTCACCAAAGCAAAACAACTCATCAACCAATCCGGAACGGCTATCGATATGCCGGCCGGGCCTTCGGAAGTATTGGTGATTGCGGATAGTCAGGCAAGCCCATCATTCATTGCAGCCGATCTTTTATCGCAAGCGGAACACGGTGCAGATAGTCAGGTAGTGCTGGTGACCAAAGATTCCGAGTTGGTGAAGAAGACCGAAGCTGCGTTAGAAGAACAACTCCTGCAACTTCCTCGTCAAAAAATTGCGCGCGAAGCACTTAAGAACAGTTTAGCGATTGTTTTGAATAATGATGAGCTAGTGATCGATTTTGTGAATGCATATGCACCCGAACATTTGATTATCAATACAAAAGATGCTGATGCTTTAGGTGAACGAATTACCAATGCAGGGTCGATTTTTTTAGGCGCCTATTCTCCCGAGTCGGTAGGAGATTACGCGTCCGGCACAAATCACACTTTGCCAACCAATGGCTATGCAAAAGCATATAGTGGTGTATCACTCGATAGTTTTACCAAATCCATCACTATTCAAAAACTAACCAAAGAAGGACTTGATCTCTTGGGTCCGATCGTAGAAGAAATGGCAGAAGCGGAGCAATTGAAAGGGCACGCGCAGGCGGTGCGGGTTCGAAGAAATTCTAATTAACAAGACATGGACATCACCAAACTCGTTCGACCCAATATTTCTAAACTTAAACCGTATTCATCGGCCCGCGATGATTTCAAAGGAAGTGCTTCGGTTTATCTTGATGCCAATGAAAATCCCTACCCTTCTGATTTCAATCGTTACCCCGATCCGCATCAGCAAAAGCTGAAGACAAAAATAGCAGCGATCAAAAATATCCCTGCTGAAAACATATTTGTTGGCAACGGCAGCGATGAGCCCATCGATTTGTTGTTTCGTGCTTTTTGTGAACCAGGTGTAGATAATGTTTTAATTCCGGAGCCTACCTATGGCATGTACACGGTGAGCGCGAACATTAATAACATTGCGATCAGGAATATTTCACTCACACCTGATTTTGATTTGGATGTGGATGCGATTTCTAAAACCTGGGATAAAAATACGAAGCTGTTGTTTCTTTGTTCGCCCAATAATCCTTCCGGCAATTTGCTGAGCGAAGAAAAAATCATTCAGTTGTTAAATACCTTTCCGGGATTGGTGATTGTGGACGAAGCGTACATTGATTTTACAAAACAGCCCGGCTTTCTTTCGAAGATCAAGGATTACTCCAATCTGGTAGTGTTGCAGACTTTATCCAAAGCTTGGGGATTGGCTTCTTTGCGAATTGGAATGTGTTTCGCGCAACCCGAAATCATTCAAGTGTTGAATAAGATTAAGCCGCCTTACAACATCAGTGGTATCAATCAGCAACTGGCAGAACAAGCGCTGAAGGAGGTAACTCGAAAGGAGAAAAACGTTCAGGAGATCATTGCGCAGAGAGAATGGTTGAAAACAGAGCTAAAACAATTGTCTTCCGTTCGGCAGGTGTTTCCTTCCGAAGCAAATTTCCTGTTGGTCAAAATTGACCAAGCTCGTGAAAAATACCAACAGTTAATTCAAACCGGAGTAGTGGTGCGTGATCGCTCTTCGGTAATTTTGTGTCAGGATTGCCTGCGGATTACCGTTGGTACACCTTCAGAAAATCAACAACTACTAAAAACATTAAAGAAACTAGATTAATAACTTTAAAAGAAAAATCACCACTAAGACACTAAAACACTAAGAAAAAAGTAAAAGAAAATAATTAGTGCCTTGGTGCCTTCGTGGTAAAAAAATTAAAAAATGAAAAGAGTATTGTTTATTGATCGCGATGGCACGCTGATTCACGAGCCGGCAGACGATCCGCAAATCGACAGTTTAGAAAAAGTAAAATTCATTCCCGGCATGTTCACATGGCTCAGTCGCATTGCAAGGGAAAACAACTACGAATTGGTGATGGTAACGAATCAGGATGGATTAGGAACTGACTCTTTTCCGGAACACACGTTTTGGCCGACACAAAACTTCATCATCAACACGCTGGCAGGCGAAGACATCACTTTCCACGAAGTTTGCATCGACCGTTCTTTTGCCCACGAAAGCAAACCCACCCGCAAGCCCGGCATTGGCATGCTTACCAAGTATCAAACACCCGAATATGATCTCACTAATTCGTATGTCATTGGCGACCGCATCACAGATATTCAATTGGCTAAAAACCTCGGAGCGCGTGGGATACTCATCAACAATGGAAGCCTCACTCCTGCTCTTTCTGAAAATGGACTCAACGAAACATGTGCGCTCGTCACCACTTCTTGGAAAGAGATTTACGATCTGGTAAAAATTCATCGTACAGCAACCCACGAGCGAACCACCAAAGAAACTTCTATTAACATCTCTCTTGATCTGGATGGAAAAGGAGCTTCTTCCATCTCCACCGGACTTGGATTTTTTGATCACATGCTTGATCAGCTGGCCAAACATGGTTTAGTAGACCTCACCATCTCCGTAAAGGGAGATTTACACATCGATGAACATCACACCATCGAAGACACTGCTTTGGCTTTAGGAGAAACTTTCCTAAAAGCACTGGGTGATAAAAAAGGAATTGAGCGCTACGGCTTTTGTTTGCCGATGGACGATTGCCTTGCGCAAGTGGCTATTGATTTTGGAGGTAGACCGTGGTTAGTATGGGAAACTGAATTCAAGCGCGAGAAAATTGGCGATGTGCCCACCGAAATGTTTTACCATTTCTTCAAGTCTTTCTCGGACACGTCCAAGTGCAATCTCAACATCAAAGTAGAAGGCACCAACGAGCATCATAAAATTGAAGCCATCTTTAAAGCATTCGCGAAAGCGATCAAAGCGGCCGTACGAAAAGATCCGTTCAACGATCAACTTCCTTCTACCAAAGGCACGTTATGAAAATAGCTGTTATTAAATACAATGCAGGTAACATCCGGTCGGTTGCATTTGCGCTCGAGCGATTGAAAGTAGATTTTACCATCACCGATCATCCGGAAGAAATTCAACAAGCGGACAAAGTCATTTTTCCGGGCGTGGGCGAAGCCAGCACCACGATGCGTTACTTAAAAGATCACCGACTCGATGATCTGATTCGTTCGTTAAAACAACCGGTGTTAGGCATTTGTCTGGGGATGCAATTAATGTGCAAACACTCCGAAGAAAACGACACGCCTTGTTTGGGCATCTTTGACGAAACGGTTCGTTTGTTTGTACCTCATCACCACGAAAAAGTGCCACACATGGGATGGAACTCGCTGACCACAATAAATGATTGGCTTCCCTCCGATTTGAAAGATCAATTTGTTTACTTTGTGCACAGTTTTTATGTACCGCTCAGTGCGCACACCTCTGCACAAACCGACTACATTCAAACCTTCAGTTCTGCCATGCGAAAAGATAACTTTTATGCCGTTCAGTTTCATCCGGAAAAGTCCGGGCCCGTGGGAGAAAAAGTAATTCAGGCATTTCTCCGGCAATAATCATCAACAAATGAGAATCATCCCAGCTATCGATATCATCAATGGAAAGTGCGTTCGGCTTTCGCAAGGCGACTTTTCGAAAATGAAAGTCTACAACGAAGATCCGGTGGAAGTAGCCAAAGAATTTGAAGAAGCCGATCTGGAATATTTACACCTGATCGATTTGGATGGCGCCAAGAAAGGTGAAGTGGTGAATTGGAAAGTAATTCGTGACATCCAAGAAGACACCGCGCTTCAGGTCGATTTTGGCGGTGGCGTAAAAACCGAAGAAGAAGTGCAAGAGCTACTTTACCTCGGCATCAATCAAATCAACGTAGGAAGTGTGGCCGTAAAAGAACCTGAAAAATTTATTGGCTGGCTGAAGAAGTTTGGCTCTGAAAACTTTATTCTCAGTGCGGATGTAAAAGGCGAAAATGTTTCCATCAACGGTTGGCTTGAATCAACCGAATTCCGACTGTTTGATTTGGTGACCAAGTTTGCCGATCATGGTTTGGAATATCTTACCGTAACTGACATCGCCACCGATGGCATGCTCAGCGGCCCTAACTTTGGGTTGTATAAAAAGCTGATGAAGAAATTTCCCGACTTAAAAATCATCGCCAGCGGTGGTGTAAGTTCCATCGATGACTTGAAAGAATTACAACACATCAAAGTATTTGGAGCGATTGTCGGTAAAGCCATTTACGAAGGGCACATTCAACTGAGTCAATTGAAAAATCTGTAGTCGTGCTGACCAAACGAATTATCCCTTGCTTAGATATCAAAGATGGTCGCACGGTAAAAGGTGTGAACTTCCTAGAGTTGCGTGATGCCGGTGATCCCGTAGCGCTGGGCGAAATGTATGCCCAACAAGGTGCCGATGAATTAGTCTTTTTGGACATCTCGGCTACCAACGAAAAACGAAAAACATTTGTAAAGCTGGTGCGCGAGATTGCAGCTCATGTCAATATTCCATTTACCGTAGGCGGAGGCATCAGTAGCATCGAAGATGTAGCACCATTGCTCGAAGCCGGTGCCGACAAAGTGAGCATCAACTCTGCCGCTGTTTCGAATCCACAACTGATTGACGATTTAGCCAAAGCGTTCGGGTCGCAATTTGTGGTGCTCGCCATTGATGCGCGCAAAGTGAATAACCAATGGACGGTGCATACGCATGGCGGATCGCGACCCACGGAAAAGAAGTTGTTTACGTGGGCGAAAGAAGGTCAGTCGCGCGGTGCGGGTGAGATTCTTTTCACCAGTATGGATCACGATGGAACGAAGAGTGGCTTCGCGGTAGACCCATTGGAAAAGTTAAATCAGTTGTTACAAATTCCGGTGATCGCTTCCGGGGGTGCCGGCAACATGAGTCATTTTCTGGAAGCTTTTGTTATTGGGAAAGCAGATGCCGCATTGGCTGCTACGCTCTTTCATTTTGGTGAAATTAAAATCCCGGACCTCAAATCGTATTTAAGCAATCATTACCTTCCTATTCGTAAAACCATATGATCAACATCGCTGAATTAGATTTTCAAAAATCGGACGGACTGATTCCATGCATTGTGCAGGATGCCTCCACCGACAAAGTTTTGATGTTGGGTTATGTGAACGAGGAAGCGTTGCAAAAGACCATCACTGAAAAGAAAGTAACCTTCTTTAGCAGAAGCAAACAACGCCTCTGGACAAAAGGAGAAACCTCCGGCAATTTTTTGCACCTCGTTTCCATCTTGCAAGATTGTGATCGCGATACATTGCTGATCAAGGTAAACCCTGCCGGACCAGCCTGTCACACGGGTGCCGACACCTGTTTCAATGAGAAAAATACCTTCAACGATGTTCGTTTTCTCGATGACGTGATTCAAAATAGAAAAGCCAATCCCAAAGAAGGTTCATACACTAATCAGTTACTGAGCAAGGGAATCAATAAAGTGGCTCAGAAGGTAGGTGAAGAAGCCGTTGAGTTGGTGATCGAAGCAAAAGACAACAACAAAGAATTATTTCTGGGCGAAGCGGCCGATTTAATGTATCACTACCTGGTGCTATTGGCCGCAAAAAATCTTCAACTCTCCGATGTAGTTCAGGTATTGAAGCAGCGCCATTCGTGATTTGTCCGTTTCACAACAAATTAATTAAAAAGTTATAGCTTCATTTATTGAAAAATGAAGCTATGGCAAATGAGACAATTCAGCGCAACGGGCATCCGTTTATCCCTCATTCTTCTTCAGCGCCTACTGCCGAAGAACTGATCATTTCCAGCACGGCATTTTATCAACACATGAATCAAAGGCGCTCAATGCGCGACTTCACCGATCAACCTATTTCGGTAGAAGTAATTGAGAATATTATCCGGACAGCCTCCACGGCACCTTCGGGAGCGAATAAGCAGCCCTGGACGTTTTGTGTGGTTTCGAATCCGGTAACGAAAAAAGAAATACGAATAGCTGCGGAAAAAGAAGAATACGAAAGCTATACACAGCGCATGAGTGATGAATGGCTTCGTGATATCGAACCCTTACAAACCGATTGGCAAAAACCATTTCTGGAAACCGCCCCTTATCTGATTGTCGTTTTCAAACAAGTCTATGAATTGAAACCAGACGGAACGAAAGGCAATCATTACTATGTGAATGAATCCGTAGGTATTGCTTGTGGATTCTTATTGGCTGCGATCCATCATGCCGGATTAGCCGCTTTAACGCATACACCAAGTCCCATGAATTTTTTGACTGAGTTACTTCATCGCCCGGAAAACGAGCGCCCGTACTTATTGATTCCGGTAGGATATGCCGCACCCGATGCACTCGTTCCGGATTTAAAAAGAAAACCATTGAGTGAAGTGTCGGTTTGGTATTAAATTGCCATCATGATTCGAAAGCTACTGAAGTACATTTCCTACACCCTTCTCGGGTTGTTCATGCTACTAATCATAGTAGGCATTGTCTGGTATCGCAGCGACATCGAAGTGAAAGACCTTGAGCCAACTTATTTTACAGCACAGTCTTCGTACATTCAAGTTGATGATGCCAAACTTCATGTGCGCCAGCGCGGTTCGGGACCGGCCATTTTCTTACTGCATGGCAGCTTCGCCTCGCTGCACACATGGAATGGCTGGGAGAATGAACTCGAGAAAAGCTTTCATACCATTTCCGTAGACTTTCCCGGACACGGTTTAACAGGACCCACACCAAGTGCAAAGTATTCAACCGATGATTATGCGCAATTGATTTTTAGTTTGGCCGATCAGTTGAAAATCGACACGTTTTACGTAGCCGGAAATTCCATGGGAGGACAAGTGGCCTGGAAGATGGCCCTTCATCATCCTGAAAGAGTGAAGAAACTTATACTGGTCGATGCAGCGGGTTACTCACGTATAGACACAGCTAAGAAATCATCGAAGCAAAACAGACCTTTCATTTTTAAACTGTTGCAAAACGATTTTGCTGCCAGGTTTTTAGTGAAGATCACTCCTCGTTTTCTATTCCGATGGAATCTGAAGCAAGTATACGGCAACCCCGATGCAGTGCGCGAAGAAGATGTAAATCGGTTTTATGATTTGATGATGCGTTCGGGCAACCGCGAGGCAACCATGCAGCGACTGCGCCAACCGGGAAAAGATTTACAAGACAGTATTCGGTTTATCACAACTCCCACTTTGATTCTGTGGGGCGAAGAAGATCGATGGATTCCGGTGGCCAATGCGTATCGCTTCAAAAAAGACATCCCGTATTCGCATCTGATTGTTTGGCAAGGACTCGGTCACGTGCCCATGGAAGAACAGCCTCAAACAACCGTAGCTTCTATCCTTCCATTTTTAAACAACAAACCAGGGAATAATAGCCAACAGTAGGCACACAATTAACCAAAAGAGAAATCGCTTGCTGTTCTTCTGTTCAGACGACATAATAAAGAGTTTTTACAAGCAAACGATCTCTTCATAAGCAGGTTTTTAGATTAACAAATCATTAACTAGGGAAGGAATTGCGGCTTCAATTCCTTAAAATTGCATGATCATTTTTAACTCACTATCATGACTCAATTTTCCTTCACTGAAAAGAAAGATACACGCTCCGGTTTCGGGGCCGGTTTACACGAATTAGGCAAAGCCGATAGCAATGTGGTGGCCTTGTGTGCCGACCTGACGGGATCGTTGAAAATGGATGCCTTTAAAAAGGACTTTCCCGATCGTTTCTTTCAGGTAGGAATTGCCGAAGCCAACATGATGGGCCTCGCAGCCGGTATGACCATTGGTGGTAAGATTCCGTTTACCGGAACGTTTGCCAACTTCTCGACCGGGCGCGTGTACGATCAGATTCGTCAGTCGATTGCTTACTCGGGCAAGAACGTGAAGATCTGTGCTTCCCATGCGGGACTTACCCTCGGTGAAGACGGTGCCACGCACCAGATACTCGAAGACATCGGCATGATGAAAATGCTTCCGGGCATGACCGTGATTGTTCCTTGCGATTATAACCAAACCAAAGCCGCTACCATTGCTTTGGGCAAACACGTAGGACCAGCTTACCTCCGTTTCGGAAGACCGAGCTGGCCCATTTTTATGGCGGCTGATCGTCCTTTCAATATTGGCAAAGCGGATAAACTGATTGACGGTACCGATGTAACCATTTTTGCTACCGGCCACATGGTGTGGTTGGCGATTGAAGCCGAAGCAGCATTGGCAGAAAAAGGCATCCGCGCGGAAGTGATAAACATTCATACCATTAAACCTTTGGATGTAGAAGCCATTCTGGCCTCCGTACAAAAAACGAAGTGTGTAGTGACTTGCGAAGAGCATCAAATCAATGGAGGGTTGGGCGATAGCGTAGCGCAGGTTTTGTCGCGCTTCTACCCTGCTCCACAAGAGTTTGTGGCCGTGAATGATAGCTTTGGCGAAAGCGGTACACCCACCCAATTGCTGACCAAATATGGCTTAAGCACAGAGCAAATCATCAAAGCCACCGAAAAAGTAATTGCGCGAAAGAAATAAGGCCCGATTGTTGCGAATGATTTCCATGCCGGTTGCTTTTCGGCATTCTAAAATCAATTGATCGTGAAACGATTTATCAAATGGCTGTTGGGATTTGTATTCGCCTTATTGGCGTTGGCCGTTGCCTTAATTGCCCCCATTAATCACACTCCGCTTGCCAAGCAATCTTTTCATCAAACGATGATGCAAAGATTACATGATACCCAACTTAGTACCTCTACGCCACAACCTATTGAAGTTGGTTGGAGTAAATTCAACATCATTCCCTCCTACAGCATGCCCATGGCGGGCTACACACCCAAAGACAAATATGAAAGCATTCATGATTCGGTTTACTGCCGTGTGCTGGCAATCAATCAAGGAACTGCCACCTACTTTGTAGTGAGTGCGGATTTGATGTTATTCCCACCTGTGATCAAAACGCGAATCGAAAGTGAATTGCAAAAGCAAAACAAAAACTACTTCCTCTATCTCACCGCCACCCACACCCACAGCAGCTTAGGCGGTTGGGATCCCAGTGCGGTGGGAAGAATTACCTTAGGCACCTATCATAGCGAATGGGTAGAAACCGTCTCGATGCAAATCATTGCGCAACTTGAATTGGCCCGTGCTTCGGCAAAGCCTGCCAAACTTTCGTACTTTGAACAAGAAGCAAAAGAATATGTAGAAAATAGGCTAGATGGAACCAATGGAAAGGTAGACGGAAAAATTCGTGGCGTTGAGTTTACACGAGCGGATAGCAGTCGAGGAATTTTGGTAAGCTACAGCGCGCATCCCACGACAGTGGAATTGTTGAGTAGAATTATATCAGGTGACTATCCCAATGCGCTTACAGATCAATTAGAACAAAAGGCAGATTTTGCACTCTTTATGGCAGGCATGGTGGGAAGTCATCGCCTCAAGGGTGTCACCGGCACGGACTTTCAACGAATTGATTCTGCTGCTGATAGACTTCATTATAAAATAGAAATAGCACCCCGCTCTCCTCTCCCCGATTCAATCGCAATCACCAGCGCTCACATCCCGATTGCATTCGGGCCATCACAACTACGCATCGCCAATGAGTGGAAAGTACGCAACTGGGCGTTTAACTCTTTAGTGGGTTCTTTACAAGGCGAACTCACCGTACTTCAGTTAGGAAACATTCTTCTCATCGGCACACCTTGCGATTTCTCAGGCGAAATTTTTGTCAATAAAGAGTTAGAAGCACAGGCAGCACGACTTGGAAAGAAAGTAATTATCACGAGCTTCAATGGAAACTACACGGGCTACGTAACAGACGATCGCTATTATGAAGCGGGGAACGAAGAAGAAGTGATGGCACTCAACTGGGTAGGCCCTTACTTTGGAGAATACTATGCCGAAATGCTCACGCATGTAATCCGGCATTCACCAACTACATCAACTCCCCTGCCCTGAGCTACGCGGCTTGCGTCTAAAATTCCTTTTCTTATTAAACGGTTTCTTCTGACCGGAAGAGGCCGGTTTCTTTTCGGGTTCGTAAGCAGGACCGGCACCTAATTCATCCGGCAACTTTACCTTTTCAATTTCTTTTCCAATTAAACTTTCTATACGGAAAAATTTACGTTGGTCATTTCCATTAATTAATGTAATGGCTGTACCAGTGGTAGCTGCGCGTGCGGTGCGACCAATGCGGTGAATGTAATCTTCCGGATCGGGTGGCACGTCAAAATTGATCACCAAATTGATTCCATCCACATCAATGCCTCGCGATAACACATCGGTTCCGATGAGGATAGAAAGTTGTTTGTTTTTGAATTCGCGGAGAATGTTCTCGCGCTCGTTTTGCTCTAAGTCCGAGTGAATGGCTTTGGCCACCAATCCGATTTTCTGCAACGAGCGATCGAGCTTTTTCACATTCTCTTTCGTTGACGCGAAAATGATAATGGAGGTGTATTGGTTGTTCTTGAGAAGGATGTTGATCAGTTTTTCCTTTTGCTCATCGTACACCGAATACGCCAATTGCAAAATGCCTTCAGCCGGTTTTGAGATGGCGATGTTGATTTCCTTCGGATTCTTCAAAATACGATTCGCTAATGCGCGAATCTTCGGTGGCATGGTAGCAGAAAACAAAAGTGTTTGCCGCTCAGCCGGTAAGTATTTAATGATGCGAATGATGTCTTCATAAAAACCCATGTCGAGCATGCGATCGGCTTCATCGAGCACCAAATGTTCGACATGATCAAGTTTAATAGTGCCGGAAGCCAACTGTGCAATCAGGCGACCTGGTGTAGCGATAATGATCTCTACTCCTGCTTCCAATGCTTTCTTTTGCTGATCCCAAATGGCGCCATCGCCACCGCCATATACAGGAATAGAGCTGACGCCCAAAAAGTAGCCAAAGCCTTCAATCTGTTGATCGATTTGCTGGGCCAGTTCGCGCGTAGGCGCAATCACCAACGTATTGAGGTGACGCTTTTCTGAGTTGACAATGTTATTGAGAATAGGCAGCAGGTAAGCTGCCGTTTTCCCGGTGCCTGTCTGCGCGCAAGCAATCACATCTTGTTTTTGCATGATCACCGGAATGGCCATATGCTGTATGGGTGTAGGTTTGATGTAACCCATGGAAGCTAGCCCTTCGGAAAGCTTCTCGTCAAAATTAAAATCGCTGAATGTCAAAGTGTGAAGTGTTTGTCATAAAAAAGCCCTGCGAAGTGCAGGGCTCTTATTTAAAAAGTGATCGGATATTAATTGGCTAAACGAACGTCAACCGCATTTAAACCTTTCTTACCTTCTTTTAGGTCGAATGTGATAGAATCGTTTTCACGAATCTTGTCAACCAATCCCGTTACGTGAACGAAATACTCTTGACCTGTTGATGTTTCTTTTACGAATCCAAAACCTTTAGCTTCGTTGAAGAATTTTACTGTTCCTTCTTTCATTTGTTTGTTATTGTAATTTGATAAATAAAGGTCAAAGATAGTACAATTTTCTTGGTATTTCAGTTTTCGTGTAAAGTAGTGACCGTTTGAACGAATTTAACACATGGATATAAAAGCACCCTTTCGGCATGAAATAAGCCCACAGCCGGCCGATATTGACCAATACAACCACGTCAATAATGTAGTTTATGTGCGCTGGGTGCAGGAAGTAGCGATTGCCCATTGGCAGGCGATGGCTTCACCTGAGATGCAGCAAAAGTATGCGTGGATGCTGCTGCGTCATGAAATCGACTACCAGCAACAAGCATTTCTGGGCGATTCGATTGTGGGAGAAACTTGGGTAGGTGAAGCCAAAGGGGCTACCTTCGAGCGCTTTGTCGTGTTGCGAAAGGGAGAAATCGTTCTAACACACTCTCGCATGGTGTGGTGCCTGATGGATGCCGCTACACTCAAACCCAGAAGGATTGATAATCTGATGACGGAGTTGCTCAAGCAAGGCAGTATAAAATAGAAAAAACCGGGCTGTAACCCGGTTTTCCTTTCAATAACCTGATATCTATTTTAAGCAGCCTTGCGCACGCGCTCAAGACTTACGTGCTTCTGGGCTACCAAGCGGATGACGCCTACTTTATCCAAAATGCGAATGACCAAATAGGTAGGATCTAATTCATGCCAACGCACACCACCGAAGTTGGCACGAGAACCATGCTTGTGGTGATTGTTGTGATAGCTTTCGCCCATCATCAATACATCTACCGGCAAGAAATTCTTTGAGGTATCTCCTACTTCGAAATTGCGGTAGCCGTATTTGTGTGCAAACCAGTTGATGATTGCACCGTGAATCGGGCTCATCAAAAACTGCACTGGTAACAAGAACCAAATGAACCAAACGGTGGCAAACTTCCAGTAGAATAAGGTATACAGCGTTCCCCAAAACAAGCGTGAAGGCCATGAGCGGGCAAACTTATCAAACGAATCCCAACGAGCTACGCCTTCTGTAAAGCGCGCTTCAGGAACCACACGGCCACTGGCGATGTCGGAATAAATCGTTTTAGTCTTCCACATCATCTTCCAGATGGTTTCATCATACTTGGGAGAGTGCGGATCGTTTTCGGTATCTGCGTAAGCATGGTGCATACGGTGCATAACGCCATAGCCAAACGGGCTTAAATAGTTTGAGCCTTGGAATATCCAGGTAAGAACAAAGAACACCTTTTCGGTGAATTTATTCATCGTAAATGCTTTGTGAGCAGCGTAGCGGTGGAGAAAAAATGTCTGAAAGAACAGCGACAAGTACCAGTGAGCTACAAAAAAAATAAGAACTTCTTTCATGAGAATTTTTAGGTAAAGGTTAAAAGGTCTATTTCCAGCCTATTTTGGCCAATTTAACTGTAAGACAACCTCACCTTCGATTTGTGACAGAATGGGGTAAAAAGTTTTGTTTTTTTTGATTGGGATGCTTGTCAGATGCTTTAATTACAAGTTTCCGATAGTCACAAATACTAATTCTCCTCCTTATAATAAATCTTATAATACTTTCTTCCGTCTTTCTCTACTCCTTGTTCAATCATTTCACGGTTGCCATGGATGTAAATGTGAAAGTTCTTATCCAACTTTAAAACGGACTTAAACAATCGGGCTTGCTTCTTTACCGCATAGGGTGATATTTCAAATTCGTCAGCTAACTCAATTTGATTTTTATCACGGTAGTCGGAGTCGAAATCGCGGAAGGATTTAATAATACCTTTGTCTTGTAACACCTCGCGCTCAAACTCTTTCTTATTAAAGTTTTCGTGCTCTTTGAAATAACTGACCGATCGATTCAGCAATTCGATTTGATCGGTTTTGTTCGACTCAAACTCGGCCGGGTATTGCTCGGTGACAAACGATTTGGCCATCGACAAAAACTGACTGGTGCTGTTAATGTGATCATTCCGTAAGGCAACTTTGATGAATTCGTTTTGCCAGTAATCGGTTTCCTTGCTATTGTTATCAATGATAAAAACCGTGTAGGTTATATCGGTAAACAAGATCAGACAAGCCTTATCCAATTTCTTACCAATTCCTTTTTTGAATTTTAATCCCATCGTGCCTTTGCCGGAGGCAGATGTTTCGATAAAGCTTTCCTTGTTTTCAATTTTGTAAATGCCCAGTGCTTCGTAAAACCGGTTGTTAAACTGAATCGCATCAAATTTTACTACAAATAAATCGCCATCTTTTATATTGGGATGTTTGGAGACTGATTGCAAATGCTGGTGGATGTTGATAGACTTCATCACAAAATTCTCATCACTATGAATATCCGTAGCGATCTTTAACAACGTATTCAATGAAATATCTACCTCATGGTGAAATTGGTAAGTAACAGTGCTGGAAGTAAACGCTTTCAGAAAGATTCCCTTCAGTATTTCCTCCTCTTCTTTGTTGGATGTCTCCAACAGCGCATTACTGATGATGGATTGTTCAGGATCCATGCTGATCCGATGAAAAATCAATTTATTTATAAAGGCTTCGCTAAATTCAATCATTCTTTTCTTTCCGGATGTTTAGGTTGGGTGTGATTACTTCCGGATTACAATTTAAACATAATCACTTTAAAAGAAGTCAGAAGTCAGAAGTCAGAATTAAGAATACAAATACCGAACTCAAAACACTTTGCTTTGTATGCTTATTGTTTTTTAATTGAAATGCGAACTTCAGATTAGATTTTCTTAAGCGAAGCAGCGATATCCTGCTTGAGGTGGTCGATAAAGCCTGCGGCATTGTCCATTGTGCAGGCGTTTTTGAAACTTTCAAATAAATGCGTGGCATCCGGAAGATCTACTTTCATCATCGGACTTGCATCGCTCAGTTTCTTCTTGGCGCGGCTCAGCAACTGGCGGCAGTGATCGGACTTCTTATCTACTATTTTCTGAATTGATTCGTAGTCAAAATCAAAAACTTCTTTCAACAGATACGTAGCTCTTTCCAAAGGCTCTAGTTTGCTCTGAATCACCTTAAAAGCCGAAGCCAGTTCCTTTTCAAAGTCGATGTGTGCAAAATCAGTTTCCTTCCACTTCACTACCAAGCTCGACAACATGATCGAATCCCAATACTCTTCTTTCTTACGCTTGAGCGAATTGAGATGATTCAAACAATTATTAGTAACCGACTTGATGAGATACGCTTTTGTATTTTGAATCTTGGTTTGATCGACACTCAACCATTTTACAAATGTGTCTTGCACAATATCTTCCGCATCCGCTTTGCATCGCAACAAATTATAGGCAATGTTGTGCAGCAAGGGTTGATAGAGCGTAATGGCTTGTTCCTGATTCAAAATAGGGAATTAAAACTGGTGTAAAGATAATCCATTTTCATGTAAAAGAAGAATATTTTTGTGAATGATGCCTAACTGTTGTAAGGCACTCTTCTCCTCTTAAATTGACTTTGCTCTGCTTGACGAATATTTCCAATCACGAGCAAAGTCTTCGGATTTCCGCTTGTTAATTCTTCTTTGGAAAAAGCTTCAGATAAGTCAGCTTGAAGGTGATGACGGTGTTGCCACTGGTTTCGGTGCGAATGCCTTCCAGCATGTTCTTCTCCGCATCGTAGGTAAAGGTATAGTTGAGTACTTTGTTGCGTGGCTCAAAGTGTTTGTAAACCAAAATATTGCCTTCCGCTACTTTGTTAAACTCACCCCGGATGGAGTACGAAGTCAATCCTTCTTTGTCCAGCGAAACTTCGAAATACTCACGATCGGATTTTTGGTGATCGCGAAAGATGGCCACCTTGGAATAATTCTCTTTCTGTTCGATGATCTTCTCTTTTCCTTCGCCTGAGAAAAGACCCTTACTCTTTTTGATGATGATCCCCGAAACCGAATAAATCCCCTCCACTTCATCCACCGTTTGCTTATCGACATACAACCGGGCCAGGTCATCAAAACCTATTTGCTCGAAGGAGCCGGCTTTACGCTGCTGGCGAGCCTGGTATAACTTATCTACCGAACAAGAACCCAACACCAAAAATCCTATCAACACGGCAATTCTCATAGTAAACAATACTCGGTATTAAAAGATAATGTCTTCGTATACACCGTTGCTGAATCTGCGACAAGAAATACGTTCGCGCAAAGCAGTTGGTTTGAATAACGATTTACCCATCAACATGCGCACACATTCTTGAATGCCTTCGGTAATACTGGGGTGCGGATGCACACATTCGGCCAGTTCTTCAATGCCTTTGTCCATGGATATCAATACGGCCACCGCTTGAATGGCACTACTCGCGTGGTTACCCACTACTTTCATCCCTAATATCTTCATGTGTTCATCGTCAGTTACCAATAACTTGATGAACCCTTGCGTATTGCGCTTGGCAATGGCGCGCGGAATGGTGCTATATTCTAATGTCACCACCTTATAGTTAATACCCTTTTCTTTCGCCTGTGTTTCGTTGAGCCCCACGCCTGCTACTTCGGGGCTTAAGAACATAATGGTGCTGATGTTTTCATAGACCAGCTTGCGATCGGGCTTGCCGAAGATGCGCTCCACGGCATAGCGGCCTTCCAGTTCACCTACATTGACCAATGAGATATCTGCAGTCAAATCGCCCACGGCAAAGATGTTGGGCACATTGGTTTGCGTATCGTTATTGTGAATGCCGCGCTTGGTAATATCAATGCCTACTTTATCATCCCACAAATCTTCGAGGTTTGCCACACGCCCCACAGACACTAATGCTTTTTCCACGTTGAATGTCTCGCGGCTGCCATCGGTATATTCCAATTCGTATTCCACACGGCCATTCAAAATGCGCATGTTGACCAAGCGGGAATTGCGGTGGATCAATACACCATTATTTTCCATGTTGCGCTCGATGATCTCTACCACATCTTTATCCTCAAAGGGAAGAATGCGATCGCCTTTGTCAATCAGGTTTACTTTGGTTTTGCCAAAGCCGCTGAAGATGGTGGCATACTCACAACCAATCACACCGGCACCCACAATCACCATGCTTTCGGGGAAGTCGGTCATGTTTTCGATGCCTTCGCTGGTCATTACCAGCTTTTCATCGATGGGTAACTCAGGCAGGTAGCGCGGGCGACTTCCGGTAGCAAGTATCACATAATCGGCATAGACGGTTTCCTTCTGGGCACCGTTCAGAATTTCAATTTGATGGGGTGTAATGAGGCGTGCTTCACCTACTTTGAACTTGAGCAGGTTGGCATAGGGTGAGTCGGCTAACTGGGCCATGTGATCTTCCAGCATACCTTTGCGCTCATTGACGGCTTTACGCACCTCGGCTTGTATTTCGCTGTAGCTGATGGTTGGAGCTTGTATGTTGTAGCGTTTCAACGACTTGCGGAACGCAGATGCCTCGCGGGACAGCTCCCACCACGTTTTGGAGGACAGTGCCCCGTTGGTGACACCTGCACCTCCTACCCTGTTTTTCTCAATCAATAATACCTTCTTTTTAAAGTCGAGGGCGCGCATGGCAGCGGCATAACCGGAAGGGCCGGCACCGATCACCACCAAATCATACTTATCCATAGTACGGGAGATTAAAAACCATTCTAAACAGATTTAAATATAGTCTATCTTTACATTTCTGATGTACTTCCTCCTCAAAAAAGTAGCCTCGATCGGCACATTTGCTGACCAACCGTTGCCTGATCGGCAGCGTACGGTTGTGACCAATTATTATGCGCTTTTTATTTTCGGCTTAGGCTTTATTATTGGCTCTGCCATGCTTGGCTATTATCGCCAACTGATGCTTTGCTCTTTTTTGTACGGTGCGGCTATTCTCTCTTTGCTTCCGATTCTATTGAATCACCTGAGGTATTACTCCGCCAGCCGCTTAATCCTCTGTGCGGAAATTGTGGTGTGTGTATTAGGTATTTCTATTCTGACTAAGAGCATGTTTAGCAGTACCATCACGCCTTCCAACTATTTCGACAGTCGTTTCTTCCTGGTCGCATCTGTCATCATTCCCATCACCACCTTTCGCAATTCAGAAAGAGCACTTTTGCTTTCCGGGATCGGCTTTTCTTTTTTTGGATTAGTGTTATTCGATGCCTTGCACAACTGGTTACACATTGGGTATTATGATTTGGCTCCTGCCACCCGCGATTATTACTTTATCGCTAACTTCTACCCATTGATGGCGTACCTCTTTATAGTTACCGGTTTTATCTTCATTAAAGGTCAACAGGAAAAAGCACAACAGCAGAATGAAACCTTGATTGCTCAACTCAGCGACACCAACTTGCTATTGAAAGAAAAAAATGAAGAGATTGAAGCACAAAACCAAGAGATTCAAACACAGAGTGAGGAGTTGGTGAACAATCAGGATCAATTGGTGGAAGCGATGCAAACCATTGAATTGCAAAAGAAACAACTTCACGACCTTAACAAAGACCTGGAAATCGAACTGACGAACAAAAATCAGCAGTTGCTTGTGGCGAATCAAGAGCTAACGAAATACAACAACGAACTGCGGCAGTTTTCTTACACCATCTCGCACAACTTGCGCGGCCCTATTGCCCGCCTACTGGGGCTGACGGACTTGATGATTAAAGATGATCAGCACATGTCCGAAGCTCAAGCGCAATTGGTGTCAATGATCCGTCAATCAGCTTTGGAGTTTGATGGCATTATCAAAGACCTCAACAAGATCATTGACATCCGCAACGAGATTTACAAAATTCGTGAGAAGGTTTCCTTTCAGGATGAGTGGGATATTGTGAAAACATCGCTGTTGAGTTTTGTCACTCCGGAGATGAGAATTCAATCAGACTTTCAACAGGCTCCGATTATCTATACGGTGAAGCCTATTGTGCAAAGTATTTTGTACAACCTCGCCAATAATGCGATGAAGTATCGCTCGCCCGAGCGACCACTCCAACTCCAAGTATCCACTTCAATTGTAAACGATGCGATTGTTCTTCGGGTGTCTGACAATGGGTTGGGCATTAATCTGGCTTTATTTGAACAAGACCTCTTCAAACTCTATAGGCGATTTCACTCACATACTGAAGGAAAAGGAATGGGACTTTACCTCGTAAAGTCGCAGATTGAAGCCATTGGCGGATCGATCCGGGTGGAAAGTGAACTCGACAAAGGCACTACATTTTATGTACACATGCCAATTCCTCCAGCGGTTGAAGAACAATTGGTTTTCGATGCCGAGTACGGATCGATCTTTTACAACGCCAAACTGAATTGTGCCGGCATTGTGTGGAAAAAACAAGTGACCGGTGAACAATACCGAACCCTGTTCAACCAATGCCTGAATATCGTGAAGATGTACCATACTCCCTATTGGGTATCTGACTTACGACTGCAGGGCATTGTGCCCATTGAGGATCAACGATGGATGTTACAGAATATTTATCCGGAGGCTAACCGAAACGGCCTGGTCCAAACTGCCGTCATCTTCAATCTGCAAAGCCATTCTACTGATTATTTGGACCGTATTCGTGTAGCTGCCCATCATTTGGGCATAGACATTCAATTTTTTGATAATCGTCAGGATGCCGATGAATGGATTCGCATGTCCTTTGAATCAATTGCAGCGCGCTGATGGAAAAGCTACTTGAACTGGACCGTGATTTGTTTCTATTCTTAAACGGATTGCATTCTACATTCATGGATCCTATCCTTTTCTTTTTGACCGATGGACGTGCGTGGTTGCCTTTATATCTGCTAACGGCCTATCTGGTTTACAAGTCCTATAAGAAAGAATCGCTCTGGATATTGGGGGGAATTATTCTTTCCATTGTTATCACTGATCAGATTACTACGAGTTTTATGAAGCCGTTTTTCGCGCGGCTACGCCCCTCGCACGAACCTTCGCTGCAAGGGATGGTTCATCATGTAAACAATTACTTTGGTGGATTGTATGGATTCGCATCCAGCCATGCGGCCAACACCTTTGGCGTAACGATGTTTTTATGGTCGATACTCCGAAAACATTATCGCTGGTCGGCTTTGTTATTTATCTGGCCGGCTGTGATGAGTTACTCACGCATTTACTTAGGTGTACACTATCCTGGAGATATTATTGTGGGCACTTTGATTGGACTATTAACAGGATGGTTGGTGTTTCGATTGTATGGTCGCCTTAGAAAAAGATCCGAGACTTCTCCGGAATCAGTTCAATAGCACCGGCTCACGGTTCATAGGAAATCATATCTTAATGATCTTCATCACCTCACTCACCCCTCCGCTGGTTACTTCCAAAATGTACATGCCCGTGGGCAGCGATGACATATCCACTTGAATTGGATTGCTGGACCAGTCGCTGGTGCCCACATACTTAATCAGGTTCCTTCCAAAATAATCGGATACCGAAAGGGCAACTGTTTGCCCAAGTGGTTCTTTGATGACCACCTGGAGTTTGGTCTTCACTGGGTTGGGATAAACAGAAATATCCTTCTCTAACTTGCCATAGGTTAAATAACTTTTCGCGCGGCTAAAATTTGGAATACCATATCCCAACTGGTTATCAGGATTATTCGACTGACTTGCCGAATAAATAATGGCCTCATAAATTTTCTGAGGCGAAGTATTTGGAAACAACTGAATGAGTCCAGCCACTAAGCTAGTGATGAGTGGGCTTGCTACTGAAGTGCCGTTGGTGGTTGTTTGTGAACCAGAGCTATTGATAGTTGCGGTTGCAGAACCCAGCGCCACCACATCCGGTTTGATGCGTCCATCAGCTGTCGGCCCGATAGAACTGAATGAACTCTTAAATCCATCCGATGTAATGGCTCCTACCGCCAGAATTCCGTCTACATCGGCAGGCATGGTAATCGTTTGCCATGCTTTGGCGCCTTCATTTCCGGCCGAGGTTACTACCACCATTCCTTTGCTGATTGCTTTCTTTGCAGTAATACTAATCACCGAAGTTTTCCCATCCAGATTTGCTTTGGTATAGTCCATAGATGGATCATCGAACTGATTATATCCCAGCGAAGAATTAATCACATCCACACCGATGCTGTCGGCCCGCTCGGCAGCGAATGCCCAATTGTATTCTTCCACCCGGTATTCTTCCAGTTTATCTTCTGTTTCGTATAAGTAGTAGTTGGCTAGATAAGAACCTCCTGTATATGCATTCGGGATCAAACCAGCCATGACGGAAAGTACCGATGTGCCGTGGGTATCATCTGTGTAAACATCAGAACTATTGCGAACAAAGTTTTTAACATCTTTCACTCGGCCTGAGGTATAAAGGTGGGCAAATGGAGATGTCAGGTTCACCCCCTTCCACCCACTATCGAATTGAGCGATGTCCACATTTTGGCCTAGATAATTGTCTGCTTGCATTCGGTCAATACCCAGTTGAGATAATTGGAAATCGGTGGATTGTGCGGCAGTCGATTCTTCCTCTTCACGCTTGGCTGTTCGGCCATTGATTAGTTTAGCACCATTCGCTACCCGCTCTACTTTCTTCACGAAGGGCAATGCTTCAATGACGGTTATCGTAGCTGCATCGGTTTGTACAAGCACACCGTTCCACCACTTGGAAGTAAAAAACGTTTGGGCTCCGGTAGCTTTGACTTGTGCTGTGTAAGTTGTGTTGACAGGTAAATCTTCTTCGGTAATGGGAATTTGGAGGGTCACTCTTCGGGCAATACTTTTTGCAGAAAGAAATGCAGAAGGATTATTGATTGAAAATGAAGAATTGGCTTTATCCTTAAAAAATACAAAGTAGCGGTCTTGTGCCTGAATGGATGCAGAGATGCAAAGGATCACCAGAAGGAATAGCCGTTTCATCGCTTGCGCACTTAAGGTGTTGTAAACTCTTTGAGTGTCTGTTTCAGCGTTGTTCCATTCTGTACCCGCTTTTGCAGATAACACTCAAAGTTAATTTTCGTGGGATCTGATTGACTAAAATAGCTCACCACATTGGATTCTTTATAAACGAGTCCCACACCCAGTGCGTAAACTTCCTTCCGAAAATCCATACGCAATATGTTACTCACTTCATTATTCTGTATCACTGTAATTGATTTTGGATAGTTTAAACTGGCTGTTAATTGATATGGTTGATGCACATTAATCATTTGGTAGGTATCAACATTCAAATTGTTCAACTGAATTTGTGTGTTGTATTCATTGCCATTCCAGGTGATTCCCTCTTCAGCCGGAAAAAGTAACTTTACAAATAACACATTGGATTCGTTGGCGATGAGTTTAGTGCCGTTGCGCTGTGCTGTCCATGTTCCCACAGGTGTCCACGGATCTGTTGTTAAGGTACGCTTACTTCTTTCAAACACATAAGTGGTTCCACCCTCTGTATTTGGATAGGAATTAGTGACAGTCACTTTTAATTCATAATTGCTGCTGGAAACCCCATCATCGCTACAGAGGTTGCGCTGAATAGTCGATTCTTCTACAGAATAGATCCACTGCATACCGACTTTGAATGGGAAGTATGCTACAGAATCAATTGGAGTCACCGAGTCGCCACATCCAGACATGACAACAACAAACGCTATGCAAATTGCCTTTGCTATCTTGAATCGGAATGAAGACTTTTGCATCGAAATGGAACAACGTTAATTCCTCAAAGTTATTTCTTCTTTTCAGATAATCTATGCCATTAAAAACCAATGTGTGGGTAAACAAGATCACTACGCTGAGTGAGGCGCGCTATTGTGCCGGAATGGGCGTGCAGTTCTTAGGTTT
Source organism: Flammeovirgaceae bacterium UBA5008 (assembly GCA_002398365.1). GTDB lineage: Bacteria > Bacteroidota > Bacteroidia > Cytophagales > Cyclobacteriaceae > ELB16-189. Next base: position 28,776 of record DGYK01000049.1, read on the forward strand.
TCAGCCCGCAGTAGTCGATGTCAAAACCTATCGGGATATTACCGGCTGGGTGTCAGGGCCCTCCTTTTTCCTTGACATCAGCGAGGAAATGACTGTGCCCGCTCAGGTGGCTGATTATGCTTGTGAATACCTTCTGATACGTGAAGAACAGGTGAATGAATTACCCCCAGCTATAGACAGTAAGTTACTGATAAAGAAATCCTTATCGTCCTCCGGGTCAACTTCTCCTACTCGGGCGAACTTTATATTACTTGAAAACTGGGCACCCGAATCGTTGGAAAGAGCACCTGGCCGTACGGTGGTGGCGGTGTCTAATCCCGCTGAGGCATTACTGGCCATTTCATTGCCGATTGCCGGGATATTGTTACAAGGTAGTACCGAAGCCAGTCCCGGTTTGATGGAATACGACCACTTGTCGGCTGTGTTGGAATTGTTGGAGACTGAGGATTGATTCAACATACCAATCCAAATAGGTTGTTCGTTAAGTGCCGAATCAATCTTTCAATCACAAATCCATTCATTATGATCCACTCACGAAACTATGTATTCGGCATTGCCTTTTTGTTCCTGTTGGGCTGTAACACCCAACAAGAAAAGATGAATCTATCCGAAGCAGCCGATACTCTTCCCATTGGAAACAGTATTGCCAATAACATGTCTTCCTCCGCTGCGGTAGTCAATCCGAAGGATACCACCCATCGTTTTATTCGTACGGCTAACTTAAAATTTAAGGTAAAGAATGTAGTGTACGCTACGTATGCGATCGAAGATATTGTTGCACGTCAGCAAGGTTTTGTTACCTATACCAATCTGAATAGTCAGATAAACTATTCTACCACCGTTGCACTCAGTGCAGATTCTTCACTGGTGACAACCTGGTTTACCGTTTCCAATACCATGGTGATGCGTGTGCCCAACGTAAAGCTGGATACCACTTTGAAGTTAATCGGCCGCACAGTTGATTTTATGGATTACCGGGTGATTAAAGCAGAAGATGTGGCATTGCAAATGCTATCGAATTCCCTTTCACAAAAACGAGCTACCAAAAGTGAAAAGCGGTTGACAAATGCCATCGATCAGCGCGGAAAGAAGCTCTTAGAAACTACGGACGCGGAGGAGCTACTAGAACAAAAACAAGCGCAGGCCGATCAGGCGCGGCTGGCTAATGTAGGATTGACCGATCAGATCAACTACAGCACCATTCACTTAGAAATATATCAGCGACAAGACCAACACCGCGAAGTGGTGTTAAATGAGCGGAAGATGGAAGAATACGAACCATCTTTCGGTAGCCGATTGGCTCATTCTCTGGAAGCAGGCTGGAAGTCACTTGAAAGTCTGTTGGTGTTTATTGCCCGTCTGTGGGTATTCATCCTGATTGGTGTAGCCGCTTATGTCGCTTATAGGAAATGGAGGTAATGATTTATTCTCTCATTCGAAAAAAGTAGAAACAATACTGCGAGCAACTAAGCTCTAGAGCTAGTATCTTTATTGGTATGGAACATTACGACTCCATTGTTATCGGTAAAGGCTTAGTTGGCGCTGCGACCGCCAAGCATCTTTCCACTGACCGATCCGTTGCGTTAATCGGGCCCGATGAGCCTGTTGATTATCACCGCGCGTCTGTCTTTGCGAGCCACTACGATGAAGCGCGGGTACAACGGGTGTTGGGCAAAGACGAAGCTTGGACGCGTCTCAACCGCGATGCTGCCCTATCCTACCCTTTGCTGGAACAACAGAGTGGAATTTCCTTTCATCATCCGGTAGGTTGTCTTTACGTAAACCCTTACGGCAAAGACGAATACCTGAACCAACAGCCGAGCTTGTCTGCACGCTTAGGTTTGTCGGCACAACAGTTTCCGAATGCACACACACTCCATCATCATTTTCCCCACTTCCATTTTCCGTTGGATTCTGTCGGGATTTATGAAACGGCTCCCGCTGGGTATATTCATCCACGTAAGTTAATTGACGCGCAAACTAAGCTCCTTCACAAAAACAAAGGGGTTACCATTTTCGAAACCATCACAGAAATTGAAAAGGTAAACGAACTCTTTGTCGTTCAAACCCAAGAAGGAAATCGATATACTTCGCAACAAGTGGTGGTAGCTGCCGGTTCATTTATCAACCATCACCAATTACTACCACAAAAACTACAATTGGTCACCAAAAGTGAAGTTGTATTGTTAGTTGAGTTAAGCAAGGAAGAAGCCCTTTCGTTATGCGGTTTACCGTCACTTCTCTACGAAATCAATACACCTCAATTGGATGGCATTTATTTGATCCAACCGGTGTTGTATCCCAATGGGAATTATTATCTGAAGATCGGAGCGAATGTGCCTGAAGATCTCTATTTCGAGCGACTGGAAGATATACAGCATTGGTTTCGCGAAGCGGATAGTGCACCCTTCGCAGAACGCTTATTGAATGCACTGCATGAGTTGATGCCAACCCTCCCCCTTCGCAGCTATCAAACTAAAAAGTGTATCATCAGTCGCACGCCTCACGGAAGACCTTACATTGGTGAAACGCAAGTGCAAGGCTGGTTTGTAGCCGGTGGATGTAATGGTTACTCGGCCATGTGCTCAGAAGCCATTGGAAGTGTAACCGCCCATGTGATGCGAAATGGCTCCTTCCCGGAAGGATACAAGGGCCATGACTTTGAATTGCTATTTCAAAATGAGTAAGTATCTTTAGTTGATGACTTTCCTTCACATCCTTCATAAGCGCAAATACGAATTTCTGCTCATTGCTCTTATCCAGCATTTGTTTATCGGCATCTTCTTGCGTGATTTGTATTTTTATACCACCATCGTTTGGCCCATCAACATGTTGATTCTGGGCATTGCCAGTGTGGGCGTGTTTGTCGGCAAGGGCAAGTGGAAGAATATCATTCGCAATTTATTATTCATTATTGTTTGGGCCTTACCGATCGGGTTGCCATTTTTCGGAAAAGTGCCGGGGTATTTTCAGTTTTTGAATGTAGCCTACGTGGTGTTTTTTCTATTCATCCTATGGGAGGTGATGCGCTATCTGCTCAAGCCCAGTTATATCAATGCGGATATTATTTCCGCCAGTGCCTGCGGATATTTTTTATTGATTGAGATCAGCACTTTTATGTTGCAGTTTTTCTTTTATCAGAACCCAGCGAGTTTCATTGGAGTAACTACCTCCGATCCGGCTAGTACGTTTATTGATTTGTTGTATTACAGCACCATTACCTTGACCAGCATTGGGTATGGAGATATTACACCCAACGCGCACTACACCAAATTGATTGTTAGTTTGGTGGGTATTGTCGGTCAGTTTTATTCTGTGGTGCTGGTAGGTATACTGATTAGTAAGTTTGTCTCTAAAAGTGATGCGTAAAAAAGATTTTGAAAAATAAAAAAAAGAGGCGCCATTGGCGCCTCAACTTTACTTGGAAGGAACAAAGATATCTTTCAACTGATCAATGATCTGATTGCCACCCGACAATGAGATGCTGTTGATTTTGTCAGCTATCTTCTCCACATATTCCATCTCCTTCAATTTCAACAACATGGCATTGTCTTCCATCAGCTTGGCCGTATTCAGCAAGCTGCGGGTAGAAGCAGTTTCCTCGCGCCTCATGATGACGTTGGCTTCGGCTTTCTTTTGTGCAACCAGTACCTGGTTCATGATATCTTTCATTTCACCGGGTAAGATTACATCACGCACGCCACAGTCTTTGAGCTCCACGCCTAAAAGCGCAGCCTTGGCTGCCATGGAAGCCATGACCACCTGTGCGATGGACTCTTTTCTCTCCAGCAATTCATCCAGCGACAAAGTACCCACATATTCGCGCAAAGCCAATTGCAGTAAGATGTACAATTGTTTTTCATACTCCTTGTTATCCAACAACGCCTTGAGCACATCCACCACTTTGTATTGCGCAAAGAAGTTAACCCGCAGAGCGGCTTTGTCTTTTGTCAATATCTCCTGACCCGCTACTTCCAGTTGCAAATGTCTTAAATCTGCTTTCAGAACATTTACAACGGTAGTATTCTTCCAAAAGTAATAAACTCCGGTTGTCAGCATTTGACGAAACTTACCGTCTACCAACAAAACGCCCGCTTCATAAGCTTCTACAACAAATGCACGCACATAGAGTGCAATTTCCTTACGGGAAAACAAGTTGACATCCACCGCTTCGGTGATATCTACTTTGCTGAGGTCGATGCGTGTAAACGCGTAGTTCATCACACCGTTCCAGAAGGCATAGCGTCCGGGCGTCAGCACTGCTTTGAAGTTTCCGTTTTCATAGTGCAATACGATCTCTGTGTCGCGCACCTCGACCACGTGCAACATTTCCGCCAACTTTTCATCGCGCAGCAATAGATTTAGTTCTACGGCTGAGTGGAATGGTTTGCTTTTGTCGTATGTATAGATGGTTTCACCCCACCAAAACCAATATTCGCCTTCCGTGATCACACGTTGGTAGTTGTTGTCTTTGAACACTAATCCCACGTTTCCCTGGTTGATTCTCACTCTTTTCATCGTTCTATTATTTAATCGTTTTTACATTTGTGGGGGTGGTTGGATTCGAACCGACTACTCTTATCTGAACCAGATTTACAGTCTAGCCTAACCCTCCAGCGTTAGCGCACCCCCTTGTGTTCCATTACGCTACAAATGTGAGGGCACCCTGCGCAGTCTTTTTGCGCAGCAGTTTAAATGCCTAATTTTTTTGAAAAAATTTATGAGCTATGCAGCTTTTTGACTGTTGGGCTGAAAGAAATTTAAGCCCACGGTGAAAACCGTGACTACCAATAGTACAAGCGAGAGCTCGTCAAGATTCAGATAATAATATTGTGTAAATGCAAGCACCATCAAGGAACTACTTAGAAATGTAAAGAGCATGAAGAGAATTGCCGCGATGCAAAGATTAATCAATGTCCAGCGTGTTTTAATGAACGTGAGTAACACAACCTGAAGGATACTGAAACTCAATAGGATTAAACCCCGAATCAGTGGGTGAACTTCATTGATAAACTCGCCTTGATTGATTGCCCGGATGATATGAGCTGATATTTCGATATCATACATGTCGGGCAGGTGTTCCTCTTTGCCAAAATCCACATTCAAAGGCGTTACCCGACAATTTGTGTAGTAATACATACTGTCAGTTACATAATCACCCAAATATCCAATCAAAATCGTTTTATCAAATAAACCTTCGGGATTAAACCAATGATAAGAGTCATTCAATTCACCAATTGAAATCGGGTAATGTAATTTGGGACCATAATAGATTCGTTCCTGATTATTCCCTCTCGCATCAAAATCTGCTAACTTCAATTCAAAGTAGTCTGGCTGATCGGTTTTAAAATGTGTGACCGTATTGTTTTCGTCTACCTGAAAAGCAAGCGAATTAACTCCTGTATCTCGGCAACTGGCAAATACGACACGGTCATCTGATCGGTAGCGATTCAACAAGCCAACAGGTATCCTGTTCCAATGACATAGATTTACTCCGATCTTGCGCGGTTCTGTTATTAAAAGAGAGTCTATTTTGTTTTGCAGATCCCGTTCCGACATGGTTCCGGCATTAAACACAATAATGGAATGATCTGGCTGGGGTTCCACACGAAGTCTGTTAAACAAGCTAAGTCTGACGGCCCGCTGCAAGTCAAGTCTAAAAAAAGTAATTTCTACGAATTGATAAACCAGAACGATTGCAATGGTAAAACCTATTGCAACCAGGTATTTGGTAAACTTATTATTAAAAATTGACCTCATTGTAAGATTCAACCGTACGATCCGCTGAAATATTTACTAGTGAACCTTTCAGAATTTTCCAAAGAAACTGGTGATATCGAAATAGGCTTGTTTGGTCTCTCCTGTTGAGGTGGTAAAGGTCAGGAGATCATAGCTTTTCTTTCCGGAATGAATAAGTGCCTGGCTGATCACACGAGCACCTGGGTAGTTCTTTTTAATCCATTGGTATTCTGCATCGATTGACTTCACCACAACGGCTTGTTCTTTGGTGCTGCCATTCTGATCGGATGAAGTTACTTCCGTAGAATTAGAAGTTGTTTTTGTGATTTTTGTTGCCTGACAGGAAACCAAGCTAATTACAAAAACAAGAAGCAACAACCGAGCTAAACGAATTATCATTTTACTCATAACACTAAATTTTACTTAAAGATAATTTTTCCAATAACTTTATCAATACCATTTGACCGAATCTCTTTGTAATGAATAGCCACTTTCTGATATTTCACTCCATTTAATTCTTCCTTATTAAATACCATTTCATCACCGGAGTTAATCACAATTTTTTTAATAGCCAGCGTTTTGCCGGTTTCACCGACTAATTTTCCTTGTATCTCCACATCAATATAAGTTGTACAATGAAAGTATCGGATTCGTAAATTGCTTAACGAATTGATTTTTATAGCTCCTTCACATGAGTGAATGTTTGAATTTTGATGACAAGCTAGAATCTGCTGCGTACCATTATAAATCTGCCAATGATCCACGGTATCAGGAGCCATTGCATTGGCTCTAGAAAAACAGGCTATCATTATTATCAATAACAGTATTACTCTACTCATATCTTAAGGTAACTTGTATGAAATATATAAAAAAGAAATATGCTATCAGACTTTCACTAAAAATTACTCTGACTATATTCTAAGTCGAATTAAAAGATAGAATGGAAGCTGTAAGAAGGAAAAAGCGTTGCGACCTCATTTAGCGATTCATGTTTCCCTTTTCAAAGGAAAAACTAATCCATTCCGAGATCATTTGTAATACTATGTTCTAACTTTATCTGATGAACCGGAATACCGCTCTTACCACTAATCAGTTCGATGACTACTTTTGCTACATTCTCCCTATCGAATTCTCTGTAGTTAGATCTATCTTTTATCATAGCATATACACAATCCACAATATCCTGAACTGTGTTTAATTTTTCTGCTACAGGGTCCGGTATTCTAATCTCAAAGTGATCTTCGATTGACGCAATCAACTCTACGGTATCCAGGCTCATATAATCTTTATTAATGCATGTTTAATGATTAAATGAAATATCTATTCACTTCACAACTCGTTTCTTCGCTTTATTCTTTGCGGCCTTTGCCTTACTATTAAAATCTAAACACAACTTCATCCAATAGTCAAAATCTCTCTTGGACTTAAACCCATCTTCAGTTACATAACAATATCCTTTCAACTCCCTCCCTTTCATCACCATGGGTTGATAACCTTTTCGTTCTGCAACTTCCTCTTGTTTGTTGGGATCGAATCGGCACATTAAGTTTTCGTGACTAACATTAATACACATCTTCCCATTAACCATGAAAGCCAGTCCACTGAACATCTTCTTCTCGGTAATTTTAAGTTTTGTTTGCTCGTAAAGATGTTCTCTGATTCGATCGGCAAGAGATGTATTGTAAGCCATATAAAGTTACAATTGTTTAAATGAACTATTAGGTAGTCTCTTTTCTATTCTGCAAAATAAGAAACAAATTCTAAAGCATCATTAATCACAGATAAGAGCCCAATCCTTTTAATTCAGAACTTAAAATAGTAGTATCGTGATCAAAAATAATTACCGCATGGATATCCAAATTTCACCTTATCTGACATCCTCAGTAGCCGATGATCAAATCAAGAACTTAGTTCGATCGATTCGCATACAAGATCACCAGCTTCCTGCCAATGGATCGTATGATACGGATTTGTTAAATATCAAAGAATACTATTTGAATAGAAATGGAAATTTCTGGGTAGCTATGAATAAAGACCGAGTACTTGGAACCATTGCGGTGGTTCCGGTTGGTGACGAACTATTTGTTTTAAGGAAAATGTTTGTAGATCCGGAGTTTCGAGGAGCACCTCACTACCTCGCTAAACAATTGTTAGATGTATTCATGGATTATACGCTGACTCGTGGCGCAAAAACCATCTGCCTTGGAACATCATCATCATATGTTCGGGCAAACGGATTTTATTTGAAACATGGATTTACGAAAATGTCGGACGACCAATTTCCCGCTGAGTTTAAAAACCCACTCGATGATATCTTTTACCAGAAGGTTATAAAATGAAGCCTCTTTAGTATCCTAATTATTTCTTTTTAGCAAGTTCTTTCAGACGAAGTTCATTGGTCATTTCAATTGCCATACGCTCGGCTTGTATCATTCTTTGTTGTTGTTTCTCTGCCTCTGACTTACACTGGATTAAATCTCTCTGCAATTCAACTAATTTAGCCATGCAATCATGACTTTGTGCTTCCAGTTCAAGCGCTTCTCCGCGTTGAACAAAAGCAAAAATGAAAGAGAGAACTGAAGCGATTGTCAGGATTGCAATGATTAAATTTTTAATCATACTCATTTTATTTAAACGCCTACTTCACCAATTTTATACTCCGCGATGGTGTGATACCATGAGTCAAACACATTGAATTTTACTCCAATTTTTAGCCGATCCGATCCTGGTTTATATATTATACTAAATCGATCCTTCTCTTTTTTAAACGGGATCCATTGTTCACCATCGATCAACATGATCTTTTCCGCATAATCTGATTGAAAGATGAATGTATATTCTTGGCCTTTTTCAAGCATAGGTTGAATGGGCATTTCAATCTGGTATACTGGAAGTTCAATTGGATATAGCTTCACTAATTCATTCAATTTTCCGGAAAGAAGTAAATCCAAGTATACATCGCTATCAAGTCCTAGCGAAACATATAAACTACTCACCTTCGGCAACGATTCATACTGTGCCAGTGTAATCGGGTTTGGAATGAACTGCCATTTTTCCTCTTCCGGCAAATGCGTTAAAAGAAATGCACTGGGTTTCATACAAAACCAAACATCATTAAACCGATCAATTGATTTTAACTGATTATTTTTCGTTATGCCATAACCATTTCCCCATGTCGCATCGATGAGCATCCACTCGCCATCGATCTTTACCGCATTCCACGCATGATTAGTATCGGTAAATTTCTGATTCGGTGTAAAGCTATAACCCTTTGAATAGCCGCTGATGGATACAGCCTCTAAACCCATAGTCGTAGCTAACTTTTCAAACAAAGCACTATAACCTGAGCATACCGCGTTCCTTCTTGCCAGCACGCTTTCGGCTGAATCACTCCTTTCTATATAGCTTCCGGAATTATACCCTTCATCATCATAATGTATATGAGTTGCGACCCATGTAAACGCCAAACGAGCTTTTTCCATTTCACTATTAGCCCGTTTGTTGAGATACGCGGCCAGTGATGGAATGGAGCGCGCATTTTTTTCGGGCGTATTGCGTGCGTAGCGATCCAGCGCATCGAACTTACCTGCTTTTAATTGCTTTGGAATTCTGGGGCGAGCCTGTTGCTTTTTTGCGGGCTGTTCAATGTTAAGCGAATCTGCTTGTGAAAAGTCATTTGAATCTTTGGTTAATTTCTTTAGCCACTGATCTACATTTGACTTAAAGACAGGATTATTTTCATAACCATACAAAAATGAGGCTGCCATCAGGATTAAAAACAAAAGAAATAGTAAGCGCTTCATAACCACATAAATTATGTTTTCAATTCCTTTGGTTTACTATTCTAATTAATCGGGCTGGCCATCACAAATGAAAATGTAGGCAACGCAAATTGCGAATCGCTAACTGGTTCAGATTTGTATTCTATAGCGGTTTGTACAACATAAGCCATAAATGCCTTTTGCTCGACCTTTAATGGCAGGCACTTGATCTTTCCAATAATTTGTGCCCAGTGCCCGTATTTATGATCCTTAAACAATTTAGGGTCTACTTTCAAATAATTGCTATTGTACCAAAGTTTCATCTCTCCCAACTTTGACTTCAGCACAATTGTTTTGCAAGGAATACCCAAAATAATTTCTGTGTCGGTTCCATCCACAAACTCTACCAACTCATCCATATACTTTCTGCTGTCTACAGTAATGGCGGTGTCTGAATTCATTTGCCACGAATACAACAATTTGTCTTTGGGACTATAAGCCTGGTATCCTTTCCCTTTGGCGGTCTCTATTTCAGAGATGTACTGATTATTTTTATAGTAATATTTTTGGGTTGCATAGCCTCGCTGCCCGAACTGCTCCTTAGCCAACTTTTGCCAAGTACTGTCCGGGATCAATTTGGGATTGGGGTTGTTCATTTCCATTTTAAACAGTATCCAACCTTCAAAAGATTGACTAAATGAAGTTGAAAAGCTCGTGACGAATAAAATCGCTAAGCTGAAAATGTGCACTCGAAATGAAGATCGCATGGTAGTTAACTTGAGTTGATTTAGAACTCCTTAAAAATACCGATGCATTTTATTGTTTGCAAATTACTGCATTGATTTTCCGAATGCGTCATGTGCCAGTTACTCGTGCTCGCTCTCCACCCGCTCCATCAGGTTCTCATGATCGTGAGAGATAAACAAAACTGTTTTGCTGAGTTTGGTCAATTCAATATTGAGCGCTACAGAAGGCTTCAGCATCGGTACGAGCGCATCATAGATTTCGATTTTAAGAGGCGGTAGTGTTGACACTAAATAGGTTCTGTCCGCTTTCTTTTCAATATAAAAATCATCCGTCACCAATACCACTTTCTTTTGTCCAACAATCTCAATCATTTTGAGAATATTCTTTGAGGCAAGCAGCGGAATAAGCATGCATATACATCCCACAACCATCCAAACGCGCATACTTAAAGTGTGTGCCGGTTTAAAACCCATCAGATAGGCTGTACCTAAGGCCATGAATAGCAACACAATAAGTCCCAGAGCGGCAACTGTGCCTAAAATTAAAGTTAAAATAATATGACTTCTGATTCGCCTTTTATCCGCCTCCGTCAATTCCTTTTCTGTCATTCGCACGTCCTATTTAATACACCTAATCGCGTGCAAGTTCGACCATCTCTCTCACATCCCCAAAAAAAAACCTGTCGTAAAATCTCTACAAATCATGTAGCGATTTCATGACAAGAAAGTCGTGTATTCTTTTATATTACCGCGCGAAAATTGGAATTGAATAACGAGCTGCAAGAAAGCTGTGCAATGCAACTAACGATAGCTTTTAATTTAAAATAGATTGAATCATGCATATTTAAAACCAAAAAAATCCTGAGCTCATCACTCAGGATTTTTTAAAACTTGGTACATGCAGCCTTGCTGCATAAGCCCGTACCATTAGGCCACCTTCACCGGAGCAACAGAAGCTTTCCGCTTGCGCTTCTTGTACTCCGATTTTTTCTTGAGACCGAGCGATTCAGCCTCGTTGCTGTCGGGGCCAAATTGCGCCAACGTCTGTGCTTTACAGCCCAGCAAGGTGTTGTGCAATCTCCACTCGGCAGCAATGGCACTCGCACGTTGCGCGCGCCACTTTACCTCGGCTTCCGCTTCCATACGCCTTGCATCCAACACTTGGTTGAAATGCGCAGCGGCTGTCTCTTTCGCGAACTCCTCTTTCTTAGGAGCATAATCGGGCATGGCCGCCAAATTGTTGTAGGCCACTAGGTTGCTCTCTGCTACTTTAGAGCTCAACCTTCGCTTGGGAGTATCCATATTTTTGTATGGGTTACGGGGTTAAACATATGACCAGAACCACAGCGTCCACTACAGACACTATGATGCGTTCATCAAAAGCACACGATTGATGCCCTCGTGCCTTGGTAATGGGGCACAAGGGCACTGGCTTCTACTTTTTGTTTACCCGCAGAAAATCGTTCTGCCCAAAAAATAGAACCGCATGTGCTTTTGCGAAGACCCTTTGATTAAAAAATAGGAGGCTTTGCAGACCTACATGACTCCTGTAAACGCTACAAGAAGCTTGCAGCCTTTGCAAGAGGCTTTGCAGGTCTAACAAGAAGCTTTGCAGCTCTTACAAGAAGCTTGCAGCGCTTACAAGAAGCTTGCAGCGTCTACAAGAAGCTTGTAACGCCAACAAGAAACTTGCAGCGCCTGCAAGAAGCTTGCAGCGTCTACAAGAAGCTTGCAGCGTCTACAAGAAGCTTGCAACGTCTGCAAGAAGCTTGCGCGCTCTGCAATCAACCATTCCTTGCGAGAATAAATGATCGGCTTGCACGTCAAGCCTACCTCCTACTTTTCAATCACTGGTGGTGGTAACGTTTTACCACCGCGCACGTGCAATTGCTTTCCAAACAGCGTGCCAAAATAAAATCGTGGAAATTGATAGTAATTTTGAGGTTTCTAAAAGTGCGGAGTAAAAATTATACGATATATAACGAAATCACTAACGATATATAAAGAAAAATGACTTTTGACTGCAGTCAATTATCGCCTTGCATAAACAAAGTCAGAGTAAAGCCCGATCATTCTGAAATGACAATAATTATTTGATATTTGTTATTTTTAGCCAACCTAGACCGCGTTTTTGTACATGAAATCCCCACGCCCCCACCATCCTTGGTGCATCCTTGTTTTGGCTTTGCTGGGATTTCAACTAGCCGAAGCTCAATCTTACCCATTCAGGCATATTACTACCAATGAAGGGTTATTGAGCAGCAATGTGCTCTCCATCTTACAAGATCATCAGGGTTTTTACTGGTTCGGCTCCGAAGAAGGTTTGCAACGCTATGACGGGTATTCATTCAAGAATTACCACTTTCAGCAATCCGACTCGCTCAGCCTCAGCAGCAACATCATTCAATATCTGTTTGAAGACAGCAAGCATAACTTATGGGTAGGCACGTTTGATGCAGGTCTTTGTTGGTATGATCGCGAAAACGATCGGTTTATTCGTTTCCGTCACGATCCGACAAATCCGCAATCGCTCATCGGTAACTTTGTGCAAACCATCTACGAAAGTAATGCCGGCCGACTTTACATTTCTGTAGTAGGTCAGGGTATTAGTTCCTTCCAGATACCCGATCAAATCCATCCAAACATACAATTTACCAATCATACATTTAACATCGCTCCGGATGTAGCCAACCATTGGGCCAGTGCGATTGTCGAAAATATGAATGGCTTGCTTGTAGCGGTGAACGGAGATGGCGTGAATCAATACAATCCAACTACGGGCGCATTTACACGTCTCTTTCGCGATACGGTAAATCTCCGTGTGCAGGCTCTTTATTGCGATAGCAAACAACGGTTATGGATTGGAACATGGTCAGACGGATTGTATGTCTACGATCGTCAAACCAAAAAAATATTTCAGCATCGGGCCGGTGAAAATTCCGGTGAACTCATCAGCAATCAGATCTATTCTGTGAAAGAATCTAACGATGGCACGATTTGGATCGGAACAGAAAATGGTATTAATATACTCGAAAAGAATGCCGACCCGTTTACTGATCAACCGTTTGTGCGATTGCAACACAACGAGTATGACAATGAAAGCCTGCTTTCTAATTCGATCAAATGCTTGTATGTCGACAAACAAAACAGCGTATGGGCAGCTACGTATTTTGGTGGAGTTAACGTCTACGATCAAAATGCACAAAAGTTCAATGTTTACAAATCTGTTATCGGTAATCCTTCCGGGCTGACTCACAACAACATATTTGCGTTGGAAGAAGATCAAAACGGTACGGTATGGGTTGGTACCGATGGAGGTGGCCTGAACTATACTGAGTCATTTTTAAATCATTCAACAAAAGTTCCTTTGTTTCAAAAAATTCCTCTGATCCATCAAGGGCGTCAAGCAGAAAAAATAAAATGTATGCGTGCTGATGGAAAAGGAAATATTTGGGTTGGCACCTGGGGCGATGGGTTGTTTAAAGTAAATGTTGCCACAAAACAGGCATTACATGTGGAAATGGTAGCCATGCATGGAACCGAACTTCCTGTCAAGGAGATTTTAACTATAGAAACGGATTCGCTGGATAATTTATGGATTGGCACTTTTGGATTTGGTGTACTTCATTATAATCCACAAGAAGATACATATCAGCAATACCTGCATGCTTTTGGAAATTTGAATCCGGAGATTAATAAGGTAAACGATGTGCATCTTGATAAAAGCGGACGTGTGTGGGTGGCGCGCGATGGTGGTGGTTTATCTATGATAGACTCTAAAACAGGAACTTATTCGGTCATTCAAAACGGAGCATTGAATGGATCAATTACCATTGCCTCTATTCTGGAAGATAGTCAGGGCAATTTATGGTTGTGTACCAATGCGCAAGGCATCATACAATTCAATCCAAAAACAAATCAGCTTAAAATCTATGATCAAGAGAGTGGACTACCTACCAACACCGTCATGGCTGCGTTGGAAGAACCTGGAGCTGATAAAATATGGATCAGTACCAACAAGGGCATTTCGTCCATTCATCTTCCCTCGAAGCGCATTCAAAACTTTTATTCTTCCGATGGGTTACCCCGAAATCAATTTAACAACTGCGCGTTACGTTACTCTAAAAACGGTTGGATGCTTTTTGGTAATCTGAAAGGGTTAGTTACTTATCAACCGGAAACCATTCGGATAGATGTTTACAATCCACCACTGGCGTTTACAGAACTGCGAATCAACAACAAAGAGGTAGTCATTGGTGAGGCATCGCCTTTGAAACGAAACATCACTGTAACCAATCAAGTCACCTTGCGGCATACAGAGAACTCTTTCAGCATCGCATTTGCAGCTATTTTGATTGAGCCCACTCCTACTACACGTTACAGCTATCGGCTTGAGAATTTTAACGATCAGTGGATTGATATTGGTTTAGATCGCAAAATTACTTTCACTGCATTGCCTCCGGGCGATTATGTGTTGCGTGTAAAAGCGACCAACAACCTAGGACAATACATGGATCACACGTTGTCGCTGAATATACAGATTCAACCGGCCTGGTGGGAAACACTTTATTTTAAATTCTCCGTGTTGGCCATAATCCTGATGGGAATTTACTTTTTCATACTCCTTCGCACACGCTATCTGAACCGGCAACGTGTGGCGTTGCAGCAGCAGGTAGCTATCGCCACACAAGAGATCAAAAGCAAAAATCAGGAACTTGTATCGCGCGTGGAGATGATCAGTCAGCAAAACGCTACACTTAAAAAGCAACGCGATGAAATAGCTCTGCGCGATAATGAGATTCTGGCGCAAAACGAAGAGTTGACTTCGCAAAACGAATTGATTCAAGAGCATCGTAAAAACTTGGAAGAAGCACATGCCCGGTTAAAAGGAATGAATGATCAACTGGAGGAGTTGGTGCATCAGCGTACGCTCAAACTGGAAGCAACCATTCAGGAATTAGATACGGTGGTAGCAGAGTTGGATCGTTTTGTTTACAGTGCCTCGCACGACTTGAGTGCTCCGTTAAAATCGGTGTTGGGATTAATCAATATCTCCCGCAAGGAAACCGATAAAAGTCAGCTCGACATCTACCACGATTACATGGAGCGAAGCATTACTAAATTGGAGCACGTGATCAACAGTTTGGTAGAATTCTCACGCAACACACACCACCCGCTCAAACACGAAGCGTTGAATTTACATCGATTAGTGAATGAGGTGTTTGAGGAGTTGGCCTTTTGGCCCGAGGCAATTCACATTCACATGAAGAATGAAATTGCCCAAGATTTGATACTAAACTCTGATCCGGATCGGATGAAAGTAATTTTACACAATCTGGTAGGGAACGCTATCAAATATGCAGATGTAACCAAAGATCAACCCTCGGTGTGGGTGAGCGCCACGCATACAGATAGTATTTGTAAACTCTTCATTACCGACAATGGCATCGGCATTGAACCACATCATCAGCAACGGATTTTTGATATGTACTACCGGGCCAGCGACCGATCGAAAGGATCGGGCTTGGGATTATTTATTGTGAAAGAAACCGTTAAAAAACTAGGTGGCCGTATTCTGCTTAGATCAGATTATGGTCTTGGATCGCAGTTTGAGATTACGTTACCATCGCATTCCGATACTTCGAGTTAGAAATTCTGCTGCGCTACTATCCTTCTACAAAAATCGAACGTGATCAAATTTTTGCCCGAGTATGGAAGCACTATCGCTTTGCAACCATTGGTCAATAACGGTGGCATAGATTCTTCTGAAATCGATCGAATGAATCAGATCGCCTTCATCGAGTTGTTGTAAATTGGGAGTCTCGTTAAAGAATCCTTTCTTCTTCAACGACTTGCTGATCAGAAAAAGATTATTGGCGGTGCCATGGTCGGTGCCACCTCCGGCATTCTGTGCTACTCTCCTGCCAAACTCCGAGAAAGTCATGATCAACACATCATCCAATGCTCCTTGTTGTTGCAGATCATCTGTAAATGCTTTCACCGCTTCGGCATACACTTTTAACAATTGTTCATGCGCGGGTGCTTGCCGCACATGCGTGTCAAATCCTGCGAGCGAAGCATAATACACACGCGTGTCTACTCCACTTCGAATCAATTGTGCAATCGTCTTGAGTTGACCTGCAAAAGGAGTGGTTGGATAGGTAATTCCCGCATGGGCTACTTTGCTTTTCGAATAAATGTAATCACTGGAAGACACGCTTTCGGCCAGCGTTTTGTAGAGGTAAGCCACATTCGGTTCATCGTGCGTGGCACCGTCTGCCTCACTTAATTTTTGAAACAGATTCCCATGCAGTGCTTCGTATAGACGTTTGGGGTTGCGCATCGCCATCCCTTTGTAATGTTCGCCTTTGAGCGCCAAACTCAACACATCATCAATTTCAATGGCATGATGTGCGCCTCCGTTTCCGGTGCAACTCGCATCCAGGTAGCGCCCGAGCCATCCGGTGCGTAAATATTCAGTGGCACTGCTGCCGGTGTTCCAGATATCCATAGATCGAAAGTGAGAACGATCCGGGTTGGGATAGCCTACGTTGTTGATGATGGTCAAATATCCCTGATCATACAGCGAACGCAACGGAGCAAGCGAAGGATGAAACCCCAACTCATCGGCCACTTCGATGACCTGCTTGCGTGGTACGGCAAGTTGTGGGCGAAGTTGATAGTATACATCATTCCGATAAGGCACGATGGTATTCAATCCGTCATTGCCTCCGGAAAGCTGCAGCACCACGAGCTTTTTAAATCCGGGAATGGACGCGTGTTCCATCGCTTTCAGGAAGCTGGGTATCAACATGGTGCCGGCTGTTGCCAACATGGATTTCTTCAAAAACACTCTTCGGTTGTGCATCGCCATTTTAGCAAAGTTGATATTCGGGTAAAGACATATAACCAATGTAAGCGCGCTGCACAAATTCCAAATCGTTGGCAGCGGTAGATGTATACTTTTCGATCAGCGCGCGGTTCGCCTGTGTGGTAGGTTGTGCCAATAAAAAGTCTTCGATGCGTTGCAAGGTGGTTGCCGATTGATTCGCGGTGAATGGCTGTGCAATCTTCGCCCAGTCTACCTGAAAAGCAAATCGGGCTTGTCCGTAGTTGTTGGTCAGGTTATTCACATCGCCATCATCTTTCGATTGAAAGTCCGTGCTATCGCCTCGCAGCAAAATGCCGGGCAACGAGAGCCGGAAGGTAAGACTGGAGCTGTCGATCCACTCACGGCCTTGTGGCCAGCCGCCTACGTTGGGAGGAAAGAAAAGGATCTGCCCCATCGCACGTTGCAGAAAGGCAACGGTGGCCGGCATGACAAAAGAGCCTTGCGTTTGCAACTGCAATCCGATAATCAGTTCAATCGGGCTCTTGATGCGATTTCCCACAAAGCGGGCTTCATAAAACCAATCCGACAAAGCGATGGATTGAATGAGTTGCTGAATATTATAATTGGATTGATAAAACTGTTCAGCTAACGTGCGCATGATTTCTTCATCGCGCACTTCATTACTCACAAAATAAGCCCACACTTTTTCGGTGATGAAGCGAGCCGTTTGCCGGTCGTTCAACAGCTGCTCGATGATATCCTCTCCGGTTAAATTTCCTTTGCTTCCGCGAAATGATTTTAAGCCATCGTCATGCACTTGCGGGCGAAACAAAAATTTACCCGTGCGCGGATCAAACGCCCAACCGGTAAACGCACGGGCAGCTTCTTTCACATCTTCTTCACTATAATTTCCACGGCCCAACGTGAAGAGCTCCATTACCTCGCGCGCAAAGTTTTCGTTGGGGCTCGACTTCTTATTTTGCTGATTATTCAGAAACTGAATCATAGCGGGATCTTTAGAAACGGCCATGAGCAAATCAGCAAATGAACCCAGCACATGGGTGCGAATGCTGTTGTTTTGTTGTTGCGCCAACCAAGGGATGCGTGCACGACATGCAAAATGATCGTGCCAAAAGAAAGTGAGCTTCTCCCGAAGAGCTACTTCCGGTTGTGTCATTTGCTTACACCAGGCGAGATTGAGTTGGATGGATTGTTCTTTACTTGTCTGAGCGTTTTTTTTTAATTTCACAATCGAATCGAGGACGGGCCTTGAAATGACTGTGAGCGGTTCAAGCCCGGTTGTTTGCTCAAGCATTTTCTCCACAAAAACCGTTGTACCTGTAGAGTTTAACAAGCGTAAGCCGAAGCCCATTCTGCGTTGAAAGTGATTTTGTAGGTTGACCATTTACTGTTAGACTCTCCTTATGCGGAATCGTTTAATGTGAAGTTATCAAAATCGGGTGTGTATTTAGGCCGTATCAATTGCTTACCTTTGCGGGATGCCTGAATCTACTACCTGCCCCAATTGCCAATCGCCTTTTGGTTATCCTACCGGTTCTTCCATGATGTGCCCCGAATGTGGACATGAATGGAATCCCAATGAAGTGTCTGCCCCCATTGAAACGGTGAGCGATGCATTGATTGTAAAAGATTCCAATGGTGCTGTGTTACAAGATGGAGACACGGTGATCTTAATCAAAGATCTACCGGTGAAGGGTGCCAGCAAAGCTATTAAGGCCGGCACGAAAGTAAAGAACATCAAACTCACTTCGGGTGATCACAACATTGATTGTAAAGTAGATGGCTTCGGTGCGATGGCGCTGAAATCAATTTTTGTAAGGAAGGGGTAATTAGACCGCAGTCATTGGTCATTAGTCAATAACCGCCTCCTAATCCACCTCCGCTTTCTTTTTGTTGCTTAGAAAGATCATACCGATCACGAAACAAACGGCTGCCACTATAATCGGATACCACAAACCGGCAAATGGATCGCCTGCCGGGCTGGATGGTGATTTGCTATACTCGTACAATGCAGTTGCAATGAAGGGTGTCAGTCCACCGAAAATTCCATTGCCGATATGGTAAGGCAATGACATGGATGTATAGCGAATGCGTGTGGGAAACAATTCGACCAGAAAGGCCGCGATCGGTCCGTAGACCATTGTTACCAATACAATTTGAATAAATACCAAGCCAATCATCCAACCATAGTTAGTGCCACTCAGAACTACTTCGGTTTTCGAGGAAATGACTTTATTATTCTTTGTTTTCTCTACCGCAATACTTTGCGTTTGATCCGTAAAGAAGTGCGTGTTCTTAACCGTCCGCAACGTATCGCTGCCTTCTCTCGACATACTCCGCTCGATTTGCGCTTGCGCAGTGATTTCTGTTTTCGTAGTTACGTTGGTGAGCGCATACATCTTTTGATAAATAGGTTGGTAGAGCAACACCGCCAGCAACATGCCCGTGAGCATAATGAATTTTCGACCCACCTTATCCGACCACGCTCCAAATACGATAAATAAGGGCGTACCCAACACCAGCGCAATCGCCATGATGTAATTGGACTGCACGTATTCTAACTGACACGTCTTCTGCAAAAACGAGAGTGCATAAAACTGACCTGTGTACCACACTACCCCCTGCCCTGCTGTGGCACCAAACAACGCAATCAATACCAACTTCAGGTTTTCTTTTTTTCCAAAACTCTCTTTGATGGGATTGACCGATGTTTTGCCTTCGGCTTTGATCTTCGCGAAAAGCGGAGACTCGCTCATGCGCATGCGAATGTAGATGGAGATCCCTACCAGTAATGCAGACAACAAGAATGGCACGCGCCATCCCCAACTGGCAAAGGCATCCACTCCCACCGACTGCCTTACGGCCAGAATAACTCCCAGCGAAACAAACAATCCTAACGTAGCCGTGATCTGAATGAAGCTGGTATAAAATCCTCTGCGGTCGGCAGGAGCATGCTCCGCTACATAGGTTGCAGCGCCTCCATATTCCCCGCCAAGGGCCAACCCTTGCAACAAGCGTAAAATCAAAACCAATAATGGAGCAAACAAGCCAATGCTTTCATAACCCGGCACGAGACCAATGGCAAACGTAGAGCCACCCATCAGCACCAATGTTACTAAGAAGGTGTACTTACGCCCTACCTTATCACCGAGCCGGCCAAACACCAGTGCTCCGAATGGACGAACGACAAAGCCCGCAGCAAACGTGGCGAGTGTAGAAAGAAACGCAGCCGTAGGATTGGTCTTCGGAAAAAACTGTTCGGATAAAATGGTTGCCAAGCTTCCGAAGATGAAGAAGTCATACCATTCGATCAACGTGCCTACCGATGAGGCCGCAATGACCGTCCAGAGTTTACGTTTTTCCTCTTTCGTAACAACCGTGGCACTCATGTACGACTTACCAGAATGCGATGTACAATGCCGAGATGATGCCCATCAGCAACAGAGCACCAATGGCAAACGGACGCTCGATCTTAAACATATCGCGGGTAACGATGATGCCGTCTTTCTTTTCCTTGTAAGGAGAAATCAAACTCACCACTACCATCAAGCCCACTAAAATCAAAAACACAATACCCATGCGGTTGAGGAATGGAATCTCCGGATAATATTCATTGATACCAATACCGAGTGGTAACGTGGCAATAGCTGCCACCAATGCGGCCATACCGTTGGCGCGCTTCCAGAACATACCCAACAAGAAGATCGCTACCACTCCGGGTGAAATCAATCCGCTGAACTCTTGAATGAATTGAAACGCCTGATCGAATCGGCTTAATTGCGGAGCCATGATAATCGCGATGATCATAGCTGCTACAATTGCGAACTTGCCCACGTTCACGAGATTATGCTCAGATGCTTCTTTCTTGAAAAACTTCTGATAGATATCTAATGTAAAGATCGTGGATATACTGTTGGCTTTACCTGCCAGTGAAGCTACAATAGCTGCCGTTAATGCTGCGAACGATAAGCCTTTTAGGCCAGCAGGCAGCAGGTTTAATAAGACAGGATACGCACGGTCAGACTTGATTACCTGTGTAGTTGGATCCAACATCTCCGATTGGAAGAATCCATTCTTATACAATACAAATGCTGCAATACCGGGCAACACTACGATCACCGGCATCAATAACTTTAAGAATGCCGCAAAGAGCAAACCTTTACGTGCAGTTGGTAAATCGGCACCCAAGGCACGCTGCGTAATGTATTGGTTACAACCCCAATAGCCGAGGTTGGCAATCCACATCGCTCCGATAATCACGGCTAATCCGGGTAATTTCTGATACGCGTCTTCGGTTCCGCCTTTTCCATCGGGAATCATCATATCCCCTTGATTGAGAATCATGTGGAAGTGATCAGATGCATTATTCTTGACGAATACCAATGCATCCCACACGCCACCACCACTGATCTTATCGGCTACCAACTCGAGCGCCAGGTACGTAGTTGCCAAGCCACCCAGAACCAATACAACTACTTGAATGACATCGGTATATCCGATCACCTTCATCCCGCCAAGGGTGATAAACACGGCAAAGATGGAGAGTCCAATCACGCATACAGTGAAACTTAAACCCGTAATGGTCTCCACAGCCAACGCGCCTAAATAAAGAATGGAAGTGAGGTTCACGAAAATATACACCAACAACCAAAACACCGCCATGATGGTAGCCACCAGCGGACTGTATCGCTGGGACAAAAACTGCGGCATCGTATAAATCTTGTTCTTGAGATAGATCGGCAGGAAGAACGCAGCTACTACAATTAAAGTAACGGCAGCCATCCACTCGTATGAGGCAATGGCAAGTCCCATCGCAAAACCGGAACCCGACATGCCGATGAATTGCTCGGCCGAAATGTTTGAAGCGATCAGCGATGCACCGATAGCCCACCATGTCAGCGAACCTTCGGCTAAGAAGAAATCTTTCGAATCAATCTCACTGCGCTTTTTGCGGGTGTAAATCCAATAGCCATACAGTGAAACAATTAAGAAGTAAACAAGAAAGACGATGTAATCTGATATCTGTAACTTTTGCATGTTAGTTTAGGTTGCGGGTATGATTGACACACCCTGCGTTAGGTTTACTAAATAAAAATCAGGTTCTTTTTCGAAAGTAGCAACATATTGGTGTAATACTTTTTCGCGGAAGCTTTTGATCTTTTCGGTTTTGATGAGGTTAAGCGTGCATCCGCCAAAGCCACCGCCCATCATACGGGCACCTGCCACGGCATCTTTCTCTTCTTCGGCCAGCGAAACCAGAAAATCCGATTCATCGCAACTGACTTCATACGCCTGACTGAGTCCCCAGTGGGTTTCATACATCAGCTTTCCAAACTCGATCAACTCTCCCTTTCGGAGGAAGATGGCTGCGCGCTGCGTACGGCTAATCTCTTCCACCACATAAAGACATTTGATAAAAACATCTTCACCGAGCCGATCCTGAAATTCATACAGCATGGCGCGGCTCACATCGCGCAGCGACTGTACTTCCGGCTGTTGCTGATGAATCACTGCAACTCCTTGCTCGCACGACTTTCTGCGATCATTGTAAGCCGAAGAAGCCAGCGTATGTTTCACTTTCGTATCGATGAGCAATAGTGAATAGTCTCCTAAATGAACCGGGATCACCTCATGCTTTAAAGCACGACAATCTAACAGCAAAGCGGAGTCTTTTTCACCCATCAGACTGGAATACTGATCCATGATGCCGCACTGCAAGCCTACAAACTCATGCTCGGCATACTGTGAGATTTTCGCCAACTGTAAACGGCTGAGATTGGCCTGAAACAGTTCATTCAACCCCATTCCAAATCCATTGCAAAGAGCAGCCGAAGAAGACAATCCCGCACCGGCCGGAATATCGCCACCAAAAACACAATCAACACCACGAATGGGAATACCTGCTCGTTCAAATCCATCGATTACCCCCATCAGGTAATTGACCCACGTTTCACCGGGATTCAGATCGTGAATAGAAAACGACACCCCTTCATCCATGTCCAACGAGTAGACATTACAACGTTCGGTTTGGCTGGGTGCCATCGCGAAATAAATCGCATGGTTAATGGCAGCGGGTAAGACGAAGCCCTCATTATAATCGGTATGCTCACCAATCAGATTGATTCGGCCGGGAGCCTTGATAACAAGCGGAGTACTGGGAAACTTTTGACGAAAAGTATTAACAACCTTACTTACAATAGCAGACATCTTACAAGTATAACATACCCAACTTTGAAAGCAAAAGGTGCCGCCTAAATTGTTCATATCATCCAAGCCGCTATTACTCGATTTCATCTCGTGCTTCGTCCGCCAAACAGTCATTAGGTCTTTATCATACGCCCTGACTCAAAACCTCGGCCTAACGCTCCTCTTCAAGCTCCGAATTCGGACACCCAAGGGTAAAATGTGAACAGCCCAACTTCTGACAACCATCTTTTACAACCTAAAATCGCGGTTTATCTTCTGGTATATGGTTTGCCATTATAAGCAAAACCCTACACCCAATGCTCCAGCATTACATCATTCACTTCTTCCGAAGCATCCAGCGCCAGAAACTATTTTCACTCATTAACCTATTAGGACTTACAGCCGGCATCACCAGTGCATTGCTCATCTTTCAATATGCCCAGCATGAGTTTAGCTATGATACTTTTCATCACGATGCGGAAAACATCTATCGTGTGAATCAGACTTTCATCTGGGGCGAGAACAATGATCATGAATTTGCCTCTACGGGTCCGGGTGTAGCATATGCGGTGAAGGAAGAATTGCCGGAGGTGAAATTGATTTCCAGTATTCATACACCGGGTGATTATCTGATCTCGTATACTAATTCAAAAAAACAGGTAGTTACTTTCGATCAGACGAACATCCTCGCGGCTGATTCCAACTTCTTTCAGCTCTTCAACTTTCCTTTGGTAAAAGGAGATCCTGCGTCCGCATTGCGCCAGGCAAATACAATTGTCATGACTGAAAAAACAACTAAAAAGTATTTTGGCAATGAAGACCCGATGGGCAAGCAAGTGCAATTAGGCACCGGAGCACAACAACAGACGTTTGAAGTAACCGGAGTGGTGAAAGATCTTCCCAGCAACACGTATTTGCAATTTGAGATGTTGGTATCAATGACCAGTTATCCGGTGATCAAAAAACTATACTGGAGTTGGGTGTGGACACAGTTGGAAACGTATGTATTACTGGATCCTTCTGCATCGGTGGCACAGGTACGTGAAAAGTTAAAAGCCATTCCGCCCAAACATGCGGAAGCTACCTTGCAGCGCGTGATGAATATGTCGTATGCCGATTATGTGAAGTCGGGTAAGAAGTGGGAACTGTTTTTACAACCCCTTACGGGAATTCATTTGCCTTCGAAAGTAATCTACAACCGACTTCCCAATGACGGGAATATTGTGATCATGTATTCGCTGGTGGGTGCGGCAATCTTTATCATCCTGCTCTCATGTGTCAACTTCATGAATCTTTCTACGGCACAATTTACCAAGCGGATGAAAGAAGTTAGCGTGCGAAAAATTCTAGGGTTGAGTCGCACTTCGTTGAGTGCGGGTTACTTTATGGAAGCGTTTATCTTTTGTGTGATGGCGTTTGCCATTTCACTGGCGCTGATACAAGCATTAATGCCAGCGTTTAATTTATTAGTGGGCCGCGAATTGCATTTTAGCTTATGGAACAATCCGAATCTACTCATCGCATTCGGTGTTTTGCTTTTCGCGATGAGTTTGATCTCCGGCAGCTATCCGGCTATTTTCTTAAGCGCTTTCAATCCTATTCAGGCGATGAAAGGAAAGTTGAACACCGGCACGGAAGGTAAAACGTTCCGCAATGCATTAGTCGTGTTTCAATTTACGATCTCCATTGCATTGATCAGTTGCACCGCGGTGGTGTTTCAACAATTGTCGTTTGTTGCGGAAAAAGATTTAGGCTTCGATCGTGAAAACCTGTTGGTGTTAAGTCATGGTGAACGTATTGCCGATGCCCAAGACATGGTGGCCGCAGCAGAGAATATCCCCGGCATTGTCAGTGCTTCCATGAGTACTTCCGTGCCCCCGAATGTATGGGGTGGTGATAAGTTCACAGCAGAAGGTATGGGCGACCGCACTTTTCCTTTGAACTTTACTTCTGCCGATGAAAATTACATTCCTACCTTGAAAGTAACGTTAGCTTTTGGCCGCAACTTCAGTAAAGAAACACCGGCCGATGCCAGTCGCGTGATTTTAAATGAGACAGCCGTGGCGCAAATCGGTTGGGCATTGGATGAGAGTGTCATTGGCAAAAAGATCCAACTTCCAGGCTCCGATATCTTCTTTGAAGTAATTGGCGTAGTGAAAGATTACAACTACTGGACACTCGGAAATCCAATTGAGCCCATGGCTATCTTTCATTTGAAGAATGATCAACTGTTTGGCGGTGGCACGAAGCAATACTTAGTGGCACGTATCGATGGGAAAACTGCTCAAGGCTGGGAGAATACCATCACGCAATTAGAAGGTTTGTACAAAAAGAAAGCCGGTGATTTTCCGTTTGAATACACGTTTGTGGACCAGGCATTTGCCAACACGTTTAAAGGCGAGGCAAACTTTGCGAAGACACTGACAGCTATGGCCAGCTTGTGCATTCTCATTGCCTCCCTCGGCTTATTAGGAATGATTGTTTACGCTTTGGAACAAAAGACCAAGGAAATTGGCATTCGTAAAGTTTCAGGGGCCTCGGTGGCGGATATTCTGTTGTTGATTTCGAAGAGTTACACCGTGCTGATTATCATTGCCTTTGTGATCGGAGCACCACTCTCCTATTGGCTGATGACACAATGGCTAAAAGGTTTTGAATACCACATTACACCATCGCCTTTCATTTATATCGGTGCGGGTGTGGGAACCTTATTAACCGCGTTAGCCATCACCAGTTATCACTCTATGAAAGCAGCTTTACTCAATCCGGTAGAGGTGTTGAAGGATGAGTAATGAAAAAGGAAATTGAACAAATCAGGGTTTCTTCACAAAGAATCTCGGTTTCAGTCTTTGTTTGATATCTGCCGGGAGACTTTCTCCCTTCGTATATCTATCAATCAATTTCGTTAACTGCCTATCATTATATTTTGCTAATTTATAATACCCTGCTGCTGTTACTACTGCACCGCCACCTGCCATCGCAAAAATAGATGGTGGGGTTGCATTCGGATCAAATGTTGAAGTTATCTTGGTAATTGAATACAAGGCCATTGAACCGAATACAATAACAAGGATTCTCCCTGATCTCTTTTTGACAAGAAACATCTTTCGAAGGGCTTCAATGGTATCTTTCTTAGCATCACTCAGCTCCTGCGCATCCGCCAGCAGAAATGATACCTTCTTATCAAACTTTGACAATTTGAGTTGTGCCTCCACAGCTGTTACCTGCCGGAAAGTGGCTATGCCATCCATTAAACCTCGTCCGACACCGCATTCTACAAAGTAGGTTTTACCAGCTTCCACCTGCATTTTAAAAGTAGCTTCAGACACCGTGATGGCTTTGAACGTAACCGGGCCGGGTTTGCATGGAAATAAAAAATACGTATCCGGAGAGATCAAACCAATTACTTTCTCCTGATGCAAAACCTGGTAGGGCTTCGTTCCAATTAATCGCCCTTGGCGAAAAAACACAATGGTCGCTAAAGAATCTTGTGCTACACTTGTTGTCGCGAGGGACAACAACAAACCAACCGTTACAATTTTAATAAAACGCATAATTAAAATTTACTCTTTCTCTGTTTTCGTATTCTCTCTGGTAAACAATCCCAAACATCCTATAAACAAAACTACCACCAGCCAACTCGAAGCCAATGTTACTTTGTTCCCAATCAAATAAGGCTTGGGTTCAAACTTAAATTCGACTACATGCTTTCCTTGCGGTATTTTTAATGCACGTAACACATAGTTAGCGCGCAGTAAAGGAGTCTCTTTGCCATCAATGAAAGCGCTCCACCCTTTCGGGTAATAGATTTCTGAAAATACTGCGAGGCCATCGGCAGCACTTTCGGTTTCATATTTTAGGTAAGACGGCTTCATCTCTGCTACGCGGATGCTACTCAAACTATCGTAACCAATACCTCCATATAAATTAGCCGCAAACTTCGATTGATCGATGACTGCGGTTTGTTTGGTATTGATTGTTTCTGTTTTCTTCAACTCTTCGGTAGGTGAATTGACGGCAACCACTTCTTTGACAAACCAAGCCGGTCCATTCGCATTGGGATTGGGAATGACATTGGCGGCTTCGGGGCCATACACCACGTACTTGGTGTTTAACATGTTCATTACTCCGTATTTGGTAAAATCCAAACTGCCTTTCTGGGCATCGGAATACAATTGTTGTGTTTCTTTCAACAAGCAAGAGTCGTACAGATCCTGATAGCGTCTCAACTTGGCACCATGATAACCACCCAATGAATGATGGGCATAGGAAGTGCGGGCTTCGGACATCGCGCCCTGTAAGTTGTAAACGCGATAGTAGGATTTGTCTTGTAAGATGCGTTCGTCAGCTGCGTTGTTGGCGACAAATGAATTATCACGCTTGCGCTGAAAATTGTCTTTCGTAAAATAACGTCTGTCGACAACCGATAAATCAATCGCTACTAAAAAGATGATGATGGCATAGAAACCCCAAGCGGATACTTTCTTTTCAAAGTTGAAATACAACAACAAAAACACCGGTAGAATAAATGCAAATGCACGCCACGCATCGGCACGTAACAAACTCCTGCGGTCTTCACTCAACGCCTTCACAAACCAAGCGGGTAACTGTTTTCCTTCGCCCTCATTCACAAAACTTCCCATTCCGGCAAACGCAATCAACACCAAACACAATCCGCCTGTCGCTCCGAAGGCAATCAGAATTTTCTTTTTCGTTTCTTTTGTAATGCCGATGGTGAGCAATCGCTCCACTCCCATCATGCCTAACAACGGCATGGCAAACAAAATCATTACCAACGCAAAACTAACCGAACGAAATTTATTGTAACCCGGAAAGTAATCGAACATAAAATAGTTGAACGAAGCAAAGCTATCGCCCCAACTCAGCATTAAACCCAATGCCCCGATGGGCACCAGCCACCACACATATTTTCGCTCCGCAAACAAAATGCCGATCACAAATAAAAAGATCACAATCGCTCCTGCGTAATACGAACCAATGGTAGAACCTTGCGGTCCCCAATAAGCCGCTGTATAATTCGCCAGTTGATTGGCCATTTCATTATCTCCTGAATTGACCAGTGCTTTATACGTAGCGCTATTCTGATCTTGCACGAACGATTTCGTGCTGGTGCCACCGTAAAAATCGGGGATCATCAACGCCATGGATTCCCACACACCGTATTTATACGCAAACGCATATTGCTTTGACAAGCCGTTGGCATCACCTGCCTCTCCTTGCGAAGCCGGTTTCACTAACTCCGACTTTCCACGAATGGAGTAGTTGGTATATTCGGTAATCGCCCAGAATTGTCCGAAGAACGTGCCTGCTGCCAACACCACTGCCGGTATCAACGCGCCAATCGTCTTCACAAAATCGCCCAACTGTTTGGTTTGAAAATGGTGAATGAGTTGTACTAATCCATACACACCTACAATCAACACCGTGTAATAGGTAATCTGCATGTGATTCTCACGTAAGTGAAGTGCCAACGCCAATGCGGTCATTCCGAAACCCAATAAACGCTTGCCCGAAAATGCTACGTGAATTCCGGCAATGACAAACGGCATGAATGCAATCGCACCAATGCGTGAATTATGACCAGCCGATAAACCGATGATGACATACGAAGACAACCCAAAAGCCAGTGCCCCTGCAATGGCCAGATACGGGCGCACCCGAAATGCTAACAACAGAATGTAGTAGCAGATAAAAGCTGCCAAAATATTATTGATCGGATGCGGCAAGAATAAACTCATGATCTTCTTGGTCCACACCACAGGCCCATCGCTCCATTTCAAACTGACCAGATAAGCCGGCATGCCACTAAACATATTAGTCGCCCACAAACCTTCTTCACCGGTTGCCTCGCGGTAATCACTCAGCGACTTGCTGGCACCCTGAAACTGCTGAATATCCGGCTGGCTGATTGACTTATTATCAAAAAACACCGGGCTGAAGAAAAAGACGGTAACCAGAAGAAACACCAATACGGCAATGACGTGCGGCTGAACGACAGACCACTTAATTTTTTGCATGGAAATGGCTTTTATAGTCTGCAAATGTGCAAATTTGATTTGGTTTAATGCATACCCTAAACGCCAAATGCCATGATTTTTCGCTTTGCACTCCTCGCTTGTATTGGTTTGATCATCAGCTGTCAACCTCCGCGCACGGAAGGTCGGTCGGCTGCAGCAGATATCACTGCTATTAAAGCCGTGTTAGAAAAACAAGTCAACGCGTGGAACGAGGGTAACATTGATGCCTTTATGGAAGGTTACTGGAAATCGGATTCTCTCCTATTCATCGGATCGAAAATTACTTACGGTTGGGACAGCACCTTGGTTCGCTACAAAAAAAGTTATCCCGACAAGGCCACGATGGGTCAACTGCGTTTTGATATTATGCGCGTGGACTTTATATCAACAGATCATTATCTCGTGACCGGAAGATACACGCTGCTGCGTGCCAACGACCAACCCACCGGCATTTTTACTTTATGGGTAAAACGCGTTAACGGAGCGTGGGTAGTGGTGTACGATCATACTTCGTGAAGATCGCTTGATTTTTCTACCCTCTGTAAGGAATTATACATTCGTATCACTTATTGTTCAGGTTCTGCTGCACCTGATTTGGTATGCACATTCATTTGAAAGATAAATTCACCGCTGAAATTCTCGCGCACCGCGGTATTATTCATAAGATCTGTCGGGTGTATCGAAAGGATGCCGATGATCGCAATGATTTGTATCAGGAGATTGTGCTGAACGCCTGGCAATCTTTTCCGCGGTTTGAAGGTCGCTCGAAATTCTCTACGTGGTTATATCGCGTGGCCATCAATACGGCTTTGTATCAAACGCGCAAAGATAAATTCTTTGGCAAACTATCGGATCTGGATTCTGCAGAAAACCAACCGGAAGAGTTATCCAACGAAGATGATTTGCGACTGCTTTACCAAGCGATCGATCAATTGGATCCGGTTGACAAATCAATCGTGTTGTTATACTTAGATGAACTGCCGTACAAGGAGATATCAGAGATTACTGGGCTCACGGAAACGAACGTGGGGGTTAAACTGAATCGGATTAAACTAAAAATGAAAAACCTACTTTCTGCTTATGGAGCTCGATGATTTGAAAGAACAGTGGGCCAAGCCCGACTGGAATAATATGCAGGCTAACCCTGCCAACGAAGCGGATCAAATTCAAGCGATTATTTCTAAATCGAGGCGTGGTATCCGGAAAATTTTCTCTATTGAGATGGGTATTGGTGTGTTGATGTATATTCTTTTCGGGATACTGGCATTTTGGGCAAAGGAAAGTGTATCTTTTTTCTTGTACAAGCTCGTGGCCGTGATTACTGTCTTCGCCATTCCGATTTACTATCGTATGTATCGTTCGATTCGGTTGTTGGAAACAGCGGACTATGGAAAAGATATGAAGACGCACCTTTCGGCTTTTCTGACTCACTATAAAATCACGATGGCGATTTATCAATGGGGCAGTTATGTGATGATTATCGGGGCGTTGATTGTTTTTTATACGGATCAATCGTTTGAGCGGCAAACGCTATCGTATAAAATATGGATTACTGTTTACATGCTTATTTGCATGGTCATGACCAAGCCGCTGGTGAACCGGTTTTACGGTCGCAAAGTGAAATCGATGGAAGCGTTTGTGAATGAATCGTAAGCTGCAAGCGGCAAACTTAAAGCTTCAGGCTGCAGGTTACGGGCTGCAAGCGGTGGGGAGTAAGTTGAAAGTTGTTGGTTGAAAGCTGCAAGCGGCAGGTTGAAAGCTTCAGGCTGCAGGCTACGGGCTGCAAGTGGTGGGGAGTAAGTTACACGCTGTCAGTGCGAGGAACGAGGAATCTTTTCAAACGTATTTTTACCAAAGATGCCTCGTACCTCGGCACGACAAGGGTGGTGAAAGGCATTTCTTAAAATACTTTTTGATACCTCATCCTAGCCTTCTCCACAAGAGAAGGTATTAGCGGAATTTTAAGAAATGCCTTTGCCTGCTGTCGTAACAGCATTCACAACTCGTTCTTAACCACGACCAAAGATGCCTCGTGCCTCGGCATGACAAGAGTGATGAGACGGTTCTAAACTTTACTTAAACAATCCTCCCAACATACCACCGATGTTGCCGAGTGGGTTGTTGTTGCCGCCTCCGGTCATTTGACCTAAGATGCTTCCAACATCCAATCCGCTGTTGCCGGTAGTGGATTTTAAAATGCCACCCAAGTCAAAACTGCTGTCGTTGGGGTCGTTGGTTTTGGAGATCAATTGATTCATCACAGTCGGCAATAATGAAGAAGCAATGCCTTGTGCTACTTGAGGAGATACTCCGAATTTAGAAGCAAAGTTTCCGGCTACCTGCGAAATGATGTTGGACACCATCGGGTTGCTGGTGAGTGAACTGCCTCCGCCATTTTGAAATAAGGAGACGATCTGCTGCAGATTGCCACCGGAAGCCTGACTTTGCAAACCGTTAAAGATTTGTGAAGCTACATCTTTGATCGCAGCGTTGTTGTGTTGGTTTGGAATAGCAGGGTTGTTGATGATGGCATCGCCTGCATTCTCTTCTACTAACTTCATTAATTGGTCTAACATAGGGGTTTGTTTTAGTTTATTTGTTACTGGTTACTCGTTGCAAGTTGCTGGTTACTGGTTGCAAGTTACCAGGCAAGTGTTGCACTATCATTTTCCCACTAACCGCTTGACATACTTGCCGATGATGTCGAATTCTAAATTAACGGCATCGCCTACCTTCAATTGGTGAAAGTTGGTGTGCTCATACGTGTAGGGAATGATCGCCACACGAAAGCCATTCTCTTTCGAGTTGAAGCACGTCAGGCTCACGCCATTCACCGCAATGGATCCTTTCTCTACCGTTACGTTTCCGATGCCCGCATCGTATTCAAAGTCAAACAGCCAACTGCCATTTTCTTCTTGTATGCGTGTACACACTCCGGTTTGGTCTACATGGCCCTGCACAATGTGTCCGTCAAAGCGGCCATTGGCCACCATGCAGCGCTCGATGTTGACACGCGTGCCCACTTTCCAATCCCGTAAGGTGGTTTTGGATAATGTTTCATCGATTGCCACCACACTATGTTGCCCTGCGCCTGTGCGCTCTACGGTAAGGCACACTCCGTTGTGTGATACGCTCTGATCGACCTTCAACTCGTGACTGATCGCGCAAGCCACATTAAAACGCGTGTTCGTTCCCTCCTGCTGCAAGGATACCACCTCGCCCATCGCCTCAATAATTCCTGTAAACATGTCTACTTCTTTAACTTACTCACGGCCTCTACCTGATCGGGGCGCAAGGTTGGATATTTAATATTCAATTGTTCAAGATACGTTTTGTATTTGGCCGGATCATAATAGAACGGTTGCAGCTTGGGTGCAAACTCTTGCATGATCTTCGTGTTCAGTTGAATGGCAGGATTGTCCTTCTCGCCTACCAGCGGAGTGTATTGCTGCTCTTTGGTCTGCTCGTTTTTGTAATAGTCCCACGCCTTCTTCAGCAACTCCGGCTTCGTGAATAAATCCACCAGCGTCATCGCTTCTGCTTTCGCGCCATACACAATTCCCTTGTGCGCAATGGGCGTTGCCATCGTAATCGCGTTCGACCAATGATGACCCGGCAGCCCCGGAATATTCGAAGGGTAATTCAACACAATCGTAGGTACCGTCCACGATACATCCGCAATATCATCCGATCCACCTCCCATCGACATCATTTGTCTTCCCATTACATTCACCATCCCTACGGAACTAGGCAAACCCATCGTGTCTAACTTGGTGGCGAGTCCTTCTGTTTTGGGAGCTTTCAATTCCAACTGTGTGGCCTTGGCCAGTAACTGATCTTCGGGCGACCAGCTTGGCAACCCTACCTTCTTAATATTGCTGTACATTACTTCGGCCATCGGCTTGTTGAAGTGACCGGGCCAGGCAGAGCCTAAAATCTCATAGGTAAATTTGGTATCCGTCATCAACGCGGCACCTTCGGCTGTCTTCACGCCTTTGTCGAACAACGCTTTGATGGCAGGGTACGTGCGCTCACGAAAGTAATACCACACAGAGGCTTTGGAAGGCACCACATTGGGTTGATCGCCCCCATCGGGAATGACATAGTGCGAGCGATGCGTTAACTCTAAGTGTTCACGTCTGTAATTCCAGCCGATGTTCATCAACTCTACGGCATCCAGGGCACTGCGTCCCCGCCAAGGGGCACCGGCTGCATGCGCAGCCTGACCTTCGAAGTTAAATTTGACCGACACGAGACCGTTGTAACCATTATCGCCATACGACACTTTCAGATTGTCGCCCACGTGCGTAAAGATGCACGCGTCTACATCTTTGAAATAACCGGCCCGCACATAATACGCTTTGGTGCCCACCAACTCTTCGGCAATTCCGGGCCATAATACGAGGGTGCCCGGCATTTTATCGCGCTCCATAATTTTTTTGAGCGCCAGTGCGGAAATAATATTGAGCGCCTGACCTGAGTTGTGGCCTTCTCCGTGTCCGGGAGCACCTTCCACGATTGGATCATGATACGCCACGCCCGGTTTCTGCGATGCTTTCGGAATACAGTCCACATCCGAGCCCAAGGCAATCACGGGTTTGCCGTTGCCCCACTTGGCAATCCATGCGGTGGGCACACCGGCTATGCCTTTCTCTACGATGAAGCCGTTTTTCTCGAGTAAAGTGGTGAGATAGGTAAAGGTTTCTTTCTCCTGAAAGCCGAGTTCGGCAAAGCTGAAAAGCATGTCGTTGATTTGCTGACCGAGGGCGGCATTTTTCTCTACTTCGGCAGCTACTTCTGCTTTCAGTTTATCGATTTTGGCGGGCGAGAGCTGCGCCTGGCAGAGTGTATAACTCAAGAGCCACAGGAGAGTGATTTTTATCTTCATGTAAAAATAGGTTTAGGGTAATGCAAGGTAAGGAAAAGTTGGTGGTTCTTAGCTGCAAGCTGCAGGCTACAGGCTGCAAGTTGTGTGGTGGAAGTTAAAAGTGGAAGGTTGAGAGTTAAAAGTGGATGGTAACTAGCTTCAGGCTGCAGGATACAGGCTGCAAGTTGAAAGTGGGGAGTTAAAAGTTGGTGGATATTAGCTGCAGGCTTCTGGCTGCAGGCTGCAGGCTGCAAGTTGAAAGTGAGAAGTTAAAAGTGGAAAGTGACAAGTTAAAAGTTGGTTCTTTTGGGCGGCAAACAGGCTATCCGTTACAAGTCCTCGTGGCGGCCATGATCTCGCAGGCGTAAAAGGCCGCCACTGTGGGCTTTCCACTTCTATCCTTGCCGCAAGGGCTTCGGCAACCAATTTCAGAGTGGCGACACACGCGGGTTTGACCTCACCCCGACACGCTGGACGTGGAGATACGGGAGGGCTTGTCCCACACCACAGGTGATGGGGATGAGATGGGAATTGAATACCGAAATTCGGTTTGGGAGGAGTTCCGACAGGCGTCCGCCCCTAACCCACAGGCGAAGCTCCGGCCTCTTATTAGATGTAATCTACTGATTATACGACTGTTACCACTTTTACAAGGACCTCCGGAGGCTGTGCCGGAGGTTACAATGGCTCCACAGGAGTTTACATTGGCCTTTCAAGAGTTGACATTACCCTTTCAAGAGTTTACAATGTCCTTTCAAGAGTTGACATTGGCCTTTCAAGAAGTTATAATGGCCTTGCAAGAGTTGACAATGCCCTTTCAAGAAGTTACAATGCCCTTTCAAGAGTTTACATTACCCTTTCAAGAGTTGACATTGGCCTTGCAAGAGTTGACATTGGCCTTTCAAGAAGTTACAATGGCCTTGCAAGAGTTGACAATGCCCTCGCAAGACTTTACAATCGCTTTTCACGCAATTTCAGGCGCAAAAATCTGTTTATTAGCGTGTTAACCTCATTTTCAGCCTGTTCATTTTAAACCCTATTTGATTATTTTTAAATATAGATGCAGGTTTTAGATTCTGTTTACAACATCTAATTCATACTCTCTTCAAAAGATTGCGGTACTTATTCAAACGAGTTCGGTGCTTATTCAAATGGAATCGGTGCTTATTCAAAAGTATTCAGTGCTCAATCAAAAGGTTTCGGTGCTCGTTCAAAAGATTGCGGTACTATATCAAATGATACCGGAACTTAGTCAAACGAGTTCGGTGCTCATTCAAATGGAATCGGTGCTTGTTCAAATAATTCCAATGCTTATTCAAATGATACCGGTGCTCATTCAAAAGATTCGGTTGCTTATTTAAATAGGTTCGGTGCCTTTTCAAGCTTTCAGACTGCCCTTCTTACCATGGTCGGAGTACTAAATATATTTAGGATTTAGTCTATGGAAATTACGTCTAATCGCCCATAAAAAGGCATCTGTATCCCTACCCGATTACATCATCCTAATTATTTTTAGGAATTTTGCCTGCACCCGTGTGCCGAACCACGTAAGCGGTTTGTGAGGGGGCTGTTGTTTACTTTTGGGTGGGCGAAGGGCCGAGAAGGCGTTCTTTTAATGGTTCCTAACTGAGCTGCCGTGTGAGGTCTTTCAACTATTATCGTGCGAGTGCGTTTAATAATTTATCAATTTAACTTATTATTTAGCGGCTATTTGGGATCCAATTGTATCGTCCCCGGATTCGGTGTTTTACTTTCGGTATGTTTCTCAATCTCCTGATTTTGGCGTGAGCGAAGTCTGCAGCCCTCCTAAAAGTCAGGTTCGCATTACTTCTATTTTATCAACCTCTTGTTCGGTGACGCAGCCCTAATTGGTGGATCGGGTCGATCTCGTTTAGTTAGGGTCCAATCCTAAATATATTTAGGACTTTTAGGAGAAAGTACCCGCACGAAAATGTCTTTTCAGAGTCTTTGTATTATCCTAAATATATTTAGTCTTTTCGTGTGATGATTGCCTTTATAGGCGCAAAAAACGCGTTTTAAGGGGAACTCTTCTCATTAATCCTAAATATATTTATGTTTTTGGGTGCTACCCTCCTACTTCTAACTGCTTTGGGTGGGTTTGGGGCGGTGGCCTAAATATTTTTAGGGTTTTTGGGTGAATGGGGGTCTTCAATGGTTTTGGGCTTTGCGTTCGGGCGGGGATTCTTTGCGTTTAACTTCATTAAAAATTGGATTTAGTAATAAAAGCATGGAACCTCAACTTGTCCGTAAGCGCTGTTACCACCATTTTTTTTCAAAATGGTAAGTCATTAACTTCATTATTTGTTTTGGCGGGATATACATAATGACTTTTATTAACACTTTCCTTTATTATACTCATCACATTATCAGGTAAATCAAGTAAATGCTTTCTTATCTCTTCCTTTATTTTTAATTCTTTAGGGTTATTAGAACTTGTAACTGAAGACACTTCAGTAAATCCTCTCAGCTCAAATCTTTTTAGTGTTGAAGAATAGTTTCTAGACAGTTTATCTTCTATTTCATTAATAACTTCCCATTCCTTAATGTGACCAATTTCATTTTGTTCTTGCCATCCAGTCATTAATTTGAACCTTCCAGTCTCGATAATGTAATGCAATAAAATAAGTTCATCATCCTTTAGTTTTTGTGATATTACTAAGTTGGTAAATTTTGAAAACAAGTCTGTTTGGTTTGCAGAAATAGGTTTTGTTGGCTCTGATTTAATAACTTCTTTTTTAAAGATAGGCTCTTCTTGTTTTTTATTTATCTCAATTGTAGTTGACTTATTAATTTCTGTTTTATAATTCCCTATTTCAGTTAAAAACCTTTTCACACTTTGAGAGATAATTATGTGACTTTTTGTTATTTGAAAGTCTTCAGAAATTAAATGCAAAAATGATAATATTCTATCTTCATCAGTTATATAAAACCCTATTTCTCTTGGGTCTAATGCACCACTTTGAAACTCTTTACTTGATAAACTAAAATTAGGTGTAAAAAGTGCTGCGTGCTTGTTCTCAATAATCCAGGCAGCACCCATTTCATTCAAGCAAGCAATACTTTGATAGTACTCTTCTGATAAAAGATAGATTACAAATGGTTTTTCTGTTATTTGAGATTTTAGCCAGTTAAATATATTTTGTCCAACAGGAATTCCATATGCAGTATTACTAGTAAAGATTATTTCATCTTCTTTTACTCCAACACTTCTAAGCAAGTCAACTATTTTTTCACCGTAAAATTTGTTTCTAGATGAATGCGAGATGAATATTTTCATTTACCTAATTTCTGTTTTAAAATTGCTGGTAATGGCTGGCTTGTGGCAGTCGGTCAAATTAAAACCTTCGTCCTGTCTACCGTAATAAAGATAAACAAAGAACTACACACTTCAATGACGCAACGGGCCCGCCCGTGAATATTCCGGAAATCATTTAACCCACCTTACCGATTACGGGAGTTGTCTGACTGGAGGGGACGGAAATTATTTGACGCAGACCAGTGTTTGATCCACCTCAGAAAGGGGCCTAGCACGGCCCAAAACCTTTTGGTAAATTGCATGCTCATGTTGAAATCATTGTTACACTCAAGTTAATCAGCAAGTATGGCACAAGTACCCGTTTACCCACCCGTTCGCAAAGCAGAAATTTCACTTTATTATGAAGACCGCGTAACGCGCGGCAGTCACACGTTTAGTACCGTGCAGGAGCTAGCCGAATTTCTCCGCGACAACCCGGAGGTTGGGAAGGCGGTGGGGTATGTGAAGAAGGGGAAATAGGGATTGGTCAGTAGTCCATTGGTCAATAGTCAATGGTCATTAGTCAATGGTCACTAGTCAATGGGAAATAGTTAATGGGAAATAGTCAGTAGTGGTGAGTGATTACCAACCTAGCCAGATAATTATCGTGCAAATAGCTACTACTACCACTGTGCCTAGCATGATGTTGGAAATACCATACATGAACGTTTCACTTTGAGTAGTGTTTTTTCTCCCAGCCCACACTTCTTTGAATGTCAGTTGTTTTTTTCTTTTAACCCGATTAACAACCCATAGGATTGACCATCGGGTAAAAGCACCCACCCACTCAAAAAACAGTGAACCAATTATTGAATCTAACATACCATCTGACCAATAAATATAATCAAGTTGTTGTGGTCAAGTTAATGATTGTGGGTGAATAGGAAGGGTTGTGATGGAGGGGGGTGGTTTAGAATAAGCATAGGTGGGGCTTTTACATTATTTACATTTTGTTAAAAAATTTAAAACCCAGATGGGGCACTTCCCAATGTAACTATTTCAAGTTGTCTTTTTAAGTTATAGTATACATGATATGTGATCCCGCTTAAAGACCTAATATTAAAATGTGATACTCTTCCATTATTAATTCCTCTTTCCATTGCCCATCCTTCTAGTCTATCAAGTCCGTGCCACTGCCCGATAATTTGAAAATTACCTGGACCTCCGTATTGATTAATATTTACTATCATATTTATGGCATTAGGATTTACTGTAGTTCCATCAGGATGAATTGGAGG
The DNA here is from genome assembly GCA_002398365.1 of Flammeovirgaceae bacterium UBA5008. Classification (GTDB taxonomy): domain Bacteria; phylum Bacteroidota; class Bacteroidia; order Cytophagales; family Cyclobacteriaceae; genus ELB16-189. The sequence continues at coordinate 67,520 of DGYK01000049.1, forward strand.
ATGAAGAGACCGAGGTGTTGTTGTGCCCTTGTATGGCCTATTTGGATCATATGGATTCCAAGTATATACCCTTTGCACCAAGTTTTTCTCTATATGTTGATGTAGTTTTTTTAATTGAATACTCTCAGGCCGATTATCCGTAAACTGAAAAGTAGGTTTGCTATTACTTTTCTGAGCATCTAAGCTATTCGCTACAGCTTGCCCTTTATTTTCGTCTTTTTTTTCAGCGTATGTTTTCATTAAGTTGTCGTTTAGCATTGCCTTAACGTTTATGTATGAAACGTGGCTGGGCTTTCGAAGCGCGTCACTGTCACACCACAACAAACGTAATTTGAAAAACTAAGGTACAAATTTACAGTGAACCCCAGCCATGTTTTATACGTTTTGTTGGATGCTGTTTTTACCCGCTACTGTCCCAAAAGTTTTACTGTATCTAAACTTATTTTTGTCAGCCCTTCAATTGTGTTATCAATTAATTCCAAACACTTCATATCTCTGTTTGGCGAAACTATGAGTTCGTTATCATTAAAATTAATTTTTATTAACAGTCCAGATGAGGTCTGGTATTCAATTAGTCCTTTTTGTTCGTTGTCCGTTAAGCTACCTCCATCGACTTCTTCGAAGTTTTCAAATTTCTCAACCATCAAATCAAAATCCAATTCCCCTTCGATCGGTATTACTATTTCGCTAATTTGTCTAGGAAAAATATCGTCAAAATTTTTAGGTAAACTACTTCTATCTACTCTTATTACTAATCTTCTTGTTACTTTAGCCTTAAATGGAAATTTATCATGTTGTTCTATATCAATAAAATATCTGTAATATTCACACTCAACAGAACCGCTACCTCTTTCTGATTCAGTTTTGATATCTTTTTTTCTTAGACCTAAAATTTGTTTGGTTTTTTCATAAACATTTTGAATTTCATCTTTAACATCTGCATCGAAAACTTGCTGAATAAATGAATTACTAGATGCATTTACTTTACTTGGAATGAAGTGTCCTTTGGCAAATCCTGAAGCATCACTAACTTGAGGAAATGTAATCTTTCTTAACATGGCTTCATTGTATTTCAGTTTGATTTTTGGCAGATCAACACTAACTGGTTCACTTTTAGCTGGCAATTCTCTAATTAGAAAATCATTAGTTGAATGAATTTTCGTGAAGGGCTTTTGGGTCGTTTTATGTATAGTTTTCTCTGTTATATATTTAGGTACTGCTATACTGAGATAGTTTTTTAATGAATTGTCAGTTATGTATTTGTCCTTGACTATTGCATCTTCGATGTTCCCCTTTAAGGCTTCTATTAGATGCCATGTCCATATTCCATGTCTTAGAGTCTTACTTGGATAAGATTTCTCACCTGGAGAGCAAGACATAAAGATTCCATGATATTTTTTTGTCTTAACAAATTGATCAAATTCCTTAATGCTTAAATTCGAAATAATATCTCTGTCTGGGGTTTTCTCTTTTAAATAGGTAGAGCAACTGTCTATAAATATCAAAGATTGTTCACACAATGAATTTTCTAGTGGATCGATTAAAACATCTTTCAACGAAACAGAAGTTCCATCAAGATTGTCCGGATGAGTGTCCCAACATGTTATTTTGTTATGTGAGTTTTGATAAAATCCGTGTCCTGCATAGTAAAAAATAAATCTTGAATCTTCTGTTAACTGCTTTACTTGATACTTCAATTCATTTTCAAGTGCTGATTTTGTCGCTTCTTTATCCAACCAAATAGTTATATTCTCGTCAGGAATATTAAACTCTTCATTTAAAAGTTTTTTAAATTTAGTTGCGTCATTTCTTGCAAATTTTACGGGATTAATTCCAATGCTTTTGTCAGAAAACCTATAGTCCTCTATTGCAATAATTGTTGCGTATGTTTTTTCTGAATCTGCCTGTAAATATTCTTCCATAACAATTGCGGCCAACATTAGGTATGCGCATCTTTTACTCCAAAACTAGTGCATATTTTTATTATATCCCCTAGGTCTTTGTTCTATCAAATCTCGGTCCTCCCTCCCACTACTCCAAAAAAAGTCTTGTCGTTTCATTTGTCTGAATCAGGATTTGCAGGATTTTAGGATTAACAGGATTATGCGTACTTCGGATTATATATCTTTTTAATTTGTAAGCTTGCAGCGCCAAAATTAATTAACAACCCAATGGGCTTATCGTAAGCCACCAAGTAGTTCTTTGCCTGGGCCAGATGTACTTCTTCTAAACTGATCAGCGCTTTCAACTCTACTATGATGTTACTTTCTACCACAAAATCTGCTCTGCGGGTGCCTACCAGAATACCATCGTAATAAATATCCTGATCCATTTCTCGCACAAATTGTAAGCCTGCTTTCTCTAACTCAATAGCAAGGCAACGCTGGTAAATGATTTCTTGAAAGCCGTTACCGAGTGTGTTGTGCACTTTCATGGCGCAGCCATTGATCTTGTAGGTAATTTCATCTATAGACATCCTGTAAATCCTACCAGAAGCATATTACGCCCAGATGTTGAATAACTGTTGCCTTATTTCTACTTCCCTAAGAGTGTCTTCTCCAAATATCCTTCCGCTGCTTTCTTTAAAGTTATTAAACCAATTTAATATTTCTTCAGCTTGACGCTTTTCGTTAAGCATCAATGCAAAGTCAAACAACATCGGGGTCTTGTAATAATAACTATTTTGCCCCATTGTATAGGCGATGGCTCCCTTTAAATCAGATAGGGCATTCAAGTAGGGCAAACCACTTTTTAAAATATTTGCTTTAAGTGTTTTTACTATTTGGGTATTGTCAATCTTGGCTAAGTCGTACCAACCGTCATTAAAATACTTTTTACCCCATTTTTGGATATATTCCGCTCTATTAAAACCAATAGTAGTATTAAGCGGCATAGTCCCGTATCTATCGATATGCCACTTTTCATAAGTTGTGAGATTTACAGAAAAGCTTGGAGAAAACGCTACAACTACTTTACCTCCGTTCCATTTATTTTTTTGAAAAGAAATTTGTTGTTCAAAATCTCCTATAGTACGATTAATAGTCAAAGGAGACTTTGTCATTTTAAACCCCATTTGTTCCAAATCCGGAAATATATATGTCTTTATCACTTTATATATTCTATCCCCTGGCTTAAGATCTGGAAACAAAGACGTCATCTCTTTTGAGTTATCTTTTTTTATTTGAGCCATAGCTTACAGGATAATGTGTACCTTAGATTCAACTTAACAATCCGGAGACAGTTTCTTTTACTCTTAACAAATCTCGCTCTTCCCTCCCACTACTCCAAAAAAAGTCTTGTCGTAAAATCTCTACAAAACCGTATAGAGATTTCATGACAAAAAAGTCCGGGATTCTTTTATATTGGCGCGGGGCCAGACGTGGGATGTGAGATGTGAGATTTGAGAGGGTACTAAGAAGCCGGAAGTCAGAATATAGAATTCAGAATAGTTGGGTGTTAGGGAGGGTTTGGTTTGGCTGGCAAGCAGTGTGTCGGGAAGGTGGGAGTTAGTGGTGGTGAAGAACATCAATGAGGGGTACAACTCAACCACCAAATTTCCCCATTATCTCCTGATCGTAATCGTATCCATTGTCATTAGGGAAGTGTCCCCTTGTGTCGGGAAAGATTACTTGCAAATATCTATAGTCCTCGTCTTTATAAAGCCTAACACTAGTGAGAACATAGTCTGTTAGTTTTGATTTCGGCACGTCAATCAAGTACACCGCAAATCTGTCGGACAAATAGTCCAGTTTTTCATTAAGTGGAATTGTTTGTTTATCCTTGAATGTATTAACATAGTTCTTCACCAACTCACTACAAAGTCCCGGAGGTAATGATGATATAAATATCTCAGGAATTCCAAATGTTTTATAAATTCCAGTTGAATAAAAGAATGATGGGGAATCTTTGGAAGCAAAAACATTTGTCAAGTGATAACCTGACTCTTTAATGTTCTTATCCACTTTGTCAAAGTATTCTTTTTTTTGTTCGTCAGTCATTTGATGTCTTTCATTACGCCCAACTATTGTATTAATGCAACCAATGGCACCTAACCTATTCTGGTGTATATCATTAGAACACCTTAACGCATTACCAAATCTCAACAATCTCCCACATTCCTGCAAAAAAAAAGTGTTGTCGTTTCGTTTGTCTGAATCAGGATTTACAGGATTTTAGGATTAGCAGGATGAGAGGGTCTCGAGAAGGGATTTGGAGAGTCACGCAGTATCCTGAGGCGTAGACACTGCTGGGAACGAAAGGTTAATCGTATGTGAAGAACACCAACGAGGACGAAGATTATGAGCCTCGTTAAGGCCGTGAGGCCAACAAGGCGACCAAGTTGAAATCTGTACCACATGACAAATATAAATATCGAAACCGAAACTTAATGAGGGCACCGAACCCGACAAATTGAATATGCACCGTGTTGGCTTAAGTTACTTCATTCTAATAAATGTAAACTCGTCAGACCGATTGCCATAAATGTCCTTTACCATCAGAACATTTACTTTTTCTTCAGTCATTTCTTTGAAATGTATGTGTACGTATAAAACGAAAATCGGTAGTAAGTCATCTTTGGATGGTTTGAAATAATCCAGCTTTTCTTCAGTCGGAGGTGTAGTTGAGAATTTATATTTTTTCAAGTAAGTCCATGCATCCTTTCGCAAGGTTCCATCAGGCATGAGCTGAGCGCTGTCTAAATGTCCACTTGCCTTAAAATATACTGTGTCGCTTTTTTCTAAAGTCATGTCCCAGCCGTACAATACAACGCTGTCTCTTGTAACGACCATGTAATAATTATTCCGAAAGGATTTATCTGAACTCTTATAGATTACCTGTCCGTAAAGAGAACCAATATTAATTATCAATAGTACAATTAGAATATGTTTCATGTCTCGTAATTGCTCACAACTATTGTATTAATGCAACCAGTGGCACCTAACCTATTCTGGTGCATATCATTGGAACACCTTAACACATCACCAAATCTCAACAATCTGCCCCATTCCTGCAAAAAAAAGCCTTGTCGTCTGAATCAGGGTTTTAGGATTTTATTCTTTCCAATTCCCTACCAGATAATCAATTGAGTCTTTAATGCCTAATCCAATGAACTTGTTCATCCAGTCGCTAGGCACGTTCTCGTCACCAATCAATGATCCAATTATTTGACCAGTCATAGAACAAGTTGTATCAGTGTCTCCGCCAATTTTCACTAATTCGGTAAATATTTCTTTAATACCGATTTGATTTATTTTCTGCGCTGCAAATATTGAAATGGGAACGGAATCAACAACGTATCCCGTAGCTTTGTATCGAAGCCCAATCTCTGCAATTGTTAACTCTTTTAACTGATCTAATTCTATTAGCCTATCTTTTACGTTCGTATCTGGTAATTCATCAAGGATCTTTTCAATCAGATTATCACCTCCCATCCAATCACCGTCTATTGCCCGTACTATCGCATAATAAATTGCTAAAGCTCCTGTATAGGCTTCATCATTTTTATGGGTAATTGTACAAATATCCTTGATAGTATGCCTTTCCATCTTTCGTTTAAATGCGAGAGGCGCTATTCGCATTGCTGCTCCATTTCCTGCTGCATAGTCTCCAGACCTTCCAACTAAAGCCCAATGTCCACCTATTTGTAATTCTCTTAATGCCTTTAAAGTACTTGCGCCCAAACCAGTTAATTTTCCTCTGTTATACCAATCGAGGAATCTTGCCGCTACTTTTTCTGGTCTAATTTTTTCAGAATCAAAAATCGCCTCACAGGTAGCCAGAGTCAATTGTGTATCGTCTGATATTGACCAATCGCCACTAAAATCAATGACCAGATTTGTTGCCGTTCCTTCGTACTTTCCTCCAATTGAGTCGCCTATTGCCCCATAAATCAAACAACCTTTCAACCTACTCTTGAAATTAATGACGTGACTTTTTTCCATCTCTAATTACTCTTTATCAAATCTCGTTCTTCCCTCCCACTACTCCAAAAAAGTAATGGTGTCTGAATCAGGATATTAGGATTAACAAGCAAAGAAGTCGGAATATAAAATGAAGAATAGTTGGGTATGAGGGAGGGTTTGGTTTGGCTGGTAATGGAGGAGACACTTTTGGGAAGGAAGGAGTTACTCGTTGGTGAAGAACACCAACGAGGGCGGGGCGACCAAGTTGAAATCTGTAC
>DGYK01000029.1:0-144 GCA_002398365.1 Flammeovirgaceae bacterium UBA5008
GGATTTCAAGAATACAGTTCTTGTAATCATTCGGGTCTTTGGGCATCAGCATTTCCTTAATTTCAGCTTCTAAGGCATCGCGCTTGGGCTCCAACTCCTCCAGTTCCAGCTTGGCCAACTCGCGCATCTCCGGATCTTTCTCTT
>DGYK01000029.1:365-4395 GCA_002398365.1 Flammeovirgaceae bacterium UBA5008
TTTTGCAAAAGGTCTTTTGCCTGCTGCATGCCATCCAGCGTTTGCTGATAGGCATCGTATTTTGTGACCACCTTCTCTAAATCGCGGTATTCCTTGCTCAACTGGCCAAATTTTTTCTGGTCACTGAGCGTATCTGGCTGCACCAATAGCAATCCTACCTCTTCAAAGCGGTGCTTTATTTCGATTAACTTTTCAATCATAACTTCCGTAAAGGGCGCAAAGTTAATAAAATCAAGTCGCGACACATTACAAATTCACACACCTCCATGTTTGTGTCTGATTATGTCTTAACTTTCGTGATCGAATTGTAAGCTATGAAGAAGTTTGTGTGGATATTTTGCGTGTCGCTGGTTGCGTGCAATGGCACCCTGACGGAAGAACAAAAAAGAAAAATTCGCGAAGAGCGCGAAGAAAGCCAAATTAAAAAAATATCAGAAGCTGACATCACAGAAGCTGCTTTTACCAACGGACGTGCCATTTCCGCAGTGCTTGAAAAAAGAGACAACCAACTGAAAAATAAGGCTCTGATTGATTCACTTGAAAACGCATTTAATGTAGAAATCATCAGTCTGCAAAGCAATGATTCAACCCTTCGCGCCATCGAACAAAAGATCATTGAAGCTTACATAGCGGGAGGAGCCAGCACTAGCTTGAGTGACAATATTCAAAAGATGGGGAAAGATTCGATTTTGTATACCAAACCATTGATGGTAGAAAAGAAAGATGGCTCTGTAGAGTTTACCAAAGCATTGGGCATTCGCATGTCTAAACGAAACGTGATTCGAAGCATCAAATAATGTCGCCCTGGAAAATATGGATGGACACAGGCGGTACTTTTACCGACTGTATTGCCATTGACCCTTCCCAAAATGTAAAGCGCCTGAAGGTATTGAGTTCAGGTGTGTTGCGTGGAAAAATTCTACAATCGCTTTCGCGGAATTCATTTCAGGTAGAGATGTCTCTGCCAACCACCCAAGACATTTTTAAAGGATTCGAATTACGTGTATTGAATTCCAAACAAAAGGCAATAGTTCATTCGCTGGATCCGATCACACAAGTTCTGACCATCAAAGGAGCGCTTCGCAAAGTTGAAGGCTGCTCCTTCGAAATTTCATCCAATGAAGAGGTGCCTGTATTAGCTGCGCGGTTGTTAACTCAAACCGGATTGACAAAAACTTTTCCTCCCATCGAAATTAAGTTGGGCTCAACTCGCGGCACCAACGCTCTGCTGGAACGAAAAGGGGCACGCACGGCTTTTATAACCACCGAAGGATTTCAAGATTTGCATCTAATTGGAACACAACAGCGACCCGATCTTTTTGCTTTGCATGTAGTAAAAGAAAAGCCTCTTTATGCACTCGCGTTGGAAATCAAAGAACGCATCGGTGCGGATGGTCAGGTTATCACAAAACTTTCCAATCAAGCGATTGATCAATTGATTCGCGTTTTGAAAAAATCGAAAGTTGATTCCATCGCTATTGCCTTTCTAAACAGTTATGTAAATCCGGTTCATGAGCTATCGTTAGAAAAGAAATTAAAACAAGCCGGCTTCAGTTCCATCTCAAGGTCTCATCGTTTATCCGGTCAGATCAAAATTGTTCCGCGTGCCGAAACGACCGTTGCGAATGCCTACTTGGCTCCAATCATTCACAGCTATGTCAACAATATCCAGCGCGGCCTTGCACATGCAAAACTGAAAATCATGACCAGCGCAGGGAGCCTTTCGAATGCTGATCATTTTTACCCGAAAGATAGCCTCCTTAGCGGTCCGGCAGGAGGTGTAGTGGGTGCAGCTACCGTGGGGCGATTATCAAATATCAATCAGTTGATTACGTTTGATATGGGTGGCACCAGCACCGATGTATCGCTGTATAACAACCGGCTCGATTATCGATTTGAATCGAAAGTAGGAGAAACAAAAATTCTCTCACCTTCAGTAGCGATCGAAACCATCGCTGCGGGTGGCGGCTCCATTTGTGATTTTGATGGTTACAAACTTACCGTTGGTCCGCATAGTGCCGGTGCATATCCGGGGCCGGCATGTTATGGCGCTGGTGGCCCGCTCACCATCACTGATATCAATCTGTTGATGGGTCGATTAGATCCCGAGTATTTTGCCATCCCCATTTATAAGGAAAAAGCGAAAGAGGCATTGGATCAGTTGGTAAAAAAAATGAATGCCTCTCAAGCGAATGCTACCGCAAAAGAAACGCTGGAGGCTTTGATACAAATTGCGAATGAAAAAATGGCGGAGACGATCAAGCGAGTGTCTGTTCAACAAGGTCACTCTCCGGCTGATTTCGCGTTGCTTTGTTTTGGTGGTGCGGGCGGACAACACGCTTGTGCGCTGGCCGGCATGCTAGGCATGAATCGCATCTTAATTCCGTATGATGCCGGATTGCTGAGTGCTTATGGAATTGGTCACGCCAAAACGGAACGATTTGAAGAACAGTTGATATTGAAACCGCTGGATATCGTTCTGCCAGATCTTCCTAAAATCTTAACTACCATCTTCGCCAATGGCTCAAAAAAGTTACAGACTGATGGTTATCCTTCTTCACAAGTTAAAAAGTCGAAGCAACTAATCTTTCTTCGGTTCACGGGGCAAGAGAGCACATTAGAAATTGAATTCGAAAAGCCAGAGTCAATTAAAAGTCTTTTTCAAAAGAAGTATAAATCGATCTACGGTCATTGGGTAAATAACCGACAAATCGAAGTGGAATCCATTCGGTTGATTCTCACAGTGGATGAACTGCAAACGCACACTTCAAAAACGAAAGTAAGATCCTATCATCCTATCGAAAAAAAGAAAGGCGAGAAGAACATTTCCATCTTTCAATGGGAAGAACTTCAAGCCGGAGCGACTATTGAAGGCCCCGCGCTTGTCATCAGCCTAAACTCCACTACATTTATTGAAAGAGATTGGCAATTTTTTATTGATGCTCATAACCACGCTATTCTGGATAAAACCGAAAAGCGAACCATTCGGCAAAAAGAGTTTAATCAACAGGCGTTATTGGAATTATTCAGCAATCGCTTTACATCGGTAGCTCAGGAGATGGGAGCGATGCTACAACGCACTTCTTTTTCAGTGAACGTAAAAGAGCGATTGGATTTTTCATGTGCGGTGTTGGATGCACATGGCTATTTGATTGTAAATGCACCACACATTCCGGTACACCTCGGCAGTATGGGCGTTTGTGTGCGTGAAGTGTTGAAAGCAATTTCCATGAACGAAGGTGATGTGATCATTACGAATCATCCTGCTTATGGTGGTTCACATCTCCCGGATGTTACATTAATCAAGCCTGTATTTTTTCAGAAAAAGTTAGTGGGCTATGTCGCCAACCGTGCGCATCATGCAGAGATTGGAGGCAAAAAACCCGGGTCGATGCCTGTGGATGCTACCACTCTGGAAGAAGAAGGGGTGATTATCAGCCCGACTTATTTAGTTAAATCCGGTGAGGCTCGGTGGAAAGAAATTGAAATGCTGTTTATGCAAGCGCGCTACCCCACGCGCTCGGTGCACGAAAATCTGGCCGACTTAAATGGGGCTCTTGCTTCAGTAAACTTAGGTGAAAAAAATCTTCAAGAGTTGTGTTTGCTATATGGTATTGATGAGGTGTGCCAACAAATGGATGCGTTGAAAAAATACGCTTCCGGATTATTGCAAAGTAAGCTGCTCACTCTTCCACAGAAAAGGTTACGAGCTACTGAACGGCTCGATGATGGCTCGATGATCAACGTTTCACTGTCATCGATCAATGACAAACTAATCATTGATTTTAGTGGTTCTGCCAAAATTCATCCTGGCAACTTAAATGCTACGAGTGCCATTGTTCAAAGTGCTGTGCTGTATGTGCTGCGGCTGTGGGTAAACAAACCCATCGCTATGAATGAAGGCTTATTGAATTTAGTAGACATTCGATTACCCAAAGGAATGTTGAATCCATTTGCTGATTTTGATTTTGCGAAATCCGACAACCGTACTCTTCCGGCTGTGGTGGGTGGCAACACCGAGATCAGTCAG
>DGYK01000029.1:4557-7407 GCA_002398365.1 Flammeovirgaceae bacterium UBA5008
GTCAGCGTGTTACCGACACTCTGTTAAAAGCATTAGGTTTAGCCGCATGCAGTCAGGGAACCATGAACAATTTTTTGTTTGGCAATAACAAACTTGGATATTATGAAACGATCGGTGGTGGCACCGGAGCCGGAAAAGGTTTTAATGGCTGCGATGCCATTCACTCACACATGACAAACACTCGCATCACCGATCCGGAGGTGTTGGAATTAAAATATCCAGTAGTTCTAGAAAAATTTGCCGTTCGAAAAAATTCGGGTGGCAAAGGCAAATGGCGAGGTGGCGATGGAATTATTCGGCAAATCCGATTTACCGAAGCAATGGATGTTAACCTACTATCACAACATCGCAAAGAAATGCCTTATGGCATGAAAGGTGGTAGCCCCGGAAAATGCGGTGAGCAGTTTCACATTGCAGCTAACGGTAAGAAAAGAAAATTGAAAGGAATGGATAGCTTATCCGTACAGCCCGGTGATCGCATTTTGTTGCATACACCGGGTGGTGGCGGTTGGGGCAAATAAAAACGCCCTACACTTATGTGCAGGGCGTTTCAAATAAATATGCCTTTGGATTAATTTTTCTTAACAGGAGTATTCGTAGTGGTGGCAGGAGTTGCGGGCGCAGCAGGTGCTGGTGTAACGCCTAATTTTTTCAACACCAAGTCAGAAATGTTGTACTGTTCATCGCTGTAAAGAATCACATCACCTCCTGATACTAACTGAGGATTAAGGATGAAAGTGTATCCGTTTTCTTTCGCTACGTCTTCAATGGTTTTGCCCACTTTCGCATATACTGGCCCCATTAAATCTTGTTGCTTCTTTTGCAAAGAGGCTTGCGCATCTTGCTGAAATTTCTGGAAGCCCTCCTGCAAAGATTGCAGTTCGCGCTCCTTATCAGCACGGATGGCATCAGGAGTAGTGGCAGGCATATTTTGATATGCTTTGTATTTTGCTTCAAAATCTTGCTGTTTTGCCTTGGCCTGATTCTGTAATTGATCTGCATGAGTTTTTAACTCGCTATCAATTTGTTTGAACTCAGGCAACTGACTGAAAATATATTCCCAATCGGCATAGCCAATTTTTTGTGTCTGCGCTTGTGCGGAAAATAGCGTGCCGCAAAAAAGAATTACAAGAAGTTTTCTCATTTTAAAGTTAAGTTACTGGTTATTTTATTTTATCATTTGGGTCTCCTAATCCAAGTTCTTCCAATACAAAGTCAGTGTAGTCGTGGCGTGGGTCTGTATAAATCATCACCAGTTCTGCCGACTTATCAAAAACGATGGCCAACCGGTTTGCTTTGGCCACTTTTCCAACTGCGTCAAACAACTTATCCTGCAAAGGTTTAATCAATTCTTGTTTTTTCAAAAAAAATAATCCTCCAAACCCAAAAACCTTTTTTTGATACTCTTTTAGTTCTACTTCCTTCTTTTTTATCTCTTCCAATCGCTCTTGCTTCATCTCCTCGGTCAAGAGCACTTGTTCAGCTTGAAAGGTGCGATACAGTGCATCTACCTTGCTTTGCATTTCCTCAATTTCATGCTGCCAGGCAGCCGAAAGTTGATCAATTTCTCCTTGTGCCTTGGCATATTCGGGCATTTTGGATAGTACAAAGCCGGAGTCAAAGTATCCGAACTTCTGTGCTACGGCAAAATTCAGGCCGAAAACGCAAAAACATAGACAAACTAACAAAAATCGCATCTACTATCTGATTTGCTGACCAATGGTAAAGTGAAATTGCGATCCGCTTTTTTCAGTTGCAAAAGGAAGTTTATCAAAGCCATAAGCCCAATTCAGGCCTATTAAGCCGAATGCTGGCATAAATATCCTAGCTCCAAAACCGGCAGATTTATACAGATTAAACGGATTAAAGTCCTGGTAATTGCCCCAGTTATTTCCAGCCTCCGTAAATACAAAGCTATACACTGTTGCTGATTGACTGGTTACAACCGGGTAGCGCAACTCCATTCCAAATTTGTTGTAAACGATACCTCCTTCAATGCCATTTACTGCCTGTAAGCCACGTTGCGAATAAAGAGGTGGTGTAACCTGGTTATCCAAATATCCACGTAAACCAACAATATCTTGGCCTAATACAAAAGAATTGAAACCACCTGTCAATCCGGCACCACCCACCAAGAATCGTTCAAAAGGTCCAGGGCTTATTTTATCATTATACGTTCCGATAAAGCCCATGTGTGCTTTTGTTTCGAGCACTAAGCTTCTACCAGTAGGTTTGGGGCTGCCAATCACTTTCACATAGAACTTGGCATCAAACATCCACTTGTGCAACTCTACAAAACTATAGCGCTGTGTAATGTCTTTGTAGTAATCGGAACTGCGGAAGAATGAGTAAGGCGGAGTTAAACTCAACGCCAGCGATATTGATGATCCGGAGGTAGGGAACATCGGATTGTCAATACTGTTACGCGCCAGTGTTGTAGTTAACGAAATATTTCGGGTAGTGCCTACTGAAGGGAGCGTAGTCGATCCGAAGTAGTTACTGTAATCATAAACCAAATAAGACAATGAGTGCGTCAATGAGAAATAGTTGTCTGGCCATTCTAATCGTCTTCCAAAACCAAGTGTAATACCGGACTGGCGCAACGATGAGTTGTCACTAAAGTCAATGCCATTAAATCCACGTGTAGGAAGGCGCGAAACGGAATAATTCAAGCTGATCGATAATGCATTGGGTCTGCTGCCGCCTAACCAAGGTTCCGTAAAGGAAATACTATAGCTCTGAAAAGATCTACCATTGGCTTGTGCCTGCAAAGAGAGCTTTTGTCCATCACCCACCGGCAAAGGTCTCCATTTCTTTACATGCGGCACGTTGCGCAACGAGAAGTTGTTA
>DGYK01000029.1:7534-8158 GCA_002398365.1 Flammeovirgaceae bacterium UBA5008
CGTTGCGCAACGAGAAGTTGTTAAATGTAAGGCCTACTGTTCCCACAAATCCGTAGAATCCACCCCAACCACCGGATAATTGAACTTGGTCATTGGACTGTTCTTCCAGTTTCCAACCAATATTTACTGTTCCGTTGGCCGGATTCGGGCGAATGTCTTGTTCTATTTTTTGTGGATTGAAGAATCCCATCTGCGAAAGCTGCTGTTGGGTTCTGATGATATCTGCTCTGCGGAATTTTTGTCCCGGAATGGTGGTTAACTCTCTGCGAATTACGTGATCACTGGTACGCTCATTACCGCTGATGGTAACTTCATCGATAGTAGCTTGTTCGCCCTCAAAAATGCGCATTTCCACATCAATGGAATCTCCCACTACAGCAACCTCTACCGGAGTAACACGGAAGAACAAGTATCCATCATCCATGTACAATCCACTGATATCCGCGCCTTTTGGGTTAAACGAAGTTTTGCGGTCAATCATTTCCTGGTTATACACATCTCCTTTTTTGATGTCCAGAATTTTATTGAGCGTAGCCGCTGTGTACAAGTAGTTTCCAGTCCAGATGATATTTCTGAAATAGTACTTTTTTCCCTCATTGATTTTAAAGAGAATATCAATTTTAG
>DGYK01000029.1:8260-9939 GCA_002398365.1 Flammeovirgaceae bacterium UBA5008
AAAGAGAATATCAATTTTAGAATTATTGTAGTTTACAATCGTGTCGGATGCAATCTCTGCATCGCGGTAGCCTTGTGTATTATAGAATTCGATCAGTTTTTTCTTGTCTTCTTCGTATTCGGCCCGAATAAACTTAGAACTGGTGAAGAAATTTAGTTTCACCGTGCGATTAAAAAACTCTTTCACTTGCCGCCAGCTGACAGGTTGTACCGAATCACCCAAAAAATCTTTCACATCTTCTTTTCGAGTTTTAATCAAAGTGCCGATGATTTCGCGATGGATGGAAAGACGTGCATGCTCCTTGGTCTTTTTCAATTTCTTTTTCAAAACAATGGAAGAGATATCTTCATTTCCGCTGAATTGAATTTCGTGGATTTTTACCTTCGACTTTAAGTCTACATTGATTCGTAAACGCACACCACCTCGATTGAGGGTATCTCGCTCTTGTGCAATTTTTACGACCGTATTCAAAAAGCCTTTCTTTACAAAGTGCTTCTTTACGGCTAGTTCCGCATTACGAATCGTTGCATCATTTACAATCTTACCGCGGATCAGGGTAAGGTCATCTTTCAAGCTGCTTTGCTTACCGTTGCTGATACCGACAAAATAGAAATCCGTTAATCGAGGTCTTTCGGCCAGACGGATCGAAAGATACACCTTACCTTCTTCAATACGGTCTACAGAAATTGTAGCATCTCCAATCAAACCATGTTTCCAAAGTTTACGAATGGCACTTGAAATGGCGTCTCCTGGAATCTTCACTTTATCGCCTACACGCAGGCCAGTTAACGAAACCATCGCATTTTTATCCAAAACATTGAGACCCACTACATCAATACCACCAATAATATATTCGGCTGGTGTGCGATAATTCAATTCGCCAGAAGCAGAAGGATCCGTTGTAGTGGTGGTGGTTCGTCCTCTTCTGAATTGAGCTGACGCTGCAAGGCTAGAGAGTAGTAAGAGTGTTAGTAAAATCCGGTTCATTCAAGTTAAGCAATTGATGTCAGCACTTTTCCAAATCTTCGTTCACGTTTTTGGTATTCACATATCGCTTCATACAAATCTTCCTTTCGGAAATCAGGCCAAAGCTTCGGTGTAATATATAGTTCTGTATAGGCAATCTGCCATAATAAAAAGTTGCTGATTCGCATTTCACCGCTGGTGCGAATCAACAATTCGGGGTCCGGTATATCCTTTGTTTCCATCAGATGGCTTACGGTCGTTTCCGTAATTTCTTCGGCCTTCAGCTTTCCGGCTTGCACCTGCTCGGCCAGTTGACGGGCTGCTTTCACAATCTCCCATCGGCCGCTGTAGTTCAAAGCGATCAGCAGATTTAACCCTGTGTTTTCTTTCGTTCCTTCAATTGCCTTCTTCAAATTCTCACGGCAATCAGCCGGCAACTGGGCCGTGTCACCAATCGTTGTCAACCTCACGTTATTCTTATGCAACGAACTGATTTCTTTCTGGAGCGTATTCACCAACAGCTCCATCAGTGCGTCAACTTCTTCTTTGGGCCTGCCCCAGTTTTCAGTGCTGAAGGCATAGAGTGTGAGATGCTTGATCCCCAACTCTCCGCTGCCCTCAATAACCTGTCGTACAGCCTCAATTGCATTGCGGTGGCCGAAAATTCTGGCCGCGCCTTTTTGTCTTGCCCATCTTCCGTTGCCGTCCATGAT
>DGYK01000029.1:10167-12337 GCA_002398365.1 Flammeovirgaceae bacterium UBA5008
CATCTTCCGTTGCCGTCCATGATAACGGCCACATGTTTGGGTAAATTATGAGGGTCAATATTTTGCCTTAGCGAAGCCACAAGGGTGCAAAAGTAGCCTTTTTTTCAAAACTTTAAGCCACTTATCCCATCGCGTTCGGGCTTNNGTAAGGTTGTGATGATCAAAATTTTGAAATAGTTCTACTGACGAAAGGATTTACCTGTATGGGTTGGTAGCGCAGGGGATGTCATAAAAGGTATAAGTAAGAGTTATACCTGTAAAAAAGTAGTTATCGTAATCATTCGGATTCCCGTATTGATAGGTTTTGAAAGAGGGGTTTCCATCTGAAATATTATCTAAGTAATCAAAAAAAGTCTTTCGAATGCCAATTTCGAAAGAGATATAGTAGCGTGGATTCAAAACGTATTTCATGCCTCCACCAAAAGGAATGCCGAGCTGCACGGTGCTATATTCTGCCGTTTTATTTTGAGGAATGCCGGAAAAACCAAAAAGAGCTACTCCACCAAAAAGGTAAGGGGTAAAGCGGAGTCTTCGTTTATCATCTCTCCAATCCAGAAAATGATACTCGAAACAACCGGAAAGCTCCAACAAAAACAAATCAAACGAGGCATTGCGCTGCACAGCAAACGCATCAATCGGATCGTGACGGTCGCTGCCCGACAGTTGGCCACCAGTAAGTGAGGTGCGAAAACTGATCACACGGCTAATATTAGTCCGGTAAAACAGTGTTGCTGCCGGTTTTGCGGTAGTCAGATCATATGTGCGCGTGATGTCGCCTGTATAATTGAAAAATCCCAAGCCTCCACCAATTTCGGTGCGCTGAGATATTTGACCAAAGGCCGTAGTACCTAAAAGGAATAATGGGGAGAAGAGTAATTTCGCGAAACGCGCTCCCACCATTATCTGAATTTAGCTTTGTGGAAAGTTGCTCCTAAAATGTAAGTCAATCGAATAGAGGTAACCATGTAAATGTCATTTTCATTAACACCTCCACGTTTGTCACCTTCTCTTCCATAGCCATACTGCACGTCTACTCCTGTAATGCCAGAAGGTAGTGTGTTACCCGCCTTGGGGTAGCCAGCTAGTTCATTGGTTCTATAAGACATTGCCTGACCTAGCGGAGTCAACTTTGTCAAGTCCGTATAGGTATTACTAACATCATCCAAATAATCGGTGAATGTGTAGCGGAAACCAAAATCTGCCCAAAGGTCCATCACTTCGTTTAGTCTAAAACGTGCGCCCGCGCCAAATGGTATAGCGAACTGAACTAAACTGTAGGATTTCCCTTCGGTTTTTAGAGGTTGAAGGTCTACATACTGGCCGGCTTCTGCCAGCGGTTGACCTCTTAGATCCGTTTTAGGGGCAATAGCTTGTGGATTGTGAAGATACAATGCACCTCCTACGTATAAGTAAGGGGTCCATTTTACACGGCTAATATAGGTTGCCTGATTGTCAAACAAATCGATGTAGGCAAGTACAGAAAGTTCGTGAATCGAATTGCTGAATGAAAGGTTTCGAAGATTTCTTGGTTCGCTTTCTGCGCTACCCAATGCTGCTGATTCTGCATCCGAACCTTTGATGGTTCCATACATGTATTGAGCTAAAAGCGTATAGCGTGGACCAAAGCGATGGAAAAGAGAGACACCAAATCCTGGTTTCGTAAAAGAAAGATCGGTGCTTAATTTACCAGGGGATGGAGAAAGGTCTCCGAAATAATTGAGCGCATTGATGGATACCCCAATACCGGAATAAACATTTTGACGAGCAAAGCCTGATTTTTTACCGCGATAATGTGCGATACGCTTATTATTTTTCTTGATCGACTTTCTGTTGAATTGCGCAAAAGATTCACCGGCTGAACCAATTAATAGTGCAACACTGAGTACAGCAAAACATAACTTTCTCATAACGAGGTAAATTGGGGCAATGACAAAGGTATAAAATTAACTTTAAGTAGAAATAAGATTGGGTGAAAATTCGGTTAATCTCACCACACTAGTTCCGGGCGTCCACACCCCAGTTGAGTTTTTGGCGTAGTGTATTAAAGTAGTTTTGTGAGCTTAGCTGAACCAGCTTCACCTCAAATTTCTCTTTCTTTATCTTCAGCTTTACAGATTCATCAACGGTTTCAAACCGCGAATCCAGCGAAATTAAGTACTTTTTGCTACGT
>DGYK01000038.1:0-13949 GCA_002398365.1 Flammeovirgaceae bacterium UBA5008
TCTTTGAACTTGGAGGTCACTCAATTAAAGCGATGCAGGTATTATCGAAAATCAGGCAAGAATTTGGTGAAAGAATCCTCCTGATGGATATTTTCAACAATCCAACCATAGCCGAATTGTCTGGCCTGATCAATCATCGTCATGAGACGGGGCTTCTCTTTGCGTTGAACAAAATAATGCCTCAGCGGAAAAACATTTTCTTTATTCCACCAATTGTTGGCTCTTCAACAGTCTTTCGGGAACTAGCAACATACTTGTCTCAAGATTTCAACGCGTACGGCTTTCAATACAAAGGATTTGATAACGATCAGCCATTTGACAAAACCATCGTTGGAATCGCAAAGACTTTTATTGCCGAGGCGAAGCCGATTACTCCTCAAAGTAGCGTAACCTTGGTTGGGTATTCAATGGGAGCGACCGTGGCGTTTGAGGCAGCTAAAATACTGGAGAAAGACGGCGTAAAAGTCAAATTAATTTTTATTGATAGAGGTGTGACTGAAACCGTCAACGATGAAATGTCCATCGAAGAAGAAACTATAGAAGTGATATTAGATAAAGATTATAAATCTTGGCTGCAAGAACTTCATCACACAGATATTCAAAGAATTAAAAAACTCATAATTAACAATTTCAGAGCACTGGATCATCATCGTGTCATCGGTACGGTAACGGCGTCGATAGTTGCTATAGAAGCAACGAACGGCACCACGACGGAAAAAATGCAGAATTGGAGAGCGCACACGAGCGGGAGCTTTAATTGTCATTACATTAATTCAGACCACTACAGTATTGTGGACAACGAAAACAGCGCCCTTCTAGCTAAAATAATATTAGAGAGCTGATGAGCAACGGCTGGATCATAGACCACGCAATCGGGATGAAATTCGAAATAAAGGATTCTTCTAGCGCAACATTGTAGCGAATACTTATCACTTTTGGTACCAGCTCTCAGGGTGATTGAAATAGTGGAGCGAGCTATTGAACGTTATGGTAAACCGCTTAAGATTCGTACTGACAACGGGCCTGAGTTTCGCTCCAAACGATTTCTGTTGTGGATGAAAAACAAGCATATAGAATGGAACCGCATACAGAAAGGAAAGCCACAGCAGAACGCCATAATTGAACGGTTCAACAAAACGCATCGTGAAGATGTGCTGGATGCGAATCTATTTTACTCTATTGAACAAGCCAATGAAGTAACTGCTAAATGGGTCGATGAATACAATCATGAAAGGCCATATCAATCGCCCAACTATCAAACCCCGCTTATGCAGCGTAGGTTTTCTTAAGGCATAAAACTCTTCGACTGTTCCAACAGAAAAGCCCTGCGCTACAGGCAGGGCTTGACCATTCCAGTCGTTTGAACTTAACTCTGGCAGGTTGCTCCTCAGCAGAGCCCGCTTCTCTTTCAGTTCAACTATGCAAAATTCAAATCAGTAATCTATATTTACAATCTAACAAAATTCTCAGCCACTTAACGTTTCAAAATAACCTACCAAGCACTTTTAAGAAAATGAATCTATTCTGTTTTCCTTACGCAGGCGGCTCTTCCACAATTTTCAGCAAATGGAGCAAACTGTCCGAACCGCACTTAAAGATCAGGCCTGTTGAATTAGCCGGTCGAGGAAAACGTGTCATGGAACCACTTTATAAGAGCTTTGAAGAAGTGCTGGACGACATACTGCTGAAAATACTTCACGAAATAGGCAGGGAAGACTACGCTTTGTTCGGTCACAGCCTGGGAGGCAAGATAGCCTTTGAGCTCGCTCAGCGAATTCAGAGGGAGCGTCTTTCGCCTCCAAAGCATCTAATTATTTCGGGAAGGGGTGCTCCCCTTGAGCGCAATCCGTCTGATACAGATTTTACCAAGCTTTCTGACGAAGACTTCATAATCGAGATCACGAAGATGGGCAGTACACCCGTAGAAATATTTGAGAACCAGGAGTTGCGCGAGTTTTTTTTGCCCATATTAAGAAATGATTTTAGGCTCGCACCGTGGGACGCAGCGACACACAACCACGAAAAATTACAGTTCCCCATAACAATCTTCTGTGGCAAAGATGAGGGTCTCACCAAAAGCCAAATTAGTGGCTGGCAAAAGTACTCAGCGCTGCCATGCAATACTTACATTTTTGAAGGTGATCATTTTTTTATTCAAAGCAAACCAGAGGAAGTGGTGGCAACTGTGAACGCCATTTTTGCAAGATAAGGAGAGCTTCGTCCAGTTACTTTTACTTTCTGTTTGTAGAATTTTTAATAGAGGTAAATGCTTATATTTGGCATCAACGGATGAAATCTAATTTTTATTTTTATTTCTAAAACGCCTTTACTCATCAGAGTTATGGAAAATCAACCAGTTTACCTTAAGCCTAACGTTGTCGTTGAAGCGCTTGTCGATCGTTGGTATGCATGGACTCACTTAATTTCTCCCGCAACAACAGCATTAAACATCTTGAGCCGCCATATGACCATCATGGAATCTTATATCGCAGCGCCAGAGGTTCATGCAGAGGCTGTACTTAATCCAAAAATGCTTGGAGGACCTTTTGTTGACTTGAAAGGAGGGCGAGTGAATGAAGTAGTGGAGTTGCTGGCCAAGACGGAAAGTGACCATAGAGAATTGATTGAGTTTGCTCAGGCGATTCGGGCGCTTGATAAGCTGCTAGCTGCCGAGGGAAACGGCTTTAGCCTGGAAAACCTTTATCAACGGATCCCCACGATCCTGAAAGGATTCGTTGAATTGTATTACGATCGCAATAATAACGCGGGTTTCAGGTTCTTTGAGCCTCTTCTATATAATAGTAGGTACTACAAAAAGGCGCTGCAGAGCATTGCGCTTTGGGTGACTGACAATGATCATCGCCCATTTGTATTAAGTACACCAAGACTCGAGGAAAACAACGTATTGCATCTCAACATTCCATTTGATCATGCTAGTATTGATGAAATGTCAAAAATGAAACGGAACCCTCAACCCTTCGATTACATCCGGAGAGCGATGGGGGTTGCAGACAAAGATATTGCATTGTTTAAAACTTTTTTCACCGCTGAAGAGCCACCTGCTTACAAAAAGTATATGGGAGACCGTGTGCGTATGAGATATTTCGGACACGCTTGTATTTTGATCGAAACCAAGGACGTTTGCATTCTCGTTGATCCATTGATCAGCTATTACGGCTATCAATCTGACGTGGCTCATTTTTCAGACGTCGATTTGCCAGATGTAATTGACTACGTTTTAATTACACACAACCATCAGGATCACATCCTTCTCGAAACGCTGTTGCCGTTAAGACATAAAATTAAAAACATAGTAGTGCCCAGTTCGAATAGCGGTAAGTTGGAGGATCCCGACCTACTGCTGGTATTGAACAGTATTGGTTTTAACAATGTTAGCGTTATAGGTGAAATGCGATCGATCAAATTCGAGGATGTAACCATTAGGGGAATCCCATTCACTGGTGAGCACTGCGATCTCAACATCCTCTCCAAAATTTGTTATCTCATTCAGTTTGGAGGATTTCAGTTATTGTTTCTTGCGGACTCACGTATCTTGGAGCCTGAGCTATACAGACGTGTGCATGAGCAAATCGGAGACGTCGATGTTATCTTTTTGGGGATGGAGTGTGACGGTGCGCCGTTGACATGGCTATACGGCCCGTTAATGACGAAGAAGTTAACACGAGATCAAGATGGAAGCCGCCGATTGTCGGGTTCGGACTGCGAGAGAGGGATGCACATGGTCGATATCTTTCGTCCCAAGGAGGTCTATGTTTACGCAATGGGCCAGGAACCCTGGGTGGAGTTTATCAGCAGCATCAAATACACCGACGAGTCAAATCCAATTATCCAGTCTGATAAATTGGTAAGGACTTGTCGCAACCGTGGTTTAATTGCCGAACGACTTTATGGTGAAAAAGAAATTCTATATGAGAGGGTTCTGTCATACTAAGGTTCACTGACCTTTCCGGCAGTATACAGAAATAGAATAATAATTATCCTCGTCGATCAGATCTTCTGTGAGGAACATGTCTAGGCATTCAAGGGCGCAAGAGTTCTTGACGGCTGGATATACTAGCCCAAGAAAGACTAGGAACACGTCGTGGCTCTCAATCTCTAGAAATTTTTCTATTTTCTTGACAAATTTCTCTGCGGTGTTGTCCGAGAAGGGGCGCCAGAAATACAAAACCAGATTCTCTTTGGGAAGATAATATTCGAGTGCATCTGTGCACTCAACGGAGAACAGTGAAGACGCGATTTTCCTCTTCGAGCAATAAGCTGCGATATTGTCAGTCGTTATGTTACATAAGTGTTGGGAGTGCTCGACACCTACAATCTTTTGGAATGCGTGGTCCGCTGCAAGTAGAAGATTTCGCCCAAGGCCCGCGCCGATATCAATGAAAACAAATTTCTCGTACACGATACCATATTTTGCCAAGCGCTTCAAGGCCATTTTAACTGACGCTAAAGGACTTGGCGCGCACCTTCCAGAATCGATAAGGCGTTTCAAGGGCACAATCTCAGGCAGTTCAAATTGGCGAAGTATCATGCCTGTATTTGTGCTGAATTGCCGATCAAAATCAAGAGCCTCCTCGCGCTTATTAATCTCGTAGTCTATTTTGGTGTTTGTGCGAAGAAAGCCAATGAGCCAATCGAGATCGATTTGTGAGACTGACCGATAATAATCGTGGACCAGATTAGTAATATTTTGTGCAACCATTGGATCGCAATGCATTATTACATCGTCGCAGATACGCAACAGCAAAGTTCTTCGCTTTCCCTCATCATTACTCGTTAGAATCAGATCTCTAGAGTTTTCGATTCTAGAGGCAAGTTTTTGGGTTAAGCTCTCAGTCATTGCCGTCGTAATTTATTTCTTGGCTGTTAAAACTCAAATAACCTATTCGGCATATTTACTCGCCTGTTTTTGATATAACTGAAAATAATTTGATCTGGATTTAATGAGCTCTTCATGTGTTCCTTGCTCCAGTATGGCCCCTTGGTTAAGAACAATTATTTTGCTCGCATTTTTTACTGAACTCAATCGGTGTGTAATAAGTACAACCGTAAGCTCTGTCATGTTTTTCTCTAGCGATAAAAAAATCTTTTCTTCAGTAATAGCATCAACGGAGGCAGTCGGCTCGTCGAGAATTGTGATTGGGGCATTTCTGTAAAACATCCTTGCTACGGCCAATCGCTGGTGTTGTCCCTTCGACAGGTCAGTACCGTCTTTAAATTGCTTCCAAATCAGTTGATCAAATCGCCTCTGAAAAGAATTAATGAAGTCGTCAGCGCCTGCATGTATTGCAGCCGATGACAACCGACTTGTGTTAACCGGTTCTTTGATTCGACCAATCGCAATTGACTCACCGATAGTGACATTATAAGTGGGAAAGTCCTGAAATAAAATGCCGAGCGAGTTCTGCCATTGCTCGAGAGAAATATTACGCAAGTCAACCCCATTTATTCGAATACAACCTTCGCTGGGATCATATATACGGCAGAGTAGTTTGATAAGAGTAGTTTTGCCTGATCCATTCTCGCCGATAATTGCGAGCTTTTCTCCTGGACGGATCGTAAATGAAATATTTTTCAATACATGATGTGCTCCCTGATCGTCTTGAATTGAGGGATATTTGAAGGAAACATTATCAAAGACAATGGTAGGAGGATTTGATAGTGCTACAGACGTCGGGTCTTTTCTTGAATATATTTTTGGTTTCAATTCAAATAGTTCAAACCACCGGGCTGCATACTGTACGGCCTCTTCTGTGATGGAGAAAGATTCTATGAAAGTATTTGTTGTCTGATAAAAGCGAGTGTACGTGTTGAAGGCTAACAAAAGTGCACCTATCTCCATGGTTCCCTCCACGGCCTTCCACCCCATCAACGCAATGGCTGCAAAAAGGAGTAAGAGATACCACACGCTCAACACTCCATAGGAAACTGTCTTACGAAATTCTCCCTTTGAGACGCTCGCATTGTATTGCTCGGTGTGGTCCTTAACCTCCTTGTGAAGCCAAGGTTTCAGCTCAAGAAGAATGACATCAATTGCTTTGAACAAATCATCGAAATGCGACTGTCGATTGGCAATGAGTCGATGACTCTCCAATGAAAGCCATCGCGTACGAAACAACTCCATACTGTACTTCTTATATGCAAAATAGACTGGAGTGGCGGCGATAATGGCGAAAAGAACAAGCCACGCGCTGAGCCCCCAAAGAATTACAAGGGAGGTAGCTATGCTCGCCAGTCCGGCAGCAGTATTAAATATGAAATCAAAGATCGTCAGAATACTGTTCGTTCCCCATTCTTGCGCGCCTTTCAATAAGTTCTGGTAGTAGCTGCTTTCGAGAGTGGCTATGTCCAAGGTACTTTGCTGCTCGATCCTGTATAGGTCTATTTGCAAATCCATTTGGAGTCGAAATTTATTTCTCCCATACGTGATGACATTACCGATGATTGCGGGTACCACAAATGAGACTGCTAATACGATTCCTGGGCTAATGAGATCAGTGGCACTGATCATTCCTGCCTTAGTGGCGGCAATACCATCAACAATGTCTGAAAAGCTTGTGAACTGAAGATAAACAAATGCTCCCTGAAAAAGATTTAACAGAATAAGAACGGCAAACAACCTTGGATTAGTTTTTCGTGCAAGGCCAACGGATTTATGTATAAGTGTGAACACGGCTAATTTATTATCTCCTCTAATGAAGGATTATGTGCAGTTCATTACATGAACTAATCATTTTTTTGATAACTCTCCGGAGATGCTCTCGTTGATTTCTTTTTCAATTTTTCTAAAGACATTTTTTCCATTCATAGCACTGTGATCTAGACCGGGGAGACGGTAAATATGACAAAGAATTTGCTGCTGCTTCAAAGTTTGTTCTAAAAGCGCAACGGATTCGTCGAGATAAAAATCGTCCTGCGTACCGACGTAGATATGAATCTTATTGTCCAATTGATTCTTCAAGTGAACGCTGTTTCTTTGCAATAACACGCTGATGTCTCGCTCTTTCCAATGCAGCGCCACTCGCGGGTCAATTTTGCCTGTCGATCTGTTCCACAGTTTTTCTGGCCTGTTATTCTCCGCTCCTCCAAAACTTGCTTCGTGTGAAGTCAATTGCTCACCTTTAAAAATAGCAGACTCAAAATCTGAGAACTGCTTGAATGCCGGTTTGTTTTCAACGCCGTATATCGGGCGCTCTAGAACACGTAAACGCCCTGTAGAATCATAAAAGGCATTGGCGTTCTTACTATAGATATTGATTCTGTAAAATGATCTGAAATCGACAGGATCCGGTGCAGCCGCCCACACACCATTGAATGTATCAGGATAGTTTACTTGTAACCATAAAGCCGCCCAACCTCCTGAAGAGAAGCCAGTTAAGTATCTCTTGCTTGGTGATGTCCTAAAACTGGCATCAATATAGGGAATAAATTCCTTCACAAATGAAGTGGCACGAGGTCCGTTATTTTCCGAGTCTGCAAAAACATGGTTCCCTAAGTCGCATGAGGGATTCATCACTATAAAAATTTTTTCAGGGCCGCTATTGAACTTTTGTCGAAGATAGAGCGCGTCCCTGTGATCGTTGTCGAAATCGGGAAAGACATATACCACCGGATAGCTCTTTTTTTTCTTGCCGAAATAAGATTTAGGCAAAACGACTGCGCCTGTCACAAAGTAGTCTCTACTGTAAAATTTGCTCAACAATTCACTCTTGAATTTCACCTGCGTAACAAACTTATTATTGTCGGGGAACGACGAGAATTCGTATATCATATTGAGATGAAACGATACAGTCCTTGTACCGCCATTTTTGAATTCTACGATCTTCGAAATACAATATATATTTCCTTCTGCATAAGCAAAATGCCGATCGTTTGGATTGCGATCAAAAACAGCAGTGACGCTGTACTTACCCGGTGGGATGGAATCTATCGGGAAGATAAAATCGCGTGCATATCCTTTTTTTATCATCAACTCCCCCATGCAATTCCAGCGATCTACATCAAGCGAAAATATCGGCTGACGGGTCAATGCATTAATGGCAAAGACACCATCAGTTCTCGTGGTGTCAGCCCACATTACAACGTACGCGGTGCCAGAGAGCGTGGAGTCTTGAACTAACGATTTGTCAATGGATATTTTAAATTCAGCTCTGGACTGTCCTTTCAGCGACGACACTCCGGAAAATAGCAGGAATGCGATGAGAGTACAGCGGCTTACGAAGTTAATCTTGGTTGGTTCGAATGAAATTAAATTGAACGACATATTTCTTAAAATTGAATAGTATTGAAACCAAAATCCGAAGCTTTGTTATTCGCTAATTTTGAAATAAATTGCTAAAAATCAAAATAAATTCCTATTGTGAGCGTTTTAAATTTTGATCAACGGTTGTCCGCTGACAATCTCGTTGAACTCTTAAGAATGAATGCGCACTTTGATAAAGGTGTCACGTTTGTTGTTCCGGGTAATGAAGTCAAACTCCTATACGCTGACATCTACAAGTCCTCCGAAAGCATTGGCAGAAAATTAAGTTCCATGTTTGCTTCATATCCTGCTTTGGTGGTATTCCAAATCTCCAATCAGCGGGAATTTATTGAAATGTTCTGGGGCTGCTTGCAGGCTGGCGCAATTCCTGTTCCGCTAACGCCAGCACAAAACGAGAGCACACAGGCAAAACTACTTCAGGTTTTAACGGGTCTTAGCAACCCATTTTTGATATCGGATGATCCCTCAATACTTGATTTTGTAGCTAAAGAGACGCTGCTTTCTCCGGATGCACTTTTGAGAACCACTGAGATATTCTCGCTCCCTGAAGCGACGACCGCTACAAGGAACCAGAGCGACGTCGCATTCTTACAGTTTTCGTCGGGCAGCACTGGAGTCCCTAAGGGTGTAAGTTTATCGCATGAGAATTTGATTGCCAACATAGCAGACATATACCAACGATCAGATATGGAAAATGGCGACGTGCAATTAAGTTGGATGCCGCTTACTCATGATATGGGCCTTATCGGTGCTCACCTGACCGGTGTTTTCGGAAATCTGGATCAGTATTTGATGCCGACGGAGTTGTTTATCAGAAGACCGCAGATATGGATGGACCTTGCGTCTAAGTGCCGCGTTACCCACACTTACTCGCCAAATTTTGGCTACCGATATTTTCTTACCGCTATTGAGAAACAGAGTGATCATCGTTGGGATCTCAGCCAGCTCAAGGTCATATATAATGGTGCCGAACCTATCTCGCACAGCTTGATGACTGAGTTCGAAAATGAGTTGGCTCCGCATAAGCTACGTTCAGGTGTCATTCGGCCTGCCTATGGTTTGGCAGAAGCATCGGTGGCCGTCACACTTTCTGAGAATGGAAATCGCCATCAACTCATCATTGATCGCAAGTCTTTGGTGGTCGGTCAAAAAGCCAAAGTCAGTTCTATGGGGCTGAGAGTTGTTAGCGTAGGTCGTCCGCTCCCGTCATGTAAGGTAAGAATCACTGATGAGCGTGACGCAGAGTTATCAGATGAGATTGTTGGAAACATTCATATCCAGGGGAAAAACGTCACGACTGGATATTGGAATAACAGCCTTGCCAATAAGTCACTTTTTGCTGGCGAATGGCTTCGAACCGGTGACATTGGTTTCATCAGTCAGGGATTGCTGTATGTAACAGGTAGAAAAAGTAATATCATTATTATCAGCGGGCAAAACTATTTTCCAGAAGATATCGAGCAGTTCTTATTCGAAATTCCCGAGATAAAGATGACGAAGGTGGCTTGCACCTCGGTCGCAGTCGATGAGGCCGAAGAGTTGGTTGTCTTTGTTGATATAAAGGCTCCGATTGAAAGAAAGCGAGAGATAGCTCGCGAGATTTCACTTAAGATATTTAAGTCGCTGGGTCTAGCCATTTATGATGTCATTTTTGTTAAGTCTATCCCAAGAACAACCAGCGGCAAGATCAAGCGATTTAGACTGAGGGAGATGTATGAAGAGCGAGACAAGAGTTTGCAGAGACAGGCTGTTGACTTGCCGAGTACGATCAGTGAGTATGTTACGAACTTGATTGGGAAATTGATATCCAAGGAAGTAACAATGGATGACAACCTTGTCAGCGCAGGAGTTTCGAGTCTGTCGACGCTGCACATCTTGTCCAAAGTAAACAAAGAGTTTGGCAGTGATGTACGCCTTTCCGACCTGCTCAGGAATCCAACACTTTCAGGCCTAATAGAATTGGTTCAAACCACGAGAAGCCAGGCACTGGTGGCAAAATATTTGGGGACGGAAGGATTGTTTCAAGCGTCAATAGGGCAGGAGCGCCTTTGGGCACTAAGTAAAATCAGGATCGATCTCAGTTGGACGATAACAATGCGATGGTCCTTTGGCTGCGAGTTGAATGGAGACCGTGTTAAGTCCTGCTGGGAGCTTCTGGTTATGACACATGAGGGGCTGCGATTCAAGTTTGCGGAACTGGACAGTGAGTTGAAGTATTCAGTAACAAATGATCCGCGAAACGTTATTGATTTCCAGACGTTGGATTTTTCACGGGAGGAAAATACCGACTCTGCTGTAAACCAGTTTGCTGAGCAATTTGCAAAAAAACCGTTAAGTATTTTTTCTGAAAAACTCGTCAATGTCGTTCATATTAAGACCGCTCAGTTTCGTACAGTTCTTCTTTTTAAGACGCACCATGCCTTGGTTGACGGCTGGTCGCTGGGAATTATAAGGAAAGATTTTCTCAATTTGTATTTCCGTCCCAAAGGAGAGCGGCCGGTTGTCAGAGCATTAGATCATTTTCGTTACAAAGATTTTGCGGCATTGCAACGTGAGAAGGTTGAGGATGGGTTGTCTAAGGAAAAAGAATTCTGGACTGAGTATCTTCAAGAGGGGTTCCAGATGTCGACTTTTCCTAGGCTTAATTTAGTAATCGAAGCCGACAAGTCAATATTTGCCATCTCATCATCCCTTCCGGGATCCGTTGTTAAGGCTATTGATCAACTGTCTGGAGAAGCTCAGACTACAACTTTCACCACGCTCTTTACGGCCTTGGCAGTCTCAATTGCACAACATACGTCAAACTCAGATGTTGGGATTGGGCTGATCGCTTCGGGACGAACCGCCAGCGACTTAATTGACGAGGTGGGATATTTTTTGAACATCCTCCCGTTGAAACTAAAAATTGATGAACGAAAGGCTTTTAATCTTCTATTGCATGAAACGCACGCAGCAATCAGCGCCGTTATAGAGTATCAGGAATTGCCGATAGAGGTTATCTCCAAATTGAACCAGAATCGTGAGCAACGCCTATTCTCGGAATTTGGGATTATTGTTGTCTATCAAGACTTTGATTTCTTGTTAAAGGACAGCGCTTCGGACGTTGATGTTGTCATGGAAGAGATTCCTTCGGGAGAGGTTATCTCTGATTTGTACATCGAGATTGAACGTCGGGACCAATCCATCTTAGTGAAGATCAGCTATAACAGTGCTCTGTATTATGAAAGTCAAATAAGGAATTTTGCTGCTTCATTTCTTCGTCTGCTAAACCACGTTACTGCAAATCCGGAAAAACCAATCTGCTCCTTTTCCATTGTAGGAGAAGAGGAGAGGAAGCAGTTGAAAATATTTGGAGGGGAGATCGTAGCGCCAAAATCCTCCACCATATGGGGACTTTTTGAAACTTCGTTCAAGGAAAAGCGAACCGCACCAGCTCTCGCATTTGAAAGCGTTGGAATGTCATATGCTGAAATGGAAATCGAATTTCTTGCTATTGCCGCTGCGCTGAAAGAAAAATTCGGTTGTCAACGTGGAGACATAGTCGTTCTTTATCTTGGTCGGTCCGATAAAATGGTGACAGCGTTACTGGCTGTATGGACGCTCGGTGCAGTCGCGGTTCCTATCGACAGTGACTTACCTGCCTTACGTTTAATGGAAATAGTAAGTGACTGTCGCCCACTGTTAACCGTGGGTGAAAAGAGAATTCCATTTTCTGCCAACGAAAAGTTCTCACTGCTCTCCGATCTCAACTTAAGGGAAGAAGGTTTTAAACCTAATGTAGAGATTCAAGGGGACGATCCTGCCTATATCATTTATACCTCTGGGTCCAGTGGGAAACCCAAAGCCGTCGTGGTCAGTCACCAGTCGCTGGTCTCCGTAGCTGAAGCATGGATTTGTTCCTATAAACTAGAAGGAGCCGCGCACCGCATTTTGCAAGTGGTGAGTTTCGGATTTGATGTATTCATTGGCGATGTATGTCGCGCGTTTAGTAGTGGTGGCTCTCTAGTAATTTGTCCACAGCATGTTCTTGGTGATCCGGCGGAATTGTTTGACGTGTTGGAGCAAAACAAAATATCAATGCTCGAATCTACACCATCAATCCTCCTTCCGTTGCTAGGGTATATAGTTGAAAACAGAAAGTCCCACGATTTTCTAAAAATCGTGATTGTCGGCTCGGAGGGTTGGTCTATGAAACGATGGATCTTTTTACAAAGCAAACTTTCGCCTGACCTGCGCCTCATCAATAGCTTCGGCACCACGGAGACAGCAATTGACTCCGCTTTTTTCGAAAGCAGTCGCGTTCCATCGTCGTCGTTTGAAATGGTGCCTATAGGCAGGCCGCTCATGAATACGGTATTGCATGTGCTGGACGAATACCATAGGCCTCTCCCTGTGGGAGTGATCGGGGAACTTTACATTGGTGGGGGCGGCCTAGCCTTAGGTTATCTCAACGACCCATCACTCACTTCAACTAAATTTGTTGCCCTGCCCGTTGATGATGGATTGCTATACAGCACAGGCGATGCCGCAAGATGGCACCCTGATGGGAATCTAGAGTTTCTCAGAAGGACGGACAAGCAAATAAAAATTCGAGGCAACAGAATTGAGCCGGCGGATATTGAAGGTGTCATGGAGCAGTTCGACTCGGTAGACCGTGCGCTTGTTGTTGTCGGGACCATTGAAAACGAACAGGTTCTCGTTGGTTACATTTCCAGTCAAAAAGGCAAAATCAATGAAAGTTCTTTAAGGAGATTTTTGTGGGAACGCTTGCCGAGGTATATGATCCCACACTACTTTGTAATCCTCCCTGTTTTTCCTTTGATGCTGAACGGAAAGATCAACTCCAAAGCACTGCCTTTACCTCGGACCGATCTCGACACGTTAGACGATGAAAAAGTTGAATTGCCCAATGAAATTGCAATGATTCAACTGTGGTCGGAAGTTCTTAACAAGAAATCAATCAGTCGTCGCAGTAACTTCTTCAATGAGGGAGGGCAATCAATTAAAGCGATTAAATTACTTTCGAGGCTAAACAAATTATTCCCAGCGGCATACGAATTGCAAGATATTTTCAAATATCCCGTTCTTAGAGATTTTGCCGAACTATCGACTTCGAGAAAATTTATGACGATAGTCGATGAGACTTCCAACTTTGTTGATTTATCGCGAGGACAGCAGGGGATATTTATTCATACTCAAGTTTCAGGAAGCCCCTCAATATATAATCTAATGGAGGCGTTCGAACTGGAACAAATGCCTGACGTCGCCAATTTGCAGAGGTCAATAGATACTCTGGTAGCTGAGCATGAAGTACTGAGAACAGTTTTTTGTCGTTACGAAAATAAATGGAAACAGGAAATCTTGAATGACGTTCCGGCTTACGAGGTCAAGATAATTGGGGTTGCAGAGGAAAAAAAGAACGACGTGATCACCGATTGTGGTATGAAGGAGTTCGACCTTGCTTACTGGCCACTGTTTAGAGTAATTATTATAGACTCGGGCAAAAAACCGGTGCTACTTTTTATTATTCATCATATCATCTCAGATTACACCACTAAAGAATTAATTTACAAAAGACTTTCGGAACTATACCAGTTTAAAAAGAAGCCGTCTCAAAAAGTTATTCAGTTTCGCCAGTTTGTGTCGCTTGAAAAAGCGAAGGCCACAG
>DGYK01000038.1:14100-18023 GCA_002398365.1 Flammeovirgaceae bacterium UBA5008
AAAAGCGAAGGCCACAGACCCGTCAGAAAAAAGTTCATTCATAGGATTTCCCATCCTTTTCAAAGGGAGACAACGTCTCGGCGGCGAAGAAGGGAGATATTTTACGCGCGCATTAGAAGAGTCGTTACTTCAACGCTTATCCACTTTCTGCAGTAATAAAAACATGTCTCCCTTCACAGTTTGGATGGCAGCGCTAAGTGTTGTATTAAACAAAGGCACGGGTCAGAAAAGAATTGCAGTGATGTACCCTTTGAGTTTCAGGGATGTATTTGGTGAGGGAGATGCGCTGGGATTTTATTCAGCTATGCAGGTCATCGTCTCCGATTTTTCCGAAGTCAAAACATTCAAAGATGTGCTTCAGTCTATATCAAGGCAATTTATTAGAAATATGGATGAGAGATTTTACTCTTCCACAAACGTGAAATTTGAAAAAAAATTGGATTCGGATCAGGTCATATCTCTCACATTGAACGAGTCTGAGAAGGAGTCTAATCTTGCGTTGGATTCGGTTGGCATCCCGTTGAAATTGAGTCTACCTCATTCAAAATATGCGCTCTCTGTTATTATCACTGGTGTAAACATGAAATGGCAATTAGAAATTGAATATAAAGCTTCTTTGCTTACGCGGGCACAAGTCGAACAGATGTACAAACACCTTGTCAACACGGTTTCTGAGATTGTGAATTCCTCGACGACGACGATACAAGAGATGAACCTCTTTGATGAATGGGATGACTCTTTTTTGGCTGACTGGAACAATACGGAACGTGTTGATTTTCTCGACAGGAATCTCACGAAAGAGTTAAAGCTGAGTTCAGACCTTTTCCAAAATCGAAAGGCGTTGATATGTGAAGATCGCGTAACTTCATACGAGGAAATGGTCTCGACGGCCACTGCATTTGCTAATGTGTTACAGAACAAATATGCGATTCAAGAGGGAGATCGGGTTTGTCTTTGTTGTGATCGCTCTGACACACTGATCATCTGCATGCTTGCTCTACTAGAGCTTGGAGCCACGTTGGTACCGGTTGATTCTGAGACTCCGCATGACAGGGTTGAGTTTATTATTCAAGATAGTAATGCAGCGTTGATTATCTCCGACTGTACTGATAGCTATTTCTCTGTCACCTCCATCAATCTGAACACGTTACTCCACCACAGCACAGTTGCGATAGGGAAATTTGATCGAACTCGCAGAATACAGAATCCCCTAGTCTACATTCTATATACTTCGGGGTCATTAGGCGTTCCGAAAGGCGTGAAGGTTCGCAGCGACGGACTTACTAATCATTTACTGTGGTACAACACTTTCTATCTTCAGGGCAGGCAGGGGTTCGTCGCGGGACTCTTCACGTCTATTGGGTTTGATCTTACTATGTCCACGATATTTGCAACGCTTCTGCGCGGCGACGCAATAGTGATCTATCGCAGTCGAAATGTGGTCTCCAATCTTTTGAAAGTCTTCGATGCAGATTCTGAGGTCACTCTGATCAAAATCACGCCTACACATATCGACCTAATTTCGGCGTTGTCCCGAGTTAATGGCAATATTAAGAAAGTCATTGTTGGTGGTGAGGAGTTCAAGCCCGGTCATTTCGAAATAGCTCGTAGTGCGATGCCAGCAGCGGAAATATATAATGAATATGGCCCGACTGAAGCAACGATAGCTTGTTCTACCTATAAGGTGAGTGACAAATTCGACGTTCATCTAGTAGGGCACCCTATTGCCAACACAGCCATCTATATCTTAGATTCAATCGGACGCCGACTGCCAATTGGCTTCCCGGGGGAAATAGTGATAGGAGGTGTTGGTGTAGCCGACGGGTATGTGGGAGATTCAACAATGACGTCGTCCAAATTCAGGACCTCAGCTTGGTCTACAGACCCTCTTTATTTCACAGGAGACATCGGACGCATAAATCACTCTGGGCAACTCGAGTTCATGGGCAGGAAGGACACACAGGTTAAGGTAAATGGGTATCGAATTGAACTGGAGGAAATTGAGCGTGCCTTGGTTGATCATCCTGAGATAATAAGCACGGTCGTCGTTATGCATGAAGCACCGTACGCGACGCTTGTGGCCTATGTACAGCTTCGCGATTCATCTGTAGAAGTTTCAAATATCAGAGATTTCTTGCGGAAAAAAGTATCGCCCTACATGATCCCTACGCATTATATATCGGTGAAGAGCTGGCCATTAACTTTGAATGGAAAACTTGATAAGGGATCTTTGCCTTTTGGTAATGAGTACTTTATGATGCAGATGTCAAAAACTCCTCAAGGCGCAGTCAATGAGACGGAGGCATACCTAGTGGAGTTGTGGCAACGAGTCCTTGGCGTGGAACAGGTGGGCACAGTGGATAATTTTTTCGAGTTAGGTGGAAACTCGCTGGGGATTATACGGCTGCAGGGGGAGATTGAAAACCGTTGGCCTGGGCGATTAGACGTTCGGTTTTTGTATGATCATCCGACGATAAGGGAAATTTCAATGGAGATTGACAGCAAGGATGAGGGAGAGCTTTTTTCATTGTTGGAATATATAGGGTCGGCAGACAGAGTTCGTGAGTTTTACCCTGCATCACCGGGTCAGAAGCGGCTCTGGATATTAAATGAGTTGGATGTTGATCGTCGGGGCTACATGCTGAATTCAAATTATTTTCTCAATGGTCATGTTGACATGATCAGTCTTGAAAATGCTTTCAGAGATTTGATCAATCGCCATGAGACACTTCGGACCCGGCTTGAGGCATCAGGAGAGTTGATTCACCAACGGGTGATGGACCCTCTTTCCTTTTACAAGCTTCAGGAAGAAGACCTTCGGGGCATAGTTAATTCTGAAGAAGCAATAAAAGAGCTTTTGGAAAAGAGCGACGGGGAATATTTTGATTTATCGGGCGATATTTTGCTTCGGAGCAAAATTTACCGACTGGGAGAAACCCGGTATCTTTTGAGTATATTTATTCACCACATCTGCTGTGACGGATGGTCTTTACCAGTACTGATAGGGGACCTAGTCTATTATTATAACAGGTACAGGGGAAAAAAAGGATCGGTCTTGCCGGAGTTGAGATTTCAATACAAAGACTATTCATCATGGCAGATTGAAAGACTTCAACGGGGATACCTTGACAAGGAGAAGCAATTTTGGAAGGAGAAGTTAAGTGGTGTTATTCCTGTCCATCGTCTTCCGGAGGATTATACACGCAGACAATCAAGAAGCTATAGCGGGGGAAAGGTAAGACGAATTGTGGAGAAGAAACTGGGATTAGATTTACGCCGGTATGGAAACCAGCATAGCGCTACGTTAATTGTGAGCTTATTGGCAGCCGTTAAGAGTTTCATGGCAAGATACTCTGAGGAAGGAGATCAAGTGATAGGAGTACCGGTCTCCAACCGGTTTCAGGAAGAACTTAAAGATCAGGTTGGTTTTTATGTAAATACGTTGCCGATAAGAACTCATCTGGATGTGAGAGCAAGTTTTGATGAATTCTTCAGTAGTGTAAAGAACAGTTTTCTGGATGCGTTGGAACATCAGCATTACCCGTTTGAACAAATGGTTAACCTGCAGAAGGTGCAGCGTGACTTTTTAAGGCATCCTATTTTTTCAGTGGTGGTTTCAGTTTTGGAAGAAGAAGTTTTCGCCTCCCCTTTGAAACTAGAGGGGGTGCAGGTAGAAAAGCCGTGGACTCATCAATCCATCAGTCAGTTCGACATCAGTTTTGATTTTATCGAAACTGCCGATGGTCAGATAGCACTGGAGATAAACTATTCCAAGGATTTATTCAGTGAAAAGACCGTAGAGCGCATCAGTGCAGAATTCCATAACTGGATGAAGCAACTGATGAGTCGTCCCGATGTTCCCCTGATGGATCTATCATGGCCGGCCGATGGCCGCTTGAGTGAACTTTACTGGCGCGCGTACA
>DGYK01000032.1:0-1471 GCA_002398365.1 Flammeovirgaceae bacterium UBA5008
CCGCAAGGCAAGCCTGCCGAAAAAATTTTAGCAGAGCACTTCCGTCATTAACCTTTTGCATCTGCAGCTAATTGACGTAATGCCGTCACAAACGCATCCAACTCAGTCGTAGTCGTGTATAAATTTGGAGTAATGCGGCAGCCATGCACATTGGCGCCATCAATAGCGACTGTGTAAATTTTAAAACGCTTCATCAACACATCCGCCAAATCGCCCGGCTTCATTCCCGCAATGCCCACATTGGCAATGCCACACGAGCGTGTCGGGTCAACCGGAGTGTTCACAATTACATTTTTCATATTCCGGACCTTCTCCGTCCAATACCGTTGTAAAAAACGTAAACGAGCTTCTTTTCTTTCAGCACCAATCTGCAAATGAAAATCAATCGCATCGGCAATTGCTAAATCTGTATGCACCGGGTGCGTGCCTGTATGGTTCAGCCGATAAATATCCTCCGGCTTTTTGCCCTCCTCACCAAACATCGGCCACAATGCAGCAACGTTTTCTTTATTCACATACAAAATGCCTGCTCCCAGCGGAACACTCAACCACTTATGCAAACTGGCGCCATAGTAGTCGCAGTTTAAGTCCGAAATCGAAAACTGAATGTGCGCAAAGGCATGCGCGCCATCCACCATCACCTTGACACCCTTGCTATGTGCCATGTCGCAAATTTTACGCACCGGCAAAATGTGTCCCGTAATGTTGATCATGTGGCACACCATCAACAACTTTGTTTTAGAAGTAATCGCATTGGCATACAAATTCACAATCTCTTCATCCGAAGCAGGATGATTGGGCACCGAAACTACTTTGAGAACAACACCATGTCGCTTGGCCACTTGCTTAAACATGTCCTGCATAGCACCGTAATCTTGTTCAGCCATAATTGCCTCATCGCCCGCCTTCCAATCTTGCCCCGCAATTACTGTGTCGAGTGATTCGGTCGTATTGCGCGTAATGATCAACTCTTCGGCCGAGCAACCCGCAAGTGATGCGAGCTTAGTCGCAGCCTTCTTCTTATTGTCCCACTGCACCGTGCGCATGTAGTACGAGCCTTGGTAGTTGACATCACGAACATGTTGTACAAATTTCTCCAACGTAGCCTCCGGCAAAAAGCAGTAGTAGCCATTTTCAAGATTAATATAATCCGGCTTTAACCGATAGCCACTGCGAATGCCATCCCAAAACGATTCATCCCCTGCCAATTCGGTGGAGGATTTTCCTTCGAAAGAAGAAAGCCAATTGGCCAGCGATACTGTTGGAAACAGCCCGGTCAATCCCAACGCGGCCGTGTTTTTCAAAAAAGTACGTTTGTTCATATCAACAAGATAAGAATTAGAGTGTGTGAATAAAAGAGAAGTTATGGGGCATGGCCGCAACCAAGCTCGGGTAAAATAGACAAACGAGTAGCGGCCACCGGGCTGTTCGCTCCAAGTCCGGCCACGCGACATGCCAACCCGCTTCGGGC
>DGYK01000032.1:1613-3172 GCA_002398365.1 Flammeovirgaceae bacterium UBA5008
CTTTCGCTTCCATCCCTTGCCCGCTTACGCCAGCAAATGCCGCCTTCCGTCACTATCATTCGAAAAGATGTAACTTTGTCCGAACAGAGGAATGCAGAAGGCACTTTTTAGTCCTTATGTGTGTTGAATTAAATGTTAAACAATAGAGCATAATAGAACTTGAAAAAAGATATTGAAATCCCTCCGGTAAAAAATGTAACGCTAGCCGTTACACGCGAAAAAAATCTTCTGAATCAGGATGAGTGGAAAGTCTACCTGATCAACAACAACGATTTTCCTTTAGAAAACACGTTGGTTGCCAGCAAAGGCTATGGCGAGAAAGATGGCGAAACACAGCGCACTTCCACACTCCGTCATTTTTTAGAAACCGTTCCGGCAGAAGGTACCGCTTTAATCGAGCCGATTGACCCCAATGTGTTTCACCTCAACAACGAGTACTGGGTAAGCTACTACGTTGGCCTGCAAATCCACGATAAAAAATTTGTCTTCGTCCCCGATACCATTTGCGAAGCAAACCTTACCTTTATTAAAGAGTTACAGCTGGAAGGCGTTTTGCATTCTTAGCTCACTCTTTAATTATTTGTATGAATCCTTCACTTAAAGACATCCTCTTCTTAGATGTCGAAACGGTAGGTTGTGTAGAAAAATATGATCAGCTCAGTGAGCGCCTTAAAGTACAGTGGGCACGCAAGGCATCTTTCTTTAAACGTGAGGAAGGTGAAACCGATGAAGATCTCTTTTACGAAAAAGCGGGCATCTATGCCGAGTTCGGAAAAATCGTTGTAATCGCCATCGGTAAATACACCGAAAATGAAAAAGGCGAACTATGCTTGCGCACCAAATACTTTGCCGATCACGATGAAAAGAAATTGCTGGCTGAATTCAAAGCCACACTTGAGAAACAAGACCCCGCCACTAAACTATGCGCGCACAACGGGAAAGAATTTGATTTTCCGTATCTGAGCAGACGCATGTTGGTAAACGGCATTGTGTTACCCACCTTGCTTGACTTTGCTGGCCGCAGACCTTGGGATGTGCCTCATCTTGATACAATGGAACTCTGGAAGTTTGGCGATTATAAACACTACACCTCACTCGATTTGCTCACCGCTATTTTTCAAATTCCGTCCAGCAAAGGAAGCATGGATGGATCCATGGTCAGCCAGGTGTACTATCAAGAAAAAGATTTAACAAAAATTGCCTCGTATTGTATTGGAGATGTAGTAGCCATAGCGCAACTTTATTTGAAAATGAAAGGATTGGCTATCATCCCCGATTCGCACATCATGCATGTAAACTGAATAATATTTCGTACTTTTATTGTCAAATAGAGAATCGTACGCACATCTTATCCCTCACTAATCACTTCTTACCCGTATCCATTCTGCTAAGTAAAACGCATATCAATGCGTATCTTCAACAAGGCAACTTGTTTGTATCACCAAAAAATCAAATCGAATTATTAACCATTTGGGTAATCCAACCGGATCCCAAAAACATCAAGCTATAACCATGAGCAAAAAGAAATTTAAAGAGAAAAAAGAAAAGAAACAGAAGAA
>DGYK01000032.1:3370-4059 GCA_002398365.1 Flammeovirgaceae bacterium UBA5008
AAAAAAGAAAAGAAACAGAAGAAAGAGAAAAGCGGCTTATACAGTTCGTTGCTCTCCTTATTAAACGAATCAGAAAAAGGCTACACGGCCCAACAACTTGCTAAGAAACTTCAAGTCAAGAAAAAATCATTGATTGACGATCTATATCGCCTACTAGAATCATTGTTAGAAGATGGCAAAGTAGAGCAGCTCAGCAACGGAAATTTCAGAGCGAAGCGCGCATCTGCCGGAAAAGGCGTAGTAGGCATTGTCGATCACGTCAACCCTCGATTTGCATACGTGGCCACGGGAGAAGAAGGATCGAAAGATATCTATGTGCAATCGCGCGATTTAGGTTCTGCCATTCATGGCGACACAGTAAAGGTGACGCTCCTTGGAAAGAAAAATGGCGCCAGCCCCGAAGGCAAAGTAGTGGAAGTTGTAAAACGCGGACGCGATCGTTTTGTGGGCCGCATGGAGATTTCAAAGTCGTTTGGATTCATTGTCCCTGATTTTAAAAAAGTGTACAGCGATTTCTTTGTGTACCCGGAGAATTTGAATGGCGCCAAAGCCAACGACAAAGTATTATTTGAAGTGACCAAGTGGGCCGAAGGCGATAAAAGTGCCGAAGGCAAAGTGATTGAAATCCTTGGCAAAGCGGGTGAGAATAATGCTGAGATTCACTCGATCATGGCCGAGTTTGATTTGCC
>DGYK01000032.1:4238-4618 GCA_002398365.1 Flammeovirgaceae bacterium UBA5008
ATCATGGCCGAGTTTGATTTGCCATTCCGTTTTCCGGAAAGTGTGCTACGGGAATCGGAAAAAATTCAGGAGGGCATTACAAGCGAGGAAGTAAAAGCGCGCAGAGATTTTCGCAAAGTGCCCACCTTCACGATCGACCCGGAAGATGCCAAAGATTTTGACGATGCGCTCTCTTTCCAAAAATTACCCAATGGCAATTATGAAATTGGTGTTCATATTGCCGATGTAACCCATTATGTGCGTCCGGGCAACGACTTAGATGCAGATGCCTTCGATCGCGCCACATCGGTTTACCTTGTAGACCGCACGGTACCCATGCTTCCAGAGCGTTTGTCGAATGAGTTGTGCTCACTACGCCCACACGAAGACAAGCTGACATT
>DGYK01000032.1:4845-10362 GCA_002398365.1 Flammeovirgaceae bacterium UBA5008
CACACGAAGACAAGCTGACATTTGCTGCTGTTTTTGAAATGGATGCAAAAGGAAAAATTCATAACGAATGGTTTGGTCGCACCATCATTCACTCCGATCATCGGTTTACTTATGAACAAGCACAAGCAGTAATTGAAACCGGCCAGGGAACATTTGCCGAAGAAATTAAAATACTAAACAGTCTGCATCTCATTCTACGGAAAGAGCGCTTCCGCAAAGGAGCGGTGAACTTTGAAACCACCGAGGTGAAATTCAAATTGGATAAAGACGGCAAACCATTGATGGTGGTGCCGAAAGTGCGGAAAGAGGCACACAAACTTATCGAAGAGTTTATGTTGCTGGCCAATCGCGCGGTGGCTACCTTCATTTTCAAAATGAAAAAAGGTGAAGAAAAAAATACGTTCGTCTATCGCACGCATGATTACCCGAACCCGGAGAAAGTAGCAGACTTCGCTGTGTTTGCGAAGCAGTTCGGGCACAACTTGCAAATTGATGATGCCACGGTTTCGCGTTCGCTGAACAAGCTGATGGACGAAATTGAAGGTAAGCCCGAGCAAAACGTCTTGCAATCGCTGGCGGTGCGCGCCATGGCCAAGGCCAAGTACACCACCGAAGCTAAGCAACACTTTGGTTTGGCATTTGACCACTACACACACTTTACCTCGCCCATCCGCAGGTATCCGGATATGATGGTGCATCGATTATTACAACACTATCTAGATGGTGGAAAATCCGTAAACAAAAAAGAGTTTGAAGAAAAGTGTATTCACTCATCCGAACGTGAAAAGCGTGCTGCCGATGCCGAACGCGCTAGCATTAAATACAAACAAGTAGAATTTATGAGTTTGGCTGAACAAAAACCGTACGATGGCATTATTACAGGGGTAACGGAGTTTGGCATTTTCGTGGAGATTGTAGAAACTAAATGCGAGGGTATGGTGCGCATGGCCGACA
This sequence comes from Flammeovirgaceae bacterium UBA5008, assembly GCA_002398365.1. GTDB lineage: Bacteria > Bacteroidota > Bacteroidia > Cytophagales > Cyclobacteriaceae > ELB16-189. The sequence continues at coordinate 5,800 of DGYK01000032.1, forward strand.
TGAAAGACGACTTCTACGAATTTGATGAGAAAAATTATCGCGCTATCGGGCGCAGACGCAAGAAAGTATACCGCTTGGGAGATAAGGTGGTCGTGCTCATTAAAAAAACAGATGTAGATAGAAGGTTGATTGACTTGACTTTTGAACAATAGAACTGGAAAATAAATAGTAGCATGCTGGAAGCACTTAAAAAACAAGTTGAAAAAGAAATTGTGCGTCAACCTTTTGGCACACAACCCAAATCATTATACGAGCCGATTCGCTATCTGATGAAGCTGGGCGGCAAGCGCATGCGTCCGCTGCTTGTGCTGATGGCGTATTCGCTTTATAAAAAAGATGCCGAGAAAATCATCAGCTATGCCACCGCAGTAGAAGCATTTCACAACTTCACATTGATGCACGATGACATCATGGATAAAGCGCCCTTGCGGAGAGGAAAGCCTACCGTGCATGAAAAATGGAATGTGAATACCGCCATCCTTTCAGGCGATGTCATGCTGGTGCGTGTGTATGACATGTTCTTGTCACTGCCCGATCACCAGCTGAAAAAAGTGTTGCGTGCGTTTAATCAATGTGCTGCCGAAGTTTGCGAAGGGCAACAGTGGGATATGGAGTTTGAAATGAAAGCCAAAGTAACCGAAGCGCAGTATATTGAAATGATCCGACTGAAAACAGCTGTGTTGCTGGGTTTCAGTTTAGAGTTAGGCGCTATTCTGGCCGATGCACCGGAAGCTGATCAAATCGCTTTACGCGAATTTGGTGTGCAAATAGGAATTGGCTTTCAATTGAAGGATGACTTGCTGGATGTGTATGCCGATCAGAAAAAATTTGGCAAACAGGTAGGTGGAGATATCATTGCCAACAAAAAAACTTTCTTGCTAATCAAAGCGCTGGAAAAAGTTCGTGGCAAACAAAAGCTAGAACTCAATCAATGGTTGTCGGCAAAGAAATTCAATGCTGCCAAAAAAGTAAAAGCAGTTACTCACATTTACGATGCGTTGAATATCCCAGCGATCACTGAAAAGAAAATTGAAGAATACTTTCAACAAGGATTTACGAGCCTTTCAAAAGTTTCGGGCGATACCCAATGGCTGGAAGCCTTTACCAAAGATCTAATTGCACGCCAAACGTAATTACTTTCGCGGGTAGAAAAGTAGTTTGCCTAACTCGCCATCTACTTTTTCACTAACGGTATAATATCCCGATCCATCGCGCGCCCACGCAATGGCTTCGCCTTGGCGTTCACGATCATAGGGCAACACCTGAGGTGGCTGTTGCAGTAATTTTTCCAAGGGCTCTCCATTTACATTTTTCCAGTAATAGATGGCATCGTAGTTTTTGATAAGTACTTCTTTTCCGTCTGCCGACATATCGGCCGCTACGATGCTTTGAAAATTTAATGTCGCCAGTTTTTCAGCTGTGATTTTTCCTTTTGCAAAAGGATATTTCACGCGATAAAGTCGGATGGAATCTTCGCGTTTTGAAAACAGAAAAAGATCATTGGTAATCGGGTCGGTCATCATGGCTTCCAAGTCGCGTTTGCCATCGGGCAACACAATTTGCAGAGTATCAAAGTTGCTGATCATCATTTCGCCAGAGGAAAGGTCCGTAGGCTCCTCAAACACATAGACCAACTTCACCTCATACACCGAATTGTTATCGCCAATATCTCCTGCGTAAACGTACGTTTTCGTTGAGTCTTTTCCACGTCCAATTGCGATCGATTCAAAATCACGATTATCAATGCCTTTTAGCTTACAAACTAGTTTTGTCTGCGCTTTTCGATCAATCAAAAATACTTCAGCCGGATTGCCGCTGTCATTCAATACCCAAAAGTTATTTGGATGCTGTATACTTTCCACCAAACCGGATGCCTCGTGTAACTTTTCATTGAGTGTTCCCAGTGCTTGTCCCTTCAGAAAAGAATCGGTGGTAGGCGGTTGTTGCTTTTTAGAATGACAACCGATCGCCACGAAGGCCAAAAAAATCAAATATTTATTCACATTCGAAAATTAAAGTGAGTCAATCCACATAACTGAAACAATAGAGTCGCCAACCTGCAGGCGATGAACGACTTCCATGCCGCTAACGACCTCTGCAAAAATAGTATACTTTCCATTTAGATGAGGTGTGGGAGAATGAGTAATAAACCATTGAGTGCCCTCTGTATCTTTTCCTGCGGAAGCTATTCCGATGGAGCCTTCCTGATATCTGCGTGTAGAAAACTCCGAGCGAATCGAATAATCTTCGCTGCCATATCCATCGCCACGGTTACAACCAGCTTGTGCAACAAAGTTGGGTACTACACGATGAAAATATTTTTCGTTAAAATAATTTTTGTCGGCCAGTTGCATAAAGTTTGCCACAGAGCCGGGCGCCTCCTCCACCAATAAGCGAATGATCACCTCGCCTTTGTTGGTAGTCAATTTTGCTAATTGATTTTTGTCGATTTTCTTCACCAGCGTCCAATCAATCGGGTGGTTGAATTGATTCTTTAATGGCGATGGCTTGGCTGTTCCTTCAAAGTATGCAATAGCTTCTTCGAGCGGTTGCAACGCCTCAATGTCTTTTGGAAGTGACAACTTTGCTTTCGCTTCTTTCAGAAAGTTAAAGTCTTTTACAATTTCTTTGAATTGAAAAGAGGGTTCCGTCAATGTAGCAACAGCAATACCGAGTGCTCCGGGATCTCCTTGCTGAATGATTTTTTGAAAAGCTTCTGCAATAGCTTTTTTAACTTTTAAATCAGCCTCCGGGCGTTGCAGCATATTGGCTAAAGCTTGCGTGCCCGTTGATTTCACAACAAGTGAATTCGTTTGAACCACTTCGTTGGTCACAAATTCTTGTGCAGAAACAACCTGAGATAATGAATTGAGTAATTGCGCTTGTTGATACGGATCTTTGGATACCTGATACAAATTTTTAATCTCCTGGATAATCTCTTCCAATGGTTTTAAGCTTAACGCAGCATAGTAAAGATTACTTTGAATGCGTGAGTTCGTTGCTCTTCTCGCTTCAGTCAAATAGGTGTCATACAATTCGGCCATTGGCTTGATCGCTTCCGAAGCAGCTATTCCTACCGATTCATTATTATCTGAAAGTGCCGAGAGAACCAGTTTCTGTGGTTTGATGGAATTCCACGAAGACAATGCACGCACCGCACTGATTCGTACGCGGTAATCCACATCTCGCAACGCATTGACCAAAACAGGAATTGCTTTTGCGGAGTCCTGTTTTCGTAAGCTGCTCGTAGCGGCCATCCGCACCAATGGAGAAACGTCTTTAGTGGATGCATCCATCACTAACTGGTCGTCTTTATCAATTTTTATTTTCGGAGTGCGGCTTAAAAAATGCGCTGCGCCCAAACGCGTTTGAAACGAAAACTTGGGGTTCAAAAATTGAATGGTCTTTTTTACAATCACCGAATCAGCTAACCCACGCGTGCCTAATTGGTAATAGGCCCACACCAATCCTTCCTGTGTAATGGAGTCTTTCGCTTTAAAACTTTTAATGACCGACAAGTCGTATGGGCGAATGGTTTTACCCAAGCCTTCCAATACTTCGCGTAGCACGGCACTCTCTTTATCTTGCAAAGCCGGAATGAGCGCATTGGCAGAAGCTGTGCCGGGTGTTTGCCCGAGTGCAAAGGCTGCAGCCATGCGCGCTTCGGCAATTGGATCTTCCAGCAACATGTTACCCAATTGCATTGATGCAATCGAGTCTTGCACCGAAGCCAAAGCTTTGGCAGCTTCGATCCGATAGACAGGCTCTTTGCTCAACAAATAACGCATCAAACTATCTGTTTGCCTTCTATCTTGAAATTCGGCAATGCGTGCGATTGTAGGATCTGAAAATTTATTGGGTGCCTGAGTACATCCCCAACAAAAAATAAGGAACAACCCTAGTAGTCGATAATAGGTCATCATTTAGATTAAATGGAAATTTCGAGGGAGAATTAGCTTTTGGTTTGTGCCGCCCGAGCTACTACATCATTAAACTCAATGTCAGCCATTTTGATGGAGTACAATAAAAGGCGTACTTCTTTTACATGCACGGTGCCATCTGCCTCAGACATTTTATACAAATGAACAAAGGCATCAAGCTTTTCATCATCCGTGCATTTGTTGATCAGCTCAATACCTTTATGGTAAATTTCTCGATCTTTTGATTTCCTGACTTGTTCTTTAAACTCAGCAAAAACAGTCGATGGTATTCCTTCTTTTTCACAAATTTTCAAAAGTTGCTTTTCTTCACTTTCATCCACTACACCATCGGCACTAATCAACAAATGAACTAAATAAAGTAAGCCAAGCTGGTAGTCAGTCCGGTGTGCCATTGGGGAAGTCTTAAAATGTTGGATTAAATATAGGAGTTCTTCAAGAAAGAAAAAACGCCCTTTACACGTGGTTAGTAAATGGCAGAAAAAGATTATGACATGATTTGGAAGACAATAAATGCTGACACATAAGCCAGACCGGTCATATAGGCCAACTGTATCAGCGGCCACTTCCAACCTTTAGTTTCGCGCTTCACAATGGCCAGCGTACTCATACACTGCATGGCAAA
>DGYK01000032.1:10551-11428 GCA_002398365.1 Flammeovirgaceae bacterium UBA5008
GTACTCATACACTGCATGGCAAAGGTGTAGAAAATCAGTAATGACATCCCCACTGCCGGAGTATATCGCGGACCACCCGTCTCCGGATTTATTTCGTTGCGCAATCGCAACTTGATGGTAGGTTGATCTTCGGCACTGCCTATGCTATAGATAGTGGCAATGGTTCCGACAAATACTTCGCGAGCGGCAAAAGAGGTAACGAGCGCAATGCCGATCTTCCAATCAAAACCCAGCGGAGCAATCAAAGGCTCTATCGCTTTCCCTAATTTGCCTGCATAAGAATGTTCCAACTTGTAGGAGGCCACTCGGTTTTGAATTTCCGCCTCCGACCAATTTTCTTGAACAGCTTGCTCTTGCACCACTCGTTTCGCTGCATTCATTTCATCGATAGGACCATAGGAGGCCAGCACCCAAAGTATAATGGAGATGGCGAGAATGACGCGGCCGGCTTCAAACACAAATGTCTTTGTTTTCTCGATGATGGTAAATCCAACATTCGACCACCGCGGCATGCGATACGTTGGCAATTCCATAATCAAAAAACTACGCTCAGTAGTTTTGATTAAAAACTTCATGCCCCAGGCCGAAAGAATGGCCGCTAAAAATCCCAGCAAATACAAACCCATCAGCACCAGACCTTGATAGTTGAAGAAGCCCCACAACTTAATGTCTGGAACTATGAGCGCCACTAAAATGGTGAACACCGGAAGCCGGGCAGAGCAACTCATAAACGGAGTTACAAAAATGGTGATAAGGCGCTCCTTCCAATTGTCGATCGTGCGCGTGGCCATAATCGCGGGAATGGCACAAGCCCATCCTGACATGAGAGGCACTACACTTTTTCCGTTGAGCCCAAACTTGCGCATGATTTTGTCCA
>DGYK01000032.1:11696-12926 GCA_002398365.1 Flammeovirgaceae bacterium UBA5008
CCACGCGAGCCATATAGCCGCTCTCTTCGAGAATGGCGATGAAGGCAAATAGGATTGCGATCTGTGGAATAAAAATGACAATGCCCCCAATACCGGGCACAATGCCCTGCGACACTAATTCAAAGAACGGGCCTTCGGGTAATTCTTTGGCCAACACATTGCTCAATTGTGCAAACGATGAGTCGATGAAATCCATCGGTATTTGCGCCCACGCAAAAATGGCTTGAAAAATCAAAAACAAAACGGCAAAGAAAATGACATAGCCGCCCACTTTGTGCGTGAGCACTTTGTCGATGCCATGTGAAACGCGCTTCCAATCGCGGTGCGATGGTTTGACGATAGCCTTGTTCAGCAATTCCTGAATGAAGCCATAGCGCATAATCGTTTCTGCACCTTGATATTTATGCGGAAAAAAAGAATGCTCTTTCGCGATGGCTTTGATCTCGTTGCGCTGCTCCGGCTTTAGAAAAATGAGATTGTCGGTTTGCTGCAAAAAATGATACGCTTCATAATCCGTAGCGAGTTGAAACTTCTCGCGGATCACTCCGATTACTTTTTTGATCTCATCACCTATTTGAAAAACCGATTTGCGTGATGGCGCCAGGGGCTCGGCCAGAACCCTTTTCAATTCAAAAATTCCATGACCTTTGCGCGCATTGATCATCACCACGGGCATATCCAACGATGCTGATAATTTCTTGACATCGATGCTCAGCCCCGATTTTGCCGCCAGATCCATCATGTTTAAAGCCACTACTGTGGGAATCTTCAGATCGATCAATTGCGTAAGCAGCAACAAACAATTTTTTAAGTTCGTAGCATCGGCAATTAATACTACCTTATCGGGATAGAGATTGTTCTGCTGGTCAGAGAAAATTTCGGTTACAATTTTTTCATCCAGCGTGCGTGGATATAAGCTGTATATGCCAGGCAAGTCAATGATTTCTGCTTGCGTGTTATTGTCTAGTTGGCAATAGCCGATTCGTTTGTCAACAGTAACTCCGGGAAAGTTTCCAATTTTTTGATTGAGTCCGGTAAGGTGATTGAATAGCGAAGATTTACCCGCGTTGGGTTTACCGGTAAGCGCTATTTTCAGTTTGCCGGCCTCCATTAATTAATGATCGAAATGGTGGCTGCTTCTTCTATGCGCAGAGATAAATCAACATCAGACACGCTTACACAAACCGGGTCTCCAAATGGAGCTGAAAAGTTGAAACGAATGGCGGTGCC
>DGYK01000032.1:13105-13509 GCA_002398365.1 Flammeovirgaceae bacterium UBA5008
AAGTTGAAACGAATGGCGGTGCCGGGTAACAATCCCATTTCTAAGAGTTTTAGTCCAATTTGTTCATCGCTAAAGCCTGCTATTACGGCTGTTTCTCCAGGCAACATTTCCGCAACATTTTTGGCCATTCGTTATTTAGACTGATTTTAAACTGCGCGAATATAGAGGGCGCGTGTCTGCAAAACAATGATTCGAATCAGTTTCTATCGATTTCAGAAAAAAATAACTTTATACTAATCCGGACGAAATTTGGAGCCTTTTAGGATTTGCTCCGGATTAGAGAGTTTCATGAGTTTAGGTAATGAAGCTGAGTTGGGATTCTTCTTGGCGAACTCTGTCACAATCTGCCAGCCAATCCACACGCCAATCCGACCGGGGCATTGGTCGCCAATTTCGATGGTGGT
>DGYK01000032.1:13687-21841 GCA_002398365.1 Flammeovirgaceae bacterium UBA5008
GGACGCTCGTCAATGTATTTCTGTTTGATGTTTTTGGCGGTGTTGTAGAAGACCTCACGCTCTACCAAATGCTTCCAAATAATATCGGTGTTTTCTCGGGCGCCATTGATTTCTTTTGAAGTATATCCGATAAAGACACTATCAGGCACACACGGCAACATTTGCTTGGCGAAATAATACGCTTTGCCATACGCAATCATATCTGCCAGTACGGTTTTGTCTTCGATATTTACCGTGTTGATTCGCCCGTCTATGCCGTACAGTAGCATAGTGGAAGGAACGACAAATTCTTTAGTGTATCTGCGCAGCATGTACTCGTACATATTTGGCTGATACTTCGCCCCGCGACCTAAAAAATAATCGAGGCCCACAATCACCAGCGAGTCGCTGACGAAAAGGTCGCTCTCCATGCCGGTAATGACCGTTTCAATTTTGGGAATTTGAATTTCAGGATAATAATATTTGAGATTCGTAAATGCCAGGGTAAACTCTTTCTTCAGTTCGGAACCATCGCCAAAAACACGCTTGGTTTCCATCAACAAGGTGTCGAATGCGGGGTTGGTAAATCTGCGGTACAATTCGTTTATAAATACAGAATCATCCGGATAAGCCGGACGGTTGAAAAACACATCGCGCATAACCGTATGGCGCGAAAAAAAATCGACTAATTGTTTTTTAGATTGGAATTCAGGAATGGAATCTTCCAGCGATTGGAACGCTATGTCTACTTTGATGTTGGCCGTTTCGGGTTGAAAGGCACATTCTTCTTTTGGATCGGATGAACACTGTGCGAATAAAAAAAGAATAGCAAGAATGGCGAAAGCAAATTTGTTGATACTCATAGAATCGTAAGAAGCCGCAAAGAAACGCAAAATTCAAAGTAATTCGTATTGCGCTCAGCCAAAGAAAATGAAGACTTACCGAAAAGGTGCCATGACACTCAATTCCGCACTTTAAGATTTGCGAAAGTGAAAGTAAAAAGTCGACATTCGTGGTTGAATAAAAAATTCTTGTGAGTAAAATAAAACACATCGCCATTGCCGGAAACATCGGGTCGGGTAAAACAACGCTGACAGAAAAACTGGCCAAGCATTACAACTGGACGCCTTTGTTCGAATCGGTAGATCATAATCCATATCTGCGTGACTTTTATGAAGACATGACGCGCTGGGCGTTTCACTTGCAAATCTATTTTCTCAACAGTCGCTTTACACAAGTGCGGCAAATCCGCGAAAGCGACAAAACCATCATTCAAGACCGCACGATTTACGAGGATGCGCACATCTTTGCAGCCAACCTGCACAAGAGTGGTCATATTAACGAGCGCGATTACCAAAGTTATCTCGACATTTTTAATTCGATGATCAACTTTGTACAGCCGCCCGATCTTTTGATTTATCTGAAAGCAGATATTCCCAAGCTGGTGCAACAAATACAAAAGCGTAACCGCGATTTTGAATTCAACATTAAACTGGAATATTTAAAAACACTCAACGAACACTACGAAAAATGGATTGGCGGCTACAAGCACGGCAAGCTGCTGGTGATTGATGTTAACAAACTCGATTTTGTGGCGAACATTGAAGATTTTTCTCAGATTGTAGGACGAGTAGATTTGGAGTTGAATAGTTTGTTTGGATAACGTCAGCGTTCCAAATATACAACCACATCCGGACGAATAATCAATGATTCTTTGCGTAATTCTCCCACTTCTCTAGCACTTCTTTAAAGTCATTCGGCAATTCCGAATCAAACTGTAAAAACTTTTGTGTGGTAGGATGAATGAATCCCAATGTTTTGGCATGAAGCGCTTGGCGCGGAATAATTTTAAAGCAGTTGTCGACAAACTGTTTGTATTTCGAAAAGACGGTTCCTTTTAAAACGTCATTTCCACCATAGGTAGCATCATTAAACAACGTGTGGCCGATGTATTTCATGTGGGCGCGTATCTGATGCGTGCGCCCTGTCTCCAACTTACATTCGATCAACGACACATAGCGCAGGTCTTTCAATAATTTATAATGGGTGATCGCTGTGCGACCAAAATCTCCTTCCGGGAATGCAGTGGTGATTCTTCTGTCTTTTAAACTGCGGCCTACATTTACATTGATGGTGCCTTCTTCCGGATTGGGCACTCCCCACACAATGGCGTTGTAGGTTCGCTCAATGCTGTGATCAAAAAATTGTTTGGCCAGCGAGTTCATGGCCACTTCGGTTTTGGCAATCACCAATAAACCGGATGTATCCTTATCAATCCGATGGACTAATCCCGGGCGACCGGCATTGTTTTTCATCTCCGGCAAATTCTGAAAATGAAAAGTAAGTGCATTCACTAAAGTGCCGGTCCAATTTTGATAAGCCGGATGCACCACCATCCCTGCTTCTTTATTTACAACCAACAAGTGCTCATCTTCAAAAACAATACTCAGCGGGATGTTTTCCGGCTTCACATCGGTATCGCGTGGAGGCTCGGGCAACTCAACTGTAATCACATCGTGCGGATGTACTTTGTAATTGGGTTTGATGGTCTTGTCGTTGACTTTGACAAAGCCATCGTGGATGCCTGTTTGAATTTTGGAACGAGTCACATTGGGCAAACGATCCATTAAAAATTTGTCGATGCGCAAGAGGCTTTGGCCGGCATCGGCTACAATGCGGTGGTGTTCAAAAAGCTCGTCATCCAGTTCATCGGGTTCTTCGTCTTGCCTCATTCGCTTTCTTTTTCTGTTGGTCGTGGTATTCGTTTAAAATGGCTGCTTCGTTCAAAATGTGGCGAACCGCATCTGCCTTTTCGTGTAATTCGGCTAGGCTATGAAAATGAATGGAGCGAATATACTTTCTGTCTTTTATTTCCAATAGACCTTGCTCATTCGATAACTCATGGCCACGCACTAATCCAATGTAAGCGCCATCAAACTTAGGGCTGAGATAACAGAGCGGTCCGTGGAAATAAAAGAACGGAACCGTGTAGCTGATCTTTTCTTGTACGTGTGGCCCTACATTCAATATCATGCTGCGCAGCACACTCATAATTTGTGCTTGTGATTTGGGGCGTTCGGCTATGTATGCTTGTACAGGTGTCATTACTTACCTTTAGAAGGGCATGCGTCCTGATAAAAGGATGTTATTCGAATGTTCTTTTTAGGAATTATACCTGCTTCACATATTGGAAAGTCGGGATAGGTGTTATTCTGGAATTTAAAATAAAAAACGGAGTCGGCTGAAGCAATGGTTTTATCCCAAATATTGGTGTTGGTGCGAAGTAAACTACTTAAATGTGCGGTTACACAATTTTTATAGTTCTTGGTAGGACCTTTATACAGGTCTACTCCTATCGCTGTATCCAACACTTGTATTACTACATAATCGATTGGAACACTTGAGCATTGAGGAAACAATAATTTACCTTTCGCGCAAGGGTTATTATCAATGAAAATATTAGTGTCACTTTTACCACAACACCAGCATATGCTGACAGATACAATGAGCATCCATTTAAACAACAGCGATTTCATAAAAGTAAATTTATGAATTACTAATCACATAGTAACTCACCTCAATGCTCACCGCTTCAAATTCGTTTCAAATAGTTTTAAGATGCGCTTATATTCATCCGTCCAACTGCTGGGCTCTACAAATCCATGATCTTCCATCGGATAAGCAGCTAACTCCCAATTGTCTTTTCCTAACTCGATTAATCGTTGCGATAGTCGCACCGCATCCTGAAAGTGAACATTGGTATCAACCATACCATGACAAATCAAAAGATGTCCTTTCAATCCTTGTGCGTGATAGAGCGGTGAACTTTTTACGTATGCTACGCTATCCGCAAATGGCTCGTTGAGAATGTTGGCTGTGTACGGATGATTGTAATGCGCCCAGTCGGTTACAGGTCGTAAGGCTGCACCGGCTGCAAAAACATCAGGCGTAGTAAACATGGCCATTAGTGTAATAAAGCCACCATACGAGCCTCCATAAATTCCGATGCGCTTTGGGTCAACTTTATAATTATCAGCTAACCACTTGGCACCGTCCACATGATCAGTTAAATCTTTTCCTCCCATGAAGCGGTAGATACCCGTGCGCCAGTCGCGACCATATCCGGCACTGGCACGATAGTCGATATCTAATACCGTGTAGCCTTTATCCGCTAATAAATTGTGGAACATGTATTCACGAAAGTAAGAGCTCCACCACTTGTGCGCGTTTTGCAAATAACCGGCACCGTGTACAAATACTACGGCTGCGCCATTGGGCTTTGCGGGCGCATACACACGCGCGTATACATCCGCGCCATCGCGAGCTTTGAAAGAAGTAACGAGCGGATCTTTCCAAGCATAGGATTTAAATTCTGCAGAAAGTGACTCTGTGATTTGTAGGGGCTTGGCACCGACTTTATTTTCTTGAATGAACAATTCCCAAGGTTTATTACTGTACGAATAGCGATACGCCAGCCATTTTTCGTCCGGAGATAAAGAGACTTCATGCGCCCCAACCATCGAAGTTAGTTTCTCCGCTTTGCCTCCAGCCACCGGCATTTTGTAAAAATGTTTTTCACCGGGGTGCGCCTCGTTAGTAGTGAGGTAAAAATATTTTTTGTCGTTCGATAGTTGAGCTTGTTGCACTTCATATTTGCCTGATGTCAACGCTTGTTTTTTGTTGGTCGTAACATCGACTACATAAAGATGTGAGTAGCCGGATTCTTCCGAATGAAACCATACCGTTTTGTTGTCGCTTAACCAGCCCATGTTGGCACCACCAAAAAAACCTCCGGTGCCGGGGCCGCCAATCCAAGCTTCGTCATGCTGGTGATCGATCAATGTTAATTTTTGTGTTGCCGGATTTAAAGAAACAATCCAACGATCTTTATTATCTGTGGAGCGAATCGAAAATGCATTTTGTTTTCCATCATCTGACCAAACTAAACCTTGATAGGTAACAGCCCGCGGAGTTGGTTTGCTCTCTTTCTTTTCTTCTTTGGCAGTTGCATAGTCTTTTTTATACTCGGGTTGAGTAGTGATACCCGGCAGTTCATTTGTCTTTACGACTAGCGTAGTATCTCGTCTCACATCATAAACAAACAACTCCTGACTATTCATGGGCGCACCGACTTTGGTACGTGCCGGAATATCTTCCGTAAAGCCGGACTCTGTTACGTAATTAGGTACGATGGTTGTTTTTGCGTTGGCATTTTTGGTGAGGCGATAGATCACAAAATTTCCATCCGGGCTTAGTTGAATGTTATCCAGATTCTTGTCATCCAAGTAAATTTCTTTGGGACGTTTCGGGCGATCCGCTTTGTTGCTGGCATCTGATAGTTTTCGTTCCGTATTGCGTTGCTTTAAAACTTCGAAGTAAGCCAGTTGATCTTCGCGAAGCCATTTGTCTTGCTCTGTCTTTTTAGGATCTGACTTTTTAGTTCCTTTTCGGAAGTCGGTGAGTTGTGCAAACTCTCCACCGCTAATCGTCCAACTGAATAAATTGCCATTTGAAATGAAAATCACTTTTCGTTCATCTCCTGAAAAAGTAGGATTCGATTCACGGTCAATTGTGTTGGTAATTTGGGTGATTCGATTTGATGCAATGTCCAGTAAAAACAAATCACCGGCTTTCTCATAGACTTTTTTCGTGCGCGCTTTATTGTATGTTCCAAAAACAGAAGGCAGTTGCCTGCGAATAGATGCATTTACTTTAGTAGGTTTGCCACCAGGAAGCGTAATGGTGTACAGCGAATCGCCTGGAAATTTTTCGGGATTCCAGTTGAAAAAAAGTTGCTTGCTGTTTTCTGACCAGAACAAGTTGGAAGGTGCTGTGCTAATCCACCTCGGGTCACGCATAATTTTTTCAACCGTTAGCTCGCCTAATTGTTGGGAGTAGGCAGAAGCACTGATCAAAAGTAAAAGCAAAATTCGGTTCATAGCTTAATGGTTAGGCTCGTTTAGGTAACGATAGTTGTGGTTTTTGAAAGGAAAATTAACGCAACAGAAGAAGTGCGTGGGCTTGAATTATATGAATGGCTGATTAGTCCTTTTTCTTCTTGTCTTTTAATATGTCGTCAATAATGCTATTGAAAATCGACATAATTAAGCTGAAAGCCAGTGCCCACCAAAATCCATTGACGGTAAAGCCGGTCACAAAGTAATCGGCTACTAGTATAATAATGGCATTGATAACCAGTAAAAAGAGACCGAGCGTCATGACGGTGATCGGAATGGTAAACAAAATTAAAAGCGGCTTGATAATGATATTGGCGATGGAAAGAACCAAAGCAGTAATCAATGCGGTTTGGTAATCGGTGACATCCACCCCCGGCAGCAGATAGGCAGTGGCCAAAACGGCCAAACCATTTAATAAGAAACGCAGGATAATATTCATCAGCTTTTTTCAGGAAATATCGGCAAATTTTAAATGCCTAATTTTAATAAATTTGAGAATGAGCAATATCAAACTTTTTCAAAGCAAAGAGATACGTTCCGTTTGGAGAAAAGTGAAGGTAAAATAAAATCATTCCCCCTTTCAACGACCTTAATCAACTCCAAAAAACCTAATACAATTCATTAATCTGAATGATAGAATGACAGAACAGAAAATTATCATCTACACAACCGTTGACGGAAAATCATCCGTGTCGCTTTATGCCAAAGATGGATCTGTTTGGATGAACCAAATTCAACTGGCAGAACTTTTTGCCACCTCGAAGCAAAACATAGGCCAGCACATTGCAAGCATACTGAAAGACAAAGAGTTAAATAAAAATTCAGTTGTAAAGAATTACTTTACAACTGCTTCCGATGGCAAGAATTATGAAGTTGCCTTTTACAACCTGGAAATGATTTTGGCAATTGGATTCCGTGTACGAAGTAAGAGAGGTACTCAGTTTCGGCAGTGGGCAAATCAAAACCTAAAAGAGTATATCGTTAAGGGTTTTTTAATGGATGACGAACGCCTTAAGAATCCTGACGGAAGACCCGACTATTTTGACGAATTACTGTCGCGCATTCGAGATATTCGCGCTTCCGAAAAGCGGTTTTATCAAAAAGTAAAAGATTTGCTTTCATTAAGCAGTGATTACGATGGCACAGACAAGGCCACTCAAATGTTTTTTGCCGAAACACAAAACAAAATGCTGTTTGCAATTACAGGTAAAACCGCTGCAGAAATCATAGTAAGTCGCGCCAATGCCGATGCAAAAAATATGAACTTAACTTCCTGGAAAGGAAGTATTGTACGAAAGCAAGACATCTACATTTCTAAAAACTACCTTACCGAAGATGAACTTGATAGTCTCAATCGATTTGTCACTGTGTTTTTAGAAACAGCTGAATTGAGAGCCAAAAACAGACAAGACCTTACCATCCAATTTTGGCGTGAAAACATTGATAAGATCATAGAACTTAACGACAAAACTGTATTAAAGACTCCGGGAAGCATTAGTCATCAACAAATGGAAAAACTAGTAGAGGCCGTTTATGAAAAGTATGACAGCAACCGAAAACTAGAAGAAGCGAGGCAAGCCGATGCAAGTGAGTTAGAAGAACTCAATCAATTAGAAAGCAAACTGAAAAGAAAAAAGAAGTAACTTGCTTCGTCATTCCAGAAGCAAAACTGAACGAAGAAAAGACAGAACAACAACCTTTTATTATTAATGCGTGTTTCTCTTTCACCCCTACGCAATAACAAATAACAAGAAACAGTAACTTAGCGGCCGTATGTACGCCATTGTTGATATTGAGACCACGGGAGGCTACGCGGATAATCATCGCATCACAGAAATTGCTATCTATCACCATGATGGCAAACGGATTACCGATAACTTTCGCACACTTCTAAATCCGGGGCGAAAGATTCCGCACTTTATCACCGGCCTTACCGGAATAACTTCTCAAATGGTGGAAGAAGCGCCAACCTTTGAAGAGATGGCCGAAGAAATCCTTAGCTGGTTGAAGGATCGGATTTTTGTGGCGCACAACGCGCACTTTGATTACAGTTTTCTTAAAAAGGAGTTTGATGGCGTAGGCATCAACTGGCAAACAAAAAAGTTATGCACGGTGCGTCTCAGTCGAAAAATTATTCCCGGACTTGATTCATATAGTCTGGGACGCCTCGCTGAAAGTCTGGGCGTGCGCATACCTGATCGACATCGCGCGGGTGGCG
>DGYK01000032.1:22046-22999 GCA_002398365.1 Flammeovirgaceae bacterium UBA5008
TGCGCATGCCACCGCAAAAATATTTTCCATCTTACTGCAGCGCGATGACAGTGGCATCATCACCAAAGCGCTCAAAAGAAATTCTGGCGAAACGATTTTGCCACCCAATCTAAACAAAGAAGATTTTGATAAGCTTCCTGCCAAAGCGGGAGTGTATTATTTTTTAGATGGCCACGGACAAGTGATTTATGTAGGCAAAGCGGTAAACATTAAAAAGCGTATTGCCGGACATTTTACAGGAGAAGCGCGTGAGTGGAACCGATCCAACATCCGCAATGAAATTCATAACATCACCTACGAACTCACCGGCAGCGATTTGATTGCATTGATTTTAGAATCACAGGAGATACGCAGACTGTGGCCGAAATACAATTTGGCACAGAAATATAAAGTGGAGGAGTGGGGCATTTTCGATTATGAAGATCGCAATGGCTACTTACGATTCGGCATCAACATTATCAGCAAAGGAACAAAACCACTCATTACTTTCAGCTCGAAAGGCGATGCATGGAATTTTATGTGGGAAAAAGTAAAGGAGTTTGAGTTGTGTCCTAAGTTGAGCGGACTTCAGTTAGCGAAAGGACTTTGCTTCAGTCACCAAACAGGTGCATGTAAAGGAGCTTGTCAGGGAATCGAATCCGCCAAGAAGTATAATAAGCGCGCACAAAAATCCATCGACTCGTTTTTTGAAGGTGGTGAATCGGTGGCGATCATCGGTCAAGGTCGCAAAGCAGAAGAAAAGTCGTTGGTATTGGTAGAGAATGGAAGTTATTTGGGCTTCGGATTCTTTCATAAAGATGAAGCTGTACTTAACTTAGAAACAGCCAAAAATTTTATCAAACCCGGAAAAGAAAATCGAGTTGTGCAAAATCTGGTTAATTCTTATTTACTCAATCCAAAAGGAGCCGAAGTGATTGCGCTGTCTTAAATTTTTTCACCACAAAGGCACGAAG
>DGYK01000032.1:23212-23458 GCA_002398365.1 Flammeovirgaceae bacterium UBA5008
TTTCACCACAAAGGCACGAAGGCGCGAAGTCCCGATTTCCAAAGTTATTCCTCTTTCAACATCTCCCACACCATCTCCGGTTCGTAGCCCTTACTGATCACGTAGCGTGCTATCAGGTTTTTTCGTTTGAATGGGTTTTGTTCAGTGGTCTGTGCAGACTTTTTTTGAATAAGTGTTTTTAATGTTTTCCGATAATCAGAAGAATCAATTTCTTTGAGGCCAATGGCTACACATCGTTTGGTGAGC
>DGYK01000032.1:23661-28914 GCA_002398365.1 Flammeovirgaceae bacterium UBA5008
CTTGCATTTCTAACTCTTGCTGTATTTTTAAGCGTCCCCACTTTTTAATTCTAAACTTTCCTCCGGCAAATGCTTTCGCAAAACGTTCTTCATTTAAAAATCCCTCCACAATTAATTTAGAAATCAAATCATCTACCTCACTGGCATATAGACCGTATTCAAACAATTTGTTTTTAACTTCTCGATGCGAGCGTTCCTGGTAGGCACAGTATTGTTGTATCTTAGCGAACGCAACAGTTGGCGTAAGCCTGATTTTCTTTTTGGATGATTCTTCGTCAAACACAGCTCAAAACAAGGAACAAATCATGACAATCAAAAATAAAATTACGATGAACGAAAAAATCAGATGCTCCTGGTGTCTCGGGTTTGATCAGTACATTCGCTACCACGATGAAGAATGGGGCGTGCCGGTGCATGACGACCGGATTCATTTTGAATTCTTAATCTTGGAAGGTGCGCAGGCGGGTTTAAGTTGGTCTACCATTTTAAAAAAGAGAGAGGGCTACCGCAAAGCGTTTGCTGATTTCGATCCCGCCAAGGTTGCACGATTTACCGAAGCTCGGCTTGAAAAAATATTGCTCGATCCGGGAATCGTTCGGAATCGTCTGAAAGTTTATGCTGCTGTGAACAATGCGAAGCAATTTTTAAAAATACAAAAGGAATTTGGCAGCTTCGACCGATACATCTGGCAATTTGTGAGTGGAAAGCCAATTGTAAACAAGCGCAAGTCACTGAAGGAAGTGCCGGCCACCACACCGGAGTCGGACGCATTAAGCAAAGACTTAATCAAACGCGGGTTTAAGTTTGTAGGCAGCACCGTGATTTATGCGCATATGCAAGCATGCGGCCTGGTGAATGATCATGTAGTGGATTGCTTTAGATATAAGGAGACGATCTAACTTATAGACAAGCATTCGTAAGTTTTGCTACCTTTGAAAATCCCTAAATCTATTTATTGTTTCATTTGACACTCTGTAGTGCATGCGTTTTAATCCTATTCTCTGTCTAGCCATCCTGTTTTTTCTTTCCTTTACTAATTCTTTCTCACAACATCCTGCCATAAAGAAAGGACCTAAGAAATCCTGGATTGAAGACATTGGCTACAACAAAAATGCCATGCCAGAGGCAGGCCAGGAATCATCGTATTATTATTTGTTGGTAGATGAGCAAGAAAATGTAGAGGTTAAAGAATCATTCATTCACAATGTCTATAAGTTTCTTTCCAATGAGGGGCTACAAGAAATGTCGGACCTTCATTTTGAGTTTGATCCAACGTATGAACAGCTGGTTTTTCATTCCATTACAATATTGAGAGATGGAAAGATAATCGATCAGCTACCTGCCGTAATCAAGACAATTCAACGTGAGCAGGACATGGATCGAAATCTGTATGATGGCACACTAACCGCTGTCGTAAATTTAAAGGATGTACGAGTTGGCGATATTGTTGAATACGCATATACGCGTAAAGGATATAACCCTGTTTTCGAAAATTTTTTCAGCCGATGGAGAAACTTCAATTTTGGAGTCCCTATTGAACGGTTCTTTCTCCGATTCAACATCCCTACTGCAATGTCTATCTCGTTAAAGTCGCTAAATAATTCGCCTAAACCAACTATTCAAAAGAAGGATAATGCTACAGTTTATACGTGGGATATCGCAAAACAAAAGGCGCTTTTGTCAGATAAGAATGAGCCCGCTTGGTATTACCCCTATCATGGTATAGTACTTACTAATTTCAAAAACTGGCAAGAAGTAGCGCAGTGGTCATCGAAACGCTATCAGGTAACAGAATCTGATTTCACTAAAGTAAAAAATGAATTGTTGCCTCAATTTAAAAGCGAGACAGACGAAGAGTTTGCCCTGAAAGCAATTCGGTTCGTGCAAGATGAAATAAGGTATTTAGGTTTTGAATCTGGA
The DNA here is from genome assembly GCA_002398365.1 of Flammeovirgaceae bacterium UBA5008. Taxonomy (GTDB): domain Bacteria; phylum Bacteroidota; class Bacteroidia; order Cytophagales; family Cyclobacteriaceae; genus ELB16-189. The sequence continues at coordinate 25,582 of DGYK01000032.1, forward strand.
TTAAACTCACACAAGCCTCATTCACCCATTCAGGTTTTTCAGCAACGCTTTGGTGATTGTAAAGATAAATCATTGCTTCTGGCTACGCTGCTAAATGCGCGAGGAATTGAGTCTAATCCTGTATTGGTGAACACATCGTTTAGAGATAAGCTTGCGGAACAGCTTCCCCTTACCGGATCATTTGATCATTGCGTGGTTCAAATTAAACTGAATAATGAAGTAACATATGTTGATCCAACAATCAGCAGTCAAGGAGGAACCGTGAAAAGTATCCAATTCCCAAATTACGGAAAGGGATTGGTAGTAAACCCAAACACAAAGGGACTAACCGATTTTCCTGATTCTTCCAAAATATTAATTCATGAAGTGTTTACCTATGAAATGGACAGTATTGGCGGTGCTGCTTTGCTTCGAATAGAAACAACCTATGAGGGTAGCGAAGCAGATTATCAACGATCTTATTATGCCGAAAACTCTTTAGAATCTATTCAAAAGGGTTATATCGATTATTATGGCAACCTGTATTCATCTATAGAGAAGAGCAAGGATATTGAAATTTATGATAATCGATCTACGAATACATTTAAGGTGAAGGAAAACTATCGTATTAAATCATTTTGGAATTTATCATCAACACAAAGTGGTGTCATCTATTGCGAACTGTACCCTCTTTCGCTCGAAAATTATTTCAGTGTTTCCAATAAATCAAGTGCCCGAACAGCCCCCTATCGGCAGGTCTACCCTCTCCGCTATGCCAACGAGATGCATCTCATTTTGCCTGAAGAGTGGTCCATTGCCTCTGATGAAAAGAAAATAGAAACCGATTATTATCAGTATCAACAACGAATTATTTACGACAACAAATTTTTAACGATTCTAACCAACTACACTACCAAAAGTGAGTCAATTCCAGCTACTGATTTTCCAAAGTACGTTGAAGATCATGGTAAAATGATGAATAATCTCAGCTATCAATTAACGTATAATAAAAATTTAGTAAACACGACTACTGCGAAATGGCCCGGCATTCTGGTTTCAATTTTTTCGTTAGTGGGCGGGTTAATCCTTGCTCTCTATATTTATACACGCTATAATCCTGCCGGTTACTATCCGCCTGCCCAAGGCATTCCGATTGGCGGATGGTTGATTCTTCCGACCATCGGATTGTGCATTACGCCTATCAGGCTAATCTATGATCTGGCTAGTAATGAAAGTCTGCTTTCAGGTAATGGTTGGTTGACATGGTTTCACAGCCGACAATACGGGTATTCACTTTTTGCCTTTGCCGAACACATCTATAATGTTGTCTTTCTGATCATTTCTATACTCGCTATCATTCTTTTTTTTCAACGAAGAACATCCTTACCAAAGATCATCACGATTATTTATGCTGTGTCAACATTTGTGGTTATTGCTGATAATGTATTGGCCTATCAGATTGATCCTAGCGTTAACGTGGAATATAGGGACATCATAAGAAGTGTAGTTGGTGCAGCTATTTGGATTCCCTATTTCAATGTCTCTCAACGAGTCAAGAGAACGTTTGTTAACACCTATGGCTCTAACTCAGAATCTAACACGCAATCAATTATTTAATGGCAAGTTTATTGCTCCCCAAAATTTCCTTTAAATACTCATTCAATGTACTTTCATCTTTTGAGGTAATGTTGATGAGACAATAGCGATTGGCACCCCGCAACATATCAGTTCGCCAGATAAACTGATCAATGGTAGCGTTAGCTCCATTAAAATACCACCAGGCAGTGTATAAATAATCGTTGCCCTTTTTCAATTTACCGCGATAGACTTCGAAATTAGCACTTTGATCTTTTCGTATGCCTTTAAACTCGTAGCCACTCCCTTTCCAGCAAATCAAAGGAGTATGCTCCATTGAAAAGAAATCAGGAATTGGCTTTACATATAAAAGCATGTCGTTGGTAATTACTTTAGAAATACCTCCTTGCATTTTTTCAACCGGTAGTTGTCCAAACGCAACCGTAGCATGTTCGATTGACCCTTCTTTGCGATCTGGATTCATTACAATGCCACAAGAAAGAATAAAAACACCAATCGCGATCATGAGGCATTTTTGAGACCGCGATACCGTGAGCAACTTAACAGAATCTGAAACAGAAACACTGTTACCAGCATTCTTGGCCATCCACTTGCTTACAAAGTATACCGGGATCAAAACATAAACGACCAAGCAAAGCAGTCCAACCACCTCATGCCATGGGTTATTCGGTAATAGTTGGAATACTACTAAGAGAATGATTCGCAAAAGGTTTGAAACAACAGTGAATAAAAACACGAGACTGAAAAAAATAACCATGACCATCAACCTCAAATCTCTTTTCTCTTTCCGCAGATGCTGAGCAATAATAAAAACCGATAACAATAAGGAAACCACCAGCATATTCAAACCCATACAAGCTTCATCTACAGAAAAATCAATTCCATTTATCCAAATTGAATTCCCCATCACCTCTACATGCATTCCGGCTGCTTTTAAAATAGCACCTGTCCAACTGCTCAATAACAAGCGAATGGGGAAACCTAAAATTACAGATACCTGATAAAAGACAGGTGACATAAATACGATTAAGAAGTAAACCAATCCCGATACTTTGCCTACAAAAAAATCAACAAAAAAAATAATGGCGAAGGCGAGTGCTAAGAAATAGAATACCTTATGGTGATAAACTATCGATAAAATTCCTAAAGCAATAATCCCTGCTAGCGCGAATACATTCCATCGAGATTTTCCGGTGATGTGCACCACAAATGGCAGTAGGCAAAAACCTATGACACAATTCAGAGTCATTAGATACCAAAGCGGCAATGCGGCTATAGCGCCTACTGTACAAAAACATAGCAATATCGCTAATAGCTTTCGGTGAGGGTGCTGCAAAAATTCAATTGACGGTTTTAAATTCATGAAGAGCGTGTATGATAGAATTTAAAGTAAAGCACTACCAATAGAGCAATGATGATTAGAGCCCACTCGTGTGGCTCAGGAACCGCTCCATCCGATTGCTTCGAAGCATTCTTTAGACTGTCACCCTTATCTTGAATATCAAATCGCTCATAATCTTTGGCTGTTTCCAATACGATTAAGCTGGAAACCGGAGAGACGACATATGCAGTAGTGGCTTCATCTACCAAGTCCTGGTTGACAAAATCATCGTTGAAATAGTTTTTGCCAACCTTCCGCAACACATTATTATAAGCAAATAAACGTGCCAGATGATCGGGTGCATTGCTTGTGAGAGTTGTATCGCGAAGTGGCTGCTTGCTTATTACTATTTGTGCATCGTGTATAACAATTTGGTT
>DGYK01000062.1:0-47139 GCA_002398365.1 Flammeovirgaceae bacterium UBA5008
CCATGTAGCAGACTTAACCCGCGCAAGAAAATTCTATGAAACAGTTTTCAATTTAAAACTAACTGACCTTCCTCCGGAATGGGGCAAACAATCACTTTTTCCTTTTAACCCTGAAAGCCCCAACATTTCGGGTGCATTGGTAGAAAAAGCAGATTTTGTTCCCGGTAATAACAACACGGTAATCTATTTCGAAACCGAAGACTGCGTTGCCGAAGAGCAAAGAATTGAAAAGGCAGGCGGGAAAGTTGTACAACCTAAAATGCACATTGGTGAGTTTGGCTATATCTCGATTTTCATCGACTCAGAAGGTAACACAGTAGGGCTTCATTCTCGAAATTAGTTTTAAGTTTTGGTTTACAATAGAAACCGTTTAATCAGAGTCGGAGTATTTCTGATGTTGGTTCAAGCCAAAACTAATAGAATGTTACGGTTCGAATCAAACCTTCAAACGAAACGTTAGAGCAAAACGGTTACGAAACTACGTGAAGGAAAAGCAAAGCATAGAAGACTACTTTTACATGAGGCCGGTTTTAGTCACAAAAATCGAAATGTAAATGCATTATGGATGGTTCAAAGCCATCTTGCATCTTATGATTTACCCGACTATGCCCCGCAATAATTAATTAACAATATTTTAAGAAATCCCTGATCGTTTTAACAAATTATTAGAGAAAGATGAATCGTTATTAACCCATTTTGCATTCATTGTTGGCAAAAGTTTTTTACCGCATAAACTTACAAACCTTGCTTCTCAGAAAAACAACCATAGTACTCAACTTAATTTTAAGTGTCGTGGCATACGCACATCTTGGTGTTAATATAAATTTTAAATACTACATCTCTCCAAAACGTAATCAATTCATCCAATGAAAATGCTCCGTATTTGTTCTTTCGTATTCAGTGGGTTGCTGTTGTTGGCCGTGTCAAGCCATGCCCAGCTTCCTCAAGCAGATGTTATTAAAACACCAGCAGGCGATATAGTGATACAGCCAATCTTTCACGGAGCCATCGTGTTGCGTTGGAAAGAAAAAACCATTTATATCGATCCCTACAATGGTAAACACGCTTACCAAGGGTTGCCCGCACCTGATTGGATTGCCATTACACATATCCATCAAGACCACATGGACACCGCCACGTTGAATGCATTGAATACATCAAAAGCCAAACTCATCGTGCCTCAGGCGGTGGCCGATCGCCTGCCAGCCAAATGGAAAAACAAACTCGTAATCTTGAGTAATGATAAAACGTTTACAGCAGATGGAGTTTCGATCACAGCGGTGCCTATGTATGACTTGCCGCAGGATGCTAATTCCCGGCACATCAAAGGCATGGGCAATGGATACGTATTCACCATGGGAGGCAAACGCATTTATGTTTCCGGTGACACGGATGATATTCCTGAGATGCGAAGTCTGAAAAATATCGATGTGGCTTTTGTGTGCATGAATCAACCCTTCACCATGACCATTCAGCAGGCGGCCAGTGCCGTCCTTGAATTTAAACCGGCCATCCTCTATCCCTATCATTACCGCGACATGAATGGGTTTAGCGATGTGCAGGCATTTAAAAAGATCGTGGATAAGAGCAATGGGAGTATAGACGTCAGAATTCGAAATTGGTACGAAGAAATATCGCAGGCCGGCAAAGTAACCAGGTTTGAAAATGTGATTTATGGCATGTCCTCCGGAGCGGCTCTGACGATGAACATCTACAAACCGGAGAACTCCAACCAGATGGGAATTCTGGTGATCCCCGGCACAGCCTTTGGATATGCTTACACTGCTGAATATAGTCAGCCATCCATGATTGAAAATTTTCTGCGAGACTCCGGCTATTTTGGAAAGTATGTCAGAATGTTGGTGGATAAGGGCTACACACTATTTGTCATTAACCATCGACTTGCACCGCAATTTCAGTATCAGGATATTATCGGAGACTGCCAGCGTGCGGTGCGCTTTATTCGCTTCCATGCGCAGAAGTATGATATTGACCCCGCGCAGATCGGAGCCATTGGCTATTCTTCCGGAGCTACGTTATGTTCGATGTTGGGTGTGAAAGACAAAGAAATCCTCTCTGGGCAAACGGGTATCGAAGCAGTAAGTTCAAAAGTGCAATCAGTGGTAGCGCTGGCCGCACGATTTGATCTGACCGACTTTAATAAACCGGAAGACACAGCCATCCAAAATCCCACCATCGCACGAGTACTCCTCAATTACATGGGCGAGTTGCCCCCGGTGGAAAACGGAGTGTTTGTGTTGAAAGGTAAATACGCAGATGCTTCGCCCATTACGCATGTAGATCAAAACGATGCTTCTTTTTTGATTTATCATTCAGAGAATGATCCATTGGTGCCCTTCCGACAGGCAGTAAATATGCACAAAGCACTGGTCGCCCAAGGCATTGACGTCAAACTGTCGATGTCCCAACAAGAAGCACACAATCCCGTACCAAATATGGACGAAGTGGATCAATGGTTTTTATCGCGCCTGAAAAAGAAATAGAATATTGCGATCAACGGGTGTGTGAAGTGACAAATAGCTATTATTTTCGTGCCGAAATGAAAGGGAGAAGTTGATGAATAAGTTCACGAAGAAAATGGGAAAAGCAATGATACTGCTCTTCCTGCTGGCGTGTATCATTTTGTTTTTTGGAGTTATGATTCCGGAGGAAACCTATCGGCAAAAGGATGAGGTGATCCACGCACTCGTAATCACCAATGCCCATATCGTAGATGTTCGCGAGGGTAAAATCATTTCAGGAAAACAGATTCTCATCCAGAACAACCGCATAGTAGCGATCGATAGCGCGATAAATCATTTGCCAGCCGGCTGCCAGACTTTAGATGCGCACGAACAATACATTATGCCTTCATTATGGGACATGCACGTGCACACCCTTTCCTTATCACCTCAGTTGCACTTTCCGTTATTGCTTGCCAATGGAGTTACCGGCATTCGTGATGTAGGAGATGGTGACTCCTGGATTTCAGATATCGATGACCTTTCAGAAAGAGACAAAAGCCGATGGGAAAAACAAGCCGCAAATGACGGGCTGCTCATGCCTAAAATCGAGCAGGCCACCAGCTATCATACGGAGGAGATCGAAGGCATCAGTATGGATAATTACCAACAGAAAGTTCCCGAATTGGTCACGAAGTTAAAACTTCGGGGAGAGCCATTTGTGAAAGTGCAGTTGGAAAAAAGTGAGATACCAAACGAAATCTTTTATGCGCTGCAACAGGAAGCACGCAAGCAGGGTATTCCGGTATTAGGTCACTTGCCTTCCCAAGTGGATGTGCAGCAAGTGTTGGATAATGGCTTCTTAAGCATTGAACACGCTTGGGCGTTGATACCGCATATGGTCAATCAACGCAAAACATTTGAAAGAGATCTTCAGCAAAAGGAGTACGATCTGGCACACCAGGATAGTGCCTTGGCCAGAGTGGTCTTGCAAAAAATGGTCAGCACATCCACCTACTATGTGCCCACACATGTTAGTTCTAACAAGAAAGAAGTAGATGCATTTGATGAAGCTGTGCAAAGCAATCCCCACAATCAGTACATTGAATCTGTGCAACTGTTTTTTTGGAAGACATTGAATTGGCTGCACACCTCAGGTTATGATCGGGAAACGGATTTGCCTGTATTGAAAAACTATTATGAGCGGGGACTTGCCATCACCGGTTTAGCACATCAAAATGGAGTTACTATTTTGGCGGGCACGGATGCGTTAGATCGTAATGTGTATCATGGGTTCAGTATTCATGATGAATTGCAGGAGATGGTAAAGGCGGGGTTGACTAACCACGAAGCATTAAAAACCGCTACCATTCATCCGGCACAGTATTTCAAGCGGAGTGATGAATACGGAAGTATTGCTGAGGGGCAAATAGCCGATTTTATTTTGCTGAAAAAAAATCCATTGGAAGACATATCATATACCCAAACTATCAGTACTGTTTTCTATAACAGTCGGCTATATGATAGTGACGATCTGGAAGACATGAAATTGTTTGTCAAGCGACAGGCGTCAAGTTTTGGGGTGTCCTGTCAGTTCATCTGGAACATGATCAAGCGGAGTTGAGTCCATCAACGAAGCTAAACCCGATTTTACCATAGCAGAAAGTATCTTCTTACCTGCAAGAATCCTGTCAATCCTAAAATCCTGTAAATCCGGATTCAGACAGCTAAACTTGTTTGGAGGAGTGGGAGGGAAGAACGAGATTTGATGAAACAAAGTACTAACATAACAGAAGGCGCAAGGTTTAGAATGAAACATGTGCATTTTCTAATGGTACGAGCAATATCCTGTAACAACTAAGCTTACTACTAATGATTGGCAAAATCAGAAAATTTTTCTCGGACAGAAAAGAGAATAGAAAATTGGAGATAGAAAAATACTATTCCGATACATTAGCTCTGGGTTTTGACAAAATTGAATTCCCAATTATAATTCAAGACGGTCTCGACTTATCAATCGTTGGCGACAGAGAACACTTTTTCGGGGAGCCGGACATATATTTTTTTGAGTTTAACAGCAGTATGCGATTAATAGACGTTAATGGCAGACAATTTACATGGGGATATAGCACACAACAAAAATCAAACTATCCAGACAGATTTGTAAAACAATTGATTGTTGACGAACTAAGAGAAATTGCAAACCAGTACTTTAAAGACTTAAAGAAAAAGCCAGACCTACGGGATGCAAAATCGACAAAAGATGTGATTGACAAAATATCGGACTATCTTTAAGTGACTAGAAGAATCTGCGCACAACAAAAATGCTTTTGCAATAGCGCGTTGACGGGTAAGCTATAAGTATTATCTTCGTACAACGTTTGGTTTAGGGGCGGAACGCAGCTTCGGAAACGCGCTACTGTAGAGGCTCAAACATTAGCGGCAAGTTTTCTTTTCACAGTGCATTTATACTAACCATGGACAAATCATTCTATTTTGTTCTCCCACTAAACGAAGATGCACATCGCGCGATGTACGGACTTGAGAATTATTTATCGCAAGACCCTGATCCCAATTCTGAGACAGTAAACTTTGACTGCGCTGTGATTGTTTTCCCAACGGACAAACAATATAAATATCACAAAGACATACTAAAAGATGACTTTGACGAAAGTGTTCAAAGCAGTAACGAGTACAATGACATGGTTAAGGAAGTGATCGAGAGCGCTGGAGTAAAGACCATATCGACACGAGGAGAATATTTGAGAATGATAGGCACAAACATGACATGGAACCTGGTCCTAAGAAAAGACTACTTACCACCATGGAATTTAATCTTCTTTACACGAGATCATGGACCCAAGATTACTCCTCCTGCCGAATTCGGGATAGAGTTGATCACATCATACTTTGGTGTGGGACAAAAAGTCATCCGCTAAAAATACATTTGTGTCAGACGGGGTTGATGTTTAGTTCAAAGTTTTGTTATCTTTAATCCGTTCGGTGTGTAGAAATAAGACGCAGTTCAAAATTCCCACCCGATTGCTAATTTTCCGTTTAATAGCAGTAATCAGACACCAGCGCAAACACAAACAGTCTAACAAAAAATGATTAAACTACTATCACTTGTTTTTATAATTGTTGGGACACTTCTATTTCTTGTAGGACTTCTCTTCACAATTCTAAAGTGGCCAGACTTGTTTTATGGAATTTACAGTGGACCCTTTGTAATTGTTGTTGGACTTATTTTGTTTTTATTCAAACGACAAAATGGTAAATCCAACTGAAACCGCAAGGTTTAGAATGAAACATGTGCAGATTATTTTGTTGTAAGTAAGCAGTTAGAGACAATTACCAATGAGACCATTGATTTTACTTCTGACCGGATTTATTGCAAGCCAGTTTTGCTTTGCACAAATAACGGGCAACGCAAACGTGAGAGATGCCAAAGCAATAGCATTAGACTCCGCAACAGCTAGTAAGTTATTGGGGGTGTGGAAATGTATAACCTACGTGGAAGATATGAAAGGCGTGAGATCAACAACCGACAAGCCAGAGATAATTCTAGATTTAAAGATAGAAGGTACTTATACAGAGCGTAGATGTATAGAATGCGAGTTCCTTAAGACAGGTATTTGGCAGAACAAAACCACTACTATTGAATTTTTGGTCGACAAAAACCACAGACACAATAAAAACAGACTAGAGGGACAATGGGCGGTTTATGAATTGACTAGCAAAAATATGACCCTTACAAGAATCCTGACAAGTTCCGGTGACTGGAAAAAAGAAATACGGTTCGAGCGTTTAAGCCCGAACAGTCCCCAATAATAGCTATACGCAAATTGCCGGAGTGGGTTAAAACAAATCGCTATCCTTTACCTCCCCGCACCATCTCACCTCAAACTCTGCGGTAAACATAATTAATCGCATGTGGAAATAGCGATCGATTGACTCTGTGCCAATCTTTCAAATCTCCTTTCCCTACAAGAATCCAGTCAATCCTAAAATCCTTAAAATCCGCGATCAAACTTTTTTGGAGGAGTGGGAGGGGAAGAACGAGATAGGGTAGAGCTAAAGGATATCGAATATGAGCAAAATATGCGTATGTTTCATAAACAAAATATGCGCATATTCTAACGTAATCAGTAACCTTAAAAGAACACACTATAAATTAAGATGAAAACTAACTACTTCGACAAGTTATTAGCCGAGATTTCAAAAACAGGGAAACCAAATTTTGAAGACAGCGAATATATTAGACAGTTTTTTATGCCCATAAATTCGGCAAGAAATACGATTTTAGAAGAACAAGATAAAATTCCCGAACACTTGTATTTCATAAATTCCGGTTTTATGCGACTGTTTTACTATGACCAAAACGGTGAAGAACAAACAACTTTTTTGTGTTCGCAAAATGGTTTCATTGCATCATTCTCCTCCTTGATTAATCAGACAAAAGCAACAGAAAATGTAGAGTGTATTACTGATTGCGAATTATTGAAAATATCGTATTCAGATGCAAAACTACTTGTAGATAGAAGCGAAATTTTCAAAAACTTTTTTTTAGTAATGTTTGAAAAGTCTATATCTTCAGCAGCACTCAGAGCTAATGACCTGGCATCATTAAAAGCAGAGCAACGCTACCAAAAAATGATGGACCAACAAGCGCATTTTATTCAAAATATTCCACTACAGTACATTGCTTCATATTTAGGAATAAAACCACAGAGTTTGAGTAGAATTAGAAAACAAGCCATTAAGTAACATTTGTGAAGTAGAGTGAAGTTTTGGTTTTTGACATTTGCATTTCATTTAACTGGATTTATAAAATGGAAGCATGGCAAGAAACTTTACTACAACTGCCCACAGCATTTGGACAGTCGTTAATGAATTACGGTGTTATTGTAATTGTTTATTTAGTAGTGTGGAAACTATTAAAAAAACGACTTAAAAATTGGCGAATACAATTGAAAGAGCGTGTTGATGCCAAACAAATTAAGTCAGAATTGCTAAACAGTCTTTTCACACTGATGGTAAGTACTATGTTTGTACTTGTAATCTATCTATTAAAATCATTTGGTTACACAAAAATCTATACAGACATCAATGAGTATCCTAAATTTTTTGCTTATAGTGGTTTTTTTATTTTTTTACTTTTTGACGACACTTGGTTTTATTGGGTACACCGACTTTTGCATCACCCACGAATTTTTAAGTACATTCATAAAGTACATCACAAAAGCATTGATGTTAATCCATTTACTTCCCTTTCGTTTCACTGGGCAGAAGCATTGCTACTCACCTTTTGGATTGTGCCAGTAAGTATGATTTTTCCAATCTATTTGCCTGTACTTGGAATTTTACAAATTTGGGGATTTTTAGACAATATAAAATCGCATCTTGGGTATGAGTTCTTCCCAAGTTGGTGGAACAAAAGTTTCGGAAAACTGATGACATCAAGTACGCACCACAATATGCACCACAGTAGATCGAATGGAAATTATGGTGTTCATTTTCGTATCTGGGACAAACTTTTAGGAACAGAATTTAATGACTACGAAAAAACATTTGACGAAATACAAGTCCGAAAAAGGGGCAGCCGACAACACGGTGTTGAAAAAGAACAAATGCCATTAGATAATTAAGGCAAAAAAGGGAATAGGTAATAAAATCAATACTCCCAGAGTCTGCGCTACGGGACTCTGTCGCCAAATGATAGTCACAAGCCGCAATTATATTTTTACGACTTATTGATTTCAAAGCGATATTGTAAGCATATATCTTCTCAATCCTGTTAATCCTAAAATCCTGTCAATCCGGATTCAGACAATTTCCCTTTTTGGAGGTTTGAATTCGATTGGTGAGATTTGGTATTATAATAAAGATGTTCCTGCGGCACCTATACGCCCAAAATTGGGTGTATAAGTGCCGTGTGTTGGATTAATACAATAGTTGTAGGCGATGCGCTAAATGACATGAGAGTTGACAAACTAAACAAAATAGGCTGGTGGATTTACATTCCATTCCTACTATTGACTTTGCGGTTACATGGGAGAAGATTTTTCTTACTTGGACATATGGAGAGCAGAATATTGGGTTTTCGTTAGCTCATGGCGTGTTTGCACTATTAATTTTTGCGCCACTTCTAAGTCTATTGTGGACATTGGTTATGATAATTCAATTTTTTCTGCGTGACAAGCAGAATGATAACAAAAGGGGACAGTGGACTCTTTTGACAATGACAATTGTGACATGGATAGTTTTTTGTGTTCCATTTGACTCTTTTATATTGACCTTGAGACCGAAGTAATTAATTGCAGTGTGACGCGCACTGCCTACAACACAATACATATGCCATTGCCGGGATTCAGAGTAATTCGTAGTTTTTGTTCCAAAACAACGTTCGGTCATGGTGGACAATGACGGAGCAGGTCGCCAAAGTCATTCCCTACGGTCATTCATTTTGGCTCCTAACCCGGCAACATCATATGCACAAACATTGGGCGCAATTTATCAATCAAGATTTAGGACATGGGACTGTTTGACAAATTATTTAAAAAGAAAGAGGAACCAGTGGACTTTCCACCGAAACCTAATCTACCAATTGACATTGACACAATTCTAGAAAGGGCTAAATATTACACTGGACAAAAACTTCAACTAGCTATTTTTAGTCACGGGACAGTTGTGCTCATCCCTGAAAGAGTTACTGATATAGCTGCTCAAGGTTTGACGACTCTGGACAAAATCTACAATTTCCATCCGGACTTCAAACCAATGACAATGGACGATGGAAATTATTTAGTAGAGTACAGTCAGCCAGCATTTACAATTGTATTCAAGGACGAACTCGAAAAACACTGGGACTATATTGATAAGAATCATCTTGACGGACTATGTACTTATGAAACCTTGCTTAATGGAAATGGTGAACCAAACAAATTCGACAGAATAGGAAAAATATGTCTATTTGGTCGGGCTAAAATGTTTCAGGACGCTCAAGACCCAAAAGTAGTAATGACATTTGACCCAAAATAGATTCGAGAAAGAAAAACTGTACACAACACAATGTTTGTGCAATGGTGGTGGGACATCAAGGTATGAAGTTTAGTTTTTATATTACGTTTGCCCGCGTGGACAGGACACGGCTTCGATAAGCGCGCTACTGCAGAAGCACAAAAGTTGCAGGCAATTTTATTATGACAGGCATAACAACATATCCAATCATTCTTACCGACAACACTACTGGTTATCTTGACCTCGTTGAAAATGGGGACAGACTGAAGAATTCCAATGCTTTGGGACTGATTAAAGGCGTTCACAAGAATTTTCAAGCCTATGACAAAGACGGTCGGTTATGGAAAGTCGACAAAGTGAACTCTAGCTTCAAAGTAAACGGACTGAGTAAATTCCTTGCTTACACAGTTTACAATCCAAAAGTGAAAGTGACAATAGAGTGGACAAAAGTAACTGACTACAAACTGGATGACCTAAAAAAAGATATTAGCAAGCAGGTGGACAGGGATGATGACATCCTTACTCAATTTGAAGAGGGAGAAATTATTAAGGAACAAGTTGAAAAATGCGACTCATTCGACAACATCATCAAGGCTTTGGAAAAATACGTTTTCAAAGTGAATGAGGAAGAGTTGTGGAAAGAACAGGAGTCGAGGAAATAACACCTACCCACAACAAAAACTAATTGCAAGCGGTCGTGTGCGTCAATGAAGTTCTTTATTTATCTTTATCATGTTGGACAGGCTGAAGGTTTTTTAATTGCCTGCCAGCAATAAGCTGAACGCTGTGGGTAATCGGCCTCGGACAATATGGAAAGAATAATTAAAACAATCTGGATTGCGAGTGAGAGCAAAGGACCAATCATTGGTGGTCAATTATACACGGACGACAATAGTGACGTCATTGTCACACTCATGGATGGAAAGAAATATGTTGCTACGTTTTTTACATATGACAATGTAAAAACTTTAACTGAAAAGAATAAGACGACTGGAGAACTGTTGGGCGGAAGATACTTTTGGGCTAGCGACATGATACTCGTTGACAGAATCGACCGGGGCACAATTGAACAAGTAATTAACGACTTGATTAAGGAGAAAGATTTCGACCGAATATTTAGTTTTGTTGAATAGTCCAACTACCTGCGATTGAAATTAAATGATTCGTGCGCTACTATACATTCACTCCCCGCAGCACCTACCTCAAACTCAGCGGCAAGCATAATTGATAGCACATGGACATAGTGATCGATTGACTCTGTGCCAATTTTACGAATCTACTTTCCCTACAAGAATCCTGTTAATCCTAAAATTCTGTAAATCCTGATTCAGACAGCTAAACATTTTTGGAGGAGTGGGAGGGAATGATGAGATTTGATGATGTGATTAGATCTCCCATGGCATCTATACACTAGAATTGGTTGTATTGGTTCTATGGGTTGGACTAATACAATAATTACCTGCAAGCATTATAGGCAACAATGTACATTCAAGAAATATCAATTGACATAAAGACCAAAGTGGACAAAGACGAACTTATTGCCGAGTTTGGTTTACTCATGTCGTTTTATCATGGCAGCGGACAGACACAAGGAAAAATCGAATCTCAGTATATAAAAAACAACAAAATTGTTTGTTTGCCTTTTACGCTTGAAAAGACCTCTTTGGACAAAAAATTCAATAACTACTATGTAAATAGACAAACTAAGAAAGTTGAAGAGCTTTGTAATTCTAAACTAATATTTAAGACAATAGGCAAGTCTTATTACAGCTACAAAGCACCTTGTAACTGTAAAAAATCAGACTTCTATATCCTAATTACAAACTATATCACAATTCAATCGCCATTGACTTGTGGGACTTGTAATAGATCCGTTCCGCTTTACCGACTGCCCCAATACTACGACTATGGCTATATGCCAATATTAAGTTGGGAAACAAATTATACTTCTTGTGACAGCTTACAGATGAATTGTGAAGTTGGCGAACGTTGGGCTTTAAAACAGATGCAGGAAATAACTTCACTGCTTTCCAAACAAGGACTTAAAATATGCAGAAAGATTGAAGAGCTGACTTCAATTCCGACATACTACTATTTACACAATTATAAAAATTTTAAAGGCGACCAATTAACAAGACCTTGCCCGAGTTGCAATAAAAAATGGAACTTAAAAAAACAATTACATAATCTTTACGACTTTAAATGTGATAGATGCAAAATAGTATCGACAGTATCACCAAACTCTTAACAAGAACGTCAGGATGTAACAGCACATTTATAATAGGAGGGTGGTTCCTGCTGCGCAGACTGTTTTGTGGTAGCGGAAGAGTTCATTGGTAGGATTGAGTATTTGTGATAAATAGCCTACCATCCCAAATCTGCAAAAGGTTACAACCAACTTTATGAATGACATAATTAATGATTTTAAAGTTACGGACAGACAATCTTTCATTAAGTTCCTTGACCTGTTACGCAAGGACTTTATAGATAATCCCGAAAGTTGGGAAAACAAAACGTTGCCTGACTTTTTAAGTGCGTTAAGTGCATACACAGAATCCGTTCAATGCTATTATGATAATATGAAACTAAATGTGAATGCTGACAAACCAGACTGGTCGACATTTGCCGACATTTTTAAAGGAGCAAAAATTTACGAATAAGTTGTGGAGTAATTATAATCATTACAACATACAGTCCGCTTCAGGATCCTGTAAATCCTGATTCAGACAAAGAAGCAGTCTCTACGCCTCGCAACCCGCACCACAAGCAACTAACTATTAGCAACCCCTCACGTCTCCCATCCCAACACTCCCAATGACTATTGACCAAGGACCATTTAATCGTCAGGATGCCAGAGGCAATGTCCATTTTGCCGGAGACGATGACCATAATACCGAAGGCAATGTCCTTCAAGCCGGAAGCGATGTCCGTAGTGCCGGAGACGATGTCCGTGTTGTCGGAGACGATGTCCATAATACCGAAGGCGATGTCCGTTATGCCGGAGACGATGTCCATAGTGCCGAAGGCGATGTACGCTTGTCCTGACAAGATCGTCAGGATGCCGGAAGCAATGTCCATGATGCTGGAGACGATGTCCGTAGTGCCTGAGCCAATGTCCATGATGCCGGAGGCATGTACAAATTTTAACAAATAGAAGTCGTTCGCTAAACGGTGCCGGCACCTGTAATATGCCGTAAAGACCGATGCGAAAACGAGGTTTGCGAGGCCGGCAAATAATGCCTAATTTAAGTCAAACTTTAATCCCTCTATGATCTTTCGCTTTCTGGCTTTCTTCCTCTTGGCAGTTTCTGCCTATGCACAGCAAGTACCCGCCCATTTTTACAGTGATCTGAAGCATCGCGTCATCGGCCCTTTCAGAGCGGGGCGCACCGTAGGCGCTATTGGCATACCCACACAGCCCAATGTGTTTTACATGGGCGTCAATAATGGTGGCGTTTGGAAAACAGACGACTATGGACGCACCTGGAAGCCTCTCTTCGACCGAGAAGCAACCGGTTCAGTAGGCGATATAGCCGTTTCGCCTTCTCATCCCAACATCGTTTATGTAGGCACTGGAGAAGGTTTGCATCGCCCGGACCTCGCCATTGGCGATGGCATGTTCAAGTCCACCGATGGAGGTGCCACCTGGAAACACATCGGTTTACCCGATGCACAACAAATCGGAAGGGTAGTTGTACACCCCACCAATCCGGAAATTGTATTCGCTGCCGTGCTCGGTCATCCGTATGGCCCCAACGAAATGCGGGGCGTCTATCGCACCAAAGATGGCGGCACCAACTGGGAGAAAGTCTTATATATTAATCACAACACCGGAGCCATACAAGTCGAGTTTGATCCAAACAATCCGGAGATTCTCTTTGCGGATATGTGGGAACACCGCGAAGGCCCATGGGAAAACGGTTCCTTTTCCGGACCCAACTCCGGTTTGCATAAGTCCATCGATGGCGGCAACACTTGGAAAAAGATCACAACGGGATTACCAACAGCAGCCGTTGGATTAGGTCGGATCGGTATATGTATTGCACCCAGCAACTCCAATCGCATGTATGCAACCGTAGATGCCCGTGAGTTAAGCGGCTTCTATCGCAGTGATGATGCCGGAGAAAGCTGGAAGCGCGTCTCTACCGAGCGCAGAGTATTTGGACGCGGCAGCGATTTTGCCGAAGTAAAAGTGCATCCTAAAAATGCCGATGTGGTATTCTCTGCGAACACCGCTTCTTACCGCTCGATGGATGGAGGGGTCACGTGGACTTCCTTCAAAGGTGCTCCGGGTGGTGATGACTATCACCGCATCTGGATCAACCCTCTGCAACCCGACATCATGATTTTGGCTGCCGATCAGGGGGCAACCATCACCGTGAATGGCGGTAAAACATGGAGCTCATGGTACAACCAACCCACGGCACAATTGTATCACATCTCTACCGATAATCAATTTCCGTATTGGGTATATGGCGGCCAGCAGGAGAGTGGCGCAATAGGCGTTCGAAGCCGTGGCGATGGCGGACAAATTTCTTTCCGAGATTGGATGGGCGTAGGTGCCGATGAATATGCGTATGTAGTGGCCGACCCGAAAAACCCGGATATCATTTATGGCGGGCGCATTACCAAATTCAATAAGAAGACAGGTCAGACACAAAACGTAGCCCCCGAAGCATTACGCTCCGGCCAATACCGGATGTTGCGCACACTGCCCATCTTATTTCACCCGGCCGATCATAATCATCTGCTCTTCGCAACGAATGTGTTATGGAAGTCGGTAAACGGTGGAGACCACTGGGAAGTCATCAGCCCAGACCTGACACGCAAACAACCCGAAGTACCTGCCAGCATCGGAGATTTTAAGACAGATCAGCTTACCACGATGAAACAACGTGCAGTGATTTATTCCGTTAGCGGATCACCTCTCAACCGAAGCATCATTTGGGCAGGAACAGACGATGGCCTTGTTCACGTTACCGGTGATGGAGGTGTTACTTGGAGAGATGTAACGCCTCCTGCGTTAACATCTTGGGATAAAGTTTCACAAATAGAAGCAGGACACTTTCAGCTAAATACTGCGTACGTTTCGGTAAACGCTTTGCGCAAAGATGATCTGCGCCCCCACATTTATAAAACGAAAGATGGTGGTGCCACTTGGACTGAAATCGTGAAGGGCATTCCGGCCAACGGTGGGGTTAATGTTGTTCGAGAAGATCCGGAGCAAAAAGGATTGTTGTATGCCGGTACAGAACGTGAAGTATTCTTTTCAATAGATGATGGTGAGAACTGGCAGTCGCTGCGCAACAACATGCCCGCTTCGTCCATTCGCGACCTGGTAATCCATGACGATGATCTGGTGATCGGTACGCACGGTCGCTCGATCTGGATATTAGATAACATAACTCCCCTGCGACACATGGCGAGTGCTTTGCAAGGACAGAAGCCTTATCTCTTTCCTTTAGCACATGCCACGCGCGTGCGCTACAATATGTTTAGTGATACACCACTTCCTCCGGAAGAACCCACGGGTCAAAATCCAGCTGAAGGGGCCGCCATTGATTATTGGATCAATGAATCGGCAATGTCTGTGCACATCGATATATTGGATAACAACGGATTGCCCATTCGCACTTTCAGCAGCAAAGACAAAGAAGAAGCAATTGATACCGTTTCGTTACCGCATCCTACGTATTGGTTGCGACCTTCACAACTGGTCTCTACACAACCCGGACATCATCGTTTCTATTGGGACTTGCGTTATCCGGAACCGAAGGGAAGCAATCGCCAATTAGGAATTGCTG
Organism: Flammeovirgaceae bacterium UBA5008; assembly: GCA_002398365.1. Taxonomy (GTDB): domain Bacteria; phylum Bacteroidota; class Bacteroidia; order Cytophagales; family Cyclobacteriaceae; genus ELB16-189. The sequence continues at coordinate 15,287 of DGYK01000062.1, forward strand.
CGGTGTGGCATAATACACCGACTGGCCCGGTTGGACCGTATGTGGCTCCGGGTAAATACAAAGTGCGGTTGGTAGTTGACGGAGTGTCACAAGAGCAAACGCTGGAAGTAAAACTCGATCCGCGCGTTTCAATTACCGATGTGGACTTGCGTGCGCATACCAGTCAATCGATGATATGTTATCGCGCGTACCATGATTTGCAAGCGGCTTACGAACAAATCGAAGCAGAACTGAATGATAAGAAGATCAAGTGGGCGAAGGGAAAGAAAGAAATGGTGATCGCTTTACGCGGAGAAGGAGCTCCGGAAAATCCGGATGTGATGTACGGCAGCATTACCGAAGTGCCGGTAGATCAGGAAACCATTGTAGGTTGTCAGAATAAATGGCTGCACTTGATGGCGCTCGTACAAAGCTCCGATACAAAACCAACGCAAGCCACCATCAATAGTATTAAGAAACTCAAAGAGATCACAAACGGCCTTATCTTACGTTGGAATAAATTGAAATGATGCAGATAGAAGTAAAGGGAGTAAGCAAGAAGTTGGAGGATCGAATTATTTTACAGTCTATCCATTTAAAGTTCGAAAAACATCGGAAGTTGGTCATAGCCGGTGAGACGGGTTCAGGTAAAAGCACGCTGCTGCGAATGATCGCAGGTCTTGATCAGCCAACGGAAGGAGAGATTTATTTTCGCGGAGAGCGGATTCGAGGTGCAGAAGAAACATTGGTGCCGGGTCATCCGCAAATTGCGTACTTGCCGCAGCATTTTGAGTTGCAAAAGTTTTTACGCGTAGAGCAGGTATTGGCGTATGCGAATCAGCTAAGTGTTAAACAAGCTAAAGAACTGTTTACCATTTGTCAGATTGATCATTTGCTCCAGCGAAAGACGAATGAATTGTCAGGAGGAGAGAAGCAACGAATTGCCCTATGCCGCTTGCTGATTGGCAAGCCACAACTCTTATTATTGGATGAGCCTTTCTCGAATCTGGATCAGATTCTTAAGAGTACCTTAAAGCAAGTGATAGAACAAATTGCCGAACGACTCAAAATCTCGATCGTGTTGGTATCACACGATCCGGATGATACTTTGCCGTGGGGCGATGCGTTTATGATCTTACGAAATGGAAAGATGGTTCAAGAAGGAACCGCGCAGGAAATCTATTCTAAACCAGCTGATGAGTACGTAGCCGGATTATTTGGAAAATACAGCGTGGTACCTACCCGACTATTCCCCGCCAAGGGAAAAAGTAAATCTTTTATTGCGCGCCCGGAAGATTGGAAGATTTCAGAAAAGCAATTTCTGAATGCGAAGCGCGCTAAAGTGATAAAACAAGAGTTTATGGGAAGTAAAATTTTGTACACGTTGCAAGTTGGAAAATCAATCATCCTAGCAGATTCTGACACGCGCAGCAGGAAGGAACCTCCTTATGTTGTATACGTTCACTATCGCTCCAACAAGTGAAATGTAAAATTTGTATCTTCCTCCTAAATTCATTCACGTACGAAGCTGAAGTTGTATGATTACACCCGAAATCACTGTAAAAGATATTGCCAGCAAATTGCGCATATCACCATCCACCGTTTCCCGAGCACTCAACGGACATGAAGATGTAAGTCCGGAAACGAAAGATAAAGTAATGGAGATGGCGCGTCAATTGAATTACTCGCCCAATCACGCTGCGCGCAGTTTGCGCACCCATCGCACGCGCACACTGGGTTTGGTGGTGCCTGAAATTTCTAAGCACTTTTTTTCAAATGTATTGAGTGGCATTCAGGAATATGCTTCTTCACTCAATTACAGTATTGTGATCAGCCAGTCGCTGGAGTCCTTTTCCATGGAACAAAATCATTTGCAGCAATTAGTATCCGCACGAGCGGATGGTATTTTGATTTCCTTATCCAACGAAACCAATCACGGAGAGCATTTACGAAAGTTATTGGATCGCGATATTCCGATCGTGATGTTCGATCGCGTGCTGGAAGACTTGCCGGTTTCAAAAGTCGTGGTCGATGACCAGAAGGCTTCGTTTCAGGCCGTTGAATACTTGATTAAAACCGGTTGTTCGCGCATTGCATTTATCGGAGGTCTTTCGGGTTTGTATGTGAGCAAGGAACGAGAGGCAGGTTATCGCCAGGCAATTGCCATGCATGGTATACCGATCGATGAAGAATTGATCGTTCACTGTAATAACCTGAATCAGTCGCCACGGGAGGAAGTATCGAAATTGCTTCAACGTTCCAACAAGCCGGATGCAATTTTTTGTTTGAATGACCCAATTGCTATTGAGGTAATGCAGGTAGTGAAGGAGAGGAACTTAAAAATACCGGAAGATATTTCGTTGATTGGTTTTACCAATGAGCCCACTTCGTACTACATCGAACCTTCGTTGACAACTGTGTCTCAACCCGCCTATGAAATGGGAAAGACTGCCGTTTCACTCTTAATAGAACAACTGGAAAACCCGAAAACGTTCCAGCCCAGCACGGTAGTTTTAGGGACGCGGTTTATTATTCGTAAAACCACTCGTTAGGAAAACAAGTTGCCGAACTACTTGGGCTGGAAGTAATTTACCAACGATTGATTAACCGCATCCCGGTAGTTTCCGCCAATAGGCACCGGTTTGCCACCCACATCAATTTCATGACTACTATACGATCTCACTTTGGGCATCGCAATGATAAATGACCGATGTACGCGCAGAAAAATAGCAGGGTCAAGTTCTTCTTCAATTTTAGTGAGAGCACATTTTGTAATGTGGTGCGTGGTGGTGGTTTGGATTTTGATGTATTCCTTTTGGCTTTCGATAAACAAAATTTCGTCTACCGGAATCACCACTTTCTTCTTATCAGATTGAACAGTAATGGTAGCTGGTCGTGAGGTGGTTGTTGCATTCGTCTGTACTTTGTTAACAGCGCTGAGAAAGCGTTGAAACTCAATGGGCTTTAATAGGTAATCAACCACGTTCAGTTCGTATCCCTGCAATGCATATTGATGGAATGCAGTAGTTAAAATGACCTGCGGTGGATTCGCAAGACTCTTGAGAAAATCCAGTCCCTTTAAACCGGGCAAGTGAATATCCAGAAATAGTAAGTGTATGGTTTCCTGCTGCAATACTTCCAATGCATAAATGGCATCGGGACAAACCTTCACGAGCTTTAAGTGCGGAAGCTGACGAATGTAGTCTGACAAAACTTCTGCCGCTAGGGGCTCATCTTCAACAATAAGACAGTGAATCATACAACTAGGGGTATCGTTAATGCTACTTTAAAAAATTGTTCCGTCTGGGTAATATCAAGTTGATGGCGGGGATAAAGCAATTGAAGTTGCCTTTTGATATTTGCTAATCCAATCTTTGCAGCTTCGCTGGACCTTTGATTTATTTCCACTGAGTTTTCAATCAGTGCTTTTAAAACGCCTTGTTGCAATGTAATGCGGATGATAATACTAGATTCAAAGCGCGATTCACCTACACCATGTTTAAATGCATTCTCTACGAAATGAATCAGAATCAGTGGAGCGATTCGCTGCTCCGGCTTATCAATGTCCGTTTCAAATTGAATGGTAAGACGATTTGAATAGCGGAGTTTTTCTAATTCAATATAATCCTCAATCAGCTTGATTTCCTGAAGTAATAGAATGTCTTCGTGAGAAGCTTCATACAACATGAAGCGCATCAGCTTAGATAGTTTCATAACAGCATCGGCCGTTTGTTCTGAATTTTTTCGGGCCAGCGAATAGATGTTATTCAATGTATTGAACAGAAAATGTGGATTGATCTGGCCTTTCAGATATTTAAGTTCTGCTTCGGTATTTTCCCTTTTGAGTTCCATCTCGCGCATACGCGATTGAAACTGCTTACGCAACAATTTGAGCGCACAGGCAGTACCCGTAACAAATAGCAAGGTGAAAAAATGATAGAATAAACTACCCAGATTAAACCAAGAACCGGAATCACCTGTATAATGAAGAATGGAATGTAGGATAATGGTGTGATTAAGTACAGTCATTAAAATTAAACCCATGGCGAACCCAATCACCAGCGAAAGAATCGATTGAAACAGATTCCATCGTGCATTCAGGAATTGATCTAATACATAGAAACAAACATACACCAGCGGCACCTTTACGATAAGCAGTGTCAGCTGAATGATCAGCAGTTGAAAGTACTTTTCTAACTCTTCGGTGGATGCCGGTATTAGCCCCGACCAATCAGCTGTAATATTCAGATAAGTCTTAAAGACTACATAGGCCAACCAGAATAAAAGATGATTTCGAACACGCTGCATGATTCAAAGTAAGTAAATCAAAAGGGGTAAACCAAAGTCAGCAGTACGTGTTGAAAGTAATTCGACTTCTACGTATTGGATTTCGTGGGTTGTTATACGGGTTTGGTTGACAAATGCTTTGGTTCGGTTGACAGGATCTATTTCTGAAAAATATTTTTTGTTTTTTTAGAAAATGATGACATCAATCAATCTAATATGACCCAACTTTTCTTCGGCATTCTTGCTTTCTTTCTTTTGATGGTAAATGAAGTAAATGCGCAATCATACTCGTTTCAATCTCCACCTGATGCACCCGAATTGCTGCGTATACTGAAAATCAATACGCCTATGAATGAGCGTGATTTTGCACTTACACCGGATGGAAAGGAAATCTATTTTACGATATCTACTCCAAAGTCGACTTTCCAAACCATCGTATTTTGTCAGAAGCAGAAGAATGGCACTTGGTCAGCTCCGCAAGTCGCATCATTCGCAGGAACGTATAGCGATTTAGAACCTGCATTTAGTGCGGATGGAAATACAATCTACTTTTCATCTAATCGTCCACTGAATGGAAAGGAAGTAAAAGACTTTGACTTGTGGCGTGTCAATCGTACACCGAATGGTTGGGGTATACCAGAAAATTTGGGAAGTACAATTAACACGCAGGCTGATGAATTTTATCCTTCTATCACAAATAATGGAAATTTATACTTTACAGCGCAATACAAAGGAGGGGTGGGCCGCGAAGATATTTATATGGCGCCATTCGTTAATGGTACATATCAAAAGCCTGTTGCATTAGATACTGCCATTAATTCCAAGTTGTATGAATTCAACGCGTTTGTGGCACCCGATGAAAGCTTTATTCTGTTTACTTCGTATGGACGGAAAGATGATAGAGGTGGTGGCGATTTGTACCTAAGCATAAAAGACTCCTTGAACCATTGGAAGCCTGCTGTAAACCTGAAAGAAATCAATTCAGCTCAATTGGATTATTGTCCTTTTGTTTCACCGGATTGCAAGGTTTTATTTTTTACGAGTGAACGCCATCAATTGCCAACCACATTCACAGAAAAAAGTAGTAGTTACGAAATGATCGAAGGAATGTATGAGCAAGTATTCAATGGAACCGGAAATATTTACTGGATGGGTTGGAGTGAGTTGATCCAAAAATATCGTTGATCTAATAAGTAACTAAAGATGGAAGAGACTAAATCCAAAGTTGTACACTTAAAACGCCTTGATCCCGGAGTTTGGATTGGAATTAGTGCCGTTCTAATTAATATTATAACTGTTGCGGTGTATGTTTATCAGGCGCGCATCATGCAACAGCAGCAACATACTTCGGCATGGCCCTATGTTGAGTGGTTACCTAGTTTTAATGAAGAAACTTATTTCGTGGAAATTTCGAATAATGGCATTGGCCCTGCCATTATCAACAATGTTCAAATAGAGTTGAACGGTGAAAAAATGGAATCAATTGATTTATTGTTCGAAAAACTTCTTGGCACGAGTTATTTTCCACACCTTACTTCTACGATTAAAAACAGAGTACTGCCGGCTGGTAAATCTTTGCGCCTTTTTCAGATTAACGATCAGAAACGGGCCGGGCAAGTATTTGTAGCACTACAAAAACAATCCCTTACAATATCAATATGTTATTCGTCCATTTATGGCGATTCATGGGTTAGTACGGGAATAAATGTAAGTTCGGGACCTTGTATCGATATGAATTGATAATGAAGTTTGTGCTGATTTTTCTTTGGCATATTCTATGGAGTGCCAATTTTTTCATTAGTGAAATTCACGCACAGGGCCATACCAACTTGCGCAATGACTCTTCAATTAATGTTCTATTTATTGGAAATAGTCTTACGTATACCAACAATCTTCCGCTGCTTGTAAAGAATGTAGCACAAAAGCAAGGAATGGAAGTCCACACCGAAATGTTGGCCTTACCTAATTACGCGCTCGAAGATCACTGGAAAGATGGAACGATGCAAGAACGAATTCGTAGCGGGATTTTCGATTTTGTAATTGTACAACAAGGTCCCTCTTCCGAAAAAGATGGACGTGTGATGTTATTGGATTATGGTGCTCGTATCAAAACCCTTTGCGAACAGTATGGCTCTAAGCTGGTCTTTTTTATGGTTTGGCCGGCCAAATACAATTGGCATACTTTTGAAGGTGTTATCAATAACTATACAGAAGCAGCTAATGCTACGAAATCCATTCTTTGCCCAGTTGGATTGGAGTGGAAGCAATACATGGAAAGTACCTTAGATTATGGGTACTATGGCGATGATCAGTTTCATCCATCCCTGCAAGGGAGTCAAATAGCGGCTGAGGTTATATTCGCTGCTTTAAAACGGAATTATAAGCAGTAGTTCCTAAAACAAGTTATTTTACTTATATAATGAAACTTTCAGAAATATTTGAACGTTAGATAAATTGTATTAGATTTGCTGCATGGAATATAGCGAAGCGAAGGACAAGTTTATCAAAGCCTGGGGAACACTGGGTTCCAATTGGGGAATCAATAAGGCGATGGCTCAAATTCATGCATTGTTGTTGGTAGCTACCGAACCAATGTCGGCTGAGGACATTATGGAAGAACTTCAGATGTCGCGTGGAAATGTCAATATGAATCTGAGAGCGCTCATGGATTGGGGAATTGTGAAAAAGGAACACAAAGTGGGAGAGCGGAAGGAGTTTTTCACTGCAGGAAAAGATGTGTGGGAACTGGCCAAACAAGTTTCGCGCGAACGCAGAAGAAGAGAGATCGAACCGATCATTCAAGTTTTAGGAGAGTTACAAGATGTGACAGGTGACAACAAGAAGTCTGTGGCAGAGTTTAAAAAGTTAACATCCGATTTATATGATCTTTCTTCAAAAGTCGATGGTATGATCGAGAAGTTCAGCAAATCGGATCAGACTTGGTTTTATAAACTACTAATGAAGATTTGATATTTTTTTGATTACAACTTTCATAATTATTTGAAATTATTGAAACATAGTATATGAAAACACTTACAAACCACACGATTATTTATGACGCGCAATGTCCTCTTTGCAAAGTTTACACGGGCTATTTCGTGCAATCAGGGATGTTGGAACAAGATGGCCGTGCACCTTTTAATGAACATACAGTTAATCAGTTCTCTAACGTTGATTGGAAGAGAGCCAAAACAGAAATTGTTTTGGTGGATAGAACAAAACATACCGTACATTATGGTATCGATTCATTATCAACTATCCTGGGGCATCGATTCCCAATAATCAATACGATGATGGGTAATCGGTCAATACGATGGTTTATTCAAAAACTTTATTTCTTTATATCGTACAATCGAAAAGTGATTGCACCCGGAGCTTTATTTGAAGAAGATCACTCTTGTGCTCCTCCCATGAACTATACCTATCGGTGGTTGTACATTCTCTTTACTTGGTTGGTGACTTCAATCGTTTTGACAGCGTATTCAAGATTATTATATCCGATCATTCCAACTACTAAATTCGGAAGAGAATTTTTAATCTGTGGTGGGCAGATTTTATTTCAGGGTGCCATTGTACTTAGTATTCGTCCACAGCGCTTCATTCATTATCTGGGTAACATGATGACCGTTTCTTTGATTGGTGCTTTATTGTTACTTCCAGCATTACTTATTGGGTTGTTCTATCAATCGGCTACTTTCTTTCTGCTGTATTTTTTCAGTGTGGTAGCCTGGATGTTTTACGAACATAGCAATAGAGTGAAAACTCTTGGCATATCATCTTTGGTATCTATTACTTGGGTGTTGTATCGCTTGTTAATTGTAGGATGGATTTTTTTAATTAGCAAATAACGAGTTTTATGAAAAGGATGGTGATTGCCGGAGGAACCGGTTTTTTAGGAACAAGTCTGGTAGAAGAATTCAAAAAGAAGGATTGGGATATAACTATATTGACACGTGGTGTTTCAGAAACTAAGAATGTGGTAAAATTTGTTCATTGGGATGCGACATCCGTAGGAGAGTGGATGAGTTGTTTGGAGGATGCGGATGTGCTCATTAATCTGAATGGAAAGTCAGTGGATTGTCGATATACGGAGAAAAACAAGTCACTGATTTATTCAACGCGATTAGATGCCACCCATGCGCTCGGTAAAGCGATCACACAATGTTCGTCACCTCCCAAAGTTTGGATGAATGCTGCTTCTGCCACCATCTATCGGCATTCGTTGGATCGTGAAATGGATGAATACACAGGGGAAATTGGATCTGGCTTTTCGGTAGATGTTTGTCAGAAGTGGGAAGCCGCTTTTCGGCAATATGATCTACCACCAACGAGGAAAATCATTTTACGAACCGGTATTGTATTGGGAAGACAAGGAGGTCCGCTCAAGCCTTTGACTATGCTTGCACGATTAGGTGCAGGTGGTAGGCAAGGCAATGGCAATCAATTTTTCAGCTGGCTACACGCACTGGATTTTTGTCGTATCGTAGAATTTTTGATAGACCATCCGGAGACAAGCGGTGTCTACAATGTCACAGCGCCTCAGCCTATTCCAAATTCTGAGGTGATGCGAGAATTGAGAAGCACATTACAAATACCTTTTGGCTTGCCGCTTCCACAGTGGTTATTAGAGATAGGGGCATTTCTCATTCGCACGGAGACAGAACTTATCCTCAAAAGCAGGCGTGTCATTCCGCGAAGGCTAGTAGAGGCTGGGTATACTTTTCAATTCGGAAATATTCGTGAGGCTCTTCTTGACTTAACCCAAAGGACATAAGAATAATCATTTATCTTTGAGCTATTCCAAATCGAAAAGGATGAATAAGAAGACAGTTATTGTAGGCGCAACTACCAACACCTCTCGTTATGCTTATCTAGCAGCGGAAATGCTCACGTCCTATCATCATCCGATAGCCCCAATTGGCATTAAAACAGGCGAGGTAATGGGGCAAACGATTCTGAATATCAATGATCGCCCAACCATTTCAGATGTGGATACAATCACGATGTATATTGGTCCTCAACACCAAGCTCCCTATTATGAATATCTATTGAGCTTACAACCCAAACGAATCATTTTCAATCCGGGAACTGAAAACCCTGAGTTTGAAAAACTGGTCGAAGAGTCGGGTGTGGAAGCAATGGAAGCCTGCACGCTGGTGTTACTACGAAGCAACCAGTATTGATCTATTTCTTCTTTGCTTTCTTCGCTGGTTTAGCTGTTTTCTTCACAGCCTTCTTGGCAACTTTTTTAACTGCTTTTGCAGGAGCAACTTTTGCTGGTTTTGATTCTGATTTAGTGCCTCCTAAGATTTGGTCTGCGTGATTCTTAGTATCTACTTTTTCGATTACCTCGCTGATGATACCATTCTCATCAATGATATAAGTAACTCGAGCCGTGCCCATGTATTTTCTGCCATACATTGATTTTTCTACCCATGTTCCAAACAGGTTATGGACAGTCTTGTCGGTATCGGCCAATAAGCGAAAGGGAAGCTTTTCTTTAGCGATGAACTTCTTGTGCATCTTTTCATCATCTGAACTAATTCCCAATACTTCGTATCCTGCCTTTTGTAAGGCTTTGTAGTTATCACGCAAGCTGCACGCTTCGGCTGTACAGCCAGGGGTCATGTCTTTGGGATAAAAGTAAAGAACTACTTTTTTTCCTTTCAGGTCAGCGAGTGAAACGAGGTTGCCATCCTGATCTTTTGCTTTGAATGCCGGTGCTTTAGTTCCAACTGAAAGTGCCATAAGATTATGATTTTGTTGTTGTTTGCTTCTTACTAAATCAAAGTATCACTTGTTGATAAACTCGCTGATTGCCCGACCTATCGGTCACCTTCAATTCAAATTTCCCCTTTAGCAACTTCGCTTTATCCTGTCTTTCAGATTGAATGATACCCGTTTTATAATCGTAAATCATTAACAGCCATTCGCCATTAATGTTTGCTTCAAAACTCGAAATTCCGGAAAGATTATCGCCTATTCGGAAACGAGCGGAATTTTTGGTGCAGTAGATTCTGCGGATCGAAGGAGGGATCGTATCTGTCGCCAAAGTAAAATCTCCCAACTCATGGGTTTCAAATTCAATTTTCCCATTCACCCATTGGCCTCCGAGGTATTCGTAACGCTTTCCTTCCAGATGATAAGCCGATGTTTTTTCCGGCAATGGATACGACAGCTTCGGTTTCAAGGTCACTTTGATTTTCTGGTGCATGGGCGTGAGCAAGTTTCCAATGGTGAATCGTTCTTGCTTACCGGCTAATTCATAGTTGGTGTGGAGCAATATCGAATCATACAGGTTTCCTTTCTTGAATTCCACATCAAACCAATCACTATAAAAATTGTAGTCTGTGCCGGAAGGAATTCTGCCTTTGTATTGAAATTGTAATTGACCGGAGCAAGTACGAATGGAATCAGGTATAGTCTTGCGAACATCCAGCAGAAATACGTTTTTTGTCAAGCCGGAATAAGCAGCCTCTAGTTCTTGTGTCGTGCCCTTTGAAAACACTTGTGCAGTGGTTTTCTTACTCGGACAAACTTTTGAATGAATCGTCATTGTGTTTTCCTGCAAATCAAAATCAATGGGCTTGACTGGTGTTTCTAAAAATGAAACCTGATTGGTGAGCGGATCTTTCTTCAAAGAAAATTTTACCGATGTTTCGTTTCCAGAGAAGTCCCGTAAGCGGATTTGTATTTTATTCAACCCATCGTGAATCGTGACGATTCCCTGGTTCTTTACATTCTTGAATAAGCTAAGCGGATTTCCATCCGATACATATAGTTTATTAAATCGAAGCCCACGGGTTTTCAGCGATTTAAAATCCATGTGTGCTGTGATGTCGTAGCTTTCTTCGAAATTGATCTGATTGATTTCTTGTGTGAAGATGCTTGTACTATCAGCCAGCAGTTCGATGTAGTTTATACCACAACGAAACTGTGATCGATCGATACGATCATGTGCCAGTAATTCAATGCCGATCTTTCCATTGGCAAAAATTGGATTCGGCAAAATGTACCCGTTGCCCGACTTAACGAGATTAAATTCAAAACGACCAAATCGATCATTGATGCGCGAGTTAATGTCCATCGTGGTGAGCGCCAACTTAATGGCGAAAGGAGGGAGCACATCTTTGATTTCGTTAAAACCAAAGGCCAGTGGATTTAAGGCGAAATTATTGCTATCGCGAATTTCAAAATGCAAGTGCGGGCCGGCAGAGCCTCCGGTGTTTCCGGATAGCCCGATGGTATCGCCGCGTTGCACCGGAAATTGATCTGGCGTAAAATTTAAATCTAGGTCAAATGATTTGCGAGCGTAGTGTTCGTTCAACACATGCGCAGATACCGGACCTTTGAATTTGTCGAGGTGGCCATAGAGCGATGAGTTCCCATCCGGATGAGTGATGATAACCGCATGACCATAGCCGTATGCGCCTACAATGATGCGCGAGATGTACCCTTGCTGTGTAGCCAGCACGGGTGCGCCAATCATACTGTTGGTGCGCACATCGATACCCGCATGAAAATGCGTGGATCGTAATTCACCCATGGTGCCTGCCAAAAAGTTAGTGCTACCAGGGTTGATGGGGAAAAGATAAGGTGGTAAGTCAAGCGCTTTGTTGCCTACAGGTATTTCATTGGGCAAACTATATTGTGCTTGTACCTTAGTGGGGAAGTAACAAATCAGTACTCCAATCAGATAGCTAACGAACTTCAAACTCCAGCAACTTCTCATTCTCAATATAGGCAGTTAACTTATTTCCAATCGTAACAGGCCCCACACCTTTGGGGGTCCCGGTAAAAATCAAATCGCCTGTGCGAAGCGTAAAAAACTTCGACAAGTAAGAGATGATATAATCAAACGAAAACAAAAGCAATTGTGTATTCCCCTCTTGTTTTAATTGTCCGTCTACTTCCAGTTTGAAGTTGATATTCTTCACATCCTTAAACTGATCTACTGCAATAAATTTATCGGAGATAGGAGCCGAGCCGTTAAATCCTTTGGCAATATCCCAAGGCAAGCTCTTCGCTTTCAGTTTTGTTTGAATATCACGCGCGGTGAAGTCGATGCCCACGCCAATCGCATCGTAATATTTAGAGGCGAATTTCTCTTCAATGTTTTTTCCCTCTTTGCAAACGCGCAACACCAATTCAACCTCGTGATGTACATCCGATGAAAAGGAAGGGTAGTAGAAGGGCGCATTGTTGCGCAACACGGCTGTGTCCGGTTTCGTAAAAATAACAGGCTCATCGGGACGCTCGTTATTCAATTCCTGAATGTGTTCCGCATAGTTTCGGCCAATGGCAAAAATCCGCATAGCTTTTTTTGGGTGCAAATTTAGAAGAATATCAGGCCAAATCCTTTTTCAGGATACAATGTTTTATCAGACCTTCGTTTTATCTTTGTGACAGCTAATTAATTGAATTCCTATGATGAAGAAGTTCGTACTACTCAGTTTTCTGTTTTTGTTCTTTGGCTGCGCCACCGTTCCGGTAACGGGAAGACGCCAACTGGACTTAGTTTCAAGTTCAGAAATCAACGCCATGTCCGCCACACAATATCAGGAGGTGATCAAGAAGGGACCTTTATCCACGAATCAAGAACAGGTAGCAATGATTAAACGTGTGGGTACCAAAATCCAGAAGGCGGTAGAACAATATATGGCGCAGAAAGGCGCATCCGATCAATTGGCCGGTTTTGCTTGGGAATTCAATCTTATTCAAGATGATAAGACTGTAAATGCTTGGTGCATGCCTGGAGGCAAAGTGGCATTCTATACAGCCATTCTTCCCATTTGTAAAGATGAAACAGGTATTGCGGTAGTGATGGGACACGAGGTGGCGCATGCCATTGCCAATCATGGTCGCGAGCGAATGAGTCAAGGATTAATTCAACAATTCGGACTTTCTACGCTTGGATCAGCCATGGGACAAAATCCTACCATGACACGCCAGATTTTTATGGAAGCAGTAGGTATGGGTGCTAACCTCGGCATGTTGAAGTTCTCACGTACACACGAATCGGAGGCAGATCATATCGGCTTGATTTTCATGGCGATGGCGGGCTACGACCCAAAGCAAGCGCCTAAATTCTGGGAGCGCATGACGGCTGGTAGTAATGGCCAAAAACCACCTGAATTTATGTCTACGCACCCTTCCGATGAAACCCGCATCAAAGATTTGAATGGTTGGATGCCCGAAGCATTACAGTATTATAAACCTTAATTACGGTTTGGGCGTTACTAGTTGCTTTCTGACCAGCAATCAAAAGCAAACCCTTTGCTGCGCATGACAGACCTATATAACTTCCTTGCTTCCTGGCAATTGTTCCCCGAAAAGGGGACCTATGAAATTGGCAACCGACCGAAGTCAGGAATTTATAAAATTCAGTTAGGCGACAATACACGTCAATTGTACATCCAGATGAGCTGGGTTTCTATTGAAGACGTTGCCTTTGATTCGAGTTATCAGGTTTATCCCACCGGCCAATTGGAAGAGTTGAAGGATAACGAGTTGGCCGATTTCATTCAGTGCACGGTGATTGATTCACAGCAATTTGAAACGCGGTTTTTCAAAGATGACCGATTGGTCTTGCATGTTCATCATGATATCACCCCTAAAGGTTTTTTAAAAGTCACACAGGCACATTATCGCTCGGAAGGAGATGTGGCTACCAACACCGAAATCTATCACAAGCAGATGAGCGTGCTACCGTATTCCTCATCGGTGTCAGGTGCTGTGATTAAGCCTAACGAAGCCGGTATTATCCGCCACCAGGCCCTCAGCGCGATGGAAGAGCAAACCAACATGATGTTGACGCAGATTCGTCAACAGATTGAATTGTTGGCTATTCAAGCCAAAGAGATACAGAAGCGCAAGGAGCTGAGCATGCTGATTTATGAAGCGAAGTTGAGTTTCAGCCCGGTGATCGGTCAATTGTATTATTTGTATGAGAATGCTGACGGGTCGCACATCTTATCGATGATCGGACCCAAAGAATGGGGCGCTAAATCACCCTACAACTTTGTGGCAGCCGTGCGCCTGCTGGCAGACCATACGTGGAAAGAAGTGTAATTGATTTAGAATTTTTAACGGATTATTTGCCTGTCAACACACTTAACTTAATCTTAGTTAACCACCGCTTAGTGTCAAGTGCGAAATCACCATTCATCATCCAATCGTAATAGGCTGGTTCTTCTTTGAATACTTTCAACACCGACTTGCCTTTGTGTTTGCCAAAGTTGAATACCGCTTCACCTCGTTCATTGCGAATCATTCGTCCGGCCAAATCTACCAACTCCGATGACGTGAGCTGACTGAGTGCTTCGGCACTGTTGGTGATCATACCAATCTTTTTGCCAAGTGCATCAGTTACGGGTTGATTCTCGTAGCGCTCTACTTGTGCTAATAATACGTCCATGGTCGCTTGCGTGTCGGCTTCCGCAGAGTGTGCATCGCTCAGGCTTTTGCCACAGTAAAATTGATACGCAGCTGAGAGCGTTCTTTTTTCCATCAAATGAAAAATACGCTGTGCGTCAATCAGTTTCTTTCTACTATAGTCAAATTCTACTTCGGCACGCAAAAACTCTTCCACCAGCATGGGCATATCAAACTTCAGAATATTGAATCCGGCCAGATCGGCTCCTTCCAGAAACTTGACATACTCTTTGGCCACCTCTTTAAAAACAGGTTTGTCTTTCACGTCTTCATTCGTAATTCCATGGATAGCGGTGGATTCAGCCGAAATAGGAATGGTGGGGTTGATCAAATTGCTTTTACGAATGGTTTCGCCATTGGGCATTAATTTGATAACCGCAATTTCAATGATACGGTCTTGTGAAATATTGATCCCCGTAGTTTCTAAATCAAAAAAGCAAAGAGGAATTTTTAAGTGCAGCTTCATAAAAAGGGGAACAAAGGAAAAAGTATTCTAAAATGAAGAGAGCGTGGCTGCTGCCTTGTAAAACTGACTGGATGAAATGCCGATTTTCTTGAGCAGTTCTTTTGCTGCGGCCAGCAAAAGCATATTCTCCTCGCCATGGATTTGCAGCGGGAATTTTTCGTTCGTGCTGGTAACCAGTGTGGTCACTCCGTTTTTTACTTCATGGGGAATGATCTTGTAGGGGATAGGCTGTACATCGGCACGTTCTTTCGCACCAATAGCTTTTAGTTTAGCATCACCTTCCGGATAAAGCACAATGCCTCCTTTGGGTGTTGCGTCTGCCAATGAAGCAACTTCCGTCAATCGATTTTCGGAGATTGCTGTAAGCATCAAAACGTGGTGCTGAAATTCTGTTAGTTGGGTATCACTTTCTATTATCAGAACAGGTGCTCCTTTTTGTTCAGTCAACTGACCTTCTGAATAAAAGTGAAATACTTTATGATTGAAGGAGAGAATATGCCGGATGAATTGAGCTAGTTTTTTGCGTTGATTTCCGACCAGAAGAATACGTTGTTGATCAATACTTTGCCGGATGAGCGAATCTACTGAAATTTCCATGAGAGAAAGAATGGCTAAAGTAAATGAAAATGTTGGGAATCATAAAATGTTGGGCTCTTTAAATAGCGTCAATAGTCCGCTTCCCGGCATGACATCGACCCATTTATTCACCTGAAATTGAAAACCTGCGATGGTAGCCGGAGAAAAACCACGAATGGATTGTTCTGTCAGATCTTGGGCAACTGCGCTGATGGTTGGGTTGTGACCAACAATTGCCACGCTTTCCCAATCGTTGTTCATCTGTTGAATAAGCTTTACTAATTCTTTGGGTGTTGCATGATAGATAGCCGACTGGACGATTAATTGAATGGTAGGATCATGTGCAGCTAACAGGTTGGCCGTGTGTGTAGTGCGCACCGCATGACTGTGAAATATAATTTTAGGAGAATGAGAGACTTCGCTCAAGAATGACTGAAGATTTTGCGCGTCATGTATCCCTTTCGAAGTTAATTTTCGATCCAGATCCGTTTCGCCCATTTCTTTATCAGCTGTTTCGGCATGTCGGATGAGAAAAAGGTGACGACTCATTTTAGTATAAATAGGTTGATTCGTTGAAATCGAGGAAGCACATAAAAATTCTTTCCATGTATTTTCACCAGCTCCTATTTTGTTTTCACCACCAATCGCAAGTTGATGTGAATCAAGCGGATGCCTGTTTTATGGATCAACGAATTTAAATTCAAATTAGTCTCCATTTTCAGTGTTCCTGTCGAACGGTAATTTGCGGTTTTAAAATTTTACGGATATTTGAGCCCTTTAAAGTTAAAATCCGGCATGTCGAAGAATCTTGTAATCGTTGAGTCGCCATCTAAAATAAAGAAAATTGAGAGTTTTTTAGGTAAAGACTATAAAGTGGCCTCCAGTATGGGGCATATACGCGATTTACAGAAGGGAAATGCGGCAATTGATGTAGAGAACGATTTCGAGCCGAAGTATGAAGTTTCGGCTGATAAGAAGGAGATTATCAAGAACTTAAAGAGTTTAGCCAAAGCTGCCGATGTAGTTTATCTGGCGACTGACGAGGACCGCGAAGGGGAGGCCATTTCGTGGCATTTAAAAGAGGTTTTAGACCTTACGGATAAAAAAACCCGCAGAATCGTTTTCACGGAAATCACCAAAAATGCCATTCTGAACGCGATCAAAACTCCACGCGGAATTGACATTAATTTGGTTAACGCCCAGCAGGCACGCAGAGTGCTCGACCGACTTGTGGGCTTTGAGCTTTCTCCTATATTATGGAAGAAAATCAAGACCGGACTTTCGGCCGGACGTGTGCAGTCAGTTGCCGTTAAACTGATCGTAGAACGCGAACGCGAAATAGAAAAATTTGAATCGAAGTCTTCCTTCCGTGTAAACGCCATTTTTGATTTAGGAAAAGGCAAACAATTGTTGGCTGAACTATCTGAAAAGTTTGCCAAGGAAGAAGACGCAATGGCCTTTTTGGAGACTTGTAAAGGAGCTGAGTTTTCGATTGGTGATTTGCAAAAGAAGCCGGCTAAAAAATCACCGGCACCTCCGTTTACTACCTCTACTATGCAACAAGAGGCAGGTAGAAAACTAGGGTTCTCGGTTTCGCAAACCATGTTGGTGGCGCAGAAGTTGTACGAGTCTGGTTTCATTTCTTATATGCGTACGGACTCGGTCAATTTATCGAGCGAAGCAGTCGATGGAGCGGTGAAGCAAATCGGGTCGGCTTATGGAAAGGAGTTTATTCACACCCGCACCTATAAAAGCAAATCCGACAACGCACAGGAAGCTCACGAAGCGATTCGTCCTACCGACTTTTCGTTGATGGATCCGGGCATGGATCGCAATGCCAAGCGCTTGTATGAATTGATCTGGAAGCGTGCGATCGCATCACAAATGGCGGATGCCGAATTGGAAAGAACAACTGCTTCAATTACAATCTCGAAAAGCGATCGTAAACTCACCGCTTCAGGCGAAGTAGTGAAGTTTGAAGGATTCCTGAAAGTGTATATGGAATCTAAAGACGATGAGGATGGTGAAGACGAAGGCAGCAAGGTATTACCTCCTTTAAAAGTAGGTCAGAAATTGGATTTAAGTGAGTTGAATGCTACGCAGACATTTACCCGACATCCGGCCCGCTACACAGAGCCGGCTTTGGTAAAGCGATTGGACGAACTCGGCATCGGCCGACCATCTACGTATGCACCAACTATTTCGACTGTGCAGAAGCGCGGATATGTAGTGAAAGAATCACGCGAAGGTGTCGAGCGTTCGTACACAGTACTTCAACTGAAGGGAAAGAAAATCACCAACAAAGTAGAAACTGAGATTACGGGTGCGGAGAGCAATAAGTTATTCCCCACCAATATTGCAATGGTGGTGAATGACTTTCTGGTAGAGCATTTCCCGGACATCACTAACTATTCCTTCACCGCAGAAATCGAACAAGAGTTTGATGAGATTGCCAATGGCAAACTGAAGTGGCAAAAGATGATTGGCAAGTTTTACAAGCCATTCCATAAAACAGTTGCCAAAACAGAATTGGTTGAGCGCTCCTCGGTTCAAAATAAGAGCCGCGAATTGGGTGTCGATCCTAAGTCCGGAAAAAATGTATACGTTAAGTTGGGTAAGTTCGGAGCTTACATACAAGTAGGAGAGAACCCCGATGACAACGGTGGTGAGAAGCCGAAATTCGCGAGTCTTCGTCCGGGGCAGTTCATTGAAAATGTAACGCTGGCGGATGCACTGGAGTTGATCAAAATGCCACGTGATTTGGGCATGTTTGAAGATAAACAAGTAGTGGCTAACATCGGTCGTTTTGGGCCGTATGTGCTTCACGATAAGAAGTTTGTGTCCATTCCGAAAGGAGAGGATCCTTATACAATCACACCAGCAAGAGCGGTAGAGCTGATTCAAGCTAAGCGCGAATCGGATGCCAACAAAACCATCAAGTTGTTTGATGAGAATCCGGATGTACAAATTCTAAACGGTCGCTTCGGACCTTATATTAAAGCCGGTAAAAAGAACGTCAAAATCCCGAAAGGAAAAGAGCCTGCAGAACTTACTTTAGCAGAATGCTTGACGCTTGCTGAGAATGCACCGGAGAAGAAGGGAAGGTTTTTTAGGAAGAAGAAGTAATTCGGTGATTCGGTGATTAGCTAATTCGATAATTAGTTGATTTGAAAATTTGAAGATGAGGCAATTTGAAAATTGCTGCTCACTCACTGCCTGCCGCCTCCTACCAACTAATTAATACCGCACAACGGACTGTTAATTGCCAACTGATTCTTACTCAATAGCGATCGTATTGCCTATTGTAAATTGCCTGTTGTCAACTGGTTGTTCAATAATCCCCCAATGTTTCCTGTAATTGGGCGAGGGCTTTCTTGAGTTCTTCGTCATTGGGAGCTACGCCATGCCACTTGTGTGAACCCATCATATAATCAACGCCAAAGCCCATTTCGGTTTTCATGATGTTCATCACGGGTTTGCCTTTGCCGGTCAATAATTTCGCTTTATCAATGGCCGCTACGGTCTGCTCCATATTATTGCCGTTGAACTCCAACACGGTCCAACCAAATGCTTCCCACTTCGCTTTTAAATCGATGAGCGAGAGAACCTTATCGACCGGTCCGTCAATCTGTTGTCCATTATAATCGATGGTGGCAATTACATTATCTATTTTGTTGTGGGCGGCATACATGGCTGCTTCCCACACTTGGCCCTCTTGTTGTTCGCCATCACCCATCAACACATACACCAACTGATTGTCGCTGTTCATTTTCTTAGCTTGAGCTGCGCCCAATGCAACCGATAATCCCTGACCTAATGAACCGGAAGCAATGCGCACACCGGGTAGGTGCTCATGCGTGGTAGGGTGGCCTTGCAGGCGTGTATTCAAAAACCGGAAGGTGCTCAGCTCTTTCACATCAAAATAACCGGCACGTGCCAACACCGAATACCATACCGGTGAAATATGTCCATTCGATAAAAAGAATAAGTCTTCACCTTTGCCATCCATTTGAAAAGATGGGGTATGCTTCATGTGCTTGAAGTAGAGCGCTACCAGAAAATCAGCACATCCTAATGAGCCACCGGGGTGTCCACTTTGGCAGGCATGCACCATGCGAACGATATCTCTTCTTACCTGGGTTGCAACTTTCTGTAGGTGCGATAAATTAGCCTGACTCATGAGTTAAAATTTTGCCCGAAGATAAGGATTGAACCCGATCACCGAAAATGACATTTCAATTTTACTAAAATTAGTAACCCACTGCTTTGTCATCGCCACGGGTATAGTCGGCCGCACCTTCCAGTTTGCCATCACGAATCAGAATGGCATCCACGCGACCGAAGCCGGTGCCTTTGATGAAGGTGAACTTGTGCCCCATGCTTGCCAGTTTGGTGCTGTCTTGTTCACTCAGTGCTCCCTTCTCGGGCAATATTGCATCGGGCAACCATTGGCTGTGCAGTCGCTTGGCGTTTACCGCTTCCTGCATGGTCATATCATGTTCAATTACATTCACAATAGTCTGAAATACACCGGTAATGATTTTAGTACCACCGGGCGAACCCAACACCATAAACAGTTTGCCATCCTTTTCTAAGATGGTAGGTGTCATTGCACTCAGCATGCGTTTTCCCGGTTCGATTTTATTGGCTGTTCCGCCAATGGCGCCATACATGTTGGGAACACCCGGCTTGACACTGAAGTCGTCCATTTCGTTGTTCATAAAAAATCCGGAACCATCTACTACCACAAAAGAACCAAACCACCCATTGAGTGTAGTAGTGACAGCAACGGCATTGCCTTGTGGATCGACTACCGAAAAGTGCGTGGTTTCTTCTGATTCATAGCCCGGAATATTTCCCGACTTTACTTCCGAACTAGGTGTGGCTTTCTCAGGGTTAAAGGTCTTCATGCGTTCCGCGATGTATTCATTGGAAAGCATCTGTGTTACAGGCACTTTAAAGAAGTCGGGGTCACCTAAAAATTTAGCGCGATCCGCGAACACCCTCCGTTCAGCCTCCGTCAACAAATGGATTGAATTAACGGAATGAAAGCCCCAGTCTTTTACCGGATAGGGTTCGATGGATTTCAATAATTGCAAGAGGCAGATGCCACCACTCGATGAAGGTGGCATCGAAATGATTTTATAATCTTTATAGAAAGCGATGATGGGATCACGCCAAACTGATTTGTAGTTTTTAAGATCTTCCAAAGTAATGATGCCCTTGCCACGTTTCATTTCAGCCACTAAATCCTCGGCTGTTTTGCCTTCGTAGAAACCAGCTCTTCCATTGTCGCGGATGCGCTCGAGAGTGGCGGCCATCGCTAGCCATTTCACGGTGTCACCGGCTTTCCATTCTTCGCGTATTAGAAATTCGGGCTTCACCGAATTGTATTTTTCGAGATTGGCTTTCGCCTGATTGAACCACAGTGCTTCACGGTCGGTCAATACCACACCGTTCGTTGCCAAATCAATGGCAGGTTGAACCAAATCTTTCCACGGAAGTGAACCGTATTTTTTATGCGCTTCTACCATACCGTCCACTGATCCCGGCACACCGGAAGCCAGATGTCCTTTTAAGCTTAGATCGGTGATCACATCACCCTTCTCATCCAGGTACATGTTGGTAGTGGCCGCGGCAGGGGCCGTTTCGCGAAAGTCGAGGGTAGTAGTGGTGCCATCTTTCAATCGGATGACCATAAACCCGCCACCACCAATGTTGCCGGCAGCCGGAAAGGAAACGGAAAGGGCCAGTTGAGTGGCGATTGCCGCATCGATGGCATTGCCGCCCTTTTTCATAATGTCTACACCTATTTGGGATGCGAGCGGATGAGCCGATACCACCATGGCCGAATCTGCCAGCACACCGGTAAGTCGCTTTTCAGAAGTTTGCTCGGTGCAGGCGAAAATAAAGAATGTAAACAGGAGTAAATAAATGCCCTTCATGGATTTAGGTTTTGGTTTTGATAGTTAAATGTATTATTTCGGCTCGAACTTTACTATGAACCTACGAAAAGAAAAAGCAGCTCGTTTGAAATTGGTGATCCTCGACCAAATGGTAAAGCTGATCGGATCTAAATCGTTTGACAAAATTCACGTTACGGAAATCTGCAAACGAACCAAAATTTCAAAAGTCACCCTCTTCAAATATTTCCCCGTCAAGGAAGATATGTTGATGTACTACTTCCGAATCTGGTGCCTGAAGCGCACCGTAGAATTGCGCGATAAGCCGAAAGAAGGACTGGCAGGCATTACCTATTTGTTTGACAAACTCAGCGAAGATTTTGAGGCGCACCCGGGCATCATCCTCAGCTTGTTTGCCTACTTGTCGGATTTAAGTAGGGCACCCAAACCATTTCCATTGAAGGCCGAGGAAAAGAAACTGCTATTCCCGGATGTAGCCGATATTCAACTGGTAGAAATTCTATCGCTGGATCAGATGATGGAGAAGTTTGCGTTGGAAGCGATCTTCAAAAAAGAGATTACCAAATCAGCCTCTACCCGCGACATCTGTAATTTACTCACTACACTTTTCTACGGCTCGATTGTCAGCGCGCACGTTAACCAAATCACGATGGTGAAAATGTTTTTGCGCAAGAATCTCGAGATTGTCATGAAAGGCTTGAGTTAATCTCAGCCTATTTCATATTGACGGCTTTGGTTCGCTTTCGCTGAAAGAGACGGATGTGGCGGTTGCCGATTGGAATGTCGATCCGGTACTTATTGCCCTTGGCCCATACGTGGTGATAGCGGGGTTTTACCACTTTCTTGCTGCTGGAAGAAGAGGACGATCCACATCCCCACAACAGAACGATAAGCCCAAACCATAGCAATTTCTTCATAATCAAGTTCTAAAATTAGTATTTTTATTGATCTATAAATCATGCCCATATGAAGATGTTTGAAACTTTGAGTGAAGCGATGGAAGATTTGAAGAAGCGAGGTTACACGCATGACTTCTTGCTGAAGTACGATGTGCTGGAGTGTGAGACATTAGATCTTCGGTTAACGGCCAGCGAATTTCATGTAGATGAAGTGCACCGCTTTGAAGGATTAAACGATCCCGATGATAGCACGATTCTTTTCGCTATTAGCGCTACGAATGGATCGAAGGGGTTGATTGTAGATGCATACGGTGCCTATGCCGATACACTTCACACAGATCTGATTAAGCGCCTGAAACTCGATCGCGATACGCAACATTGAATGGCTATCGAAGTCCACATTCATATGTAATCTTCTGACTTCTTCATTGGTTAAATGATCTTCTTATAAAGTATTTTCCCAATAAATAACATTGGCCGGATTTGTCACTGATCTGTCCTTACTTACGCGTATCTTTCCTGTACGTTTGCTAACAGAAATCGCGTATGAATACCACAAAAATCGTTTTTCTGGTTTTACCCCGAACTCATCTACTTGATCTGGCGGGTCCGATTCAGGTTTTTCAAGAAGCCATAGAACAAGGGGCGCAGTTGGAGATACTTTATTGTTCGCATGAATCAGCATTAACGACTTCAAGTGATTTTCCTTTCGGTAAGCTGCCTCACTATACCGAGATTCAATTTCGCACCGGAGATTTTTTAATGGTGGCTGGTGCTGAAGTATCCTACATAATATCGAAGCAGTTGACTGCTAATAAAGAGCTTCTGAAATGGGTAGGAGTGCTGCATGCGTCCGGGGTGCGGATCGCTTCGATTTGTACGGGAGCGTTTTTCTTAGGCGCAGCAGGCTTACTCAACGAACGCAAATGCACGACCCATTGGAAGCGAACTGCCGAATTGAAAAAACGCTTCCCTCGCATTCAGTTGGTGGAAGATATTTTGTTTACCGAATGTGATGGTATTTATACCAGTGCTGGTGTGACAGCCGGAATTGATTTGGCGCTTTTCATATTGGAACAACTTACCGATGATCATTTAGCCTACAAGGTAGCACGCGAGTTGGTGGTTTATGTGCGAAGAAGCGGTGCAGATTCACAAGAAAGTTCCTTTATGAAATACCGCAATCATATTCATTCTGGTATTCATCAAGTGCAAGATTATTTACACGATAACCTGCAAACTCGCGTCAGTCTTTCACAATTGGCAGACAAAGCGTGTATGAGTCCCCGTAACCTCACACGAATTTTTAAACGCGAAACAGGTATTACAGTGAATGAGTACACCTCCATTTTGCGTAGAGAAGTGTTAAAAAAGTTATCCGGAAATCCGGATATCAGCCGGAAGCAAATGGCTAGGCATTGTGGATTAACCAGCGAACGACAGGTGATTCGATTATTGAAATCGAGCTAATCATAACTTTTGCCCACACCGTAATTAATAAAACATAAAGAAATCAAACTATCAATTTCAGTTGACGGATACTCTATTGTCTAACCTTTTTATATGAAAAAAAGAATTGGAATTTTTATCTATGATGATGCTGAGGTGCTAGACTTTGCCGGACCCTTTGAAGTGTTTTCGGTGACATCTCAGTTGGAAGATCATTCGCTGGCAGAGGTTTTTATCATTGCTCCGGAAAAAGAAGTAATTACGGCTGTAAATGGTTTGAAAGTATTGCCGGATTATTCGATTGATCACCATCCACCCATTGACATTTTGATTATTTCCGGTGGACAAGGATCAAAAGTAGTAATGAACAATTTGAAAGTAGTGACATGGATCATGCGCATGCATGCCACTGCAGAAATCACATTAAGCATTTGCTCAGGTGCACGGTTGCTGGCCAAAGCGCAATTATTGGATCATCGCCCGTTTTGCACCCATCACGAGGTGTACGAACATGTGCTACAATTAGCACCCACCGCCATTGCATGCGAAGACAAGCGATTTGTTCAATCCAGCGAAACGCTGTATACCTCTGGTGGTATTTCGGCAGGAATTGATTTGTCATTCTTCATTGTAGAAAAACTTTGGGGCGCATCCCGCGCACTTACTACGTCCACCTATATGGAGTACCACCGCCATAGTCATGCGGCTTTATAAAAACGTAAATCCAAAAAAATGAAAAACTACTTGATTCTATTTGTGATTGTTCTTATGCATTGTGATTTACTAGCGCAGAGCAGCGATAGCCTTAAGAAGTTACCACCTGCGCGTTGGGCGCGAGTGAGGTCGGTAGATGTGAAACACATTGCGTTGGACATTCAAATAGATTGGCCGAAGAAACAAGTGTTTGGCACCGCTACGATTACACTCTCACCACTACAGAAAACAGAACAAATCAAGTTAGATGCAGGCATGTTATCGATAGCATCCATCAATTTGCCGGACGGAACCCCTCTGGTATTTAAGTATGATGATCAACAGCCAAACGATGCGCTTGTCATCCAATTAAGTCGAATCTACCAACCCGATGAAAATGTGGATTTGAAAATAGCCTATCACTCCAATTGGCAAAGCACTTCCGATCCGAACAGTCTGGGAGGAACGAATGGAAAAGGTCTTCGTTTTTTCGGACCTACTTCTACTGAACCGAATCGCAGACAACAACTATGGACAATGGGTGAGGCGGAAGGAAATCGGTTTTGGTTTCCTTGTTATGATGCACCCAATGATTTGCGCACCTCTGAAATTAAAATTACCGTTGAGAAGAAATTCACTGCGCTGAGTAATGGACGTTTAGTTGAACGAAAGGAATCAGCAAATGGCATGAGTGTCTACAAGTACAAGGCAGATGTTCCCTATGCCAATCATCTTACTTCATTAATCGTAGGTGAATTCACAGATTTGCCCCAGCATGTTAATCAACTGACACTGCACAATTATTCTCTGCCCGATGAAGTAGCAGCTACAACTGCCAGCGTAGCGCAACTGCCAGAAATGATTCGCTACTTTTCGGAGGTGACCGGAGTACCTTATCCTTACTCAACTTATTCGCAAGCCTTTGTTCAGGATTTGCCTTGGGGAGTAGGAGGAAATATGCTCTCTACACAAACCGAAAATATGGTAGATGATGATCGCACACATGCTGATTTTCTTTACTTGTGGGATGACTTGGAAAGCGAAACACTCGCACAGCAATGGTTTGGAAATTATTTGACCCCGGCTGACTGGAGCCACAGTTGGTTGAGCAAATCGTTTGCTCGCTATTTTTCGGAGCTATACGATCAGCATAAAAATGGTAATGATGAATTTCACTTGTATCCGCGCAACTGGGATCGCAATAGCATTTATTTACCAACCTGGAATTCGGGATATCGTCATCCACTGGTGAAAGTGCATTATGATGATCCAAGCTCGTTTATCAATGATGGATACACAAGTTTTCATGGTGCACAGGTCTTGCACATGTTGCGGAAGCAGTTGGGAGATGAAACCTGGTGGAAAGCCATTCGACATTTTGTTCGTACGCATGGCGGTGGATTGATTACGACTGAAGATTTTCGAAAGTCAGTGGAAGTGGCTAGTGGCCAACCGATGGATTGGTTTTTTGATCAATGGGTGTATAAGATGGGACATCCTATATTTGAAGTATCAAAGACGTACAATTCAAGTACGAAAGAATTGTTGTTAACAGTTCGGCAAACACAAAAAACAGATCGGCTCGATCCGCAACCACAGACAGAATATTTTCAGGGGAACATGGAGATCGAATTAGACGGGCGAATTGAAAGAGTTTGGCTAGAGGCCAAGGAGCTTAACACTTTTAATTTTACATTAGAGCAAGCCCCTTTGCTTGTAAATTTCGATTATGAAGATTCGTGGGTGAAGGAAGTTCGTTTTGAGAAAACCTTAGACGAACTATTGTACCAGTTTCAAAACGACTCCGATGTAATTGGAAGAAGAGGGGCTGGTAGTGAAATTGTAAACTATTTTAAGAAGGAAACAACTTCATCAACAGACAGAGATAAGATTATTGCAGCCTATCGAAGTGTGCTTTCAGGTAAGAGTTATTGGCGATTTAAATGGGGAGTGGCACTTCCACAGTTGCAGAATATGCTAGCTCCGTCTAACCTTCAATCAAAACCTATTCCATTGGACGAAGCAACTATTTCTACACTATTGAATCTCATCCGGCAGGAGAAAGCATGGGTTCGTGCTTCTGCTATTAATTTTTTAGGTATGACACGTGATCCGGAATTTGATCAAATGTATTTGAATGCACTCAACGATTCCAGCGATCGCGTCATCAATGCAGCTGCCATTGCATTGGGAAAAAGTAAAAGCCCGAAAGCATTCCCAGCGTTGAAGAAACTGGTGAACAAACCTTCGTGGAAGTACCAAAGTCTGCTAAGTTCTCTGTTTGCTTTGCAGCAACTGGAAGATCCTCGCGGATTTGATATCGCCTATAGAGCTTTGGGTGATTTAACATCACCGCATTGGGTGTTGGCAGTACCCATCTGGGATTATCGGATTATTGCAGCTCAAACTATTAAAACACTTGGTAAGAGTGAGAAAGCGTACGCACTGCTTTTAGGTGGATTTAAAAAAGCGATGAACGAAAATGACATTCATGGTATTTTCTATACAACACTTTTGATAACTGAATTAGGAGATGTTCGAGGATTAGAAATATTTGACCTATTGAAAGCAAAGTTCAAAGAAGATGCCAACGCGATGGTAGCAGTTGAGCAATTTGAGAGCCAATTGAAGGAAACCACTAAAACAAATACCAAATGAAACACCCAAATAAAATTATATTGATTATTCTGATTGCGATTGCATCATTTTCATTAACAGGACAAAATCCAACTACTCACAAATCTCAACCCACAAACCCTATGGAACTTTTAACAATACCTTCACCGACTTCTTCTCCAACCGACTTTGACTTTCTGCAAGGAAAATGGAAAGTTCACAATCGCAAGTTGAAAGTACGGTTAAACAACAGCAATGACTGGGAACAATTCGAATCTGAATTGCACATGAAAAAAGTACTGAATGGCCTCGGCAATGTGGAGAATTATTATGCATCATTTAACGGCAAACCGTTTGAAGGATTGGCCGTACGATTATTTAATCCAGAGACACGACTGTGGACAATTTACTGGATGGACACCAATGGAATGAAGATGGACCAGCATCCGGTAACGGGCTCATTTGAAAAAGGAGTGGGTAAATTTTATGCGCACGACACCTTTGACGGAAAGGAAATTTTGGTGATTTATCAGTGGGATGCGACCAACCCCAAGCAACCAATTTGGTCGCAGGCATTTTCAGTCGATAAGGGCAAAACGTGGGAGTGGAATTGGGAGATGAGGTTATCGAAAATTCCACAATAGGGAGTAACAGGCTAACTCATTGCTAAAAATAATCTTCACGCTGGGTGAGCAGTGCAACAGTTAACAGGTAGTTAACAATTGAATTGCGTAAATTTACGCTCATGGATTTTGGAAGCAAGGTGCTATTCTTTGTGAGTGCTTTAGGAGCCTTCAACGGTATCATTCTGAGTATTTATTTTTTCTTCTTTTCGGCAAAAAAGCACTTGTCAAATTATTTGTTTGCTGCGCTACTGCTTGTCCTAAGCATCCGCATAGGAAAATCAGTCGCTTACTTCTTTGATTATGGCTTACCTAAAATATACCTACAACTTGGTTTGACGGCCTGTTTTTTTATTGGCCCTTTTCTATACTTCTTCATAAAATCCGAAATCTCTCAAGTGCGGAAAATACCCAAGTCATGGATAGGGCAAACAATAAGTTGGCTACTGATTATTTTGACAGTGGGAATCATGTACCCGTATCAGGAATTTCCCTCTTTGTGGAGAACTCTTTTTATACCGCTTATTTATTTACAATGGGGTCTCTACATCACTATTTCAATTTCACACTTGATGCCCCTGTTAAAAAAATGGGGGCGTAAGGAAAAATTAAAGCCTTTCGAATTTTGGGTGCTAACAATTTGCGCAACTGTCTTGATTCTTTTTGTTTCGTACGTGTGGTCTATTTTGAATATTACCAAAGGCAGTTATATTAATGCGACTGTCTTTTTTTCACTAATTATTTACTTGGTTGTGTTTGTATTGCTGTATCGAAGAAAAGCAAACGACTTGTCTTCTTTTTCAGTTCAAAAGTATGGAGATAAACAGCTGAACGAGGATGAAACCTTGTTAGTTATGGCTAAACTGAATAGCGCAATGAAAGAGAAGAAACTCTTCAAAAATCCCAACCTGAAATTAAATGACCTTGCCAAAGAACTGAAAATTTCAGGGCACCAACTTTCTCAGATTTTAAATGATAAGGTCGAAAGAAATTTTACACTGTTTATTAATGAATATCGCATTGATGAGGCTTGCAAGTTGCTGTTAGCCGGTAATAATCTGAAAATTGAAGCCATTGGCCTTGAAGTGGGCTTTAATTCACGGTCTACTTTCTTCTCAACGTTTAAGAAATTAAAAGGTACAACACCTACTTTATTCCAACAACAGCACGGTGCCAATTCTATTGCTCAGAATATTCTGACCTGATTTACCTTGTTTCTGGTACGGATTTATAAATCTGGACTGGAATACTGATATTGAATAACGATTGCCACAAACCTTTCGGCTCGGTCTTCGTGTGCTATCTCAAAATCGCAACACATGCAAAAACTACTTGTTTTAATTCTAACCCTATTTGGGTTTTCAAACTCATTGTTATCTCAAACTTTATCCGATCGCCAGCAGGCTGAGGAAGTCATCCAAACTTATTTTGATGGTTGGGCTACGGGCGACACTATTAAGGTTGGAAGAGCCATGCACCGCACATGTCACCTTAAAAACTTCAGAGAGGGCAAGTTTATTGATTTGAATCGGACTCAGTATCTAAATGGCTTCCGGCTACGAAAACGACCCGCAGGCCTCATCACGCGAATTGTTTCCATGGATATCACAGCCGGAATTGGCGCAGCCAAGACTGAGATTGTTACCGAACGGGATACCTTCACGGACTATTTCAATCTGATGAAAATAGGTCAGCAATGGTTCATCATAGATAAAATTGCAACACGGATTCCACGCCCCACATCACCCGATCTTTCAGAGCCAGTTAAAGAAACGAATATCATAGGGCAAGCAAAGGCTCAGATCAATAAAGCAGCAGAAATAAAAATAGACTCTCTATTCGCTTCCTACAATTCATTCACTCCAGGTGTAGCCGTAGCCATTGTAAAAGATGGCCAAGTGATATTAAAAAAAGGATATGGCATGGCTAACCTGAATTACAACATACCAATCACACCGCAAACGGTATTTGATATTGCCTCCGTATCAAAGCAATTCACTGCGTTTGCGATTTATCTGTTGGAGAATGAAGGCAAAATCTCTTTGGAAGACGAAGTAAAAAAATACATACCCGAACTGCCCGCGTATGCAAGTACTATTAAAATCAAACATTTGTTGGCTCACACCAGTGGCTTACGAGACTATGGGGCACTGACTTCTATCGCGGGCTATTACATCACTGATATTACCACTACCACGCAGCTTTTAAAGATGATGAATAAACAACGCGGTTTGATTTTTACCCCCGGCACCACTTATAAATATTGTAATGCAGGCTACGTTTTACTAACTGAAATTGTACAACGGACTACCGGTAAAACATTTGCTGTGTACACAAACGAAAAAATGTTTACTCCTCTTGGAATGACCAATACATTGTTTTGCGATGACTATCAACTGGTGATTAAGAACAAAGCAGAATCATATGAAAAGATCAAGGATAAATACTATCACCGGCCATCGCTTAGTACCACTCCGGGGCCTTCGGGTTTATTAACCACCGTGGAAGATCTCGCGAAGTGGGCATTAAATTTTGAAAAGCCCGTGGTAGGAAATAAAAAATTGATCGATCGCTTCAATGAAGTTTCCTATTTGGATAACGGCCACAAAGTATTTGTGCGAATGGATGAAGGTGATTCGATCTTTTATGCGAAAGGACAATTCGTCACTAATTATCTAGGTGTAAAACGAATAGGGCATGGTGGACATACAGCAGGCTTCCGAACTTTTTTTGGTCGCTTTCCCGATCAGCGACTATCGATTATTCATCTGAGCAATGATGAACATAACGAAGATCTGGGTGGTAGATATGATATTGCCGATTATTATATCAAAGAGTCTTTCTTACAAAAAAAGACGATGGCTTCTACTGTTCCAACAACAACTCGCAACACGACCACCAAGGCGGCTCAAAATTTCTCTATTCAATTGACTGAATATGCAGGAACTTATTTCAGCGATGAGCTCGATACCCGGTACTACTTTGAAGTGATCAACAATCAACTTGTGATGAAGCATATCCGGTTAGACGATATTGCTTTACAACGCAAGGGTGAAAATAGCTTTACCGGAAGTGGCCCGAATACTTTCTTTTTCGAAATTAACTTTACAAGAAACACATCTGGCAACGTCAGCGGTTTTGAAATTTCGAATTGGGGCGTCACGAATTTAAATTTTGTAAAGCAAAATTAACGATCGAGAAGTTTTATTATCAAGCCTGCGGATCTAATTAGTAATCCGCAGGCCTGGTTTTTACTCTTCGCACTTCTTTATCATCTCTTCATTTTGTTTTTTGCCCCAGCTCGGTTTGCGAATATCGGCATCTGATTCTAAGGCAAAGTATTCGGCTGCTTTCTGAAAAAAGGGGAGTGCGCTCTTTTTACCACCGCCATACATCTCGGGTGTGTAAAATTTACTCATCCCTTCGAGGTAGTAGATGCGCGGGTTTTCTTTGCGAATCTCTTTGGCCTTCTTCATGTTGAAAGCAAACACTTCACTGTACTTTTGCCACTGGTCTGGAAAGATTCCAATTCGCATGCTGGCAATCATGGCAGCAAGTGCGTACACTTCGTCATTCTCGCCCTTGGGTGAAGTCTTTGCTGTTTCAAGATTCTTTTCAGCTTCTTCAAAATAGCTGATCTTCTTCGTTTGATCTTGTTCATATACGCCTAACAATGTTTTGGCGTAAGCCGAATAGTAATGTGTAAACCATTCTGTGTTCCATTTATTGGCAATCAACGACAGTCGATTGCTGCTGGCTAATCTTTCTTCCTGAGTGGATGCAGCATAAAATTGACGCATAGTAGTTTGAAGTGCTTCGTCTAAAGTTTGAGCGTGTACGAAAGTGGTGCATACCAGCAGGAGTAGGAGCATCTTTGTTTTCTTGTTTATTTTTTTTTTTTTTTCAA
>DGYK01000062.1:47297-48310 GCA_002398365.1 Flammeovirgaceae bacterium UBA5008
TGTTTTCATGTTTATTTTTTTTTGTTGTAAATAATTGTGATATGATTTTGGTTTTTCTTGAAGTTTAAAGCTCATCTCGACTAAATGCGGATAACGAAAAATTCATTCCCACAAAAAAGGAGCGATAGATAGGTGGTTCGATCGGATAGCGGGCCGAACCATCGGAGGAATAGCGATAGCCAAATACATTATGCCGGTCAAGCAAATTATCGGCACCGATATAGAATACGGCAAAAACATTTTTGATACTAGTGACATAACTGATGTTCATCGACACGTTTTCATAATCAAGCGCGCGGTCTTGAAGGAATTGAGGATTGTTTGGATTGTAATACGGTCGTCCGGTGGCATACGAGTAGGTAGCTGAAATATTCAGTTTCAGCGATTCGATAAAGTACTTGGCGATCACGTTGATGTTGTGATTGGAAATAAATGAAGGCGTTGCTTTCGATGGGAAGTTTTCGAACAAGCGTTGCGTATCTACCCAGCTGTATGAAATCCAATAGTCCAGATTTTTGATCAATGCGCGGTCCCGCCAGAATACATCAACGCCTTGCGCATATCCATTACCGGAGTTGTCGATGGGTGTATTCACAAACCGATACGCATTTGGATTATAGGGCACACCAAGTTCACGTACCAATTGATTGTAGCTTTTGTAATATCCTTCTATCCGAAAAGTTTGTTGATCGGTAATCCATTGATAGTTGGCAATGTAATGAACCGATTGTTGTTGGTCGGGCACTTTGGCAGCTACCAAATAGCGATTGTTGGGATTCTGGTAAAAGATGCCGCTTGCTAATGAAACCTGGCTGTGCTTTCCAATTTTAAGCGCTGCCGATAGACGTGGACTCACACTTTTGTGATCCAGCAAAAAACTATTTTCTGCTCGCACACCCGTTTTCATTCCGAATTTTGGAAAGGGTTTCCATTCCAATTCCGCATAGAATGCGCCTTGCGTTTCGTAAAAATCAGAGTGGAAAGAATCAAATGAACGTTGTAGTGAAAATCGT
>DGYK01000061.1:0-964 GCA_002398365.1 Flammeovirgaceae bacterium UBA5008
TCGAGTCGGGCCATTTTAGATTCAGAAGACTCAGTGACCGTCTCTTTCACAGCTTTTTTCACGGCACTTTCCAGCCATCCTTGACCACTAGCGGAATACGAAACAGCCGTTAAACATAAAATGATCGGTAGGTACTTCATAAGGGTGTGAGGTATTGTAGTAAAACGTGGTTAAATTTCCACAAAAAAAGCCAAAGGTGAAACTCTACAGAAATTTGTGTGAAGCGGTGATTGCAGGATTGCAGGAGATATTTGACGAAAAGAAGTATGCCGACAAAGTAATTGAGAAGATTCTGAAGAGCAACCCACGCTGGGGCGCCCGCGACAGACGCTTTATTGCGGAAACTATCTACGACATTGTACGCTGGTACCGTCTGTTTCGCGAATTGTCAAAAGCGGAAGAAAACGAATATTGGAAGCTATTGGCAGTTTGGTGCCTGTGGAATAAAACGGAATTTCCGGATTGGGAGGAGATGAAAGGGGTAGATCGGAAGAAAGTATTGGCACGCTATGAAGAAGTAAAAAGCGAACGCAAAATTCGAGAGTCAATTCCGGATTGGCTGGATGAATTGGGGGAAAAAGAGATTGGTGCCAACTGGACCAACGAACTGGAAGCACTGAATGAATCCGCTGCGGTGGTTTTGCGCACCAACACACTGAAGATTTCGCGTCACGAATTGCAACTACAACTGGAAGAGGAAGAAATTATCACCGAAGCGCCAATGGAATTTCCGGATGGATTGCTATTGGAGCAACGCCAAAATATTTTTACCCGACAAGCATTTAAAGATGGTTTGTTTGAGGTGCAGGATGCCGGGTCGCAACTGATCGCTCCGTTTTTACAAGTGAAGCCCGGAATGCGCGTAGTGGATGCGTGTGCAGGTGCGGGAGGCAAAGCGCTACATTTAGCTGCGTTGATGAACAATCAGGGACGAATTATTGCCATGGATACGGAAGAATGGAAA
>DGYK01000061.1:1172-2473 GCA_002398365.1 Flammeovirgaceae bacterium UBA5008
CCATGGATACGGAAGAATGGAAACTGACTGAGTTGAAGAAACGTGCCCGCAGAGCAGGTGTGGGAAACATTGAAACACGCGTAATCGAATCTTCTAAAACCATTAAGCGATTGGAAAACTCAGCCGATCGCCTTTTGTTGGATGTGCCGTGCTCCGGTTTAGGTGTTCTCAAGCGGAATCCGGATGCGAAATGGAAACTAACCCCTGATTTTATTGATCGCGTGCGCGAATTGCAACAGCATATTTTACAGGATTATTCCAACATCATCAAAGCCGGTGGCGTCTTGGTTTATTCCACTTGCAGTTTACTTCCCTCCGAAAATGAAGAGCAAGTAAAAAAATTCTTGCAAGCGAATTCAAACTTCGAATTGGAAGAAGAAAAGAGCTTTATGCCTTCAGAAGGATTTGATGGGTTTTACATGGCTAGGATCAAAAGGAAATAGGTATAACCGAATCGTGAAACATATTCAGGAAAGAAAATAATTGAGTTTGCTAGCTTAAATTAAAAGAAGGTAGTGATAGTGAAAAGTATTTGGGAGAGAATAAACACCCTCACTTCAATTACACCGAGTTCAGGGTAATTGAAAGAGATGCAAGTATCAATTGACTCATCATGTCGGTTGGCAATCAACGTAAAAATGCTACACCACGAGTGGCTCGTAAAATCGAATCACCAATCAACAAAGTAAGATATTAGTAGGAAGTTAATAACATAAAAGTATTGTACGGATGATTAACTGATTTTAAAGTGGTCGAATTTGACTACTTTAATTCATAAACGAAAATAAATCCTTCAAATTGAAAATTAATCGCTCACCGAAAACTGGTAACCGACAATGAACTCTATTCTATCTAAATTTTACACCGCCTGGGTGCTGATCGTCTTCACTGTTTTTATGATTCTCTTTTTGCCGGGCATTATCATTCCCGCATTTTTTGGTGCCAAGGCCGTTCGCGTGACCTACTTCTTTATGAAATTGTGGAGCTGGGTATTCAGTCAATTGACGTTTATCCGCTATGAAATCATTGATCGTGAAAACATTCCGAAAGGAAAAGCTTTTATCTATGTGAGTAATCACACTTCGTTTCTCGATCTGCCGGGAATCGCCATGACAATTCGCGGGCAATTCCGGCCATTGGCGAAAAAAGAACTTTTAAAAATTCCTATCTTCGGTTGGATTACGCGTGCTACTTGTGTGGTGGTAGATCGGGCGAGTGCCGAGAGTCGCAAAAAAAGTATTGGTTTTCTGAAAAAGATTTTAGGGTATGGCATTTCAATCCTCATCTTTCCGGAAGGCACC
>DGYK01000061.1:2678-6588 GCA_002398365.1 Flammeovirgaceae bacterium UBA5008
TCCTCATCTTTCCGGAAGGCACCCAAAACAGAACCAAAGAAATCATGCAGCCATTTAAAGATGGTGCTTTTCGCATCGCACTCGATACGAATCAACCTTTATTACCACTGTTGGTGCTAGGCGCTGGCCCATTGATGCCACCCGGTAAAATGAAGATTGCTCCCGGTAAAATTAGAATTGTAGTTGGCAAACCGATTGAAGTGAGTGAGCGCTCAGCCACCGATATCAATACGTTGAAAGACGAAACATTCCAACTGCTGAAAGGCATGATTGAACAACACACGCTAAAAAAATGAAAACACTCGTATTGATTTTCATCGGAGGCGGACTGGGAAGCGTCACCCGTTTCGGTCTTGGTAAATGGATTTCATCATGGCATACGAGTACATTTCCGTATGGCACGCTAGGCGTGAATGTTATTGCTTGTTTGGTGCTAGGATGGATAATTGGTTTAGCCGATCACAAAAATCTACTATCAGATTCCTCTCGTCTATTTTGGACGATAGGGTTTTGCGGTGGATTTAGCACCTTCTCCACATTCAGTTCCGAAACTATTTCGCTCGTCCAATCCGGATTGCATGTATCCGGTGGCCTCTATATTTTGGCTAGCCTTATTTTGTGCTTACTGGCAACTTATGCCGGATTGTATTTGGGAGAGCATATCAATTGAATATCGGCAGATAAACCACTTTCTTGGTTTCAAAAAATTCCTCCTTGAAATAATCGGTGAGGTCATACATGCTGTAACGTTTTTTTAATTCACTCATCTCCTCATCCAAGTCACCACCTTTCAAATACAAAATACCATTGTCGAGTGTGTGCACAGACTCCGACTTTATTTTATTGTTTACCCAACCGTAAAACTCCTTCATGCGCGTAACGGCCCGGCTCACAACAAAATCATATTTAGCTTTCAGTTGTTCCGCCCGAATTTGTTCGGCTTTCACATTTGTTAATCCAACTGCTTCCGCCACCGCATTTACAACAGTTATTTTTTTTCCAATCGAATCCACCAAATGAAATTTCGTTTCCGGAAATAAAATAGCCAGCGGAATTCCGGGAAAACCTCCACCCGTTCCTACATCCAACACCGATGCGCCCGGTTTAAATTCCATCACCTTTGCAATGCCAAGTGAATGTAGCACGTGGTTTACATACAGATTATCCACATCCTTACGGGAAATAACATTGATCTTGTCATTCCACTCGCGATACAAGTAACCTAATTGAGCAAATTGATTCTTTTGTTTCTCAGTTAACTGAGGGAAGTAGTGAGAAATGAGCGCGGCATCTTGCATCTATGCGTTATTTAAAGTTAATTCAACTTTGGAGAAAACTCCGAGTTGCAAAAGTCCAAAATTAAAATGAAATCACCATGATTGTTGATCGCTTCTTACAAAAACACTTGGAGCAATGCTGATTCGTTTCTCGTAACACAAAAATTTCTTAACCATGAAAGCCTTTCAAAAATCTTTTCTTGTCGTAATAAGCATTTTGTTCATTGGGGCCTGTGCCACCAAACCTACCGAGCAAACGAAGACCTTTGCTGATCGTGTGGACTCTGTAATGAGTACTGTACCGGACTTTAGTGGCGTTTTACTAATCGCTCAAAAAGGCAAATCGGTTTACCACAAAGCTTTTGGCTATCGTAATTTCGAAACCAAAGTGCCTCTCGACACCGCCAGCATTTTTGAATTAGCTTCTGTATCTAAACAATTCACAGCAGTTATCATAATGTTGCTAAAAGAGGAAAATCTACTAACATACGATGATCCAATTGAAAAATACCTGAAAGATTTGCCTTATAAAAACATCACCATTCGTCAGTTACTGAATCACACCTCCGGCTTACCCGACTATCAAGCCATCATGGACGAGCATTGGGATAAGAGCAAAGTAGCGAACAACGATGACATTCTCGAATATCTAAAAAAATATCATCCTCCTGTATTGTTTACACCCAATGAAAAATACAATTACAGCAACACCGGTTATGTTTTGCTGGCCAGCATTGCCGAAAAAGCATCCGGAAAAGATTTTATTCAGTTGTGCCGTGATCGGATGTTCACGCCATTAGCCATGTCATCAACCAACATCCGCACACTAGCTGAAAAAGCTGCCATCGAAAACTTTGCACTTGGTCACATCTTCGTGGAAGAAAAGCAAAGATTTATTCGAGCAGATTCCTTTCCCTCATCTAACTACACGATCTGGTTGGGAAATCGCAAAGGGCCCGGCCGGATAAGCTCCACAACTTCCGATCTTCTCAAGTGGGATCAGGCGTTGTACACTGATCAGATTTTAAAACAAGAAACACTGGAAGAAGCCTTCACTCCAGCCAAACTGAACAACGATTCGCTTTCCTATTACGGCTTTGGTTGGGAGATCAAACCCGATGGAGATGGCAAAATCGTTTTACATACAGGAGATAATCCCGGCTATAAAACAGAAATCATTCGTCACCTGGGCGAAAATAAAACGCTGATCATTTTATGTAACAATGCGCACCGGAAGTTTCCTGAGTTAGTAAACGCTCTCAATTCACTCCTCGAGAAAGAGTAATCATGAATTTACATCGATTAGAACTTTCATTGGTGAATGAAGCCGCTGCGACAATTGATCCGGTGTTTTTGCATTCGCCTCAATTTATTCACGAGCCGTTGAGCAAACTCTTAGGCTGCACGCTTATTTTAAAAATAGAAGTCGTCAATCCGATTCGATGCTTCAAAGGCAGAGGAGCTGATTTTTTAGTGGATAAAAGTCGGGAGCGGGAGTTAGTTTGCGCGAGTGCCGGAAACTTTGGGCAGGCCATGGCTTATGCATGTCGTAAGGCGAAGAAAAAACTTTTTGTATTTGCATCCGTGAATGCCAATCCGTTGAAGATTGAGCGCATGAAAGAACTAGGCGCAGAAGTTATTTTGATTGGCAACGACTTTGATGCAGCCAAAGAAGAAGCGCGCCTGTATGCAGCAAAAAACAATCTTCGTTTTGTGGAAGACGGATTAGATATCGAAACACTTTGCGGTGCAGCCACGATCGGTTTGGAATTGACGAATGAATTTAAACAGTTAGACGCAGTGTTAGTTCCTTTGGGAAACGGGGCATTATTAAATGGCGTAGCGCGTGTTATCAAAGAAAAACTTCCTGCTGCGAATATGATTGCCGTGCAAGCAAGTGGCGCACCGGCCATGATTGAATCGTGGAAAACCAACACACTCGTGCAACATGATACGATCCAAACTATTGCAGATGGTATTGGCGTGCGTGCACCCATTGCGCAAGCATTAGAAGATATGAAAGGTTGGGTAGATGAAGGATTGCTCGTAAGCGAAAACGCTATTCTTCAAGCCATAAAATTACTACACCGACAAACCGGACTAGTCGTAGAACCATCCGGTGCGGTAGGCATTGCTGCGCTGTTAGAAAACAAAGAAAAATTTAAAGATCAAATGGTGGCTACCATTTTGTGTGGTGGGAATATGACCGAAGCACACATGCGGGAGTGGTTATAAAAAAAAGAGCCAGCTTCCGCTGACTCCTTTTTTAATTCAAATTGGTTTACACTTATTTCACCCACACGCCTCCAATTCCGGCCTCCCATAATTTCTTATTGTAAGCCGGAAGCTCTACTTCTAAAATTTGCTTTAAGCGTACTTCCAGAGTTGACCATTCTGCGTTTAATTCTTTCTGTCGATCCAACGTTGATTGCGTCACACGGGGAATATCGCTTTCTGCATGGTTAACCATGAAAAGGTAGTTGGTGATGAACTTATTCGGAAAGTTTTCCATATCGTCATACGCCTTTGACTTACGCTGCACGAGATCTTCATCCCATTGTTTCATACGCTTGGCCAACTCTGCTCCCTCCTTACGCAACGAATTAAACTTTTCATCGTTAGGCAAATTGGCA
>DGYK01000061.1:6799-10067 GCA_002398365.1 Flammeovirgaceae bacterium UBA5008
TCAACTGATTGAGTTGCTCCAATTTATTGAAATGCATAGTAACTAATCGGCTCATTTTATTCACATCATTTTCGAGTGTGCTCATCACCTGATGATGTTCCTGGTATTGTTGAGCAGTAACAGGATAAAGTGGATTGGGAAGAATTTCCAACTCGGTAGTTGCGGCTTTTCCATTCCATTTTAATGTGACAGTGTACTTGCCGGGAGCGACTTTATGTCCACTGAAGCTTTGTTCGACAAACACATTGGTAACGCCCACCATTGTTGGGTAACGCAAGTTCCACACAAAACGATTGAGTCCTTTTGCTTTCGGTAATGTTGGATCGGCATTTGGCCCTCCGTCAAAATGATGAAAAGTAGTATCGGATTGCGAACTGAACGTACGCACTAAATTTCCTGCTGCATCTTTTATTTCCAATTGAATATGTTCGTTGTCTTTCAATTCAGGCAACTGATAATACAACACGGCACCTGTAGCCGGGTTCACTCCTCGGAATGGATGCGTCCCATCGAACTCAGCCGTTGAACGATCTAATTCGCTATACGCATTCGCCAAAACTGTTGGCTCAGGTTGATAAAGTGCAAATCCATTATCTCCGGATTTGTACTGACGGATCAAACCTAAATCATCCAAAATCCAAAAAGAACGACCGGACGTTGCAGCAATCAAATCGCCTTGATGCACACGCAAATCGGTGATGGGTGTGATGGGCAAATTCAATTGAAACGAAGACCAGTCTTTACCGCCATTCCAGGAAACAAAAACACCTAACTCCGTTCCGGCAAACAGCAAATCTCTTCGCTTATCATCTTCTCGTACTACACGTGTGAATGCATTATTTGGAATGCCATTGTTAATCTTCGTCCATGTTTTACCATAGTCGGTAGTTTTGTACAGGCCCGGTGTGTGATCGTTGAATTTGTAACGCGTTGTTGCGATATAAGCAGTAGCCTTATCAAATGGTGATACTTCGATGGCATTGATCAAGCACTCTTGTAAACCTGCCGGAGTTATATTCTGCCAAGAGGCTCCCCCATCGCGCGTGATGTACACATATCCATCATCGCTGCCGGTATAGATCACACCTTTCTCATGCGGAGATTCCATCACATAACTTAATGTCCCGTAGTTCTCTGCACCTACCGCCTCATTCGTGTAAGGGACACCGGGTTTCCCTTGCTTGGACTTATCATTTCGTGTCAAATCGGGAGAAACTTCTTTCCAGGTTATACCCATGTCAGTTGTTTTCAACAGCAACTGAGAGCCATGATAAAATGCATTGGGCTCGTGCTTCGACCAGATAATAGGCGCATTCCAATTGTAGCGGTATTTCATGTCTTTCGCATCGCGACCCAAATATTCAATGGGTGCCGCCATGATGTTAGTGCTTGCTTTTGCTTTCACATCCAACACATCAATCGTGCCTTGATAACTTCCACCCATCACGTAGCGTGGATCATCCGGATTGAAGGCCAAGAAAGCACTCTCTCCACCCGCTGAAAAAGTCCAGCTTGAAGTAGAGATGCCACCGCTGGCAAACTCACGACTGGCAATAGATACAGAGCTGTTATCTTGTTGCCCCGCATAAATGCGATAAGGAAATTGATTGTCGACATTGATGCGATAGAACTGAGCTGTTGGCATATTGTTTTGTGTGGACCAGGTTTTGCCGCCATTCACCGTTACGGCAGAACCACCATCATCCGAAATGATCATGTTCTTTGAATTCCGTGGATTGATCCACAGGTTGTGATAATCACCATGTGTGTTAGAAATGTTTTCCCATGTCTTTCCACCATCAATTGATTTCAAGGCCGGAGCGCTCATCACATACAATGTCAATTCATCCAACGGATCGGTGAATAATTCGATATAATACCAAGCGCGTTGCAAGAGACGGTGATCGTTGGTCATGCGCGTCCAGCTTTCACCTGCATTGGTAGAAACAAACAAACCACCCAATTCTTTATCTGAATCACTTTCTACCAGCACATAGACTCTTTCTGAATTAGAGCGACAAACAGCAACTGCCATTTTTCCTAATTGCGTTGGCAAA
This sequence comes from Flammeovirgaceae bacterium UBA5008, assembly GCA_002398365.1. Classification (GTDB taxonomy): domain Bacteria; phylum Bacteroidota; class Bacteroidia; order Cytophagales; family Cyclobacteriaceae; genus ELB16-189. The sequence goes on from DGYK01000061.1 coordinate 8,857, forward strand.
CCCTTTTGAATTTTATTCCACGTGGCGCCACCATCGGTCGATTTATACAAACCACTGCCCGCACCACCGCTTGTCACCTTCCAAGGTTGCCGACCGTATTCATTCATAGCCGCATACAAAATGCGCGGGTTGTTCATGTCCATCGAAAGCTCCACACATCCGGTCTTATCATCCACATACAACACATTGGTCCATGTATTTCCACCGTCAGTCGATTTATAAACACCACGCTCTTTCGAAGGACCATACAACGCACCTTGTGCCGCTACAAAAACGGTGTTAGGATCTTGTGGATGAATGGCAATACGTGCGATATGTTGTGTAGGATCGAGTCCCATTTTCTTCCATGTTTTTCCGGCATCAGTGGATTTGTAAACGCCATCACCGTGGTGCGTCATCACTCCTCGCACAGCATGTTCGCCCATACCCACATACACTACATTCGGATCGCTTTCAGAAACGGCAATCGCACCGACTGATCCGGTTTTAAAAAAACCATCAGAAATATTTTTCCACGAAACACCTAAGTCATCTGTTTTCCAAACACCCCCTCCTGTTGTTCCCATGTAATAGGTATTGATATCGCCCACCACACCGGTGGCCGTTACCGATCGACCTCCCCGAAAGGGACCAATGTTGCGCCACTTGACGGGGCTGAAGTAGGTGTTGAAGTCGGTAGCAGGCACAGCAGCTGGAATTTCTTTTTTGCTTTTTTGTGCAAAGGCGCTTATCACCAAAGTGATGGAGAGCGTCAATAATAGCGGTTTGCGGATCATAGTAATTAGTTAAGGAAATAAATATAAGCGATAATCCGTTGCCAATCAGAAAAATTTGATAGGTGGAATCAGGGCTTTATTACTCGTTTTGATGAATGAAAACAGATGGAAACAAAGGAATTCTAAATGACTAAAAATTTATATCCCTGAAGTTGGATAACAACCAGAAAAATAAGTGACACGCTATCAATAAAATTATTGTTGCTGCTGTTGCTGGCGTTGCAAATAGGCATCATACGTTTCAAATACTCCTTTGTTGAATCGCATTTGCTGCTCCGGAGTAAATGGTTTGAGTTTCAATTCTTCTTCAGTAAACGGCAGTGTGCTGAACTGGACTGATACTTCTAGAAGATGTTCCAGCGAGCCCTTGTAAGTTCCCTTCACGGGAGTGCAATCAATAAAACTTCTACCTACTGCCAACCGAACGTGTCGCTC
>DGYK01000061.1:10298-12975 GCA_002398365.1 Flammeovirgaceae bacterium UBA5008
CCCGCCATACATTTGTTGGTGGGGTCAATACCTACCCAGCCTACATCGGGCAGCCATGCTTCTACCCATGCGTGCGTTGCTCCTTCTCCGCGCCACTCACTAGAACCCGGACAAATATAGCCGCTTACATACCGACAAGGAATATCCTGCAAGCGCATCATGTACAAAAGCAGGTGAGCAAAATCCTGACAAACTCCTGCGCGCAATTTCCACAGCTCATCGATATCCGTTTCGATGGTGGTTACTCCTTTTTTGTATTCAAAGGTGGTATAAATGTAATCGGATAATCGCAGTAATTCATCCAGTGGGTGAAGTTGTCGGTTGATTACCGATACAGCTTCAATATCTTTTTGATGCTGAGTTGCTTCGGCTCGCAGATAATCATGAAATTTGATTTTCACTTCTTCATGGGCCAACTGACTCCAAACCTCTAAAGATGGTTGCCGCGAAGGCAACGGTGGCTCTGACATCGCTACCTTCATAAAACTTTCTATGGAAAGTTCTTGATGGGGCTTGATGATGGAAAAAAAACCGGAAGTGTTATCAAAATAATCGGGCAACTCAAAAATTTCCGGTTCATGTGAAATCTGTAACCGATGCTCTATCACGTGCTGATGTTGATCATGCAGCGGATATAATTTTATTTGATTAGCCGAATCGACCACCCAGTCGGTATATTGATAATGTGTGCGGTGGTGAATATAAAATACAGGCATCGATACGTATCAAAAATTAAGAGTAGCCAAAGTAAATGGTAGCCAAACGGGCATTCAAATGATTAAACTGTTGGCGAATATCAGGAATTAATTTTTCAATTACAGATATATTATACTCTTGTTGATAGGTATTCATGGATTGGATCAATTTCTGCAACAATCCTTCAATTTCTTGAAACTGTTGAGGCTGTGAGAAATCGGCTAAACGCTGAAAATAGCGCAGCATTTGACCGAGGCTGTAACTGATCGAGTGCGGAAATTGCGTATTAAACAAAACCTGATGAATGACTTCCTTCGAATTCAAGGCGTTTTTATAATACTTGGTATGAAATTCATAGCCAGATAGCGCATACAATAAGTACTTCCAATGTACTGTTTCTACTTCAGCCTTCACCATTTGCTTGCGTTTGAATTCGACAATCTCCAGATTTTGCAAGCAGCGCTCCATATACTTTCCCAAATTCAAAAAAGTATACCCTTCGCCCCGATTCATCGTGACATCCAGCGTTCCATAAAAAATAATGCTGTCGCGCAATAAAAAATCGAGTGCAGTCACCGGATCATTGTGCATGATCAGGTCTTCGGTCTTCGCTTCTAAAATGTGATGGTAGTAGTCGTTGAGTGCCTGCCACAATTCTTTAGTGATATAGTCTTGCACTGAGCGCGCATTTTCACGCACGCGAACAATGTTGGTAAATACTGAGCATTCATGTGGGCGACTCAGCAACAAATGGTGTAACGCTTGTCGATAATTCTCAACTTTAATCTTTTGCTCAGGTCGATCACTTCCAAACGAATCGGCCAATAGCTGCCAGTTGTAATCCAGCAATTCATCTTGCGAAGCAATGTAGTCGGTGCGCAAGAGACGCAATAAATTATCGGTGCGCTCCAGATAACGCGCCATCCAAAAAACAGAATCGGCAACTCTACTCAACATACTTACACATCGTGATGAATTCCATTATTATATTATCCTAATACCCACGTGTCTTTACTTCCACCGCCTTGCGATGAATTAACGACTAGCGATCCTTCGCGCAAAGCCACTCGCGTCAAGCCGCCCGGCACAATCTCAATTCCCTGCGGACCATACAAAGCAAAAGGCCGCAAGTCCACATGGCGTGGTTGAATTTTATTATTGATAAAACAGGGCACTGATGAAAGATGAATCATGGGCTGTGCGATAAACTGTCGTGGATTTTTCTCTACCTCAGAACGATACGCTAAAATCTGTTCATCCGTGGCTGCGTGGCCCATCAACATGCCGTAACCTCCGCTTTCATTGGTTTTCTTAATCACCATTTTTCGAACTTGCGAAAACACCAAATCAAAATGCTCACGGTTGTCCATATAATAGGTAGGAACCGTTTTTAGAATGGGTTCTTCGTTCAGATAATATTTGATCATGCTGGGCACATAGGTGTACACCGCCTTATCATCAGCTACTCCGTTACCGGGCGCATTGATAATGGCCACATTACCGGCACGATACGCGTAATACAATCCGGATACGCCCAACATACTGCCGGGATTGAAGACGAGCGGATCAAGATACTCATCATCTACTCTGCGGTAGATCACATCTACTTGTTTCAAACCGGCTGTTGTTTTCATATACACTTTGGTATTGTGTACCACTAGGTCACGACCTTCTACTAACTCCACTCCCATTAATCGTGCAAGCGTAGTATGTTCAAAGTAGGCTGAATTATAAATTCCCGGTGTCAGCAACACCACAGTAGGGTTGCTGATTTGCCGATTGGAGAGCGCTAATAAATTTTTAAGTAAGAGATCGGGATAGTCCTTCACCGAACGAACATTGTTCTTCGGCAACAAGCCGGGAAAAATGCGGTACGTCATGTTTCTATTCTCCAACATGTACGACACTCCGGATGGAGTTCGTAAGTTGTCTTCCAAAACATAAAAAGAACCATCGCTGTCGCGGATGAGGTCGATGCCGG
>DGYK01000061.1:13127-15103 GCA_002398365.1 Flammeovirgaceae bacterium UBA5008
GTCGCGGATGAGGTCGATGCCGGAGATGTGCGTATAAATACCAAAGGGCACCTCTACGTTCACCATTTCCTTTAAATAATTAGGGCAGGAATAAATGAGCGATGCCGGAATGATTTTGTCTTTGATGATGGACTGTTCGTGATAAACGTCCTTTAAAAATATATTAAGCGCTTTGAGTCGCTGACGGATACCAGCTTCAATGTGTGCCCACTCTGCACCGGTAATAATGCGCGGTATAATATCAAAAGGGAATATCTTTTCAATGCCCTCACCATCACTATAAACCGTGAAAGTAATCCCCTGACTCATGAAGAGCTTTTTGGCCAGCTCGTCTTTTTGGGTCAAATCACCTAGCGATGCCTTCTCCAAACTTTCCAAAAAAACCTGATAGTGCTTTCTGATTTCAGATTGTGCCTGCATTTCGTCCCATGTATTGGGAGGCGATTGATAGCCGGAAAGAAAATTTGCGAATGACATTTCTTTAAAGATACTAATCAGTAGCAATCTTGCAAGAAACCCAAAATGGAATTTATTATCCTACCATCTAAAAATAAAACGAAACCGTTTGCAATAAGCGGGACAAAAAAAAACGGTGCCAGGTTTGTTCGACCCCGACACCGTGAACCCTAAACTTAATACTATCTTTTAATTCGCCCCGTCTGTCATGGCATAGTTAACGGTGTAGCCACCTACACGCTTTCCTAAACCTAAACCTTCTTTGCAATCGGAGCGATAGTGAATCGCACCATATAAGCGAGAGTTAGATGCCTCATCGGCCATGGCGTTAAAACTGGTTGCCCCTTGTGGAAACAGATATGATAATACCGCAGCCGCTGATGCAGAAAATGTAGAGTGCCCCGACACATAAGCAGGGAAATTAGGAATGCCGGTTGTAGTTTTGATTGATGGATCTAACTGCGAAGGACGCGGATTGAAATAGAAGTACTTCGTGTTCCAGCAAGCAACTCCGGCATCGTGCAGCGCCATGTTGAGTAAAGCAAATGCACGTGCAGCACGCACTTCGCTAAACTTTGCATCGCGAATGTATTCTTCTGCTATGTCATTCCAGTGGCCGGGAGGAGTATATGTTCCAGCACCATCCGCCCACTTGTGCACAATCGCCATTTGCTCGCGTGTTACGCCCGAAGCGAAGCGTTTCACCTCGGCAAGTTCTTGTTTCATCTGATCGGATGAAGTGGAAGGTGGTGGCAACGGACGCTCACTTACAACTTGTGCAGGGGTCAAGTTCCATGCTTTTACATTTCCGAAAAACGGAAGCATCGGAGGGCGTGCAGGCACATCCAAACTAATCCAAGGAATTTCGCCCTTGGTAATGGCATCATCTGCAAATGCTTTCCACTGAGCAGGTGTACCAATAGCGGCACCCATGCCATCTGTTCTAAACCTTCCGGTACCTGCTGCTGTAATAAACCCAGCCACCGACTTACCTAAATTCAATCCGGCAGTAATATCACTTGACGTTGCTCGCCCAGACCACAACGCTGCATTGCGTTGATCTGCTGCCAACTTGGTGATTTCTTCGACAGAAGCCGGAAACAACACTTTCAACATTTCAGCAGCCGCTCCGGACATCGTTGCATCTTCAGATGGATAAGGAGGTAAATCAATTTTTGGCATTAATGCTTGCACTCCGTTGTCCACTTCATAAGGTGAATCGGGGCGGGTGGTTTTATATAAATCTTTGTAATACCAAGCTGCCTTCAATGCATCATAGATCGCTACGCTTGCGTAGCTATAAGCGCGTGCGGCATAGGGTGGATTTGAAAAAGGAAACTGTGGATTGCTGAATGGATTTTCGGAATCCGGGGTTGGATAACTTCCATCCGCATTCGGCACTGGTGGTAAATTGTATTGCGCTACCAGTTTACGAAAGATTTGATTCCACCGAAGTACTCCTCCCACACTCCAATACTCAATGGTTTTTTTCTGGTCAGATGTCAATTTGCTCTGAATAT
>DGYK01000061.1:15224-22889 GCA_002398365.1 Flammeovirgaceae bacterium UBA5008
GCAATTTGCTCTGAATATCTTTTAGTGAAGCCAGTTCGGATAAATAAGCAGCTGAATTAGTAGCCGTTGGTGCTGGCACGGAAATCTGATTGTTGGAAGTTAAAACAACCGGCAACCAAGTGCCTGCATTCGCATCCACATTGGTTGGCACATAGGGGTACAGTGCTTCATTTCCGGTAATGTCTTTGCAGCTAAATGGTAATACGATCAGAATCAGTGCAACGGCAAATAAGCGTTTAGTAAATATCTTCATAATCAATTATTGATTTTCTTTTTTAGCAAAATGGAAAGTATAAAGTATGCCACCCATCACACTGAATGACTGACCAACATTGAGGCCATCCATAGTATAAGATATCTGAGCGCGCAAGGCAAAGTTTTTAGGCTTCGACAAATAGTACATTCCTAAAACACCCACCTTCAAAAAATTCATTCGGTTCGAAACAAAGGGCATATCCTGCTTGCGGATGTCGCCACCACCCAATGTGTTTTGTTGGGTAAGATTAATTTCTGTTTGCAAGGCATTTTTGTGATAGCCTATGCTGTAGGTAGATGTGAATTGATTCGGCATCCACACCTGATTCGTAAAGTAAATAGCGCCATCCGTATAATACGATGGCCTGTCCAACGACACATTGCCACGCCAAACATACGAGCCCGATGCGCTGGCGTACCATCCCTGATTCATTCGATAGGCTGTTGTTACTCTACCGGCAACAGTGGTGCTTTGCAAGCCAATTGAGAGGGGTAAAAAGTCGGGCGAATAATTAGTGAGAGGCGTAGAGAATGAGCCAACTCCAAATGCTGAAAATTTTCCGGAAGCTAATTCCTTCTCTGCAAATTGATATTTAATAGCCAGTGTTAAATCCTGAATGCCGTCTAATCCAACCAATGTTCCGCCACTGGCTTTTGTGGTGACGTACGGTGCCATCGCAATCAGATTGATTTTATCTGTCAATCCATAATTACCCACCCACATCAGTTGGGTGGTGGTGAGTGTGCCAATATTTTGGTTATCTCTTTTCAGCGATCCTTCCCAATAATTTTTCCATTGGTCGTAGGTGTACATAAAGCCGGTACAGAAATCCTTCTTCGGCATCATCAGGTGGTCGGTGATTGTCTGCGCGCTGGCTGAACAGAGCGAAACAAACGAAATACTCACGGCAAGTAAATATCTTGTCATAGATAGAAAATGGTTAAAACAGCATACCATTTGTAGGATATGCATCGTGAAACAAAAATTACCTCGTAGCCAAACAGCTACTACAGTTGATTAAAAATGATTACTGGATTTGAAAACGCGTCTGAAACAAACGCTAAGAAAAAATCAATTAAGCCTCGGGGGGCTGCACAATGTGCTGATTGAATTGAAAGCTGTAAAGCTCACTAGATGAAATAACCTGACGGGTGGAGAAATTCCAACCATTTGTTAATGACTCTACCGAAGTAGTGCATGAGATAAAATCTTTGGTAAACTGGGTAATTGTTTTAGTTCCCTGTTTTGCATTGATCGGTTTGTCGGTGTAGGTTTTTACATAATCAGCCAAAGCCTGATTGATAGTTTGTGTTTGCTGGTCTTTTACACACACTATATATAATGTATCACTTTGCAGTTTCTGCTTTACCAGTCGATATACCTGACCTTCGTGTTCAAATTCGCCATCTACACGTTCAAAATCTCTCGAGTCACTTGCGTAAGGAATAGATAGAGGAACTTTGATCGTTACCTCCTGCTGATTATAATTTTCAGCATCAAATTGCTGGCGCATCGCCACCTCCGAAGAGAATCGCAAACCCACAAAAACACCATAATATCCCACCACATTGAGCAAGAATATCACGAGTAAAATAAGGGTAATGGTTCTTTTCACAGTTTCAAATGTAGAACTTTCAGCCAGAAAACCAAAAAAGATTGAACACAACTTCGATTTAATCAAACCGAATGGCCTTCACGGGACTGATTTTCACCATCCAGTGGGTTGGCAATAAAAGTACCAGCGATACAATTCCAAAGATGATCAGGTTCAGCATAATCACCGTCCACACCGACCATTCAATCGGCACATAGCTTACATAATAATCGTGCGGATTCAGTTTCATGATTTTGAACTGATCCTGCACCCAACACAAACCAAGGCCAATTATATTTCCCCACACCAGTCCGCGAGCAATCAAACTCATGCCGCTGTACATAAATACCGATCGCACCGTTTGGTTGGTGGCGCCCAACGCTTTCAGTACACCCACCATCGGCACGCGCTCCATCACCAAAATCAAAATCACCGAAATCATATTCACCGATATCACAATCAAAATGATGACCAATAAAATTTTCACCTGCCTTTTCACCAAATCGAGCCATTCAAACACTTGGATAAAACGGTCACGCACCGACTCCACATTCAAATCATAATCCATCGAGTTCGCTATTTGCACGCGTGCATTTTCCAGCGCAGCCCGGTCATAGTCAAACGAAAAAAGTGACGTAGGCACCGGCTCTTCATAAAAAACCGTGTCACTCTCTTCGGGTGTCGCTGGCTGTTTCAAAAAACCTTTCTTCCACAAATCAAATGCACCAAATTGATTCATGTCCAATGTTACTTCCAGCCCTCCGGCCTCATTCGCATTCCAGCCATTGAGTTGCTGCACCATGCGCAAATCGCCAATCAACACTTTTCCGTCAAAGTAGTCTGAGAGATTGGTTTCATACAATCCCACAATTTTCAGTTTGCGAAAGCGAGGCGGATTTTGAAAAAAATGTAAAATAATATCATCACCTACTTTCGCATCAATCTTATTAGCAATCACACGGCTCATCACCACCTCCCGAGAATACGTGGAATCGCTAAAACGAATAAACCGTCCTTCCACCATGTTCTCTTTAAAATAATCGGGTGACTCTGCGAAGTTCGAAGCCCCTCTGCCCACACCTTTAAAAATTATTCCCAGCACCTCTCCTTCCGTTTTAATCAAACCAGCTTTGTGACTGTACTCTTGCACATGCTTTACAAATGGAAACCGGGCCGGATGCTCATACAACCCAATGTGAAAATTAAACGGCTGCTCTTCCACCGCATTATTCATCGTGAACTTAGTAATCACCAAATGATTGCTGAATGCATAAATCTTATTCTTGACGGCAGTCTGAAAACCTTGCATGATCAAAAATGAAACAATGGCGGCAGCCAAGCCAATCGCAATGGTGGTCACCGCGATAGTATGAATAATCGATGCAAATCCACCCGAGGTACCTTGCCTAAGTCTTTTCGAAATGAAGTACGAAAGGTTCAAAGATTAACTAAATTTGATTTCCAGCAAATTAGATAAAATGATTGACACCACACACACTCAAAACTTTGGCGGCCTGCCCTCGCGAGGCGCAGTAGGGCACCGGGCTTTTCGCTACAAGCCACGCCAACAAGCAACAGTCAATTTAAACAGTTCAAGCAAGCGTGTCTTTTCGCTGCAATCCCTGGCCGATGCTACTAACATCAGGCATTGCGTCACGGCATGTCTACTCATTCTATTCAGCTTCACCTCATCGCAAGCGCAAAAAATACAAATGGGTGCTGACCAACTCGATGTGCTGCTGCCGAAATTGGGCCAACAGCGTGTAGCGTTGCTCGTCAATCACACCGCCACCATCGGCAAAACACATCTCGTAGATTCGCTGCAAAAAAGAGGCGTTGTCCTTCAAAAAATATTTTCTCCCGAGCATGGCTTCCGGGGCGATGCCGATGCAGGTGAAACGGTAAAAGATGGCACCGATTCAAAAACCGGCTTGCCCGTAGTATCGCTCTATGGTTCCAACAAAAAACCAACAGCCGCCCAACTAGCCGATGTCGATATTGTCATCTTCGATATACAAGATGTAGGCGTTCGCTTTTACACGTACATCAGCTCCTTGCATTATCTCATGGAAGCCTGTGCCGAGCAAAACAAAAAAGTAATCGTACTCGATCGGCCCAATCCGCATGGCAACATGGTCGATGGACCCATCCTCGATCCTACCCTCAAATCATTTGTAGGCATGCATCGCATTCCCATCGCACATGGGCTCACCATTGCCGAATATGCACAAATGATCAATGGCGAAGGGTGGCTCGAAGGAAAAAAGAAATGCCCGCTCGAGGTGGTGCCCATGAAAAATTACAACCACGCCCTGTTCTATTCCATTCCTATTAAGCCATCACCTAATCTTCCCAATGATCAGGCCATTGCCTTGTATCCATCCACTTGTTTGTTTGAAGGCACTGCATTAAGTGTTGGGCGCGGCACCCAACATCCTTTCGAATGGATCGGACACCCGGATTTAAAAAATCAGCCATTTCAATTTACACCCATCACCATTGTGGGCATGGCCAAAAATCCACCTCACGAAAACAAAGTATGTTACGGCATTGATCTGAGCAAAGAAAAAACAACCAACGAAATTTCACTCAAGCATCTCATTCGTTTCTACCAACAATTCCCCGACAAGGAAAAGTTTTTCATCTCCTACTTTGATAAACTGGCCGGTACCAAAGCGCTCAAAGAACAAATCAAAAAAGGCCTGAGCGAAAAACAAATTCGCGCCTCGTGGAAAAAAGACTTGACGGAATTCAAAAAGAAAAGAAGCAAGTACCTTTTGTATCCGGAAAAATAATTTCTCACCGAATTAACTTTTTATGAAACGATTCTTACGCATCCTTCAAATTGTGGGAGCGATCAGTCTGGTGCTTGTGGCTTTTGGCTACTGGTATTTATTTACTGACAATCCATTTCCTTCGGTAGATACGCAAGGGTTAGTATTCACCTCAAGTAAAAACATTCAACCTGGAGATGCACTGTTGCACACAACTGACAGTACTCGAAAAAATATAATTGCACAAGACGGTTGGTTTCGCGATCCGCTGGGTCGTGTGATGATTCTTCACGGCATCAACGTAAGCGGAAGCAGTAAAACACCTTTCACCCCTTCCATTCCCAGCTATCAAAAGGAAAATTTTTATGAAAGCGTCTACACCGTTTCGTTTGTAGGTCGACCGTTTCCATTAGCCGAAGCCGATCAGCACTTTGCGCGTCTCCATCAGTGGGGCTATCGGTTTGTGCGTCTGCTCATCACGTGGGAAGCCATTGAACACGCAGGCCCCGGCAAGTACGATGAAGAGTATCTCAACTACATTCAAGCAATTGTAAAAAAAGCAGCCGACCATCACATCAACGTATTCATCGATCCGCATCAGGATGTGTGGAGTCGATTCAGCGGTGGCGATGGCGCTCCATACTGGACGTTGGAAAAAGCAGGCTTCGATCCACTCAAGTTTACAGAAACCGGTGCAGCCGTTATTCACAATGTAGAAGGCGATCCCTTTCCAAAAATGATTTGGCCCACCAATTACGATAAGTTAGCCGCGGCTACCATGTTCACCTTGTTCTTTGGCGGAAATGATTTTGCACCAACAGCAATAATGGATAGCGTATCGGCACAGGACTATTTACAATCGCATTACATCAACGCCATTTTACAGGTAGCACTTAAACTAAAAGGAATGCCCAATGTGATTGGCTTTGATACATTCAACGAGCCATCCACAGGTTACATCGGCATCAATAGTTTAGATTCACTCGGTCTTCTCAAAAATGGATTGATGCCTACCTACTTTCAGGGAATGGTAGCAGGTGGAGGCAACACAGTGGAAGTAGGTCGCTACGAATTTAAATTGAGCGGCCCCACCGAAGTAGAGAAAGTTTCATTGAACCCTAATCGTCTATCCGTATGGAAAAAATCTTCACCCGACATTTGGCAACTGGCCGGAGTGTGGGGCTATGACAGAGAAAAGAAACCGGTTCTACTCCAACCCGATTATTTTAAAATTAGAAATGACAAGCGTGTCAATTTTACTGAAAACTATTTCAAACCTTTTGCAGTAAAATTTGCGGAAGCTATTCACTCGGTCGACAGCTCGTGGCTGATTTTCGCTGAAGCAGCTTTGCATACTGAATTGCCTGTCTTCGATCCGCAAGTGAGCAAACACATGGTCAATGCCGAACATTGGTATGATGGAGCCACCCTGTTATTAAAAGAATACTCTACTTGGTTTGGTGTAGACGCGCAAAAAGCAAAACCTGCTTTTGGCAAGTCGAACATCCGTGAAACATTTCATAATAACATGGCTTCGATCAAAGAAGAAACACAACACACACTCGGCAACCAACCCACATTGATTGGAGAATTTGGCATCCCTATGGACTTGCATGAAAAAGAAGCGTACAGCATCGGCAAGTATCAAGATCAGGAAGACTGTCTCGACCGATCATTCCGCGCCATGGAATCGAACCAACTCAGCTACACACTTTGGAATTATACCACCGACAATACCCATACGCATGGCGATGGCTGGAATGGCGAAGATCTTTCGATCTACAGCACAACCTCTCAAAAAACCAAAACAGCAAATTACAAAGGCGCTCGGGCAGTCGCTGCCGCCATTCGGCCTTATCCTTACAAAATCGCAGGCGAACCTATCAATTATTTCTTCGATAAAGACGAAGGCACTTTCTATTTGGAATTTACTTCATCCGGAGACCCAAAAGTTCCAACAGAAATCTTCTTGCCATCATTTCATTTCGAAAAAGGATTTAATGTGCAACACACCCCCGGGCAATTAAAATTCGATAACAAAAACAGTTTGCTGCTGTTCTACCCTGCAGCAGCCGGAGAGCAGCGGTTGCTGATCAAACGTATAGCAGACTAAAACTTTGCATCGCAATGACCAAACAAGAAAAAGCCGATAAAATCATTTCGATATTAGAGAAACTATATCCTACAGTAGAGGTACCCCTCCATCACAAAGATGCATACACACTTCTGGTTTCAGTTCTACTGTCGGCTCAATGTACCGATGAACGAGTGAACAAGGTAACTCCACATCTTTTTAAAGTTGCCGACAATCCATATGATATGATGAAGCTCTCGGTTGATGATATTCGTGAAATCATCAAGCCTTGCGGATTATCCCCGATGAAATCCAAAGGCATTGCTGGGCTTTCAAAAATTTTGGTAGAGAAATACAATGGGCAAGTGCCCGATAGTTTTGAAGCATTGGAAGCACTTCCGGCAGTAGGACATAAAACCGCCAGCGTGGTGATGACGCAGTGGTTTGGCAAACCCGCCTTTCCGGTTGACACACATATTCATCGCCTTGCGTATCGATGGACACTGAGCACCAGCAAAAGCGTGGAGCAGACTGAGCGCGATCTAAAAAAAGTGATCCCCATCGAAAAATGGAATAAGGCACACTTGCAAATCATTTACTTCGGCAGAGAATACTGCCCGGCCCGCGGCCACGATTGGAAAACCTGCCCCATCTGCAAAAAGTATATGCGTAAAGAATTGCGTGACTAATCTTCTATAAATTGTCTATTTTCGAACCCCGCAAATTGAAAGTCTGACTTTCAATTTGCGGGGTTTATAACTTCACACCATGAATCCACTTCGCATCATTTTTATGGGCACGCCTGATTTTGCCGTGCCGAGCTTAGAAATACTCATCGAAAATAAATTTCAAGTGGTAGCTGTAATTACAGCTCCCGATAAACCGCAAGGTCGCGGACAAAAACTAACTGCTTCACCGGTAAAAGAGTGTGCGTTGAAATACAATATTCCGGTATTACAACCCACTT
>DGYK01000061.1:23102-32018 GCA_002398365.1 Flammeovirgaceae bacterium UBA5008
TTCCGGTATTACAACCCACTAATCTGAAATCACCCGAATTTTTAGAAGAGTTAAAAAGTTATCAAGCCAATTTGCAAATCGTTGTTGCCTTTCGGATGTTGCCCGAAGTAGTGTGGGCGATGCCTGCCATTGGCACATTTAATTTGCATGGTTCACTCCTGCCACAATACCGCGGAGCCGCTCCGATCAACTGGGCGATCATCAACGGAGAAAAAGAAACAGGTGTCACTACCTTTTTTCTAAAACATGAAATTGATACCGGCAGTATCATCTTTCAAGACACAGAACCCATTCACGAAAATGATGACGTGGGCACCGTGTATGAGCGACTCATGAACAAAGGCGCACAACTTGTTTTGAAGACCGTGCGAGCAATTGAAGATGGAAACTATCCTTCCGTTCCGCAGCCAAGTGGCATTGAAATAAAACACGCTCCTAAAATCTTCAAAGAAACGTGCGAGATCAACTGGAATCAACCGAGTGAGCAAATCCGCAATTTCGTTCGTGGACTGAGTCCCTACCCGGCTGCATGGACTTCCTTGAATGGAAAAGTATACAAGATATTTCGGGTGACTAATCCTCCCTCCAACGCGGGCAATTCGACACTCAGCACCGGTTCAATTCAAACCGATAACAATGCGTATCTTTATATCAAAACTGCGGATGGTTGGATTTCCATAGACGAATTTCAGCCGGAAGGCAAAAAGCGGATGGCAGTAAAAGATTTTTTCAGAGGAAACAAAATTTAGGAACCGAATGATTATTTCATTGATAGCGGCACGGACAAAAAACGGAGTGATCGGAAAAAATAATGATCTACCCTGGCGCCTGCCCGATGACATGAAATATTTTATGCAAACCACCTCGGCACATTATGTGGTGATGGGTCGCAAAAACTTTGACTCGATTCCTGAAAAATTTAGGCCATTGCCGAACAGAACCAATATTGTCGTAACACGGCAAATAGGTTTTACGGCTCCGCAATGCACCATTGTTCATTCATTAGCTGATGCGATTCAGTTAGCTGAAAAAAATCAGCAGCACGAGCTATTTATCATTGGCGGTGCCGAAATTTATAAACTTGCGATGCCCTTCGCGAATCGCTTGTACTTAACTGAAATTCAAGCAGAGCTGGAAGGAGATACCTACTTTCCTTCATTCGACAAAAGTGAGTGGAGAGAAATTTCGCGCAAGCATCACCCGGTAGACGAACGTCACCGATTTGCTTTTGATTTTGTAGTCTACGAAAAAAAATAATGCATGGAAACACACAAAAGAGTATTGGGAATATTATTCATCGTTCATGGTTTCTTCCAAGCCATCGGCATGCTCATTCTTTCCATTTTTCTTTCGGCACTACTGCCATTTATATTGGCAGAGGCTGATGCCGAGGCGCAAGAAATTTTAGAATGGGTTTTGCCATCTATTCAGATTATCTCTTTTGTTGTCATCCTATTATTAGCCATTCCTTCGATCGTGGGCGGTATCGGATTGCTCAACCAAAAAAAATGGGCACTGACGCTGTGCTTAGTCCTTGGTTGCATTAAACTTCTTTCCTTCCCGTTGGGAACAGCGTTGGGCATTTACAGTATCTGGGTTTATTCTGAAGATAAAAAAACAAATATAGCGTTCTAATATTATGGAATCTCTTTCAGGTAAAGTAGTTTGGATAACAGGAGCCTCTTCAGGTATTGGTGAAGCGTTAGCTTATGCCGTTGCGCAAGAAGGTGCGCATCTGATCTTATCGGCCAGAAGAAAAGAGGAGTTGGAGCGCGTGAAAGGCAATTGTAAAGGAACCAGCCCGGCCAATATTCACATTCTGCCACTGGATTTAGCAAAAGCAGAAACGCTACAGCTAAATACAGAGGTAGCTATTCAAGTTTTTGGCAGAATTGATATACTCATTAATAATGGTGGCATCAGCCAACGAAGCCTAGCCCGTGAAACCAAAGTGGAAGTAGACCGAGCTATTATGGAAGTTGATTACTTCGGCACAGTGGCGCTCTCTAAGTTTTTGCTGCCCCATTTTTTATTACGGAAGGCCGGGCATTTCGTAGTAACCAGCAGCGTGATGGGAATTATTGGGACGCCTTATCGCTCGGGGTATGCAGCCGCCAAACATGCCTTACATGGTTTCTTTGATTCGCTTCGTGCGGAGGTATGGAAAGAAAATATTTTTGTGACCTTGATTTGCCCGGGTTGGATTCGCACAAATGTTACGCTCAACGCAATGACCGGTGATGGATCAAAGTTGAATGAAATGGACAAAACGACCGATCAAGGTCTTTCTGCAGCTTATTGTGCAAAAGAGATTGTGAAAGCGATCAAGAAAAGAAAAGAAGAAGTGTACATCGGTGGAACTAAGGAAATGTTTGCAGTTTATACCAAACGATTTTTTCCAAAACTCTTTTCACGCATTGTACGAAAGGCTAAAGTAAGATAAACCTTAAAACAACACCATCATGCTAAAATGGATTGATGTGATTCGATTTTCAAATAAAGGAAATCCAACACCCCCAACGCGGGTTGAAAAAAGTAATGACGAGTGGAAGAAGCTTTTAACATCAGAGCAATTTCAAATTACCCGATTGAAAGGAACAGAGCGCCCATTTACTGGCGAATACTGCGAAGCACACGAGCCGGGACGCTATGCCTGCATTTGTTGCGGTACCCCACTATTTGACTCACGATTAAAATTTGAATCAGGAACAGGCTGGCCAAGTTTTACACAACCAGTAGACGAAAATGTTGTGGCATATCACAAAGACTCAAGCTACGGCATGGTGCGGGTGGAAGTATTATGCAATGTATGTGATAGTCACCTCGGGCATGTTTTTCCCGATGGCCCGGAACCCAGTGGTCTACGGTATTGCATCAACTCTGCGTCACTTAAATTATTGAACGATGAGTAAATTTATTTTAGCGTTTGGTATTCTTTCCATCGTCATGATTGGCTGCCAAACATCTATAGAAAAAACTTCCGTCTACTACCAAGAAACCTATCGTCCACAAATTCACTTTACACCAGAAACTAATTGGATGAATGATCCAAATGGGTTAGTGTTCCTCGATGGCGAACATCATTTATTCTATCAATACAATCCCTATGGCAACACGTGGGGCCACATGAGTTGGGGGCATGCCGTAAGCACTGACCTGTTGCATTGGCAACATTTACCTATCGCTTTGCGCGAATACCAGGATCGAATCACCAACGACAGCACAATGATTTTTTCAGGCACGGCTGTAGTTGATAAAGATAACACTGCTGGATTTGGAGCGAATGCGCTCATTGCTATTTTCACTTCCAATGTTCACAAAGACAACCAAGGATTACTACAACATCAAAGTCTTGCCTACAGCACCGACAAAGGTCGCACATGGACATACTACAAAGAGAATCCAATCCTGAGTATTCAACGAAAAGATTTCCGTGATCCAAAAGTTTTTTGGTATGAGCCTCAACAGAAATGGGTGATGGCATTAGTAATTCCAGATCGCTATACCGTTCAATTTTACGATTCAAAAAATTTGTTGAATTGGAACCTCACCGGCTCATTTACTGACTCCGGAGATACTACTCGTATCTGGGAGTGTCCCGACTTATATGAGTTGCCCGTTGAGAATGAAAACAAAACCAAATGGGTACTGTCACTTTCGGGTGGACATCCGCAAGGGCCTAAGTTTGTGGGCATGCAATATTTCGTTGGTGAATTTGATGGAAAGACTTTTTCAAAAGACACTTCCGATCACACTCCTAGTTACGTAGACTTTGGAAAAGATTTCTATGCCGGTATTGTGTACAACAACCTCGACCATCCGCAAAAGAAAAAAGTAATGATTGGCTGGGTGAACAACTGGACGTACGGAAATCAAATTCCTACTTCGCCTTGGCGTAGTGCAATGTCGTTGCCACGCGAGTTAAGTCTGGCGCATACTTCATCCGGATTTGTTTTGCAACAAAAATTGGTTGGATTAGAAAAATTGCGTGGAGAAAAAATAACATCCATCGAAAAAGAAACTTTGAATGGTCCATTTGAGTTAACTGCCACCCTTTCAGAAGAAACAGCCGTGGAGCTTATTAATGATGCAGGAGATAGTCTCGTTATTTCGTATGTAGAAGGTGCGGTTTCTGTAGATCGTGTGAAAACAAAAACCGATTTCCATCCGGATTTTGCCAGTTTAGAATCATATGATGTGCCCGGCTATCCGGCATCCGTAAAAGTGCGATTGGTGGTAGATCAATCCATCGCTGAAGTGTTTATCAACGATGGATTGGGTGTTATTACGGAGCAATTCTATTTTCAACAACCAACGATTAAAGTTAAAATAGCCGGAGATGTCAAAATCAACGAAGGGTATCACTTAAAAGGCGTTTGGAGAAAGTAGTTCGTTTGATTAGGGTTTACGATGATGCTCGGCCATTTCGATTACGGCCTTGAGCATACCCATCATGCCAATTCCTAAACCTAAACAACCAATCGCCAATTCATTTAAGATTGAATTGTTAGAAATCAATGTGCCATATAAACCTACCGCCACAAAAAAGCCTACCAGCACAGCAACTATGACAATAAATCGTTGGGCGTATCTTGGATTTTCAAAGACACGCCTCGAAATACTGTTTTGCGTTTTTGTTGTGTCTTGCAGAGTTGAAAAACTGACGCCTAAACCGAGAAACATGAGACCCTTGTTGATATCAGGAAAAGAAGGTGCTCCGTGGAAAATAAACTCACGATAGCAATAGTAAAGTGCAACAATTAAAAAAGGGTATTGCAAATAACTGATGAGGTGAAAAGTCTTCTTTGCATCCGGCATAGAAAGAAAGTTTAGGTAAAAAGGCAGTACAAGAAACTCATTTTTTTGATAAGTACGCTACTGGGTTTAAATAAAACATTTTCTTACAGCCTTGTTCGCTACGATCTACTCGCCATAAATAGGGAAACAAGGTAATGATACTATAATGCAGATGCGGAGGTTTGCCTTTGGCATTGCCGGTATCACCAACGGTGCCAATGCGATCGCCAGATTTTGCAAACGAAAACATCTTTGCATCGATAGAATTCAAATGCGCAAAATAATGCCCCCGCCATTTTGAGCCCAGCACCAACACTACTTTTCCGCCCATATTCAATTCACCTGTCCACAAAACAATACCATCAGTGGATGAAAGTACGGGCACGCCTCGTTTCGCAAAAATATCTACTCCTTTGTGAACACCGGATTTTCCCCAAGGTGAATACCAAAAAGACTTTGCGTGATAACTGGTTACGTTCGCGCCTTCCACCGGCATAACCATACGTTGGGGTAAAAGAAATCCAATGAGCACAATGACCAACAAAACATATTGCCACCGAATGCGCAGGCAAACAATCATATTTTTAATTGTGATTTGATTTCCCTTCTAAAAAAATCCGAACATCATCAGTCCAAGTATCGCGGTATTTCAACAGATAACTTTCATGACCTGCTTCGGGATACATCTTTAAAAACTTCTTTCCAGCCAAATTTGCGAAAATGGCTTTCGTCTCTTCCCTACTCACCCGATTGTCTTGCGCTCCATAAAGTAATAAAGTCGGACAATTAATTTTTGAAGCGTACGCAACAGGGTTATGACCAAATGCCCAAAATCCATTTTGGACTCCACCCCAAAACACGATCATAGAAGCAAATGGAAATGAAGGCAATTTCATAAGACGAAACCGAGCTTCTACTGTTTGATACATTGTTCCAAACGGACATTCAATAATGATTCCGTTTACCTGCAATGGATCATCGGCCAATGCTTTCATAATAGCAACTGCGCCCATCGAAATCCCAAATAAATATATATTTTGCTCACCCTGTTTTTGTACGTATTCAAATGCTGTTCGCACTTGCATCGCTTCACTAAACCCAATAGTAGTTTGGTTTCCCTCTGAATTTCCGGAGCCCATAAAATCAACCAGCAAGGTGTTGTAGCCGAATTGCCGGAAGATTTCTGCGTGATCCAGCAACGAAGATTTTTCAGCTGCATAGCCATGAAATAAAATAATCGTTCCAATAGCATTCGCTTGTTTCACATACCAACATTCGATCTTGCGATTGCTCTGCAACACGACCGTTTCGAATGGAACTGTTGGCGTCTTCGAATTAATAGGTCTTGGGTTTTGCACACCCGTAAAAAGTGACTTCCATGCAACAGATGACGCCCCGTTATTGATCTTCGTGCCGATAGTTGGTTCCTCAAAATGGGTAAAGCGGTAAGAGTGAATGATTGCCAATACATTTGCAAAGACAAAACCAACAGCCAGTAACCAAATGCTGAATCTTTGGATCTTCCTTTTGGTAATGTGAAGCGCCATCATCACTTGGTTTATTGTATAATTCTCCCGGACTTCACAACAATGTCCGAACCCTCCGCCAGAAAAACAGATTTGGGTTTTTCATTTTTAAGGAAAGCAAAATCATTGCCATACACATCTCCAAAATCGACATCAATTTGTGAATCGATGGCTTGATGGACTTGCCATGTAGGATGCTCAACTCCGTATTCCGATGTCTTGGTTGGTGAAAGTTGTGTGTACCCCCAATAGTGTTCAGTAATAAATTCTTCTTCGGAATCTTTATGCACTAAAGTACTTCTGCTTTCAGCGTTAACCATAAATGAGTTCCACAACTTCTTTTTCCATGCATACTCCACTACCAATCGATCTTCAGTTGTTGTCCATGAATGACGCATGGGCATCGTTTCATATTTTTCTCCAAAAACCGTATTCGCCACAAAAGTGAGCGCTGGCTTTGGCACAATCTCTTTGATAAACACAACCCCACGTTTCCATTCGCCATCCTTTAGAAAGCGAACATAGAATCGAAGGTTTACTTCTTCAAAGTTGGCGTGAAATGGAATTTTAAATCCGAGCAGGCGCGTATTCAGAAACATGAACCCCACCAAGCTGACATAGCAGGTATTGTTCCACAAATCAAGTTCTGTTTTGTACGGCAAATACTTTTTTAAAAGAGAGGGATCGACCGCATAGTTCGCCATAGCCAACTTACGCCACTCTGCTTCTAAAAAAGTTCTTGCCATAGCTTGTGTTACTTCACCGGTTCACGATGGCCCACCCATGTAAATCGCTTCGTAACATATTCGGGATTAGTGAATGATGCGTTGCCGGAAGGATTACCCCCCGTCACGTGAAAATCTGAGAAGGCTGCATTTTGATTCATGTAAATGCCTCCAACCAAATTGAAGGAAACAGGTGTTGCGGCCAATGCCATTTCATCGGCAATCTGATCGCGAACGGTCGAGTCGGTAGTATACGCGCCACATGAGATAGCTCCATGTTGTTGTGCGAGCGATTGTGCCAATTCAATGGACTCTTCTGTATTTTTTGTTTTGATGAGAAGTGCGATGGGCCCAAACAGCTCTTTGCTGAAAATATCTTTCTTGCTGCCGTCAACTTCAATTACTACCGGTGTTGCTACGCGTGCATTTTTAAATTGAGGATTCTCAAATGTCCGCGACTTCAACCAAACTTTGCCATTAATTTTTTCAGCATCGATTACACGTGTGCTCGTGTTTTTGTTTTGCACGGCACCTAATACAAACGGACCTGCTTTCGGATTGTCGATGAGGCCATTGATGTTTGCTACAAATTTTTCTGCGAACTCATCAAATGAAACGAAGCCCGTTGGAGTTTTGATTCCGCTGGCCGGGATGTAAAAGTTTTGAGGAGCCGTACACATTTGGCCGCTGTATAAATTGACGGAGAACGCAAGATTGGCCGCCACCTTGTCTACATCTTCTACTGAATCTAAGATAACAGAGTTCACGCCTGTCTTCTCCGTGAAAACGGCTTTGCCGGGAAGTGCTTCTAAATAAGAACCAAATGCAGAATTACCGGTGAAGTCGATCAACTTTACACTCGGATGCTCAGCTAATTCTTTGGTGATCATTTTATCAAATGTGTCAGCTGCCAATTGACAGGTATTGGGATCCAAATTGTTTTCTTGTAACACCTTTTGAATCTCCGCTACAAAAATAGCGATCGGCAGAATCGCACCAGGATGTGGTTTAACAATCACAGAATTGCCGGTGATTAAACTTCCGTAGATGCCGGTTACAGAATTCCACGTAGGAAAAGTTGAGCAACCGATCACGACCGAAATACCTTTTGGCACTGCACGCCACTCTTTGTTCAGTTGCAGATTGAATTTGCCCATGGGCTTTTCCCAAATAGCGCTGGATGGAAAGCGATTCAATTCTTCATACCCCGCAGCGATTGCTTCCAGTGCACGATCGGCAGCATGTGGGCCTGATGCTTGAAAGGCCATCATGTATCCCTGACCGGTAGTGTGCATAGTTGCATACGCCACTTCAAAGAAGCGGGCTTTTACACGCTCCAACGACTCCATTAAAATTCCGGCACGATCTTGTGCAGATACTTTGCGCCATTGATGAAAAGATTTTTGTGCGCGATCGATTAATGTGTTAGTGGAAAAAATAGGATAGCTAACTTTCAATTCTTCCTGCAAGTACGGGGACTCTTCCTGCCCACCCCATCCTTCGGGATTGGCTTGCAACAACTCTTCAAATTTTTTGCCCAATGTGTGCTTGAATTTAGCCTGTCCATCGGCATCGGCTGTTTCACCATACACGGCAGGCGCAGGGTGCTCAACAAAGGCTGCATAAAAGGTGCGTGCATGCAAAGCATCAATGGCTTTGGTGATAGTAGGTTGATGTTTTTCGAATAGGCTCATATCTTTTTCCAGTTATCAATTAGTAAATTGGGTATGCGAGAGAAATGTTTTTCATTATTCGTAATCAAAACCAAGTTGTGTTCTAAAGCGATGCCTGCAATTAAAACATCCTGATTGTCTAAGACACTTCCTTTTCGTTTCAAGTGCGCGGCTATTTTTGCTGAAAGAGTTACC
>DGYK01000037.1 GCA_002398365.1 Flammeovirgaceae bacterium UBA5008
ACTTTAGCGTGGCGTTGAAAAACACGGAGGCTACGCATCGCACGGTGGCTATTGAAACGGCCATACAAAATTCAGGCTTGGGTCTCATACTCATTTTTACATTCTTTGATGGCAATGCTTCCATGGCACTCATTGCGGCATGGTGGGGGGTGTGGCATCTGATCAGCGGATTTACATTTTCGTATTACATGCGCGGCCGTGCGTTGGTTTCCGTGGGACGGCCATGAATCTATTGTATCTCTTTCTAAAAAATTATTGTCGGGTGGCACTCTCTTTCTTTTACAAGAAATGGCAAGTGCAGTATTTGGCTCCGGTGCCGGAGGGTGCGGTGATTTTTGTAGCCAATCATCAAAATGCTTTTTTAGATGCGGTGCTGGTCAGTTGCAGTACACATCGCCATCCGTGGTTTGTGGCGCGCGCGAGTGTGTTTAAAAAAGGCTGGAGTAATTTTATGCTTCGACAACTAAAGATGTTGCCCGTCTATCGCTTTCGCGATGGATTTGATACGCTGCGAAAAAATGAAGAGGCTTTTCAGGAATATACGTCCCTGCTGCAGCGCGGAGAATCTATTCTGATTTTTGGAGAAGGGAACCATGACGAGCGGTGGAGCCTCCGCCCATTTCAAAAAGGTTTTGCGCGAATGGCTTTCGCTGCCGCGGAATCGTGCGATGTAAAGGTGGTGCCGGTGGGTATTCAGTTTGAGTCGCATTCTTTTGCCGGATCGCGGGTGCTGGTGAGTTTTGGAAAAGCCATTGTTGTTCCGAAACTAAATCCAACGGTTCATATCCAAACGCAATACGATCAGTTGATTCAACAAACGCACGAGAGGGTTCAATCCCTGATGTTGCACTTACCTGCGCAGACGTATGATCAGGATGTGAAACTGTTTTTAAACCACCGCATTATTCATCAAGACCTCATCCAACAACTTCGGGCGGATCAATTACTCGTACAAGCGTTGTCTTCTCTAAAGGATTTTACAAAATCAAACACTACGCCAGTTGTTCCGCTTTGGAAAACGGCTGTGAGCCTTTACAGCAGCATCAACACTTTTTTACCGAAAGGAATTATTCAATGGATTTTATCCAACACCAAAGATCCGCAGTTTACCGGCTCTCTTAAATTTTCGGTGGGAATGGTGGTGGTGCCGTTATTCTATTGCTTGCAGACTTTCACACTCTATTTGATTACCGATTCATTGATATGGACAATCCTCTATGGCATTTCATTGCCGGTTAGTTTTTGGGTGGCGAAAGGGGTGTTTTTGAAGTCGGGTCAATAACCATTAAGTAGAGAGGTAATTCTTTAACGTGATCACACCTAAAAGGACAAAACACGATAAAGCATAGACTGCGAAATGAGCCACATAAAAGAGAATCTTATATTCTTTTCTTAGCTGATGAAAAAAATCCTTCACGCTATCACCCAGCATGAGAAATCGTTATACCAAAAAATAAGACACGAAAGTCAATCCCAGAAAAAGGAAGAAAACAACACTTATTGCAGAGTTCGATATTCCCGACAATAAAATCATTGTATTGATGATTTTATATTAAAGATGCTACCACCTCAATTCACTCATACGTTTCAAATCATCGTTACTCGTCTCCACGATCTTATTAATCTTCGGTTGTATAATCCAAATACCAATTGGATAAAACCAGATCAAAAAGAATTCTCCCGCGAAATCTGAAAATGCAGTTTCGCGTTGAAGTTCCACTGTCTTAAATGTTTTCGCTACAAAATAGAGGGAGTAGAAAAGACAAAACATCGAAAAGAGATGCATGGGTACAACAAACATCATAACGCCTCCGATTACTCCTAGGCTTTCTTCCACTCTATCATCTGGCTGAGGTAAGTTATTGAATAGCATCACCATGCCGATGGATAACAAGAGTATATAGACCATCGGAATAAAAAAGAATACCTTAAACTTAGTAATCTTCATTTTAACGTGAGCCGGTACTTTGTATTGAAGCCCGATAGAAACTGACCAAAACCAGCCAAAAAATGTTCCGGAAGATAGGATCATCACCAACGGAAAGAACTTAAAATAATCGAATATAAATAATGGATCGGGTTCTGATTGATTTGCTATGGTCGTGAAGATGCTCGCCATCATCACAAAATAAAATATCATGGGCACTCCAAACAAAAGCAAGAACAATTGCCAATGTTTTGCACGTAAAAAAAGTTGGGTGAATTTCATGTGGTCAATTTTATTTATTAGATAAATCTATTTTGGTGTTATTCAATCAAAATCATACACATAAGTTTCTATGCGCTGTTCGATTAATTCATTTAAAATCATTGGCTCAATTTGATCCCATGTACCGCCAGACAGGCCACATCCTATGCGGGGCATATGAACCGTTGCATTTACTTCTTTGGCAAACGTACTGACTTTGTTAAGTCCCTGTCGAATGGCACCATAACGCACCGGTGTGACATCATTATTTCCCTTCCTTTTAATATCGTGCTGACCGATCAAGTTGGCCACCCAAATAGTGGGCTCCACCTGAACAAACTGAACTTCACCTAATTCAAATTTCTCACCGCTTTGAGCCCATGCACGAAATTTCTTTTCTGGTTCTTTCCATCTTCGTGAAACTGCCACAACAAAACCTCTTCCCCAAGCACCAATATCATTACAAACATGCACAATCACTTTATTGCCATTTCCAATTGGTTGTGTTGCATCTCCTTTCAGGTATTTTATTTCCATCACCTATTCATTTTCATCAGCACCAAAAGTACAAATTATCCAACGCAGCCTGCTGGCAATAGGCACCTCTAAGTTATGGATCAATCTATTTCAAAGATGACCACAAAACCTCCACCCCTACCTCCGCACCAATGCCGCGTGCGTATTCCAAAATGCCGTGTGCGTATTTTAAAATGATCCGTGCCTCCGCCAAAATAATGCGTGCCTCCGCCAAAATGATGCGTGCCTTCGCGCGGATCAACTGTGCCTAGGAATGAGTGGAAAAATAACGGTAATCGGTTGTCCGGGCCTACGCACTGATGACGCGTGCCTCCTCCCCGATCATCGGTGCCTTCGCCCGGAAGGCGCGTGCGTACTCCAAAATGATTCCGGTGTACTCCAAAATGGCTCGTGCCACCGCACGCATCATTCCCCATAGCCCAAAAATGCCCCCTTAGGCTTCCCGTAAGGAAAAAACAGGCTTTTTCATCATTTCATTCCTATTTCAGAGGATCGGAAAACAAGATTCTCTTCCCAAAGAACCTGCCTTAAACGGCCGGAACATCGTACGGGGGACTCATTCAAAATCCTCCGTGAGTGGAGAATACTCTCCAATGGCTTGCGGCACCCTTCCTTTATCTGAATCTACCTCCCACTAATCAATTCAAACCAAATCCTTCATCTTTGTAATCCGGTCAACGGGCGCACAACGTGCCCGCATCCGCAAACTCAGTGTATTATGGGAGGAAATCAGCAATTGGCGCTCATCAGCCTGGTCGTTCGCAATTATGACGAGGCCATTCGCTTCTATGTAGACAAACTCAACTTTCGATTGGTGGAAGACACGCATCTCAGCGACACCAAGCGATGGGTGGTGGTGGCACCTCCCGGCTCTACGGGCTGCAACTTGCTGCTGGCGCAGGCTGCCAATGACGAGCAACTGTCGCGGGTAGGCAATCAAACCGGTGGACGTGTTTTTCTCTTTTTGTACACCGATCAATTTGAGTCCGACTATCAAAATTTATTAGACCAAGGCGTGACCATCGTGCGGCCACCAAAGCAGGAGCCTTACGGAACGGTCGCTGTCTTTGCAGATCTCTATGGAAACTGGTGGGATCTTATCCAGCCTTCTCCACCTCGTGCAGTTTAATATTCAACTGCCCCAGCTCTTCTAAAATCGGATTGTAAAATTCAGGAACCACGGGTATCACCACTCCGCGGCTTTTTATTTTTCCTTGCAAGAGTAATTTGGTGGCGATGGCCAACGGCAAACCAACAGTCTGTGCCATGGCGGTGTTGTTTTCATCTTGCCCGGTGCAGGTAAGGTAAGCTTGTATTTCGCGTTTGCCGCGACCGTGCGTTTCAAAACCAAAGCGGTGCCACATCACAATAAAGTCTTTGTCGCCCCGCTGCAATTTCCAGCGCTTCTGCAAAATGTGCTCTGTTACCTGCGCGGGTGTTCCTTGATCGAGCCCGATTTTCTCATCGCTAAAAAATCCGCTCCACATTAAGCGCTTCATCTCCTCGCCTTTCGCATCCAAGCCAAACAATTGGCAAACTCTTTCTTCAGCAGGCAGTGCTGCGTCTTCCAAAAACAAAGTGATGAAATCACGATGCGATAGCTTGCTGATGTTTTCAAGCACATAGGTATCATCGCAGCAGCCTAATTGCACCAACACATTCCAGGCACTGCAATACCCTTTGTTGCGAAGCGTGCCGCGCACCATGGTTTGTATGCCTTGCAAACCATAGGTATCCAAATACTTTAATGAGTCGCGGTTAGCGTAACCTTCGTATTCGCCAAAGCCGGGCACCGATACGGAAGTGGTTCGTTTGAACAATTGCTGATAGGGAATGTATTTCCATTGGCCGCCTTGCAAAAACTTGGCGGTGCCTTGTCCGGCCATCACCACGTTGCGGGGGTTCCAGGTAAATTTATAGCGCCACGGATTTTCGATATCGGTGGTCGGTGCAATCAATCCTCCGGTAAAAGATTCGAATGAAATTAGTTTGCCGCCTTCTTGCTTTACGCGATCAATTACTTGCATGGCACTCATGTGGTCGATGCCGGGATCAAGCCCGCACTCGTTTAAAAAGAGCAATCCCTTTTGTTTTGCTTCCGCATCGAGGCTCTTCATCTCGTCCGACACGTAGCTGGCGGTGAGCAAGTGTTTCTTTTCGGCTAAACAGATAGCGGCTACCTGCACATGAAGGTGTGCCGGCAGCAGCGACACCACTACATCGGCTTTCGCAATTTCAGCCCGGCTTGCTGCTGTCTGTGTAATGTCAAATGCAATGGCTCTTCCATTGGCATGACCATTGACGCGGTCGATGGCTGCCTCGAGGGAAAAATCACCCACCGTTACGGTCCATCGGTTAGGGGCTGCATGCGTCAGTAAATAGTGGATGAGGGCTGTTGAAGAGCGACCGGCTCCTAAGACCAAGATTGCGTGTTCTTTCATAATTTTTGTAGCGATTGAAATCGGGTGGGGCGAGTGCCCGCTCGTTCAACTTCAATCGGTTTTAAAATTAAACAAAACCTGTCGTCCGGACGCTTCATAGCAAAGAAATAGACGCTATCTTTTTGAACTCAGGGCAGGTTTATTAACTTTAACGATTAGTCTTGTCCCCAACCTATGAACTCCTCGGAACGATTTGCTTCGATCGATGATCTGGATAGCGAATCAAAATATTTGGTTCACAAAGCCAAAGAAGCTACTCACCATAGCTACTCGCCCTATTCGAAATTTCAGGTGGGGGCCGCCTTAATTCTGGACGACAATACCATCATTACGGGAGCCAATCAGGAAAATGCTTCTTATCCGCTTTGCATGTGTGCCGAGCGCGTGGCCTTGTATTCGTTGGGCGCTCAGTTTCCGGAAAAGAAGATTGTTAAAATGGCCGTGGTGGCCCATAAAAAAAACCATAAAGAACTTACCACGGCAGCCCCGTGTGGTGCGTGCCGACAGGTGTTGGTGGAGTATGAGCAGCGCCAGCAATCGAAAATCCAGATCTTATTTATGACAGATGAAATGGCCTGGCTGAAGTATCCGGATGCCGAATCGCTGTTGCCCGGTTCTTTCCGACAAGAGCATTTATTACTATAGAAAGAGTGGTATTAGCTTTTTAATAACCTATTGTTTAAAAAAAC
The DNA here is from genome assembly GCA_002398365.1 of Flammeovirgaceae bacterium UBA5008. Classification (GTDB taxonomy): domain Bacteria; phylum Bacteroidota; class Bacteroidia; order Cytophagales; family Cyclobacteriaceae; genus ELB16-189. The sequence continues at coordinate 5,856 of DGYK01000037.1, forward strand.
CATAAGGAAAGCATGATAAAATGAACTTAGACCGGCCCCGGTAATCCATCTCACTAAGGACAGAGTTGTCCCGTGTAAGGTTTACACCCGAATAAGCGGATTGTGGCTTCGTTGAAATTCTATTTTTGTTGCTAGATGAACTTGAAGAACTTGATATAACGTGTTTGCGAAGTGATACAAGACATTGACATTGCCGATCTTAAAAAGATCACCGAACTGATCCAGGTAAAGCACGGATACGACTTCCGTAACTATGCCATGTCATCCTTTAAGCGAAGGATGCTGAGGATTTTAGAGTTGAAGAGCCTGACAGTGGAAACCCTGCTGAAGAAGCTGCAGGATCAACCGACTTTCATCGATGAGTTTTTAGATGAACTGACCGTAAACGTAACGGAAATGTTTCGTGATCCGGGCTTCTGGCGCATCATTCGCGATGAGATTATTCCCGGCATTTTGCTCAACCACAAGCAATTTAAAATCTGGCATGCAGGCTGCTCTTCGGGCGAAGAAGTTTTGTCGATGACCATCGTGCTGAAGGAGATGGGCATTTTGCAGGATGTGCAATTGTATGCCACCGACCTCGACACGACTATTCTGGAAAAAGCCAAACAAGCCTCCTACCCCATCAAGAACATGGAGCTGAATGAGAAAAACTACATTCGCTACGAGGGAAAAGGAAGTTTGAAAGATTATTACAAGGAAGAGAACGGCAAGGCCGTGTTTGATAAATCGCTGTTGCAGAATGTTACTTTCCGGAAGCATGATCTGGTGAAGGGCGAAGTGTTTAACAAATTTGATTTGATCTTGTGCCGCAACGTGATGATTTATTTTAACCAGACGCTTCAAAATGAAGTGTTAAAGAAATTCCACGAAAGCATGTTTAAGTACGGCTACCTCGCCATCGGTTCCAAAGAATCGCTGATCTGGTGCGAAGTGGCCAGCAAGTTTTTGGTGGTTAATAATGAAGAAAAAGTTTATAAGAAGATAAAGGATTAGGAGATCACCCTGCCATGGACAAGTACAATTTAAATAACAGCTATAAGGCAGTTGTGATTGGCGGATCAGCTGGGAGTTTTCAAGGTATTGTAAAAATACTCTCTCAGCTTCCTAAAAACTTTCAACTTCCGATCATCATGTGTTTGCACCGACTCAAACACGTGCGCAATGGTTTTGTGGAGGCATTATCAATAAAAAGTGTGATACAGGTAGTAGAACCAAATGATAAAGAACCCATTAAGAAGGGCGGTGTATACCTCGCCCCTTCCAACTACCACATGTCGGTAGAATTGGGCAATCATTTTGCGATGTCTACCGAAGAAATGATTAACAACTCACGCCCCGCCATTGATGTGACGCTGGGCACTGCGGCTTATGTGTATCGCGATAAACTGGTTGGCATTCTGCTATCAGGGGCGAATCGCGATGGTGGATTGGGGATGAAGCACATCAAAGACAAAGGCGGGCTGACGATTGTACAAGAACCGAGCGAATGTATGATTGACACCATGCCGAAAGCGGCACTGTCGCTAACGCAAATTGATTACACCTTGAAGATTGATGAGATCGTAGAGTTTTTAGTAGAATTGAATAAACATTATAAATAAGGAGAAGATTTGCCGATGGAATTTGAAAGTCGGCACTTTGTATCCGGTTGATAAAACGAAAGAAATACATAACCTATGAAGGAGTTTCTGCATAAATGGTTGGAGTTATTCAAAGATCCCCAGAAGAGAAGTCTGATTCTCATTACGCTGTTTTACGCAGCCATTCTGATATCGGCCTATATTCTGTATCGTTTACCCGATAATCTGATTTACGAGGGAGGCATGACCAAATCCACCGACAGCTTTTGGGTTTTTGGCAAGGCTTTCATCATCGTGTTCATCGCGTTTGGTTTGGGCATTACCGCGATCAACTATTCGCAAAAAATCCGCAAAGAAATTGTGGTATTTAAGGAAGTGAACAACAGCCAAACTTCCAGTGCCGCTGATATAGAAACTGCCAACTTTTCACTCGACAAAAAATCATTTGCCAACGAGTTGAAAAATGCCAAGAAAAACGAAATCAAACAGGTGGGCCTTAATTCCATTTGCGATTTGCTGAAAGCGGGACAAGGTGCCTGGTATGATGTGAAGAAAGCCGGTGATACTAAAACCTTGCGCATGTCTGCTGCATTTGCTTTGCCGATAGAAAACCAGGATGTCTCTTTTCAGTGGGGCGAAGGATTGGTCGGTCAGGCAGCCGCATCGGGCAAAAGCATTTACCTCGATGAATTGCCGGAAGGATATAACAATGCGATCCTGAGCGGACTTGGCAGTGCGTTGCCCAAGTTTTTGTTTGTCACTTCCGTGCAAAAAGGAGATCAGGTGGTAGCGGTATTAGAGATTGCCACTTTTTCGGCTTTACCGGAAAATGCCAGAACCCAGGCCAATGAGTTGGCCGCTATGTTAGTAGAAGGATAGAAAGAATAAACTGCGATTGAGCATGTTCAAGAATATAAAAATCAGTACCAAAATCACCGGGTTAATTGTAATCATCTGCTTGATTACCATACTCGCCATCTCGTTGTTTACCTATCGGATCAACGTCAACACGTCCATCGAAAAAAAGGGCGGAGAACTGACAGCTCTGGCCGATCACCGGGCAGCACAATTCAGTTATTACTTTGATCATATCGCTTCTACGGTTGCTCAGTTGCAACATTCGGCTATTATCAAAGGCGTTATGACAACGGCTCCCGATTCGGTCGGCAGTTTGCTGGCACAAATCAAAGAAGACTATGGATTTCAACGCATAATAATTACTGATCCGAATGGAGCGATCAAAGCAAGTTCATCCGGCAGCGAAGCACATTTGCTTGCACCGGAGGGAAACTTCTTCTCCAGTTCTGCGCAGAAGTTTCACATGAGTAGCGTCAAAAAAACGGGCGACCGCTACATTGCTTATGCAGGTGCTCCGTTGGATGGCAACCTGATCATTTTTGAAATAGATCTTACTGATACTTACAAATCATTGCAAGACATTCAGGGATTGGGTACCACCGGTGAGGCATTTGTGGGCATGAAAGATGGCGCTACCGGCAAAGTGATCATCGGCAGTCCGCTGCGCAACGCTCCGGGCGAAGTCATCAAATTCTTTGAAATAGACAGCCGAGAGGCGCATGAAATCGTGGCTGCTCTGGATGGTAAAAATGGAATTCAAAAAGGCCGCGACTATCGCGGAAAAGAGGTGCTCGTAGCCTATCGTAAAATTGACCATGCTCCCTGGGCGATGCTGGTAAAAATGGACATCGATGAAATTACTTCCGAAGGATCGGTGCTGACAAAAATTTATGTGATCGGTGGCATCATCATTCTTTTGCTGGCAGCTTCTTTCTCGGTGGTATTTGCGCGCTCACTGACACAGCCGCTCAACTCCATGCAAGAGACATTGGATATGGTGAGCAAAGGTATTTTGCCGGATAAGATTACCGCCAACAGTGGCGATGAGTTTGGGTTGATGGCCAACAAAGTAGACGGCCTGGTGCAAACGCTCAAGAATAGTGCACAATTTGCGCGCCTGGTAGGTGAAGGAAAATTCAACGCCAACTACCAGCCTGCCAGCGAAAATGATACGCTCGGCTTAGCGCTTTTGAACATGCGCGAAAACCTGATTGAAAACGAACGAAGAGATACCGAGCGCAACTGGATTGTAAGAGGCGTGGCAGAAGTGGCCGAGATCCTCCGCCTGCACGATACCATTGATGGATTGGGCGATGATGTGATCAAATTCATCATCGAAAAAATTGGAGCATTGCAAGGTGCCTTCTACATCGTAAATGACGAGGAGAAAACAAAGATGATCGAGCTGCGCGCCAGCTTTGCCTATAACCGCAAAAAGTATTTACAAAAGTCGTTCCGCTTTGCGGAAGGATTGGTAGGCCAGGCAGCCGCAGAGCAAGATTACATTCTTCGCACGGAAATCCCGGATGAGTATGTCACCATCACCTCCGGTATTTTGGGTGACCAAAAGCCGAATAGCATTTTGATTGTTCCTTTGATCACCAATGAGGAAGTGTATGGCGTGGTAGAATTTGCGGGATTGAAGAAATTCACTCCCTCGCATGTCAAGTTTGTGCAAGAGTTGAGCGTCATTCTTGCCCGCACAATCTTTAATATTAAAGTGAACGAACGCACCAGACGCTTGTTGAGTGAATCGCAAGCATTGAGCGCTGAGCTCACCGAAAAGCAAGAAGTATTGCGTCAAAATGCGGAAGAAATGCGCGCCACGCAAGAAGAATTGCAGCGTTCGAACATTCTCCTGGAAGAGCAGATCGAAGAAGTAAACCGCACGCAAAACCGCATGCAGTTGCTGTTGGAGAATGCATCGGAGGTAATTACCATCTATGAGTCGGATGGAAAGATTCGGTACATCTCCCCTTCCGTTGAAACCATTTTGGGCTACAACCAAAAAGAACTGCAAGGGCAAAGCGACTTAGATCGCGTACACCCTAACAGCTTGGAAATTGCACGCGGTTTATTTGATCAGTTGCGCGAAAAACCAAACGAAAAAGTAACGGTGCAGTTGGAGTACAAAACCAAAGACGGCCGCTACATTTGGTTGGAAGCCACCGGAACCAACTTCATGTCCAACCCGGCTATTCATGGTTTCATCTTAAACTCCCGCGACATCACCGAACGCAGATTGGCGGAGCAAGAGCAGCGCATGCGCAGTAAGATGCAGGCTCTTTCTGAAAACTCGTTGGACATCATTACCCGTCTCGAGCACGAATCGATTTCGTACATCAACCCTACGATTGAATCTTATACCGGTAAATCGCCCGGCCAGTTTATTAATAAGAAGATTCGCGAAGCTGAGTTACAGGAAAGCATCCTGAATCAGTGGCTGTCGATTGTGGAGCAAGTCAACACCAGCAACGATAAGGTTTCAGTGGAGATGGACTTCCCTTCTGAAATTGGAAACCGCGTGATGCAGGTGAATGCCATTCCGGAATACGATGATCAGGAAAACATTGAATCGGTGTTGGTAGTATCGCACGACATTACCGAGCGGAAAGAAATCGAGTTGGAAATTCAGAACAAGAACAAAAAGATCAACGACTCGATCAACTACGCCAAGCGTATTCAAAATGCCATCTTGCCAAATACGCGCTTAATTAATAAAGCATTACCGGATTCATTCATTCTTTACAAACCACGCGATGTAGTTAGCGGAGACTTCCCTTGGTTTGTACAAATTAAAAACGACATCTTCATTGCAGCGGTAGACTGTACCGGTCACGGTGTGCCAGGAGCGTTGCTGTCGTTGATTGGTTACTTCTTGCTGAATGACATTGTTCGGAGCCGTAAAATTACGGAGCCCGGCAAGATTCTCGATTTGTTGGATGAAGGCGTGACCCAAACCTTGCGTCAGGATCAGGAAGATTCGGCTACCAAAGATGGTATGGACATTGCCTTGTGCCGCATTAACACCGAAATGAAAACTGTGGAATATGCGGGTGCGCACCGTCCACTGTACTTTATGAAAAGTGGCGTGATGGACGAAGTAAAAGGAAATAAATTCCCGATTGGTGGAGGTATTTATAAAAACCAGACCAACTTTACCACCACCCGTTTGGAACTGGGCAAAGGCGATTCATTCTACTTTAGCTCCGATGGTTTCCCGGATCAGTTCGGTGGACCGGAGGTTCGTAAATTCGGACCTAAAAAGACCCGCGAAATCATTGAGCGTGTGCATACTAAGAGCATGAAAGAAGCGGCCGAAGTATTTGATACCGAGTGGGAATCATGGAAGGGCGAACACAAACAAACAGATGACGTACTTTTGATCGGTATCAAGTTCTAATTACATGATTATCTTAACTTTAAAAAAAATAAGAACAGATTACCGATTAGTAGGATACTTTAATTTAAAAATGATAAATTCGGAACCCCAAATCTCAAGACAATGAACTATATCTATGACCTGCACCGGACCATGATGTCCCAAAAACTGATTTTGGTTTATGATGGTGACTTTACTCAGGAAACCACCAAGTCAATTTTGGCAATGGCCGAGCGCAACCTCGATTCATCAGGCGAAGAGTCTGGAATTAAACGGAAAGTCTTCAACGTAATGGTGGAAGCGCTTCAAAACATCGTAAAACACAGCAGCGAACAAGGTCTTACGGCAGGTTCACTCGTCAGCAAGAGCGCTATCTTCATGATCAGCAAAGACGACAAAAAGTATTGCATCATGACGGGCAATCCGATTCCGAAAGGCAGCGTGGCAAAACTGACCCACAATCTGGATGACCTGAACTCTAAAGACAAAGAGGGGCTCAAAGAAATGTACAAGGAAATCATTAAAAACACTCAAATCTCTGAAAAAGGAGGCGCGGGACTTGGCTTTGTGGACATGGCCAGAAAATCAGGCGAGAAGCTGGAGTTTACATTCCATAATATGGATGCGGAATACGACTTCTTCTGTTTGAAAGTGAATATCTCTAGAGAAAAAGAATAAAAAAATTTTAAAACGACTCAATCATGGAAATCCTCAACTTAAAAGGCACCGAAGATACCCCTACCATTTTACTCGATAAGAAAAACGGCATATTCGAAATCAGCGGCAGATCATTGCCCGAAGATTCGGCTGAGTTTTACAAACCGGTAATTGAATGGATCAACGCCTATGGGGCAGAAGCCAACCCAACTACCGAGTTTGCCTTTAAACTCGAATATTTTAATACGGCATCCTCAAAATTAATCTTAGATGTTCTTTCTGCATTGGAAGAAATCAAAGGAATGAAAGTGATCTGGTACTTTCATGACGATGATGAAGATATGGAAGAAGCCGGCCAGGAATTCTCTGAGTTGGTCGAAATTCCATTTGAATTCAAAACTTACTAATCAGTTTTAATTTTTTTTAATCTCCCCAGGGGTACGAAATGAGTGAGGAAATTCTCAAAGCTCTAACCCAGCTCTTTGCCATCATTACCAAACAGGATGGCGGGGTAACGGAAAACGAGCGTCAATTTGTTATCAACTTCTTTCAAACGGAATTGGACCACGATTCCATTAAAGAATATCTGGAGCTATACGATGAATTTTCGGGCTATAACAAACAAGGAACAGGAGACGAAAAAAATAAATTAACTTCCGTCAAAGACTCCGTAAAAACGCTGGGTATTTGCAAGAAGATTAACAAAACGCTTACCCAAAAGCAAAAGGTGGTGGTGTTGATCAAATTATTGGAACTGATCGGTTCCGATAAAAACTTCACACCGCAGCGTATCGAAATCATCAACACGGTTTCAACGGTATTCAACATTGGGCAAGATGAATACAAACTGATTGAAAGTTTTATCATAGCCGAGCGCATTGAAGAACTGGATTTCAAAGATATCTTGGTGCTCAATTCGGCTCACGAAAAAGCAACCGAGCAACAAAAGCATACCCACGGCCACATTAATGGCAACTTAATTTTCATGCGCATCAGCAGCGTGGAAATGTATTTTACCAAATACCTGGGCGAAGAATCCAATATCCTGAATGGTTTTATCATACAGCCGAACAGAGTGTATTTGTTTTCGCACGGCAGCACGATTAAGACACAAGCGGGTGATGCGCTTTACTATAGTGATCTGGTCGCGCACTTTAACGAAGAAATAAAAACGACCAAACTCTCTTTCAATGCGAATGTAAAAGAGTTCAAATTCCCTAATGGTGCCATCGGCTTACGCGATGTATTGATCGCTGAAGGTCCCGGCAAATTGATTGGTATCATGGGAGCCAGCGGTGCTGGTAAGACCACCCTCCTACTCACGCTCGCAGGACTAGAGAAACCATCGCAGGGAGAAATCCTGATCAATGGATTTGACATCAACACCCAAAAAGATAAAATTCAAGGTGTCATCGGGTTTGTATCGCAAGATGACTTACTGATTGAAGAACTAACGGTTTACCAAAATCTGTACTACAACGCGAAGTTGTGCTTTGCCAACTTTACGGAAGAAGAAATTCACCAGCGCGTGATGTCTACGCTGGAAAACTTAGGTCTCGACCAACGAAAAGACCTGACTGTAGGAAGTGTGTTGGACAAGAAAATCAGCGGTGGTCAGCGCAAACGTCTGAACATTGCGCTGGAATTAATCCGAGAGCCAGCGATCTTATTCTTAGATGAACCTACTTCAGGTTTGTCATCGCGCGACTCTGAAAATGTAATTGACTTACTGAAAGAACTTTCGCTGAAAGGCAAACTGATCTTTGTCGTGATTCACCAGCCATCTTCTGACATCTACAAGATGTTTGATAAAATGGTGATTATGGATACCGGTGGATTCCCTGCGTATTATGGAAGCCCGGTGGAGGCAGTAACGTATTTCAAGAAGGCTACACACCAGGTGGATAGCAACCGCGGTCAGTGCGAAACTTGCGGTAACGTAAATCCCGAACAAATCTTCAATATCATCGAGGCTAAAGTTGTCGATGAATATGGACAGCCTACCTCGAAGCGCAAAGTGACTCCGCCTCAATGGCATGAGATGTATAAAGAGCGTTTCAAGATTTCACGCATTGAAGATGTGAAAGAAGAACCGCCCAGCACATTAAATATACCGGGCAAGCTGAAGCAAATTGCGGTTTTCACCACCCGCGACTTCCTGTCGAAGTTGAGCAACAAGCAATACTTGCTCATTAACTTGCTGGAAGCGCCCTTGCTGGCCACCATCCTTGCATTCATTATTAAATACAAAAGCGCACCGGGCGGCAGAGAATACATATTCCGCTTCAATGATAATTTCCCGGCTTTCTTGCTGATGTCGATCATCGTAGCCTTGTTTATGGGCTTAACCGTCAGTGCCGAAGAAATCATCCGCGACCGCAAAATCTTAAAACGCGAATCTTTCCTCAACCTCAGTTGGAATAGCTATTTGCTTTCGAAGCTTTCGATCTTATTCCTTCTGTCGGCTATCCAAACACTTACATTCGTGATTTTGGGCAATCTGATTTTGGAGATTCATGGAATGACATTTTCGTTCTGGCTGGTTCTTTTCACAACATCCTGTTTTGCCAATGTCTTGGGATTGAATATTTCTTCTGCATTTAATTCAGCCGTAACGGTGTACGTGATGATCCCGCTGTTGCTCATTCCACAAATGATCTTAAGTGGTTTGCTTTTCAACTTCGATAAACTGAACAATTTGATTTCCACCAAAGGCCGCGTGCCGGTAGTTGCTGATTTGATGGCATCGCGCTGGGCGTATGAGGCATTGGCTACGGATCAGTTTAAGAATAATGAATACCAAGCTACTTATTTTAACTACGAGAAGGAAGAGGCCAAAGCCGATTTCAAAGCAGCTTTTATCGCGGATGACTTAAAGCGCAGAAATCTTTTCATTCTGCAAAACCTCGACACAAAAAGCGATTCGGTAAAACAGATTATTAATTCCCATTTAGGCATCATCCGAGAAGTACTGACGCACGAACCGTTCAAACCGGGCTTTGAAAAAGCGAATCTGGAAGAGGACTTCTCGATCAAAAACTATACAAAGATTCGAGGTGGCGTATTTGATAATTACATTGAAGAATACCGCAAGCACTACCAAAAAATTTACAATGACAATGTATTGCTGATCGAAAAGCGGATGGCCTTTGATGAGAAGAACGGTGTAAACATCAACGAAGAAAAGAATCGTTATTACAATGAGAGTCTGGCGGATCTTGTAAAGAATGTAACCGTGAAAGAACGCTTGTTGGAGTACAATGGGAAACTGATTCAACAAATCAATCCAATTTTCCAAGATCCAACGCCTACCCATTTACTCGATTATCGCACGGCTTTTTTTGTAGCCGAGAAAAATTTAATGGGAGCACGCATCAGCACCTATTGGTTTAACTTGTTGGTCATTTGGGTCATGGCGATCTTGTTTTATATATCGCTATACTTTGAATGGCTTCGTAAATTGATTGACTTGTTCGGAAAAGTGAATGTACCTACGAAGGTTACCATTCCTTTCAAGAAGTGATAATTGGTTTGGTAAGATTGAATTCTTAATTTTGTAAACAATAATAGAAAAGTTATGAGACTTGTAGCTATTGGATTTATGGCGCTGTTGATCACAGCTTGTGGATCTAAAAAACCAGATGAGAAAGCCTTTCTGGAAAGCTTGGATTCTGCCAAAACAGGCCCCACCATTGATGAAGAAGTAATCAGCAGTATTTTGCAACAAATCCCTAGCCCTTTAGAGATTTCCGTTCTTCTGAAGGAATCCGGAACTAAGTATAATCCTGCTATTCTCAATACCTCCGAAAACCTTTCCAAATACAACAGCAACTACAAAAAGGCGTTGAATTTGGGAGTGTATGGTACCGATTTGGGATACACCAATATCTACGAACAGAACCAGGATGGTTTAAAGTACCTCACCTCCATCAAATCACTGGCTGATGGTTTAAACATCGGACAATTCTTTGATATTGAGACCATTGGCCGCCTGGCTACCAATAGCAAAAACCTCGATTCATTGTTGCTCATCACAACCCAGAATTTTAACAGCATTAACCATTATTTGCAGACCCAAAGCCGTGCTAATCTCAGCGTCCTTTTACTAATCGGGGGTTGGGTGGAGGCCATGCAAATTACCTGTCAGGTCGCTGCAAAAGACCCAAAAAACAAAGAATTACAAGAAAAAATTGGTGAACAGAAGATTATTTTGGAGCAAATTGTGCTTTTGTTGAGTTTTTATAAGGATGACGCAAATATGGCATCTTTATTGAAGGATATGGAAGAGTTGAAAGGCGCTTTTGACAAGATCAACATTACGTACACCTATAAAGAGTCGACTATGGAAATTGTAGATGGCGTAGCGGTAATCAAAGACAATAGCACCACAACCATTAACATAACAGACCAAGATGTGGAAGCAATCCGCAATTTGACTAATTCAATAAGAAACAAAATAATCAGTTAACTTTCGAATTCTTGAAACATATGAAAAAGGTTCTTTCCATTCTTACATTCATTTCGCTGATTAGCGTGGGATCCATTGACTTGAACGGTCAGTGTAACCCCGACAATTTTGCCAACGCCTGCATTCCTAAGCTGGCTTCGGGTTTCAACTTCCTGAAAAGCTATAAAGTAGACGGTGAAGGCGGTGCAAAAGATAAAGTAGAATATAGCTACGTTTTCACCAAAGGAACTCAATATATGATTAACCTGTGTGCCAATGGTGCCGCTACGGATGGAATCGTTGTTACGTTGTTTGACAGCGGTCGTAATAAAGTAGCTACGAGCAAAATCAATGGTCAGTTCATCTCGGCTATTGCCTATCCTTGCAATGCAACCGGCATCTACTACATTCAATATACATTTGATGGTTCTGCCGGAAAATGCGGTGGAAGCGCACTCGGCTTTAAACGATAGATAACAGATCAAATCATTAAAAAAAGGCTGTCTTTTGAGACGGCCTTTTTTATTTTAATACCACCACCGTAATCCCATCGCCTCCCCTATCCACGTGCTCGTCTTTCACCGAAGCAACCGCTTTCACTTTCTTCAGTTGCTCGCGCACGACCTTTCGTAACACGCCTTCGCCTTTGCCATGCAATATTTTCAATTCCGCCTGACTCAACAAGATGGCATTGTCCAGGAACTCTTCCAGCAAAGGGGCCACTTCTTCAACCCGCTTGCCGCGAATATCGAGGCTTGGAACAAAAGTGGATTGTTTGCTCATCAGGTCTACGCCAAAAGTGCGTTTTGATTTTGTTGCTGACGGTTCCACCAGATCACTTCGCACGAGTTGATTTAACTTCAAATGCGATTGAATGATACCAAACTGCACGACCACCGAATTTCCCTTGATAGATAAAATGGTACCCGTCACTTCCTGACCGATCATACGCACTTTATCGCCCACTTTTAAAACTACCGGAGTGGTTGCTACCACTACCGGTTGAGCGGGCTCTACTTTTTTAGCGAGTTCCTGCAAGCCGGTGCGTACTTTACGGGTCTCCTGCTTATTCGCTTTGTTCTCCTGAATATGCCGAATCGTCTTTTCGATTTCACGATTGGTTTCTTTTAAAAGGTAGGCCGCTTCGGTTTTCGCTTTGTTGATGATTTCTTTTTTCTTGGTCTCGAGTTCGTCCGCCAGCGATTCGTAGCGGTTGAGTGCCTGACTCAACTCTTTTTCCTTTTGCTGAATCTCGCGCTGACGTTTTTCCAAGTTCAGTTTGTCTTGCGCTACATTTTTCATTAGCGATTCCAAACCAATTAATTCCTTACCAATGATCTGTTCCGCGCGATCAATCGTCTGCCGGGGAAGACCCGTTTTACGCGCAATCTCTAATGCGAATGAACTGCCCGGTTTCCCTAATTCCAATCGAAAGAGCGGTTCCAGATTTTTAGTATCAAACTGCATGGAGCCATTTCGAATGCCCCTCGTGCTTTCCGCAAATAACTTCAGATTATAATAGTGTGTAGTAGCGATGCCCCACACCTTCTTTTCCACCAAAGTGGCGAGAATGGCTTCCGCGATTCCTCCTCCAAAATTCGGATCAGTGCCCGAGCCCAACTCATCCATCAAAACCAACGAACGACCTTGCGCATGGGTAAGAAAGTAACTCATGTTTCGCAAATGCGAACTGTAGGTACTCAAATCATTCTCCATCGACTGCTGATCACCGATGTCCAGGAAAATGCACTCAAAAATTCCAACCGTAGATCGCTCGTCTAGGGGTGCGAGCAAGCCACACTGCACCATGTATTGAATCAAACCAACTGTTTTTAGGCAAACTGATTTTCCACCGGCATTCGGTCCCGAAACCAGCAGAAAGGGATTATCCGAAGTCAGATCAATATCCAAGGGTACGACTTTCTTATTCGACTTTTGGAGCGTGAGGTGCAGTAATGGATGGCGCGCCTGCATCCAATTCAAATCCGAATGTTCTTTGAGTTGCGGAAGGGTAGCTTCAATCTCCGAAGCAAATCTCACTTTGGCCCGAATGAAATCGAGGGTGGCCAAAAAAGAAAATGCTTGCTGAACATCCGGCAAATTCAATCGCAATTGAGTCGTCAACTCACGCAGAATACGAATCAACTCTCTCCGCTCGGCATGCAGCAAATCACGAATCTCATTATTGGCTTCCAACACCTCGCTGGGTTCCATGTAAATGGTTTGGCCGGTGGCCGATTCATCCATGATAAAGCCTTTCATCTTGCGCTTGTGCTCCGCCAGAATAGGGATCACCACTCTTCCTTCACGAATGGTAGGCGATGCGCCTTCAGGCACCCAGCCCTGCCCTACCGCTTGCCGAAAAAGTTGGTCGGTAAGTCTACGCACTTTGCCCTCCTCATCTTTTAACTGCTTGCGGATGCGGGCCAACTCCGGACTGGCATTGTCACGAAGCTTGCCGGCATCATCAAACTTCGATGCGACCATTTTAACCATGGCCGGTGAAAGGGTAAGCTGCGCAGACATCTGACTCAACTGCGGATACAACTCTGCTGCTTTGTTCAAATACTCTTTGCAATCCAAGATTGCCTGTAAAGAGAGTACAATTTCCCGTAAAGGTTCCTCTTCTATAAAACTATCTTCAATAGCTATTGTAGGATACAGATCGCTGGGATCAAAAAAGTGAGATGCAGGAAACGGAGCACCGCTCTGCTGAATTTTTTGGTATTCGACTGTTTGCTCTAATAGCTTCTTAACAAAGACAAAATTGGACGAAAAACGCATTTCGTTTACGCGCTTCATACCCAACGAACTTTGGCAGAAATCCTGCAGCCGCTGTCGGATTTGGTCAAACCCAATTTTACTTTCAAATTCCTTCGGAAAAATCATACCGCAGATTAATCTTTCACCGTTTTTTGCTCCTTCAAACTGAGCGAATCAATCAACGCATCGTAGACGGCCTCTAAATCCTTAGGGTTTTCGAGATAATACACATAGGTTTTCTTCAACGTAGAATCGCTGATGGCAAATTTGCTCTTCAATTTTTCTTCGTAGGGTATAAAAATCTTGATGGCGGAATCTTTCGGCAATGAGCGGGCTTCGAGATGCGCTTCGGCCACGTACATTTCAATCAAAAAAGAATTAAGTTGAGGTTGTGTCAACACCCCCGCAGGTAGTTCCTTTTTAGGCGCTGCGCAGCTCACTAAAACCCATAAGCCAATCACAGGCATTAGCCTGACCGGCCAAGCCATTCTCTTCATCTTCCGTCTTCTGCGCATGTCCATAATCTTATCCTTTCACGTAAAACAACCGGCACGAAATTAACCATATTTCTTATTTTTGCCGTTTGACAGGGATACTCGGTGTGAAAGAACTTCTTAAAAAGCTGCAAAAATACGAAATCCAAATCCGCAAGGCTGTGAATAGCCAGATGCAGGGTGATTTTCATTCCATTTTTAAGGGCACGGGTTTAGAATTTGATGATGTTCGCCCGTATCAGTATGGCGATGATATCCGCACCATCGACTGGAACGTGTCTGCCAAAGGGCATGGCACCTTCGTAAAGACCTTCAAAGAAGAAAAAGAGCAAACCATATTCTTTATTCTGGATGTCAGTGCTTCGCAAGAAATTGGCAGCCCCGGTAAAACCAAAGTAGATATTGGCAAGGAAGTGTGTGGCGTGCTGGCATTGTCAGGTGCTAAAGAATCGAGCCAGATCGGGTTGATTTGTTTTTCCGATGAACGGGAGAAATTCATCAAACCTAAAAAAGGAATGCAGCAAGCCTACGATATTATCTACAACATTGTGAAGCTGCAGCCAAAATCGCTCAAAACAAATTTAAGCAAAGCCATTTCTTTTGCGCTCAACTCGATCAAGCGCAGAAGCGTGATTGTGATGATTTCCGATTTTATTGACGAGGGTTATTACCACAATTTGAAATCGCTGGCGCGCAGGCACGACCTGGTCATTATCAAAATCAGCGACAAGCGCGAAACACAGTTGCCGAAACTGGGGATTATTCCGGTGCTCGACAAAGAGAGCAGGAAGACCATGTGGGTGAATACTTCGTTTGGCGGATTTCGGGAAGCCATTGCTTCGCATCATGGTCAACGCCAGGAAGAGTTGGCGAGTTTCAGCCGCAAACATCAAATCAATTTCATTTCCATTGACACCAATGAGGACTATGTTCCGAAGTTGCTCAAGTTATTTAAGATGAGGAATAAATCGTTTAAAAGTGTTTAGTAGAATACTCGTTTTAAGTGCGTGCCTGTTGGTGTCTATCTTTTCTTCTGCGCAAGAGGTTAAAGTACGCGGCCATTTTTCTGCCGACAGTATTCAAATCGGGAAGCCTATCTCCTACTACCTCAGTGCCCGCTATCCGGAAAAGAAAACGGTTTTGTTTCCCGACTCCAGCTACTCCTTCGCTCCTTTTGAATTTCTTAAAAAGAACTACGTTCCTACCGTTACCAAAGACGGCATCAGCTACGACAGCGTCATCTACAAGCTCACTACATTTGAAATAGACAGTTTACAAACGTTAAGCCTCCCGGTTTTTGTAGTCGAAGACCAAGACTGCACACGAGTGGTTCCCATTACTGATACCGTCATTTTTGATAAGACGGTTGAAAATCTGCCCGACTCGACACAGTTGGCAAAAATTCCATTGAAGACCAACACGAATTATTGGAATGTTTCGTGGTTGCTGAATTATCCATTGCTCTCAATTATTGGTGGCATCATTATCGTTGTGCTGGTGATCATCTGGTTGGTATTTGGAAGGCGAATCCGAAATCATTTTCAGCGCAAGCGTTTGACAAAAAAACACCTGGCCTTCTTAGAAAATTTCAATCAGTGGATCGAACGCAGCGAATCCGATGGCTCCGCTAAATCTGCAGAAACCGCGCTCTTCATCTGGAAAAAATATATCGAAGATTTGCTGGGGCGACCGTACACCAAGTTCACCACCAAAGAGATAAGCCAATACGAATCCGATCCGCGTTTGATGGAATCGCTTTGGGCCATTGACCGGATGATCTATGCGCAACAATCGCAAGGGAAAGGTTTGTTTGCCAACCTGAAGAGTTATAGCGAAGATCAGTATTTCAAAAAATTAGAAGAGATAAAAAATGGATAGTCTGATCGATCCGTGGTATTCACCGGAATGGTTTACTCCTACCGTGTTAAAAGGGTTCACGTGGGAGAATCAGATGCTATTGTATGGCTTATTCGGCATTCCGCTTCTTTTTATCATCCGTTGGTTGACGCGTTATTATTTTAATCAGAAGTTGCCGGTGGCTCTCACTAAGAGTGATTTAAAAAGTTCGCCCGTTAATTTGATTCGGTTATTGCCTGAAATTGTTTTGGCGCTGGTGCTTGCACTCTTGTTGGTGGCATTAGCACGTCCACAAAAAACAAATGAAAAAGTAGAACAGTGGACAGAAGGTATTGACATCATGATTGCATTGGATATTTCTCAATCCATGCAAATTGAAGATTTTAAACCCAACCGATTGGAAGCTGCCAAAGATGTGGCGCGCGACTTTATCAAAGGCCGAAAACAAGATCGCATCGGGTTAGTAGTTTTTTCGGGTGATGCCTTCTCACTCGCACCGCTTACGACTGATTATGATTTGTTACAATCATACCTGAATGACATCTCCTTTGAGATGATTGAATCGCGAGGCACCGCAATTGGTAGTGCCATGGCGGTGGTGACCAACCGCATGCGCGAATCGGAATCAAAATCTAAAGTGTGTATATTAATCAGTGATGGTGACAACACAGCCGGTAATATCGATCCTATAACAGCGGCTGAATTAGCGGATGCGTACAATATTAAAATCTATACAATTGTAGTAGGCAAAGAAGGAATGGTGCCATTTGGTAAAGACTTTTTTGGGCGCCCACAAATGGTTGAAAATTCCATAGACGAAACAACCATGCGCAAAATTGCTGAAATCGGTAAAGGTGAATTTTTCCGTGTTACCGATAACGAAGCGTTGGTAAGTGTATTCAAACGCATCGATCAATATGAAAAAGCAGAAATCAAAGAGAGTCGTTTTAAGGACACCTCTGATTTCTACTTTATTTATTTGAAATGGGCTTTGGTTCTGTTCTTGCTCTGGTTGTTGCTCAAGTCATCATTTCTCAGCAACATTCTTCAAGATTAACTACTTCACGCGGTAGCGAAAACCGGCATACCACATTCTTCCAAACACCGGCCCCCATACCATCGAACTATCAAAGTAGGTATTGAATGGCTCTGTAGCTGCAACGATTGGATTGGCAAGATTATAGTCGGTGATGTTTTCAATGCCCAAGTATACACTCCACCGATCGCCAAAGTCTTTCGTAGCTTGTGCATTCATCATTACGAAGGGTGAAGAAAAAGCAGGTAGCCGGTAAACAGCTGGATTCGAGGTCGTATTGGGAATTCGTTGCTCACCTACGCGTGTAACTGTATAATCAAATGCCCAGCCATTTTTAGTTTTGTAAGCCAGATTGATAAATGCGCGATCGCGCGGCACTAAAGGACGTTGCGCTCTCCCACTTAAGTAATCCGTTTCTACCGTCAGCCATCGATAAGCCAGGCGCACATCAAATCTTCGCGCCACTTGATAATCTACCTGTGCCTGTATGCTATGTGAAAAGGATTTTCCTTTCAGCGAATAGAAGGTGAGTTTAGTGGGATCAACATCCCAATCGGCCACAGCTTGATTTTGAAAATCAGTCAAGAAATAATCGAGACTAAAGTTTCCCGGCCGATAATCCAGCGTAAATTCCTGATTGAAATTAAAACCATATACCCATGCCTGATCTGGGCTAAAACCATACGCTTTATCTGGCTTACTGTTTGGCAGAACCAGACTACGGCTAGAAGCTAGGAAGCCCGAATTTTCTGTAATAATATTTGCGACCCGTGTTCCCGATCCGGTCGAAGCACGCAGCGTGGTTGTCTCCGTCAAGTTGTATTTTAAATGAAGACGAGGCGTAACGATGCTTCCAAACAAATTGTGCTGATCAACTCGAATACCGGCTATGAGCGAAAACTTTTTTAAGTCATCATACGAATATTCATAAAATACACCCGGCACAACTTCCGTGCGATTGAATTGAAATGATGTTCCCACTAAATCGACACGCGCAAGTGATTCGTTGTAATCATCATATACCAAGCTCACGCCCATCTTAAATTTATGAAAGGTATCGCCTATGATGGATTGATAAATAAAATTTGCATAGCCGTATTTTTCATCTGCATTGTGTTGAGTTAATCCAAAGTAACTGCGGTGCTGGTGGGTTAGTGCATTTACCTGTAATCCAAAACTCTTGTAGGGTTTGTCCGGAAACTGATAGCCTAATTTTCCGGTGAATTCATAGCGGTCTGTATTGATTTCAAAACCATAGCGACTAGTCGTAAACTTATCCCGCGATGGATCAAAATTGGTTTGCCCTCCTTGCTTTAAGTCAGTCAGGTATTTCAAACTGAATTGCCCCAACCAGCCGTTACCGGAATTGTACACCCAGCGGTTAATCAAATTCACTTGGTTGCCTTTCGGAAAATCGAGAAATGAATCGTTGTTTTGATCCATCTCCAACGGACGGGCACTTCCATGCACCAGAAAAGTAGTGGCCCATTTTTTGGTGACTTGCGAAGTAACAATCACATTCGTCTCCATACGGGCAGATTGGTTGATGTAGCCATTCACATAGAGCTTATCACTCTCTTGCGGCTTCTTCAATTCCACATTGATTTGTCCGGCAATGCTTTCATAGCCATTCACCACAGACCCTACACCTTTTGTAACCTGAATGGAGTTAATCCATGTTCCCGGTATAAATTGAATACCCTGGCTGGAGGCAAGTCCTCGCACACCCGGCATGTTTTCCAAAGAGATCATGGTATTAGGCCCTGATAATCCCAGCATTTGAATTTGACGTGTGCCGGTGATGGCATCGGTAAAGGCTACATCGACAGACGGGTTGGTTTCAAAGCTCTCAGAGAGATTGCAACAGGCTGCTTTGAATAATTCTTTCTCGTCCATCTCAATCACATTAATCCCCGAAGCCAGATTCACATTACTGGTAGGCTTCCATCCTTCTACTACTACTTCCTGCAAGTACTGATCCGTTTGCAATTCAACTTTAATATTGCCTTGTTGATCCGCAACGTCTACTGTGTCCGAGCGATAGCCTACAAAACTGATGACTAACTTTTTGGATTCCGGTGTACGATCGATTAGAAAGACTCCATTCTCTTTGGTGGAAACTCCTTTCGTGGTACCCAGCCAATAGACATTGGCACCAGCTACCGGCTGATCTTTCCCTTGATTATCTTTTTCAACCACCAATCCCATCAACTTCTGCGCATAAGATGAAATCGAAAAAGTCATCGCTATTAAAATAGCTACAACAATTTTTGTTTTCATACTTAATCGATGGTGCCATTATGATCGTGATCGCGATACAAGCAACAAAACGGCAAGGAAGCATATGTCTCTTCTTTGGCTTTTACCAAATCCGTGTCATGACCAGCAGCCGCTACTAATTCGTGGATTTTCTTTTCGGTGATTTTATCAGAATTATAAACTACTACCAATTCTTTCGTCTTGGGGCTCCACTCTGCTTTTTTGATTCCTTTATAATCAAGGGCTGTTTCAATTCGTTTTTTGCACATGATGCAATTGCCATAAACCTTGATGGTAGCGGTAACTACTTTTGATTGCGCCAATGCGCTGATAGAAATGAAGGCAATGAAGCCTACTAATGCTATTTTGAATTTCATAATGTATGTTGATTACTTGATTTGAATTAAAACAATAACTTCAACAGGTTCTTGAAAAACCTGAATAAAAAATTACGCTTTCAAATCACCTACTTTCCAACTGCACACAAGTTGGTAGATAGGAACCTTGGGAGGAGGCAGATTGTAAGAAACAACCTGTGAAGAAACATCCTTTGATAAAATGGGGGTCGTTAATTCAAACGTGATGACTGGAAGTAAACTCCATTCTGTTGCTGATAAATCGGTTGAAGAAGAATGTACCTGATCGTTGTCGATCTTAACTAACTCCGTTTCATCTTCGCAGCAAGCCTTGACTTTTGCTGATTGATAAATAGAACAAGCACATTTTTTAGATTCAAATGAAAAGAGCGAAGAATGCCTCTCGCGACCCATGCAAAAATGAGTCGACTTCCCTATTCCTATGGATAGCAACAAGTAAAGAGATAAAACCAATATAGATCCTACTTTCCTCACGATGCAAATATAACTCTATTTTGGGTAGAAAAGTTGCTTCCTTGCTGCTGCCCAGTTGATTAATAGGAACTTATAAGTCCTATTCAAGCTATTTTAAATTGTCGTTAACAGCTATTTAACAAGTTAATGGAAGATTTCAAATGCAGTTTTAGCCTTCAGCAATAACTGAATCCCAAAAATGATCAAGAACACACCCACAGCTACATTCATGATAATCAAAAACCGATGGGTAATCAATGATCGCAATTTGCCGGCCAAGTATGCTTTAATCACATCAGTCGCTAACACCGTGAGCAAGAGGGTTAAAAAGAACAGTAACAACTCCCAACCATCTGAGTAGCCCATCTCCACCGTGGCCATGCTGAGTGTTGCTACCCAGAAAATCAGCACCATGGGCGACACTCCGTTTATCACAAATCCTTTTAAGAAATATTTGAATGATCGATTCTCATTCACGGTTTGTACTGTTACTACATGTGCTTTCCGGCTTTTGATCAACAAATGATAGAGTCCAAACAAAATCAATATAGCACCCCCTGCATAGGCCATGTTTGTACGGAACTTCGGTTCGCTCAAGAATTGAAACAGACCTAAATAGCAAATCGCCACATACAATGTATCGCTAACAGAAACTCCAAGGGCCACCAAAGCACCTTTCCAAAACCCGCGCTCAATGCTGGTTTGAATGATCGTAAAAAAAACGGGGCCGATTAAAAAGGCGAGAACTACGCCAAATTTTACTCCATTAAGAACTATCTCCATCGGAAATTATTGGGCGATAAAATTTTTCCATTCTTCCAACTGCGCATTTTTCATCACTCGTGGAAATTTATTCTGCCCACCTACTTTTCCTTTTGATTCCATCCAGTCATAAAACTTATGTAACGGCAACGGCTGAACAAAGATTTCCTTCAAGGCAGCGCTGCGCTCTACTGCGTAATCGTCATTCAATTCTTTCAGATGAAAATCGATGCGCTCTTTCAATACATTGGCATCTACTTTATCATCCGTGCCTACATACCATTGATGCGCAAACAAAGTGCCGTGCGGAATACCGGCTACGGTAAACTCTTTGATTTCAATATTCAATTCATTGGAAACCAACTCCAATGCCTTATTCATATTATCTACGGAAAGATGTTCTCCACACAAACTCAGGAAGTGTTTAGTGCGCCCCGTAATGACAATCTCCGATTCTTCAATCGAGGTAAACTTGATCACATCGCCAATCAGATAACGCCACGCACCAGCACAAGTAGAAAGTAACAAGGCGTATTCTTTGCCCTCCTCCACATCATCAATCAATACCGCTTCGGCATCGGGTTTGATATCCCCGGAAGGGAAAAAGTTCTTTTCTTCAAATGGAACAAACTCATAGAAAATACCATTGTTCAAAACCAGTCGCATCGACTTATGCTTAGGCACCGCCTGATAAGCAATGAAGCCTTCGGAGGCCAAGTACGTTTCAATAAAATAGATTGGCCGGCCCATCAGTTTTTCCAAACCTTTGCGGTAAGGATCGATCGATACACCACCGTGAACATACACCAATAAATTAGGCCAGATGTCGTGGATGTGTTGCACTTTGTAGTGTTTCAAAATTCGCTCCAGCAAAATCTGAATCCAGGCCGGAACGCCTACAATTATACCTATGTCCCAGTCTTTGGCCTTTGCCACAATTTCATCGAGCTTGCTATCCCAGTTTCTGCTTTTTGCGATCTTCTTACCGGGTTTATAAAAGTGCTGAAACCAAAATGGTAGTCGAGCTGCCTGTATGCCACTCAAATCACCTTCAAAAAAGTTTCCCTTTTTATTGAGATGGGTACTTCCGCCAATCATCAAAATACCTGCTTCAAAAAGACGAGGTGGCAAATCGTATTTAGACAGAGAAATGATTTGACGAATGCTGGTCTTCTGAATGGCCTTGGTCATTTCTTTCGTTACCGGAATATGTTTGGAAGCCGATTCGGAAGTGCCGGAACTTAATGCGAAATATTTGATACGCCCTGGCCAGGCAATGTTCTTGGCGCCTTTCAGCGAAAGCTGCCACCAGTCTTTGTAGATCTTATTGTAATCATGAATAGGCACCGAAGCTTTATACGAAGTGTAAAAAGCGTGTCCTCCTTTTTTGAATTTGGAAAGGATTTTAGGAAAATCGTAATACTTGCCAAACTCTGTGCCACTGGCAGCAATCATCAACTCTTTCAATTCATTCTTTTGTAGCTCTAAAGGCGATGAGTACTCCTGCTGCAGTGTCTCCCGAAGTTTTATTCCTTTTTTGAGCAACGTTCCAAGTATGGCCATAACTTTACGCTAAATTATTGGGGTACGCTAAATCGCGATCCAAGTTAAACAATGAGCATTAAAAGTAATATAAAGTTAGTAAACGACAGCCTTCTGCCCGGTTGCCGACTCATTGCCGTCAGTAAGACGAAACCCAACGAGATGCTGATGGAAGCCTACGAGGCCGGCCAGCGTTTGTTTGGTGAAAATAAAGTACAGGAACTGGAGGCAAAATACCAAGCTCTGCCCAAAGACATTGAGTGGCACATGATTGGCCATCTGCAAACGAATAAGGTGAAATACATCGCGCCCTTCGTTTCACTGATCCATTCAGTGGACAGCATTAAATTATTAGAGGAAATCAACAAGCAAGGCAAAAAAATCAATCGCGTGATTCCCTGCCTGTTACAAGTCTATATTGCCAAAGAAGAGACCAAATTTGGTTTGGATGAGACAGAGGTTTTGAATCTGGTCAATCAGTTTCCCGCCCATTTCACACACGTTTCCATTCAAGGTTTGATGGGAATGGCCACTCTCACTGAAGATCAACAACAAATCCGAAATGAATTTAATAGCCTGAAAAAGTTGTTTGATCAGTTGAATCAACAACAGCTTCCACCCGGTATCTCCATGAAAGAACTATCGATGGGCATGAGCTCCGATTATATACTCGCCATGCAGGAAGGAAGCACCTTGGTACGAATTGGCTCTACCATTTTTGGTGAGCGAAATTACCCCCAATAACAGATCAGTATGTTTACACAAAAACGAATTCTGATTGCCGGAGCTATATTGGCCGGTGTTGCCGTTGGAATGGGAGCTTTTGGGGCACACGCACTGAAGCCTTTGTTGCAAGAAAACGGTCGGGTGGACACGTTTGAGTTAGCCACGCGGTATCATTTCTATCATGCCTTTCAACTTCTGGTTTTAGGTGCATTGTATCCAACATTTTACTCGCGCTTTTGGAGGGCCAGCGCATGGATGTCTGTTGTAGGAATTGGGTTGTTTAGTGGCAGTCTTTACGTGATGGCGATTTTCAATACTACACGGGTGGCATTGATTACGCCTTTAGGGGGTGTGTGCTTTTTGGCAGCTTGGACTTTGATGGCTTTTGCGATTTATCGAAACCAATCGAAAGGTTAATTCTTCTTTTCAAGCACGTTGGCCGAAAAAGTGATCTGGCTATTGCCATATCGGGAGTTGGATACCACCGTCACCACTTTATTTTGCCTTCCAAATTTTCCTGAACTGTCAAATTGAACCTGCAATTCGCCCCTGTTTCCGGGCATGATCGGATCACGTGGCCAGCCCTTTGGGATTGTGCAGCCACAGGTAACTTCTACGTTAGTGATAATAAGTGGTGAAGAGCCTGTGTTGGTGAACTTAAAGGTGTGTTGTACTTTATCGCCTTTATAAATATCACCAAATTCATACGATGTGACTTCCCAGGTAATAATCGCACCTTTGTTATCATCAGTTTGTGATTGGGCAAGGGTGGAAATAGCAAAAGAAAAAGCGAAACAAAGAAACAGTACAGGTGCTTTCATTGGATAAATCTAAATTAGATTTTTGAGTTTTAATACGGAGCTATGAAAGAATCGGTTCAAAATAATTATGCTCATCGATTGCGGGTGCGTGCCTGTGGGATCTGCACACACAACAACTCGATTCTATTAGTTAATCATGCCGGTCTAAGAAATGGTAACTTCTGGGCACCCCCGGGTGGTGGGGTCGAATTAGGTGAAAGTGTGCCTGATTGCCTAGTGCGCGAATTTAAAGAAGAGACCGGTTTGGATATTGAAGTTTGTGACTTTTTGTTCGCTTGCGAATTTATACACGAACCCCTTCATGCAATCGAGTTGTTTTTTGAGGTGAAAGTGATTGGTGGGCACCTTCAAAAAGGGTTTGACCCTGAGTCGGGTGCGGACCAGATCATTCAAGAGGTCGGTTTTCTGACATGGCAGCAGTTGGATGAGTTGAAGAGTGAAGAGATTCATGGGATTTTCCGAATTCCCAAACAAAAGTGTGAAATAAGCCTGTTGAGCGGCTATTTTAAATTATAATTGATTGCTTTTAACCATATAAAATATCTATAATTGCAAGCTAAACCTGTAACCGCATGAACTTGAACAGAATCCTAACTATTGTCTTAATAGCCATTAGTGCTTATCTGGCCTACCGCCTTTACAGAGGCGTTCAAGGCACCATCGAAGAACGTGAATTAATCAAAACTACCGAGGATGCTGTTATTGCACGCCTCAAACTCATTCGTGAAGCAGAAATCGTTTTTCAGGAAGCTAACAGACGTTATACTTCTAACTGGGATTCGCTGATCAACTTTATTGAAAATGGCAAAGTTCCTAATATTCAGCGCAGAGAGGAAATTAAACAAGTTGGATACGGTCAGGAAGAGATTAAAGTATTCTTTGATACATTAGGTTATACACCCGCCAAAGACAAAATCTTCAAAAAGAACTTTACATTGAATGCCGCTGACAACGGAACTTTCATGGGCTTCAAAGTAAAAGAAGGTGATCGCATTCTTAAAAACCAAAAAGCTTACTTGATCAAAATTGATGGAAAAGTACAAGATCCTCCATTTCAAGAGCAAGGAGTAATCACCAAACTAGGCGCATTTGCCGTAGGGGATGAAGTGAAGAAAGGCGATATTATGGTGAGCTTCTGGGATTATACTTTTGATCCCAACACAGATCTCAAGAAACTGGCCGAAGTACCCGGAGGAGATGGCTATAAGTTTGATATCAGCGTTGGTAAAGTAGACAAAAATGGTGTGATGGTTCAGGTGATCGAAGTAAAAGATCCGAAGCCTATCAACCCTTCCAGAAAAGATAGCAATGAAGCTAAAAACAGAAAGCCTTTGCATTTTGGTTCGAAAACAGATGTAACTACATCAGGTAATTGGGAATCCCAATAAACTATTCCTGAGTGTCATTAAATGCCAATTATAAGCTTTTAAAAAAGATCAAAGATGATCGGTTTGATGAAGAAAAACTTCATCAATATCGATTGTTGGTTCAAATAGGAGTCAGAGATTTTCAAGTAGCCGTTGTTGCCGAGAGCGATCAACGGCTACTTTTTTTTGAAGACTATATCTTAAACGATCTTAACTCCTATTCAGAACAATTAGCAGTGATCAAAGGGCTCTTCGAAGCTCACCCCGTTTTGCAGGCCGGATTTTGGAAAGAAGTAAAGTTCTCTATCAAGAATAGCAAGTTCATCCAAATCCCAACCACCCTATTCTTATCCAGCGCAACGGCTGACTACATTAAGTTTAATGCCGCCATTGATCCGGAAACGGAAGTGGTGATGCATTGCGAAAATCTCTCACTCAACATCACCACCGTATTTGCCGCCCAGAGAGAGCTGGTGGAATGGTTGAAGGATATCTATCAAAACACACAAATTCATTTCTTCCATCAATCATCTGCCTTGATTCAAGGCGTTTCGGCAAGTGTGCACAGCAATGGCCATCCCCTGTATATCTATGTAGATCGCTTTAAGTTGCACATTCTGGCTTTCAAAGGCGGACAGTTGCTTTTCTACAATCAGTTTTTAATTAAACAGTTTTCGGATTACGTCAAGTACATCATGCTGGTGATGAAGAATCTGAACATGGATCAGCAAACCAGCGAAGTGGTATTGTGGGGTTACATTGGTAAGAACTCACCGCATTATCTGGAGTTTGTTAAATATGTTCGAAATGTAAGCTTTGGTGAACGACCAAAACATTTCACGTTCGGCTACCTGTTTGATGAGTTGCAGGAACATCATTTCTTCGATCTATACTCCATTGACTTATTAACCGCCTGAGCGCTATGAAGCGTGTTGCACTTTTTCCCGGATCGTTTGATCCGTTCACCAAAGGCCACGAAGACATTGTGCTGCGCGGTCGCCAATTGTTTGATGAAATCATTATCAGCATTGGTTACAACAGTGGAAAATCGCAACGCTATTTTCCCATCGACTTTATGGTGGGTAAAATCCGCGAAACGTTTGCCAACTATCCGGATGTAAAAGTGGAAACCTATGCCGAGTTGACGGCTGAATTTGCAAAGAAAAACGGGGCTAAATATTTATTGCGCGGTTTGCGCAACACCACCGACTTTGAGTATGAAAACAGCATTGCTCAGGTCAACAAATACCTCAACGCCAATTTAGAGTCAGTGTTTCTGATTACTACTCCTCAACTGGCCTCCATCAGCTCATCCATCATTCGCGAAGTACACAAGTACAAAGGCGATGTATCGGGCTTGCTCCCCTATCAGTTAGATTAGGCTTTTTGCCGATAATGTTCTTCGAACACAAACCGGATGGAGTTGTAGGAATTCTCCAGCGCATGGTACACTTCCTTTTGTGTCATCCAGCGCAATTCTTCAATGTCTTCTTCCAAGCTGGGCTTGCTGTTGCTGTCGTCCACCAGGTTCATATCGTACCATTTGGTTTTCTTCAGCATGCTGTTCTTGTTCATGGTGTACGTGTGCCAGGTCGTGCAAATCTTCTTTCCTAATTTTACTCGCACGTTGCACTCCTCCTCCACTTCGCGTACTGCGGTTTCTTTGTACTTCTCCCCGGTTTCGCGTTTGCCTTTCGGCAAATCCCACTTCTTCATTCGGTAGATCATCAAAAACTTATCCTTCTTGCGAATGAGTCCACCAGCTGCATGTATAATTTTAAATTTCGACTTGAGGTAAGTCTTAAATGCTTCGTAATCTTTCACCGTTACCGTTAATGATAACAAACTCATCGGAACTTTCGAGTTGATCAAATCAAAAACCACATCCATATCGCGCGGGGTAGCCTGATCAAGCCACACATGGTGTATTAACTTGGCTTTGGTAATGGGTTCTGAACTAGCGATGATCTGCAAATTAAAGTGACCCGGCTCAGGCTTTTCCCCATCTTTTAAAATCCGAATGGGAATATCGTTGACAAAGAGATTCATTACGTAAAACTGTATTTAAAGCTGAGATTCCATTGGCAAAAACATAAATAATTTGCAATCTGACAACTGCCACGACAACAAAAACTGAATCCTCCCTTTTTTCGACATCCGTTGCTGCGTTTTGGGCAATCGTGGCTAAATTTGCCGCATGAGTAAAATTAAAATTCAAGAAAGTACCGCACGTATGGTTGCTTCTAAGCTGTTAGAAATAGGAGCCATCAAACTTAATCATAAAAATCCCTTTACATGGAGTTCGGGCTGGAAATCGCCCATCTATTGTGATAACCGGCTGGCGCTCTCCTACCCTACTATTCGCACCTTTATCAAAGAGCGTTTGGCGCAGGCCATTAAAGAGAATTTTCCGGAGGCCGAATGCATTGCCGGAGTAGCTACTGCGGGCATTCCACAAGGGGCATTGGTGGCCGAGGCATTGGGCCTTCCCTTCGTTTATGTGCGCCCTAAGCCCAAAGAACACGGCATGGGCAACCTGATTGAAGGCAAGGTGGTTAAAAACCAAAAGGCCGTTTTAGTGGAAGATCTGATTTCAACCGGAGGCAGTTCACTGAAGGCCGCTCAGGCCATGCGCGAAGCAGGTTTTCACATTAGCGGTATGGTGGCCATTTTTACCTATGGCTTTGAACAAAGTGAAGTAAGCTTTGCCCAAGAAAATGTGTCGTTGGTGTGCCTCAGCGACTTCAATCATTTGTTGCAAGAGGCGGTCGACAAAAACACGCTGGATGAGCAACAACTGATTTATGTAAAATCATGGCGTTTGGATCCTGCCAACTGGAAGTAGTTTTATACTAGCGATCTTTCAGTCGAAACATAAATTTGAGGCCCGACCATACCTCATCTACAGCACATACTTTGACATCGACCAGACCATTTGCCAAGCCGAAATCGCGGATGATGTTTTCATCCAGATCGGTGGGTACTTTGGAGGCTCTTTTGGGCCACGATACCCAGAAGGAACCATCTTTCTTCAGGCAACTTTTCACTTTCAAAAACTCTTTTTCAAACACGCTGCTTTCCTTCACAAAAACGTGCGCAAAATCGAGGCTTTCTTTTGCGGGTTTGGTACTGCGGGTAAAACCATCGGGCAAAGGCGCAACAGCATCCCAGTAGGTGGCGGGCTCTGAATAGATATAAGCCTTTCCGGCTTTCATGCCCAGCTTCTTTTGCAAAGGTGTTCCTGAATATCCAGCCATATTCAAAAATAAAAAATCCCGACCATTTTAGGGATCGGGATTTTCGTTTTAAGTGATTGAGCGATTAGTTACCGCTTTTTCTTTTCTCCATCTCTTGGTTGAATGTTTCCTTGAATTTCTCGTAATCGTAGTCGATTTTCAAGCGATCATCCGTAGAAAGGCGTTGGTTGTATTGCTTCACCAATTCGTCAGCTGAAAGCTCGATAGCGATATAGGTTTTGTAGTTACCATCTTTAGTTTGAACTAACTTCTCGCAAATGGTTCTTACACCTTGCAAAGTTTGTTCTACTACCTCGCGGTTTAAGCTCTCAAATTTTTGCTCCAATTCTTCTTTGCGATTCATGGAACGAGAGTTGGTATAGTTATCCGTTACGGTTTTTACAGTCGTTTGAATAGATTGTGCCAGTTCGTTACGTGCATTGGTCAACGCTTTCTTTTTAGACGTTACCTGATCCATGCTTTCGCCAATAGAGTTGGCACGAAACACCTTTGCATTGGTAAAGAAGTCAGGACCTGAGCAAGGCACTACCACTTCTTTCTCTCCGTCCGGTGTAGGAGGAGTTTTACTTTTACATCCTCCGATAAAGGCAGCAGCTACGGCTACTAAAACAAGGGAAAGATTCGCGATTCTTTTCATATCAATTATTAATTTGGTTAGCAAGATAATCAATGCAATTAATAGGCCATTCTCTTTTATTTACTTTTTATAAACGACATTTTTTTAAAAAAGTGCCTAATTATTGCAAAATCGAGTTCAAGAGCTCCGGCAACTTCTCTTTTTCGAGCACTTCCAGCGACTTATTATAGGCTTCCTGACTGGAGCGCTCATAGTCTAGGCTAAAACCTTTGATACGATCTAAGGTAGTGGCGTAGATTTCTTTATTGTCCTTTACCGCCTCTACCCGTATCACGGTAGTCGCATAGGTAATATATATACTTCCTGAAACTGCCCCCTTCTCAGAATTGGCTTCAACAGTTAACGAAAGCTCCGCTTTTTTCTTGTCATCGGTAAACTCAAAACCTGCGTTGGTCAGGTAGTTTCTGATCCGGTTAGAAATCTGCAAACTGCTTTTCACGGTACCGAGGCTTTTTTCGGAGGCATTCAAATAAACCAACGGACGCTGAACCTTTAATAATAAAGTAGCACGAGGCACCACCATTTTCAAAGCCACGAGTGAATCAATTTTGGTGGCCGAAGGGCCTGCAAAGCTGAGCGGGTTTACTTTAATAGCCACCGTCTGCTCCAAATCGCGTGAGCTGATCTTAGTCAACAAGATTTTAGCCGCACCTGCCGCATCGGTTTTGTAGGTTGGAAATACGTTGCCCGCTCCCTTTTCAAAATCGGCCCGTAAGGGCAAATCCGCAATCGGCTTTTTAGTGGCCTTTTCAATCACCTTGGCGATGATGGATTGCTCACTCACTGAAACTCTCCGGTTCAACGCAATCTCAGTTGGCTTCACTGAAATATCCATCTTATCTAAAACCACTTGCATGCTGGCCACCACTTCGCTGGTTAGCAAGATCTCCTTACCTTCAAAATCAATGCGGATGGGTTCACCTAAATACTTTTGGATGGCGCGGAATCCTTGGTAATAAAATCCCAACGCCAACACCAAATCACCATTGCGTTCGGCTTGCTTCGCTTTGCTGAAAAAATCCAAACTAATGGAAACGGCATTGCGCTTTTGCTCTTCTTTGATCTCTTTATAGCGCTGCTTAGACAGGCGATAGTACACCCAATAGTTGCGCTCATCTTGCCACGAGTCTACTTGCTCAAATTCTTCAATCTCATCGGCAGCGGTAGTTTGAATGATCTGCTCGTACTTTTCTTTGAACTCTTGATTAGCATCAATTTGACTGAGCACCGAGGAAGATGATACGTTGACTTTGATCTCAGACACTAGATCTTCCAACGCGCTTTTTTTGGCTTCCTGCAAATAGTTGTTGGTGCCATTTTTGGTGCTTTTACCAATGCCGATGTAGTAAAAAGACTGATCGGGCTTATACGTGAGCCATTCGGGCTTCACATTTTTAGGATCGGTTTTGCTGGGAGCCTTGGCAGCCGGGCTGCACGCAGCAGCCAAAAAGAGGAGGAATACGTATCGTTTCACAATCAATGGATTTGGATTACTAGATAGTAAACCATATTTGTGCCAAACTATCTATTTGGCAAATCTAAGATCAATTTGTGAGTTTTAGATGTCTTTTTTAATGCCCTTGTGTTACTACTTACCCGACCCGGCAGCGGCAGGCACCGTGGCATAGGGCGATTTGTAGGTCTTTAAGAACTCCGCATATTGATCAGCACCTTTTTTGTGGTGATTTTCGGCAAAGAAGATCAGCAATGGGTGGAATTCTTCCGGCTTTCGATAGCCGGGAATGGGGTAAACCGCTGTGAAATCGTCTTCCAAGAATGTCACAGTCGGGTAGCTTAATTGATTATTAAGCAAAGCTGCAGCTAATTGGTGGGTGCCCTTATTCCCGTAAGGAACGAATTTAAACGTAGTGCCATTAAACACAATGTCCCCCGTTTGTTCGGCATCTAACTTTACAGGATAGAACTTTTCATTTAACAATTTTGCAATCAGAGGATCCGAGAAAGTGTTCTTATCCATCACCTTGCACCAGCCGCACCAATCGGTATAAACGTCTATAAACAGCTTTCTCTTCTCTACCTTGGCTTTGGCTACCGCCTCCTCAAAGGTCATCCACTTCACCGGACCGCCTTCCTGGGCCTTTACGGATGTCACAGCGACTGCTATAAACAATAGAGCGAACCATCTTAGCTTGATCATAACCCAGTTATTTAAATAAATCGAATCCGTTTTGTAATTCTAACCCTGTTACAGCAACAAATCTACCAGAAATTAATCTCGATTGGATGTCTGCTAAGGCGAAAATGTAACCTTTGGATGCCAACTGAGTAATTAGATACGAAAGGACTGAAAAATAAGTTCCTGAGCTAGTAGAACTGTCAAAATGAAATCAAAAAGAGGTATGAAGAAGGCCAACAAGAATTGGATGCTGGGAGTAGGTTTAGGTGTGGCATTCATCAGCCTTGCAATTTTGGCCGGTGGAAATCTTCAAATTTCCACTTCTCTTCCTCTTTCTAAGCTCAAGGGCCTAGAACAGCGGCTACAAGAATTACCTAAAATCGGTCAAACGCTGCTTCACCTACTTCACCGATAGGCATAATACTGCAATACGGTTTCGATGGCCTTGCGCATGGCCACGTTAATCGGAAAAAAATCACGTGTTAGCTCAAAGTCGATGCTATGCAACTGCATGTAAAAGTTGCTCATCACCGGCACTTCCAACCCTTGTTCGATGGCTCTTTCCGCCTTCTCAAAATTTTCTTGTTGTTCTGTTTTAATGATCTGGCAGGTGACCAGTTCGGGTTTACCATATTTGGTGGTGCGGGCCGAATAGCCAAAGAGGCGACAGATCAATCCCCGATGTTTGTATTGAGAGCAAAGCCCGGCTCCGTTTTGTGTGGGGTTTAAGATCAGACAGATCGAAGAATCGGTTTCCCGGAGATTGTCAAGCCATTGCTCCGCCTGATTTTGCTGATGAAGATAAAAGGCGAAAGGCAAAAATTCCAGAATAGTCGCTTCGATATCGGCTTTGTAACAACATTTGCCGCAGCCCCACTTGCAATGGAGCGAAGTAGCATTTTGAAACGCAGCAATCTGTTGATCCAGTTGATCGAAAACACCTTCTACTAACTTTACCTTCTCTTCGATCGACATGAATTTCCTTCGTGTTTAAAGGGGAGCAGTCTCCCCACTGCAAAAGTAACAATTGACAGACAAAACGGATCAGTCAATTATCATTTCAGACCATTCGGTTGCAAGAGCGTATCCGTCAACTTTCATTTCACACCGCAGAGATGCAAGAGCGCACCCTGCACGAGCAAGAGCGCATCAGCCAACTTTCACTTCGCACTGTGTAAATGCAAGATCGTTCCGTCCACAAGCAAGAGAGCATCGATCAACTTTCATTTCGTACCGTAGAAATGCAAGATTGAACCGTACAGTTGCAAGACCGCATCCGGCAACTTTCATTTCGTATTGTGTAAGTGCAAGATCGCACCCTGCACGTGCAAGAGAGCTCCGTACTGAATTAATTTACCTCCTACCCGATCCTACCATTTCCTTCTCGAGGTGGTCCTTCTCGGTGTAGTACCGAAGAGCATGCCAAACACACCGCGCACCAGTTCTTTTCCAATCTGTTTGGTGATGGGTGAATTAATCACTTCTTCAAACGTACTTTTTTCTGCGCGTGATGACTTGGGTGCTGGGGCAGCTGCCGCTTTTTCCTCTTTCTCCGCTTCTTCTTTTTGCTCGGCAGATTGGATGCGCTCGTTCAGCATCTCAAAGGCGCTTTGCGGATCGATCGTCTCCTGGTATTTCTTGTACATCTCCGATTGACTCAAGTGCGCTTTGTACTCTGCCTCAGTCAACGGGCCCATCAGCGAAGCCGGTGGTGCCAAATGGGTCAATACGGTTTCGGTAGGAATTCCTTTTTCATTCAATACGGTAATGAACGCCTGGCCTATTCCCAACTGGGTAAACTGTTGTTCCAAATCATAAAAGGTAGACTTCGGAAAAGTTTTTACTGTCTCTTTCAATGCCTTCACATCGTTGGGGGTAAACGCTCGGATCACGTGGCTCACCCGATTTCCCAACTGAGATAAAACGGATGGCGGCACATCTTGAACCAACTGCGTGCAAAAGAATATCCCCACTCCTTTCGAGCGGATCAAACGAATCACTTGCTCAATCTGATCCATGAATGCCTTGGGTGCATCTTTAAACAACAAGTGGGCTTCATCTAAAAAGAAAATCAACTTCGGCTTATCCAAATCTCCGGCTTCCGGAAGTCGCTGATACAACTCTGCCAATAGCGACAACATAAACGTTGAGAAAATCGCGGGTTGACCCTGCACATCTGAAACATTGAGCAAGCTGATCACGCCACGTCCGTCTACTTTCTCCATCAGATCTTCAATGTCAAACGATTTCTCGCCAAACAATTGATTGACGCCTTGTTGCTCTAATGCCACAATTTTGCGCAGCATGGTGCTGGCCGTGGCCGGAGATATTTTACCATACGCTTCTTTGATCTCCTTCGCGCCCTCTCCTTCCGAAAGGAAGTTTAACACTTTTTTCAAATCGTTTAAGTCAACGATCGGCAGCTTCTTATCATCGGCATACTTGAAGATGATCATCAGCACGCCCGACTGCACTTCATTAAGCTCTAATACCTTGCTCAGCAACACCGGACCAAATTCACTCACCGTAGCACGCATCTGTGCTCCTACCTTCCCGCTAAGGGAATACAACTCTACCGGAAAACCGGCAGGCGCATAGCCCGACATATTCAGCGCCTTGACCCGCTCATTGATTTTATCATTAGTGGTTCCTTCTTTCGCCAATCCGGAAACATCGCCCTTCATATCGGGCATAAACACCGGCACACCCGCAGCCGAAAGTTGCTCGGCCATCAATTGCAGCGTACGTGTTTTACCGGAGCCAGTAGCACCCGTTACCAGCCCGTGCCGGTTCATCATTTTCAACGACAGGTGCACCGGAGCTTCAGCCACGATTTGTCCTTCTACAACACCGGCACCCAGAAAAATTCGAGATCCTGAAAAATTATACGATGCACTGATGGCACTGATAAATGATGCTTTTGACATAAGAATGAAGCTAGTTGGATAATTTTCGTTTTAATAACCAGTCGATTTGTGGGTCATCTCCCATCTGAAAGACATGTTCGCTGAATCGTGTAAAACCATGCTTAGCATAGAATGCTTGCGCTTTAAAATTCCTTTCCCACACGCCCAACCAGATCCAGTCAAAGTGATGCGCAACTGCATACTCCAGCGACCGCTGCATGAGCAACGCACCGGCACGGATACCCTGATGAGCCGGGTGAATGTACAAACGTTGCAATTCGATGGCTGTGCCTTCCAGATGTTCATCCGCTTCGTGGCTGATGCGCAGCCGCACAAAACCTACTACCTGATTCGCTCGACAGGCCACAAACAAAATGGAATGGGGCTCATCGAATTCGGAAGTAAACCGGGCGAGCGTATAATTCTCTGCGTAAAACGCATCCATATTCTCGCGCGTATTGAATGCTGCAAACGTATCTTCATAAGATGCTATCGCCACCTGCAAAATGGCGGGTAAATCTGCCGGGGTAGCTTCGCAAATGGTAACAGCATCCATGAAATAGAATCAGCTTACTTTTTTTCTTCGTAATTCTGGAACGTATACATCACACCGAGGGAAAGTGCCTGACTCAATTGTACATCTTTATCCTGTGCATAAAAATACATCAGAATTCCTCCCAGACTGACATTAACAAACTTGTTCACTTTGGCGGTTAAGTTCAGGTCTAACCGATGGTCGATTTTATTGACATCAATCTTTTCGTAATCCATGAACAAAACATAACGCCATTTTAAGTTGATGTTTTCGGCTATGTCTTTGTTGTACTCTGCCAGCATCTGAAATGCCAACCACTGAAAGCGTGTAGACTCGTTGGGATTGACACCAAATGGAGTTGGATTGGTAACCGGATCATAGTAGCTGCCAATTTCCTTTACAATTGTTAAGCGCGGTGAAAAGGGAGAAAGGCGAAGCTTAAAATAATCGGCCGGGTGGTATTCAAAACCCAACGCTGCGGTAATATAGGCGGGCGCAAAAATATCCGAAATCAGCTTTGGCTGTTCTACCCCATTAGCATCTTTGGTGTAGGTATAACCACCAGCAAACTGCGACTGGAAGTTAGCTGACACCGACAAGTCCCATTTGTCGCTGAGCGCGCGACCGTATTTGGTATCCAAAAAAATACGGTCAATGGTTTTGCGGTAGCCTTGACCCTGGTTATTGACCATACCGTAAGAAAGATCAATTTCATTATCCCAAGATACTTTGTCCTTTTTGTAGTTGGCTTTGTAATTGAGCATGGCCGTGAAACCGATCGAATTAACACCACCCGCCTTCCAATTGGAAGAGAAGGAGGCCTGATTCAAATTAAGGCCGGCTTTGAATGCTTTTTTCCAGTGGGTAAGGGTATCTACTTTTACTACCTGCCCTTGCACAGAGGCAGAAAGCAGTAAAAACAGAACAAAAGATAAAAGAGGTGATGTGGGGATTTTTCTCATGGCTAGTTAATGATAAAACTAGCGCAAGATAACAAACCTATCGAATTACCCGATTACAGGTTGCTGAGCTTAATTTCGTCTAAAGCTACTTCAGTAAGTGGCTTTGTAATGAACTTAATGACGAAGTTGTTATTCACGATTTTATCGATATCACGCTTGTTATCCGAACTTGACAGAATGATGACTTTACACTTGTTGCGTACCAATTCACCAAACTTTTCAAATTCGTAGAGGAAAACAAACCCGTCTACGATTGGCATATTGATATCCAAGAAGATAATGCTTGGTAAGTTATCCGCGTCTTTTTCAAATTCCTTCAGATAATCAAGGGCACCCTTTCCGGAGCTTTTTACTTCTACGCGCTTGGCGAATTTCGTGATCTCGATAATACGTTTGCTGATAAAATTATCGGTGTCATTATCATCCACTAACATCACAAGATCGAGCACTTTGGCGGACGTTTCAGTCAACATTCTATTTTCTGTTTTTTCGGTATCAACAAACTAAATCAATACTACAAAAATAAGGTATTAAATCGACACTGCATGATGCTCCAACGACCTTAACTCATTTAAGTAAGAATTTGATGCACTAAAATATAAAAAAGATGGTTACTTCTTACGTATTTTTAATTTTTCTCCCTCTTTCACAGTTAATTCTTTCTTGTCATTCCACGTCATTAAATCTTTGATAGTCACCCCATACTGCCTGGCAATTGCATAGAGGGTATCACTATCCTTCACTACGTGGTAGGTTTCATTGATGCGGGTGACGGAGGTACTATCGGCATGTACTGTTTGGGCTGATTTGCGAACAAATAGGCTCAACTGTTGACCTTGATAGAGCTTACTCTGTGCCGTCAGTTTATTCCACTCAATTAAATCGACTACCGATACCTGATAAATCTTGGCGATGGAATAAAATGTTTCGCCTTTAACCACCGTGTGAACAATCGCAGAGTCGGGTTCAGTAATGGAAGATTCTTCTGAAATAGCCGGTGTTTCTTTTACGGGCAACGCAACCTCTTCCTCCGGTTGGGGTTCAATCGTTTTCGTAGGAGGTGTATCAGTGGTAGTTGCAGGCTTCACATCCCAATTGAATGTTTCATTTGCCAAGGCAATCACCTCCTGATTACTAAATACAACTTGCTTTTCAGGAATGGGCTGTGACCGCTGCGCACTTAGCCAGATCACCGATCCTACTTTCAGCGGTTGGTCGATCAGTTCTTTATTCCATTTTTTCAGCTTGCGCATTTGTACTCCGTATTGCTGGCTGATGGACCACCAATCGTCTCCTAATTGTACCTTGTGCTGTGCAACCGATGCGGTTGCACAGCACAAGGTACAA
>DGYK01000067.1:0-11970 GCA_002398365.1 Flammeovirgaceae bacterium UBA5008
CTTCTGACAGTCTTGACTCAGATAGGAGGTGTGGTAATGCTCATTTCATTTCTTACATTTAGATTCATTGAAAAGAAGATCGCTACACGTTGGACACAGATCAGTGCAAAGTTCATTTCGTTTGTACTGATCTATTTGTTGTTTGTATTTGCTTTTGTGCCAATGATCGCTAAACCTTTTGGGAGAGTTCCGTTACCGGTTTTTCAAGATCATTATTTGAAGCCGACCAATATCTGGACGTGTTTGCTCAATAGAAATTATGTAAAGCCTCACCTCAAGGAAATAGCTCTTCAAGTGGCGATGGATATGAATAAGAAGTTCCCCGAGGTAACTGTTAATTATCTGGATGCTAACTTCCCTTTTATCGACAAGTTTCCGTTGTTTCCGCATCTCAGTCATAATGATGGAAAAAAGTTAGATATCTCATTTCAGTATAATGATCATCTGAACCAAATCACGAATGAAGTTCCTTCTTGGATCGGCTACGGAATCTGCGAAGAACCGAAGGAAGGTGAAGCAGATACTCCCGAATTATGTGATCAACAAGGTTATTGGCAATACAATTTATTGCATAACCTACTTTCAAAAGATAAGGAGAATACATTTGCTTTCGATGCGATCAGAACCAAACAATTAATCAATCTATTTACGGATAGGAGTGAAGTGAGTATTGTATTTATCGAGCCACACTTAAAGTCTCGTTTAGGTCTTAAAAGCAGCAAGGTACGCTTTCATGGTTGCCATGCCGTACGCCATGATGATCATTTTCATGTTCAGTTAAAATGATGTTGTGTGGACAAAAGTATGTTGTTGCAAACTAAGCACAGCCGGGTGGATTGAGAGAAGTACTAACAGTGTACGGAATAAATTTAATTAATCGCTTTTTCTTTCGTTATGTATTGTACTAACACATCCACCAAAAGGATAAGTCCAGCCAATGCGACTACAATTATCCCAGACATCATTATCCAATTAGCAATACTTTTATTTCTTTCATAGCTAACTGTTAATTCAAGCGGAGGGTCTTGCGGTGGAATTCCGGCAAACATAATATCATACAGAAATCCTGCAGTAAATAATAGTATCCCAAATCTAATTCCGTATTTGATTATTCTCCTCATGTGTCAGTCTGTAGTTCATTAAATTACTTCCATTACGGCTCAATCCCCTTATCTATTTGATAATCAGTATCCAAACAAATGGAAACTAAGATGTTGTTCTCGAAGGTATAATAATGCCAAATGCCGAGCAGAGCAGATTCAACAGTAAGAACATTTATAGAATCAATCTTGTCAATAGATTCTTTAAAATAGGTGTCGAACAATTGCTTCTTGGTCATCCCGATCTTTATCCCGTTGGTCATAACGAAATTTGGGTTGGAGATTTTGCCGTATACAAGTTCGAATAAGTCCTTATCGGTGTCATAAAAGAACTTGATGTAACTATTTGCATTGACTACATAAGGCATATCCTTCCTTCTCTGCGTATTGTGCATTCACAAAACTCTTCTTCAATTCCTTTACATGATGAAATTCTCCAAACGGGTAATAAAGAAATTTCGTTGACGCAACAAGCCTTAATGTATCACCCGAGAACGTGTAGTCAGACAGTTCAAGCCACTCCTTAGCTTTGCTTTTTATGTCGTTGCCATCAACTCTTTGACCGGACGAGTAGGTGATACTGAATAGTAAGAAGACTCCTGTTAGTTTTAGCATAATGCTAATAAATATATTAATTAACTTCATCTTCAAAAGTGATTCGGGTTTTTTGAAACATGCTGACACAATTGCTAATATGAAAGTCCTTCTCTTTGATATACTAGCCAATTTGTGATTATCACCATTCATTCAACATTGAATATTAGAATCGACTTTAATACGTGTTTTCATCTGCAATCAATAGAAAACTCATTACTCCAATTTCGTTAAATACAAACAGTGATTTCGTTTTATTTCGTTAAGGTGGGTTGTCATACCCCCTCAACGAGTTCAATTTCAACGATTTTCAATTGGCACATTGTTTGGTGGTGATTTGTGCGTTGATGTACGAAGCATCAACAGTCCAACAAATAAACAAGCAATAAGTATATGAACTACGCCCCAACCACCAACACCATGTCCGAAGCGGATCAGAAAGCCGTGAAGGATGCGCTGGCTTTGATCAGAGAAAAGATGCCTTTTCTGATTTCTCTTCCCAAGAAAAAACGAATGAGCCTGCCCAAACTTGGACCCAAGAGCATGAAGTTTGTTCAGGATTCATACATGACCACCACGAACTTTCCACAGGCTTTTCCTTCACTGTTTAATATCGATAAATTTCAAAAAGATGTGGAGTTTTATATGGTGCTGCACGAACTGAAAATGTTGACCGACACCATTCATGAAAAGATCGACAGCACGCACATGGCCGTAGGGCATGAAGTCATGAACTCCAGTCTGTCTGTTTTCAAGTATGTCAAAAATTCAAATTCTTCGCATCAGGGTCTTATCGAGATGGTGGAGAGACTCAAAGCGCGCTTTAAACGAAAGAGCAAAGCAAAAATATCAGACCCACCGGTTCCGGTCGACCCAACCGAATAGCATTCACTTTCCATCTCCATTCCTGCAAAATACCCGGGTGCTATTAGTCGGTAGTCGGGTATTATTTTTTCTATGAGTGTGACTGCTGTGCGTGCACGCATGCATTCAAATCGTAGGCCAGTACAAGATTCACATTCCTGCCATCTACTTTTAGATTAGTTAAATCATCTCCGAGGTGACTGACGCAAGCTTGGAACTCACGGATACGAGCTTATAGCAGAACCACCGGAGTTATTAGCTTTCTATCCTGCGCTTTGAGGAAAATCAATCTTGCTTTTGGCTGTACAACGGCTGCAAAAAGCTGCACAAGCGGAGCTCTAAGCTTCAAAAGCAGTGCCACGAGCTGCAAGGTTAGAGCTAAGTGGTTGCTAGTGGAAGCCATAAGCTTGTTATGCCGAGCTTTGAGCTCGGATGTAGAAAGTTTGGGGTTCAGTGAGCGATCTCTTAGATTTCTTCCTTTGCAGAGATGGTTTACACTGTCATCAAAATGTGCAGCGTGATGAAAAAAGTATCAGCAATCGGTAGATTGAGTTACTTGCTTTTCAGGTCGCCTGTTCAACAGAATCACTCATTCAGATACTTGCCAAACACTTCCATGAAAGGGTCTCTGTTCAATACCGTATAAAAGAACAAAGCCCCCAGCCAGCCATGAAGGATACCCAACACATAGATATTGCGCTCTTTCAGAAATACATAGCCATAAAAAAGAGCCAATAAAAAAGTGCCACCGATTAACCACGCATGCGGATAGTGAATGAGTGCAAATAGGGTAGATGCGCCAAATATGATGAGTCCACTTTTTTTCTTGTGCGCATCCAAGTCTTGCAGGTTGCCAGCTACCAGGGCAATCACCAGAAACTGTTGAAGAATGCCCCATAGCGGATAAATCATAAGAATGGGAAGAAGATGCCACGTCCATTGGATACTGTGATTGACGAAACCAATCACCACAAATGAGCCGACAGCCAGAATCGCAAACGGCATAACGCGTTTGGCAACACGCAGCCAATTGTCTGTTCGAAATCCCCAATGGAGAATACGATCAGGAGCGTGGTTACGATTCCAAAGAATATACAAAACCCATCCCAGAATGACGATCGAAATGAATGGCAACCGCCAGTTCAATACATCCATGAAGATGATCTTGCCCACAGCAGTTAATACGGCAAACGCTATCTCTATTATCTTTTGACGCTGGCGATTCACGAAGCGAACCAGATCTGAGCTAATGTTACTCTAAAAATGCATCCATGGCAATGGTAGGCTTGCCGGTTTCATCAAAGGCACCCAACTCATACCCTTTCCATTTTTTGTAACACTGCGGCTCCCAATAAAAAACACCCAGTCCTTTGTTGTTTGACACGCTCTTTGTTTTCGCGATGATGTCCGACAAGAATGCTTTAGATTTTTCCGGTTCGTTGTTGGGCATGCCCACTTCCACCACCATCACCGGTGTGCCGTATCGTGCTACCATATCGTTCATATTGATCAAACTCTTTTCATTTGTAGTGGCCCAGCCATTGATACCATCGGGCGCCCAATACGGATAGATCGACATGCCAATAATATCCCAGCTGGCACCATTGGCTTTCAAGCCATCAAACATCCAGCGGAACAGGTTATTATCATAGCCATTGGAAAGGTGTACAATCACTTGTGTACTGCTGCTTACTTCTTTCACTGCCGTGTAACCTGCTTTCACAAAGCCGGCAAAGTTGGCCATCGACTTTGATGCTCGGCCCACTTCCCACAGCATGCCATCATTGGTTTCATTGCCTACCTGCACCCACTCCGGTGTAATGTTATTGACCTTCAGTGTATCCATCACTTTTTTCGTGTAGGCATACAACGCTGTTTTCATCTCTTCATAATTCATCTTCGACCAGGCTGCCGGTATGGGCTGCTTGCCGGGATCTGCCCAATCATCGCTGTAGTGAAAATCAATCATCAGCTTCATGCCTTGGGCTTTCGCCCGCAGCGATTTGATCACCACATCGCGTGTGTTGTTCCAGCCACTCACCGGATTCACCCACGCACGCAATCGGATTGAGTTGATGCCTTTGTCCTTCAACAATTGGATGCACTCTTTTTGCACACCATTGTTGTCGTAGAATTTTACGCCCGCAGCTTCCATTTCGGTAAGCCAACCCACATCAGCGCCTTT
The DNA here is from genome assembly GCA_002398365.1 of Flammeovirgaceae bacterium UBA5008. Classification (GTDB taxonomy): domain Bacteria; phylum Bacteroidota; class Bacteroidia; order Cytophagales; family Cyclobacteriaceae; genus ELB16-189. The sequence goes on from DGYK01000067.1 coordinate 4,744, forward strand.
TACAAAGGGTACTGCTTCCGGTGTCGTTTCTTTGGGGCTGTTGGAACATCCACAAAACAAGAAGAGAAAGAGAGCTGCCGAGGTAAGTGATGGAACGATCGATTTCATAGAAATTGAATTTTTATTCGCTGTACAAATACAAAGATAGACAATGAGCAAGGTCATATCTTGTTAAACCATGAGGTATGGAAATAGTTATTTTGTAAGAAGCTGATTAAAAATAGTTTGGCGATAAAAAAAGTAGCTGTGCGGTCGAGAGAATTGCCGTGAAATTCTTCCGGTAACGTTTCCAGTTATTGATGGCGATGCGCAAGAATATGCAACGAAAGTAGTAGTTTTAAATTCCTTATTTGAATAAAATCCGGTGGCAAAGAAATCGCAATGGGTTACAATTGGAAAGCGCAAAGTTGAGCTGAGCAATCTCGATAAAATTCTCTTTCCGGAAGATGGTATTTCAAAAGCGGAAGTGATTGAATACTACCTCACCATTGCACCTACGTTGCTCAACTATGTCAAAGGCCGTGCATTAACTCTCATCCGTTTCCCCGATGGCATTCACGGAGAAATGTTCTATCAGAAAAACAAACCCGAGTGGGCTCCTGATTGGCTGGAGTTTGCTTCGCTGGGAAAAGAAGAGAAGAAAGATTACATCATTGCTACCGAGCCTGCTTCACTGGTCTGGTTGTCGAACCTCGCCTCGCTCGAATTACATCAGTTGCACAGTCGCAAACCGCAATTTGATTTTCCTGATTACCTCGTGTTCGACCTCGATCCCCCCGAAGGCTATTCATTTGCCGATGTGGTAGAGATTGGCTTTAAGTTGCGCCAGTCCATCGAAGTATTCGGCTACACGCCCTTTGTAAAAACCACCGGAGGGAAAGGCATTCACATCTGTTGCCCCATTGAACCGAAGCATGATTTTCATACCGTGTTTGAAGCCGCGCAATTAATCGCGCAACCTTTTGTAGAGAAGAATGCAACCACCACCACACTGCACATCAAAAAAGAAGCACGCAAGGGACGTGTGCTCATCGACATCTATCGCATTCGCTCCGGTCAAAGCATTGTGTCGCCCTACAGTTTACGCGGCAGGGTAGGTGCGCCCGTTTCCATGCCACTTTCGTGGGATGCGTTAGCGCGTGTGAAAGACCCGAAAGAGTTTCATTTAAAAAATGCACTGGAGAAAGTGGTGAACGATGGCGATGCGTGGGAAGGAATGGACGCCTATGCCGTGAGTTTACACACACACCGCAAGCCGGTAGTGGCGAAAGAATTGCCTCCTTCGAAGAAACGAAAGACACCGGAGCAACTGGAATCGTACGAACAAAAACGCGACTTTACCAAAACGCCCGAGCCGGAAGCTAAAGTGGAAATCAGTGGCGGCAATAATTTTGTTGTGCACCGGCACCATGCTTCGCACTTGCATTACGATTTGCGTTTGGAACAAGAGGGTGTTTTGAAATCATGGGCCGTGCCAAAAGGCTTGCCGCCTTATCCGGGTGTGAAACGATTGGCTGTGCAAACGGAAGATCACCCGATGAAGTATCTCACGTTTGATGGCACTATTCCGAAAGGACAATATGGTGGCGGTGAAATGTGGATTTATGCGTTGGGAAAATACCAGATTACCAAAGACAAGAAGGATGGCTTTTATTTTCGCCTCACGAGCAAAGAAGTAAACGGAGAATATCGCATCTATAAAATTAAAGCGAAAGAGTGGTTGTTCGAGCGCGTTGATACACCACAAATCAACTACCTGCACGATGTTATTGAACCTATGCTGTCCGACAGTACCAATGTAGTTCCTAAACGAAATGACTTTTCCTACGAGGTTAAGTGGGATGGCATTCGCGCACTCGTTTACATGGAAGATGGACAAGTGCGCATCTTGAGTCGCAACAAAAATGATATCACTAAACAATTCCCAGAACTGCAGGTAGCAGATAAAGCCTTTCGCGCTACGTGCGGTGTGTTTGATGCAGAGATTGTGTGTTTGGATAAACTAGGGAAGGCGGAGTTTAAAACGGTCATCAAGCGATTGATGAGCAGTGGCGAAACCAACATTCAGCGTTTGTCTAAATCGACTCCGGCTTATTGTTATCTTTTTGATTGTTTGTATTTAGACGGACGTAGTTTGATGCACGAACCTTTGCACAAGCGCAAGGTGTGGCTTCGCGATGCGGTTCGCCCGGAGACACCCTATCGCATCAGCGAAAGCGTAGAAGACGGAGAGAGCTTGCTGGAAGCCGCCCGTGAATTGGGATTGGAAGGGATCATGGCCAAAGACATGAATGGCCGGTACGTGGCTGGCAAGCGCAGCGATGCCTGGCTGAAAATCAAAATCCGCAATACCCGCGATTGTGTGATCATTGGCTACAATCCCGGCAAGGGCGATCGGGCCAGTACGTTTGGAGGCTTGCACATTGCCGAACTCATCGATGGCAAGCTGGCTTATCGTGGCAAAGTGGGTTCCGGTTTTGACGATGCTACGTTGAAGGAAGTGTTTGCGGAAATCAAAAAACGGAAAGAGACAAAGAAGCCGATTACCGAAAAGGTAATGGATGAAAAGACGAGCATTTGGATTGAGCCCAATTTAATGACGGAAATCAGTTTTGCCTCCCTCACACCCGATGAACACTTTCGTGAGCCGGTATTTGTTAAACTGCGATTAGATTTAAGTTGAATCTGCTTAATTTCTGTTAAATTCGCATTACGAAAAGATATGAGCTTAAGTGATAAACATATTGTGGACACGTATGCAACTCTATTAGAAGGGCTAAGCACTTCGAATAAAATAGAGTTAATTGAAAGCTTGTCAAAATCTTTGAAGCAAAGTAAAAAGTCGAAAGAGGATAAGTTCTTTAAATCTTTTGGCGCATTCGCATCGAAGAAATCACCTCGTGCAATTATGGCTGACATAAAGGCAAGTAGAAAGTTTAAGAGTAAACGTCTTAAATTCTAATGCAGTACCTTCTCGATACAAACACTTGTATTTTTTATCTTCGTGGTAAACTGGATTTGGATAGGATTATAAATCAAAAGGGTAGAGAAAATTGTTTCATTTCTGAAATCACAGTCTTTGAATTGAGATACGGAGCAGAAAACAGCGACAACCCGGCTAAGTCTCACAAAGCAGTCGATCATTTTGTTAATGGCTTATCAATCATACCTATATTTGGATCGATCAAAAGGTATGCAAAGGAGAAAGTAAGGCTAAAGAAGCTTGGAAAACCTATGCATGATGAGTTCGATCTATTGATTGGAGTAACTTCGATTGAACATAAACTGATCTTAGTCACGGATAACCGAAAGGATTTTGAGCGATTAGATGGAGTAAAGATTGAGAATTGGTTTAGTCGTGAGCAGAAAAAATAATTTTAGGATATGGCAGCAGATGCTTCTCTCTTTTTAAAGAACCTTTGGTACCTCGCTTTTCATAGTTCCATGTTGAAGAAGGGGCAAGTGATTGGTAAAGAAATGCTGGGCGAAAAAATTGCGATCGGTCGCGATGCCCAGGGCACCGTTTTTGCTTTACGCGATAATTGTCCACACCGCGGTGTGCCGCTTTCTCAAGGTTGGTTCAAAAATGATATCATTCAGTGTTGCTACCACGGCTGGACATTTAATACGAAAGGCGTTTGCACCGGCATTCCCGCCATGCCTCCGGATGCTACGTTTGATCCCTCCAAGATCAAAGTGTTTCAATATCCGGTGGCTGAAGTGAATGACACGATCTGGGTTTACATTCCGGAGAAGAAATTGCCGAATACCGTTCCCAGCGAACCACCACCGAATTTAGTGCTTACACCTGATCAGAAATTCAAGCACGTAGAAACGGTGATGATGCCGGCCGATATTGATCATTCGGTTATCGGACTGATTGATCCGGCCCATGTTACGTTTGTGCATCAGTCGTGGTATTGGCGCTCGGCTTCTAAACTCAAATTGAAAGAGAAGAAATTTGAACCTACGGCTCGGGGTTTTAAAATGGTGCGCCACAAGCCTTCAGGTAATTCCAAAGGCTATGGAATATTGAAAGGTGGTACCAGCACGGAGATTACGTTTGAGATTCCGGGGATACGTACGGAACATATTTTAGTAGGAGAGAAGAACCAGGTGGTTTCCATCACCGTGTTGACTCCCATCAATGAAAATCAAACTGAGCTCACACACATCTTGTATACGGATATAGCGCTTGCCAATTTCTTATGGCTTCCGCTGAAGCGATTGGGAAAACAATTCATCGGTCAGGACTTAGGAGTATTTAACAAACTGAACGAAGGCTTGAAATCCAAACCAACGCTTTCGCTGATTGGTGAACCCGATTTGCAAGCACGCTGGTATTACGAGATCAAACGCTTGTGGGCCATTTCACAGCAGAACAACGAACCGTTTGTCAATCCGGTCCAGCCACAAACATTGCATTGGGTTACGTAATCGCCCACTGTGCCGGACATTGAATAACCAAGTGCCCCTGAGTCAATGGGTGTTGGAATTCCAGTTGATAGGCATGAAGTGCGATACAATTCGGTTTATATTCGGTAGTCGATCCATACAGTGCATCTCCAACAATAGGGCAGCCTAGGCTCGCCAGTTGTGCCCGAATCTGATGATACTTGCCCGTCTCTAATGCAATATCCCATTCCGTAAATTGATCGGATACTTTCTTTGTTTTGTATTGAAGTTTGGCCAGCTCCGTAAAATCTGTTGGTTCTTTATACAGTGCTGCCTTCTTTTTCTCCTTTCGGTGCCAATGGATGAGCTCGCCTTCAGCGGATGCGGGAGCATTTGTTGTCAGCGCTTTATAGTATTTTTTAACCTTCCGTTCCGCGAATTGCTCGCTCAGGTTTCGGAGATGCTCTCTGCTCTTTGTAAAAAGCACAATGCCGCTCACTGGTCGGTCCAACCGATGCAGGTGTTGCACATATGATTCATTACCTGTTTTTACCTTTAGATATCTCTTTACTTCTTGTAGTAAGTTGGTGTGCCCATTTCGATCCGGCTCTACCATCAATCCACCGGGTTTGTTCACCACCAATAGAATGTCATCTTCGTAGAGAATGAGTGTGTTCAAATCCATTCACGAAATAACATAAAAAAAGGGCCGAAGCCCTTTTTTTGAGTGAGTAGTTTTGGTTATGGTTTATTCACTGGTAATCCGGTTATCTTGTATTTCGAAAGATCAGCCTTCGGAATTACGGCAGAGAACTTCGCATTGATGGCGTCAATGATAATGTTTGCCATAAATGCATATCCGCGGCTATTCGGATGTACACCGTCTTCCGAGAATGCTCCTGTAGGAGGAGGGAATGAAGGTGTGATGGTGATTCCGTTATAGACACCGGCCTTGGCGGTAACTAAAGCGGTGAAAGCAGCATTTACGTCTGCCAATGCAATACGGTCATTACTGCCGGCTGCGGCTGCTGCAATGGTAGCATTGAAGGCAGTTGTCCTTGTTCTGATTTCTGCTGTTTCTGTTGGGATCAACGCATACGCATCACCTACAGGGAAAGAGACACCATAAACACCTGTATTGTTAGTGTTCGGAGCAATGGTTCCAAGAATAGCACCAGCTGACAATGGGATTAAATCAGATGAAGTCGCTTGTCTTGCTTGTGCATAAGGAACCAGTGCAGCAGCACCGTTCGCATTCATAGCAGCAGTAAGATCAGTCAATGTTTCATCCACAATCAAAACTCCGTTTTTGCCAGCAATATAGGTTAACTTTCTTTTGTTAAACTCATCCTCTGTAATTGCTCCAGCGGTTTTCATGGCTGTTAAGAAACCATTATAGTTGGTGGCCAAGCTAGAGGTTAATGTAGTGGCGGTAGCTGCGTCCAATGTAATAGAATTCCAAGTTACAGTCGTAAAGTAAGGAATCGTGGTCACGTCCGGAATATTCACGATAACGCCTTTCAGGTTCGCATTTGAACCTAGAATAGTAGAAATCGCAGAATTGTATTGAGCTGTGAAAGTAGCTTCAGAAGTAAAGATGGCCGAATTAGAAGCCCCACCTACTGCGTAACCCAACACATCGTTGTTGCCCAGGTCGAATAAGAAGAAAGTTGGTTGTGTAGCCAACGCGTCTCCCAAAATAGTTGAAGTGCCAGGGTTGGTTGCAAAGCGAGCATACAAACCATTATAGGCTGGGTTGCCTGTGGAAGGACCCCCGGTTAAAGGTGTCAGGGCTTGACCGAGCAAAATGCCTGGTACACCGAAGTTGTTAAGCGCAGCTTTGTTGCCAGTATATGGAGCCGGTAAATCACCCCCTTTAGAAAAGGGAGCCGGCATGCCGGGTGTTCCTGCCGGAGCTGGTGCAGCTGTTTTAGGGCCTGCAACTCCATCTGCATCATATAGAATCAGGCGGCCTAAAACAATTGAGCCGGCCATTCCATAATAACCGTAATCTGAATTGATATCAGGTTGATTAAATGCCAGAGTGGTTCCCTGTGCCAGCGAGAATTGTGTAGAAAGAATTTTAGGCATGGAATTCGCCTGACCTTCGGTGAAGAGAGCTCCAGCCTGATAGCCGGCTGTCAATGAATTTCCGATGGCCACAAACTTGGTGAAATCAGCAGAACCTTTAGAAGGAGTAACCACTACAGGTGGTGTAACGGTGGGTGCAGTGAGCTTTACATCCTCCTGCTTACAAGCCCCAACCAATAACATGGCTGCAAGGGCTGAATATATGATTTTCGTATTTTTCATAGTGTGAATTGTCTACGTGGATTAATTTAAGAATTCATCAAACGTAATGGAGATATAGTATTGCTGGCCAACAAATGGCGATCCCAGGTTGGTGCGATAGTCGCCTCCACCTAAGTTGGTAGCACCTAATTTGATCAACGACTTCATGCTGGTTACTTTGTAATTAACTTGTGCATCCAACACACCGAATGCGGGTACAGTCCATGGCAGGTTGTTTCCGTATGAAGAAACCCAATCGAAGGCTTGCTGCCAGCGGTAATTTACATTGAAGCCTAAATTCTTAGCGACTTTGCGGTTGCTGATTCCAACACTGAAACGATGATTGGGTGTGTTAAAGCCTGCATTAAACTCAGTCGTATTTTTTGCATCCAATCCTGCATAGTTATAATTACCGGTTGCGATAAAGTTTTTAGGTAAGCTATAGGTTAAGCCCAAACCTATACCATACGACTTAACTTCTTCTTTTGAATTGTTGTACAAAGAGAAGAGTCGGCCTGGTGCTGAAGTTACACCTTGGTG
>DGYK01000067.1:12117-29743 GCA_002398365.1 Flammeovirgaceae bacterium UBA5008
TCCTTGGTGAACCACCGCGAATTTGCTGGCAACGATTTGTGAACCTAAGAAATTAGTATATGAAGTATAATAACCATTTAAGTCAACCAACAATTTGCCGCTCATCATCAAGCCCTTGTAGCCTGCTTCGATCGATTGTAATTGTTCAGGTTGCACATAAGCCACATTCGCTGTTTGAAGAGCAGCAATGGCAGCAGGAGTTCCGGTCGGTGTTCCGTCTGAAGCAAGAACTCCGCCTAAGTTTCTAAAGTTAGTATACGAAGTTTGTGTATAAGAACCTCCATTGTGTACACCATATCTTCCTGCGTTTCTTTCAGCACTTCCCAACAAGGTAGCTCCTGAAGTAGGGAAGAAGATAAACTGCGCTTGGGTGTCAGGATTTCTGAAACCAGTTTGGAACGAAGCGCGGATGTTGTTTTCCTTATTGATTTCATACACCGCTGAAAGGCGAGGAGAGAGCTGGCCATTGAAGTTCTCATTCTTGTCGTAACGAACAGAACCCGTTATTTTAATCTTTTCAGCAAATGTTTTTGCGATCTGGGTATAAACACCGTATTCACTAATTACTACCCGTGAAAAATTCTTACCATCGGCAGGAGCTTCGTTGAAGATCGTACCATTGGAGAATAAATCATACTGACGGAAGTTACCACCTACCTGAATTTCTGCCCACTTAATCTGATTGAAGAATTTGTAGTTTCCTTCGATATGATTCAGTTTCGAGTTGTCCATGAAAGATGCTCCGCCACCAATCGTGCGTTGTGTACCGCTCGCATCAGTCCATCTTCCTACCGGTGTTTTTTGGAAGAAGTTAAACTTTACGGCATTCACGAGGCTCTCAAATTGAGGAGTCCCAGGCAATGGTCTGTTTCTATCAGCAAAGGCTACCGCTGCTGCATGGTTTGCCGCTGGTACTCCAGGCAATAACGCACCTTGATAAGCTACCACATAATCTGGTACCCAACTAGTAGCAGTAGGACTAACGGTTTCATTCATAAATGCACCTAATGCTGAAAGGTTATAAGACTTTCCTGCATCAGTAGCTGACTGATAAGCACGCAGGAAGAAGTTGTCTCCTTTCACTTCGAACTTGTGGAATTGCTGATTAAAATCGCGCAGCGCGTACTTCTCAGCTCCTTGATAAACGGAGCTACCACCACCATATCGGTAGTTATAGAGAACCTCGATCTTGTCGGTGATACGGTAGTGCAATGCGGCATCAAACTTTAATGTTTTAGCTTCTCGGTCATCTACCAGGTCTTGCTCTCTGAAACCGGTTCTTGTTACTGTTGGCATAGTTGGTATTCCAGTCAGCGTAGCTAAAGGAATTTGTGTTTCATCACCATAAAGATTTAAACCATCGAAGTTGGAATTGCTGCTTCGATCTGTAGTGGAAGCTGTATTTAAGCGATCGGTTTTGTAATCATTACCCAACCAATCTTTTGCCCTTAGGTAAGAAGCCCCAATTTTTAAAGCGATTTTATTATTGAATGCTTTTGCATAACGAATGCTGTATTGCGCCATCGGGTCTGTGCCGCCTGCATTAGAGCTGGTAATACCTGTTTTAATCTGAGCACTTAAACCTTGGTAGTCAAAAGGACTCTTGCTATTCATAATCAATATTCCGTTGAATGCGTTAGGTCCGTAGAGCGCGGATGCTGCACCAGGAATCAATTCCATACTTTCGGCATCCAACTCACCAACTCCCATGATACTACCAGTTGGGAAGTTCAATAATGGGGCTTGTGTATCCATTCCATCCACCCACTGAACGAAACGCGTGTTGGCGATGGTAGCAAAACCTCTCGTGTTCACTGCGGTAAAGTTCAAACTTCCCGAGTTTACCTGAACGCCTTTTACATTGGCCAACCCGTCATAAAAGTCGGGTGCTGCTGTTTGCTTAATGGCGAGGATATCCATCTTTTCGATGGTAACCGGAGATTTTAGAATGCTCTCTTCCACACGCGAAGCGGCCACTACCACCTCTTGACCTAAAAGAGATTCTTCTTCTAAGAGAATGTCCAATCCCGTAGTATTGGCATCTTTAATTTCCACCTCTTGTGTGCGGAAACCGATGAAGGAAAACACCAGTGTGAAAGGAGGTGCTTGTGTTACTTTTAAATTGTATGCTCCGTTTACATCAGAGATGGTTCCAATCACCTTGCCTTTTACGACAATGTTCACACCTGCCAACGTCTCTTGCGTGGCACCATCCTTTACGGAACCGGATATAGTTGTTTGAGCCATGAGGCTGGCCGTGCCAAAGACCATCAACAGAAGTGGCACCACCGACTTTTTGTAGAATTTATTCATACGGATTTTAGAGTTTAATGCCTAAATCTACAAGAAAAACGAAATATTCAAACGTTTGTGGGGCAACTTTTTTGCAATCCGTTGCAATAATTGAAAGTGACGTTCGAACGCTAGAAAGGCGTTATTTGATGTTTGCTACATGCTTTGATAATTTTTCGCATAACAAATTGATCTCCCCGGCCATAAATTCATCTCCGGTTGAGCTTAGTATGCTTTGAGATAGCCCTCCCAAGCAATCAATATAGAATCTCCGCATTTCTTCCACGGGCATTTCTTTGCTCCACAAATCGATGCGAAGCGTGTTCTTTTGAACGTGATCCCACAAGGAGATACTGATCGATTTTGTTTCGGTCATTCCGGGATCGGGTTTTTCGGTAGCGTCCCAATAGATCTTTTCGGGTATGTTGTTACTATCAAGTTCTACTTTAAAGTTGATTTCGGAGGATTTCATGGAGTGCTAATTTGAAAATTTGACAATTAGTTAATTGAGAATTTTAAATGTTGAAAATCAGCGACTTGAAGGAGGGGGGCTTTGGATAATTTTTTTAAGTACTTCAGCATCGTATTTATCCAGTAATGCCTTTTCTCCTTGTCGGTTTAATGATTCTTTATTTTTTATCAAGTCCCGAATGTCAATCATTGGAACTTCAATCCCTGAAAAATGAACAGCAATAGAATTTTTAAAAACGGTATGGATGTCAATTCCTGGGGTATAGTTTAGAATATCGATGGCATCGGGTTCTAAACCAAATGATAAAATCAGATTGGTTTCAAATTCCTCCGGCTGAATGACTGGAACATCTAATTTTAAATAGGTTAACGCATTTAGCAACTTCTGTCCATTCAATCTGGATGGTTCGATCAGTATATCTAAATCACTTGTTGTTCTCCTTACACCGTAATAAATTGAGGCATGTCCTCCAATAATTACAAACTGAACTTTGAATTTTAACAAAGACTTCAGAAATCGAATGTGTTCTTTGCTATGAGGCCTCACTCGAGTCGTGTAATTTTTATTTTTTTTCCTTTTAAAGAGTAATCTACTAATGGATCTCGGATGGTATCAATGATTTTAGCCGCGATGGTTAACCTTTCCTCGCCTGTTAACTTTTGCCAAGCTTCTTCTTTTTCCCGCTGCTCTTTTTCAAAGGTTGTTTTTACTACTTTCACATCACAAAGGTAACATTTCAGGCTAATATCATTTCGGGTATTTCTCCTTCAATGATCAGTTTGCCTTCGGTGGCATTTTTGATTTGGTCGACAGTGACTCCCGGTGCTCGCTCCAATAATTTAAACCCTCCGGTCGGCAATACATCCAATACCGCCAGGTCGCTGACAATCTTTTTAACACAGTTTAGGCCCGTAATAGGCAACGAACATTTCTTCAGCAATTTGGAGGCGCCATCTTTACTGCAATGCTGCATGGCTACTATGATGTTTTGAGCCGAGGCTACTAAGTCCATGGCTCCGCCCATACCTTTCACCATTTTGCCGGGCACTTTCCAGTTGGCTATATCTCCGTTTTCGGAAACTTCCATGGCACCCAGAATCGTCAGGTTTACTTTTCCACCTCGGATCATCCCAAAGCTATCGGCAGAACTAAAGAGTGCAGAACCCGGCATCATGGTAATGGTTTGTTTGCCAGCATTAATTAAGTCCGGATCTACCAGATCTTCGGTAGGGAAGGGCCCGATGCCCAGCAGTCCGTTTTCAGATTGTAACACTACATTGATGGAGGGAGGTATATAATTCGCCACCAGCGTAGGAATGCCAATACCCAGATTGATATACATTCCGTTTCGCACTTCCTGCGCGATACGTTTTGCAATTCCGATTTTGTCTAACATAACCTTTTAATTCGATGATTTGCTAATTCGTTAATTCGTTAATGACTCTGTTTCCCCTTGGAGGTTCCGATTATCTTAGAAAGAACTTTTTTAATGACAATCAACTTTTCGACTATCTCTTCACAAGGAGGATAGTTTTTAGAATGATGTGCCAACAAAAGCCAATATTCTGTTTCTTCCGCTTCTTTTGCAGCAACTTTCATTTTATGAATAAAATCTGCTTTTGATTCTGCATTTTGCGCCTCACGAACATTGGCACCGATGGAGGTGCCTGATCGTATCAATTGATTGGCGATTGCAAATTTTCTATTGCCTTCCAATACCTCTGTAAATTCAATAATCTGCAATGCGAATTGAAAACTTAAATTCACAATTAAGTTATCTTCTAGGTTTGGATTGTATTTTTTGTTTTCAGCCATCGCTATTTGCATCAATGAATTAGCAAATTATCGAATCACCGAATTAGAAATGGTTCTCTGCTCAATTCGCTTTTCATAATTACTTCCTTGAAAAATGCGATGGACAAAAATGCCGGGGGTGTGGATGTGGTTGGGGTCGAGTTGGCCCACTTCCACTAACTCTTCTACCTCGGCAATGGTAATCGTTCCGGCTGTGGCCATCATGGGGTTGAAGTTGCGGGCGGTCCCCTTGTACACCAAGTTGCCTGAAGTATCTCCTTTCCAGGCTTTTACAATCGAAAAGTCGGCTCGCAGCCAGCGTTCCATCAAATAGGTTTTGCCATCAAACACGCGTGTCTCTTTTCCATCGGCTACTTCGGTGCCCACACCGGCCGGAGTGAAGAAGGCAGGAATACCGGCACCGCCCGCGCGCACGCGCTCGGCCAACGTTCCCTGAGGAATCAACTCCACTTCTAGCTCACCGGAAAGCAATTGCCGCTCAAACTCTGCGTTCTCACCCACATACGAAGAAATCATTTTCTTCACCTGTTTGGTTTTTAAGAGCAATCCAATTCCAAAATCATCCACTCCGGCATTATTGGAAATGCAAGTCAGCCCGGTAATACCTTTTTGTAAGATAGCCGCAATACAATTCTCAGGAATGCCGCAAAGTCCAAACCCACCAATCATTAACTTAGCCCCATTGGGAATATCGTGGGTAGCCTCTATCGCATTGGCAACACGCTTGTCAATCATAAAAATATGTTTGGCCAAAAATACCAATTTTAACGGATGAAGTTTTATCTGCGTAACTTTAGCTATTATGAAAGCACTGTTTCTGATAATTGGTTTCCTATTACTACATCCGAAGCTTCTGTGGAGTCAACAATTGCCGTTCAAAGCATCGGCTGAATATGAAGCAAAAGTTGATTTATCTTTTAAACACAAGCCCGGTCAGAACATCGACACTTTTACATATACCGATGAAAAGAAAAAACCCGATGGACCGGTGGCTTATCTGGTCATTCACTTCAAGTTACTGGTTTCCAATAACGAGGTGAAGCTTCGGATCATTCAAGGAGCTACCAGCAAACTGGAGAAAATAAAAACGGGTGAGGTGAAGAAAATTGAAATGGGTTTTGTGGATGACTTAAAAGAAGCCGGAACACCACTGCAACTTGTTCTCCTCGATGATAAAAAGAACGCGATTAGTCAAATCCTGATTTCCATCGACAAAGACGGCACCTTTTTGATGAATGGCGAAAAACAGGGTCAGTTTTAACAATTTTTGATAAACCACATGCGGCATCTTCTGTAACTTGCCGGGATTATTCCGTAATTAAATTCATTCTTGCATGAGAATCTTATCGTTGCTATTCGTACTTTTTTTCGTCCAGATTTCCTTCTCACAAGTTCACAAGCAACCCAGTGCTTCGGAGATTAAACTGAAGCTCAAGAAGCTTAATTTTCTGGGATCTGTTTTATATGTAGCTGCTCATCCGGATGATGAGAATACCCGCGCCATTGCCTACCTCGCCAACGATCGGTTAGCCTCAACCGCTTATTTGTCCATGACGCGTGGTGATGGTGGACAAAATTTGATCGGCCCGGAAATCCGCGACTTGCTCGGATTGATTCGCACACAGGAACTACTGGCAGCCAGACGAATAGACGGTGGACAACAATTCTTTACACGCGCCAACGATTTTGGTTTTTCGAAAAACGCCAAAGAGACTTTCGAAATTTGGAATAAGAATGAAATACTTTCGGATGTGGTGAAGGTGATTCGCCAGTTTCAACCCGATGTGATCCTCACACGCTTTCCTCCCGATGAACGTGCCGGTCATGGTCATCATACTGCCTCGGCAATCTTAGCACAGGAAGCATTTGACCTCACCAACGATCCCAATCAATTTCCGGATCAGGTAAAAGAATTGGGCACGTGGCAAGCAAAAGGAATTTATACGAACACCGGTCGCTGGTGGAATCAAACCATCAATGAAAATACGCCCGGCATTGTCACTATGAATGTAGGTACCTACAACACGTTGCTCGGAAAATCATATTCAGAAATTGCAGCTGAGAGCAGAACGCAGCATAAAAGTCAGGGCTTCGGTTCGCCCGGCAGAAGGGGCGAGGCTTTGGAGTTTTTTGAGTTTGTCAAAGGCGAAAAAGCCGCGAAAGATATTTTCGATAATGTGAACACCACGTGGAGCCGCGTGAAAGGAGCCGAGCGCATTCCGGCTTTGGTCGATCGTGCCATCAACGAATTCAAAGGAGAAGATCCAGCCGCCAGCGTTGCATTGCTTTTGCAGATTCGCAAAGAGATCGAGCTTCTCAGTGCATCGGTATGGAAAACAAAGAAGCTGAACGAAGTGAATCAACTGATTCAGGATTGCGCGGGCTTGTATGTAGAAGTGCTGGCCGACCAATATTGGGTTTCTCCCGGACAAGCGGTTCTGGCCACTTTCGAGGTGATCAATCGCTCTTCGGCTTCGTTGTCGCTGACTTCGATTACTTCTAAAAATCTAGAGTACGATACAACTCTTTCTGCTATATTGAAAAACAATGTGCCATTAGCCTTCAAATCAAAACGCAAGCTGACAGAGCAAGTCGATTTCTCCGGACCGTATTGGCTCAACAAGCCGCATTCGTTGGGATTGTTTACCATTCCCAATCCAAGTTTTGTAGGCAAGCCAGAGAATGATCCATCCGTCATTTTGCATTTTACCTTTTTGGTGAATGGCGAGAAGTTAACAATACCTGTTCCGTTGATTTACAAATGGACCGATCCTGTAAAAGGAGAATTGTCACGTCCCTTTGAAATTGTTCCTCCTGTGTTTACGAACCTCAGTAAGTCGGTTTATTTGTTTAAAGATGAACAACCACAGTCGGTGGCAGTTTTGTTGAAATCCACCGTAGATGGAATTAACGGCACTGTAAAACTCACGTTGCCGGCAGGTTGGAAATCTGAGCCAGCTGTGATATCATTTGAGTTGAAAAAAAGGAATGAAGAGAAGCAAGTGACGTTTGTCGTTACACCGGGCAAAGAAGAGATCAAATCTACTGTTCGTGCAATAGCCGAAGTAGGCGGAAAGCAATACGATTTCAGTGTACAAACCATTCAGTACGATCACATTCCTGTGCAGACATTACAGCCTAAGGCCGAAGAAGAAATTGTGCGTATCAATTTAAAGAAAGAAGGTGCGGTGATCGGCTACATCAAAGGAGCCGGTGATGATGTACCCACGGCCTTACGCAACATGGGCTATGAAGTGTGGGAAATGAAGAACGAAGAAGTGACCGAAGCCAATCTGCAAAAAGTAGATGCCGTAGTGCTGGGCGTACGCGCGATCAATACCAATGATCGGATCCGTTATTTTATGCCTACGCTGCTGAACTATGTAAAAGCAGGCGGCACACTGGTGACGCAATACAATACGAATTTTGATTATGAGATCGACAAAGATCAATTTGCGCCTTTTCCTTTAACGCTTTCGCGCGATCGTGTGACCGAAGAAAACAGCGAGGTGCGAATTTTAAAACCTGAGCATCCCGCGCTCAACTTCCCGAACAAAATAACAGCAGCCGATTTCGAAGGCTGGGTGCAGGAGAGAGGTTTGTATTTTCCTTCTACCTGGGATGCCAACTACGAAGCATTGCTGTCGATGAACGATGCCGGTGAGCCTGCCAAGAATGGAAGCCTGTTGGTAGCCAAGTATGGCGAAGGATATTATGTTTATACAGGTTTGTCGTTTTTCCGCGAATTGCCGGAAGGAGTTTCCGGAGCGTATAAATTGTTTGCGAATTTGGTTTCGCTCGGCAAGCCCAAGAAATTAGAAAAGACGAAGGTGAAGAAGCGGTAATTAATAATCTAAAGAAGCGAATAATAGGCACGGGCTTCAGCCCGTGGATAAATTGAATTACAATTTTATGCAAGAAAAACCTCCCGTCTTTGAATCGTGGAATAGCTGGTACGCGCTGGTGCTGGGCGTGATGATCGTACAAGTAATTTTGTTCTTTATTCTCACCCGATCTTTCAGCTAATATGCATCTACTCGATTGGTTGGTACTATTCGGTACCATTTTTTTTATCGTTGCCTACGGAAGTTGGAAAACCCGTGGTGCCCAAAGCATGGAGGGATACCTGAAGGGCGACAGCTCCATGAAGTGGTGGATGATCGGAATTTCCATCATGGCCACGCAAGCCAGTGCAGTTACATTCCTATCTACACCCGGTCAGGCGATTGAAGATGGCATGCGCTTTATTCAATTCTATTTCGGATTGCCCTTGGCGATGATCATCATCGCGGTCACGATGGTGCCCATTTATTATCGCTTGAAGGTCTACACCGCCTATGAATATTTAGAAAATCGATTTGACCTGAAGACGCGCACTCTCGCTGCCATTTTGTTTCTAATCTTACGAGGACTCTCAGCAGGAATCACTCTCTTCGCACCGGCATTGGTATTGTCAACCATTTTAGAATGGAATATATTGTTTACCACGCTGCTCATTGGCGCTCTGGTCATCATCTATACGGTATCCGGAGGAACGAAAGCCGTGAGCTTAACGCAACGCCAGCAGATGACGGTGATTATGGGAGGAATGATCCTGGCAGGAGTTATCGCATATCGTCTGATTCCTGATCATGTGTCATTTGGTAATACCATTCAGATTGCCGGAGAGCTCGGTAAACTCAACATTATCACTACCAATTTTAGTTGGAGCGACCGTTTCAATATCTGGTCGGGATTGATTGCCTCTACGTTTTTGTTTCTATCGTATTTCGGTACCGATCAATCGCAGGTGGGGCGCTACCTCGGTGGCAAGTCCATCCGCGAAAGCAGAATGGGATTGATCATGAACGGCTTGCTGAAAATCCCGATGCAGTTTTTGATTTTGTTCATTGGTGTGTTGGTATTCGTTTTCTACTTGTTCATACAGCCACCGATTTTTCATAATGCTACGTTGAAGAAGCAAGCGATGGAAACTGCGCAGGCCGATTCGATTCGTTTACTCGAGGGGAAATACAATACGCTCTATGCAGAGAAAAGGAAGGCCGTTGATCAATTAGTCGAAGGCATTCAGTCGGATAACCAGGCTTTAAAAGAATCATCCAAGCAGAAGTATACCGCACTTAAAACAGAAGAAGATCAATTGCGGAAAGCGGTGAAGGCTACCATCGCGGAAGCGGTGCCTGCAGCAAAAACACAAGACCGCGATTATATCTTCCTGAATTTTGTGCTCAGCTATCTACCGCACGGCATCATTGGCTTGCTGTTGGCCGTGATGTTTTCTGCCGCCATGTCGTCCATGGCATCGGAGTTGAGTGCGCTGGCCAGCACCACCACGGTGGATATCTACAAGCGTTCGATTAACTCCAATGCATCCGATGAGCACTATCTAAAAGCCTCGCGCTACTTTACCGTGTTGTGGGCTTTGATTGCCATGACATTTGCGGCACTCGCCAACTTTGCTGAAAACCTGATTCAGTTTGTCAACATTGTAGGCTCCTTATTTTATGGAACCATCCTCGGCATTTTCTTAGTTGCTTTTTACCTGAAGCATGTGAAAAGCAATGCGGTGTTTATTGCGGCTTTGATTGCGGAGTCGCTGGTGTTGTGCTGCTATTTCTACTTCTACGACCAGATTGCATTCCTCTTTTACAATATCATCGGCTGTGTGATTGTGGTGGTGGTTGCTTTGCTCATCCAGCAGTTCTCACCATCGGACATAAAAAAAGCTGAGGGTTAACTCAGCTTTTTTGATTTTGAAGCACCTCTAAAAACTTTTATTTTTTACCTCATCCCTTTCCCCTTCTCCACAGAGAGAAGAGAGTATGGTGTTTTTAGAGTTGCCTAATAATTGATTACTTCAATGATTTCTGAAGCTCTTCGTTCATCTTTTGGTAATCGGCATTTTTTGCTTTGATAGATTCTTCCAAAGAAACTTTAGAAGTAGCCAAAGCACCCGCCTTGTCATTCAAGCCTTTTTGAATTCTTGCTTTTTGATACAACATCCAGAAAGCAGTTGGGTTGCTTTCTAACGCGCTGTTTACAAATTTCAATGCTTGGTTCAGGTCTTTGCCATTCTCCAAATAATATACAGCAGCCTGGAAGTAGTTGTTCGGACTTACTTTGGTGTTGGCCTCGATTGACTTCATTACTTTTGCATCGAAGTCTACGGTGATCGGCACTTTCACTGAAGTGTTTTCCCACATGATTTGAAGATTAGCGGATTTGTTGTTTTCAGCAAAGTCAGCAATTTCTAACGTAAAGGTTTCTACTTTCTCCGTTAATTTCTCTGATTTCACAGTAACGCGGGCCTGATCTTTAGTGGCATCATAAGCTTCCGTATTTCCACCCATTGCTACATCTTTGTAAAGAATGACAGTCCACTCAGTAGCTCCGGGAATGCTCAACAACAAATAAGTTCCTTTAGGAACATCCACACCACCAAATTTTACATCATCGCTGAAGGTAATTTTCGAACCGTTGTTCGCAGCAGTGCGCCACAACTTTCCGTAAGGAGTTAAGAAATCAGGAGTAGAACCGAAAATTTTGCGGCCTTTTGCTTTCGGACGAGAATATTCAATTTTTACTTCGGTAAGACCCACCACATTGGTAACGGTAGAAGCCGTGCTGGGCTGTGGAGTTTGAACCTGTGCCTGCGCTACCAAACACAGGGCACTCAGTAAAATTAAAAGGATGTTTTTCATAATTGTTTGTTTATAATTGAGCCGCAAATTTAAGATAATTCAATTACCAACGATGAAGCTTCCACAATCCTTTTACGAGCGGTCGAATGTGGTGCGAGTGGCCAAGGATTTGATTGGTAAAAGATTGATTACCAATGTTAATGACATGTTAACGAGCGGCATCATTGTAGAAACGGAAGCCTACTCGTACAAAGAAAGAGGTTGCCACGCTTACAAAGGGCCAACGGAGCGAAACAAAGTGATGTTTGAAAAGGGGGGCATCAGTTATGTGTATCTTTGTTATGGCATGCATCATCTGTTCAATGTGGTCACCAATCAATCCGGCAAAGCCGATGCGGTGTTGATCCGCGCACTCGAGCCGGAGCTCGGAATGGACCTGATGATGGAACGTATGAAAGTCAATTCAATCAAACGAATCACCAGCGGTCCGGGTAAGTTGACGAAAGCACTGGGCATCACGAAGAGTTGGAATGGGGTAGATTTGCTGGGCCATCAGGTGTGGATTGAAGAAGGAGATAAAGTGTCTTCCTCTAAAATCAAAGCCGATGCCCGCATTGGAATTGATTATGCCGGAGAAGATGCGTTACTTCCGTGGCGCTTTTCTATCAAGGATAATAAATGGGTGAGTAAATAGTTAATTGTAAATGCTGCAGATGATTAAATGGATTTGGATCGGTGCCATCACCTTGCTTTGCGCGAAAGGGTTTACGCAATCATCTCCGGAGTTTAGTTTGGTCAACTCTCCTTACGATGAACAAAATCCGGTAATCAGCCCGGATGGAAGAGTATTGTACCTCACCATTGGCAAACATCCACAGAATGTAGGCGGCAAAAAAGATCCGGGCGATATTTGGGTGTCGTTGAAGATTGATGGCAAGTGGCAAGCCCCCATTCATGGAGGAAATAAAATTAACAACACCAACTACAATGCGATAGCAGGATTTAGTCTCGATGGGAATCAAATGTTTTTGCTCGGCCATTATGCCAAAGAGGGCAACATCACGACACAGGGAATTGCCATTGCGGAACGAGAATCCAATGGATGGTCGTTTCCACAAAACCGCTCTATCCCTTATTTCAAAAATCAGAGTGAAGAGTGGAGTGGCTTCTTATCTGAAAATGCGTTTGTGTTTTCAGCCGAAAGTTACGGCACCCGTGGTGCGGAAGATATTTATGTTTCGCTGATTCAGGATGGGCGCTTTCAAGAACCAATCAATCTGGGCAAAGTCATCAACACGCCTCTGCAAGAGTTCACACCGTCTCTTTCCATCGATGGTCGTACGTTGTATTTTGCCTCCAACGGACACCAAGGATTGGGCAGTTTTGATATTTATAAATCCGAGCGATTGGATGACACCTGGACCAATTGGTCGGTGCCCGTGAATTTAGGCGAGGCTGTCAATTCAGAATCCAGAGAATTGTATTACCGAATCACCAACTCCGGTGTTTTGTATACCTCTACACGCGACAGCAACGGCTATGGGGATATCCGAAAAGTGTTGGAAACAACGGAGCCATTGCCGAAGGTGGATACGCTCATCCGAATGGTCGAGAAGGTGCCCGAAGCAGAACTTCAAAATCAGGTTATCATCACCGGCAAGGTGACCAACTCCAAAACAAAGGTGGGCATTGCCGCTTCCATCCGCTTCAAAGCAGATACCACCATCATCGTGCAGTCGGCAGCAAATGGTTTGTATCAGGCCAC
Source organism: Flammeovirgaceae bacterium UBA5008 (assembly GCA_002398365.1). Taxonomy (GTDB): domain Bacteria; phylum Bacteroidota; class Bacteroidia; order Cytophagales; family Cyclobacteriaceae; genus ELB16-189. Next base: position 25,103 of record DGYK01000067.1, read on the forward strand.
TATTCCATCGGGTAAAGTCTTCACTATCGAGCTGGAGAGTAGGGCCTTTGTCAATCGCATTGAGAAGTTGGACATTCGCACCTTGCAACTCAAAAAACTGGAATTGAATTTTCAGTTGCAGCCGATTGAAGTGGGCACGCTCGTCAGCCTGAAAAGCATCTTGTTCAACATGGGCACCACTACACTGTTAGAAGAATCATACCCGGAATTGGATGCGGTGGTGGACTTCATGAAGTCCAACCCCAAAGTGGAAATCGAACTGGAAGGTCATACCGACAATCGGGGAGATGCCAAGAAGAATCTGGCGCTTTCTAAAGAACGTGTTGATCGTATCAAAGCCTATCTCGTTTCGAAAGGCGTTGCATCCAGACGCATTCGCGGCAAGGGTTTTGGCGGCACCAAGCCCATCGCGACCAACGATTCCGAAGAAGCACGCAAGCTCAACCGCAGGGTCGAGTTTCTGATTGTAAAGAACTGATTTCAACCCTGTTTGCGGCTTACCCAAGATGCAGTACCTTTGCACCTCATGGGAAAAGTAATTGCATTTCCTGGGCAAGGGCCCGAAAAATTTGGATACAAGCCGGTAGCTAAAAAGCGTCCGGACCTGAAGGACAAAAATGGCCAGCTCAATCTATTCACCGGAGCCAAGATAGTCAGCCTCAATAAGCTTTCAGCTTTCGAAGAAGCCTTGATGATGGACGAGCAGCAGGATGATGCCGCCAGAGAATTGTATTTGAAAGCCATTGAGGCGGGCGATAGTGTGGCCGATGCCTATTGCAATTTGGGTATCCTCGAATCGCAGCACAAAAATACCACCAGCGCGATCGACTACTTCACCAAAAGTTTAAAAGAAGATCCGCGTCATTACGAAGCACATTACAATCTCGCCAACCTCTATGCCGAGGTGGGCAATTGGATGCTGGCCAAACTGCACTACGAGCTTTCCATTACCATCGAGCCACAGTTTCCCAATAGTTATTTTAATCTGGCATTGACATTAGCCATGAATGGCGAAAAGAAAGAAGCGGTGGAAGCCTTGTATCACTACAAAAAATTAGTGCCGTTATCCGAGCAGCGTTCGGCTGATGAGTTGATTGAAAGCTTGTCGGAAGGGCAATGATTACATCGACCAGATGGTCACGAAGAAAAGGATGGCCCGGTACACTTCGAGGGCAATTTTAAGGAACCCAATCATCAGCACCGACTTCAATACGAGTCTCCAACTCTTTTCATGGTAGAAAATATTTCCGGAGCGAAGCAGAAAGTACAAGTTCGTGGAGATGAAAATGAATGTGAGAACTTCTTCATTCAGATACTTTCCCAATCCAAAAAAGGCGAGGATGGAAAGCGTGATGGCGTTGACGAACAAGTTGAAACACGCCAGCTCTACCATGTAGCCCACATGATCCGTAAAGAACCGATTGCGTTTCCAGTAAAGGATGTTCAGCGGCAGCGAGGCGATCACCACAAAAACCATCACCATGAGTTTGGCAAAACCTACGGTCTTCTGATGGTAAATCAACTGAAACGAGGGGAGGTTGAGCCCCATGTCTACCATTTTGTGCGCGATTATGTTTTTAAAATAAACACCCCACGGGGAGCTTAGCTGCGTGGTTAATGTGGCATTGAATAGCTGGATCAGCGGGAAGAAAAAGTAGATCAGGTTCAATACAAAAAACAACGAGATCGGTTTGAGGTAATTCACCCTACGCCCTTCAGCAAACTCCTTCGAAACAAAGCCCGGTTTACTCAACACCAGCCATAATGTTTTGATCATTTTGCTGTCCGCAAAAGTGATGGCGATTAAAATGTTGCTTAAGAAGGTTTTAAACGAGCGATCGGCCGGCTTCAATACCTTTTCGCCACATTCATTGCAGTAGTTTCCGTGAAAGGAATTACCGCAGCTTTTACAAACAATAAGAGGAGAAGCCTGATCTGACATGCTAAAATTTCGGGGTGCAAATTAGCTTTTAAACCCTAATATTTTTTCAGGATAATAGCTTTAATATACGAGCCCCTCTATTTCGAAAGCCGACACTTCCATAAGGCATCTGATCTTCAATGATGGGTATCAACTCGTTTTTCAGTTCGCTGTTTTCAATGGCAATGTTGGCCAACACTGTCATGGAAAAAGCTTTCACGGCAATGGACTCGTCATGGCTGGTAAGAAACGTAAAACAAATGTCCGTTACTTTACCCTGCCATCGCTTGGGGATGTTGATGTCTTGCAGCAACCGAACCGTATTGCGTTTGATAGCCACCGTAGCTTTCGGGCTAAGATGTTTTAGGATCATAGGAAGTTCACCAATGATCAACTCAGGCTGTTTCTTCGCAAAGTGAACGAGCAGGGTAGCAGCCCGTTGAGTAATGCGTTCGGGGCCATTCAAATAGACCAAAATCAATTCCGAAAACCGCTGCTTGTCATCACCGATCGAGGCAATCATTTGCTTGTATTGTGCCGGTGAAGGCGATTTTTTTAGTGATTCTAATAAATTCATTGTCAGTAAAATAGCTTGAAATTAAAATTCATAACTAGCTGAATAGTAGGATATTTAATCTATTTGGTTTAAGTTTGGTTTAACATTAAACCCGATGCGTGCTATGATGCTATTTTTTACCATCGCCTCCGTTACATTATTTCAACTCGGCATTTGCTTGTTTTGCTTTTATAAAAAGCAATATCAGGTTGCTTAAAGTCTGATTACAATCTAACGATATTTTTGAAGTCTGCGCGGCTGTGAAGTTTGCTTGTGCTAACTTGCGCACTTAAATTTTTTAAGTGAATTATCTTTCCGCAGAATCGCTCTCCAAATCGTATAACGATCGTTGGCTTTTTAAAGACATTACCATCGGCATTGGTCAGGGAGAAAAGGTTGCCATCGTTGGCGAAAACGGCACCGGCAAAACCACCCTCATCAAAATCTTAACCGGACAAATCAAACCCGACAGCGGTGTGGTTTCAACACGTGATGGAATCAAACTTGGATACCTCACGCAGCAACCCAATGTAGAAGGCGCGCTCACCGTCAAGGAGATTTTGTTTGACGATAAAAACAAGATCGCGAAAGTGGTTCGCGAATACGAAGAATGTCTGCACGATCCTTCCGTTTCCCCTGAGCGCATGCAACATGCGCTGGAGTGGATGGAAGAATTCAACGCGTGGGACTACGATGCAAAGGTGCAGGAGATTACCGGCAAGTTGGGAATCACGGATCTCGATCAAAAGTTTGAAGAACTCTCCGGTGGTCAGCGTAAGCGCATCTTTTTGGCCCAACTGCTGTTGACGGAACCCGACCTCATTATCATGGATGAGCCTACCAACCACTTAGATCTCGAAGCCATCGAATGGTTGGAATCCTACCTGGCGGGACAGAACGTAACGCTGTTGATGGTGACCCACGATCGCTACTTCCTGGACAACGTTTCAAAGGTGATATTAGAGCTTGACCGCGGTAAACTTTATCGCTATCAGGGCAACTATGCCTACTTTTTAGAGAAGAAGTCGGAGCGCGAAGAGATGTTGAAAACGGAGGTGACCAAGGCCAAGAACCTCATGAAAAAGGAATTGGAGTGGATGCGCAAGCAGCCACGCGCCCGCGGCACGAAAGCCAAATATAGGATTGAAGCATTCTACGAATTGCAGGAGAAGGCCACCCAGAATATCAAGAAAGACCGCCTCGAATTAGATATTCAGGAAGCGCGACAAGGAGGGAAGATCATGGAGCTGCACCATATCCGCAAGCAGTATGGCGAGCGCAAGATGGTAGACGATTTCAATTATGTCTTTAAGAAGAAAGATCGCATCGGCATTGTCGGCAAGAACGGCATTGGCAAATCTACCTTCCTTGATTTGCTAACGGGCAAAACGCAACCCGACAGTGGTGAGATCATTCCGGGTGTGACTACCAAGATAGGATACTTTACGCAGGAGGTAGAAACCCTGAAGCTCTCCAATCGTGTGATTGAAGAAGTGAAGGAGATAGCCGAGTTCATCACCATGGCCGATGGCTCACAGATTTCCGCATCCAAGTTCTTAGAGACATTTTTATTCAGTCCCGAAAAGCAATACAACATTGTTGAGAAATTGAGTGGGGGCGAGAAGAAGCGCCTGCAATTACTCAAGGTATTAGTAACGAATCCCAACTTCCTGATCTTAGATGAGCCGACCAACGATTTTGACATCGACACACTCAACGTGTTGGAAGAATTCTTGGAGAAGTTTACAGGCTGTTTGTTGCTTGTATCGCATGATCGTTATTTCATGGATCATTTGGTCGATCAGCTTTTCATATTCGAAGGCGATGGCGTGATCCGTCCGTTCAACGGAAACTATTCCGACTACCGCACGTGGATCGAAGAGAAAGAAGAGATGGAGAAAGCTGCTCCGGTTGCCCCGAAGAAGCAAGAGGTGGTAGTGGAGACACCAAAAGAACGTAAGAAGTTAAACCTGACCGAGAAGGCCGAACTGGAAAAATTACCTTCAGAGATCGAGCGCCTTGAAGCTAAGAAAGCCGAAGTGATCAACCTCTTAAATGCCGGCAGCAACGATCACAAACAACTCAACGATTGGTCGAAGGAAATCGAAACGCTCTCGCTGAAAATTGAGGAGAGTACGTTGCGTTGGCTGGAGTTGGAGGAGAG
>DGYK01000067.1:29942-30540 GCA_002398365.1 Flammeovirgaceae bacterium UBA5008
CGTTGGCTGGAGTTGGAGGAGAGAGGGAAATAAGCAATTCCAGCTACCATCTTTTTATAAATAATTTCCACGGTTAATTTTTAAATTGAGTAAACCGGGCGAGTCATCTGAAAGGTTATCGGAATGCTCCTCTATTTCGGCAACTGAATTTCAATAATCTATTTCAAAATCCGCTGCAACTGCCTGGCTGTTTTATAGCCGCATTGTGCGGCTATGTAATCAATGGTATAATCGGGATTATTCAATAATGTTTTTGCCGTCTCTTTGCGGAGCGCTGTCAGATACTCAACAATAGTCAGTCCGGTAGATTCTTTGAATACGCGACTTAGATTTCTAGGACTCATGGCGATCATTTCAGCCAGTGTTTCAATCGAGTTTTCAGCAGCCAGATTATGGATCAGAAAATCTTGAATCTGATGTATTTTTGGATTGATATGATTCCGGAAATCCAAGTAAACACTTTTTTGCGTGTGCGATGGATCTCGCCTATGATATACCACCAGACCCCTTGAAACCTTATGGACAAAATGAGGGCCTTTCAGATTTTCTACAATGGCTAATGCCAAATCAATGCCCGCACTAATTCCAGCACTTGTGT
>DGYK01000067.1:30740-51818 GCA_002398365.1 Flammeovirgaceae bacterium UBA5008
GCACTTGTGTAGATGTTATCACTTTGTACATATAGGTTATCGGCAAGAACTTGCGCTTTTGGAAAACGAGATTTCAACTCATCGATTCTTCGCCAATGCGTAGTGCATGTTCTATTATCCAATAGTCCGGCTTCGCCCAAGAAAAAAGCACCGGTGCAGACAGAGCAAACATTGACTTGTTTGTCTGCACATTGGGCTAACCAATTAAAAAAAACTTTCTCCAAAGTAAACTCCTTACTTTGTAAATAGTGGTGGTCAGTGCCCGGCACAAATACAAAGTCATCGGCTTTTAAACTGGCTTTTTTGTAATTTTTAATTTCACCAAACGCCACTCCTGCAGTAGATATGTTCTCAGCTTGGAAACTATAAAATTCAATCGTGGCGTCAAGCCCTTGCGATTTGGCTTCCGTAAAAACTTGTGCCGGCCCCGCAAGGTCCAATAGTTCAACAAATGGTGGTACTATAAAGGCAACTTTCAGCATATCCATTCCCTTTCGGTACTGGGGACTAACACAAGTTACCAATTATTTTTCAATCTCTTTGGGTCATTGGGTATACTCAAGATCTTTACGCGTATTTTAAAATCCGCTGTAATTGACGCTCGGTTTTAAATCCACATTGAAGAGCAATGCTTCGAATATTATTTTTGGAATTCTTGATCAGCGTTTTGGCTTCATCGATTCTTATCATGGTGAGATATTCATGCACCGTAGTGCCCGTAGTTTCTTTAAAAACCCGAGTGAGGTTTCTAGGGCTCATCTCAGCGATCGAGGCTAACTTGGCAATGGTGGTTTCACCACTCATATGGTCGAACAGGTAATCTTGAATTTCGTGTATTTTCATATTGATGTGATTCCGAAAATCAAGATAATTTTCTCTTCTTTTGCGACTGCCATTACCACGGTAGTAAACCACCAGTCCCCGCGCGACTAGTTGCGTAAAATGAGGGCCGGCTAAGTCTTCCAAAATCGATAATGCCAAATCAATACCTGCACTAATGCCTGCACTCGTACAAACATTTTTATTTTTTACATACAAGACATCGGACAGAACTTTTGTTTGAGGAAATTGCTGTTGTAACTCCTTTACTCTCCTCCAATGAGTGGTGCACTCCATGCCATTCAACAAGGCCGCTTTTCCTAAAGCAAAGGCACCATTGCACACCGAACAAACATTTATTTTTTTTTGGGAACACATGGCTAACCAGTTAAAGAATCCTTTTTCATTTTGAAATGATTTACTTCTAATATAATTCTGGTCCATGCCTGGAATAAAAATATAATCACCCGGGTTAAGTTTGGCTTCTGTATAGCGGTTTAATTTACCGAACGTAAGACCTGAAGTGCTTACTGGATTTTTTTGGTAGAGATAAAATTCAATAGCGAAATCCATCCCATAAAACATAGCTTCGGTAAACACCTGAACGGGCCCGGCTAAATCTAAGAGCTCTACAGTAGGTGGAATGATAAATGCAATTTTTTTCATAATGCTGTACGGATTCTTATGAGGTGATAGCAAAGGTTTTTTTGATAGGTCTTCGTTTTCCCCACCACTATCAATGGATGATATAGGATACTCACTACTATAATGGTTGCTTACGAATCGAGGGGTGTACTGGCTTCAGCTTCATGTAGAAATAGAAGGCGAGCAGAAAGTCTATCGTAATGCAAAACACATCGTAACCATGTGGTGCTACCGCACTTACCAGCGGAAATAACACATCCCATAATCCGTGCAACGCAAGTCCAATAATGGTAAGCATGTAGTGTTTTTTGTATCCGCCATAAGCGAAAAATAAAAAGAAAGATGCTCCTGGAATAGTGAGGATAAGCGAATGTGGATCAACGGAAAAGCCAATATAAATAAATGGTATCACGGCCAATGTCAGTGACGCAATAAATTTAATATCTACTTTTCTGAATATCTCCGTAAAACCGATGATGGCTACCGTTGTAATAAGACCAATCATAAATCCTGTCATGGTGTTCAATTATTTAATTTGAATACTGATGTTTCCTTTTTTATGTCCCTGCTCGGCATACGAATGGGCTTCCGCGGTTTGCTCCAAAGAATAAGTTCTGTCAATTACAGGTTTCAATTGTTTGGTTTCAATGAGCTCTTTTAAAAAGAGAATATCTGCTGCGGTATGACTAATGACGCCAGTCAACACTTGGTGATTGCTTGTCAGTGAAATCCAAAGACCCTGTATCATTTCAGACAACCCCGCTGCACTTAAAATCAATTTTCCGTTTTTAGTCAGCGACTTGGTACTTCGTAAAACTGAAATGGAATTTACGGTATCAAAAATCACATCATACGTTTCGCCATTTGTAGTAAAATCGTGCTGGGTGTAATCAATTACGTGGTCTGCTCCGATCGATTTTACCAAATGCAAATTGGTGGTACTGCATACGCCCGTAACATGCGCACCCAATGATTTTGCGATCTGAACCGCGGCACTTCCTACAGCTCCTGAGGCACCGATTATAATCACTTTTTGACCTGGTTTGAACTGAGCTCTTTTTATAAAGTGCCAAGCAGTCACTCCACCGAAAGGAATACTGGCCGCTTCATCGTGCGACACAGTAATCGGTTTTAAGGCGATAGAGGCATCTTCCGATATACTTTTGTATTCAGCGTAAGAACCAAAACTCATGTCAGTATGACCAAAGACAGCGTCACCCACTTTGAATTTTTTTACATCCTTTCCAATACTTTCGATTTCGCCTGAAAAAACACTTCCCAGAATAGTATTTTTTGGCTTTATTAAACCGAAGATAAACCTGACTGCGAAGGGGTCCGCTTTTCGCACGCGTACATCGCCCGAATTAACGGCTGTAGCTTTAAGTCGTAAAAGAATTTCATTGGTTTGAAGGGTTGGCTTTTCTACTTCCTTCATTTGGAGCACCCTTGGCGCACCATATTGAGTATAAATGATTGCTTTCATATAGAGATCGTAATGATGGTTTGAATTATTATTGATTAATTAATGATGATGAACAGGAGAGAAATTTTTTTGCTCAAATGGCTTACTACCGTCTATGACTTCAAAATGCGCCATCATTCCGGCAGCATGATGTTCAATGATGTGGCAATGATACATCCATGTTCCGGGTCGGTTATCAGGCATCCATGCAATTTTTATAGTGCTCTGTGGTGTTACATTGACGGTATCCTTCCACGCCTTATAAACTGGAGCTTTACCATTTTCTTCAATCACCTGAAAGAAGAATCCATGAAGGTGAAAAGGATGATCCATCCGGCTGGTATTCAATATCTCCCAAACTTGCAAATCGCCAACTCTCACAGGCGTATCATTTACATGCACACTATCGTTGATACGAAAGTCTTTTTGATCTCTAATTCTTGGATCGACTGATAATTTTATCCTTCTGGTTATTGCTGCTGCGGGAGAAGCAAGTGATTCTATCTTTCGCAAGGTTTCGGGGATGAATGCCTTTGATGGTCTGTTTTCTCCTACGGTAACATGGGCAAAAGTTTCTCGTTTTGCTTTTAAAAAGGTCATTCGGTCGTAAGGCAATGATTCAATTGAAAATGATTCACCCGCTTTAAAATCCACTGCAATGTCAATTCGCTCTCCGGGAGTTATTAATGCTTGGGTGACAGTGAGAGGATGTTCCAAAAGACCTCCATCCGATGCAATCATTTTAAATTCTTTACCACCGAGATATAAAACGAAATATCTTGCACTTGACGAATTTACCAAGCGCCATCTTTCGGTTTGACCTCCCTGTGCATGGATAACCAAATCTTCTTTCCCGTTTAGTAAAAGTGTGTCACCTTGTCGACCATCGTGTCTTTCAATAGCTCGGGGCACAAACCAAGATGGCTTTACGAAATTATTTTTCTCATCCAGCTTCATGTCATCAATCAAAAAAATTCTTTCACCATCCACAATCGGCTCCGTTTCTCCGTCTACAATCAAAGCGCCATACATACCTCGTTCCATCTGAACGGTTTCGTTGGTATGCGCATGATACCAGAATGTTCCGGCATCTTGAACAACAAAACGATATTCAAATTGCTGACCGGGTTCGATAGGTTTTTGAACTCCGTCAGTTCCATCCATGGATGCGGGCAGGCAGATGCCATGCCAGTGAATGGTGGTCGCTTCTTTCAAATTATTAGTGATTCGAATTACCAATGTGTCACCCTGGTTGGCCCGTAGCACAGGTCCTGGCAGTTGTTCGTTAATTCCCCAGGCCGTGATCTTTTTACCAGGCGCTATTTCCCATTCAAATTCGCTTGCTACTAAATTGTATTCAACGAGTTTAGATTGATTTGTCATTGTGTATCGTATTTAAAAATTGATAAAGTGTGATTTGCCAACTGCGGATTATTTAATTTTTATGCCCACACCCAACTCTAAGGCAATGTTATTCATGTTGCCATCGGTGTAGTTGATGTCGGTGCTCTTGACAGGCCACGGATAGAGTGGTAGATACATGCGATAGGTAAAGAAATATTTTTTCCATCCTCTCTTCATGCTGTACATCAATCCATAGTCTGGGTTGAGCGAGCTGATGGCAACGCTGACCTTGTCCAAATTTGGATTTTGAAGTGTTTCCTGATAGTCGGTGTATTTTATACCCACCATCAGAAAAAACGAGTGAGCGCTTCGCTTGCAGTAGCGGGTAGTACCTATGCCAAATTTTTGATTCAGTGAGTAGTTATAATCGGTTTTAATATGATTGAAATCACGTTGGGTGATGTTGTTGATGTTGTAGGACGAGTGCGAGGCTAAACTAAAACGTTTAGACGGGCTCCACTGAACTAGCGCTGAGAACAGAAGATCAGTGCCAAAATTTGTATGGATGCCAATACTGGGTTCAATGGTGAACAACCGTACCGGATTGTGTTGGAGGGCAGCCGTTGGTGATTCTTTTTGTGCAAACCCAAACGAGTTGACAAAAAGTAGAACGCAGAGAGTGAAATAGTTGTTAGATTTCATGATATCGTTAAATAATGATTGGAATTATCTGTTTTGAAAATAGTAGTTCAGACCTTTGACGATGTTTGGATTCTTTGATCCCATATGATCCAGATCCGGCTCCCTGTTTTTTTCTAAATGAATATCCGTGTAATGATCGTGAAGGACTTGATAAAACGCTTCAAAGGGAGCCTGCATTCTACCGGCATTCTCCAATTCACCAATACCCAGAAATATGAGCTGGTGTCTTTTTTTGATGCTCATTCTATTTTGTTTTTCCATCAGCAATGAAACTTCGTTGTCATACCAAATGGAAGGACTTAACAAGAGGTAATTACCAAACAGCTTATTGTTGACAGCCAGAGCATAGGCACCGAATAGGCCACCGTATGAATGCCCTAGAATTACTCGGCTGATTCGTGCCGTATCTGCGCTAAAGTCGCGTTCTATTTGAGGAATTAGTTGTGTTTCAATAAAATGTAAGAATTCCGGGCCACCGCCTGTTACCGAACTGACTTTGGTAGGCGTATAGTCAATACTTCGGTCTTTTCCATAGCCAATGCTTATTACCAAAACATTCGCCTTCGAATAACGGTTTGAAATTTCCTGACAATTCTTCGCTACAAAATCAAAATCTTCCTCCCCATCGAGTACATAAATGGAAGAATATTTTTCGGGGGCAGACTCACCATAATGGGTAGGCAATCCAACTTTGATTGAATAGACGGCCCCATTGGTAGCAGACTTGATGGTGAATTTCTTGGTTAAGCTCGGATTGAATTCCTCTTCTTGGCATGAGCCGAACAGGATAGCCATCACAAGCGCACTTACGATTACACCCAGGTACAGGATTACTTGCTTTTTCATAATTATTTTTTGTTAGTTAATTTTTTAATTCCCTTTGTTGACACAAATGTCAGTGTACTGAAGCTCTGACGCTAGGTCAACAAGGCGTCATAAAAGGACAACTTAAAAAGATGTGTAAGGAAGCCGGGATACGCTAGGAAGGGCCTTTATAAATGAGAGAAAGAAACCATACAGCATCAGTGAACGCCAAACTGAAAACGAAGTGAATGCGATAGTGGGATTATATGCTAACTCAGCAATAAAACGTATGTTGTGTAGCAGGTTTAAACATGTGTGCTTTTGTTCAGGCAGTATCTCCTGTAGCAGCACCGACCACAAGCAACTCAACGACTGGTCGAAAGAAATCGAAACACTCTCGTTGAAAATTGAAGAGAGTACGTTGCGTTGGCTGGAGTTGGAGGAGAGGAGTAAATAAACTTCCTTAACAACTATCTTCTTAAGCAACTGGTGAGCGAACTGGAAGCGAGAAACGATGCGGTTAGTATGGCGGAGGCAAATTACACCACTGCTCTCATTGATCGCGACAAACTTTTCTTTGAACAGCCAGACGGATTGGTGCCACGCACCAAAGTTATCAAGAGCTACGTCCAGTCTGCTTTCAAGGCGTCAAGCCGTCAGTATAAAAAGGTAGCGGCTATTCCTTTTAAAGATCAGCCAAAGAAGGATAAGTAATCCGGCCCAACTGTTGATCAGGTCTACTTCGTCCACCGGGCGAGTAGACCTTTTTTATTTGCACCCCTCCTTGATAAGGGTGCCCGCAGGGCGGGGTGGTCACATGCAAACCCGACACACACATAACTCTTCTAATCATCAGAAGCATTGACTTATACCACCAATCCTGTAAATCCTAAAATCCTGCAAATCCTGATTCAGACAATAAGCAATCCGCACTTCTGCCAACACGCACCCTCGATTAACGATTAACTTTTTTTGGTGGAGTGGGAGGGATTGGTGAAATTTGATTACGTGATAAAGAGATTCTTGTTGCATATACACCGGGTATTGGGTGTATATGTGCCATACGGTGCATTAATACAAACCTTGTGTGCCAGGCGTTAAATAGCCTTGCAGATAATGACAACCTAGATGAAAACGGCATGTTTCCGTAGATAATTTGAACGACTTATATTGAAAACATAAGCTGATATTAAATTGAATAGCTTTTTAAAGTTCTTTTCTGAAATTTCTGACATCGACAATAAAATTGTTCGGACGGTGGTAACACTTTTCAGAAGTCCGACTAAAGTTATCGATGCATATATTTCTGGTGAAACATTGTATGTTAAACCGTTACGATATGCGATAAGCACATCATCGCTTTATATTGTTATTCAATATTTGTATGAGCTATTCTTCAATAGCATAGAAATTGGAAAATGGTGGCTTCCTACACGTATCAATGACGCGGATGCCCAGTTCAGTAGTTTATTTCAGGCACTTTTTCCGATCCAAATCTTAATAACAGCAATTCCCATCGCGATTTTATTATTCAAACTACTATTTTATTTAAAAAGCTGGAAGGAGGCTATGGTAGTCATACTCTATGCCATCGCACAATTCTGGATAATGATGTTATTTTTTATTCCTGTTTTGCTATCCGAAAATACTTTTGATGGGCTAATCGCATTGACTTGCTTTGTGATTGTTTTTGTTTCCTTTCGAAATGTCATGTACGGGCACATTATTCTTAGAATAGGTAAATGGTTAGCTATGACCGTATTGTTAATCATATGGTTTTATAAAGTATCCCTAGACCTTACACAATTCACACTAACTAAATTTTTGAAGGATTACTCACCTGCTACGGTGAAAAGTTCAATGATAGAGCCACTCAAAGTGACAACTCTTAACGCCAAGAACATGTTTGTTGTTCAAGGTGATCCAGGCAACAGATTTTTGGAAATAGAATCTGAGAGTAACGGAATTCGTGCAGTTGTGTTAAATGCAGATGGATCTGTTCAAGGTGAGACTTTTATTCCTGGGGTTGATCGCATTAGGAAAGTTATTAGCATAGCGCTGAAATCTAATCGGTGTGGTCTGCTAGTTCTAACCGATTCCTTAGGATTAACCTCACACGCTTTCTTATTATCCTCGGACGCAAAAATTCTTTATAAAAAAAGCTATCACGAATTTATGGTTTTGAATGGGGGTGGGCTGTCAAAGGGAAGAACTTTAATCCTGGTTGGTGGGAAAGTGCATCATGAAGAAATTGTTCCGTTCATTGATGTTATTAACCTTCATGACGCGGGTGACAAACTATTACAGACTAGCGAACGGAATTTAATTCTTCCAAATCCTCGTCAGCGATTCGAGGAAATTTACCCCATTGACAGCGCAGGAACCCTTACGGCAATTGCCACCAAGTATCAAAGTAATAATAAGAAGTATACAACTTACGCAATGGAAATAGTCAATATCTCCATTTTGAAGCTCAACCTCGACAGTGTAATAACAACCGATTGGGAAAAAGAAATTTTCAGAAAAACATCTATGTATTCACCGCTTAAGGATGAAACATTTAAAACTGTAGTTGACACAGCGAACAATAGAATCCTTGCGACTTATGGATTGGCAAATGATTCAACCTTGGTTTCACACTTGTTCAATTTAAGCGGAGACGGCCAGCTCGTTTGGGAGAAGAGGATCAGTGAAAACAACCTAACCTCATTGAGCTATTTGTATTCGCATCAATCAGGGATTTACTTCAGTGGTTCAGTCAGTTCTGGCATAAATAACCCTATTACATTTGGCTATAGGCAGGGCATATTTGGACATGTGTCAGCGGACGGAAATGTAATTTCAGCAGTTCGATATGGAAAAACCAGTCACGGGCAGAGCAGGACTTTCGATAAACTTATTATAACCGACACACTATCAATATATAGCTTTAATGTTCGAGTAGGTTATCTCGCAACTCAGACGGGTTGGGAACTTCTAAAGTTCAAAAAATAAATTTATTGTTAAATGCTAACAAAATTAACGCCCGAGCAATTTGTCTGGCGCGGAAGTTCACTTCCGTGTCCTCTAACTTTAATCAACTCAAAAAAAACTCACTGGCGCAACTCTTCTTAACGCCAGAAACATTGACTTGTACCCATCATCCTGCCAATCCTAAAATCCTGTAAATCCTGATTCAGACAGTTAATTTTTTTGCAGGAGTGGGAGGGAATGATGAGATTTGGTGATGTGTTAAGATGTTCTAATGGCACATATACACCAGAATTGGTTGTATAGGTGCTATTGGCTGCATTAATACAATAGTTTCCGGCAAGCCATTGGGACAGATAAAGAACGACTGGGGTTTTAATGACATAATAAAAAACTAATGAGTAAATCAAAGACATTGACCGTATTGCTTTGTGTATTTCTCTCGTGGGACTCAGTTGCACAAAACATTCAGAAGGAGATAAACAATCAAGTTTGGCGAGTTCAATTAGATGCCATGAATTCTAACCAAGCCGACAAATTCATGTCTGTAATGTCAGACGATGTTATTCAAGTTTCATACAGCAGGCCGACAATTACGAACAAAGAGCAATTCCATAATCTGGCACGTTCGACATATAAAAGAATAGTTGAAAAGAAACTTAAACGAAGTATGGAATTCCGATTCTTGAAACGAATCGCTGACGGCAGTAATGCCTTCGAGGACGGCTTTTATAAATACGAGTTGACTGATGAAAAGCTGGCCAAACAAGAATACTACGGTTACTTTCAAGTAGTATTAAGAAAAGAAGGTGAATCCTGGAAAGTACTTGTGGACTATGACTCTGATAACTATAGTGGATTGCCAGTAACAAAAGAATTGTTTGAAAATGCAAAGACATTAGACTCTTATGACAATTAGAGAACGAGTGAGATTCAAAAACACGTGACAGATAATAAATTAGGGAATCACGCGGAGAACTTTGTGGTAACCGACACAGACTTGTTTCCACGGACAGTAACGAAAAATGAATACAAGTAAGGACTGACCATTCTGTCACGGTGGACGAAATGGCCAGCCGGCAACAATGTGTTTATGCCAGCTGCGGCTGATATGTTAAATTGAAGTTTAGTTTTTATATTTCGTTTCGGCACGTGGGACAAGGCGCGGCTTCGAAATCCGCATCCGTCATAAACACGGGTCGTTAGCGGCAAGCCCCAAAAAAGAGAGGACTACAAACCAACCATGACAACATTCCCTGTAACTGAATCAACTCTATCTGCAAATCACATTGGACAATTTTTACAAGAGAGATATGACTTAAGTGACAAAGCTAAGTGCAAGCTATTTCGGACGGGAATGAATCACTTGTACATCGTTACAGATGGAGAAGTAAAGTTTGTCTTTCGTGTTTACACCTTCAATTGGCGGACAAAGTTGGACGTAGCTGAAGAATTAAGATTATTAATTCATTTAAAACAAAATGACGCCCCAACAACATACCCGTTAGCCGACAAGTCAAATGAGTTTATTCAAGAATTCAACTCGCCAGAAGGGAAACGATACGGAGTATTATTTTCTTTCGCCAACGGAACAAAATCAGCACGATTTACACCTGAGACAAGTTATTTCATTGGACAAGCATTAGCCAAAATTCATAAATCGTCAGAAGGATTTCTATTAAACCGTATAAAGTACGACTCCAAAGTACTACTGACGGACTCAATCGAGCGAACAAAGCTATTTTTTAGCAAACCATCGGATGAAATTAGATTTTTAGAACAGACAGCTATTTTCCTTCAAAATGAATTTAAAAAGACGGACAGTACTAAACTCAGACATGGAGCTGTACACCTTGATATATGGTTTGACAATATGCATTTTAACGGTGAAAATGAAATAACAATTTTTGACTTTGATTTCTGTGGTAATGGGTGGCTATGTTTCGACATCTCATATTTTCTGTTTCAGCTCTACAGTACAAACCAAAATGACGCGGACTATCAAGTCAAAGCGGAGAAATTTTTGAAAGGATACGAGACTGTGACAGGCATATCAGATGAAGAGAAACGTATTTTACCATTTGTTTGCTTAGCTATTATGACATTTTATATAAGTATGCAATGTGACCGGTACGACACTTGGTCAAATATCTTCTTAAATGAAGACCACTTAAAGCGATTTGTTGGTACATTAAAACGGTGGACAACTTACAATAAACTTGAAATTGAATAACGACATCTAAGAAGAGTTGACCAATGGGCCAGCCGCTAACAACATGCCCAATGTATATAGGTAGATACCTCGGGAAACAAATTTCTTTTGAAAGCAAGAGGTAATTGATTTACCCCCCACTAGCGCAAGTCTTCTAATCAGTAGAAGCATTGACTTGTGCCACCAATCCTGCCAATCCTAAAATCCTGCAAATCCTGATTCAGACAATAGCCGTCTGCACTTCTCGCAACACCTCCACCACCAACCCGCAACTTGCAACCAGCAAAACCTCATGCCTCGCAACCCGAACTCCCCAATGACTATTGACCATTGACCATTGACCATTGACTACACCCCCCAAGCCCCAAGTCCTAATCCCCAATATGACCAATGACTATTGACTAATGACCACCCTTCGCGCTAAAGCTAACAAAATCTTGGACTTTCATGTGTAATAGTTTATCTTTTATGGTCACATGTTATGGCCGAACTGCTTAGTATTTGGGAAAAGCTTTAGTAAAGGCCATTCCTTGTCATTAAAAAACGACACGTTTTGTAGAGATTTTACGACATGACTTTTTTTTGCAGTAGTGGTTGGGATAGGCGAAATTTGGTAGTATGGGATAATAAAATAGCAGTGTGTATAAGTAATAGTAAAGTGCTAAATTGAGTTGCAAAACAATCTAATGCCATCATCAAAGAGACCCGCTATTTCTCGAACAATTACTAAAGCTCTTTATGCTAGATCAGGCAACCGTTGTACATTATGTCAATGCATCATTGTAGAAATGGCTAAAACTGAAGGCGATGGATTCGTAAATCTTGGTAAGATAGCCCATATAAATGCTATATCTAATGGCGGCCCACGTGGAGTTTTGGGGCAATCAAAAAAGGATTTGAATAATTATGACAATCTTATTTTGGTATGCCCAACCTGCCATGAAAAAATAGATCAACAAGAAGTTGTTTATTCCGCACAAGAACTTAAAAGAATCAAGAAGAACCATGAAAAGTATCATGAATCACTGAAAGTAAGAATGAGTCAAGAACAGGCTAATGTGACTATTCAGAGGCATAATGAGGAAATTAGATACGCGTATCATGAAGCAATTAAGTTTTTTGTTTCAAGCGAATATAAAATAGGTAACGAATCAGTTTATCTAAGTGATGAAAGATTTGATGAGTTGTTAGGGCGCAATCTTCAAATTGTTGGGGGATCTGGGCGAGGCAAGAGTTTACTTGCGAAAGTTATTGCTGTAAAGTCCATTAATAAAGAGATCGTTGCTTTAATAATTGAAGCAATTCAATTTGTAAATCAGATTGATAAAGATATTGAAAATTGGAGAGGGCAATTTGCTATTACGCTTGGTGAATTAGAAGAGGCTTGCACTATTCTCGAAAAAAAAATCACGTTAATTATAGATGGATACAATGAATGTCCTCCAAATCTTACAACTAAACTTAATCTTTGGATATTAGGTCTGGTTAACAGACATAATGCACGGGTAATCATTACAACCCAGCATTACGTTAAAGGGCTTGATGAGCTCAACTTCTTAGAGATAGAAGTACAAGTACCGAGTATAGAGGTAAAGAAAGAAATTGCTAGACGTAACGCTAGTATGGCCAATCTTAATCGAACTGAAGCCTTACTCTCTGCAGTTAAAACAGGATTAGAGGCAAAACTAATCGGAGAAATCTCAATGGAAGTCTCCTCTGATGCTAGCCGATATGAGATATTTGATCTTTATGCTCGCCATCGTCTTAATCAGAACTCTCAACGAGGAATAAGCGCACTATCATCTGTTGCCAAATATCTTTACGAGCGCATTACATTCAGTTTGTCCATACGTGATTTTGATCGGCTTATCTCGACTCAACAAAATTTTGACTACTTATTTGAATCTGGGTTGCTAACAAGACGTGCAAGTCGGGTGTATTTTGGGCATGAATTGTTCTTCAATGCTTTTGCTGCTGAGGCAGTTGTTAGGGATGCAAATGGAGACTCAAAAAAGTTAATAAAAGCACTGTCTTTACCTAAACACAATGATCAACGTGTTCTGATTTTAGGAGCAATCGATGACTATCCGCTGCTCGATTCTGTTTTGGCAGCAACACAGGATTTTAATGTTATTGAGGCATGCCTTACTGGAGATTGCGGTGGCTATCCCAAGCAATGGGCTCAACAAAAGTGCATTGAACTTTTCTCCAAAGTGAAAATCGAAATTGGCAACCTAAGTTTTAAAATCACTGATATCGCAGAGAAGAAACCCATCCCGTCTGCGGTAAAGACAACTATGTTTAGGGTTTTGATTCATGAAAATTCAGCCTTTCCTTGGACCCCACAGGAAATTGCTTTTATCCATACTCTTCCACTTGCCTTAATAAATGGAAACTTTATTCATGAGGTTTTTGAAATTTTTCAACAAACCGATGAAGTTTTGAGCAGGGAATTCAAAAGACTTAGACCCGAAGCAATTGAAAAACGAATTTCAATCGGTTCGAATATGTTTCAGGAAGTGTATCTGGGAATCTACTCATCTATTAATACAGCAACCTCAATGATTGCCAAAAATTTTAATAGCGGAGGATGGAGTATGATGGAATTGATTCCATCACCACTTCTTTTGGAATATGTGAAAAAAAGGATTAAAGCAAATGATCTTACGAATGGCCAGTTGTATTTGTTGATTGAAATAGTTCGACTTTTTAGGTTTAGAAACCAAGAATGGAAAACTCTGTTGGGGCCAGTATTATCAGTGTGGATAAAGGAGAGTTGGAAGTATTTTCCATATCATTTAAAAAACGCATTATTAGATGCCGCTCATTATTCTGATGGATACTCAATAGAGCAACGTGAAGAATTAATTTATGCACTAAACAACCTACTAGAAATAGAAAAAGAGAACTTCATGATGCCGACTTCAATTATAGAAGCTCTCCATGCGCTTGGCGCACTTGAAAATGATGAACTACAGTACGAAGATGTTGTTCGAAATGAATTGGCAAACATTTTTCATAACGAGGATGATCCAAAAAATCAATATGAAGCCTTTTCATTCCATCAAAGAACATTTGATCATCCATATTATGGAGCATACTGGCAAGTACTTGATGAGCTCTCAGAAGCCGATGCCAAAAAACTCTATAATATGGCAGTTAAAGGTGCGGCCTCGCATGAATATGTATTCGGCCTGCCAACTGCACTTTATAAATTAGCAGTCTTTCAGGACCCTTTGACGGCAGATAGCTTTATTCCTTTTTGCAGTCTTCCTTCAAAACAATCAAATATGCCACTGGAAGCTATAGAAACCTTTTTGGCTGCTCACGTTATATTAGGTTGGCTTGGCAAGAGTATAGTTTTTGGGTATGATTCTTTAACGGATGCCTCTTCTAAGGCACTCAAATCTTATGCTGAAATTTTGTATTGGTTAAACAGACGTGATTTAACATCTGATATAAGATTCCAAAGCACTGAGAATGCATGGAAGGTATTGTTAGATCATCTAACGGGAGCATCTGCTGGGGTAATTCTGGTTTGTCGTGACGCGAATAATCTAAGTATTGAACAGTTTGCAAAGGACCACAATGTTGTATTGAACGTCAGGGATGTGTTTCCCGAAAATTTTGCAGAGATTTATCGAAATGCAATATCTAATTCAGGCATTCAAAAGCAATACTTTCAATGGCACGAGAAGAATAAAATTCTTACTCACGCTATCCTTGACTTGGGAGAGGTGGGTAACTTGCTTGATATTCCGTTACTTAAACCTTTTACTGATACTGAGATTGGTGAATCGGCTATTAAGGCGATTGCGAGAATTGAAGGAAGATTTCAACGTTAACCCGCAATATTTCAACGCTATTTGAGTATTTAGAAGTTCTCAATTTTAACTCCTGCCTTTTCCAGTTCTTCAAAGATCACTCGAATAGTTTGACGAGCTTGATTCTTCCTATATAGACCTTCCCGCATCTTACTAAAGGTGAAAACCACTCTCATCTTAGCTCTGGAAAGAGCCACGAAGAAAGTAGACTTATCTTCATCCTGTTGAGAATTGAAAGTCCAAAAAGCTCCATCCTCAAGCCCAACGAACAGAATAGTATGATACTCTAATCCTTTGCTTTTATGCACTGTCATAATTGGAATTGTATCTAAGCCGCAAAATTGGTCAAGTGCATCTTTAAAACTCTTTGCGGATATCAAATAATTGATCAAAGTCTTTTCAAAGTCAGAAAGCATTTTGGTTAAGTATGCCGATTGTTTGTATTGAGGGAAGATCGCGCGTACCCTATCCCTATTTGCATAATCGATCATTGTGTGGATTAGCTCGGCTATTGTGGATTGATCAATCGTCTTTCTGTTGTATGAAGCTTTCTGCTGTCTTATAAAGAAGGCGAGGCGATTCTCCAGTTTCAGTAATTGCTGGTCTGAAAGCTCGTTGTTAACGCGACTTAAGAAATTAAAAACAATAGTTTTCGATTCAACCTTAGGAGTGTCCATCACCATATAAAATGCATGAATGAGGTATAGGATAACTTCATCTGTCAGAAAATCCTGAAAGATGCTTTCATCTCTTGCATTTATATTATTGGATTTTAGACTGTCTATGATTTGCGTTACATATTTAGCCAATGAACCCTTCACTAGAATGCATATCTCCCGTGGGGCAAGTTTGTCTTTATTGATCCAATGTGAAATAGCTTTAACCAGATGAGCTGCTTCTTTTGTTTGATCCTCGAATTCCCAAACCAAGCATTCACCTTCATCACCTTTCCATTTGGTAGAAGGCGTGGCAAAATCCGTTTTGTTCAGCAAAGATCTTATTAAACTATTCTGAACTCTTACCAGCAGGGGTGCTGACCTAAAATTCATCTTAAGCGGAATCCGCTCTGCTTCATTGTCTTTCTGGAAATCTTCAAAGACAGTCTTTCTTGCACCCGCCCATATCATGATGCGTTGCTTGTCATCTCCCACGGCAGTCAAAACTTTATTACTTCCTTGAAAGCAAGTTTTTAGGAAGTCATATTGAATGGTGGTTGTGTCCTGAAATTCATCTAGGAATACATAGTCGTACGTTTTCTGCAAGTACTCTTTGATGATGGGGTTTGTTTTTAAAATGTATTCGGCCAGCCTCATAATCATTCTAAATGTCAAACGACCATTGTGGATAGCCTTGTGCCAAACGTGTTCATGTAATGTATCTACCTTAGAATTGATTACTCGTGGAAGCGCTGTATCGGTAAGCGCGTTGAGAATCTTGATCCTTTCATTCATGTTAACGAATGCTTCATCCTCTGCACGGTACAAGTCCATGATATACTCCTCACTGACGACTTCATATTCGAGAGGCAGCGCATAATGAGGTGGCAAGGCTGACTTAAACCGGTCGAGTAGTTGTTTAGCAAACGAGTCATAGGTTAAAGAATCGAATCGATTGGAAAGTTCAGTTCCAGCACGCAAGGTGACACGTTCTTTTAAGTTGTATGCAGCATCTCTCTTGAAGCTTATGGCCAATATTCGATGAGGAAATAGGCATAAGTTGGTTTGAAGAAGAAAGCATGCCCGTTGAGCAAGTAGTTCCGTTTTTCCTGCTCCGGGACCTGCCACTACCAGGCAATTACCAACTGGCGCGGTTACAACATCCAAAGCACTTTTTTCTAAGGTTAACCCATCTGCTGGAAGCCAATCTTTTTCTTTTACGGCTTTCATATTGATGCTTTGCTGAGTTTTTTGATGCGCTTAAATAACTTATCGAAAACAGAAGGGAGATTCGCCTTGATATCTGCCTTCGACATTCCAGCTAATGCTAGTATGTGTGTGACCGGTTTACCTCGTCCCAGAAAATGATATTGGTACCATATCATAAGTTCTTTTTGATCTTCTGAAAAAGTCAATGCTTTGGCTCGTTTCGATTTTAGGGTTGCTTGAATTGCGGCTAACACAAGCGCATTGTACTTCGTAGTAACAGTAGTTTTATCAGGAATTTTTGGTCCGCCTTTTGGAGGTATCGCGGCTTTATAGAAATTTGGATAATGCTCTAACATCAGAAAATCGATGTCCAGTAAAGAGGAGAAATAGACGTCATATTTTTCTAGCATGTCTAACCACCCATCCATAACTTTCAAATCAAGCGACCAGTTATGCATCTTTTTGAATTCTGCCTCGGTTAACACCTTTCCTTCAGAAACGGCCAACAGTTTTTCCTGAGGAATGCCTATTTTGATTAATTGAGCGATAGCATATTTGATTCTGCCCCAACCTCCACCATGCCTTTCCACATCCAGATCAAGGATGGTGATATACGGAATTTTTAACGCCTGTAAGAGTCTCCAGATATGGTGTACAAAGCGATGTCCTAATGGAGCAAATGTTACTAAGTTGTCATCGAAATCATACTCCAGTGCCTCGGTAAGTTTACTAATAATGACCTCCTCGCTGTCTCCTTCGCCTATTACAACCAGTTTAGAAAAATACATTTCCGGAAAATTGTGAATGGCTTCCTTTACATACTTGTATGTTTCATCAGCTTTGTCCGGCAGAACAATAGTGTTCACTTCACTTTGGTAGATACTATCAATCCGGAAATGGCATATTGATTCCGGAGAAACTCTTTTTACTATGGAAGGAGTGTGAGACGAAAGAAATACCTGGGCATTATCTGATTTTGAAATCTTGTATAAAATAGTCGTTACCCTCCCTAGCAACTGTGGTGCTATGTGATTCTCCGGTTCTTCTATGGCCAATAGTGTCAATAGTGGTCTTACGATTCCGATCTCATCGGATTCTTTGGTAAGTTTTTCTTCAACTTCTAATAATGCGCAAACCAGAGTTAGATAGAATAAGGATCGATATCCTTCCCCTAATTCATCCACCCGGAACGGACGATGTACACCGCTGGGGCTAAATAAAACTTCCATTCTCTTTAATACCGATTCAAAATCACTCTGCCCAAATCCAAGGTTGATTTCTTTGTAGCGTGGGTCTTTGTGGAATTGTGACCAGAAGCTGCTGATCGATTCTTGAATCGAATTAAATTCTTGAAGCCCTTCAAATAAGGTTCCGACTTCTTTAATCTTTGTTTCAAAATTTTTCCTGAACTCCTTGTCCCATTTTATTTTTCTCAAAACACGATATAACATTGAACCAGATGCATACTTAATCTGATCAGCTGGCTTCCTTATGGCTGGAACATAAAGTATTTGTATCAGTTGACGAAGGTGATTAGGAAACATTCGTTTTGAGTCTTCAGCTTCATGAGCTCCCTCAGGTACAATAATGAAATACAGCTTGCTTTCAATGTCGCCATCTTGAAACACCTCCGACTCATTCCACGAAGCTTCCAGTCGTATGCGAATATAGGGTTGTGATCCAGTCTCATTAACCACCATATCGGAAAAGAAATGGGCGATGGCATCGGTGTCTGAGTCCGTAAAATGGAAGCGGGTCTCGATTGATAGACTTTTACTTTTTACTTCTGTCGCATTTTCATCGTGTCGGATATGAAAATCTTCTCGTTTGATTTCTCTTTCGGACAAGGTTGCTCCAAATACTTTCCTTAAGGCCTCGAGCGCTGTTGTTTTACCAGAACTATTTTGTCCTATGAAAGTAGTTAACTTATCCTTGATTGGAATATTCACTTGTTCCCCGAATGATCTAAACCCTTTGATTATCAAACTTGATATGTGCATGAGGAGTCATTGTTATTTTATATATGTACAAGATACAAATAACTTTGAGAAGCATACTTTCAATAAGTTACAGTATGAGTACAAGCCCCCCCAGCTATCCGTAGTTTCTATTAGTCTAAACTGCTGTCCTTAGTTCCCACGCTTCAATATCATTAGTCATCTCGAACGGTAACGCAGCTTTGCAACCTGTATACACTTTTCAGTTTACTACTAAATACCTACACTCTCTAAAACCTATACCTCTCTCTTTCACCGAATGTCTATCGAAGCCCTAGGGGCATCTTCCTACGCTGTAGCTTCGGAAGACAAAGGGAAGCGGCACCCCGCAGTGGCGTGGGCATGTGAGTCGGCACGAGGAGTATAGCCCCCCTTCGATAAATCTTCGGGGGGCGAGCCCTTTACAATAAATCTTCGGGGGACGAGCCCTTTACGATAAATCTTCGGGGGGACAGGCCCAAAATATTCCCCTCCTGCAAAGGAGAAATGCCCGTAGGGTGGGGTGGTTAAGCCTTATCCTGAAAGGATCGCAGGATCAAAAACCCTCTTTTTTCACAAATTCCGCGGAAGCGCTCAGCCTTGATGCATGTGTAAAACTCCTTGACGCATGTTCTTGGCTCCTGGATGCATGTGCAAAGCTCCTTTACGCATTAGCATTTCATCTGGATGCATGTTCAGAGCTACTTGACGCGTAACCATTCCGTTTTGATGCATGTGTCCCTTCCTGAAATAGCTTGACACATTTTGAGGGATAAATAACCTTAAAATGGAAGATCAAAAAACAATTAGTAAAGTAGAAAAGCGCTGGATTGCGCGAGAACTTCAATCTGGCAGAATGACGTTTTGGGAAGCCAAGGAGCTTCTTTCTTCGCGGAGTAAAAACCCGGAAGCCTTTGCAAGACGATTGCTTAAGGAATATTCTTCCGATATTGATTTTACTTTACCCGTTATGACCGAAAAAGAAAAAGCAAAATTGGATGCCGCCCACAAGCGCATGCGGGAGTTGGAAAAGCAACTCGAGGATGCTCAGATGAAGAACATTGCCTTGGAAACGATGATTGACATTGCCGAAGAGCAATTGAAGATCTCTATCCGAAAAAAATCTGGGCCCAAACAGTAACACAGCTCCGACAGTTCTATCCGCATTATAGCGTGCGGTATTACTGTTCGCTGTTTGGGCGCAGCCGCCAAGGCTGGTATGAGCAAACTAAACGCGAAGAAGAACAGCACATGGCCACTGCCATTGTGCTGAAACTTGTGAATGAAATACGGGAAGATTTACCTCGCGCAGGCGTTCCTAAGTTACACTTCATGTTACAAGATAAATTAGCTGCACATGGCATTAAGATGGGCCGAGATGCGTTGTATCAAGTGCTGGGAGAACATGGCTATCTCCTTCGTTATCGAAGAAGGAAACCTTATACGACAGATAGTAATCATCCGTATAAAAAATATCCTAACCTGATCCGGGAGATGAAATACCTTACCCACCCAGGCCAATTGTGGGTAAGCGATATTACGTATATCCGTTTGAGAGAGAGTTTTGCCTACTTGAGCATCATTACCGATGCCTATTCGCACAAGATCATTGGGCATTGTCTACATCCTTCACTCCATAGTGATGGACCTATTAGTGCGTTACTCAAAGCAACAAAATCTAAAAGAGGAGATGCCCTCATTCATCATAGCGATCGAGGCTCCCAGTATTGTTGTAGCGAATATGTGAAGGTTTTAGAATATTATGGAATTAGAATCTCCATGACCGAAAAGGGTGACCCGTATGAGAACGCAATTGCCGAAAGAATCAATGGTATCTTGAAATACGATTTTTTACTGGACAGAACCTTTGCCTCGTTTGCCGAAGCTAGCCAAGCGATAGATGAAGCAGTTGAAAAATATAACCACATTCGTCCCCATGATAGCTGTAATCGATTAACACCTGTACAGGCACACAATCAAAGCGGGTTCTTGCCCAAGAGATGGAAGACTCAGTTGGAAAACAAATTATTGATTAGTTAACCCCAATCAAATGAGAAATAAGGCACCCCCTGTCAGGTGGTTTTAGGAATACAACCAAATGCTGTCAACCTGTTTTAGGATTATCATTCATCATTGTCATACCAATACAGGAACAAGAGAAGAATGTGTCATGCTATAACAGGAATAGCAACTCAAATTGTAAACCCGATTCAGGAATAGCAATTAAAATTGTTCTGCTCTTTTAGGAAGAACGAAAACATTTGTAACATTGAATCAGGGTTATACTTCAAACCTGTAAAACACTTTTAGTAACTACCCTTAAAAGTGTCAAGTAATTTTAGGAAGGTTCAATGTGTAAAACTCCTTGACGCACGTTCATAGCTCCTTGACGCACGTTCATAGCTCTTTGTCGCATGTTCATAGCTCTTTGTCGCATGTTCATTGCTCCTTGACG
>DGYK01000067.1:52042-65350 GCA_002398365.1 Flammeovirgaceae bacterium UBA5008
ATGTTCATTGCTCCTTGACGCATAGGCGGAGCTCTTTTTCGCATAGTCGGAGCTCTTTTTCGCATAGTCGGAGCTCTTTTTTGCATAGGCGGAGCTCTTTTTCCCATAGTCGGAGCTCTTTTTTGCATAGTCGGAGCTCTTTTTCGCATAGGCGGAGCTCTTTTTCGCATAGGCGGAGCTCCTTTTCGCATAGTCGGAGCTCTTTTTCGTATAGGAGTTCCTGTCCTGACAGCATCGTCAGGACTTTTTCGTATCGGAGTTCCTGTCCTGACAGCATCGTCAGGACTTTTTCGTATAGGAGTTCCTGTCATGTCAGCATCGTCAGCACTTTTTCGCATAGGAGCGCCTGTCCTGACAGCATCGTCAGCACTTTTTCGCATAGGAGTGCCTGTCCCGGCAGCATTATCAGGACTTTTACGCGTAAGTATTCGGTTTTGACGCATGTGCGAAGCTCCTTGACGCACGTGCGGAGCGGGAGGACTCGTAAGCAAACTTGTTTTGACAGCATCGGGAGGATCAGGACGCGTAAGCAAACTTATCCTGACAGCATCGTCAGGATCAGGACGCGTAAGCAAGCTTGCATTCTTGCCGTATCGAATCCAAAACGATAGCATCTATCAACACGGTTGAAGGGTAGTCTATGCAATGAACTATATTTTTACGGCTCGCACGAAGTCCGTTGTACCAAGTACTAAATCTTTGTGCAAGTAGAGACAGGTAACAACAAGGCAAAACAATAGTTGGCAACATGTAGCGCTTCGCGGCACGAGTGACCAACCATCACATTCGCCCGGCAAACAAATACGATGAAGTCTTAAAGCCCTAAAATGCGTTTGCAAAACTGAGTCCAGCTTTCATTGCTTGGGTCAGCATAAATGGTGGGGTTCTTTCCGTAATAAACCACATTCGCTACGCCCACGGCATCAGCTCTTTGCTTTAATTCCCTGGCATGGTACGCATGGTGTGATGCTATTTCGGGTGCTGAATAAGGAGGCACTACGTCTCTCAATGTATTGTCAATCCAAATGGCCGGATCATCCGATGTCAGCAATGCCAACATATCTACTTGGGCTCGGTAAGCATCAATGGCCGCAGATTCATATTCTGCCGTAGAAGATACACCATATATTTTTGAAATATTCCCGGTTTCATTGGCCAAAATTTCTGTCCAGGTAAGATTGTAATCAATAAACACATCGTTCACCCACCGTTCTTCTATGTTATAACTCGACTGTGGTTCTCGTGTTGCAACACCTTTCACGCGTGTGGACTCGCGCAAAACAGGATCAGCGTTTGATGGGTCTGCCATTTCATTGTTGAAGGCTATCCACAGCGAAGTGCCACCGCCTGCTGAGTTGCCGGCAAGGATAATTTTGCTTTTATCGATGTTAAATTTCGTGGCGTTGCTACGAATGTATTGCAAAGCTCTTTTCACATCAGACATGGGCTTTTTGATGCCGTCACGTTCTCCGGTTGTACTGAGAAGCGTATAGCGAACAGTGGCAAAGGCGATTTTATTTTGCAAAAGAAATCGGATGTCGGTTGGGAAATCCCAGGCACCACCTTGCTGAGCGGTATAAACAAAATCTTTATCTCCGCTGGAGAATCCGCCCCCGTGTGCGTAGATCACCAATCCGGTAGGCGTACTTGAATCGGGCAACCAAATGTCAAACTGAGTTCGTGTTTTGGTGTCGTAGGCGATATCTTTTGAGAATCGGGCAGAGATTCCATTGAGCGCAAAGGGAGATTCAGAAAAAATTAAATCAGAACCTTTCGTGACGGGCGCGTCTTTGTCGCAAGCAGAGGCTGCCAGAAAGAGCAGGGAGAATAAGAGTAAACGAATTTTCATTTCACATTTCATCATGTATGCGGGCCAATTTCTATCATTCGCAGGGAAAAAACAAACCTTGTTTGCGGGTCTAAGTTCATACTCCGGATTAAAAACCTATTCATTAGGTGTACCGCCAGCATCGGGCACCCTTCGCCACCCATCTCATGATTCATTTGCAGGAGTGGGGTAGAAGAACGAAATTGGTACTCCTTTAGAATAGCGGATGTATGGAAAAAAGAGACTTTCACAAACTGACCGACCAGGAATTAATAGTTGAGAAGAAGAAGATGGAGAAATCGAAACTCTTCTCTGCCATAGCAATTGGGTTTCTGGCGGGAATACTGTTGTTCGGATTAGTTGCCTGGATCCTTTCTCCTAAAAAACGTTTTGGATTTCTGATACCCATGTCGATTCCCGTCATTTTTATTTACAGAATGCTCAAAGCCCCCAATCAGAACAAAGAGTTAGAAGAAGTCTTGAAAGAACGGAAGTTAAACTGAAGCAGCATCGTAAGTAAACCATGCTCCTAAAACGGTGGCACGAAACTTACCTTTATAATTAGATTGGGAAATAGATCATTCAACGACTAACCAAGTAAATCATATATGTGGATTATTCTATCTCTCACACTTGTACTAGTAATCTTCCTTTTATCACGAACGAGTTTTGAAATTCGCGATGAGATAGAAATAAACGTATCCATAGAAAAGGTTTGGGCAGCTATAATCGATTTTGAGAGTTACAAGAATTGGAATTCACAACTAACTTTTTTAGGTGGATCCGTTCAGCCGAATGGAAAATTACATCTAAAGCTTTCGGCTGCAGGCGCAAAACCCTACGAGTTTAAACCCGATATATCGTATTGGCAAGAGAATAAGCAATTTGCCTGGATAGCAAAAACCGGACTTCCAGGAATATTCGATGGAGAACATTTCTTTGAGTTAAAAGACCTTGGAAACGGAAAAACACTACTCACCAATAGAGAAGAATATAGAGGCGTATTATCACAATTATTCAAACAATTACCGATGATGAAAACCGCACCTGATGGTTTTAGAAAAATGAATAGTGAACTCAAGAATTTTTTAGAAAGGTAGCGTGAAGAAGCAGGAGGTATGAGCAAACAGAATTGGGCGGATGTATAAGGCTATTTGCAATAAAAATATGAACTCAACTATTCAGGCATACAACAATCAGCAGACACCAACCGACAAAGAAATTGGTGATTGTCTGGCCGAACTGATTGACAACGAACTAACAACTGCCGAAAGCAAAATTTGGCACAGCCATCCGGTTTGGTTTTTAGATGGCAACCCGATTGTGGGTTACAGTAAACAGAAAAAAGGAATGCGGCTCATGTTTTGGAGCGGTGCGGACTTTGAAGAAGATAACCTCAACGTATTAGGCGCGAAATTCAAAGACGCTTCTATTTTCTACAACCATATTTCAGAAATTAATACCAAAGAACTAAAGCGTTGGCTTGACAAAGCAGAAAAGATTCAGTGGGATTATAAAAATATAGTAAAGCGAAAAGGTAAATTGGAACGATTAAAATAAGAGATCACAATCAAATGAGGATCCCTTTATGGTAAAGAAGGATAGGGGTGATCTATATAATTACTCGAATTAAATCAAATTGCTTACCTTTACAGCCGATATGCTGAAAAGATTGCTTTTTGTTTATGCTTTTTTGTTCTCCTATTCGGGGGCAATCCTGCACAGCATTATTCCACACCATCACCACGAATCTCATCAGGAAGCCAAGAGTCACCACCATCATGATCAGTCCGGACACTCGCACCATGATGATCAGAAAGACAGCAGCGAGCAAGATCACTCCGGTTCAATCTATTTTCTGGCGCACGCTGCCAATTCAGATATTACAATCAGCCACTCGCCCGATCAAGGACAAGCTCAAGTCAAGAAAGCCGCGAAGTCGATAGCTTTTAATAGCCCTCTTGAACTGACTCATCAGGTTCCTGCACCACCAATTTTTCATCCACCCACGGATGCCCCCATTGCCGACCACTCATTTTATCGCTTTCGTGCCCTTCGTGCACCCCCGGTTGCTATTTGCTAAGACTTCTCTAAAGTCTGCCTGAATGTTCATTGCTATTTTCGTAGCAACGAGCGCCCCTTAATTACAAATATTTCTTACTATGAAAATAAGTATTGTAAAATACTTTGCCTTGATCTTCTTTACGGGATACGTAGAATGGATCAGCGCACAAAATGTAATCTCCGAACAGGCTGCCCTTGATTCAGCCATGAAACATAGCCCTTTGCTTAAGTCCGCAGAGCTACAAGTAAGGCAAAGCAACTACTTACGTAAAACAGCTTTTAATTTGTCCAACCCGGACGTCATTGCGGAAAGCCCTACGGGGGAATTTTATGCAGTAGGCATTTTGCAATCCATCGAATTTCCGACTGTGTACTTTAAGCAAGGTCAATTATTAAATCAGCAATCCTTGCTTTCAGAAAAGGGAAAGGCATTAACCATCTATGAGGTAAAGCGATTAATCCGTTCGGTCTATTTAAATGCGCAGTACACACAGCAACTTTACGAACAGTTAAAATACCAGGATAGTCTTTATAACCAGATTCAAATTTCCGCTAGGCGACAGTTTGATGCCGGTGTGATTGATTACCTCGCCAAGACATTTGCCGAATCGCAATACGGGGAAATTCACAACCAGTTGGTTCAAGCCCAAAATGCTTTCAAGGCAAACGTACAGCAGCTAAAATTGTATACCGGCATTTCAAGTGTATCATCGGTATCAGCACTTGTGAAATTTACTCTTCTCAATTTGTCGGCAGATACTTCAGTGGTAACGCAAAGCCCATTAGTTCAATACGCAAGACAAAACCAAGTGGTCAATCAGAAACAATTATCGCTCGAGCGCAATCGTGCATTGCCCGGCTTGGTAGTGGGATTTTTAAACCAAGGGCCAAGAGAAACAGAAACGTATTATCGCTTTCGCGTTGGCTTTACGGTACCACTTTGGTTTTGGCAATACAGTGGTAACATCAAAGCAGCAAAAACAAGAGTACAAATTGCGGAGCAACAAACACGGGCACAACAACAGCAACTCACAGCTGATTTGCAGACTTCAATGAGTGAATATACATCGGCTCAACAAGCCGTTTCGTATTACGAAGCAAGCGGACTGAAGCAGGCTGAAGACATCATCAGTGCTGCCAAACGCTTCTTTGAAAGTGGTAAAATCGATTACATTGCCTACATCCGAAACATCAATGATGCTTACGCAGTCAAACGTACTTATCTCGAAACATTGCGAACCTACAATCAGAGCATTATCAATATCAACTACATAACCGGAAATTTATGAAAACACAGAATCATTTCTTACGAATGATCTTGATGGCCTTTGGCCTGTTGCTGACCACATCGGCATTGAAGGCTAGCGGTGGCGATGACCATACGCACGCAGGCGAAAAACCAGTGGCGGAAGTAAATGGAAAAACCTATTTCTCTTCAGAAGCCATTTCAGATAAGTATGAACTTTTTCTGAAATACCAACCCATCGAGCCGGGTGAAGAAGCTACGCTATGGCTTTTCATCAGCGAATACAAAACAAACAGGCCGTTGGATAGTGCCATCCTCAAAATCACTTCTAAAGAAGATAAAAATTTGAAGTTCACCATCGTTCGGATTGATCGTGGCTACTATGAAGTCAAAACCACCTTTCCTTCCACAAAGAAGTATTCATTGACCGTCACTATTAACTCTGCATTAGGCTCCGATTTGTTGCTGTTACAAAACATTGAGCCCGGCAAACAATTAGTGGCGTTAGAGGCTGAGCATAGCCGTTCATTTTTTAGCAGCACGCTATTTCTGGTGGGAGTGGGTTTAGTGGCAGGTCTTCTGATGATGTTTGTTTTTATGAAAGCCCGTTACAGAAAAGCAGCGGCTGGTTTTTTGATTGCGCTGATTGTTTTGCCAACAGCACAGTTGCAACCGGCATGGGCACATGAAGGTCATGGCGATGCCGGGAAGAAAGGAAACAATTTTTCCAATGCCTTTGAAGTGCCCAAAGAAACTCAGTTTCTTTTTGATGTGCTTACGCAGCCCGTTCAGCAAAGTAGTTTCACCGAAAGCACCAAGTTATTTGGCACCGTTATACCATCCTCCAATGGTCAAGCCGTGGTTCAGTCACCGCAAACAGGAAAGATCATTTCATTAAGCGTAAAGGTGGGACAAAAAGTAGCGAAAGGAGAGTTGCTCGCCACCATCGAACCATCCATTGATGCCGGCAATACCGTGACATTTCTTTCTGAAAAGAACAATGCAGAAGCGGAATTATTAGCAGCACAGAAAGACTACGAGCGCCTCAAGAGCATTGAAGACATCGCTGCCAAAAAAGACGTGGCCGAAGCCGAGTCGCGCTACAAGAAGGCAAAGCAAAACAAAATTCTTTTTGAAAATTTAAGCAACAGTTCAGCGAGCAACGCAAGAGCGATTGTGTTGAAATCGCCTATCAATGGTGTAGTGAGCAACTTCACCTTTGCGATAGGTGCCAATGTCAATGCCAATGAAACACTGTTTACCATTACCAATCTTTCAACCGTATATGTGGAAGCACAGGTATTTGATAAAGATGCCGATAAGGTATACAATGGAACCAACTTCTTGGTAGAATGCTCCACAACGGACATTCACAAAACAGCAGAAGTAAAATTATTGGCCCGGGCACAATCCATTAATCCAACCAACCAAACGCAGCGCGTGATTTTTGAAATGGAAAACCCGGATGGCGAATTTAAGATTGGTGAGTTTGTGAACGTTCGTGTGTTTGCACCACAACCCATCAAAGAAATTGCGCTGCCCAACAGTGCCATCAGTGAAATCAACGGGCGCCCCGTCATCTTTATCAAAGACAATGCAGAACAATTCAGCGTGTCCTATGTGTCGATCGGTCAGAACAATGGAACGCACACCGTAATCAAAAAAGGAGTAGAAGAACCCGAGCGGGTGGTGATCAACGCTACCTATCAAATGAAAATGATCTATCTAAATCAATAATAAACAACTAAAATAAAATCAATACACATGAAAGCAACTATCAAAAACATCGCCTTTGCACTCTTCGCAGGAGCCGCATCCATGGCCATCACTTCATGCGGAAGCAAATCATCCAATGCCGATGCAGAACATGATCATGCTGCCGGAGACCATGCGCATACCTATGCTTGCCCCATGCACGCGGATGTAACCGGTAAAGAAGGCGAAACCTGCCCGAAGTGCGGAATGAAATTAGAATTAGTAAGCGCAGATAAAGCCGCTAACACAAATACTTATTTCATGGCATTCAAAGCAACCCCTGCGGTAGAAGCTGGAAAACCGGCTTTGTTATCATTTACACCATCCATCAAAGGAAACGAGAGCGAGATGGTGCCGCTGGATATTCAGCACGACAAGAAGCTGCATTTAATTGTTGTCAGCAAAGACTTGTCTTACTTCGATCATATTCATCCGGAGTTTCAGGCAAACGGTTCATACGACATCAATGTGTTAGCCAAAGGTGCCAACTATACGAATGGAAGATTTCACAACGAAACAAAGTTTGAGCAAGGCGGAGATTATGTTCTCTTTGCGGATTATGTGCCCAGTGGCGCAAGTCATCAATTAGAAAGAATTGAACTCAACGTTTCAGGCACTCCCTACAAAGCGCAAAAGTACACCACAGCAAAGACCGTTAGCATCACCGATGGCTACGAAGTTTCGCTAGTGCCGGAAGGTGGAAAGTTCTTTAACGAAGGCACTTCGCACATTTCGGGAATCATCAAAAAAGATGGCAAAGAAATTTCGGCTGATACATTTGAAAACTACCTGGCAGCCAAAGCGCACGTAGTGGTGATCAGTGAAGACAGCCAAAATTATTTACATGTGCACCCCGAGGTAGTGAATGGCCGATTGGATTTGCACACAACATTCGGCAAACCGGGAATATTCCGGGGTTGGATGCAATTTCAAACCAACGGTCAGGTGCATACGGCTGATTTCGTAATCGTAGTTGAAGAAGGAAAAGCACCCGAAAGCGAACACGCTGCCGCAACAGAACACGCCCATTAATAGGCGCATAGGAGAGAGCCAAAGCCTGAGTGCCAATGTCGGGCTTTGCCTTCTCCTTACAATTAATTGGAGGAAAATAGCAACATAAGGAATCATGCTGAATCGCTTAATTAGTTTCTCACTTCACAACCGCTTGTTTGTTGTGGCGTTCGCCTCTTTGTTATTGGTCTATGGCACTTACACGGTTATCAACCTGCCGGTAGATGTTTTGCCCGACCTGAACAGGCCTCGTGTCACCATCTTCTTAGAAGCCAACGGCATGGCTCCGGAAGAAATTGAAACACAAGTGGCACTCCCGGTCGAGACGGCATTGAACGGTGCACCCGGTGTGGAAGTAGTGCGCAGCAGTTCAGCGATAGGCATCGGCATGGTATTCGTTGAGTTTGATTGGAATACAGATGTATACAGAGCGAGGCAATTAGTGGCCGAGAAGTTACAGACTGTGAAATTACCCAATGGAATTGTTCCCGTTATGGGGCCAATCAGTTCCGTGATGGGTCAAATCATGCTGGTGGGTGTCAGTGCCGATTCAACGCGCGCCTCAGAGTTACGAACACTATCCGACTTTACCATTCGAAGAAGACTGATGAGTATTAAAGGCGTATCGCAGGTGATACCCATCGGAGGCGAAAGGCTGCAATACCAGGTACTCATTTCAAGTGCCAAACTGAAGCAGTTCAATCTGACGATTGATGCCATTGACAATGCACTGCAATTATCCAATCAAAACACCACCGGAAATTTCTTTGACCGGTATGGATCCGAAGTATTAATCCGTAATGTCGGCAGAGCTTACACCTTAGAAGATTTGGCAGGAACCGTAGTGGCCAACAACGAAGGAGTACCCGTGCTGCTTTCGCAAATTGCAGAAGTAAAGTACGGGGCTGCTTTAAAGCGAGGCGATGCCAGCATCAATGCAAAACAGGCCGTCATTCTCACAGTCGAGAAACAACCGGGAGCCAGCACGATCCAACTGACCAACGAAATTGAGAAAGCACTCATCGAATTGGAAGCCACACTTCCGCCCGATGTAAAACTAAACCCACATATCTTTCAGCAAAAGAATTTTATTGTCAACTCATTGAACAATGTCGAAGAAGCCCTTCGAGATGGTTTTATTTTAGTGATCATTATTCTCTTTCTTTTCTTACTGAATTTCCGAACCACCCTCATAACTCTTACCGCCATTCCACTGTCGCTCATTATTTCGGCTATCGTTTTTAAGTGGTTTGATATTTCCATTAATACGCTCACCTTGGGTGGTCTGGCTATCGCCATTGGCGAATTAGTAGACGATGCCATTGTAGATGTTGAAAATGTTTTCAGACGATTAAAAGAAAATCAACTCACGGCCAATCCCAAGCCAACACTGAAAGTCATTTACGATGCCAGCAGCGAAGTGCGCAATTCAATCGTGTATGCCACCATCATTGTTGTGTTGGTATTCATTCCGTTGTTTTACATGCAAGGCATTGAAGGCAAAATCTTTGCACCATTGGGCATTGCATACATTACTTCCATTGTAGCTTCTCTTTTTGTATCACTTACCGTCACGCCCGTGCTCTGCAGTTATTTATTGAAATCAGTGGGCACCAAAAGAGTATCCATTAAAAAATCATGGTGGACGAAAGCTTTCAATTCAGAACACGCAGAAGATTCCAGCTTGGTAAAATGGTTAAAAATACAAGACACTAAAATTTTACATTGGGGGTTAACCCATTCCAGACCCGTCATCACCGTTGCAGCAATCATTATAATAGCTTCTATTTCAATCGTACCATTTTTTGGAACAGAGTTTTTACCACCGTTCAACGAAGGCTCGTTTACCATTAATCTTTCTGCGCCTCCCGGCACTTCATTAGAAGAAAGTAACAAGATTGGCACCATGGCAGAAAAGCTGATGATTAAAGTGCCAGAAGTAGAATATGTGAGCCGCAGAACCGGCCGTGCCGAATTAGATGAACATGTAGAGCCGGTCAGTAATTCAGAAATTGAAGTAGAGTTAAAATCAGATGTTAACCGCTCGCGCGATGAAATCTTGGCCGACATCAGAAGTCAACTGTCGATTCTGAAAGGCGTAAATGTAAATGTGGGTCAGCCCATTTCACACCGCCTCGACCATTTACTTTCCGGTGTTCGTGCGCAAGTCGCCATCAAGTTGTTCGGTCAAGACCTTACCGACCTTCGCACCAATGCAGCAAATATCAAAGACATCATTAGTAAAATTCCCGGAGTAGTCGATGCGCAAGTGGAGCGCCAGGTAATGGTGCCACAGTTACTCATCAAAGTAAACCGCGAAGCTTTACAACGGTATGGCATACAAGCCGGTAAAGTAGCACAAGATCTCGAAGTATTCTACAACGGAAAAGTAGTGGGGCAAATTTTGGATGGTCAAAAGACCTTCGATATTTTATTGCGCACCACCGATGCAGAGCGAAGCAACATAGAGAACATCCGCAACACAATGATCGATACACCCGAAGGCAACCTGATACCGCTCCAGCAAATTGCCAGCATCGAAAGCACAACAGCCATTAACTCTGTATGGCATGAAAATACCCAACGAAGAATTGTGATATCATGCAATGTGCAAGGCCGCGACTTAGGCACCACTGTCAAAGAGATACAGGAGACCTTGGCGAAAGAAGTAGCTTTGCCCGAAGGATATTTTCTTGAATTCGGTGGTCAGTTCGAAAGTCAGCAATCCGCCTCCAAGTTAATTCTCATCCTCAGCGTCTTTTCCATTGCAGGTATTTTTCTGGTGCTATACAGTCATTTTAAATCATCGCGCATGGTGTTGCAAATCATGCTCAATGTTCCGTTGGCATTAATCGGCAGTGTGATAGCGGTGATGCTGACAGGCGGAGTATTTTCCATTGCCACGTTGGTCGGCTTCATTACCCTTACGGGGATAGCCTCGCGTAATGGAATCATGATGATTTCACACTACATCCATTTGGTAGAACACGAAGGTGAAAAGTTCGGCAAGGAAATGATTATCCGTGGTTCACTCGAGCGGTTAGTACCCGTGTTAATGACCGCCTTAACGGCTGCCTTGGCACTCGTGCCACTTACGTTAGACCCGCAGGCATCCGGAAAAGAAATCCTGTATCCCGTGGCAACGGTCATCTTAGGCGGACTGGTCAGCAGCACGTTGTTAGATATGATTGTGACACCGGTAGTCTTTTATCGGTTTGGTGAAAAAGCATTGGAAACGTATTTCAAAAATGCAAAGACGGAAGAATTGAAATAAATAATGGAAAATTAAATGCAAACGGAAACAAAAGATCATTGGGAAAAAATCTACGAAACCAAAGTTGAAACAGAATTCAGCTGGTTTCAGGAATATCCCCAAACATCCATTGATTTTATCAACCTCTTTAACTTATCCAAAGACGCTAAAATTATTGACATCGGTGGGGGCGACAGTCATTTGGTAGATGCGTTAATCGAATTGGGTTATACCAATATCTATGTTTTAGATATTTCTGCCAAAGCTATTCAACGTGCGAAAGACAGGCTCGGCCATCACGCACAACGCGTCAATTGGATAGTTGCGGACATCACTGAATTCACGCCCGATGTATCGTTTGATTTTTGGCACGACCGTGCAGCGTTTCATTTCTTAACCACCGAAGAACAGATAAGTCGCTACCTCACCACGGTTAGCAAGGCCATCCAACCCAGTGGGTATTTAGTGTTAGGAACTTTTTCAGAGAACGGCCCTAAAAAATGCAGCGGCCTTGAAATTAAACAATACAGCGCGGCATCCATGTCGCACTTGTTTGAACAAGACTTTAAGCGAGTCAAGTGTATTGAAGAAAATCATGCAACTCCATTTAATACCCTGCAAAACTTTGTGTTTTGCAGTTTTCAAAAAAGAGATAAACCGTTGTGATAAACCATGAGAAAAAATCGAAACTACTACATCCGTAAAACACATCGTTACTTAGGTGTAACCATGGGCATCCAGTTTTTACTCTGGACAATCGGAGGGCTGTACTTTAGTTGGAACAATATTGATAACGTACATGGCGATCACCTGCGCAAATCAGTAGCTTTTCTACAACCGGATTTGCAGGTAGTCTCGCCAAGCTTGGCCATACAATCGTTGCGCAGCGAAAAAGCCATCGACTCCATTCATTCCGTTCACTTGATTCGAGTGCTGGATAAGCCCGTGTATCAAATCCAATATTTCAAAGGACATAGTGGCGAAGGTTTACATCATCATGTTCATTTCGCGCTGGCGGATGCAACCACGGGTGCGTTGCGCAAACCCCTGACACAGCAAGAAGCGGTTGCCATAGCTCAAGAGCAGATTATTCATAATGCAAAGATGGGAAGGGTGGAATATGTAGAGCGAGTGGGCAAACACAGCGAGTACCGTGGACGACCCCTTCCCGCGTATGCCGTTACGTTTGATGAACCGGCTTGCACGATTTATGTGGCAACCGAAACAGGCACCTACCAAACCATCCGCCACAATCAATGGCGCGCATTTGATTTTCTATGGATGTTACACACCATGGATTATGAAGGTCGCGATGACTTTGGAAACATCGCACTAAGAGCCTTTTCCATCTTCGGCTTATTCACCGTGTGCTCCGGCTTTTTATTATTTTTAGTCTCAGCGACTTGGTTCAAAAAAAAGATAGCAAACTAAACCCATTCAAACCCAATTGATCCTATGAAAATCATCACCACACTCATCAGTCTGTCCTTCGCACTACTTTTTGCAAGTTGCAATCAAAAGCAGGAAGCCAAAACAGAAACACCTCCGCCCGTTGCTGAAAAAAAAGTAATCGAGACGGTGGTCATCCAGCCACAAACAGAAAGCGATACACTGAAAGGAAGTATAAAGGCATTGGCAACAGGTAAAATTGGAAACACAGTAGTAACCATTAACTATTACTCACCGGCAGTGCGCGGCCGCGTAATCTGGGGCGGACTAGTTCCACTTGAACAAGTATGGGTAACAGGAGCTCATAAGGCAACGTCTGTAGAATTTGAAGGAGCTGTAAAAATAGGTGATGTAGAATTGCCGGCCGGTAAATATGGTCTGTTTACAATCCCTTCTAAAAATGAATGGACTGTGGTAATCAATAAAAATTGGGATCAGCATTTAACAGATGAGTACGACCCAAAAGATGATTTGGTAAGAGTAAAAGTAAAACCGGAAACACAAGCCGTCAATCAGGAAAGACTACGCTATGCGATTGAACCGGACCCAACAAAAAAAGGAGAAATAGTTGTCTATTGGGAAAAGCTCGAAGTTTCTTTACCAATCACCGCAGTCAATTAAATGTAGTGATAGATACTATTCTGAGATAAACTTCATGCTGTTTACTAATGGATATTTAAATTTTTTCTACTGTGATTAAAT
>DGYK01000044.1 GCA_002398365.1 Flammeovirgaceae bacterium UBA5008
CACATAATCAAATTTCACCAATCCCACACCTCCAAAAAAAGTCAAATTGTCTGGACTGTGATTTTTGTGATTTATATGATTGCCGTGATTCTGCTTGAATGATATCATCGGAACCATTTAAATCGTTTTTTTCTATTAATCGGAATACAATTTGTTTTGCTCTACCAAATCTCGCTCCTCCCACACCTCCAAAAAAAGTCAAATTGTCTGAACTGTGATTTTTATGATTTATATGATTGCCGTGATTCTGCTTGAATGATATCATCGGAACCTCGCAAATCTTTTCATTCTATCAATCCGGAGTAATTGTGTTTAGCGCCTAACAAATCTCGTTCTTCCCTCCCACACCTCCAAAAAAAGTCTTGTCGTAAAATCTGTCTGAATCAGGATTTACAGGATTTTAGGATTTACAGGATTGTTGGGTGGGGTGATTTTTTTACTTTGTGAGCACGGATGACCTAACACACCATCTCACAACATCCGCACTAGTGGGTCACTGAAACGGTGTCAATAGTCCCCAGTTGATTATTATTTTGGAAAGTAGGTATACCAAGAAAAGAGGGATTGGTAAGGCATAAAAAAATGTCACTCTTTTAACATCCTTAATTTTTATTTGATGGGTCAAGGTTTTTACCGAGTTAAAGAGTCCAACGATAAAAATTGGGTAAAACAAATACCAAGTTATGTACCCTTGGGTTTTCCTGTCGAATACTCCTAACTCTAAAGTGATTAATATCAGTGTACACAAAACTGAACAAATGAGAGCGATTTGTCCACTTCTTCTTGAGTCGTCCAGTCCGAGTATTTTCTGAAGTCCGTTCATCTTTTTGTCAGTTTCAGCATGGTGCACAACGTTCAGCTTATTGCTGGCGGGCAATTAAAAACCATCGCCCTGTCCCACAGCCTGCCCCGCGCCTCGCGGGGTGATAAAGATAAATAAAGAACTACACACTTCAATGACGCACCGTCCCGCCCGCTTGCATTAAGTTTATGTTATGCACTGGGCGGCTTCTCTCGCCCGTATAAACACCGAGTTTCCAGTTTGTCAGTCTTAAGCTAATCAATCACTTGTTCAGTTATCACCTTAACTCCTAGTGAGTCAGCTAGT
Source organism: Flammeovirgaceae bacterium UBA5008 (assembly GCA_002398365.1). Taxonomy (GTDB): domain Bacteria; phylum Bacteroidota; class Bacteroidia; order Cytophagales; family Cyclobacteriaceae; genus ELB16-189. The sequence continues at coordinate 1,109 of DGYK01000044.1, forward strand.
CCTTTGGCTACTAATTTAGAGCTAGCAGTAATTTTAGATTTTGCATTCGATTCATTAACACTAATACCTTTTATTGGTATAATGTTTATTATTTGTCCGTTCTTTAATTTAATATTGATTCTTGCCCCGTATGAATCTGGTCCTACTGTAACGCCATTAGAATTCATAATACCTTTGTTTAGTGTATAGGTAATTCCAATATTGTTAATATCATCCGCCCTTAATGTTTCTCTTTTGAATATTTTATTTATGACTACTTTCCTATTCAGTTTATCAATTGTAACTGTTATAAAGTTTAGAATGACTAATTCCGAAATGATAAATATCAAAACACAACCAAATAGTCCAAGCCCAAGAATTAATATTTGATTAATCAATTCGTCTATATTGAAAGAAATGCTCTTTATACTTAGGGCTAGAAGTGCAAAGCCAACCAGTAAAAGAAATAGTTCATATTCATGAATTGGATACTTGAAAGAAATTTTCAATTTCCCTTTCCCCTTTTTAAGTGTTAATAGGCTTTTCATTTATCTCCATTCGCGTACCGGACCCTTTTCAAGCGTGAGCAAATTATGCACATAGTCTTTTCCATTCACTTGTCCCCGAAGCTAAATCTTTTTCACAGCCTTGTGCATAACATTAGGGTATGCGCATCTTTTACTATGGACCTTGCGCATACTCCTAAAAAACTTGCGCATATTTCTCTTATATCCGCTAGGTCTTTGATCTACCAAATCTCGCTCTTCCCTGCCACACCTCCAAAAAAAGTCAAATTGTCTGGACTGTGATTTTTATGATTTATATGATTGCTGTGATTCTGCTTGAATGATATCATCGGAACCTTTTAAATCGTTTTTTTCTATTAATCGGAATACAATTTGTTTTGCTCTACCAAATCTCGTTCTTCCCTCCCACACCTCCAAAAAAAGTCTTGTCGTAAAATCTGTCTGAATCAGGATTTACAGGATTTTAGGATTAGCAGGATTAGTGGAACAAGTCAATGCTTCGAATGATTAGAAGAGTTGCGCTAGTGAGAAGAGACCAGACATGGTGAGAGGGCACAAAGAAGTCGTCAGAATATGGAATTCGGAATAGTTGGGTGTGAGAATGTTGTTTGTCTTGTAATGGCGTAGACTGTGCCGGTGATTACTCGTTGGTGAAGAACATCAACGAGAGCGAGGGAAATCCTTTATGTTTGCCGCAGAGTCCGAGGCGAGACTCCGCGGGGAGGTAAAGGAAGATAAAACTCTAAATTAACTCGTCACGGCACCATTGCAGAAACATTTTGTTGGCGGTTGTTAGGCCTACTCTGTACTCTCAGCGTTATTTATCCAGTCAATTCGTTTCAAGTCCACGTTGCCAGCGAGCTCATCTCTTTATTAGATGATTATTTTGAAGCTACCTACTCATCCCCATACTTCAACATCATTTCCTTCATGCGCGGGTGGTTGAGTAGGCCGGCCATATCAGGGTCTTCCGGTATTATTTTTGGGTTATAGCCATACGCGAAAGCCTTCTCCACTTCATCTAAACAGCGGGTGGTATCGCCTGTTAGTAAATATTCATAAGATAAATTGTAGTAGGTGGTGCCATCCTTTTCATCCCACTCCAACGCTTTTTTATAGTAATAAATGGCCGAGTCGGACTGGCCGTTGTAGGAAAAGCCAACTCCGATATTCGTTAATCCAATGGTACGAGTAAATCTGGGGGCATCGGGCCGAAGTAATGCATAGGCTTTCTTATACATAGCAATTGCATTAGCAAAATCGCCTCTGGCATGAAATATCTGTGACCAACTATTATACAAATTGCCCACATTTGGGTCGATGGCAAGCCCCTGTTTTACTTTTTGCTCAGCCGCATCCAGTTTCTTCTGTTGCATTAAACCACGGGCCCAACCGGCATAGGCTTCCGCTTCTTTTTCAGCATTGCCCTTATATTTTTCCAGCCAGTATTTAGCATGTTTAATCATTTTCTCGGCATCACGTAAATAGTTGGAGTAGTACAAAGCCAAAACCCTATCGTTGGTGTATTTAAGAATAGTTTCGGAGGCATCGGCCACCAATTTTTTTAAGGGAATACCCACATTGGCCTCCATGGGCACTTCTACCCGTTCAGGCGTTTCGCCTGTAATGCTGATGACCAGCACCATCATGTTGCCTTCCATGGTAATATCGGCACTGATTTTTTTCTTGCGGTTAATGCCCAACGCATTGCCAATCAATTCTATGGCGCCCCGTACGGGCACCCCCAGCCCCACCATATCAACCGATACATCGGCCTGGCTGTTGCCATCGGTGTAGCCTTGTGCAATGGCATCTGAGCGGGTAATATCAATGATGCGGTTCAGGTTTTCTGAAATGCGCTTGGCTACCACCGGGCCGGTGTAGCCAATGTCTTCAAAAGAGGCGGGCACGTTTATCTGGGTAATTACATAGCCATCATCGCTCAGCTCGCGCGCAATAAAAATGGCGGCAATGCTGATGAGCGCAATCACAAACACCTTGGCCATAATGGAGAAGGTGGCCGTTACGCGCTTTTCTGCTCGCACAATGTTAAAGCCCCTGGCGGGGATTTTCTTTTTGGTGGGCTTTAGCGTTTTGTTATCGGGTGGAGTAGTTTCTGCTTCGGGTATTTCGGGTATTTGCTGTTCAGACATCGATTAAACAATTTAAGTTAAAAGACTAAGATATTGAATTGAATGAAAAGACAGAAAAAATCTAAATTAGTGTATGGGCTCTCTAACTCCACTAGCGAGCTCTTTTTAATCTCATTCAACTTGTCCAGGAACGTGTTAGTTGTTTTTAATCTCTTTCCGAAATGTCAGCGGACTCGATTCTTGTCCACCGTTGATAAAATTGTCTGCGGGCACATTTTGTTTTTTAGTACCCATTGCTGTCATGAGTTTGCAACTCATGACTCACACCATTGTTACTTCAAATTTACTAAAAGCCAGATAGCAATACCATTTTACGATAAATCAAGTTTCAGTCCTTAGTTGCAAACTAAAGACAGCAGTTTAGACTAATAGAAACTACGGATAGCTGGGGGGACATCGAGCCCCGCCATTGCAGAAACATTGCGTTGGCGGTAGTAATTTTTTAACACGCAAAGTAAATCTTGATAACTATTTTGTCGCCCTGTCTCCACCGTATCCAACCTTCTTCATTGTCCCGAATTTTGACTTTTATCCAGTCGCCTTTCATTTCAATTTTCTCAGCTCTCCAAATTTTGTATTTCTTTTGGTCGACATTTGAAATAACTGTCGCGTTGTCGGATGGCTCTTGTCTTAACGGGTTTTGAGTACGATCAAAGTCGAAACTCCCAGATGTCCACTCGCTCACATATTCAGCCGCTGTTTCAAATTTAAATAAACTGTCGGCTTTCTTTATAAAGCCAACCTCATTCGTCTTTTGGTCAATGATAACTTGATAGTTCTTGTCTGTCGATTTTGTGCAATCAAAAATAAGCCGGAAGTAATCTGGATTATCTACGAAGAATCGCGGGTTGAATGGATTTGCATTGTCGTTTCTTGAATATGTCTTGCCCCCAATCTTAGTCACCACATCGTCATCAGTTGCTCGAATGATTATCTTGGGTGTTCCCTTAGAGTCGTAGATTATTAAGTCCTTGTCAAACGATTCTCGTCCCAATTCAATTTTAACGAGTCCGATTCCTTTGATTTGTCCGTCCGGTTCAAACTTGTCCGCGTTTATGAAATCTAAATCAGTCTTCTGAGCTGTCGCAGAGGTCAGAACTGTCAGTATTGATAATATTGTGAAACCGAATCTCATAAAAAAAATATTACCGCCAACGTTCTTCGGCTTGCCGCAGTGGGGGATTTAGAAGCACTAAATTGTCAACCAAGCACAAACTTTTATAGAAGCACTGCACTTGAATTAACCACATCAACCCCCATTGCGGCAAACCGATGTTGGCAGTAGTTATTATTCTTTCCTGATTTGAAATCCAAGCTCACTTATTTTAAGCAATTCTTTCAAGTCATTATCGTTAAAGTCGGATTTTGACAAGTAAATTATATTACCGTCAATGCTTATGAAAGCAAATTTAGCATCGGCTTTAAGTTTATCTTTGTTTTTTTCTGTGATAAGTTTTGTTAGCCACTCAAGAATTTGTTTTGGGTTGTGTTCATCATAGATTAGTATTTCATCGTTATTTACACCAACCACATTTAAAGTGTATTCTGTATCACCTCCAAATTTTGCGACTACCTTAAATACATCGTGGCAGAAATCAGTTTTGTTTACCGTAATAGTGTTTGTTGCTCCTTTCTGTTTATCAAATGCATAGTATATTACTTTGTCGTCATACTCAAGAACATTTCGTCCATTTTTTTGGTTTTTCACACTACGAATAGCACCGCTATAACTCACTGATAGTTTTATGTCCTCAGAAGAGTAACAAGGCGGATATTGAACATATGTTTCCTTAGTTGTAATATCTTTAACTGGGTTTGCTTTTTTGTCTGCGTCAAACAGTTTTGAAAACTCCGTTACTCTTTTTGTGTCTAATTTTGTGTTTGTTTTATTTACTTTTAGTGTCGCAGTCACAACTATGTTGTCAGATATGTCATTCAAGGGCATACCTCTCTGACTAATAGTAATATTGTTGGGTGTAAAACTAAAACCTGTTTTAATTCTCTTGAATTTTACATTCAAGGCTTCTTTGATTTCCTCTTTATTGGCATATTCTAATTCTCCCTTTGCGCTTACATTGTTTGATACGTTTGCTTTAGAATTAGATGTCTTGGTATTAGAAGATGCCCCGTCTCTTGATGCAGAAGTCGTTCCTATTACTCTACCTTCTTCATCATAGACATTTTGAGTGTTATTCCCTTTTCTTTGTCCTTCAGACGTTGATGTATTCGTATTTGAAGTTTCGCCTGTCATTCCTAAATTACCTTCAACAGATAACTTAGAGTTAAAAGATACATTTTGTGTTCTTTCTAATGTGCCTAAATCAATTTGTTCAAATTCATTTTCAATTTTATCTATTGAAATAATTGAAAAATCTGTTGTTTCAAGATTTAATCTTGTCGTTAAAAATTCAAGTCTTGTATTTGGATGTAATAAGTTTTCATCGTTGTAATACTTCTTGATGTTTGTAAATAATAATCGCACTTTAATACCATTCTTGTCTAACGTATTCACGTTTGTTGTAATACCACTTGCAGGTTGGTTTTCAACTTTAGAAAGAGGTTCTTTTATTGCATCAAGTATCTCTTTTGTGTCTTTCGCTTTAGCTCCAATTACTTGTAAAAATGTGTTAGGTATGGAATCAAGT
>DGYK01000051.1:0-3878 GCA_002398365.1 Flammeovirgaceae bacterium UBA5008
ATATGTAATGCCATTGGCTTAACTTAAAAAATCATTCCGTTGAAATCTTTAGATCCGCGTGTCAGCCGTTTGCCAGAAGTGGGCACTATTGGTAAAATGATACCGAAAGTGCCCTTGGATCAGTTTGGCACCTTCGAAGTTTTTGTACAGCCGAAAGAAGGAAAACCATTTCAGCATGAAGGCATTGTGCATGCACCTAGTCTAGAACTAGCCTATGTACTGGGCAAAGAAACGTTCACGAGACGCTTTACTTGCACTTCATTGTATGTGGCAGAAACACGCGATGTTTATGTTACACCTTTGCTCGAAGGAAATCAAAATGTGTATGATTCTTTGTCAACACAGGAAGATAAAGGCACTGATAAATTCGAGGTTTATCACCTACCCAAGCGCGGCAAACAACATGTGCATGTGGGCAGTGTTCAAGCTAATTCGATCGCAGGTGCTATTCATGAAGCAAAACTCGCTTTTGCAAACAAGGCAACTTTAAATGTTTGGATCATTGAAACAAACAAAATTCGTTTCACCACACCCGAAGAGCAAGAGCTGTGGGTCACCTTACCAGATAAGAAATTCAGAGATGCCTCGAATTACAAAGGAGGCGATAAGCTGAATGATTTTCTGGCAAAGAATAACTTTGTTTCATCTCCAAATTGATTGGATCACAATGGAAAAAATAGCATTAAAGGAGTTGCTTTATAAAATGGCTGATGATCAGTTAATTCTAGGTCATCGCAATTCAGAATGGACGGGCTTTGGACCATTACTAGAAGAAGACATCGCCTTTTCTTCGATGGCACAAGACAAAATCGGGCACAGTCTGGCTTTATACACATTGCTTCACGAACTGGGAGAGCAAGATCCGGATACGGTGGCATTTACCCGCAACGCCAACCAGTTTCACAATAGCGTTTTCACTGAACTCCCCAATCAGGAATATGACTTCAGCTTGATTCGACATTTTTTGTATGATACGGCCGAGGCGATTCGGTTTGAAATGCTGAGCACATCATCCTATGAACCACTGGCGCAAGTAGCACGCAAATTCAGAGGAGAACTGCGCTATCATACACTCCATGCTAAAACCTGGATTACACAACTGGGTACAGCCACCGATGAAAGCAAAAGCCGTTTGCAAAAATCATTGGACGAAGCCATGCCCTTTGCACTTGGCCTCTTTGAAAAGTCACCACACGAAACTGAATTGATCGGACAAGGAATCTTTGCCGGTGAAGAAGAGTTGAAAAAACGGTGGTTGCTTAAAATTGAAGAAACGCTGTCCAAAACAGAACTAATACTTCCGGATTGGAAAATCTTACAACCCGTGGAAGGTGGCAGAACAGGAAATCACAGCGAGCACCTGCAACCATTATTAGACGAAATGAGTGAAGTCTTTCGATTGGAACCTGGCGCTGAGTGGTAGACAATCTCAATTTTAAATAACTAGCAAATGAAGAAAATCGCAAGTGAGTTGGAAGAAATTGTTAATACGTTTTCTAAACAAATAGTTTCCATTAATGAATCAGATTTTTCTTTGAAGCCCAATCCATCCAAGTGGAGTAAAAAAGAAGTACTCGGACATTTGATTGACTCTGCTGAAAATAATCTGCGTAGGTTCATTTGTTCACAATACGAAAGTCAACCACCCAAAATACGCTACGATCAAAACTTTTGGGTAACAGCGAATAATTATCTATCAGCTCCTTCGAATGAAGTCATTGAAAATTGGAAGCTCATCAATTTAAAAATCTGCAGAGTGTTGACGCAAATGGATCCACAAAATTATTCGAAGTTGTGCGATACAGGGAAAGATGCGCCCAACTTTCATTCCATTGAATGGCTGGCAGACGATTATGTGAAACATCTCAAACATCATCTCAACCAGATTATTGCAGGGTCATTTGATATTGTTTATTCATGATGCAAGTTTCTACTTCTATTGCAGAAATTTACCAATGGCTTGAAGAGGTCAAAGATCCTGAAATACCCGTGCTTTCATTAGTGGATCTGGGTGTAATCACCGAAGTAGAGATTGATGGCCCGAAAGTGAAGATTGAACTGACACCCACTTTTGCCGGTTGCCCCGCGATGGAGGTGATGAAAAATGAGATCACCGACAAGTTGAAAAGCAAAGGCGTAGCCGAAGTAGAAGTTGAGATCAGCTTTCGGGTACCCTGGTCATCTGAATTTATTTCAGAAAAGGGAAAAAAAGCACTTAAGCAATACGGGTTTGCCCCACCCCCCTCCAACAAACTGTTTACCGATTTGGAAATCCTGGGAACAGCCATTTGCCCTCGGTGTGATGGAACCAATACGATGATGAAAAGTCCCTTCGGCCCTACCCTTTGCAGGTCCATTTACTATTGTAATGATTGTAAAGAGGCCTTTGAACAGTTCAAACCGCTATAAAATGGTACATTCATTTCGAAGGATGAATTAAAACCTTTATTCTTGCGGCTCGTATAGGTTTAGGCCATGGAAATTTCGATCAAAAACACATTCATATTAAGCGTTTTAGCAGGATCTACCCTATTGTTTAGCTGCGGTCGCACAGCCACCTCCAGCGAGAAAACCAACTTTACACATGCTGATTCGCTTACCGAAACATTTCTAACTTTTCAGGATACATTACTACATTCTTGGAATTTGTTAGCCAAGGAAGAACATGAAAAATTAGATGCTCTGGAAAAAGCACTTCATGGATTGATAAAGCTTTCAGCTACTGAGCCCACACAAATTGGCTCCTTGCACAACCGACTTGATCAGTTAAAGCAAATTCATATCACTCAAAAAACCCTATCAAATCCTTATGTTGTTGAAGAATATGACTTCGCTTCATCTTCTCTCATTAGCGAGGTGCTTTCATTGATGGAAACGAATCCTAAAATAACCGGTGATCAGGATTTCGTTCAATTGATTGATAAGATCAAGTTAACCGACCAACAAATCGGAGAATATCGTTTAAGCTATGACAGCATTGCTACCGCATTCAATAGTTTTATAGAAAATAATAGGCCCTTCTTAAAAGACGCGGACCAAAACAATCTGGAAAAACGTCCGATATTTAATGTAGCAGTTAAATAAAAAAAGGAGTTGAATCTAATCAACTCCTTTTTCTTGATAATTAAGTTATTATTTTACAGTGATATTTCCAGCCTGGTCAATCACTTCAATAGAAGGTGTTCCAACTACATCTTTCAAGTTGTAAACAACACCATAGTTTCCATGGATACTCATCTTTCTATTGGACAACAATGCTTTGTTACCGTCATATACGCGAACCGTAACTTTGTTTTCGCCTTGATTAGCAATAGAAATCAAATACTTTCCTTCCGATGCCAACTTTGCAATATGTACTGATTTGATTGAAGCTTCTTCGTTTCCGGTCACAACTGCTTTTGTTTCTTCAGTTGCTCCGTATTCAACTGACTTCACAGAAGTACCTTGACTAGTACTTACTTCAATTTTATAAGTTCCTTTCTCCATTCCAGAAAAATTCAATGGGCGGATAAATCCTTTTTCAGTGAAGATTCTATCCATGAACACCACTTCACCAGCCTGATTGTACACTTTCAATACGGCTTTTCCATTAGAAGCACCTTGATAGATTACTTTTAAGATACTCTTGGATTGTTGAGCGACTACTTCTAGTTGAGAATCTGTTGACTTATTGGCAAACGTAAATACACTTACCAACATCAACATGCTTGCTACTACCATTGCTCTTGATTTCATAGTTTTAATTGTTTTGTTATGATGCAAATGTACGGGCGGATTTTACGCAAGGCCGAAAGTTGTAAGTAAAGTTGATTTATTAACTAAAAAATCGATTGCATAAAACGCTGCAAGATTTTCTACCCAAAAAAGTAGTCTACTCG
>DGYK01000051.1:3982-23590 GCA_002398365.1 Flammeovirgaceae bacterium UBA5008
CGAAAAGTAGTCTACTCAGTGAGTTGGGTATTATTTTTTCTTTGTAACAGAGAAAAAAATTCAGCACACGATTGCAAAATGATGCTAAACGTAGGTATTGTTCACAAAACAAAACACTGCAATCGAAATCGGAAAAAAAGAGAAAGAAAAAAAAAGGAAGTCTCTACAAAATCAATTCAGATGAAAAACATCTTTTGATTTCTCAGCAAACTGTAATAATTCGAGTTGATAGGACAGTTGGCTTCCAATATATGTCAAGCGCTTCGCTTCATCCAGCGAAACTAATTTCAAGCGACTCGGAAAATCCAAATTTAAATCATTCGCCATTTGCCAAAGGCTGATCGCACCAGTTGACTTAATATTCATGTGATTGGCAAAAGCTTGATAGCGCTCCAATAAAGGTATCTGTGCGACTGCCTCGTGATTTACCTCCATCATCTGCACATCTCCACCCGGATACAACTTATCCTTGAATGTGCGGTAGAGTGTAGACATAGTAAATAAATCCAAACACTTTACAATGATATCTGATTCACCACCCGGATATCGCTTGATGACACTTTCCAATTTCACCCAGGAACCAAATTTGTTTTCGTTGAGCGGATGGTTGAAATAAATCCCAAAGCCAATATCCTTCGTTTCAGCTTCTTGCAACAATTGTTTATAGCGTGGTTCAAAAATGTGCAATGGCACCAACTCTCCCGGCAAAGGAAAAATGGAGAGCGGAAACATCGGTATTTTTATCAATTCACTCATTCAGGATTTAAACAGATAAAAATTAGAATTGTTTCAAGTGTTGATAAATGCCATAGACGGTCGCTTGGCCATTTGGGCATATTTTTCTCCTATTGACTGTAATTATGCTAAAAGCGGATGAGATAATGGGGATTTACGTGAAATCGGCTCTCTAAAACAGACTGTCCCGGAAGGAAAGACAGATTAATCACAAAAGAATAGCCCGCTACGATGCCGCCCAGTTGCTGAATCATGTTGCCGGCAGCACTGGCCGTACCTCCGGTAGCCAACAGATCATCATGCACCAGCACGCGCATGCCAGCTGTAACTGCATCAGTGTGCATTTCAATGGCTGCTTCGGCATATTCTAATTGATAGTGCTCTACTATCTTTTTGTATGGCAATTTTCCTGCCTTGCGAATGGGAATAAAAGGCAGCGACAACTCCTGTGCGATCAACGAACCAAAGATAAATCCTCTCGCCTCCACACCTGCCACTGCATCAATGGATTGATCTTTGAAGTTAGCTGCGATTGCTTTCACCACCTCTTTGCGGGCCACGTGGTGAGCTAACAGCGGTGTGATATCTTTGAATAAGATACCCGGCCTTGGAAAATCGGGGACATCACGTAGAAGCGGTCTTAATAATTCTTCGATCTTCATTATCAGTTGATTTTATCGTGTCATCAAATTACCATTCAGGAAAACATGTTCAATCCAATTGGATCCGAACCGGTAAGGTAAGTAAGCGAATGAAGGAATTGGCTGAGTGATAATCAGGTTGGCCACTTTCCCCTTGGTAATACTTCCGTGTGTGTCCAGTAACTCCAAACAACTAGCGGTGTTTATCGATGCTGCGTTCATGGCTTCTTCGGGAGTCATTTTCATTTTTATGCACGCCAGCGAAATCATCAGCGGCATATTTCCGCTTGGCGCGCTGCCCGGATTGTAGTCGGAAGCAATGGCGAGAGGCAAACCTGCCAGCAACATTTGGCGGGCCGGTGGAAAAGGAAGTCCCAGAAAAAATGCTGCTCCGGGCAGAGCCGTGGGCATTACTTTACTATTCTTTAGTAAATCAATTTCTTCATCACCCATATTTTCCAAATGGTCGACACTCATCGCATTCATCTTCACCCCTACTTGTACACCGCCCGATCGGTTTAATTGATTGGCATGAATGCGGGGTTTCATTCCAAATTTTTGTCCGGCTTCAATAATTTGAATTGTTTCTTCGGGTGTAAAAAATCCTTTCTCGCAAAACACATCAATATAATCCGCTAACTTTTCTTCGGCTACGGCAGGAATCATTTCCTCTATCACCAACTTTAAGTAATCAGATTTGGAATGTTCGCGCGGCACGGCATGCGCTCCTAGAAATGTAGTCTTTACCACCATGCCCGTTTCTTTGCCAATGCGTTTGGCCACACGCAGCATCTTCACTTCATCTTTAACAGTTAAACCATAACCGCTTTTGATTTCAACTGCTCCTGTACCTGATTGAATGATTTCCCACGCTCGGGGCAAGGAACGCTCCAACAACTCATCTTCTGAAATCGCCTGGAGTTTTTTTGCGGAGTTTAAAATACCTCCTCCTTTAGCAGCTATCTCTTCATAGCTGGCACCTTTAATCTTTAACACAAATTCTTCTTCGCGGCTGGCAGCAAAAACGAGGTGGGTATGACTATCTACAAAACCGGGGAGTACGAACTTACCGGTGGCATTGATTACTTGCTTTGCTTGCCGGGGAGAATTTTGTTGTAGCCCGTAATCCGCAATCAAGCCGTCTTTCACTGCTATGTATGCATCAGAAAGAATGGGCAGGTTCGCCATTTCCGAGCCGCGTAAACAAGAGGGTGTGCTTTCTCGAATTTGAACAAGGCCCTTGATATTTTCGATCAGCAAGTCAAAGGCCATAGTCGAAATTACTTTCCGAACGATTCAACTTTGTAGTCGAGGTTGGTACCAAAAACGGGGAAAGAAATTTTGAACATCACATACAATCCCTGGCCGGTAATGCTGGGACGCAGACCAATTTCGCCACCATACGCCCAACTGAGGGTACGATTGAATTTGCCGTCTATGCCAGCCCTCACACCAAAGGAAGTAGTTTTTATTGCAGATGTAGAGTATTCGTTAACTGCCAGCGTGTTCGGATCGCGGTAGCTGACAGGATCAACCGAAAGCCCGGGAGCGAAAATGACATCAAAGAAAACGGTGAGCATGCCATCGTCAATTCCTTCTTCGTATTTATCAAAACTGACCGCTACATTTCTGAACCAGGATAGTGAGCCACCCAAGTAAACGTTGGTCGCATTCATATTGCTGAATACGCTAAATTCTTCCTGCTTGCTAGTGTTGATGTCGGTGATTGTTAAGGGTAAGCCAACACCATTGGCATCGGTAATATCAGCATTGGTGAGGCCTTGCGATTTCAGTGCACGATTTAAGTCAACGGTGCTGTTCCAAACGATTCCACCTAAACGCACGCCATAAATCTTACGCACTTTGCATGGCACTTCGGCATGAAGCGGAACGGTTGATGCCCAGCGATTGCCTCTAAAGCTTTTTTTGTAAAGCACCATTTTGGTTTTTCCACTTTCGTCAAAATCTTTAATGTGGTAGGTACCTCCTAATTCAAAGTAGGTAAACGCATTGGGTTTGATGATGACGTCACTATTATCTAAGGCAGCCTGACGGTTGAAATCAAAAAAGGAACTGCTGTAAGTCTTGCGGAAGTGAGCCTTGAAATCCATTTTATCTTTCAAGTAGTAGCTGGCCTCGAGTCCAAAGCCGGCATTAACATTGGTGGCAAACAATTCGCCATACAAAGGCTGGAAACCGATAAACAGTTTGTTTACTGAATAGGGCTCATCGTAGAGTTCTTCGTACGTAACAGCCGGCTTTTCCTTATTGTCTTGTGCCAACGCTGGGGTAGCCAAAAGCAGGCAAAAAATAAAGAACCTGTTCATTTTACCAATCATAGGGGAGACTTGATTAATCAAAAAGTTAGGACAAATAAGTCTGTCATTATCTGATCTATATAAGTAATAGAACTTAAAGGTAATTAAAAGGGCGTTGATGGCTACAAATGTGTAAGTATTTCAGACAAATTGAGGTAAAAAAGCTATTTAACCTCCACCAATTCACCCATTTTAAAGGTTACGAAACTGAAGTTTCCATTGTCGCGGGTGGGCTGAAGGCCAAAGCCAGAAGTTAAAAAACCCGGTATGGAAGCCCCATTTTGCAAACTATACGGAAAATTGGTGCCATAAGTACCCAGCGCCTTGCCCAGATTCATCATCATTTCAAACCCTTTGCGCGCATTGTCGGAAGGCAGCACACCATGCCGCTTTAAATAGGCATCGCGAAAATAAATGGCCGGGGCACTGATGGGTGAACAGAAATTAGGTGCGGCAAAAACCACCTGCGTTTTTTCAAGCTTCGAGTAGTCGGCTGAATTTTCTTCTAACCAAGCTTCTGTGCCCACTACTAATATGGAGTCTCCGCGGGTTTCTACACTGTTGACGACTTTGGTGTAGATCACGGGATCATCAGAAGCTACGAAAATGCTGCCGATACTGTCTTTTTTCATGGTGAACTCCAGCGGATTTTTCCATTCATCGTACTTGGTGGCTTTGGCCAACTTATCTAAGATGCGGAACGAAGTTTCTAAACGTACCTCTTCGGCATAAACCACTTTCAACCCAAGCTCCAATGCCTTTTTGATATAGTTGAATGCCATCACCGAATCTTTCGGGCTTTCACCATAATACACCAATGTTTTTTTGTTGGAAACATTTCTGGCCACCAACTCAGCCGATTTACGACCAATGGTTTCGTGGCTGGGTTGGTAAAGGAATGAGTAGGGATTATCCGCCAGAAAATCACTGTTGTTAGAAACCGGATTGACCACTACGTTGATTTGATTTTCGCGCGCAAATTGCTGGACCGGCTTGGCATCTTCGGCAAACAGCGGGCCGATGATTAAGTCCACTGACTTGAGTTCGTCTTGCTCTAACAGCGCTTTAGTCACTTCCGGATTTCGCTCAGTGTCATACGCAAGCAGGTCGATGTGAATTCCTGATTTCTCCAGCGAGTCTGATGCCAATTGCATGCCCTGATAGATATCGAGGATGGGTTGATTTTTTTTACGCTCGGGGCTTGGCTCTAAGGTGCTGGCGCGAAATGGCAACAGTGCTGCTACACGATAGCGTTCGCGAAAGATGGTTTGCCCCGGTGCGGTAGAAATGAAATCGGCTTCATTCCAATAATACTTTTGCAGAATGGATTGAAACAAATTCAGATCGAGGTCGCGGCTGGGCGATTGACCAATGACGGTAACTAAAGCGCGATCCACTTCGGGGTCGTTGGGGTTTTCTTCGCGCAACATTTTGGCAATCTCTACATCTTTGATTTTGGACAGGTGAACGCGCTTGATGGAGTCCAATTTTTCCTTCATCGATGGATCGGTGATTTCGTTGGCCAACTTCATGGCGATGAAGTAGTCGCCACTTTCAAAATAAAGTTTAGATAACCACAAGGTGGCTTCATTCAATTGCGGCCAAGTGGGATATGTTTTGCGCAGGTGCGCGAACTGATTTTTGGCTACGGTAGAAAAACCAAGTCGCTGTGCCGATAGCGCGTAATAGAAGGTGGCATATTCGGCATAGGAATTATTTTTATCGTACACCATGAGGGGATTGAAGGCATCCATGGCGGCACTATAGTTGGCCTGATTGAATAATTCTTTGGCTTTGCGGAATTGCTTTTTGAAATCTTGCGCCTGTGCAGCGAAGGCAAAACACAAAATGAGTAATGTAGTTGTGAACTTTGATGCGATAGCACGTTCGGCCAGGGATAGAAGCGAAAAGCCCGAAGTGGGTTGAGATGGTGCGTTGGCCGGACTTGTAGCGAATAGCCCGGTGCGCAGCAGGCCGCCCCTTATTTTCATTCGATACATCCAATTCATAAATTCTTAGTTTTTTATTCCCACTCAATAGTTGCCGGTGGTTTCGAGCTGATGTCGTAGACCACGCGGTTGACGCCTTTTACTTTGTTAATGATATCAGACGATACTTCGCTGAGGAACGCATGGGGAAGGTGCGCCCAATCGGCTGTCATGCCATCGACACTGATTACGGCACGCAGGGCAGCTACTTGCTCGTAGGTGCGCTCATCGCCCATCACTCCCACCGAGTAAACGGGCAGCAATACTGCACCGGCTTGCCACACTTGGTTATATAAATCGTGTTTTCTCAAAGCGCCAATAAAGATACTGTCTACCTCCTGCAAAATCCGTACCTTCTCTGCGGAGATTTCGCCCAAGATGCGGATGCCGAGGCCGGGGCCGGGGAAAGGGTGACGCCCCAAAATAGTAGGATCGATTTGCAACGTTTTGCCTACCAAACGCACTTCGTCTTTGAAAAGTGTATTGAGTGGCTCGACTACTTTCAATTTCATCTTTTCAGGAAGGCCGCCCACATTGTGATGCGATTTGATAGTAGCGGAAGGTCCTTTGACCGAAACCGATTCGATCACATCAGGATAGATCGTGCCTTGGCCCAACCACTTTACATCTGCAATGGCGTGCGCTTCTTCGTCAAACACTTCGATGAATGTTTTGCCGATGGCTTTGCGTTTGGCTTCGGGTTCGCTGAGGCCGCTGAGGGCCGCATAGAATTTAGCTTTGGCATCTACGCCTTTGATGTTGAGGCCCATGCCGCGGTAAGATTCCAGCACCTGCTCAAATTCGCCTTTGCGCAAGAGGCCGTTGTCTACAAAAATGCAGTAGAGGTTTTTGCCGATGGCGTGATGCACGAGCATGGCGGCCACGGTAGAATCGACACCTCCGGAAAGGGCCATCACTACTTTGTCGCTGCCGAGTTTTGCTTTTAAGTCGGCTACGGTTGATTCTACAAACTGATCGGGCGTCCACTCTTGTGCGCAGTGGCAAATGTGGACGACAAAATTACGCAGCAGTTCTTTGCCCTGAGTGGAGTGTGTTACCTCGGGGTGGAACTGAATGCCGTAGATGTTTTCGTTTTTCTTTTTGAAGGCCGCCACCTTAACAGAAGGGGTGCTGGCGATGATATCGAATTGATCGGAAATGGAAGCAATAGTATCGGCATGCGACATCCACACTTGCGAATCGAGGGCGATTTCTTTCAGGAGGTCGTTGTGGTGATCGACTGATGAAAGCGTTGCGCGTCCGTATTCGCGGATTTGTGACGGGAGCACGGAGCCTCCGGTTTTGTGGGCGATTAGCTGAGCGCCATAGCACACACCCAAAACAGGCAAGTTGCCGAATTGAGCCAGGTCGACATCGGGAGAGCCGGCATCGCGTACGGAACAAGGGCTACCGGAAAGGATAATGCCTTTGATTTTGTCGGTAATGGCCGGAATATGGTTATAGGGGTGAATTTCGCAGTAGACATTGAGCTCGCGCACCCTTCGGGCGATAAGCTGAGTGTATTGAGAACCGAAATCGAGGATGAGAATTTGATCTGCCATTCGCAAAAATAGTAATTAGGAGGTTAGTAAACCTAGGGGTGTGAGGGAAGGAAACGAGGTATTTTTTGTAATCAAACCGGTGCTTATATGCGATTGACCTACCGGAATATGTTTTCGGACGATCCTCTTGTGTAATCAACCGATGCCCCCTTCATTTCAATGTCTAACTCAAGAATAGTGACTCGCAAGTTGGGCTAGATGAAAGTATGTTCAGGGCATTCGTACCTAATTTTTTGTATTTTTGATTAATGGAAACAAATCTACTAGCCAGAATCACATCGGACACCAAAATATGTGGTGGAAAACCGTGTGTTCGGGGTATGCGAATCAGAGTGGTTGATGTGCTGGAATTATTAGCTTCCGGATTATCTCCACAACAGATTATTACCGAAGAACTTCCTGATTTGGAAGAAGAAGATATTCGGGCTTGCCTTATTTATGCTGCTTCTAAAGTAAATCATCCGGTTTTGGTAGCGGCATGACGCTTCTCCTAGATGTTCATCTTTCTCCTTTCATCACCCACTGGGTTGAAGAAACATTCCAAGTTAAATGCATCTCATTTCATCATTTAGACTGGCAAAGATTACCAGACGAGATTGCCTTTCAAAACGCCAAAGCGATGAATGCAGTAGTGCTTACGAAAGATGAAGACTTCACCGTTTTGCTTTCAAAACATAAAGCACCACCTAAAATAATTTGGCTAACATGCGGAAACACTTCTAAACAACGTTTGAAGGAAATTCTATTGCTTCATTTAAAAGAAGCTATTCAGTTGTTAGACACGAATGATTTAGTAGAAATAAAGTAACATCTGTGAGAAACCAATCTCACTTATACACCTCGTAGCAATACTCCTTCAAATAATCTCCGGCATCATCTTCCCCTGCGTTGAAAGCTTTGGTGAGCAAGCGGCAGCCTTCGTCTGTGCGCTTGAGTTGAATGAGGGCCATGCCTTTGTACAGCCAAGCATTGGAGTTTTCACTATTGAGCAAGAGGGCCAAATCCAAGTAGTCAATTCCGCGCTGGTATTGTTCTAATTCCAAACAAAAAGAACCTGCGTATAGATAAGCCGGTTCATAGGCGGGCTCTAATTCGATTGATTTATTGATGCATTGAAAGGCACTGTCGGCCTGCTCCATTGAATAATAGGCGAGTGCCAAATTGGTTTCGAGTTCGGCATCGTCCATTACGCTTCGAACCATTAACAAATCCGATTTTGCCTTGGCATATTCACCGCGTTGTATTTGAATGGATCCGCGCCATTTGACTAACTCTAAATTATCGGGTTGCAATTCAAATGCTCGGTCGATGCTTTCCACTTGCTTCTCTTGTTCACCGATTTGACCGAAAATGAAAGCGCGTAAAATATGCGCTTGTGACACCTGAGGATATTGTGCAATAAATACATCCAAATCTTTTAGTGATGACTCAAAATCTTCCGAATAGTAATAGGCTATAGCGCGTTTATAAACAGGTCGATAATCGGATTTCTCTTTTAACCCAGAGGTTTTGATTACGGACGAATACAAATCAATCGCCTTCTCGAATTGACGTTGCTCCATCAATGTATCGGCTTTTGCTTCTAATTGATTACTCTGTGCGAAAGTACCGGAGCAGATAAAAACAAAAATGACCAAGCTCATGAAGAACTTGGTCAAGTTTCGATAGTGAATTAAATGAGTCACACGTGACACTTTTAAATGTAAAGAATTAAGCCGTTGCTGTTGCTTTGTTAGCGTAGCGCTTACGATCGGTTTCGTTCAAATAAATTTTACGCAAGCGAATGGACTTCGGAGTTACCTCTACATACTCATCACCTTGTATGTATTCTAAGGCTTCTTCCAATGAGAATTTAGTAGCCGGGCGAATGGTCATTTTTTCTTCCGAGCCGGTTGCTCGCATGTTGGTCAGCTTTTTGGTCTTCGTAATGTTGATTACCAAATCTCCGCTGCGGTTGTTCTCACCTACTACTTGTCCCTCGTATACTGCATCGCTCGGGTCAACAAAGAATTTACCGCGATCTTGCAAGTTGTGTAAGCTGTAAGGAATGGCTTCGCCTTGTTCCATACAAATCAATGAACCATTGATACGTCCCGGAATTTCGCCTTTGTAAGGCTGATATTCTTTGAAGCGGTGTGTAACGATGGCTTCACCTGCCGTTACGTTCAACAAGTAGTTTCTCAAACCAATGATACCACGAGCCGGAATCATGAATTTCAAAATCATGCGGTCTGCTTTTGGCTCCATGTTGGTCATCTCGCCTTTGCGTTGTGAAACCGTTTCAATCGCCTTTCCGGCTACTACTTCCGGTAAGTCGATAGTTAATTCTTCCATAGGCTCGCACTTCACACCATCAATTTCCTTGAAGATTACTTGTGGCTGACCAATTTGCAATTCGTATCCTTCTCTGCGCATCGTTTCAATCAACACCGACAAGTGCAATACTCCGCGACCAAACACGAGAAAGCTATCGGCAGAGCCGGTATCTCCTACTTTAAGCGCGAGGTTCTTTTCTAATTCTTTATCTAAACGATCTTTGATGTGACGTGAGGTAACGAATTTACCTTCCTTTCCATAGAATGGTGAGTTGTTGATAGTAAACAACATACTCATGGTTGGCTCATCAATTTTAATAGACTTCAATGCCTCCGGTTTTTCCAAATCAGAAACGGTATCACCAATTTCAAATCCTTCTAAACCAACCAAGGCACAAATATCACCGGCTTTTACTTCTTCTACTTTCTTCTTGTCAAAGCCTTCGAACACGTAAACCTCTTTGATACGTGTTTTTACTATCGCACCGGTATCGCGTTTTACCAAGGCAACAGGTTGCCCTGCCTTGACACTACCGCGTTGAATACGTCCAATCGCCACACGACCGATGTATGAAGAGTATTCTAAAGAAGTGATCATTAATTGAGTTGGCCCGATGTCAATTTTGGGAGCCGGAATGAATTTGATAACACCTTCAATCAAAGCGTTGATATCGGTGGCTGGTTTTTTCCAATCATCGCTCATCCAACCTTGCTTAGCCGATCCGTAGAAGGTAGGGAAGTCCAATTGATCTTCGTTTGCATCGAGTGCAAACATCAGATCAAAAACAGATTCATGCACTTCATCGGGTGTACAGTTCTTCTTGTCAACTTTATTGATAACCACAATTGGCTTTAAACCTAATTGCAATGCTTTTTGCAATACAAAGCGGGTTTGGGGCATCGGGCCTTCAAATGCATCGACCAACAAAAGGCAACCATCTGCCATGTTGAGTACGCGCTCTACTTCACCACCAAAGTCACTGTGACCGGGTGTATCAATTACGTTGATTTTATAGTCTTTGTAGCGAACGGATACGTTTTTGGCAAGGATGGTAATACCCCTCTCGCGCTCCAAGTCGTTGCTATCCATGATCAACTCACCAGGGTTTTCGTGATCTTTGAAGAGATGGCCTGCATGCAGCAGTTTATCAACTAAAGTGGTCTTTCCGTGGTCAACGTGAGCAATAATTGCGATGTTCCTGATTTTTTCAACTTCCATAAATGCCCTATTCTAATGATTTTTAAGATTTGAGGGCGCAAAGATAGCTTTAATTGGTCAAAATCAGGCATGAAGCGTATCATTTGTTGGAAAGTCAAAAAAGGCCATGAATCGATGTATTTCAATCGGAATAACTATTTATGAAAACAAAAATGTCAGACATATTGCCTGACATTTTATCTATCATCTAATCTAGTTCCTATAAAGAACTAATCTCTATTAAAATACAATGAGAATCCAACTGCTAATCCGAATGTTGAATTCTGAGAAGCATCTCCAGTTCCAACTTGGTAAGTCAGAGCAGGCTCAATCGATATGTTATCCGTTAAGAACGCAGCATAACCACCTTCAAAGCTCAACAGACCAACGCTATTATTCCCATTTGATTTAGAGCTCGAATAGCCTGCACCAAGGAAATATTTACCTGAAATATAATAGCGTCCAAACGCGCCAAAGGTGGTCTGATCGAATCCTCCAAATTTGGTTATGCCAATGTTTGCACCGAATGCCAGATTATCTGAAAAGAAATAACCTATTCTGGTATTTAGATTAAACAGGGTTTCTGAAGAGTTACCCGTTTTAACACTTTGAATTCCAGAGCTTGAAGATGCCCCAACGAGAATCGTTCCTTGATTGATTTGGGCGGACGCATAGAATGTTATGAATACAAAACTGAGTGTAAGTAATTTTTTAATCATATTTTTTTTCTTTTAGTTAGGTTAACCAATACGTGTGTTTTTATAAAATTGTTTCCTATCAAAAAAGCGAATTAGCATTCAGCTATATTCCTCGAATAATAACTCTTCTCACCCAATTACACCTCTTGCAATTAATGTTTCCAGCACTTTAGAGTCAACTTCTTCCAATTTATTGATGTAAAGACAACCCTTTCCAGTTTTGTATTTGCCGAGTTTCTTGAGTAGTGCAGTGTTTTCCACCGCTCCAGAAATGTAGAGTGCAAAGTTTTGCTTGCGAGGCGAAAAGCCAATCACAAACCAATTCAATTCCCTGCCACTGTCGTATTTCAAAACTTTATCGCCCAATCCAATGATGGCAGAGCCCCACATCTTGGCCTTCGCCTTCGTTGCTTTCTCCATCATTTTCAAAATAGCGAATGCATCTTTTTGTTTTTGCGGATCATTCACCTTCTTCAAAAAGGCATCTACGCTCAGTTCGGTCTTTTTTGTTTTTAACTCTGCCATGGCATTTAGAATCTAATCGACATGTTAATTTAATACATTCAGCTCATACGAGGTACATGAATTTTGTAATTTGCCTGACGAACTATCCCTACGAATGAATCGTTAACACACTATGGCTAAAAAAATTCTAATAACCGGTGCGCAGGGTAATCTGGGCAAGGCTTGTGTAGAGAAATTTCTTCAAAGTGGCGATCCGGTTTTCGCCTTGACTACACCCGGAAAAGAAGAAAAATCGGAATCGGTCAACCATCTCTCATTCGGTGTTGATTTAAGCCATGAAGAAGAGGTGGAAAAACTGGTAAAATCGCTGATTCAAAAATATCAAACTATCGATGCTGCGGTTTTAACAGTTGGTGGCTTCGCCATGGGATCGATTCACAACACCGATCAAATCGCGTTGCAAAAAATGATTGATCTTAACTTTTATACTTCTTATTTCATTGCGAGGGCAGTTTTCCAACAAATGATGAAGCAAGGTCATGGACGAATTGTTTTCATTGGTGCCCGGCCCGCACTGGATGCACAGCAAGGAAAAAACACATTGGCCTATTCGCTCAGCAAATCGATGATTTTCAAATTGGCCGAGCTATTAAATGCGGAAGCCAAAGGAAATAATGTAACCGCCACTGTGATTGTGCCCAGCACGATTGACACACCTCTGAACCGCCAATCCATGCCCGATGCACACTTTGAGGACTGGGTAACTGCAGAAGAAATTGCAGATACCGTTCATTTCGTGGTTTCCGACTCCGCACGTGCATGGCGCGAACCGATCATCAAACTATATCACAACGCCTAAAACCCTTTCCAGCAATTTCACAACTTCCTGTATCTTTAAGGTTTGAATGATACGGAACCAATCTAATAAAAGATGAAAAGAAAAGCATGGGTCGTGTTGATAGTGATAAGTGGGATTGCCTTCTTTTCGTTTACGGCTCCGGTAGACCGCTATTTCGAAATCGCCAAGAATCTGGACATCTTCGCCTCGCTCTTTAAAGAGGTCAATAATTTGTATGTGGATGAAGTGAGCCCGACCAAAATGGTGCACACAGGCATTGATGCCATGCTCAACTCGTTAGATCCGTATACGAACTACATTTCCGAAGATCAGGTGGAAGATTTCCGCACAATGAACACCGGGCAATACGGAGGCATTGGTGCGTTAACGCGAACCTATAACAACCGCACGGTGGTGACGATGGTATATGAATCGTATCCTGCTTATAAAAACGGATTGCGTATCGGAGATGAAGTGATCAAAATGGATGGAATCGAGCTAGCAAAGTTGACGCAGGAAGAAGCCAACCACCTGATGCGTGGACAGGTTGGCACTGTGGTGAAACTGTCGGTGAAGCGTTTTGGCAAAGATCAATTAATCGATTTGGAATTTAAGCGCGAGAAAATAAAAATCAGTAACGTGCCTTACTTTGGGATGATTGCATCGGATGTGGGGTACATTCAGTTGACGGAGTTTACCAGTGAAGCCGGCAAAGAAGTAAAAAACGCTTTGGTCAATTTGAAAGAAAAAGGAGCGAAATCAATTGTACTTGACTTACGCGGCAATCCGGGCGGTTTGTTGTTTGAAGCCGTTAATATTTGTAACCTGTTTTTGCCGAAAGGAAAAAAGGTGGTGGATACGAAAGGCAAACTGCAAGAAAACAATATCACGTACGAAACTTTGAATCCTCCGGTTGATTTGGAAATTCCGGTGGCTGTGCTCATCAATCGCGGAAGCGCTTCTGCTTCTGAAATTGTTGCGGGAACTTTGCAAGATTATGATCGGGCAGTCATTTTAGGCGAGCGCTCTTTTGGCAAGGGATTGGTGCAAGTGAGTAGACCTCTCTCCTACCACGCGCAAGTAAAAATTACTACCGCGAAATATTATACTCCAACAGGTCGCTGCATTCAGGTTTTAGATTACACACATCGTAGAGAAGATGGCAGTGCCGGTGTCGTGCCCGATTCCATCAAAAAAGAATTCAGAACTACTAATAACCGAAAAGTATACGATGGAGGAGGAATTGATCCAGATGTAAAACTCAATACACAAGAAGCTTCTGCTGTTACACAAGCATTGTTTGTCAGCGGTCATCTTTTTGACTATGCTACACTCTATGCCTCGAAGCATAGTAGTATACCGGAACCGAAAAAATTTAACTTGAGCGACTCCGAGTATACCGAGTTTATTACGTGGATGAAGGGAAAGGCATATACCTATGAAACCGAAATGGAAGATAACCTGAAGAAGTTGACCGAAGTGGCGCACCAGGAAAAGTATTATAATGATCTTAAAAATTCCATCGAGCAACTTCAGCATCAAATCAAGGAAAGCAAAAAGAACGACCTAGTCATTTACAAAGAGCAAATCAAAACACTGTTGGAAGAAGAAATTGTGGCCCGATATTATTTGGAAAAAGGAGCCGTTGAATCGCGTTTTAAAAATGATGTAGAGATCAAAAAATCGATCGACTTACTCCACAATCTGGCGGAATACAAAAAAATCCTAAGCATCAATTAATCTAACCATGCGATTGAAAGTGTATAAATCGCTAGTCATTACGCTGGGTAGTTTCCTTTTACTTTTATTAATCATGGATTCGTGTATGCAGTTTCGCATGAGCAAAAAAGAAATAAACACTTTCTTTCAAACGAAAGAGAAAAAAGGCACGATCCACCAATACACACAAGCGCATCAAACCATCAATTACCTTCAAGTAGGAGACACTGATTTGCCTTTAGTTATATTTGTTCACGGTTCTCCGGGATCACTCAGTGCCTTTATTGATTTTATGGGTGATACAGCCTTGCTACAAAAAGCGCAACTTATTTCAGTCGATCGTCCTGGCTTTGGTCAATCGAACTTTGGAAGAGCAGAAAAGTCGGTGAAGAACCAAGCTGCGTTTCTTTTACCTATTCTTGAAAAACATAAAAACAATCGCCCGATTATTTTAGTAGGTCACTCGCTGGGCGGTCCAGTCATTGCGCGAATGGCGATGGATTATCCGGATTTAGTAGATGGTTTGATCATCGTTGCCGGATCGATCGACCCGGATTTAGAACCGAATGAGACTTGGTTTCGAGCGCCTCTGGCTACTCCATTTTTAAGATGGATTCTCCCACGTTCGTTTCGTGCTTCCAACGATGAAATCTATCACCTGAAACCTGAGCTGCAAGATATGCTTGCCTTATGGCCACAAATCAAAGCCCGAACTATTGTCATTCAAGGAAAGAAAGATTCGCTAGTAGATCCGGGCAATGCCGATTTTGCAAAAAAAATGATGACGAACGCGAAAGTTGATTTAGTAGTAGTAGATGACATGAATCATTTTGTTCCGTGGTCGCATCCACAATTAATTCGTCAGGCTGTTTTAAAATTAATTGACGAGCTTCCTAAAAAGTAAAGAAAAAAAAAGAGGCTTCCGTTTCCGGAAGCCTCTGATCGTTTACAGAACTTACTATCTCAAGAACAACAGTTCTCTGTATTTCACTAAAGGCCAGTCTTCATCATCCACCAGCAATTCGAGTTTATCTACTGAATCTCTGATTTTATCAAAGTACTTTTCTTTGATGTCATCGCAATACGCAATGGCGCGCTTGTGTGTATCAGTCAGTTTGTTGATGCGCTTGCGCTCTTCAACCATTTGACGCACGCCATTTTTGATCACTTCGATATGCTCAGAAATTTCTTTGATGGTTTGCACCACCGCAGCGTTGTCTACACCTAATCCCTTCAGTCCATTCGCATTGGTGATCAGTTTATTCTGATACGCAATAGCCGTAGGGATGATATGGTTCATAGCAAGGTCGCCAATCACACGTGCCTCAATCTGCACTTTCTTGATGTAGCTTTCCAATTTGATTTCGTTGCGGGCCTCTACTTCTTTGTGGCTTAATACTCCAAATTTCTCAAAAAGCTCCAACGATTTCTTAGACAAATAAGCATCAATAGCACGTGGCATGTTTTTGATGTTATTCAATCCTCTCTTTTCTGCTTCTACTACCCATTCGTCCGAGTAACCATCGCCTTCAAAGCGAATTGCTTTTGATTCTTTGATGTATTGACGTAACACATTTACAATCGCCAGGCGTTTTTCTTCGCCATTTTCAATTGCTTTTGAAACTACTTCGTAGAATTTAGTCAACTGGTCAGCTACGATCAGGTTCAACGCTGTCATAGGCGTACCGCAGTTGTCGCTGCTACCTACTGCGCGGAACTCAAATTTATTTCCGGTGAAGGCAAAAGGTGAAGTACGGTTACGGTCGGTAGCGTCCAAAATGATTTCAGGAATCTGGTCGATACCTAATTTCATGTACATGTTATCGCCTTTCTCAATTTTTACATTTCCTTTCTTCTCCAATTCATCCAATACAGCTGTCATTTGCGCACCGATGAAAACCGACATAATGGCCGGAGGAGCTTCGTTCGCGCCCAAGCGGAAGTCGTTCGCTGCGGTGGCAATACTTGCTCTTAACAAATCTGCATGCTCATGCACTGCCTTGATGGTGGTGATGAAGAATGTGAGGAACAACAAATTGTCTTTTGCTGAACTGGTTGGTGCATATAAGTTAACACCCGTGTCGGTAATTAATGACCAGTTGTTGTGCTTACCGCTTCCGTTCAATCCGGCAAATGGTTTTTCGTGGAATAAGATTTTCAAACCGTGCTTATCGCCTACGCGGCTGATCACATCCATCATCAATTGGTTGTGATCGTTGGCCACGTTTACTTCTTCAAACAAAGGAGCCACTTCAAACTGGCTTGGAGCCACCTCGTTGTGACGTGTGCGAACAGGAATACCCAATTTCCAGCACTCAATTTCAAAATCGCGCATGAAGTCATACACGCGTGAAGGGATCGTACCGAAATAGTGGTCTTCCAATTGCTGACCGCGTGCCGGTGAGTGACCAAACACGGTGCGTCCTGCCATTACTAAGTCGGGGCGTGCACTGGCCAATGCTTTATCTACAGCAAAATATTCTTGTTCAGAACCAAGAGACGCAACTACATGGTTGATGTCCTTGTCAAAAAGTTGGCAAACTTGAGTGGCGGCCTGATCGACAGCCTTCAAAGCCTTTAACAGAGGAGATTTAGTATCAAGAGTCTCGCCAGTGTACGAAACGAAGATGGTCGGGATGCTCAACGTTTTGCCATACAAAAACATAGGCGAAGTTGGGTCCCAGGCGGTATAACCACGCGCCTCAAAAGTACTGCGGATACCTCCACTTGGGAAAGAAGAAGCATCAGGCTCTTGTTGAACTAATTCACTGCCTTTAAATCGCTCGATACCTGCGAGTGCATCGAAGAATGAATCATGCTTTTCGGCTGTTCCACCCGTCATTGGTTGGAACCAGTGTGTAAAGTGGGTAGCGCCTTTCGCAATAGCCCATGATTTCGCTGCAGAAGCAACCGCATCGGCTGTAGCTTCATCAATTTTTTCATGGTTTTTGATGGCGTGACTTACTTTTTTGAACACCGCAGGAGCCAGGGTAGCTCTCATTTGCTCCATCCCGAATACATTCTCTCCAAAAAACTGAGAAATATTAGGGCTAACAGGATCAACATGGATTTTAACTCGGTCATTTAGCTTTTTTAAGGCTTCGAATCGTAATTGTGACATAGTGGTTGTTTTTTTAATCAATTCGACTCAAAAATAGGCGATTTTTGTAAATAAAAGCCCCAAAAAGAACCCATTTTTACAAAAAATAATTAATGAAATATAACAGTAGGGTAATTTTCAAATCGTATTTGTTGATTTCAGCTCATTTCAATCGTGTGTATATTGTCGCCCGATAAAATCAAATAAATGCAACAGCCACCAAAGCCTCTCTATTATATAATTGTAATTATCTCCTTATTGATCGCCATGGCAGTGGTTTGGCAGTTGCCGCAACTGGATTTTATTGTGGCATTGCAGCAATCGGGCACCGAAACAGAAGTAAAATTTCTACAATTAGTTTCCGATTCAATTACGATTATCAGTTTGGGGATTCCTTTTTTGATTGCCATTCGCGGAGAATTCAAAACTGAAAAGATAAAAACCCGGCTTTCCTTTTTATATGTGGGATTAAGTGCCGGTGTGGCCGGAATTTTTTCATACGTGATCAAAAAGCTGGTTTCTGAGCCACGACCGTATGAAGTAGATGCGCGCATTGCTCAGTGGAGTGTAGGTGGTGGTTTTTCTTTTCCATCGGGGCATACTACTGAAGCATTTGCTACCGCCACCGCGATGATATTGTTATATCGATCATGGAAAGTGGCATTGCCAGCCTATAGTTGGGCATTACTCATCGGCTATTCGCGCATGCATTTGGGTGTTCACTACCCTTTTGATGTTTTGGCGGGTATGATCATTGGTATTAGTTGTGCCTATTTTCTTTCGCAGGTTTTCATTCGCAAAACCAGCTTGGGCCAATTAGGCAAAGATTTAGAACACGATTAAACTAAAAACCCCAAAATGACGTCTAAGTGTGAAAGTTAAGCATTATGAGCGACTTCATTTGGAATCAGGCGGTTGTTAGGAATGAACCACAGCCCGGCTACTATCAACGGAATTTTTCATTGGCCATTTTAAATTGGGAGATCAATCGTCAGGAAGAACGATTGAGTTCATCAAAAACGAAAAGGCAAAAAAAATAGCCCTGATTTCTCAGCGCTATTTTTTTAGATATTATTCTTTTAACTCGACTTCTTCACGGAGCCTCCGCTACTTGAACCCGTATTTGTACGAGTTGGGTTCCCCCGATATCGGATGCTACCCGCGCTGCTGGCGTCTGCCTCAAGCTCTTTAGACACAGATACTTTTGCACTACCTGCGCTACTTGCACGCGCGGTCACATTCTGCGACACTAGGTTATAGGCATCCACATCGCCTGCGCTGCTTACTTCGACTGAAAGGTCATTAGTTTTCCCCTCCAAGTCAATGTTAGCTGCACTGGAGGCATCCACATCCACCCGATCTGCGTCTATGGATATTTCGATGGAAGCTGCACTTGAAGCACTGATATCCAATGAGGAAGTTTTGATTGTACCCTCTGAAAAAATATTAGATGCCGAACTGGCTGAAATTTTTTCCAGCGTAACGTACGTCACATAAACTTTTACATTCACCTTTTTATAGCTGTTCCTTTCCAGATGGATACGCAACGTATTACCGGATACTTCGGTAAGCACTTCGGATAAGCGAATGTTTACCGTCTCTACACGCACTTCTTCTTTATCACCTTTTTTTAGGTACACATCAATTGCTTGCGAAGATTTTATTCCTCGAAAGGATCCTACTTTTCTCACCTCCGACTCCTGACCGAATAAGAATCCCACGACAGTGGAAAACAAAAACACCAATACTATCTTTTTCATAATGCTATAACTTTTAACGATAAATCAAATACCTGAAATCCGGTATAAAGACTGCTGAACTATATAGGGGTTGCATTCGCAGCAAAAGTAAAGTCTAATATTTTTAAGTTGAGTGTAATAATTAATTGAATTTTGTCTAACTTTCGATATTACCATCTAGTACTTTTGGGCAAATATTTAATTTTATGGTTAAAGATCAACTAAATGTTCTCATAAATTTGGCTGCCAGCGACAATACGGTTGCTGAGAAAGAGTCAAAGGTTATTCACAT
>DGYK01000051.1:23775-75737 GCA_002398365.1 Flammeovirgaceae bacterium UBA5008
GTTATTCACATGATTGCCAAAGCAAACGGCATCCCCAAAGAAGAAGTAGACGCTATGTTAAAAAAGCCTACCCCCATCGGCTCTTTGGATACCCTTACGGAAGATCAAAAATTCGAAAACCTCTATCACCTGATTCAATTGATGAAGAGTGATGGTCAGGTGTTTAAAAGCGAGATTCACTTTTGTGAGCAGGTAGCTGAAAAACTAGGCTACAAAAAAGGCGTAGTTGCTGAGCTTTCATCTCGTATTTACAGCGATCCTTCCATTACGGCCGACCGTAAATTATTGATGGATCGTGCACATAAATTTTTCAAATATTCTTAATTAAAGAATACTCTACGTAAAGTAGGGATTATGCTTTCGCATGATCCCTATTTTTTTGCCTCATACAATACCTTACCTCCGAAGATGGTCATCTCCACTTTAGTAGATAATATCTGATTGTCCGGAACAGTCATGATATCTTGAGAAAGAATGGTGAAATCAGCCAATTTACCAGCCTCAATTGAACCTAAGATTTTTTCCTGAAACGCACCATAAGCAGCATCTAAGGTGTACGACTTCAATGCCTGCTCGCGTGTCATTTTCTCGGCTGGCTCATAGCCACCTTCAGGTTCGCCCTTCAATGTTTGGCGCGTAACCGATGCAAAGAAACTAGCGATGGGATTGATCGGCTCCACCGGAACATCGGTGCCATTGACCACCTTCGCCCCAGATTTAAGCAATGATTGCCACATGTAAGCTCCTTCTTTGATTCGCTTTTCGCCCAAGCGCTCGATAGCCCAGGGACGATCGGATGAAAGATGAATGGCCTGCATGGCGGGAATAACTCCTAACTGACCAAAACGAGGAATGTCGCTCGGAGCCAAGTGCTGCGCATGTTCTATTCGGAAGCGAACATCTTTAGCTTTTTCCGGATTGCCTTTGAAAGCCGCTTCATAGCGATCTAAGATTTCACGGTTGGCACGATCACCAATGGCATGCGAGCAAATCTGAAATCCATACTTCAATCCTTCAATCGAAATTTTTGCGACTGTATCCATCGAGAGCGTAGCCATCCCACTGAAGTCAGTGCGATCGGTGTAGGGCTCCAGCAGCCACGCTCCGCGCGAACCTAAAGCTCCATCACAATTCAATTTAACTGAGCGGATGGTGAGCAAACCGGTCGAGTCAATCACCGGGCCCATTCGGAAATATTCATAAACTAAAGAAGGGTCAAACCCGGTGAGCATGACGTACAAGCGAGTTTGTAATTTGCCTTCTTGTTTAAATTTCTTGAATAACTCGATGCTCGTGCGGCTGGCACCGGCATCGTGAAAACTAGTGATGCCATTTTTTAAACTCGCCTGAATGGCCAACTCCAATGCTTTCGAATTGGTTTCTTCTGTTTCTTTAGGAATGTAATTTGAAATCAGCGACTGCGCGCGTTCATTAAAAATTCCGGTAGGGTTGCCCAATTCGTCCTTGATTATTTCACCACCTTCATTCATGTCTTTTGATAACTTCTCTACCGAAAGTTGATTGACTCCGGCCAATTGCATGGCTTTCGCATTGGCAAACCCGGCATGTCCGCTTGCATGACGAAGGAATACGGGATTATTGGGTGATGCTGCGCTCAACAATTCATGTGTTTGAAAACCCTTCACCATTTTAGATGGTTTTTGATCCCACTTATCCTGGTGCCATCCACGACCTAAAATCCATTGACCGGGCTTTGCTTTTGCAACGGCTTCTTTCACTTTCTCCACCAATTCATCGTAACTCTTCACATTCATCAGATCCAGTTCTAACTCGTTGAAGCCAAGCCCCATAAAGTGTCCATGCCCTTCCACCCAACCGGGCGTCATCACCTTGCCTTTCAAATCGAGCATTTGTGTTTTTTCGCCTTTAAACTCTTCCGCACCTTTTAATGTACCTGCATACACAATACGATCACCTGTCACTGCCACCGCTTCTACTTTCGGTTGCTTTTCATCCACCGTATAAATGGTGCCTCCGCTGATAATGAGATCGGCTGGTTTTCTTTTTTCTGAACAAGCAGACAATAAAACGATGATGAAGAGAAGAGATGAAAGGAAACGCATAGTTTTCAATTTAGAATGACTAAGGTACGAGTTAAGCTTCAAATTGAAACATGGATTTTATGAGTGGTTGCGCTTTTGTTCTGTTATCTTCGAGGCGCTAATCCACGCACTATGTTCAGAACCTATTTTCTCTCCGGCTTATTCGCCATTATATTAATGGTGAGTGCACAAGCGCAAGAAGTTGGCCTATCCTTTTCTTATTTTATTCCTCGCAATGGCGAATTCTCTACACCCATTAGTCCGTTTTCAATACGCGGTGTTGGTTTTAACATCAATAACTTTTTGGCTTTCGAAACGGGCGCATCGCTTTACCGCATGTCGGGATTGGCGATTATGGATTTGCCGTTTGATTCTAAAAATTCATTGCTAGGTCCCAATTTTACGGTTTTTATTCCGGCAGAGTTAGTAGTGCAACTGAAAGGGCAGCAAGTTCAGTTTGACATCAAAGGGGGCGGGTTTTTCTTTTATGGATTTGATCAGAACTTAAACTATGGAAATTTCGATCGCGCCTTTCGCACGTACAAAGGTTGGGATGTGGCCAATGGCAATTTGAGTTTTGAAAACAACCCCGGTTTTGGTGTGCATGGCGGTGTTGAACTGACAATACCCATCACCGGTCAAGTGAGTCTTTCGCTGGAAACGAATTACCTGATGGGCAGTGCAAAATTTCCAATCAAAGGAAATTATATCGGCAGTAACATTAATGGTGCACAGCAAGAGAGTGTCAATTTCCCTGACGCAAAAATTGATTTTACCGGACTCGAGTTTTCAATCGGATTGATGTTTAGCAGCGGAGGTGGTGGTGGTGGCAAAGCGAAACCAAAACGAAGGAGGTAATTTAGAATTTGGGACTTAGGGCTTGGGGATTAAGAATTAGGACCATTGACAAATGCCCATTTACAATCGACTAATTACACCTGAATAATCTTTCCTTCCGCCAAAACAAACACCTTATCTTCTTTTTGAGGTTTGATTTTCGCTAAACCTGTGAATGTGCCAAAGGCAGGTAATAGTCCTTGTCGTTTGCCAAAATAAAAACAAGGCAGTACCAATGATTGCCGGCCGGAGCCATGCAGCCGAATACCCGGATGAATATGGCCAGCCAAATTGTAATAATTTTCAGGTATGTCGGTCAGTGGTTCATGAGTCAGTAGCCATTGCGCCAGCACTAATTGGTCAATTCGATGAATCGAATGACGGGAATATTGGTTTTCGCTCAAAATATCATGATTGCCAACTACCAGCTCAAAAGAGCATTGCCGAAAGTGGTCTGTAATTTGGCCTACGGTTTCCCACTCTTCATTATAGGTACTGTGAAATAAGTCGCCTAAAAAAACAACTCGCTCCGGCTTGGTCTGGTTAATCGCATCAATCAAATCTGCTGCATTTCGATTATTAGCTTTAGCGGGCACAGCAATACCTGCCTTTCGAAAATGATTGATCTTTCCGAAATGAACATCGGCTACCACCAGGGCACGGTGCTGGCGGAGGTAAAGTAATCGCTGCGGTAATAAGGTAATAGTCTCACCCTCCGGAAAAAGATGGAAATTCATCAAAAAAACGAGTTTACTCTTAGAGAACAGTGAATTAAAAAGCGTAACATTTCCATAACATAGGGTAAAAAAAGAGATTCTACCTTTGGTTGCACAATAGTAAAGTAAAAGGCAATTTGAGGCCTGAAAATTAGTGAAATCAATACCTAAAACCCATGTTTGAATTAGAGACCTCGTATGCCATTCTTTTGGTTCTGTGTTTGGCAGCGGTTTGCGCCTTTGAGTTTGTAAATGGCTTTCATGACACTGCCAATGCCGTTGCTACCGTAATTTATACCCATACGCTGAAACCATGGGTGGCGGTGATCTGGTCTGGAACTTGGAATTTTTTGGGTGTTTTTGCCGGTGGTATAACCGTAGCGATGGGTATCGTCAATCTGCTGCCCGTTGAAACATTGGTCGATCAAAACATTGCTCACAGCTTGTCAATGATTGCCGCTCTTTTGTTAACGGCTATTTTCTGGAATTTATTAACCTGGTACTTAGGAATTCCCTGTTCAAGCTCTCACACATTGATTGGGTCTATTTTAGGAGTTGGACTAGCTTATTCGTTCTTACCTGAGGCGACAGGCGAAGCTGTCAATTGGGGCAAAGCACAAGAAATTGGAATTTCCTTATTAGTCTCTCCTCTCTTCGGTTTTTCTGTGACCATTATATTAATGTATCTGATTCGGGTCGCAACTAAAAAAACCGAAACAGGCGATGCGCTCTTCAAAGAACCTAAAAAAAATACACCTCCTCCATTTTGGATCCGCGGCATTCTATTCCTGACTTGCACTTTAGTTAGTTTTTTTCATGGATCAAATGATGGTCAAAAAGGAGTTGGATTAGTGATGTTGGTTTTGATTGGAATTGTACCTGCTTATTTTGCGATCAACAATAATTTAGATACCCGGCAACTGCCAGCGTCCCTTGCTAAAATTGAACATGTGGTTACTACGATAGACTCTACCACATTATCCAAAGGAGACCGGGCAAAATTAAGTCAGGTGATCTTTATGACACATGACCTTCAAGACAAATTCAAGCTAGTAAATAGTGCCGGTTCCATTCCGAAAGAAGATAAGTTTGCTGTGCGCAAAGACATCATGCTCATTGATCGTCATTTAAAATCGTTAATGAAAAAAGACGAAGTGCGTTTGAGTGAAGTGGACAAGAATTCGTTGACTGAAAACATGAAAGAAGTGCGCAAAGTAACGGACTACTCTCCTACTTGGGTGATTCTGATGATTTCATTGTCCCTCGGTGTAGGAACCATGATCGGCTGGAAACGCATTGTAAAAACGGTGGGAGAAAAAATTGGTAAAGAGCACCTTACATACGCTCAAGGCGCCAGTGCGGAAATGGTGGCTTCGATTACGATCGGTTTATCTACGAGTTTTGGATGGCCTGTAAGTACTACCCACGTTTTGTCATCGGGCATTGCAGGAAGTATGGTGGCCAACAAAGGTGTAAAGAATTTGCAGCCTGACACCGTTCGGAATATTCTTCTCGCTTGGTTTTTAACCTTGCCAGTGGTGATGATTATGGGCGGTGGCTTGTTTCTGATTTTCCGCGCTATTTTTTAATAAATAAAATATTCACCACTAAGGCACGTAGGCACGTAGGCACAAAGATTAACAAGTAAATTTCTTTGCTTCCTATAATTTTTGTGACAAGGCTTAAGGAATATACATTAATAATTATTTATCCTCTCCGTACTCTACCATCATTTTTTTGATGCGGTCTTCGAGTCTCTCAGAAGTGAGTTTTTCGCGGGTGCGATCAACAATAATCGGAAACGAAAATGGAGTGGGCTTGTCCGGTTGGGTGATAATGATTTTCTGATGTTCAATGCGCTCCAGCGCCATACGCATGCGGGCCTCCTCTAATTGAAAATCCATCACTTCCTCATACGCTTGCAGCAGCAACAGATTGTCCGATTCATACTCATTGAACACATTAAAGAACAATTGCGATGAAGATTGCAGATGTTTCTCTTTTATTTTCCGTCCCGGCAAACCTTTGAATACCAATCCGGCAATAGCCGCAATATCTCTGAACTTGCGTCTGGCCATTTCAGTGGAATTGATGCTGGCTAAAATATCAGTCGATAAATTTTCGATACCCAGCACATTGGTTTCTACCGCTTCCTCAATGGGAATGGGTTGATCGGACAATAGTTCAAAGCCATAGTCATTCATGGCAATGGAAAATGTAATAGGTTTGATTTTGGCGATGCGATACGCTACGAGCGCGCCAAGTCCCTCGTGTACATTGCGGCCTTCGAAAGGGTAAATAACCACATGATAGCCTTCGGAGCTATGAAAGTATTCGATCAGCAATTCATTTTTAGACGGCAGGTGCGAACGCAGTTTTTGCAAATCCATTAAGGGTCGCAAAAATTTCATTTCTTCATCCGACTCGGCATTATTTGCTGCTTCATCCATTTTAACTCGAATCATCTCACTCAACTGGGATGACAGCGGCATGCGCCCGCCTTGCCAACTAGGCACCTTGCCTGACTTGCGCTTGGAAGGCCGCACGTGCGCTTCCATTTCTTTGATCCGCACCAATTCCAAACTCTTGCCCGCAAACCAAAACACATCGCCCACATGCAATCGGGAAATAAAATATTCTTCAATCGTACCCAAGTATTTGCCGCTGGTATATTTAATGTGCATGAGTGTATCACCCACTATGGTTCCAATGGACAACCGATGCTTGTAGGCAATTTGTTTATTTTCTACCCGATAGAAACCATTGTCGCTGATCACCTTTCGGTATTCATCGTAGGCGGTAAGTGCCGCACCACCGGTAGCTATAAAATTCAAACACCAGCGCCATTCATCTTCGGTAATGGAAGAATAACAAAAGGTGCCTTTTACTTCTTCAAAAATTTCTGCTGCCTGAAATCCATCCGAAATGGCCAATGTAATCAGGTATTGGATCAACACATCAAACGAGCGGATGTAGGGAATGCGGTCTTCCACAATTTTACGATTCATCGCTTCGCGCAAAGCAGATGCCTCTGCGAGTTCCAATGAATTAGTAGGTAAAAAATAAATACGGCTTATGGCACCCGGCTGGTGACCACTGCGGCCGGCACGTTGTAAAAACCGAGCCACGCCTTTGGGGCTGCCAATTTGTATGATCGTTTCTACCGGGCGGAAGTCGACACCCAAATCTAAACTGGACGTGCACACAACGGCTTTTAGTTTTCCCTCGTGCAGTTGATCTTCTACCCATGCTCTAATTTTTGCACTGATCGATCCATGATGCATAGCCAATACACCCGACAACTGCGGAGCTACATCTAATAATTTTTGATACCAGATTTCCGCAAAGGAACGCGTGTTGGTAAAAATTAAAGTGCTGTTACTGTTCTCAATGATCGGTATAGTTTTTTCCAATAAGTGAATTCCAAGATGACCAGCCCAAGGCATTCGCTCTACTGTTTCGGGAAAAACCGAAATGATTTCAATTTTCTTTTCAATGGCTGCTTTCACTACCGTTACCTTTCTGTTCGCCCGGTCGCCCATCAACACATCCAAAGATTGTTCCATGTTGCCGATGGTGGCCGAAATGCCCCAAATCTTTAGATCAGGCGAAATGGTTTTCAGTCTCGAAAGCGCCAGCTCCATCAACACACCGCGCTTCGAGCCAATCAACTCATGCCATTCATCAACTACAATACACTTCAAATTTTTGAAGTAGTTTTTATAATCCTTACGGGAAAGAAACAGGTGTAAACTTTCAGGTGTGGTGATCAGAATTTCGGGCGGGGTTTCTTGTTGTCTCGCACGCTCGCGCGTGGTAGTATCGCCAGAGCGCACACCTACTCGCCAGGGAACCCCTATCCCTTCAATGGCATCTTGAGCAGCATATTCAATTTCTTTGCCCAGTGCCCGAATGGGTGTAATCCAGATGGCTCGAGGACCTTTTGATCGCGGGTTGGAATCTTTTTTAGATTCGAGAACGATGGGAATAATCAACGAATAGGTTTTTCCGCTGCCGGTGGGGGCATTTACGAGTCCACTATCACCACGGCCATACGATTGCCACGCTTCCAATTGAAACGGAAAGGGCGTCCATCCCTTACTTTTAAACCACGCGACACCGTCCTCCAACATTATTCGAAATTTAAGCTTAACAATTTACCATTTACGGTGTTTTTGTTTAAAGTTTGTTTTAAAAAGATGGGCAAATATTCTATTAAAGAACTTGAGCGACTTTCGGGAATCAAAGCCCACACGATTCGCATTTGGGAGAAAAGGCATCAATTAATTGAACCTCAACGCACCAAAACCAACATCCGGTTTTATTCAGACGATGATCTGAAAAAGATCATTAATATTTCTGTTCTCAACAACAACGGTGTAAAAATATCTCGGATCGTTAAGTTGAGTTTAGACGAAATCAATAAACAGGTAGCTGAGCTGAGCGAAAAGCAAAACTCAATAGACATTTATATTGAGCAGTTGATTGTAGCGCTGGTGGATATGGATGAAGAGCAGTTTGAGAAAATGCTTGGCCATCTCACCATCAAGTTTGGTTTCGAAAAGATGATTCTGGAAATCATCTATCCTTTTCTGGAGAAGATCGGTGTTTTATGGCTCACCAATAACATCACCCCGGCTCAGGAGCATTTTATCACGCACCTGATTCGTCAAAAGATGATTGTGGCGATTGACGCTTTGCCACTAGCATCGAAAGGGGCTTCAAAAGCCATTTTGTTTTTGCCGGAAAATGAATTGCATGAATTATCCCTCCTCTTTTACTATTACATCACCAAAAAGAAGGGAATCAGAACATATTACTTAGGTCAAACAGTGCCTTATACGGCACTAAAATCAGTTTACGATTTACATCAGCCGGATTTCATCATTACTTCCTTCACCACGCACCCGCGCTCTGCTGAACTTCAAAAGTTTGTTGACAAGTTGAGTGCCGATTGTGCTGGTGCCAAAATTCTGGCCAGCGGTTATGCATTGAAGAAAACTCCCATTTCAGCTCCTTCCAATGTGATTCAATTCGCTAACGCACTGGAATTGAGTCAGTTAGTTTCAATTTAAATTTGTTTAACTAATTAAATAAATAATTAAACAATTCCTTTGATTTCTTGTCTCTATAGGTGTAATTTGTTTAAAGATTAACATCAAAAACTAAACATATGACTGCCTTAGAATTTGATAAAGAAATTGCCAGCCTTCGCCCCACGTTGCGCGGTTTCACTCACCGATTCACCCGCGATCGAGAAGAATCTCTTGACCTTGTTCAGGATACCATTCTGAAGGCACTGACTTACCGAAATAAATTCAGAGAAGACACCAATCTGAAAGGATGGCTTTTCACCATCATGCGGAACACGTACATCAACAATTACCGCAAAACGAAACGCGAGCGCACTTCCACTGACAACACGAAAGAACTGTACCATTTAAATGTGGAGGACACACACACCTTCAACCGACCTGAGGGAAGTGTAGAGTTTAAAGAAGTGTGGAGAAATGTAAACAATGTGAAAGACGAATTGCTTATTCCTTTCAAAATGCACACCACCGGCTACAAATACCACGAGATTGCCGAACATTTGAACTTGCCAATTGGCACTGTGAAAAACAGAATTTTCCACGCACGTAAAGAGATTCAAAAGAAGCTTACCGGCTACCAATAGCAGGTTGTTTAACTTCCTTACTAAAAATCCTTTCAAACACTGAAAGGATTTTTGTGTTTTATAGGTATTATTGATTATTCATTACACTTTATGAAACACCTCCCCTTCCATCAATCATTCCTATTTAAATTAATTATCGCCTCATGAAAAAAGTGGGAGTAATCGGTTCGGGTTTTGCAGGTTTAGCAGCGGCTTCTTGTTTGGCGCAAAAAAATTATGACGTCACCATTTTCGAAAAAAATTCATCGGCTGGAGGACGCGCCCGGAAATTTGAAAAAGATGGGTTTCTATTTGACATGGGTCCGAGTTGGTATTGGATGCCCGATGTATTTGAAAAGTATTTTGCCTTGTTCGGCAAAAAGCCCTCCGATTTTTTTGACCTTCATCGGTTAAACCCTTCTTATCGTGTTTTTTTCGGCAAAGATGATGTGTGGGATATTCCTGCAGGAGAAGATCAATTATGTGATTATTTTGAAAAGATTGAAAAAGGAAGTGGCGCGCAACTCAAACAGTTTCTGGCTGAAGGAAAATACAAGTACGAAGTAGGAATCAACAAACTGGTTTACAAGCCGGGGATTTCCATTACCGAATTAATGGACATGGAATTGGCGAAAGGCGTTTTTAAACTTCACGTTTTTGAATCGGTGTCTGCTTACGTGAAAAAACATTTCATAGATCCACGCTTAGTTCAATTGTTAGAGTTTCCGGTGTTGTTTCTGGGAGCACCTGCTGATAAAACCCCAGCGCTTTACACGTTGATGAATTATGCGGATGTTTCGCTTGGCACCTGGTATCCGATGGGTGGCATGCATAAAATTGTGGAGGGCATGGTTAGTGTTGCGAAGAATCTCGGAGTGAAGTTTGAATACAACAGCGAAGTAGAAAAAATAATCGTTCGAAATAAGAAAGTCAGCGGTATTCAAACGAATGGTTCAGAACATCCGCTGGATTATCTAGTAGCCGGAGCTGATTATCATCACGTAGAGCAGGATTTGCTACCCGCTGAATACAGACGTTACTCAGAAGACTATTGGCAAAAGCGGGTGATGGCGCCTTCAAGTTTGATTTACTATTTAGGTGTGAATAAACGTGTGAAAGGATTATTGCACCACAATCTTTTCTTTGATCGCGATTTCAGCAAACATGCCAAAGAAATTTATGAAAGTCCGCAGTGGCCGACCGATCCATTATTTTACGTTTCGGTTCCGTCCAAAACGGACAATCAAGTAGCACCCGAAGGTTGTGAAAATATTTTTCTCTTATTGCCGGTAGCACCCGGATTGAAAGATGATGAAACCGTGCGTGAAAAGTATTTTAATCTGATGATGGATCGGATTGAAAAATTAACAGGAGATTCATGGAGAGATAATATTATTTATAAGCGAAGTTACGCGCATAGTGATTTTCTTAGCGACTACCACGCGTTTAAAGGAAATGCCTACGGTTTGGCGAACACGATTATGCAAACGGCCAATTTAAAGCCCTCTATCTTAAACAAAACACTACCGAATCTGTTTTATACGGGTCAATTGACCGTGCCGGGGCCGGGGGTACCACCCTCACTGATCTCCGGACAAGTGGTAGCTGGCGAATTAATAAAACGAGATCGAGCTTGAAACAAACAAGTTGCACCAAAGGGAAAGATGCATGAGTAAAGAACTTTTTGATCAGGTAAGTATTCGCTGTAGCCGCATGACCACGCGCGCGTACAGCACTTCTTTTTCGCTCGGCATTCAATGCCTCGACAAAGATATGCGCGATCCGATCTACTCCATCTATGGGTTTGTGCGCTTTGCCGATGAAATTGTGGACACCTTTCACGAATACGATAAGGCCACATTACTTAACCGATTTCGAGCGGAAACCTATCAGGCTATTGCCGAAAAAATAAGCCTGAATCCAATACTGAACAGCTTTCAAAAAACGGTGCATCAGTTTGGGATCGAAGAAAAACTCTATGATCAATTCTTAAAGAGCATGGAGATGGATTTGAATTTGACAAGCTACGATCAGTCAGGTATCAGTGAATACATTTTAGGCTCGGCAGAAGTAGTGGGGCTTATGACCTTACGTGTGTTTTGTAAAGGTGATGACGCCATGTATCAGCGACTGAAGCCTTCCGCCATGAAATTGGGATCAGCCTTCCAAAAAATAAATTTCCTCCGGGACCTCAATGCGGATTACAACCAAATGGGCCGCAACTATTTTCCGGGCATCGATCTTTCTAATTTTAATGAAGACGCGAAGCGGGCCATTGAAGAAGATATTGCAGCTGATTTCGCAGAAGGATACAAAGGAATTAAACAACTGCCACGCTGCGCACGCTTGGGGGTGTATGTTGCTTATCTCTATTACATCGCGCTATTCGAAAAAATAAAAGCGACACCGTGTACTACCGTTCTCACGCAACGGATTCGGGTGCGCAATCGCAGAAAAATTTCTATTCTCGCCTATTCGTTTGTAAAACACCAACTGAATCTCATCTGATGGAACACGTCATTCTGGTAGATGAGCTAGACCGCGAAATCGGCACAATGGAAAAATTAGAGGCCCACCAAAAGGGTTTGCTGCATCGCGCCTTCTCGATAATCGTTTTTAATTCGAAAGGTGAAATGCTCATTCAAAAAAGAGCCAAAACGAAATACCATAGTGGCGGATTATGGACCAACACGTGCTGTAGTCACCCCATTCCCAATGAAGCTATCGAAGTAGCCGTCAAGAGGAGATTGAAATTTGAGATGGGAATAGAAATCACACCTTCATACGCTTATAAGTTTACTTACCGCACACCATTAGATAAAGATCTGATTGAATACGAAGTAGATCATGTATTTCAGGGAACCTATGACGGAAATCCATCCATCAATCAGGACGAAGTGGAAGACTGGAAATTCTGCACCCTCGATGAATTGCATCAACAGGTTCGGGAGAACCCGGATGCATTCACCTACTGGTTTAAACTTATTTTACAACACCAACTTCTTCGTGGGTAGCCATTAACGGCTTTCCTTCATTATTCAACGAAAAGCGTTTGAGAAAATGCGCTTTCGAATCGCGGTAACTGGCTACTGCACCTAATCGTTTCATGGTCCAAATGTAAATCCAAGCCAAATCAATCTGATAAGGTAAAAAACCTGCACGCGCACTATCCGGATACAGGTGATGGTTATTGTGCCATTCCCCCGAAAACAAACCCGGACGCGTTTGATTGATTGACATATTGCTTCTGTCAAAGTCGATGCCGTCCACATGTTTTACTTTTCCTCCACCATGTCCGGTGTAATTGAAGGCACGTACCAACACAAACCAAAACAAGGCACCGCTAAACAAAGCGCATGCTAGTCCATGTCCGCCAATCAGAAAAAACATACCATACCAAAATGACCAATTTAAAATCCAAAGGCCAACAGTATAGAACGGATTGGCGATAGAGCCCCATTTCAAATATTGAGCATACGAATTAATCATCACACCGGTATGACTCAAAAAGTGCGAAGCTTTTTTGTATTCTTCTTCCGATAGATTTTTAGCAATACTTTGGTGATTGACATCCGACAACATGCAATACATGATACCCGCATTGGAGTTATATGGATCGCCCGGCATATCGGACTTTAAATGATGCACATGATGAGACACTACATAGATTTCTTCCGGGAACGTGCGAAGCACTAAATTCTGTGTGATGAATCGCCAAATAGGATGACTAAATGTGTAAGCGCGGTGTGTGCTATAGCGATGAAACCAAATGGTACCATGCGTGCTCATGATGATCATGGCGTACAATAAAAAGGCACCTAGTAGCGGCAGCGAGAAATACGAGAATAAAAAGAAAAACAAAAAAGGCAACATACAGATCGCCATGAACCAATTGATAAATGGAATCCAGTTTCTTTTTGATTTGAAAACGTTGATACGCGAGAAAGCTTCTGAATAAAGTTGCTTGAGAGAAGGTGTGATTAATTTTCCATCCGAATTTGCCCAGCCATACGAAGGAGTTTGAAGTACATTGTCAATAAATGCCATGAAATGATTTTGAGGTAAATAGTTAATTTCTGTAAGATACGCCCTATTCCCTCTGAAACCTTGACAAATCGAATAAACATGATAAGCGGTTATTCTGCCTTTTTTAAAAAATTGAAATTAGAGGAGATATCACCAAAAAACAGGTTTTTTCTAATTTTTAACGACTAACATTAAACATTATTAACTTAACGCTAAACTTACGCAAGCTACCGTTTCGTAGGTTTTAATAACTTTAAAAC
The DNA here is from genome assembly GCA_002398365.1 of Flammeovirgaceae bacterium UBA5008. Taxonomy (GTDB): domain Bacteria; phylum Bacteroidota; class Bacteroidia; order Cytophagales; family Cyclobacteriaceae; genus ELB16-189. Next base: position 37,334 of record DGYK01000051.1, read on the forward strand.
TCAATCAATACTTATTTCCGTGCTTACCCTTCATCGCGTAAAAAAAGAATACAATTCAAATCTGATTATTCAAGTCGATCAATTGCAATTTGATACCGGTCTTTATTGGATTAAGGGAAATAATGGCTCCGGAAAATCTACTTTGCTGAAAGTGATTGCCGGTATGATTCCCTTTGAGGGAGACATTGTAGTGAATGGCATTGACTTGCGAAAGCAACCAGTTGAATACCGTAGACAGATTCATTATGTAGAAGCCGAGCCACTTTATCCACCCTTTCTGACGGGTATTGATCTAATCTCATTTTTTACACAGGTTCGGAAGGCAAAAAAAGAAGAGGTGCATTTTCTGGTGCAGAAATTCAATATCAGCTCTTTTATTGCACAACCTGTAGGAACTTACTCCAGCGGTATGGTGAAAAAGTTATCGTTGGTGCTGGCCTTCATTGGGCAACCGGCTTACATTTTATTGGATGAACCCTTGGTGACTATCGATAAGGACACTGTGCCCATTTTGTATGAGGTGATTTCTTTGTATGCCGCTAGAGGAATTCATTTTTTATTTACATCACATCAGGCATTTGATATTCCTTCCTTAACGCATCGCGAACTGCTGGTTGAAAATCATTCCATATGCTATCTGTAACCAAAGTGCTTGGAAAAGTATTAGTAGCACGCTTTTACGAGCGCAATGCGGGATTATTTTTTGTGGTGTTCTATTTGATGTTTGGAATTGTTGAATCAAGCCAGATTATCAGTTACCATCAATCTCTCATTTACGCAACACTTACCTCGGTAGCATTTCAGTTAATGGTGTTTGCTATATGGTTGCTATACACCTTAAAGTGCGTTCAATTTATTAGTGAACAACTTCGTCAACCTCTTAATCAATTTGTTTTTCAGTTGGCCTTGCTTCATCCATCCCAACTTTTTATTCAATCAATTCAACTGATCCTGCTTCTACACTTACCCGTATTAGCCTATACCATTTTCATTATCGCGCTAGGCATCAACTCACAGAATTATTTATCTGTAGGCTCTATCATTCTATTTCAAACTGCCTTGTACCTCGCGAGTGCGCGATGGCTTGTCTATCGTTTACAAGCACAACATTTATTCCGATTCAAACTTGACTTGCCTCATTTAACCTGGAAGTGGCCCAAACCATTGCCCTTATTTTATCTAGGTCATCTCACAACTCAATTGCCGACTGTTTTCTTCTTCGCAAAAGTCGCATCCTTGTTTTGCATCTTTGGATTCCTGCAAATACCGGTAGATCATTATGAAGTGCGAGTAGCGATTTTAGGGTTGTTATTCGGATTGGCTTCGCATAGTGTTGTTGTCTTTGAATTGCGTAAAATGGAAGAGCGATTTTTGCTTTTTATGCGTACACTACCCCTCTCCCATTTGCACCGATTCCTTTATTTGGCGCTCACCTATGGCATGCTGCTTATCCCGGAGATAATCATGCTAGCCATTAATCATGTGCATGCGATCGACCTGGTAGGGATCTATCTTTTCGGAGTTGGTTTTTTGTTGCTAAGCCATACACAACTATTCAAAAAACTAGACAATGAAAAATACCTGCAATGGATGCTGGGCTTTTTCCTGATCTCCTTTTTGCTGGTATTGTTTAAAATCTATTGGATAGAAGTTTTAGGCCTTTGGTTACTCGGATATTTCTATTTTACCAAACATTATTACCCATTTGAAGCTTCCGAAGAGGCTGGTTAGTCAGAACATATTTGCCTTTTGATTGTTACAACAAAAACGTTAAGCCATGTTCTCACTATTCAAGAAAGATCCGATCAAAGAACTTACCAACCAACGCAAAAAACTGTTGGAAGAAGCCATGCATATTCAACGCTCGGGTGACCTAAAGCTTTATGCCGTAAAAATGGAAGCAATTGATCGCTTGGAAAAAGAGCTAGACGAATTGCATCAGAAAAACAATCCTGCCAAGTAAAGTGAAGTTTGTTTTACATAAGTTTGCCAGCGGCATGCATTATATTCAATTAGATGCGAAGTCTGCCAAGCCTTGGGTAAAAGAAAATAATCATCGGGTGATTGGAACCATCAACGGAAAGGTTGATTTTCATTGCGGCATCATGCCAAAGAAAGAAGGGGGATTTTATGTAAATATCGGATCGACCCTCTGCAAAAAATTAAAGTTGAAAGAAGGCGATTCACTGACAGTTACTTTTAAGCCCGATACGAGCCCCTATCAATTTGAAATGCCGGAAGAACTGAATGAGGTGTTGGCAACAGATGGCAAAGCACATAAAGTATTTCATACGTTGAGTGAGGGTAATCAGCGTGGATTAATTTATTTGGTGAATCAAGTGAAATCCACCGACAAGCGAGTTGAGCGTGCCTTGCGAATTGCCGAGCAACTAAAACTTGGAGTTACCTCACAGCGCGTAATCCTAAAGAAATAAATCATGAAGCAATCCTTTTCGTCTCTCATTACTTCAGATACTACTCTTTTTTGGTTCAGGCGCGATTTGCGGTTACAAGACAATGCAGGTCTTTATCATGCACTAAAAGAAAATGAAAATGTTCTGCCCATTTTTATTTTCGATACGGAGATCCTTCAAAAACTGGAAGACAAAACAGACTTACGAGTAGCATTCATCCATCAATCGTTGAATGCCATGCAAGAGCAACTAAGTGCATTGGGGAGCACGTTGCTGGTTTTTCATGGGAATCCGGTAGAATTGTTTCAAACCATAAAGCCAAAAGCTGTTTATACCAATCACGATTACGAACCGTATGCACAAAAACGGGATGCCAAAGTAAAAGAGATACTCGAGGGAAAAGGCGTTGTCTTTCGCACGTTTAAGGATCAAGTGATTTTTGAAAAATCGGAAGTAGTAAAAGATGACGGCTTGCCTTACACTGTGTTTACACCGTATAGTCGCAAGTGGAAAGCTGCTCTCACAGAAGCAGCCTATCAAAGTTTTTCTTGCGAAAAATTATTCCATCATTTCAAGCAGCTATCGCCAATACCAATGCCCTCGCTGGCTGAGATTGGTTTTAAGGAAACTACTTTTTCGTTTCCCGAGCGGATGGTCAAGCAATCGATCATCGAAAAATACGATCAACTACGAAACTTTCCAGCGATACCCGGAACTACCAAACTAAGTGTTCACTTACGCTTCGGTACCGTCAGCATTCGAAAGCTGGTACAAATTGCCTTGAAGAAAAATGAAACGTGGCTGAACGAATTGATTTGGCGCGATTTCTACCACATGATCTTGTGGCACTTTCCACAGGTGGAAACAAAAGCCTTCAAGCCAGCTTACGATAAAATCGAATGGCGCAACAATGAAAAAGAATTTGCTGCGTGGTGTCACGGGCAAACCGGCTATCCAATCGTGGATGCAGGTATGCGCGAGCTTAATCAAACTGGCTTCATGCACAATCGAGTGCGGATGATTGTGGCTAGCTTTCTGACTAAACATCTTTTAATTGATTGGCGCTGGGGTGAAGCTTACTTTGCTAAAAAGTTATTGGATTTTGATTTGGCAGCGAATAATGGCGGATGGCAATGGGCAGCCAGTTCGGGATGCGATGCTGCTCCGTATTTCCGGGTGTTCAATCCACAACTACAAACAGAAAAATTTGACCCCGACTTCAAATATATCAAACACTGGGTACCGGAGTGGGGAACCTCTGCTTACCCAAAACCTATTGTCGATCATAAAGTAGCTCGCGATCGAGTATTGAAAGTCTATAAAGAAGCGCTGGGGTGATTTTCAGTCGACTGATAAGTAGAATTTAGCTACACTCATCAACACTTTCGCAAGCAAAAACGTAGCTTTACGAGCTATGCAAGCCGGCAAAAGTTTATCTACACGAATTCTACTACATTCCGTAGTGTGGGTTTTCTTTTTTCTTGCTCCCTTATTGCTTTCACCGCCCGGAGATTTTGCCAAAGCATTTTTGGAACCAGATAACCTTCTCTCGCTGGTATTGCGAAATGGGCTGCTCATCGGATTATTTTATTTGAATTTGTTTTACCTCGCACCACAGTTATTGTTTAAGAAAGGGGTGCTTCTCTATGCCTTTGTTGCGATACTTATGATCGTAATCGTTAGCCTGATCAATTGGCAAATCCATCATCACCTTTCTGAACCCTTTGGACCGCCACTTCCGTGGGAAAAAATGGACCCACCTCCAATGTCACCAATGGATGGAGATATGAATCCAATGAGAGACCCAGGACCGCCTTTGAATATGCCATCAGGCAGGCCAAAATCTTTGATGTTTGCCAGTCCAATTTTCTCAAGCTATCTGCTCACGACACTCGTCATCATCTTTAGTACGAGTTTGTTTTTATGGGAAGACTGGAATCGAACAAAAGAGCGAGCACGCGAGCAAGAGTTCGAGCGTCAAAATGCAGAACTTGCTGCGCTCAAATTGCAAATTAGTCCACACTTCCTCTTTAACACGCTCAATAACATACGCTGGTTGGTTCGCTCAAAATCAGATCAAGCGGAAGACTCACTGGTAAAACTATCGCAACTTCTGCGTTACATCTTATACCAAACTACCAATGAAAAAGTAGAGTTGAGCCGAGAACTAGAACATCTTTCAGGATATATTGAACTGCAAAAAATGAGGTTGGCAGAAACTAACACGATTGATTTTGAAATCAATGGAATCGCTGAGAATAAATTTATCGTTCCCCTGTTGCTTCTGCCAATTGCTGAAAACCTATTTAAACATGCTGATTTTAGCGCAGGACAGAGAAACTCTTTGAAGATTCAAATTGATGATCATCGATTAATAGTGGAGTCCGAAAACAAATATTTACCGAAAAGTGAAAATCCTGAAAAAGAGAATTCAGGCATAGGGTTGCAGAATTTACAAAAGCGTTTGAGGATACACTATCCGGATAAGCATGTGCTACAAATTTCGATACGCAATGATCGCTTTTATCTTCAACTTGAATTATTGATTAACTGATATGGATGTAAAACTTAAATGTCTGGCAGTTGATGATGAGCCTTTCGCTCTTCAATTGATTAGCGATGACCTTGGAAAAATACCATTTCTTCAATTAATAGGAACCTGTTCATCGGCAGCACAAGCCACTTCTTTTCTTGAAAAGAATATGGTAGATCTTTTATTTCTGGATATACAAATGCCGGAGGTGACGGGCATACAATTCTTGCGCTCGATGACACAACCGCCTATGACTATTTTCACCACTGCCTATCATCAATATGCGCTGGAAGGCTTTGAGTTGGAAGTCATCGACTACCTGATGAAACCCATACCTTTTGAGCGTTTACAAAAAGCTGCCAATCGTGCTAAGGAACAATTTCAATTTCGCTCTCAATCCAATGCAGAAAAAAAGTTTCTCTATGTACATTCTGAGTACAAAGAAATAAAAATCAATACTTCGGACATTGCATACATTGAAGGCTATAAAGATTACATCAAAATATTCCTCAGTGGGCAGGCTCGTCCTATCTTGACGCGAATGAACCTGAAAGCCGTAGAGCAACGACTCTCTTCCAATGACTTTTGCCGAATTCATAATTCGTTTATTGTGCCGTTGGCCAAGATTACATCTTTTCAAAAAGCACAACTTTTTATCGGAACTCACCCGTTGCCGATTGGAGAGAAGTTTGCTGAATCATTTCTTAAGAAATATAAGCAGGAGTAATCAATATTCTCCTTTGCACGGTAAGTGCCTTGATCTGACGATATCTCAACCTTACTAATCTAGTGATTTAACCATCTCGTTTTGCCTTAATTCAAAGGTTTAGTGCACCGATTAGCAAATTCATCTACACATTGATAGTGAGTAGCTACACATGCGTTTGATTGAATAATCCCAATGCTACCTTGTTCGTCTAAGAGGAAACAAACTAAACAAGTTTATGAAAAAGCAAAAATTCAAGAGTATGTTAGTGGCTGCCTCGATGATTACACTCATCTGGGCGTGCTCCAGTAATGAGTTAACGGTAAGTTCTGATTCCAACCTTACCGATTTGGCGCAAGCTTCCGGTCAGTTGGCCAGCGGTAGCAGTTTCACTATTTCTGGAAGCTCTTCGAGTACATTAAGTTCCTCGAGTTCTATTTCGGGTAGAGGTGGCAAAGGTGGGCCCGGCAGGGGGCATTTATTGGACGGCACCAATTTCATTACTAAAGATGATACACTGCTAGCCATCATCGATGCCGAAAGCGCTGGTGACTTTCGCGGGTTCCGCATGCATGGCGGTGGTGGAGCTACCATCACGCATTACAATAGTAATGGAGATGTTGTATCGCTGCCCGAACTTTCTTCTACTTCAAAGCCGGAAGGCTGTAGCTTCAGTGGGGGGCAATTTCCACAAATGGATGCGTTGCTTGCCACTATTGTAAAAACAGTTGTTGACTTTGGCACCGGTGTTACTAACAAGAAAGGTGATAACACCATCACACGCTCCGGATCCATCACCATTATTCGATCAGGTGATAGCAGCCTGCGCACAGAAACGATTACCTTCAACAACTACAAAGTAAATGGAATTTTGATTGAAGGAACTAAAACAAAAACCCATTCGTACAACAGCTCTACCGGAGTTCGTATTTCAAATTCCAGCGTGAGCAATGGCAAAATCACCCTCACAGATGGAACTGTGACTACTTGGGTGAGTACTAAAAAACGCACTTCAACTGTAACACTCGATTCGAATAACAAACCGGTGAGTGGCACCATCGTGACTGAAGGTAACACATCAGTAACTCTTGCCAGCGGAACAGTACTTTTCTCAAACACGATTACCAAACCAATTACGGATGACATTTCCTGCGGAAGAGAAAGACATTCACCTGTGAGTGGAACCGTTTCTACGATTTACAAAACCGATACCGTGATCATCGACTTTGGAGATGGTAGTTGTACAAACAAAACAATAACCGTGAGCATCAATGGCGTGGTGACCACTAAGACTGTAGGGAGATAAGAGGGGTTGAGTTTTTTTTTGAGCTTCTCCGATTGGGGAAGCTCGTTTTTAAAGATTTCAACTTTGATCGCTTTAACCCAAACTAAATCAACAAACTATGGAACGCAAAGAATTCTTGAAAACAATCGGCCTTTTCGGGCTAATCCCATTAGCCACAGCTTGTAAAGATAACGAGGTAACTCCGTCCAATCAATCGAGCACAGGTGGAACTACAGGTGGGTCCTCCGGAACGGGCTCTTGTACCACCACTGCTACCGAAACCGCTGGACCTTTTCCAACATTAGATCCAAGCTCCTTAGTTCGGGCTGATATTCGAGGCGATCGCACGGGCATTCTCCTTACTGTTACAATTAGCATCCAAAATAAGAACAACAACTGCGCAGCATTGGCCGGTGTATTAGTAGACATCTGGCATTGCGATAAAGACGGCAATTATTCCGAATACGGTGGCACCGGCATGCAATCAACTAACTACACCACTAATCACTTCCTACGCGGGCGCCAAAGCACCAATGCCAATGGACAAGTTGGTTTTACAACTATCTTTCCCGGATGGTATACAGGCAGAGCAACACATATTCATGTACACGTGTATACAGCCACAGGTACTTCGCTATTGGTAACACAGATCGCTTTTCCGGAAGGTACTAGTAGTGCCGTCAATTTAGTAAACGCATCTACCGCCAATGGTTACAATAAAGGAATGAGTGGCTATACTTACAACAGTAGCGACAATGTGTTTTCAGATGGGGTAACCACAGAGATGAGTACCGTGACTGGCAGCGTTGAATCCGGATTTGCACTTACACATACCATCGTTGTGAATGGTTAACAGGAATGCGATGAAATGGCAAGAAACAATAGCAGCTCATATTCATCTGGCGGAAGCGCGAAAAGTAGCAATGACTTCTACCGCTCGAAGCCTCATCACTGAAATGAAAGGAGACCGAAGTAACGCGTACATCCATGAAATATGTCTGGCACCGAAAACTCATTTCACCGGTTGTGTTGACAAGGGGCGCCTACGTGTGATTATCCCATTGGCGGGATCACTGCAATTAACGCAAGCAAATGAATTCTATTCATTGATTCCCGGTGGAAGTGTAGTTGTAAAGTCAGATTACGAAATTGAGAATTCGTATTCGAACAACGAAATTCATTTTCTGGAAATAGACTTTCAGGATGATTCCGTCCAAGCAGAATCCCAGCTCTTTAACTTAAATAATAGAAACACCCTACAATCATTAATTGACGCTGACATATCCACCAAACTCTTGATTGGAAAATTCGATGGCCGTGAAGATGGAAGTCTCTCCGTAGACGTACACAACGAAATTTTCACATTCGTTATCGGTGGCGCTTTCGAAGTTCAAAATAGACTACTACATGAACGTGAAGGCCTTTGGCTAAAAGGAACAAGTCAAATTGAATTTGAAGGATTGGCTAAAGAAGGAATTATTCTGTTCTTAGTGAAAAGTAACTGACTCTTGAATTTAAAAGTTAGTATAATGGGCGCTTTGAAACTATGCCTAGAATCTTTCTTTATAAAATCTTTATACCTCTCACCTTTATTTTTATATCATATTTATAGCATTTGGCCTACTTTTGAGTCATTCAAAGAAGGCCATGAATCGACTGCTAAAAGAAGTTCCTATCCGGCAACAATACATCATTAGTGTTGGTGCTGTATTGGCTGTGGTATTACCTAGTTTACTCATCCATGATGTAGTGGGTTATCGGGCCATTGCATTTTTCTTGCTCGTTACGATTTCACTTCTTTCACTTTTCTTAGATATTCTTCCGCTCTTGTTGGCTGCCGTGTTGAGTGCTTTACTGTGGGATTTCACTTTTATTCCACCTCGTTTCACTTTCTCCATTGGCACTTCAGAAGACCAGGTACTGCTTTTAATGTATTTTATCATTGTCTTGATCCATGCCGTGCTCACCGCAAAAATCAGACAAGCCCAGCAAGAAGTGCGGAAGCGCGAAGAGCGAAGCCGCGATCTCAAATTTTACAATACACTGCTCAATTCACTCTCGCATGAATTGCGCACGCCCATCACCACTATCATGGGTGCTACTGATAATTTATTATCTGCCGAAAACAAGTTGAATGAAATCACGAAACGTGAGCTATTAAACGAAATCAACATCGCTTCTATCCGGCTCAATCGCCAGGTGGAAAATTTGTTGGGTATGTCTCGACTAGAATCGGGTGCATTCAAAATTCGAAAAGATTGGGTAGACGTGCGTGAACTGATTTACACTACGCTGGCACAATTTGAACCTATTTTTGGTCAGCACCCCATCACGGTATCAGCTGCTGATAACTTGCCGCTATTTAAATTGGATTTTGCCTTGATGGAACAAGTTCTTTTCAATCTGGTCAACAATGCCATTCAACATACGGCAGAAGGAACGTCCATTCTGATTACAGCCGACTGTGTCGATGAAAAGTTATTGATCGCTGTCTCTGATACCGGCAAAGGTTTTCCGGAAAAAGAAATCGACCGGGTGTTTGATAAATTCTATCGCACGCATGGATCTCGTCCGGGTGGTACCGGATTAGGATTGTCAATTGTCCGTGGATTTGTGGAAGCACACGGAGGAACTATTACCCTTCGCAACTTACCTTTAAGTGGTGCCGAATTTACTATCATTTTGCCCACCGACTTAACTTACCTCAACCATTTGAAACATGAATAAGTCAACTGTTTTGGTGATTGATGATGAAGCGCAAATTCGAAAGCTGCTCACCATTACCTTGGAAGCACAAGAGTTTATCGTACACGAGGCAACTACCGCCAAAGAAGGTTTAGCTGCCGTTGCTAATCATCCACCCGATCTCATTTTGCTGGATATCGGTTTACCCGATCAAAACGGACACGATGTATTGAAGCATTTGAGAGAGTGGTACACGAATCCGGTCATTATCTTATCGGTGCAAAGCAATGAAGAAGACATTGTGCGCGCACTCGACAATGGTGCCAGTGACTATTTGGTGAAACCATTTCGTACGGGTGAATTGATGGCGCGCATTCGTGCCGCGTTGCGAAAAACTACGGCTGACGAAAATCATGCTTTGCTCAGCTTTGGTGATTTGGTATTGGACTTTTCTTCGCGCATCGTCAAAAAGAACAACCAAAAAATCAAACTGACTGCTACTGAGTACACACTGCTTGCTCTCTTGGCAAAAAACGAAAGTAAAGTTTTAACGCATCATTATTTACTCACGCAAGTGTGGGGACCTTCGTACCGGGAAGAGTCGCAATACTTGCGTGTGTTCATTGCTCAACTTAGAAAAAAAATAGAAACTGACCCCAACCGACCGGTATACATCATCACAGAGTCGGGAGTGGGCTACCGCTTTATCGCATAACACCAACATATTTTATAATTATGAAATCGATCAAAAGTTCGGACAGGATTACTATTGCCTCTTTGTTAGTAGCACTCGGCATTATCTATGGAGACATCGGCACAAGTCCGCTCTATGTTCTCAAGGCGATCATCGGAGAAAAGCCCATTGATGAAATGCTCGTGTATGGAGGCGTGTCTTGTATTTTCTGGACGTTGGTATTACAAACTACAGTCAAATACATTGTCATTACACTCATGGCCGACAACCAAGGTGAAGGTGGCGTATTCTCTTTGTATGCATTAGTCAAGCGATATGGAAAAGGATTAGTAATCCCAACCATTCTAGGCGCCACCACATTGTTGGCTGATGGTATTATCACTCCTCCTATTTCGGTAGCCTCTGCTGTAGAAGGTTTAGAGTTGGTAATTCCTCACATTCCCACAGTTCCAATTGTCATTGTTATTCTGTCATTGCTTTTTTTCTTCCAACGCTTCGGCACACAGCGTGTGGGATTCGCTTTTGGGCCTATGATGTTTATTTGGTTTACCATGCTTTTTACCCTTGGCATCATTCAAGTCATTCACTATCCGGAAATTATCAAAAGTCTTAATCCTCGTTACGCCTACGATTTGCTCGTAAAATATCCACAAGGATTTTGGTTGCTGGGCGCGGTGTTCTTAGCTACCACCGGTGCCGAAGCACTCTACTCCGATTTAGGTCATTGCGGACGTAAAAATATTCGTATCACGTGGGGATTAGTAAAAACATGTTTGATCATGAATTATTTAGGTCAAGCAGCATGGATCGTGTCCGAAGGCGGCAGTATGCTTAACGGTCGAAATCCGTTTTATGAAATCATGCCTGAATGGTTTTTGATTGCCGGAGTTATCATTGCTACTGCTGCAGCAATCATTGCATCTCAGGCACTCATCAGCGGGTCGTACACATTGATCAGCGAAGCCATCAGTTTAAACTTCTGGCCTCGTGTGGCAGTGCGCCAGCCAACAGAATTGAAAGGTCAAATCTACATCCCGAGTGTCAACTCCATTTTGTGGATTGGTTGCGTGATGATGATTCTTTACTTCCAAAACTCCACTCACATGGAAGCAGCCTACGGCTTCTCCATTACGGTGGCTATGCTGATGACCACGATTCTACTTTGCTACTTCATGTTGTTCATTAAGAAATGGCATTGGGGTTGGGTAGTGCTGTTTGTGATTGTCTTTGGCTCCATTGAACTATCGTTCTTCATTACCAACGTAGCAAAAATTAAAGAACGCTGGATGTTCCTATTCTTTGAGTTACTGATTTTCATGGTAATGTACATCTGGTACTACGCTCGCAAAATCAATAATCAGTTTGTGAAGTTTGTAGAGTTGGGAAAGTACACATCCCTGATCAAAGAACTAAGTGAAGATGACGAAATACCCAAGTTTGCCACGCATCTCATCTACATGACGAAAGCCAACAGTCGTCAGCAGATCGAAGAAAAAATTATTAAATCCATTTTTTCGAAGAAACCCAAGCGGGCCGATGTGTACTGGTTTTTGCATATCAACTACACCGAAGAGCCTTACACACTTACCTATGACGTTACCGAACTGCTCGATGACAAAGTGATCAAAGTAAATATTCATATGGGATTCCGCGTACAGCCCCGCACGGAGTTGTTCTTCAAAAAGATTGTGCAAGAGTTAGTCGCACAGAAAGAACTCAATTTGCATATCCGTCCGGATGGCTCTACCAAATACAATCCGGAGCCGGATTTTAAATTTATCATCATCGAAAAATTCCTTTCCGTGGAAAATGAATTTGCACTGCGCGAAGGCTTGCTGCTGAATGGTTATTTCTTCTTGAAACGTTTAGGACAAAATGATGAGAAAGCTTTTGGCCTTGAAAAGAGCGATGTGATTGTGGAGCAAGTGCCTTTGGTTTATAATCCGGCACATTCCATTGAACTAACCAAAACAGGACACGAAGTTTTATGAGAACTTTTCCGTAACTATGTGCTACCCTAGAAAAACACAAAAAATGCGCTACAATCAGGTTTAATTCACTTTATTGGGGCTTCGTTAATGCTGCATCGCGAGTTTTAAAATTTCCTAAATTTTTACAATAAAGAAAAAACAAAATGGCTGCCTTGCGGTTTTTACTGCATGGCATCTATTTTAATTATCGGCTCCTCCTCAGGCATTGGTCAAGCGTTGGCAAAACAATTGATTGCCGAAGGACATCAGGTGTATGGCACCTACAATAAAACTTCCATCGCTTCCGAGGATGGTTTCGCCCACGTTCAAGCGTTGAATGTGCTGGATGAAAATCCGGATTTTAGTTTCCTACCAGACACACTGGATGGCGTGGTGTACTGCCCCGGCAGTGTGGTTCTAAAACCCTTTGCACGGATTAAGTCTGAAGACTTTGTAGCAGATTACCAGTTGCAATTGGTGGGTGCCGTAAAAGTAATTCAGGCCTGCCTGCCGAAATTAAAAAATGCAGCACAACCATCGATCGTATTATTTTCTACCGTTGCGGTGCAAACCGGATTCAATTTTCACTCACTCGTAGCGTCATCGAAAGGAGCTGTGGAAGGTTTTACCAAAGCGCTCGCTGCAGAACTCGCTCCGAAGGTACGGGTGAACTGCATTGCCCCTTCCATCACCGATACACCTTTGGCAGCGGCACTACTCAGCACCGATGAGAAAAAAGAAGCAAACGCACAGCGACATCCGTTGAAAAAAATTGGTAAGCCCGAGGATCTCGCCAACCTCGCATCTTTCCTCCTTTCGGAAAAATCAAGTTGGATTACAGGTCAGATACTGCATGCTGATGGAGGCATGTCTAGTTTGAAAGTGTAGTGATGCAACGGCCCTGGAATCTGATCAACCTTCCGGTTTACAGTCTGGCTACTTACAGCAACGAGACGGTGAACATGAACATCTGTACCTATGTATCTTCTGTCAGCATGAAGCCGAAGCGATACATTGTTGCTGTTGATCCTCTCACACACACCTATCAGAATTTAATCAAACACCCACACGCAGTCTTGCAGTTACTGGGAAAAGATCATTGGACATTGGTCAATACGCTCGGCAAAAAAAGTGGCAAGAACTATTCAAAAGAAAGCTACCTCGAAAAGAAAAAATGGTTGACAGAATGGCAATCGAAAAAAGTGCTGACGAATTGTGCCGGCTGGGTGGAACTTAAGATATTGAATCACCACGATGTGGGTGATCATCGGTTGTTTGTGATGGACGTGCAGCAATTTAAAACTAATCACACGCACGTATTGATGCTGGATGACTTACGGAAAAAGAAACTCATTCGGATTTAACGAACCCGGCATGCATAAAAAGCAACACCTTCCTACCAAAACGTGTATCGTGTGCGGACGACCCTTTACCTGGCGAAAGAAATGGGAGAAAGTGTGGGAGGAAGTAAAATATTGTAGTGACAAATGCCGCATGAACAAATCGAAATCATAACATGGCCAAAGCACTCCTCCTTTTTCCGCATCAACTTTTTCAGGAATTGCCTGCAGCTACTCAAAAGCTGCCTGTCATTTTGGTGGAGGAATTTCTTTTCTTCAAACAGTACCGATTTCACAAGCAGAAGTTGGTATTCCACCGTGCCAGCATGAAAGCCTTTCAGCAATCGCTGGAAGCAAAAGGAGTACGCGTGCAATACATTCAGTCCACACAAGAAATAAGTGATGTTCGATTACTGATTCCGGATCTGCGAAAGCAAGGGATTACTGAACTGCACTATTGCGATGTAACCGACTATTGGTTGGAGAAACGAATTCGCGAACACGCCAAAGAAACCGGCATTGAACTTACCCAACATCCATCTCCACTTTTTCTCTTAAATAAAGAACAAGTAGACGCCTACTTTACCGGAAAGAAAAAATATTTTCAAACAGACTTTTACATTCAACAGCGTAAGCGTTTCCAAATATTAGTAGACAGCGATCAACAGCCTGTGGGTGGCAAGTGGTCGTTTGATGCAGAGAATCGTCTCAAATATCCGAAAGGAAAAAAGGCACCTGACGTTTCATTTCCCACCGCCAACACTTATTGGAAAGAGGCAACGGCCTATGTGGAAAAACACTTTGCTGTTAACTATGGATCCATAAATGACCAGTTCATCTACCCCACCACCTCCTCCGAAAGCGCAGCATGGTTGCAGCAGTTTTTGAAAAAACGATTTGAGTGGTTTGGTGAATATGAAGATGCATTGGTGACTTCCGAATCGATTTTACACCACAGTGTGCTCACGCCCATGCTCAATGTAGGTTTGCTCACCCCTCGGGAAATTATTGACCAAGCCATTGCGTATGCCGAAAAGAAAGATATCCCACTCAATTCATTAGAAGGTTTTATTCGACAGATAATCGGCTGGCGTGAATTTATTCGTGGAGTGTATGAACACAAAGGAAGCTATGAACGAACGAAAAACTATTGGAAGTTCAAACGCAAAATTCCGGCTTCATTTTGGAATGGAACCACGGGCATCGATCCGATTGACAGCACTATTCGCAAGGTATTAGAAACAGGCTATTGCCATCACATCGAACGGTTGATGGTGCTGGGTAACTTTATGTTGCTCTGTGAATTTGATCCGGATGAAGTATATCGATGGTTCATGGAATTGTTTATAGATGCATACGATTGGGTGATGGTGCCGAATGTGTATGGCATGAGTCAGTTTGCCGATGGCGGATGGATGGCCACGAAGCCTTACATCAGCGGAAGCAACTATCTGATGAAGATGAGTGATTATGCGAAAGGAGATTGGCAACCGGTTTGGGATGGGCTGTTCTGGCGCTTCATGCATCTTCACCGCGACTTCTTCTTGAAAAATCCACGCCTCGGTATGCTCGTGAAAACATTTGATAAAATGCCGGAGGAAAAACAAACAGCGCACCTTGATCATGCTGAAAATTTTCTAGCATCAATCTCTGTTTAATTAGTGAATCGTTGTGACGCGCGTGCCCATTCATATCGTGTGGTTTAAAAGAGACTTGCGGTTGACCGATCACCTGCCATTACTACACGCATCGCGCGATGAGCTTCCAGTTCTTTTAGTGTACTTCTTCGAACCCTCTGTGATGCATTACAAAGATAGTGACGAGCGGCATTGGCGTTTTGTGACTCAGTCGTTGGTGGATATCAACAACACGCTCGCTACTCACGGCCATCACATCTATCGTTTCAACGAGGAAGTAATTCCCACCATTGAAAAGATCCTTTACCATTTTGATGTTCAAAAGATTTTCTCTCATCAGGAAACCGGAAACCACATTACGTATCAGCGCGATCAACAGATGGTGCAGTTTTGCAAAGCGCGTGGCATTGAGTGGGTGGAATATCCTACCAATGGTGTTATTCGCGGTTTGAAAAATCGCAGAACCTGGAGCCAACGATGGATGGAGACCATGTCTGCACCCACTTGTTCGGTAGACCTCACGCAATTAAAAACAATCGCACTGCCACCGGATATGATGGGGCATTTTGATTTTCACGCTTCGCCTTCCCCATTGTTTCAACCCGGAGGGCCAACCCATGCGAAACGATATCTCGAAAGTTTTTTATACGATCGAAAATCAGGCTATCAAAAATTTATTTCTAAACCCGAAGAGAGCCGAAGAAGTTGTAGTCGTTTGTCGCCTTACCTTGCGTGGGGCAATCTGAGTATGCGCGAGGTGTATCAGGCTACGCTTCAGGCCATTCAAACAACTGGTGATAAAAGAAATTTAGGTTTCTTTCTGCACCGGCTGCACTGGCATTGCCACTTCATTCAAAAATTTGAAAGTGAATGCCGCATGGAATTTGAAAATCTCAATCATGGCTTTGATGACATTCGTAAAGAAGTGAAGCCGGAGTGGATTGCCGCGTGGGAAAATGCGCAAACCGGATTTCCGTTGGTGGATGCGTGTCTCAATTGTGTGAAGGCCACCGGCTATTTAAACTTTCGCATGCGCTCGATGCTGGTTTCTTTTCTCACGCATTACCTGTGGCAGCCTTGGCAAGAAGGCGCACACTTTTTAGCGCGGCAGTTTCTGGACTATGAGCCGGGCATTCACTATCCACAGTTTCAAATGCTAGCCGGTACGACCGGTGTAAATACGATTCGGATTTATAACCCGATTAAGCAAAGCATCGATCACGACCCACACGGATTCTTTATTCGCAAGTGGGTGCCGGTGCTTCAACACGTGCCGGACTCTTTCATTCACGAGCCGTGGAATATGAATGAAGAAGAACAACAGCTAGCTGGAATTAAACTAGGCATCGATTATCCCCTGCCGATTGTAGACGCACCGACCGCTGCGAACTTTGCACGGGTCAATTTATGGAAAACAAAAAAATCAACTCCCGTACAAAATGAAAATAAGGTGATCTTAAAAAAGCATACCAAACGGAAGAGCGAAAAAGAACAGCCGTTGCAACTAAAAATACCTCATTCAATCGCTGATTCATCCGGCAAAATTGTTTCTTGAATCAACAACTCTACAAATTATTTCTAAAATGATACATGTACCCCTCTCGACTATTTCTACTTGGGAGCGATTTTACCGCGCTAACTTTATCAACAGTCTTACCGGCTTTAAGTCCGCCAGCTTGATTGGCACCGTGAACAAACAAGGGCAAACCAATCTCGCGATTTTCAGCAGCGTTGTTCATTTGGGATCTGATCCTGCACTGATTGGATTTATCAACCGACCGGTGCAAGCAGCACCACATACACTCGCCAATATTCAGGCCACCGGAAATTATACCATCAATCACATCCATCCTTCCTTTCTAGAGCAGGCACATCAAACGAGCGCAAAGTACCCTGAAAATGTGAGTGAGTTTGAAGCGTTGGGACTTACACCGGAATTCCTGGACGCATCTCCGGCACCATTTGTAAAAGAAAGCAAAGTCAAATACACGCTTGCACTGGAAGAGATCATTCCCATCAAAGTTAACAACACCTTTCTGGTAATCGGTCGACTACAGCATGTGCAATTGGATGAATCGATTTTGTTGCCGGATGGTTTTCTTCAACTCGATCAGGCTGGTTCTATCTGCAGTAATGGTATTGATGCGTATTACGCAACACAACTGATCGACCGCTATGAATACGCAAAGCCGGATTTAAAGCCCAAGAAGTTACCTAAAGTCTAATCTGTAGTCGCGAAACGCTTTCGTAACTGCTCGTGCTGTACCAACATTTTCGCGTAGCTATCCGGTGGCGTAGAGAATAAGTTTTGAGCGGACTTGAACGTGGTGATAGAAGCGGCAAGTTTATCACGCATCGGATCTGCGGGAATGCCAATGTATTCGGCTACTTCGTTGCCCAAGTAAAATCGAATTTGAGATGGAACCAGATCGGCTTGATCGGGTGGAACGCTTTGCTTGTAATAATTCAATAACTCTTGTGTGAGTGTGATGCCTTCTTCTGTCTTTTTTAAATTTCTTTTTTGGATTGCATTAGCCAACTGTCGTGCTTCACTAAATGATGAAGGCAGCAGCTCTTCATCCAAATGCATTTGATAACCAATATAGCGCCACAAGAAAATAAAATCTTCCTTTTCGCGATCGGACAAAATATAGCCCGATTGCTGCAAGCCTAACAAAATAACATAGCTGAATGCCAAATTCGTACCGGCCATGTCTTCCTGATTAATAGGCACTCCCCAATCCAGCGTCCATGTAGGATGCTTCTGTATGTAATAGCGGGATAACGCATGAATCAATCGAACTTTATTAATGTGTATGTGGCCCGTGCCGTTTTCACTGAATGATCCGGGTGTCAACACGGCAATCACGAACGAAGCAGTGTCCATCAATCGCTTGCCCGGTGCATTGCGCATCTTATCCGATAGGTAAAGCGCCTTATTTCCCGGAGAGGCGGCATAACAATAAGGCAATGACATCGCACCTAGAAGCGTCATCATCTCCAACGCATAGTGTTTGAAGAGCGACTGACCACGTTGCAATCGCTTCACATCAAACCATGCGGGCAACATTTTTGTATCCAATAAAAAATTCTTTAGAATGGAATCCGGCTGATTGTTTAACTCAGCTTCCGGCACTTTGAGCAGCGCATATAATTTTGTCTGATCATGAGTCAGAAATACCTCACGGATCAATGCGTCTGCTTGCGCATCGCCCATTAATCGTTGTTTATCCAAGTATTTATAAGATACAGGCATGATAGAATCATTCATAAACCGATCAACAATCGGGTCTGCTAAATGTTTATCGCTAGCCATTATTCATGTTTAACCATCCGTATAATTAGATTCCATTCACTAAACAATTTCGAGCGATTGGCTGTTTTCTTCAAAGAATTACCAACCTATATGGCTTCAACAACAGATCGAAGGAAAGAACTGACTTCCGAAGACATCGACCGCATCATTCAAATGGCGTGGGAAGACCGCACCCCTTTTGAAGCCATTGAAATGCAATTTGGATTGCCGGAAAAAGAAGTGATCGTTTTAATGCGGCAGCAAATGAAACCCAGCAGCTTTGCGATGTGGCGCAAACGGACTCACGGACGTAACACCAAACACGCAGCCAAACGCTCCGAAGAAGTCGATCGTTTTAAGTGTACCCTTCAACGGACCATTACCCATAACAAAATCAGCAAGCGGTGAGCGATTCCTCTTTCCCCAACTTTCCAACAGACTACGCTTCGATTCTCACCCGGATCGATCAAATTGATCCTCTTTTGTATGGACGCACACGTAATTTTCTGAACGGAGCAGTCACGTATCTTTCGCCATACATTTCGCGCGGAGTCATTAGCGTCAAGCAAGTACAACAACGCGTTCTTAAAAAGGGATTCGCTCCAACAGCTATTGAAAAGTTTCTGCAAGAACTGGCGTGGCGTGAATATTTTCAGCGCATCTGGCAAGCGAAAGGAGACTTGCTATTGCACGATCTAAAACAACCGCAGTTGGATGTGGCACATCGTGAACTCATTGCATCGTTGGCCAATGCTCGCACCGGCATCCAAGCCATTGATCATGCGATTCAAGAATGGTATAATACGGGCTACCTGCACAACCACGTACGCATGTATGTAGCCAGCTTAATGTGCAACGTTGGAAAAGCATATTGGAAAATGCCTTCGCAGTGGATGTATTATCATTTATTAGATGGTGACGTGGCGAGTAACACCTGCAGTTGGCAATGGGTAGCCGGAGCATTCTCTTCCAAAAAATATTATTGCAATCAGGAGAACATCAATCGGTTCACCAACTCTTTTCAACAAGGCACATTTTTAGATACATCTACTGAGCAACTCGCTTCAATGAAAATTCCTACAGAATTATCAGAAACCATGCACTGGAAAGGAATCACTCTGCTTCCGCAAAAGCAGGAAATACAAATTGATTGGCAAAAACCAACATTACTGTACAACTCCTACAACCTCGATCCACATTGGAGAAAAGACGAAGACGTAAATCGTGTTTTGTTGTTAGAACCCTCCCACTTCGAAAAATTTCCGGTCAGCGAGAAAGTACTAAACTTCATATTGGCATTGAGTAAAAATATTCCATCGATTCAAATTTATGTGGGCGAAGTGGAAGAACTCGTACAACTAAGCGCAACCCATTCGGAGACATCACCAAGTTTTATTTCCAAAGAACATCCGGCCTTCACGCATTATCCGGGAAAGAAAGACGACCGCGATTGGATTTATCCAAACGTCATAGGATATCACAACTCCTTCTTTGCCTATTGGAAAAAGTGTTCGAAGCAACTCTATGCTCCGGACTTGTTTGCGGCAGATTAATTTATTTGAGCTGACACATTCCTTAGCCAATTACTTTCCGCATTTGCTGAGCTTTCACAAGGAAATTCTGTCTAGGTATTGAAACATTAATGGGCACTTTGCCTGAACAATCCAACGTATGTGTTGTTAGATGAACAAACACGCCTATGAAAATCTTACTCACCGGCTCCACCGGATACATTGGCCGCAGGTTATTGCCTGTATTGGTAGGGGCAGGACATCAGGTGGTGTGCCTCGTACGTGACCAGCGCAGGTTTGATTGGGAAGATTTTACAGAAGACTTTCTTCAGCACGTAACCGTCATAGAAGGTGACTTAAATCAGACGAGCGAGCTTCCAACCATACCAGTCGATATAGATGCCGCGTATTACCTAATTCATTCGATGAGCTCCACCAATCCGGATTTCACTTCGCTGGAATCGGAATCAGCACAAAACTTTGTAGCACTCGTCAATCAAACACAAGCGCAACAGATTATCTATCTGAGTGGCATCGTAAATGACGAAGATCTGTCTGATCATTTATTATCACGCAAAAATGTAGAAGATATATTAGCTACCGCGAAAGCTCCGCTCACGGTTTTACGCGCGGCCATCATCATCGGCTCCGGCAGTGCTTCGTTTGAAATCATTCGCGATCTGGTAGAAAAACTGCCGGTGATGATTGCGCCCAAGTGGTTGAAGACAAGATGTCAGCCCATCGGTATCCGCAATGTGATTGAATATTTGCAAGGGGTTTTACATAAACCCGAAACATACAACCAAACATTTGACATCGGTGGCACCGAGATTCTCTCGTATCATCAGATGCTCTATGGCTTCGCGCGCATGCGTGGACTGAAACGTTGGATCATTACCGTGCCGGTACTCACACCTAAACTATCTTCGCTTTGGTTGGTGTTCGTCACTTCCACTACTTATTCATTGGCACGCAGTCTGGTGAATAGTATGAAGAACGAAGTGATTTGTCATGATCAACGCATCCGCTCCATTGTGCCTACTCGCTTGCTGAGTTATGAAGAAGCACTTCAATTAGCATTCGATAAAATCAGTCAGAAGAATGTTGTGTCCAGTTGGAAAGACTCCATATCGCTCAGCACCATGGACAAACATTTTCTGAACAACACATTTGTACCGGAGCATGGTGTGTTCACGGATCACCGTCAAATCGAATTTACCAACGACCGCGCGCAAGTAGTTGAAAACATATGGCGAATTGGTGGCAACCGCGGTTGGTATTTTGGAAACTGGATGTGGCGCATCCGGGGCATTATGGACAAAATGGTTGGAGGAGTTGGCTTGCGTAGAGGGCGAAGAAGTGATACTGATTTAAAAGCCGGAGACGCGCTCGACTTCTGGCGAGTACTCGTAGCAGACAAACCCAATGGTCGATTGCTTTTATATGCTGAAATGAAATTGCCGGGAGAAGCTTGGCTGGAATTTAAAGTAAAGCAAAACGGTGACAAACACGTGCTGGTGCAAACCGCCACTTATCGTCCGCTCGGTTTGTGGGGGCGATTGTATTGGTACTCGGTGTTGCCGTTCCATGGACTCATCTTTCCAAAGATGGCGCAGCGGATTGTGACAAACATTTAATTCATTCTTATCACAAAGGCACCGAGGCACCAAGAATGCAATTTAATTTGTGTCATCGTGATAAAACTCAATTCCAATTCAGGTATTTCGTCAGTTCGGGGCGTGTGATTAAATCCGCCAGAAATTGTTTCTCACGAACTCCTGATTGATAAGGATGATTCTGATACAATTTCTCTTTCAGTTCCAGCGCTACTTTCACATCGTCATCACAAAAACCATTCGCAACTTCTTTCACACGTTGGGTATAGCTGGTATTGAATTGCAGTTTCTCTTTATTCACCAAACCCTGATCTATCCACAAGCGTGTCTTCTTTGGGCAGCGACATGGATTAGATGGATTGATCAATTCACAGCGATTATGAATGAACTGCTGCAACTCCCTGCGCGTTCGCGAAAGTCGCTGGCGAAAGTTGTCCGGAGAAATGGAAAGCAACTCTGCTCCTATCGTATGATCAATTTCAAATACATCGCCCAAAATATAAATCAGTCGCTGCTCGCGTGTGAGGCACATCAGCATACCGGTGGTACACATCAACCGGGTTTCCTCTACTTCTTCCTCGCTGATGCCGATGGTTTCTTCTTCGCTCATATTTTCAAGTGCAGTGGTATTGCCTACCAGTGAAGAAAACTGTACGTACACATCTTCCATCTTTCTGCGCTTCATATCCAAAAAATGATTGACCACAATGCGGTACAACCACGTACGAAAAGAACTGGCACCTTTGAATTGCGATAAATGAGTAATCACTTTCACCAACGCATCTTGCGTAATGTCTTCGGCATCGGAAGGATCAACCACCAACTTGAGCGCCACATTATAGACAAATGTATAATGACGCTGAATCAACTTCTCCAGCGATTGTTTGTTCCCTAACACAGCCTCTTCGGCTAATTGGTGGTCATCCTGATTACCTCGTGCGTCTGATAGATTCATTCACTTAAATTTACAAATTCTATTTTAG
Organism: Flammeovirgaceae bacterium UBA5008; assembly: GCA_002398365.1. GTDB lineage: Bacteria > Bacteroidota > Bacteroidia > Cytophagales > Cyclobacteriaceae > ELB16-189. The sequence goes on from DGYK01000051.1 coordinate 60,003, forward strand.
TTTGTCGATCAGCACCGGAGTATCGAAGTACGCGATTTGTCCGACATCTTTTTGCTGACTGAAATATCGCTTGGCTTCTTCCTTGGATTTCCATAAAGTAATGGTACCGTATTGGTCTTTATTTTTGATTTGTGTAATGCGCAACAAGCCCTGCGTGGCAGTTGGAATAGAAAGTGATTTGCCCAACTGCAATACCGACCAGTAATCGCCTGTGAGTTCGTACTTGGCAACAGTTGTAGATTGAATAACCTGATAGTAATCGACAACGCCCGCTTCGCCATAGGTTTTAACGACTCGTTCAAACCATTTTGGGTTAAACCACGCACGCGCTTCGGCTTCGCTTGCCCACAGGTAGATGCCTCCGAATTTTCCATCGCTTTCGGTGAAATGATAATTCTTTTGAAGCAATCCCGGAATGGCTTCATACTCAGGAATAGATTCTTTAAATTTTTTGACTACGAGCGAGCGCCATGCATACCAAGGCTTTTTCACATAGGTAATCGTTACGATGGTTGGTTCACTGTTGGACATAATGGTTGTGTTTAACTGTTTTGAATTGGAATGTGGAGTTAGAAGTTGAAATGCCATGGCCATGACAGCAATGCCGATCAGTGCCACGTAGCTACGTGAATAAGTAAAAATCTTCATTTTTGATTTGTTTTGCCTATTAGACGTGCCGTTTCAGCCGGTGTGACAAAACTGTGCGAAGAAAATTTTATATTAAATGTATTGCCTCGTCATTCAGAATGGAGTGGAATTAAAGTGCCGATTTACAAGTGAAGCAAACTCATCACGCTTAATAAGCTACCTCATTTATTGAGAATTATCTCTACTTATCTTTTTAATGGCACCTGTCTTTAAAATTTGATACCATTCATTTTGCACCGTGGTCTTCTTGGTTGAATCAATTCGATCACCCGTTTCATCCAAGTCCCAGCTACTCGCTGAATCGATCATATGAATTATCCGGTTTTTATCAATGGTTACGATCTCACTCGTTCCAAAGCTCGGATCATTATTACCCCAATCACCCAACAACCACAATCCATCTATTTCCTTTCCATTACGATCAAATGTGATTAATACCGGAGAACCGGTTGCATCCGGTGACACAAATATGACACCCTTATAATTTTCATCGTCCACTAACATTCCGTAAGGTCGGTCTGTTGTTAAATCCCCATGTCTTATACCATTCTTTTCGATATGCTTCATGTATAAATCACTCCACACTTCCGGAGTCCATGTTAAGGGCAAATCGATTTTGCTCAGTGTTTCATAAATGCTAGTAAAATGCATTGTCGTTGCATTTCGGTTCTCCTCGGACTCTGCTCGTTCTTTATTTTGGGTACAGCTCACCAAAAAAATTAAAATAAATGGAATGACTGGCCAATTACAATTTTTCATCTCTTCTCGTTTTTTCTTTTACAGACTTTACAACAAGATTGCCCCAATCCAGTTCTTGAGGATCAATAATAGAAACACAAAAATCATAGTTTTTCGCTTCTACTAGTAAACCGGGTGAATCATCTATATGTATATCAATTTCAAAAGCAGGAGGATACTTTGAACAGGAAAATGGATAGCTACCCATTGCTTTATCGTGCCGTTGTTTGTTAATGACTTTATCAATCGGAATACCATACGTCCAAAATATGAATCGTATGGCAATTGAGCTGCGCAATGAAGAAGTATAGATGTAAATGTGATGACCGTCTGCACGTAATTGATTGATCAACCTGTGTGTTCCATATCGAATCTTCTCAACACCTAGAATCCGCTGCAGTATGTTTTGCTTCTCTGTTCGAAAAAGTTTCGTTGAAGGAATGAGTGTGTCATCGAGATCAAAAGATAGTATCACATGAAAAGATTTTATTTACATTTCTGCTTCGTTCCGGATTCCATGCCAGATACATAAAACTGCTTACGCATCATTTCAATTTTTAAAAACAGATCTCCCACCACAGCTTGCCAACAAAATGACAAAAATAAAAGCCGGTAGTCTTTTCATGTTACGGAATTTAAGAGCAACTCCTATTTTAAAACATACTCGTCAAACATTCGCCTAATCCAATTGTACATTTTCTCCTTATCGACACTACTAGTGACATCTTGATTATTTTCATCAACCACTAATTTGAGATCTCCCACTTCATAGAAATAGGTAAGCTTTCTTAACGGCTCACCAGGAGCCTGCATGCGTTCAATCAGCACAAAGATTTTACCTTGTTCATCAAAATAATAAGTTCGATGTCTTTCTACACTTCCACTTTTCGATTTCTCTTCTGCTTTGCCTGATAAATCTTTGTTACCATTTTTTATGTAACTAATCAACTCCAGGAATGTGATGGAACTATCGCTTAAATGCTTGAGCGATAGTTTATCAAAAACAATTACTTCGTACTTATTATACGATTCGATCTGACTTATCTTCTTATAAACATCTGGATTTTGTGCTTGGGCAAAACTACTGCTGCTAAGTAGTGCATGGAAAAACACTGTCAGGATCAAATTATTGTTAAGAGTCATTCGTTATTATATAGAAAGTAAAGTCATTTATTCATCGAGTTCTCACTGCTCCGAAGAGCTGTTCGTTTGTTCATCTCATCTGCCATTTTATACATAGCTTCCACGGAATCGGGATTGTTATTCCAATAATTACTGAATCGCGAAATGATATCAGGCTTTGTCACCTTGGCTAACTTAAAGTTGCTTAGTTTTTTTTCGCTAACGATCATCTCGATAAACTTATTTGTTTCTCTATCCTTGCCAATTACTTTTATTGATTGATATCCATCACCCCACAAAGGAGGATACAAATAAACTTTCGTCCCCTTTTTAAATCGGCTAGAATCATCGGTTGCTATGTTAGCTACCAGGCACGAGATAAAAGTCATTTCACTTTTGTGCCCCACGATTTCCAGTCGTTGCCCACAACGTTTATGGATCAATCCTGACCATTGACTGGTGTCTTTTAGATTAAACAGAAATTTACACGTTGGGCACTCTACCCAGTCCTTCCTAAACAACTCAACGCGTATTTTCTCATACCGCGACTTTTCCATGGTCAATTAGCCTCTTATATTCTTCATACCGGATAGTGGCCCAATCAAGCGTGGAATGCTTTTCCATATCAATCAAGTCTCCATTTATTAATTGAATCCGTATACAGTAATACTTTAATTCGTTTTGCTCCAGAAGAATTGCTCTTGCTTTGCCAATGATTCTGTTTCTAAATTTAATCGGTCCCAATCGATAGTAAAGAGAAAGCTCGTTTTCATTGGATTCCAAGATTTGTGTAAATGGGATAAATACCAACGCTCCAAAAAGGACCAAAGGCACTGTTATCATCAACAGCGCTTCACTTTTACTTATTGTTCCGGTTGCACGATTGTCACTCCCTACAAAAGAAAACGACAAAGCCAAACTCATGAGGACCAAACCACCTAACACTACATTCCTTATACGAACGTTTCTCAATATATTTATGTGAAGCTGAGCCATGTTTGATTCAGCTTATTTATTTGTACGCGGCTTATCACACTTAAATTGACTCCACAACAAATCCAGACTAGCCCACACTTTATGCGTCATGGGTTGTGGAGATAGTTCATAGAACATGAAAGTCTTGTTGGCTCCATTGCATAGTTTGTGATGTACTTTAGCATTCAGAAGAATTGGCTTTTGAGACATGTAGTCGAGCATGTGGATGGTGCCCACATACGTTTTTAAATCTCCCGACTCAGTCTTAACCTCAGCAAAAGAAGTAAGCACGGGTATTATCTTGTCAGCCGGAATACTGCCTCCATTCACTTTTACCAAACCGGTGTAGTAGAATTTCAAATTATCCGTAATGGTTGCCGCATCCATTTTTACTGAACCATCGAGATACCATAAAAATGCATAGCTCCAATATTCATCACTCTTGGCATCTGACCAACCCGGAGAAAAGCGAATATCTTCTACTCCGGTATAGGGTATCTGAGGTGCAAAGCTAATCGGTACTAAAAATCGCTCGATGCCCCAGCCAGTTGGGATCGGCAGTGTGTAAGGCGCTTCCCAATGATGGCCATCAAAAGGAGCATGGGTGGTTTGTGCAGCAACAAGTGTATTTGCCAGAAATAAAACCGAAAAGACCAGACATCTCATTTCTTGCAAACAGTAAGCGTTTAGGAAACTATTGTTCGTGCCGATTAAACTTTGGCTGAAATTCTTTTCGAGGACGCTGCTGGAAATAAAGAATAGATGCCAAAGCTGGGAATATAAACCATCCTACAAATTTCATCCCACTACGTTTTTGGGTTTGCATCGACCTATCTACCCAAGCCCAAGTAAACATCACGGCTACAACTGCCAAATAGATAATGATTATGGCTGTGATCATATTTTGTTTATTTAAGATTCGTACGAACAAAAAGCTAGGCTAATTTACTCGATTTCTCCTGATTTTCAAATGACGTTAATCCCTCTCTTGAAGTATAATCACTAGCCTATATTAACCTACATTATCCAAAATTTGCTCAAAGATAAAATACCCTTCGCGAGCTGGAGTCGTAAATTTCGAGTAGAGGTTCGTAATGATGTTGAATCAATACATGCGCCACGTTGACTTTCTGATCCACCAAATATTTCGATATCTTTTCCTCTTCTTCCCGATTGCATTCCCCTAATAATTCGATTCGCTTCTTTATTTCTATAATATCTTGTGGTGAAACTGAAGTTACCCCCAGAGGTTCCGGCAATGCTAATCTGAAAGCCAAATCTTCCTGCGATGTATGGCCCCAATATTCATCTAAATCCTCTCGATCAACTAGATGATTCGTAATCGTATTGATTTGATTAATCACATCATCGACTTTACTCAAATCCGAAGAATCTACCGCGCTATCAAAAGCCGTTATCAATTCCATCACTTGGGCAAACAATTGCTCAGCGTGCAGGATGTTGGGTTCTAAATCACCGGGCAATTTCATGTTTTAAAGTGTTTGATGTAAGATAGTATATACGATAAGTGTAGGACACAAGGTAAAATTAATAGTAGCGTATGGCATTTCAAATGCCATTAAATCTTTGGTTCGTGCTGCGCTAACGTGCCGAAGAGCAAGATAATGAGCGGCATGTTTAGGAAGTGGGTGATAAAAATAATTATATGCTAAGAGCATTTATAACTTTACATCAACCTGTTGTACCACTTTATGCTTTTCATTGTTTTTCCAATCTACCCACTCAATATAAAGCTTATTGTTAGCAAGTTGGATTGAGTCTACGCAAAAGCCTAAGAAGACTGCCTTGCAATCAATTTTTGGTATAACTGTCTGCTTTCGATGGGTACTCAACTGCTCGATAGTTAATGAATGATTATCTATATAAACAATTTGTTCTTTCTCAAGATCCATATCTAAATCAAACATTCCATTAGTTATGGATTGTTCTTTAGCTAATGGAAGTACATAAAAATACCAGCAAGGCGAACCACAGCCTCTTCGCATGACGATATATTTATTGGAGGATCTATCAATCCAAGGAATAGCATTGGGTGGACCATCGCAATAAAACTCCTCCTTTAGTTGTCGGCTGAATGTTTGGTTTCCCCATTGAACAGTTACAAGACCATCGGCAATTTGGTAGTTTACAAAAGCACCATTTGTAAGTGTCGAATCTTTTAATAATGATCGGCAATCTTGCCTATTTACAACTTCATGAATGCCATTGCTTAAAAGGATCAAAGCAATTGCTACAACAAACGCACTCTTAAAAACTTTTTGAAAAAACATCTATATCGGTATTATTTAAATTCACATCGATTAACAGGGTTGCCCAGAAATAGATTCACTTGTGCGAGTATCCATGAAAACAATAACACAAACATGCCACTTCCGATCGTGGTAAAGTGTTGGTAGACACGAAATCTCTTTGCCGATTCACCATCAAACTGAGCTGCGATGCTCGAATACGAATCATTTCTTCCTCCGGTAACCATGTAAATAAGTGATGCAACTAATGCCAATGAAAATAAAATGGTCATGGCATGATATAAAATTAATCCCCATTTTTTATAGCGCAACAATCCATAAGAACCAATAGTCGCCAACGAAGCGAAACCTGCCGCGATGGTAAAACCGGCCACTATAGGCATGAATAAGCCTCCTTCTTCTCTCAAGCCATGTGAATCTAGTGAATAGTTCAAGATGAAGGCTCCTATCATTTTATAGACTAACCACAAGGTAAGCGTTCCAAAAACGAAAAGGCTACTCTTGGCAATTGCTTTAATGTTTGAAAGCTGAATTATCTTTTCTTCTATAACGTTATTGTATATCCTATCACAAGTAAAATTAGTTGCTCGATTTCCACACGAAGTTAACCTAATTGAGAAGCCTTCTATCCTTTGTACAGAATCATTCCTGATAACTGGACTTTGTTCAAGACACACACATTTTAGTTTTCGAAGTAGTGGGCTTTCGAAGCCGCGTCCTGCCTGCCCGTCCGAAGCGTCTCGCAAAGGCGGGTCCCCAACAAAAAAAGTTAAACGAAGATAACACTTGTAACTTATACGTCAACGCGCTATTGCGCAACATTTTGTTAGCAGCCGTAATTTCTAGTCGTACACGTAATATTTCCAATGCCTTTTTCCGGTATCGTATAGGTCTTTTAGATCTCCGTGAGCGTTGTGATTATCCCTTGGGTCAAAGGTCACCACTTCAAAATTAAAACTCAATATCACGTTCTGTTGAAATGAAATATTGTAGTTGTCACCAAGGTTTGTGTAGTAATAGTCCTTAATGCCCATGATAAAAGGTGATGGAATCGCAGAAATGAAGTCTGGAGTCAACTCAGTCAACGAGTTGGGGTATTTTCCTCTTTTCTCTTTGAACTTTTCAATTGATTGAATTAAGTCCTCTGTTCTATTTATTGCGAAGTCTCGGCTAAAATTCCTTGCCAGTCCAGAAACATAAAACGCTGTCACAAACAGAGTCAGTGGGAGTGTAAGAAGTATGATAGCTCTTGTGTCTACTTGATACTTTACGTCATTTCTCTTTTTTCTCAATATTCTTATCATCCATATTAGACCAATTGGAATAAAAATTAATCCAAAGAGTCCAGAAATTTGTCCACTGTTGTAAAGGAGATTAACAAGGTTGTTAGATGGTCCAGGAAGGAAAGGAGAAATAACCATCAGTCCAACTGCTAGATTTATCAATATTACTTTCATCCAATTCTTAGTCATCATTGTCCTGAAATTAAGGCTGTGAACATGAATATTTGCGTTCGAGACTGAACTGTAATTGAAACAAACACTACAAATTACAACTACATCCCGCAATTGCATAGACTTTATACTGGTAGCTGATATCTTAATCCCCACTTTCGTTAACTACCTCCTTTTTTATTATCGGGTACAGGATAATTCCGACAACAAAACCACTTAGAAGTCCACCGATATGTGCAGCATTGTCAATTCCACCAACTAGTCCCATGAGTAAATTATAACCAATAAATATTACCGTACTTAGTAAAAATGCTTTACCGAATTCAGTGGGAAATATTTTTGTTAACATAAAAGCGAGAAACAGTCCATAGAGCCCGAAGATGGCACCAGACGCTCCTACACTGATAGTCGCCTCATACCACCAGATACTTGCTATACTTGCAAGAAGTCCGGTTAGAAAGTAAGTAGCTAAAAACTTAGTTCTACCGAGTATTGGTTCGAGAAATATACCAACGAACAATAGACCATACATATTTGTAAGAATGTGCATGAGTCCACCATGCAAAAAAGTACTTGTTAACAATCTCCACCAATCACCGCCTTTGGTCATTGGTCCATAGTTGGCTCCCCAATTCAACAAATCTACGCCTTTGAATGAAATGAATCCCAGTCCTAAAACCGCCATGAGAATATAGATTCCCAGATTAATATAAATTAAAATTGGTGTGATAAAATAGCCTTGTCTTGGTTTTAGAAATTCTATAAAGTCTTTCATGTCTTCTTGAGCCTCTTTGTCGGGTTTCCCTTCTTTAATTCTATTTAAATGAGTCTCGTCTGTCTTCGGAATCAGTAGCATTAAGAACCAAACCGATAAGCCAATTGATGATGATACAAATATCCATGATAGTTTATTTCCATTTCTTGCTTCAAATGGTTCATTTATTGGGACTAAAATTGTCTGATTACCACTAGCGGTACTTCTCTTCCTTATCGCCTCAAGCAATCCCTCTTTCTTATCAGAGTTGCCTATTTTATCCAAGTAAGTAAATTTCGATACATCCTTCTGATCGAAGTCTATTTGACTTTTTGAGGCAAATTCTTGGTACTTTCTTTCTTTTTCTGATTGGTCAAGTCTATTGCTTATTGTCTCTTTGTATTCAATACCTAGCCAAGCTAAAGATTCAGTTTTTGTCGTGTCTACCTCTTTATCCAAGATTGGTAGGGCAACATAGATGTGCATATTAAAACTTTCATTGTGCTTACCACTAACATCAAATGCTGAGTGAAAAGCAATAGATTTTTTGTCTATGTAATAATTCTTTAGCGTGTAAAATTTAGTAGGTTCAGTCGTATTGATTTCACTAATTGAATTTAATTCAGTGAGCTGTCCAGATGCGGTTACAATGTATTCTTGCGCGATTATTAGAGGAACTGTCAATACAACCCACAAAATGAAACTGTAGAAATCTCTCCAGTTACCTTGCTTTGCTTCTAGATCCAGTATTTTAAATTTAGGTCTTAAAACAATCCAGGCAGTTAAACCAGTCAGTGTAATGGGAATTCCAAAATTTGTAATGATTTCCTTTAGTTCAAATAGTTCTAGTTTAATGAACAGAATCCAATGTAAGAAGGTATAGATGATTAACAGTCCAAGTAGCGCAAGTAGTGTTGGAATGAAAATGATTTTAATTTTGTCTTTCATATTTTAGTAAACTGTACTGATATAATGCCCACAACGTTCAGCTTATTGCTGGCGGGCAATTTAAAAACTTAGCCCTCCCACGCCACGCGGGATGATAAAGATAAATAAAGAACTAAACACTTCAATGACGAACTGTCCCGCCCGCTTGCAATAAGCATTTGTTAGCTGGCGTTTACTTCCACTTTTTTTGGTGTCCAATTCCCTTTAGCACTCTTTGTCCAAAGTCGCCATTGTTTGTCCGAGGGTTTGAACGGCAAATGTTTTACTAATTCCTTTATATATGTCTTAAATTCTTCTTCTTCGTTGTCAAAAGGAAATGCAAACCAAACTGATAGTGTTGATTTTTTCTTGAGCGTCAAAAGCGCTCTTGAGTTGTGAATTCTAAAATCTAGTGTCGGAATTGATTCTTGATTTGGTATTCTTTGTTTTGTTAATGGGTCTACGAATTTGAAATGCCATAGAATAGACATAGTCAACGGGCCAAATCGATGCTCGGGCAAGTCTGAATTGTTCATGAGAATACCAAGTCCGTCAGCAATTTCACTACTCTTTAGTTTCCAAGTCCAGAATTTTTGCTTGTAGTCCCCCATATCCCAGCTATTTGACTTAGGAAATAGTCCGAATTGTCTCATCAATTTCCATTTAAGTTGTCGGTAATTGAATGATTTGTCTTTATAAAGTGACAACTCAATTTCATGCGGAAAAACCGTGTCCGAATAAGTCTTCAAAAATTCGAGAGTGTCAAGGTATGATTCGGTCACTGTCTTCTTACCAAGTCCATGTCCCCCGCCAGAATTGACAGGAAGTCCTTCATACGAAACAAATCTATTCATTTGTCTGTGTCTCCGTAAATGCCCGCCAACATTATCATAACCTCATCTCTTCTCTTATTCTAAAACTTGTATCTATTCTTCTTATAGACATGTCAGCTTTCTCTCACTAGTTTGAACCTTTCAACACATCCATAGTCAATTTTACTCATTCACGACTACAAATCCTAGCTTTTGCTTTTTACGAAGGATTTAGAACAAACCAAAAAAAATCCTGAGCTCATCACTCAGGATTTTTTCAAAAGTAGGTACATGCAGCCGAGCTGCATAAGCCCGTACCCTTAGGCCGTCTTGTCGGGAGTAGAAACCGAATTGCGTTTCGATTTCTTGTACTCCGACTTCTTCTTCAATCCCAACGCTTCTACTTCGTTGCTGTCGGGACCGAATTGCGCCACCACGTATGCTTTGCAGGCTAACATGGCATTGTGAAATCTCCACTCTAAATCCACAGCACTCTCGCGCTGTGCTCTCCACTTCACTTCAGCATCTGCTTCCATGCGCTTGGCATCCAGCATTTGATTGAAGAGCAGTGTAACCGCCTCTTTCGAGGTCTGCTCCTTGTTAGGAGCGTAGTCCGCGATGATCCTCATTTTGTTGAAGGCCACCACGTTGTTCTCAGCAATGGTCTTGCTGAGTCGTCTTACTTTCTTTACCATATTTTATGGGTTAGAAGTTTACAAAATTATTTCATCGCATCATAAAGACCCGATGATGCGCAGCCTAAGCAAAACGTGCACATGCATGGCATGTGTCAGGTAGATAACACAGCGGCCATGTGACACTCACTTTTCGTCTACCGCAGAAATTACGTTCTGCCCAAAAAGTGAAGTCGTACACGTCTTGCCAGACGATGTCCTAAAATAATGTTACTCGTGCTTTGTCTATTATCGGCCCACACAACTCATTTTGCAGCCCGTACAACTTACTGTGCATCCCACACTACATCCTATGCAAGGTACACAACTCAATATGCAGGGCGCACAAGTCAATGTGCATGCCTCACAACGCAATGTGCAGCCCTCACAACGCAATGTGCAGGCCGCACAACTCAATGCGCAGCTCTTACAACGAACTTCGCACGTGTGACAAAAGCGTTCGCTCTATTATTTCAAAACATCAGGGGGCAACGTTTTACCCCCGCACACGTGTATGTGCCTTCCAAATTGTGTGCCAAAACGAAAAACCGCGAAATTGCTAGTGATTTGCGCGTTTTATATAAATGACCTGAATACATTTCGTGATATACAACGAAATGACTAACGATATAAAACGAAAAATGAGTTTTGACGAATGGTCAAAAGTCAATGGATCACTAGTTAATTGTACCCAACAAAAAAAGCTCCGTTTTTTAGGTGGAGCTTTTTCCAATCAACTATTTGGGGTTTACTGGAATTTAAAATTTGATGATACACCTTGAATCGATAAAGTAGTATTTCCTGCTGATCCAGATACACGGTTTAGCGTTGCACTACCTATTGTTGCCGTATATGCCGAAGGAGTACCTGAGATATTGACTGTAACATGGTTATTTGTGAAAATCGCCACTTGTTGCCCGGTGCTGTTAAGCAAATGCACAATCAGCGAACAAGTTTGAGTAGCTCCGGTGGTTAAATTCTCGTTGCTCAGATTCAAACCAATAAAAACTTTTAAACTTGTCTCTGTATACAAACTGGAGTTTGCTTCGCCTGTAGCATATAAAACCTGATTGTTAAATATCCCTGTACTATTGGTATTATAAATGCCACGATTGTTGCTGAGCGTGTAATTCACTGATTCGATGGTAGCTGTCATTGCCGAAACACCTGTCTGTGTAACCGGTATGATTCTCTCAGAACTTAACACCGCGTGGCCAGTCGCTTTCACTCTAAATCTGCGATTACCATTTCCAAAATTAAAACTACTAACCACTACATTTGTTGTTCCCGTATTAATCAATTCAGTTATATTGTTAGTAGTAAAGTTGTAATTAAAAATTGTGCCAACGAAAGGTTGATCTGACTGCGACATCTCGATTGTAAATGAGCTATTCGGATTAAATGTACCCGTTTTTGTTACCTTAAATAAATAGGAAGTGCCAAACAATGAACCGGAATACATTTTGGTAAAGGCAGGTGTAGCCGACTCAAGAGTCAACGTAGGAAGTGCTCCTATACTGAATGCTGCAGTCGGTGTGCTTGTAATAACCGGTGCAGTCGATGCCACACGCAAACGATAACCGGCACCAGCCGGCACGGTGGTGGGAATAAACACAGAACTATAGAATGGATTAGCATCGGTAGAGGTGGTGGTAGCAAGCTGAATCGGATTAGTGAAACTTCCGGTTGCATCACTCAATTGAAGAACGAATTGATTGTTTGTTAACCAAGGTCCGTTGGCTGCAAAAAAAGAGGCTGATATTATTCCACCTGCTACGTAGTTGGGATTTGCGCCAACGGCAAATCCATTAATAGCCAATGCTACCACTTCGAATGTGGTGGAGAATGTGCTGGTAACTGCCGGCTTGGTAGATGTAATCTTAAAACGAAATCCGGTGCCTGTTGGGATATCCGTAGGCAATGTAATTGTTCTGGATGTAAGTGTAGACGCGGTGATCGAACCGAGCGAACTGCTGTAGGTACCTGCCGTGTTGCTGACCTCAATGGTAAATTGATTGTCGGCTGCAAAAGTACCCGTGGTAGCAACTGTCAACGTTACATCACGGCCTGCGATGTATGTTCTGTTTGCACTGGGTGAGGTAGTAAACGAAGAGATGGTAATAGTAGGTGCTGCAATGCTAAGATTGGATCCATTGTCGGGACTGGTAGTAGATGGCGCACTGGCCACTACACGAATGCGATAGGCAGAACCATTTGCTACCGTGGAAGGCAACGTGGCGTTAATCGTGCCCGCAGCCGTAGCATTCAGCGTACCGATGGATGTTGGCGTGGTGAAGCTTCCGCTACCATCACTCAATTGTGCTGTAAAAATATTACCGGATGTAAACTTACCTGTAATGGTAAAGGTAACTTGCAATTGACCTTCCGGTTGAAACAAGCCCGTTACCGTTGGAGCCGCAATGGAAGGTGCTGGCTCTGGCGCGCTATCGCTGCCACACGAACCGAAAAAAAGTAAAGCTGCTAGAAGCGTTAAAGACAATAGCAATCTGATTGCATTCATAAAGTTTGGTTGTTAAGTGTGCAAAAGTATCCTGCATCGGTTGCAGTCTACTGACCTATTTTGTGAATGACGTGATTTATTTTGTGAATGACGATGCGTCTAATAAACGGTTGGAATCGTAATGTGAACAACTGTACCGGGATTAGTAGTCGACTCTTCGTTCTTGGATTTCAGTTGAAAAGAGTGCCCCGGATGGCGTTGATTTAAAATTTCAAAACGATCGCGAATCAAGGTCAGTCCCCGCGAGGGTTTTTCTATGTTGGTTTTGTCTAGCGATGCAACCAAACCTGCGCCATCATCTTCCACAAAAATGGAAATACCGGTAGCTGTCTTCAAAACTTTAATTATCACTTCACCTCCTTCGGGTTTTGGAAGTATGCCATGCCATATTGCATTTTCTACGAAAGGTTGCAACACCAGCGATGGAACTTTCAATTTTGCAACTTGAACATCGGGGTCTACTTCTACCCGATAGCGAAGCCGACCTTCAAAACGAAGCATCTCAAATTCAAGATAGAGTTCAATGTTTTGCAATTCCTTCTCCAGCGATATCCAACTCTTTTCCAGCAACTCCAAATTAACGCGCATCAGGCGTGCAAACTTTGCTAAATAACTTAACGTCTTACGTTGGTCGTTGCGGGTCACAAACACTTGAATCGAGTTTACTGCATTATTCATAAAGTGAGGATTGAGCATGTGGCGTAAAACCTTTTGCTCTAATTCAGCTTGCCGATGTTCGGATAAATACTTGATCCGTCTGCGCTTATCGATCAATCGCATTAATAGGATGAATGCACTTGCACTGATCAATAAAAATAAAACAAACCCTACGATGATAAATGTTCTCGTTCGATAAAACGGAGTTTCAATAATATAATTCAACGTTACACTATCGGATTGCTTTTGATTGATAACATCGCGCAGTTGCATTTGAATTTGCACATTCCCAAAGGGGAGTTCCACAAAATTAAGCTCACGACTTTCGCGCGCGTTCTGCCATCCTTCTTCATTGATCTTATAAAACAAATGCCATTGATGATGGCTTCTGAAATAAGGTGCCGATAGCCGCAGTGAAATTGAAGTAGTATTGCTGGGTAGCGGAGATAGTGGTTTTTGGATAGAGACTGATTTACCGTTGAAAAGCTGTTCGGTGATGATCAGCCGTGGTGGCACATTAGTCAGTTGCTTTACATAATTTTCTAATTGCAACAATGTAATGCCCATGTTTGACAAGACAGCCAGTTCATGCTTGTTGTCATCATATGCTACTCCGAATAAATTTCCATCCACCCCTTCTTCGCTGCGAAGCAATTGATATCCGTCACCATCAAAATACAATAATCCTTTTGAAGTACTTCCCCATAACCGATGATCACGGTCGAGTACAAGGGAGTTACATCGAATGTCGGCATACGCTTGTTTAATCCTTTGGTCGGGCAATAGTTGAAAGACCCCTTCATTAGTAGCAACCCAGATCAGATTGCGAATACGATCAGGAAGTAAAGCATTGATGTATTCGTTGGAAAGTCCTTGTTGTTTACCATATCGTTTCCATGTGGAATCTGTTCGCTGAAACAAACCGTCATTGGTGCCCACTAGCAATTGATCGTCCTTATCTTCTGTGAGCGAACGAACAATCTTATCTCTGAAGAAAATCACTTCCTGCTTTTTCTTGAAATCATTTGTCATTTGCAAAAGGCCGGATCGCAACCCGATCCAGTAGGCTCCACGCGAATCTTTCCAAAAAGCAGATACAGGTCTTACGGTTTTAATGAAATCCGCCTGTTGATTTATTTTTCGAATAAATCCATTGGAGGTGCCAATGATTACTTCTTTGGAATGCTTTGGCTCAAATACGAATGTGGAGCTTAGAATAGGTTGACGAAAATCAGAAAGCGCGTGACGGGTAAGTTCTATCTTTTCATTAGCAATGGAAAAAATGCCTCTGTTCAGACTCGTCACAAAAAAAGTTTGATGGTTGGCTGAATAGGATATGGCCGGTGAAAGCAATCCTTGCACTTCCATAAAATGACTACTGAATGAAGGAAGACACCATACGCCTTGGCCGTAAGTGGCCAACCAAATTTTCCCAGCAGCATCTTGCGCAATATCATTTACGACTACATTTTTAATTAAGCTTTCATGATTGGACAAATCGGGGGATAATCGTAACAATTCACCCTCCGTAGTGGCCACTAAAATCGTTCCATCCTGACAGCGGAATAAATTCTTGCTGCCAAAAGAAAAATTGCGTTTCAGAATAGTCTTGGAAGTCCTTAAGTTAAGATCAATCAGCACGAGCCCATCTGCATAAACTGCCAGCAATCTATTATCCGGAAGTTCTTGTACCGCTTGAAAATAATGCAGGTCACTATGGGAGATTGGTTCAAGCCGTCCACTGACAGAATTGTATCGGTGTAGTCCATACGAACATACTATAACTCCCATCGCAGTCTTAACTACCTGTGACACACGTTGAATAGGATATTTAATTTCTCTGGTAAAGTCGGTCGTGCCGGATCGGGTTACTCGTTGCAAATTCAAAAAACGATCGACCACCCAAAGCACGGAATCATCTTGCATGATATTGATGGGATATTGGATGGCAGGAGCTATTCGATTCACGGTATCCAATTGCAAACCATCGGTCAATTGCAATCCCCCGCCAAAAGTTGATACAACCATAGCTGAATCATTTTCGGCTATACCAAATACAAAATTAGATCGCAACCCATCTTTGGCAACAAAATTGCGAAACACCTGACCATCATAGCGCGTCAGTCCGTTGTCGGTGGAAAACCACAAGAAACCTTTCTTATCCTGATAAATCCGGTAAACAA
>DGYK01000051.1:75918-87087 GCA_002398365.1 Flammeovirgaceae bacterium UBA5008
CCATCATCTGTACCATACTTGAGGACAGGAATCTGTTGTGCCAACGTAAACTTGCATAGAAAAACCATTCCTACTAAAAGCCACTGCCTTCGCTTCATAGTAGTACTGATTTGAGCAGTTTCTTGTAGGTTCGGCTAACAGGCAATTGCAAACCGTTTGACAACGTAATCATTCCTTCGTTGCCCTGAGGTTGATAACTTTTCAAAAAATCGCGATTGATGACATACGAGCGATGAATGCGCAGCAGGCGGCTACTATTTAATTCCCGCATTATTTCATTCATATTTCTGGCTGTTAATATCTCACGTTGTATCAAAACGATAAGTGTGTAGCTTCCTTGCGCCTTTAAATAGATAATCTCTGATGGTTTGATGAATACTTGTTCCCCCTGATCAAATACATTGAATAAATCTTCACCCTCTGTCTGCTGTTGACTTAGTTCAATTCGAATTTTTCGTTCGGCCTCTATTAACTCATCTACATCAATAGGTTTGAGTAAGTAATCGAAGGCACCCGCTTTAACTGCTTTGATACCGTATTGGTCATAACCGGTAGTCATAACCACCAGAAAGTTTCGGGAGGGAAAGTGCTCGAGTAATTCAAAGCCAAGTTGTGAATGCAATTGAATGTCAAGGAAAACTACGTTGGGTTGAAGATGGCTGATCAGGTTTTGTGCAACGGCTACCGAAGCCGCTTCGCCAATCACCCGTAAGTGCGGACAATAACTGGCAATCAGGGATTTAAGAAGTTCACGATCGGGACCTTCATCGTCTACAATGAGCACGTTGATCTTTCTTTCCACGCCTCAAATATAATTCACTGCATGGATGGAATGAAATGGCGTATTTCGATTATACCTTCGAGGTTTATGTACTTTCGAAAAGCAACCTCGGAGGATTTATACAATCGGAAGAGGAGTAACTACGACTACATTCTCTCATCAACCATGCTGGTTAAAAACTCCAGCAGCTTCCGCTCCTTCCGTAAAATGCGCACCATCAAAAACGCAAAGCCCGTTAAGAAACCATACCCGCTGATCACCACATACCAAAACATACCGGTCGATAGGTTCTTCTGAAAGATGGGCACCAACAGACTAAACCCAAGCATGTAGCTGACATAAATAATGGGTATAAAAACGCGGTGTACTTTCTTTCGCCACGCATAGTATTGTTGCATTTGATGGGTAAACGCAACTACCGAATGATGGTATTGAATCGATTTAAATTTTCGTACGCTCATCCACTCCATCGCCACGCGCACCACGATCACTCCAATCATAATGGACAAACCGAGCGTAAGCTCATTATATAAATAGGCATCCATGAAAATGAAATAAGCGGTCAGTCCCGCTATCAGCACACTTAATATTGTAATGGTACCCCATTGCCCTGCCCGCAATTCTTTGATGTGTGCCTCGCCCTTCTTCATCAATTGATGAGAGGAAATAACTGCACGCGGCTGTGGCTGCTTATTCCAGATGTGTTGTAGTTCGTCAAATGTTTCCATGTTGTACGCACGTGGTTAAGTTCTTTTTAATGCGATGAATCCGTACGCGAAGGGCCTCTTCGCGAATGCCGACTACTTCTGCTATTTCGGAGTAGCTAGTACCTTCCAGCATAAGCAGCGTAATTAGTTTATCTTTCTCTTCCAGCTTTTGAATGCAGCTATACATCTTCTGCAATTTCTCTTCTTCCTCTCCGGAATAAACTTCTGCCGCTACCGGAGGAAAAACATCCGTTGCTTTTTCTTTTCGGGTGGAAGGCTTGCGCAAATACAGGAGGCACGTATTCACCGAGATGCGGTAGATCCACGTGCTGATGCTCGATTCGCCCCGAAAGGAATCCAATGCCTCCCATATTTTGATAAAAACTTCCTGCGTAGAGTCGGATGCCAATTCCTCATTGCCACTAAAGTATCCTTTGCACAATCGGAATACTTTCGTGTAATGCTGGTCGAACAATTCGTTGAAGCTCGCCTGCTTATCCACCGGGTTATTTTATTTTAAATTCTCTTTTAATTTTTCCAATAACCACTGAGGTTGATCGAACATAATAAAGTGTGCGGAGTTTTCGGCATACAACATGATTGTGCCGGGAAGTTTCGCATACTGCGCCTGATACGTTTTTTCTACCGTTGCCTTGTCGGGATTGGCTGCACCCAACACAATCACCGGCACTTTAATCTTGGCAATCGCTTCCCGCAAGTCCAAGTTAAGCATATCAATGTATCCATACACATACGTTTTGCGATCGGTTTGATTCATCCATTGCACAATCTGTTTTTGCTTCGTCACGTTCTTGCACATATAAGGCACTGTTTGTTGGTTCATGGCGGCAAACGAAGTGGTGTCCATCTGTAACATCATCTTGCTGCGCGGGTTATCGTATGCCATCTGTTCTCCTTTGTAATTGGGAATCATCAAGGCAGCCGAGCATGGCAGCGCATCTACGGCTATCACTTGGCCAAACAAATCAGGTTCGGCTGATGCCATCCACAAACTAAGCGTTCCTCCTAAACTGTGACCTAGTAAGGTGGCCTTCTTCAGTTTATTTTTCTTCACATACGTAATGGCCTCTTGTTGGATGGTAGCCAGCCAGGGGCCTTCAATCGGTGCTACGTTCCCAAATCCGGCAAACGTAAAAACATGACACTGATGTGTTTTTGATAACTCGGCCACCACATCGGCCCACACTTCTCCGGGGCAACCGAATCCCGGAAACAACAATATAGGCTTGCCGTGGCCCTTCACTTCAACTTTAAAAGAAGTTTGCGCAGACGCTAGAAACATGGAAATGATCAACGAGAATAGGAGAATAACTTTTGTTTTCATGTGTTAATATTTTGTTTTTTAATGGTCACAAGGAATGGCCGAGATTATCATATTATTGGGTGTAGAACTTCTAAATGGCCATTTCATGTGTTTATCTTTTAGGGACTATTTTTTGTTTCATTTCCCTTTGGATACAGTGCCCTCCGAATTGTTACAAGATTTTTTGAGTTTCTTTTAAAAGAATTTAAGAAAACCAGAAATAACGAAAGCATCTCTCAAATAATATATTGAGGAAGCCGCTGGCCAACTATTTTTTTCTGAAACAAACCTAATCATGTAAATGTGTGTCTATGCACGAATGATGCGTTTGCTACCACCCCACTTGCTTATTTTTTATTTTATTCCTTCCCAACCTTCTGCTGCTATCGGCAGTCTATGGTGCATTAAACAAAACCATTTATACAATGAAAATTTCAAATCAATTATCGCTCACACATCGCCTCGCGGCAATGCTTTTTGTTTGCGCCACACTATTTACTGCTGCGAGTTGCAAAGATGATAACGTACAACCTGTTACCGTTGCAGCACCAACACTCAGTGATGCTTCTGCTATTACGGCAACCGGCTTTACTGCTACATGGACTGCTGTAACCGGAGCTGAAAAGTATCTGTTGGATGTATCTACGGTTAATACTTTTGCCACCACAGTGACCGGCTATAACAAAAAAGAAATAACCACCTTAACCACCAACGTAACCGGATTAACAGCCAACACCAAGTATTACTTCCGGGTGTATGCTAAAAAAGGAACTGTTTCTTCGGTTGCTTCAGCTACAAAAGAGGTAACCACTACAAACTAATCAGGTGTATTTTTAATCAGGCATTTGTGCTGCAGAACAAGTGTCTGATGTAAATAAGGATACTTTAATAAAAGATCCTTAGTGACACCCTCTAGAAAATTTTATTCCATCGGTTCTCTATTTTGCCCTTCCATTCTCATAAGTTTTAAATGTTTTGGTCTTCAAACGGAAATTCCGTCATGATTATAATACTATCTACATCCTAGAACCATTTGCATCTTTTCGTGTTTCTTAGGCATGAAGATTTATAACCTGACGCGGAAACAGTTTTTGCCGATTTCTCTGACGGAAGCATGGGAGTTTTTCTCAACTCCTAAAAACCTCTCTAAAATCACCCCGGAGCACATGGGGTTTAAAATATTGTACATCTCCGGTGGGGATAAAGCCTATGCCGGTCAGCTCATTCGCTATCACGTAAGCATTTTGCCAGGAATTAAAGTCCACTGGGTAACCGAAATCACGCAGGTAAAAGAACCTCTTCATTTCATTGACGAGCAGCGCTTTGGCCCTTACGCACTGTGGCACCATCAACATCATTTTAAAGAAGTGCCGGGTGGCGTTGAAATGACGGACGAAGTAAATTATGCCATTGGCTGGGGACCGCTGGGATGGCTGGCACACGTGCTCTTTGTGGGGCGTGAGGTAAATCGTATTTTTGAGCATCGGTATTCTATTTTAGAGCAGTACTTTAAGAAATAATGGACTTCCTCACTATTTTTCTTTGTTCGCTTATCACCATCGGCACCTTTTTGTTCATGGAGGGCGTGGCTTGGTTTACGCACAAGTATGTCATGCACGGATTCTTGTGGGTGTGGCATCGCTCGCACCACCAGGTGCACAACCATGCGCTCGAGCGCAACGATCTTTTTGCGTTGGTCTTCAGCATCCCTTCAATTATTCTATTTGTAGTATCTACTTCGGTTTATCCAAGTCCGTATCTTTTTGCGCTGGGATTAGGCATTTTATGCTACGGCATATTCTATCTGATCTTTCACGATATCATCGTTCACCAACGCATCAAGTGGATTCCTAAAAAGCGAAGTACCTATTTGCAGCGGATGATTCACGCGCACTACATTCATCATGCTAAGCACACCAAAGAAAATTGCGAGGCCTTTGGATTTTTATATGCCCCCAAGAAGTTCGAGCCCAAAAAGTTTGTGCTGAAGAAAGACCGGCAAGAGACTCAATAATTCTTTACACGCTCAACCCTTCCATGTCTGAGAAGACATGAACAATTTCTGCTTTTTCAGGTTTTACACTCAGAAATGAGTTGAAGACCACTTTTTTGAATGAAGAAGGCCATTGTGATTGGAGCCGGTATTGCCGGGATAGCGAGCGCACTGCGATTAAAGCACAAAGGATACGATGTAACCGTTTTCGAAGCGAATGGCTATGCGGGCGGCAAACTCCACGCAATCCGTCAAGATGGCTTTCGGTTTGATTTAGGTCCCTCTTTATTTACGATGCCCCATTTGGTGGATGAACTGTTTCATCTGCATGGCTTCAACCCGCGCGATTATTTCAACTATTCTCAAAAAGAAGTAGTCTGCAACTACTTCTGGAGTGATGGCACTACCTTCTCCGTTCCGGCCGACAAACAAAAGTTTGTTCAACGGGCATCCGAAAAATTCAATGTCGCTTCATCCATTGTTCGTCAATACCTCGATCGAAATCAGAAGAAATACGACCTGACGGCAGATATCTTTCTGAATAAATCATTGCACCGCTGGCGCACTTATTTCAGTTGGAATACTTTCAAGTCGCTCGTGCAATCCGGCAGTCTGGACATTAACAAAACGCTGAATCAAGTTAATGAAGAATACTTCGAGCATCCGAAGCTGGTACAACTTTTCAATCGGTATGCTACCTACAATGGCTCCTCGCCTTTTGTAACGCCCGGTATCATGTCCATGATTCCACATTTGGAAATGCACTTCGGCACCTTTCATCCACATGGTGGCATGCACGAAATTTCGCAAAGTCTCTTTCGCTTGGCGGAAAAAGTGGGTGTTGAATTCCGTTTCAACGAAGCAGTTCACTCCATCGATTATAAAAACGAACGCGTTACCGGAATAACAACATCATCGGGTAGCTACACGGCAGATGTGGTGGTTTCGAATATGGATGTATTTTCAACGTATAAGCATCTGTTAAAATCGGCCAAACAACCCACGCAAATTCTGAAGCAAGAGCGGTCAAGTTCGGCTCTTATTTTTTATTGGGGAATCAACCGGTTATTTCCGCAACTCGATTTACACAACATTTTGTTTTCCGACCAGTACGAGGAAGAATTTCACGAACTTTTTGTGAACAAACGTCTGCACGATGACCCGACTGTTTACATACACATCACGAGCAAGGAAGAAGCTACCGATGCACCACCGCAGTGCGAAAACTGGTTTGTGATGATCAATGCGCCCGGCAACGTAGGGCAAGATTGGCCGGCCATGATTGCAAAAGCGCGTAGGAATGTAATTCGGAAAATCAATCAGGTGCTGGGCACGGATATTGAGAAACTGATTCTCACAGAATCTATTTTAGATCCGATCCTGATCGAGCGCCAAACAAAATCACATCAAGGTTCTTTGTATGGCACTTCGAGCAATTCAAAATTTGCTGCCTTCTGGCGACATCCGAATTTCTCAAATCAGTTTAGCAACCTCTACTTCTGTGGCGGCTCCGTGCATCCAGGTGGCGGCATTCCACTGTGTCTCTTATCTGCAAAGATAGCCACCGAACAAATCAAACAAGCATGAACGAATTGATCATGACAAATAAAAGTATTCATATAAAGTCGTGGGCTATTTTCGTGATCTGGCTCTTTCAAGTTTCGGCCATCATTGGGATTTCGTTGGGATTTCAGGAGTGGTTCATTACGAAAACACCATTCAATCTTCTGCTCACCGCATTATTGTTATTCCTGTATTACCCAATTGACAGTTTTCGAAAAGCAATTCCGGTATTGGTTATCTATGCGGCTAGCATTCTAGTAGAGTGGATCGGTGTGCACTTTGGTTTTTTATTTGGAAACTATGCTTACGGAAATAATCTAGGCTTTAAATTAGACGGGGTTCCGCTGCTGATAGGTGTTACTTGGGCTACGTTAATTTTATGCACTGCTGCCATTGCCGACCGATTTGTAAAACCCATTTATTTGAAAGTAATGGTAGGTGCTTTGCTGATGGTGTTCATCGATTTTTTTATTGAAACATCCGCGCCTCCGTTCGACTTCTGGATTTGGGCAGACGGTGCTGCTCCACTCCGAAATTATGTCGCGTGGTTTGGAGTGTCGCTGCTGTTGCATGGTTTCTACCATCAACAAAAGATGAAAGGCGATTTCACTTTTTCTTACCATATTTACGCTGCACAAATCGTATTCTTCATCTACTTCTATGGATACCATCGTTTATGACTACGCTATCGTAGGAGCTGGTGCAGCCGGCTTGCATCTCGCGATGGCAATGTCTTCGGACGAATTCTTTGGTGACAAGAAAATTCTGCTTCTCGAGAAATCTCAAAAAGACATAAACGATAAGACGTGGTGCTTCTGGGAAAAGGGCCAGGGCAAGTGGGACCACATCGCAACAAAAATCTGGGATCAGGCACAGTTTCTATCGACCGATCAGTCGCTTTCACTAAATATGGGAGCCTATCGGTATAAGATGTTGGCTTCCCTTGATTTTTACAACTACACCAAAAGCGAACTAAAGAAAAAAGAAAACTTCACATGGGTGAATGCGGAAGTGAAAGAGATTGTTTCCGCAACGGTCTGCACCATTGAAACTGATCGCGGTTCATATTCAGCCAAGCATGTGTTTGACAGCATCATCCCTCCTGCATTCTTTCAGGCAAAAGATTCCTACACGCGACTACTTCAACATTTTAAAGGATGGGTGATTGAAACGGATGAAGAGGTTTTCAATGATCAGTCTTTTGTAATGATGGACTTCCGAATCACAGTACCCAACACGACTTGCTTTACCTATGTGTTGCCCATCAACAAGAAAAAAGCACTGATTGAATTTACTTTCTTCTCACCATCGTTGGTAGAAGACGCACAGTATGATGAGTTGCTGCGCACCTACATTCGCGAAATTCTGCATCTCAATCACTACCGAATTGAAGCACAGGAAAAAGGCGTCATTCCTATGAGTGATTTTCCTTTTCATCAATTCAGTAATCAACACGTTACCAAAATTGGTACCGCAGGCGGTTGGGTGAAACCTGCTTCAGGTTATTCCTTTAAAAATGCCGAGCGGTATAGTCAACGGATTATCAACAATTTGAAAAATAGCCGCCCTCCCGACCATCGCGTTGTAAACACACTCTTCCGCAAATACGATATGCTCTTCATTGATGTATTGTATCATCACAATGAATTGGGTGTTGGCCTATTCAAAACGATGTACGGAAAAAATGAAACCCATCAGATCTTAGCTTTTCTGGATGAGCACACCACGCGTTGGCAAGAATTTAAAATCATCAACTCCTTTCCGCGCTGGCCATTCATGCGTGCGTTAATCAAAAAAATATTCTAAGCAGCTAGGCACTATAAAGTTTCAGACATTTAAGAACTCAGCCAATGGATTTTTTCCATTCCATGTGCCGATGGAGTTGTAGGGTTTAAAGCGAGCAAAGAGCTCTTCTTTGTACCAATTCAATTTACGTGTCTTCTGAATTGCTACGCGGTGCTCATTACTAGTGTATGCAAAATGATTCAGGCTTTCTTTATTCTTCCAAATGCTGAAGGTGGCCATTTGAATGACCGGCACTTCTCCTATACCTTTTGTGTAGACGAGCCCATCGTTATCTTTCAAAGGCTGATGCGAGGTGGGCACATACTTCCAGAACGGAATAACCTTATGCCACTTGATCGTGGCCCGAGTCAACACTACCATCAGTTCCGTTGGTGGCAAATCTTCAGCAATCTGAAATGGATTCCTTCCATCCCACTGCCCGTGTGCTGAAATATTTTTCAAGAAGATCGTCCAGACTTCTGCCGTATGCTGACGATAGGTATAAATCGTTTTGCTTGTTTCTAAAAATGAATGCGCTGGCTCTTCATTTTCCCACACTTGAAGCAGTGCATAGGTTGACCAATCAGGCAATACGTTGAATCCCAATCCACGGCCACTGCCCATTAACTTGTAAAAAGATTGTCCGGACACTTTCTTTAAATCTGCATGCGCCAACTGCATCATGGACAGCGCCCAAAACTTATCTGTAACAGTATTGAACTTAAAAAAAGTGATGGTTGTAATCTGCGACATGTCTCATTAACAACTACTTCCTCCATGTGTTTCCTCCAAAAGGATACAAAAAAAGCGTCAGGTTCAAGTCCTGACGCTTTTTTGAAGAGGCTCTTCTACAATTTACGCAGTAGCCAATTCTTCTCTTTTGCGCTCTGTCTTCTTTCTGGCTTTGGTAAGTTTCTTTCTGTCCTTTTTCAAGCGATCAGCGACCACCGCAGCTAATTTCTTGGCGCTGCGCTCTACCAATTTATCAGCTTTTTTCGAGGATTTAGAAACCCCGAGTGCCTGAATGGTCTGATGCAACGAATCAACCAACAAATTTTTTACTTCTTTCTTACCTTTTAAAATGAGCTTTTCCATAACGATTTACTGAATGTTGAATCACTAAAGTATTGTGTTACGGCAATATTACCAAGAGGTTAAAAAAACTTAACATTGGACTATTTTTTATTCTCAATTTGCTTGATTTCGGGGTTTTTACGGATTAATTCAAATTGACTTTGAACCTCCTCCATCCGTTTTACCGTGATTTCATATACTTCTCCTTGCTGATCGGTGGGTGGCGCATCGGCACTGAAAATCTGGCTCTCTTTACCTAACGCCAGGAATCGCTCCAATACTTGTGCCCCGCTTCGGAAGATATCCCAGCGTGCTCCAGTCTGATTAATGTCGAACAAAACAGCTTCGAGCTGGTAGATTTTTTCTTCCAATGCAGCTGCTTTCTTATCGCCTTTTTTCGCTAACAAGACGGTGCGCATTTTCTCCATGTCCTCGATCAATTGCAATGACGTTTTGATGGCGGTATACAGTTTCACGCCCAATGCATATTGCCGTTGCATGCTCTCGGGTGTTGATTTTGTATTCGGATCTTTCAACACCGAAACGGATTGCTTAAACTCTTTGCCGTGTGCTTTCAATACCACCGTATAGTTTCCAGGTGGCACCATCGGTGGCGTTAAACCCGGGCCGATATCTAAATCTGGAATAAATAAATTACGCTCGCCCTTTTCATCCAACTCTACCCACTCTTTGCCTCGTGGACGTGTGCGTAGCTTCGGCATGGCATGCTCTTGTAAACGCAGGTTCCACCAAACACGCTGCAAGCCGGGTTGGTTTTTTGTTTTTAATTTCTGGATCAATTCATTGTTAGAATTATAAACCAATAACTCCACACTGTCTTTCGATTTCTCCTTCAGATAGTAGGTGATAGCAGCTCCATCCGGAGGATTCTGTCCATTCACAAAACTGTTCTCCGTTTTGATGCCATTTACATCTTGAAAGCGATACGTAGGTCGTAATGAAAATAAATAGGCATCGCTATTCTGCACCTGTTCTGTAAACTCTCGAATCGGAGTGATGTCGTCTAAAATGTAAATCCCCCTGCCGTAGGTTCCGATCACGAGGTCTCGGAAATTTTTCTGAATCTCAATTCCATAGATGGGAACAGGAGGCAAATTACTTTTCAGATGAATCCAATCTTTGCCATCGTTTGGCGAAAAGTACAACGACTTATCGGTACCTAACCATAACAAACCTGCCTTGGCAGGATCTTCTTTAATTTGATTCACAAAGTTCGAGTTCGAAGCTGGCAACTCAATTTTTAATCGAGTCCATGATTTTCCGTAATCGGTGGTTTTAAAAACATACGATCCAAAATCATTGACATGATGTGCATCTACCGAAAGATAACAAGTGCCCGCATCGAAGTTGGAAGCATCAATGTTCCGGATGGTTCCCCATGAAGGCAAGCCCGGAATATTCTTCGAAACGTTCGTCCACGTTTTACCACCGTCTTGCGTAACATTCACTTGACCATCGTTGCTACCTGTCCACAACACTCCTTCTTTTACTGGTGATTCCGCCATGGAATATAAAGTACAACCATCCCATGTCATTAAGTTATCATTCGCAATGCCTCCTGAATTTTGTTGATGTGTTTTATCGTTTGTTGTTAAGTCGGGGCTAATGACTTGCCAGTTCTGCCCTACGTTGTTGGTTTCATGCACAAACTGGCTTCCCACCCATACGCGACCTTTCACATGTTTGGATAACACCATCGGAAAATTCCAATGCCAACGATACTTCACGTCCGCGGGCTTCGATCCAATTTGCGTTTGTGGCCACACCCGCACATCGCGTGGATGCATGGTTTTTAAATCAAATACATCTAAACCTCCATCATAGCAACCGCTCCACACAATGGAATTATCAAACGGATCGGGCTGAGCAAATCCGCTTTCGCAACCTCCTACTCCGTGCCACGCGCCAAGAGGAATGTTCC
>DGYK01000051.1:87283-91038 GCA_002398365.1 Flammeovirgaceae bacterium UBA5008
AAGAGGAATGTTCCATCCACCTAAATAACGACTGGGCCCGCGGTAGCTCCATCCATCTTGTCGGTTGGAATAAACATAATACGGCACTTGATTATCTACCGCCACATGATACATCTGCGCAATCGGTAAATTAATATTACTCCATGTCTTCCCTTCGTTGAAAGTCATATTTAGGCAACCATCGTGTGCACACAAAATCCGCTTGCCGTCTTTCGGATCGAACCACATGTCATGGTTATCTCCCCCTGGTGCCCATTGATTGAATTTTTTATCAAAAGTTTTTCCACCATCTGTTGTTTTCATAATCCCCACAGAAATGGTGTATACTGTATTTTCATCTGCAGTAGAAACCCGCAGACGAGTATAGTAGCCAGCACGTTGCCCCATACCATGATGTTTGTGCATGAGCTTCCAGGTGTCGCCACTATCTTCCGAACGATAGAGTCGCGGTTCTTTATCTTCCACTAGTGCGTAAACTACTTTCGGATTCGAGAATGCAACATCCACTGAAGTCTTACCCACGGGATGAGCCGGACCACTTTCAATTCCATTTCGCAAAGGCTCCCATGTTTTACCGCCATCTTTCGTGCGATAGATGCCACTACCTTCACCTCCGCTATTGAGCAACCATGTTTTGATTTCTACTTGCCACATAGCCGCGTATAAAATATTTGGGTTTTGCGGATCGATGGCTAAATCGGAACAACCAGTATTTTCATTGACAAAAAAGACACGCTCCCATGTTTTACCACCATCGGTAGTTTTATAAACACCGCGCTCTTGTTGTGGGCCATGGGTATGACCTAATGAGGCAACATATACCGTGTTCGTGTCGGTTGGGTGAACAATGACGCGACTAATGCGAAACGTTTTTTCTAAACCCAGATGCTTCCATGTTTTACCTGCATTGCTGGATTTGTAGACTCCATTCCCTACTGCGTGAGCAGGCCTGATCAAAAATGTTTCTCCCGTGCCGGCCCATACTTGCTTTGGGTTAGAAGGTGCAATGGCCAGCGCTCCGATAGACGAGTCTTCTGTGTCATCAAAAACCGATTTCCAGGTGATGCCCATATCTTCCGTTTTCCAAATACCTCCGCTGGCTGCTCCGGCATAAGACACCATCGGATTTCCGGGTTCTCCTACCACAGCAATCATTCGATTTCCATCGGGACCGATAAAGCGGAATCGAAGTGAGGAAAATAACTTGGGGTCAGGTGTTTGAGCCGAAAGATAGAGTGAACCAAAAAGCAGCAAACTTAGTATGGCCAGTTTTCTCATAGGTTAGATTTTAGATACTAAATCTACCGATTGAAAGCTGATGGCGAACTATACTATTTAGCCGAATGAGATATAATTTTGATGAGTGGTATTACCACAGACGATTGAACTCCATTCAATGCTGCATGGCAATCTGACCTAAATGAGAGGCTTTGTGTGTAACACGGCTGAGCATCACATTTAATTTATTACGATGCGGTTCCTTCGCAAAATCTTCCTCCGATACTGCCATATGCCGGCTGAGCCAATCTTGTTCTGTCATCCTTTTGAAGGCTTCATCCAACGCATCCAATACTTGCTTCCATTTTGTTAGTAACTCTTGTTTGGATAGATGTCCGCTTTGATTTACTCCTTTGGTATGGTGATAGATTTTTCCGAGATCAGGATACATGCGTTGCCGAATGCCAAACAATTCTAAAAGCATATCGTCTGTATCCGCCAAATGCCCTAAAAGCCACGAAGGCGAATTTCCATTCGGAATGATGGGTGAGAAGAATTTTTCATCACTGATCGACTCGAACACCTTGAGCATGCGTTTGTTCGAAATATCCCACTGTAGTAAAGCAATTTGTAAAGGGGTCATATTTTTAAGTTTAATATTTCTTAACTGCAGTGGGTTATTTTTAGTTCAATCCTCTTCTCTCACCTCAATGGAATACACGCAACGAACCGGTTGCCCCTTTTGAGTAATTCCTTCAACTACTATTTGATATGTTCCGGGGAGATCAGCCGTAAAAAAGGAAACTGATGCACTTCCATCTTTCGCATTCGTTTTAAGTTCAGGATTCCAATAGATAGTAGATCGGTAATCAGTCGAAGTTCTATCCATTTCTGAACCATGATAATTTGGATGCGAAAATTTTCTTGGGGTTGCATATCCGGTAAGCTTAGTAGGAACAAGACCCTTACTCTTTTTAAGCACATCATCAGGGATGTCTTTTCTGGTATAGATCGAGACTATACCATTACCGCCCAGCGATCCATATAATACGTTAACACCCGTTTTTACTTCAATGGATTCCACCGTTTGAGGATCAATAGCAGATAAAATTTGTTCCGGTTTTCCCGTTACTACCACATCATTGATTGTAATAATAACTTCCTTGGGATTAAGGATGGAGCTGCTATTTCCGCCTTTCGCGATGTAAACCACCCATTCCATTCCGTTCCCATTTGTCATTACTCCATTGACCACGCCACCCGCATTTCCAGCTTGGCGAACAACTAACCCAGGAACTTTGCCCGGCAATGTTTGCAAAAGATTGCCGTAGGTTAGATTAAGGTCTTTGCGTTTTAGAACATAATCCGGTTTACCATACGGACGCTGTACCCTGTCAATGGTTTGATCCTCAATTTTTTTCGCTTTTATTTCTACTTCATTTAAAACAGTGGTTCCGAGCATTAGCTCATTTTGCGAAATAATTCGCTGGGGAACATCTGTTCTTTGAATTTGTAACTGAATCGGAACGGGTTCAAAAACGATAGGCGCAGGCTGCTTCGCTAAGAACTCCATTTTTCCAATTTTCTGTTTTGTAGTTGTATTGAAGAAAAATGCAGCTGTATCGAAAAAAACCACATCAGTCACCGAAAAAATTCCGTTCCTATCTGTCTGAGCAAACATAACATTGGGAGGATCTAGCTGAATAATGTTAAGCATCGTTTGGAGCGGAGTGATTTGATCTGCCGCCAAACATCTGCCTGAAAATGGAATACCTCGCTCGATTTCTATGGGCGTTGATTTACTGGCCACTGCCACATCTATCTCGCGCATTGGGAAATCAGTCAAAATATTGTTCGAAGAGTTAATCGGAACTACTTGCTTTATATCAGTAACTGACATGGAAAGAACTGATGCCAATGGGCGGTCTTCGTCATCCTTGACTAGTAAATTCAGTATCACTTTTTCACGGGGATGATAAATGTTCTTAGTTGATGAAATCGACAACACTGCATCGCGTGCATCAACAGGACCTCGTTGAGTAGTCGAGGAAATGTCAGGGCTCACTCGCTCCTTCAAATCCAAAACAGGTACAGGTTTTACATAAAGATTTTTATCGCCAAACAACCGATTCAAATGGCTATATGCACGGAGATGGTAAGTAGCCGATCGTAAGGTATCTGGAATCAGGAAATCCGTTGAAAACAATCCACTATCAACTCGAACAGTTTTGGAAAACAATATCTGCTGGCGAGTACGATCAATCAACTCCACATAAACTGTACGGCTCAATGAATCGCGCCAAGCTGGCTGATGGTAATTAATATACCCCTTGCACCAGATTGTTTCACCGGGATAATAATAAGGCTTATCGTTATGTACATAAATTTGCTCTTGGTAATAAGACATCTGAATCGATTGTTCCTTTGATTCATCTTTTCCCGGCACATAATCCAGTGGCAGCATTTGTGCTACCCGATTGGCACTCATAGCTCCCGACACAACCACATCGGATGGGTTTTTAGGATAGCCTTCTGAG
>DGYK01000017.1 GCA_002398365.1 Flammeovirgaceae bacterium UBA5008
AGTTTCATCTGATCGTTCACCGTGTAATCCGACAGATACAAACTATACGGTGAACGATCAGATGAAACTGCATCTGCTGCTGCGCGATTTGAGTGAGCCGAGTTATCAAGTGCGCTTGTCGTTAGTGCTCGAAGGGGTTGGCATCCGCATCGAAACAAATCCGAATAGCGTGCCGCCACCCATTACCATCGAAGGTGGAATACCTTCTGTTTTATCAGCCGAAGACTTAGCACCGTACTTAGATACACGCAATTTAATTTTCAGCGGCATCTCGCGACAAGAGTACGAACAACGTGCTGCGCTGCCCGAAGGATTTTATCGTTTCTGTTTTCGCGTGTATGATTACAAACGCAAAGATGTTTTGCTTTCGCAAGAAGCCTGTGCCCAGGCGTGGTTTATGTTAAACGATCCGCCACGTATCAATACGCCATTATGTGGAACTACTCTTCCTGTTCGCGATCCACAAAACATTTTGTTTCAGTGGTTGCCGATGAATGCCAACTCACCCAACTCGGCTTTTACTACCGAATATGAATTTACCCTCGTAGAAATTCGTCCGCCCGGCCGCAACCCCAACGATGCGATCAATGTCGGCTACCCGCTCTTTCAAACCACCACCCAACAAACCAGTTTGATTTATGGACTGCTCGAACCAACGCTTATTCCCGGACAAGAATATGCATTTCGCGTGCGCGCGATTGACACTGAAGGAAGAGATCAATTTAAAAATCGCGGCTACAGCGAAGTGTGTACGTTTAAGTTTGGCGACTCCGCAGTGCCGCCCCCCGAAGGCATGAACGTGTATGTAGAAGGCGAACGCAGAGCCAAAGTAACTTGGTACACGACTTTAGAAACCGACAGATACCGTGTGGAGTATCGCAAGAAAAGTACGAGCACGGGCTACACGTGGTTCACCATCGAGACGACCCAAGATAATGCCCTCATTCAAGATTTAGAACCTGACACCGAATACGAAGTGCGGGTAGTAGGTATTTTGAAGAATCAAATCGGGAGCTACAGTCCGACTAAAAACTTTCGCACCACACCGCCACGGGTTTATTCTTGCGGGCAATCGGTAACGAGCATGACCCCTCTCAATACCAATCCGTTGCGCAACGCGATGGTAGGACAAATATGGAAGCTCGACTTGTTTGATATGATCGTGCTCGATGTAAGTGGTAGCAATGGCACCTTTAGTGGTTTCGGGGGAGTGTTGGTTCCCTTTCTGGGTGTAAAACTCTACTGCCAATTCGAGAATATTAAGATCAACGAAAAACAAGAGTTGATTGCAGGCGAGGTACTCTCTGTGAAAGGAGATATCGAAGCACTCAAAAAACGTCTGGTTGATTTAAACGAACAGAAGAAGAGAGACAAAGCCAAATCGAGTGGATATGTCTTCGAAGGAGTGGATATCAAATTCGAAGGAACGATTGATAGTCTTTATGTAAATGACGCAGGTGAAGTCATTGCGGTAGTGGCGAGCAACGAGAACTCCACAAACGGATCATCCAAAAAAGAAGAGCGCAAGATTGAAATAAAGAAAGGTGCGGACAATCGCATTACCGATGATTCGGGAAATGTGTATGTTGTGGGGAAAGATGGGAAGATCGAGAAGATGGGCTCCACCGGAGCAAGCGGCACCACAGCGGTGGCATCCAATGTGAACTATCGGGTCGAATTTGAAAGTAGCAGCAACCAAGCGTATGGCTTCGATCAACAGCAACACTCCGAACACGAGCGCAACTACGAAAAGTATGAGCGTGATGGCAAGGTCTACACGATTCCATGGAAATCCGTAGCCTCCGGCAGCAGAGATGCAGTGATCGCCAAGTCTACCGAGAACAGAAAGGACTTTCTGAAAGAAGTGATCTACAAAACTGACCAGGGTTTACTCTTACGCAAACCGGGCAATCAGGAGAACGAAGTACAACTGACGGTAGAAGGATTTGGTGATCAAAGTACCGAACAAGTGACAGCCTACTACAAACGCAAAGAAGCCGATGGCAAAGAGAAAGAAGTGATGGCAGGTAAACTAAATGTGGTGAGCTACGACAAACTCGTAGAGCGGCTCGTGATTGTCTCCGTCAACAAAACGGCACTGAATAGCAGCACCACCGAACTAGCCGAATCACTCAACACCATCTTCGCACCGGCAGCCGTAGAGTGGACAGTCGAGAACCAGTCGATCACCGGCATCAACTACGACACGAATGGCAAGTCCGGTTTAGATGACGGCAGTTCGGGAATATTCAGCAACTACACAGGCGAGATGCGCATGATCATCAACGCCTACAAAGACAAATACGACATCGCCAAAAATACATGGTACTTGTTCTTAGTGCCCAACTCCGAGTCCGGTCGCACACAAGGCTTCATGCCGCGCAAGAAGCAAGCGGGGTTCATCTTCATGGAGCAGTTGGGCGAGGCATCACTGGCAAAAGTAATCGCCCACGAGATTGGTCACGGAGCCTTCCGCCTCGAGCACACCTTCGACACCTACAACACCCTCGCAAAATCTTCCACTGACAACCTGATGGACTACCAACCCAACGGCATCACCCTGCACAAATACCAATGGGATTTGATTCACGATCCCGCAGCGGTGCTGGGGTTGTTTGAGGGCGATGAGGGGGGAGCGATGGTGGCGAAGAAAACCACTGGCAAATTGGTAGTAACAATATCAAATACCACTTTAACGGAGGGTAAAGTTTATGTCAATGAATCCAGTACTAAACAGATCAAAGTGAAATTTGAAATATCTGACACCACTAAAACTAAAGTTCTGTATCAGTTAACTTGCATTACGAGCTCTAAAAACTCTATCATTAACTATCCAAAAACAGGATATGACACATTAGTCTACAATCAAGTAGAAGAAATAAATTTTGACTCTATACCTCAAGGCAAGTATAAGTTAGTCTGCAAAGTCTCAAAGAAAGATTACGTTCTTAACTTTATTGTCCGTAATAAGAAATTAGAAATAACCAGCAAGCAGTTGAAAGCTATTTTCCCGACAACAGATGATAAGCGAATAGCAGAAGTAGTTAAAACAGTTAATGAATATAGCGCTGCTTTTGATATAAGCACACCAGAACGTATGGCGCATTTTATAGGGCAAATTGGAGCAGAAACCGGAGGATTAAGAGATCTTAAAGAAAGCTATCTGTATACGCCTAGGACTATCTTAAAAATATTTCCATTTATTAAATGTGGTCACTTATTTGAAATTGTAAAGTTGGATTCAACTACTTATATCTATAAATATAATTCCATCAATTACGATGAAAACAAATGCGATGGTAAAGAAATTGATCGAGGCAATACAGTTTTCCCTTTTAAAACTAAGTCAGAAATCATAAATGCCTATGCCGCCACAAAAAGTGATACTTTGGAAGTTTTAATGAATGGTAATAAAAGCAAAATTCTTACGTACAAAACGAGAACAGATGTGAATGTGAATAATATTGAACAAGAAGTAAAGGATACTGAGTACAATAGCGGTATATTAAAAGTTAAATCCAAATATATCCGATCGTCAGCACTGTTTGATGTGACATATGCTTGTAGGATGGGTAATGGTATAGTGACTTCGAAAGATGGTTCTACTTATTTAGGAAAGGGATTCATACATATAACTGGAAAAGATGGCTATCAGGAAGTCAGTGATGAATGGAATAAGCTTTACCCCAATGACAAGAAAGAATTTCATGGAAAAGATATTGCTCTTTTAGAAACTAACATTGAAATAGCCATTAAAGCTTCCATGGTTTATTGGAAAATAAAAGAATTAAACACGAAAGCCGATCAAGGCACTTCGGATGCCATAGTTGAAGAAATAGGAAGAATTGTTAATGGAGGTGATAACGGAATGGACAAAAGAAAAAAATATACCCAATTAGCAGATAAAAATCTAAACTAGATGTGAAATGAAAAAGTTAGTCACCATTTTTCTTATCTATGTTTCAACATACGCTTACGGGCAAACTAGCCAGCTTTCTTTAATGCAGGGAAGTTGGCAATGCTTAAGCATAGAGGGTATAACTATTTTTAAAATTGTAAAGGCCAACAAATGCTTAGAGTTTACTTTTGACACTAAGTCAGATGCGGTTGATTTTGCTTTGTATGAGTTAATAATTGGATTCCAGAATTACATAACTAGTAGGTCTTATGACTCCTTATACTTAAATTCTGGCAGCCTAGTGCCAAATGGATTATACTATACCGAGATCCTTAACAAAAGCTATATTAGAGAAGACGGTTTTGTCGTGAGGCCAAACTTTCTTATTCCCTCTTATTTCGAATGTGATGGAAATACATTGTCGATTAACGGTGGTAAGTTATTTGAGTTTGAAAAGATAGAGAAAGTGCCATTTGAAGCACTTAAAAAACTTTATTATAAAGGGAAGCGCAACAATCGCGATTATCTCAAAGATTATCTAAACTTAAAAGTTTTGTCAGTAAATTCAATTAAATATATAGTGTATACTGAACCTGATAGACCATCAAAAGCACGATTGGATGGAGGCGATATAGTTATTATACTTGAAGAGAATGAAAAATGGCTCAAAGTTCAGTATAAAGAAAATAGTATCGGATGGATTAAAAAGGCAGATGTGAAATAAGTACCCGCCCATTAGCTAGGAAGTTGCTTGCGAACGCAGATCAAGGAACTTATGCGGAAATTGTCGAAGTACCGCTTGTGCCTTTACCCCCTTAAAATAAATTGTTCTCAACTATTGTTTTGATCAATCACTGCCGTGTGACACAACGCACTGCGCCCGCGGCAGGGATAGAAACGAAAAGCCCGGAGCTACGCGGAAGCACGCTGGCGCGAGGACTTGTAGTGGATAGCCCGGCTGCCGCCCAAAAAAAATTATCAGTACGTAAAGAAGTGTTTGATCTCAGCTTGGATCATACTATTTCTTTCTAGTATCTTGTTCTCGCTAAACCTAAAATACCATGATTGTTTACGGCTGGAATGCAAAGAATATTAAGCAGGCTCCTTTAGAAAATTATGAGTGTCCTAATTGCCAGCAAAAGCAATCGGTGATCGCCATTTTCGTTAAGTATGTGCACATCTTTTGGATACCGGTGTTTCCTTATAAGAAAACGACTGTTATTGTCTGCACAAATTGTAAGCATGAGACGGAGGAAAATAATATCGAGCTGGGCACGAAAGGTGCCATTCAACAACTAAAAGCTGCGGTGCCGATTCCGAAGTATCTGTTTTCTGGGTTAGCTTTGATTCTGTTAGCGATCGCCTTCTTCACCTATCAGGGAATACAAAACGGTGAAAAGGAAAAAGCCTATCTCAATGATCCGAAAACAGGTGACATTTATTTTTTGAAAAATGAAAAAGAAGCAGGTCCGTATAAATATTACCTGATGAAAGTGCGGAAAGTAGAAGGTGATTCATTGTGGGTGTCGTACAGTTCTTTTAGTTACAACGGCATGATCACCAAACTCGATCCGAAAGATGGGTTTTACGATATGATGTATTCCCTGCACAAGGATGGCCTTCAGGAGATCAGTAAATCAGGAGAGCTACAAAAAGTAATGCGTGAATATTCTGCCTCTGACGGATTTGATCAGGAAGTGGAGTTTCATGAATCTGATTCCACTGCAAATTGATATATAATGTGATGAAGGTATAGATCCTAGCAAGCCGTACTTGGTGAAGGAATGCAAGTGTCGGCAAATCGATAAGTGGTTTTGTGCGCGGGTGAAATTTTATTTTTGGTATTCAATCTTAGTGATACGCCACACAAAATTTCGGGCAGGTGTTTTCACAATGACTTCGTCACCCACTTCTTTTTTTAATAGTGCTTGTGCCATAGGCGAGTCCATGGAGATATAATCTTTTGCTCCGATCAGTTCTTCACCGCCCACAATGCGGAAGCGATTCTTCATCCCCTTATCGTTTTCGATTTCTACCCACGCACCAAACATTACCTTGCCTTCCTGAAAAGGCGAATAGGTTACCACTTTCAGATCGTCAATCATTTTGCGTAAATACAAAACGCGCTTATCAATTTCGCGCAGGCGCTTTTTGTTGTAATGATAGTCTGCGTTTTCGGAGCGGTCGCCCAGACTGGCCGCCCAGTTTACTTTCTGCGTAGTATCAGGACGCTCCACGCGCCACAAGTAGTCAAGCTCAGCTTTCAACTTCTCTAATCCTTCGGGTGTAATCAGCAGTGTTTTCATTATTTATCAATTTCCAAAACCATACTTCAGGGCAAACTGTTTAACCTTATCTTCAGGGCCAAACAAAAATTGCACCATTTGATCACCCGTATCAATGAACACATATCGCTCTTTAATACCAGCCTCTGACAATGCCATGTTCATCAGCTTGGCTACAAAGCCTACGTTATACCAATCACCCAGCGCTTGCGGGTATCCAATGTACACTTTGTTATTAGCCAAAAGATAAACTTTATAGCGAATCGTTTCATTCACAATGTCTTCTTCATAGTCCATCCATACAACAACATTCTCAAATTTACCATGGCTTGCTTTTGAAAATTGTAAGATAAGGTCATCATACCTTACAGGAACAACACTGGCTTCCGCATCAAAATATAAAAGTAGACCTTCCGCTTCCAGAAATGGAATGATGTATGCGTATATGTGTTCTTTTGAATAACTGGCGGACGCTTTTTGAATTTTCTCCTTCGATATAGGTTGATCAACAACGCCCATAGCAAATAAATCACTTGCAAGTTTCTCAGGATTACTTAAAATCACTTCATACGAAGTTCTAAATTGCCTCAGCAACTTCTCATCGAAGTTCACTTCGTTCAATTTAGTAGCAAAGTAACGCTCATTCATATTTATGAGTGCAAGTGCAGTTTGATCAATCACATACCTCGAATAATCTCCCTGTTCTTTAAAAATAGCCAAAACACGGTCGATGATCGAGTTATCCGGCTTGGCCGTGTAGAGAGCCTTGGCTAATTCAAGGCTAACGACAAATTGATCCTTTTTACCGAGCTGTTGAAAAACCTGATCACTATATTTTTCGCCTTCGATGGAAACTAAAATACGTAAGGTGCCACGCCAGTTTATATTTCTTTTAAGAAGTTCTTTGGCAAAAGGTATGGTGCGCGGGTCATTTTGACTATAAACAACTTCAGACAGTTGGTACACTGGATTAGTGAATGCGACAACTTGATCTTTTGCTTCTTGGTACCACTCTTCCTTTAACAATTTCTTTTCGATGATTTTAAGGCACATGTCCATTACCCTTTTCTGAATGAGAGGGCTTCCGTTTTCAGCAAAACCCTGAAGATCGCCCACCAATTCATGACTCTCCTTCAAATCTACATTCCCGCTAAAAATTAATGATTCTACTTTGTCCAGAGCCCGAACACTTTTTCCATCACGACTGAGCCAGTAAATTAATCGTTCCTCATCTTTTGATTGACCCGATAACAGTCGTTCTTCAAAAGCTGGTGCAAACCCAGGTAATTCCATGATTCCTGCCAACTGAATTGCCTCTTTCTCGTCATCCGTGTCCTTTACTTTTTTTAAAATAGCCGCGATCAATTCAGGCTCTCGTATTTGGTAATCCTCAGGGTCTTCAAAACTTTTGGCCAGCTCCAGATAGATATCTAGTTTCTCTACAGACTGTCCCCTGCTATCCAATAGTCTGATGATATCTTTTACTACCGTAACATCTCCGTGCTTATAGCGGCTAGCGAGTGATTGCTGTTGCTTTTGCTCCAATTCACGAGCAATACTCTTTTTCTCAATCTCATGTCGGATTTTGGTTACCTGATTAGGATCCGAGATCACTTCAATCGTGCTGACATCTTCATACTTTGCTCTGTCTTGGTGTTGCTTTTCCCGCTCTATTAATTTCAGAATCTCCGATTCATCAATTTTTTGACTTTGTTTTTTGCATGAAAGAACCAGAAGCAAAGAAACCAACAAAAGAAATCGATTATACATTATGCGAAATTAGATAATGGCAGTAAATTTACTGAAACAGAATTTACTATTCCGCATCGTCTGAACGATTGACCATTAATAACTACGATTATGGATGCAGAAGAACTAAAAGACCGTTTAGAACCGCTTTACGAAGCGGCCATGCAAGAACAGCGGGACATCAAAGATTGTATCGAACACCTCACGCGCAGCGCTAAAGATTTTATTGCCCAACGCTACGGTGAAGAAATTCCTAACCTGAGTGCAGAAGGATATCGCAAGCTGGATGATGTCATTTACCGGCATACCGATAGGCTTTCTACTGAAATCTCAAATATCATCTACCGCTATGATGAGTAAATAATTTTTTGTTTTTATCCCCCTTTCGTCCTTTTGGAAACAACCATGTTGGATGATTAAAAAAGTACAGTTTAGTTATTTGGAGGATTAAAATAAAGATTATGCAATCAGAAGATGAACTCAAAGCAGAAAATGAACTGCTCAAACTAAAATTAGAATTAGAGCACGGCATGAAGGGCCATCATTCAGAAGGCTTGAGCCCGGCCATGGAAAATCAATGGCTCAACCAGATCTACAATTTTGAGAAATTGTACAAAGAAACTCCACGGGTAAAGGTCTATGATTTTATTGGCCGTCCGGATTTTGTCCCGATACAATCATTGCCGGAAAACGAAATAGCTGCTGCGCTCGAAGCATTGGAAAATGGCATGCAGGCAAAAGGAGTTCAACTGGATTGTTTATGTGAATATCCTGCTGCTACGATTTATCAATTTATTACCGAAGAATTGTTTGAGCATGAAATGGACGGCATTCGTATGGAAGGAATGGTGACGCATTTCACGTACGAAGAATTTCATCCGAATCACGCGTATGACATCGACAGACTAATAAACAACTTTGTTACGAGCTTACTTACCAAAAAGTGGGATGAGAAGTTTGATGGAATGTCGCTGGCGAGTCAAATTACATTTAATGGCGCGCAACACGAACAAGCAGCTATGAATGCCATCATTCTCACTTTTCAAGAGGCACATCCTTCCATTTCATTAGATCAACTGGCGGTTGAAGAAATAAATTTTGATCTGGAAAACGGAACCGGAACAGCCAAAGCCACGATTGCCTACACACTACGGCAACATCAACAAAAGACCGAATCCGTGTCAGGTAGTTGTGCTTTTCAATTGGAGATGGAATATGGTTATTGGTGTCTGACGAGTATTGAAATCCCGGGATTTGGCAAAGCCTCACATGAAATCTGATTCAGAATAGCATTCTCTTCTTTAGGAATTCAAACCAGAATTATCTCATAAACAACCTTTTCACCCTCCACCAAAGGCCGCGCGGGCTATACCATCGGTGGGCAACTATTCCGCCTACCCTCACGCTGGATATAGCACCGGTTATATCAGGTTGTAAGGCAATCTTCACATCTTTTTTTTCAGAAGTAACACTTACCTCTTTCTCTGTCGTAATTAAACCGATAAATGAAATGACCACCGTTTCTACTGCTTTTGGATGCAAGAGTATAAATGCAACGGCTGGCGCCCATCAATTAATTGTGTCTAATTTTTATAAAATCGAACTAAAGATTGTCCGTTCGAAGACAATTGAACTCCGAGAATATAAACCCCCGAAGCAAGGTCTGTTAGGTTCAACTTGTGTACAGTATTGCCGGTCGAAACTTGAATCAACGCTTGACCCAAAATATTGTAAACCGTTATTTTGTCAATGATTTCAGTTCCTGCATCGACAACCATAAAATCATTTGCTGGATTGGGATGCAAAGTTAAATACGAACGATTAGCTTCTAATCCAGTAATAATTACATTACTAGGTTCAGATGGATCGCTTGTGCACATTGCTTCAGTAACAGTCAGAGTAAAAATACCTGTCTCGACAGCTTTATGCGTTTGCTCTGTCGCTCCTAAAATTATTCCACCATTGAAATACCATTGATTTCCATTGGATGCACTAGAGGTCAGGATTGCGCCATCACCATTAAATTCAACTGAGACTATTGAAGGTTTTGGAGGGTTAACACAAAACGATTGAATGACCGATTCTGCTGGGTAAAAGTTTGTATTGCCAGGCTGATTTGCCTTAATGGATGCGGTTCCGGTTGCTGACATCTCAACGCGGGCGCTGTTGATTTCAATATTAGAAGATAGCGAAACAAATTGAGTCTCAAGTCCAGAAGAAGCACTCGCTGATATAAGGAACCCCGGGTCTCCAATAGTTTTGCTAACTATGGCTGGAAAAAAAATAATTTGTGATTTCTTGTCGATTACTAATTGCCTTTGAATGGAGGTAGCAGAAAGGTAGTTTTCGTTTCCTTCTTGCATCGCAGTTATTAGAACCTCTCCTGCGTTCAAGATTTTTACAATCTTATTATCAATTTCGATTATTGATGATCGCGAAATTTCAAAAGCCACTGGTAGTCCCGAACTTGCCTCAACATTAAGGCTAAAAGGTACGTCTCCATATGTTTTTGAGGAAATCTCCAGAAATGTGATAGTCTGCTGTCCCTTACTTATTGTCAATGTTTGGCTGACAGGGGAAGCAGGATAAAAATTACTATTCCCTAATTGATATGCGGTTATCTGAACCGTGCCCGCAGCTAATATTTTAGCTTGATTTCCTTGAATAGACAGTTTATTGTTATCTGATGATACAAACGAAATCGGCAACCCTGATGAAGAAGTTGCACTCAATAAAAAGTCGCCTTCACCATAAGCTTTTGCAGAAATCGCGGGGAAGAGAATCAATTGCGATCCTTTTAAGACAGATACTGTTTGTGCAACGGGCACAGCACTTTTTACATTAGTATTGCCTGGCTGAGTAGCCGTTATTGTAACTGTTCCAATAGCATTAACCGTGGCTACGGTTCCATTTATTGAAATTACGGACGGGTCAGATGATTGATAGCTAACTGGAAGCCTTGTGCTAGCATAACCACTTAGAATGAACGACCCTACTCCTATAGAAACATCTTCTAACGAAAACAAAATTTGTTGATTAGTTTTACATTCAATTGGAATTGCTTTGTCGAGATCAGTGTCATGAACATAAGGCTCAACTCCATAGAAGTAGTCGTTTCCACTCAAATATAATTTAGATCCGAGCCTGCCAAATTTTGAGCCCGGAATTATATCAACAGTTGTGTTTTCTGTTACCCTCACCGTACCACATTCTTCACCATTAGTTTTCCACAACGACCAGTTATTCCCATCATAGGCATTAAAATAAACAGCACCATTATATTGGTAAAATGAATTGGGTTGTGAATTGCCAGCCCCAGGGTAAATTTCTTTTAATAGCTTAGTACCAGATGAAGTACCATCAGATAACCATAGCTCTTGGCCTGAGCCGTTATTACCGCGAAATAAGATTTTTCCGTTAAAATCAATCATTAATCCAGAGTAACGCAAGTCATAAGAATAAGTGGTATTGGTTGGGGTTAAATCTTTGACTAATTCAATTGTTCCTGATTCATTTGCTCGCCATAATTCTACACCAGTTGCATCATCCCCGGCAAGAAAGTACAACCAATTATTCACCTTGGCATAAAGACCTTGTTGAAGCCCTACACTTTTAAATGTTCTTAGTTTTACAGTTCCTTCAAATGTCCCATCAGTCTGCCATAAATCAGAATTTGAATTATTTGTTACCAGAAAAAAGACCTTGGAGCCTAGAGCAACCAACTCCCTTCTCCAATCTGTGAGAGGAATGGTTTTTACAGAAATAGTGTTTTGCTGAGTACCGTCTGTTTTCCAGATACCTTGAGGTGTAGTGAAAAAAATTTGATTGTTACAGAATGTTACGTTTTCAACATTATCAAATATAGCTGATGGCGCTGTGGTCACTCCATCGGTACGATATAAATTAGATGTACTATTTGCCGATCCGATAAAATAAAGGTAGTCTGAATCATTAGTAAAAAGTTTTGTTACTATGGGGTTACCGCTTCCCGAACCTAGTAAAGAATTGGTGCCTGTAGTAGTTCCGTCAGTCACCCAGAGATTCCCTGATGTAGGACTTGAGGCAGTGAAGTATATCTTATTTTTCCATTTTACGAATTTTGAAGGAAAGGAGTGTGTAAAGCCTGGAGATATGTCTTTCAATAGGAAAGTCCCATTGGGCGTACCGTCTGTTCTGTATAATTCCACCCCGACAATCTGATCGGCAGCAGAGAAAATCAAGTTTCCATTTAACTCAATGAAGTCTCTGGCCATAGAAGAATACTCTGCCAATCTAAAACCATATGTTGATCTCCTGGATCTCCAATAGTGTACCACAATTCGGAACCAGACGTGCCGTTTGCCATGTTAAAGTAAATTCTATTGTCATTCTTGGTCAAGTAAGTTTGATTTAGAACAGTTCCTATTGTCGAATTATCACGCAGTGTTGTGATTTTCTCTAAACCAACTGCGGTGCCATCCGTTCGCCATATTTGGTAGCGATTACTTACGTCTGGAAGGTTAGACTCTGGGGCAGTAAAATATAAATAGCCATTGTGCTTTAAAGGTCCATTGATCCCAAAAGAGCTCCACCTAACATATTGGCCACTTGATAGTCGGTTGAGAAAAGTTGTTCCTTCAGGTGTACCGTCACTTCGCCATAACTCGCATTGAAAGCTTGTAAGACTAGTAGATTTTATGGTAACAAAATATGCTGCTCCATTCAACTCCACAATTCTTTCGTAGATGGTCATTTTCTTCACCAATGTGGTACCTGCACTCGTTCCATTCGTCTTCCAAATGCCTTCGAAAATTGAGTAGATGAAAACATCACTCCCTATTTGAATATATTGGGACGGGGATGATGAGTTTGGGCCAGGAACCACATCGGCCACCATAACTGTTCCGGCTTCAGTGCCATCCGTTCTCCAAACCTCTGCACCATTGGCTACAGAATACCCTGTAAAATAAATCAAGCCATTGCAATTTGAAAGACTACCCAAACAACCAGAACCAGATCCTGGAGAAATATCCTTCACTATAGAAGTACCACTAACTGTTCCATCTGTTCTCCATAATTCGCCCCCATTAGCTTCTGTATAAAGTGTCAAGTAACTTACGTTCTGAAGAGTTATTAAGTCTAGTGGCTCACTTTCTAAGTTGTTATTCCCAACTGCTAACTCTTTAATAACATAAGTTCCATCAATTGTTCCATCGGTAACCCATAAGTGTTTATATCTATTGAAGTTCGGTGGGTATACTGAAAAGTATAACTTGTCACCACCAGATGTTAAATTCCCTATAAAAGAACTGGTATTATTAACATTTTCAATAGCGAGAACCATGAAAGTACCTGGTTCTGTCCCATCGGTTCTCCAAAGTTTAAAATCACCCACACCATCAGTAGCAAGAAAATAAACCAAATTACCAGCCACTGTTAAATTTCTTGGATTGGAGGACTCATGACCAGGAAATATATCTTTTACAATTCTCGTTCCAGTAGGCGTTCCATCACTGATGTAAAGCTCACGACCATATTTTGAG
Organism: Flammeovirgaceae bacterium UBA5008; assembly: GCA_002398365.1. Classification (GTDB taxonomy): domain Bacteria; phylum Bacteroidota; class Bacteroidia; order Cytophagales; family Cyclobacteriaceae; genus ELB16-189. The sequence continues at coordinate 13,455 of DGYK01000017.1, forward strand.
TTTCCAACGAAGTATAACCGATTATTTAGGCTTACAATATTCTTAGGGTCAATACCAGTTGAGGTAGGTTCTGATATAGGTGAAATATCCTTCAACAATGAAATTTGGCCTGCTGCTATAGTGCTTAAGGAAGAAAAAATAAAAATCAATAGTCTGGAGTGCATAAGTGGACTTTTATGATATACAAAAGTACTAAAGTATCCCTAAGGCGTTGCTAAAATTCTAAAATTGAAACATAAAGATCTTACTCAATGCAGACAGAACCAAACTCATTGGTTCGTTCCTTTAACCACACAGGTTGGTGTTTCGTGAGTTAGTTTACCCTAAGATACCGGATAGCAACATTTTCCATAAAAAGAGAATACTTTTTTTTAAATCCACCCATCACCAACTAGCTATTCATTTTAAAAAACTAAAAACGCAATTTCTTATATTTAACATACTATATAGCCATGAAAAAACTCATCATACTCCTTCTCTGTATTTCACTTGTCAGTAATCTCACTTACGCACAAGCGCTCACCAGCAAGCAAATTGATTCCCTCGTCAATAAAACCATGGAAGTGATGCCGTTGGCAGGAATAGCCGTGGCGGTGGTGAAAGATGGAAAGGTGATCCATGCCAAAGGGTATGGAGTTACTTCCATAAAGACAAAAGAAAAAGTAGATGAGAACACGCTCTTTGCCATCGCCTCCAACAGCAAATCTTTTACTACGGCAGCTCTCGCCATTTTAGTAGATGAGGGCAAACTCTCGTGGCAGGATAAAGTAGTAGACTACATACCTGAGTTTAAAATGTATGATCCTTACGTCACCGCCAACTTCAATATTCAAGATTTGCTAACGCACCGCAGTGGCATGGGGCTAGGTGCGGGGGATCTTATGTTCTTCCCTGATGGCAGCAACTTCACCATCAAGGATGTCCTCAAAAGCTTTCAATACCAAAAACCTGTATCTGCCTTTCGTACCAAATTCGATTATGACAACCTGCTCTACATGGTAGCAGGCGAAGTTGTTGCACGTGTAAGTGGTATGAGCTGGGCTGATTTTGTAGAAAAGAAAATCATGAAGCCGCTAGGTATGAATCGCTCGGCCGGTGGATATCAACTACTGAAAGACAAAAAAAACGTGTCCATGCCACATGCTGCAGAGAAAGGCGTGCTGCGTCAATTGCAGCCCTATCAGGATGGCGATGGCACACTTGGTGCTGCTGGTGGAATTTATTCGAGTGTAAATGATCTAAGCAAGTGGCTGCTCATGCATTTGAATGATGCCAAGTATGGCGATGGACTACAGTCGCAATTGATCACCACAGCTAATCACCGCGAAATGTTTAAGCCACACACAATTATCGGGTTCAACATCAAACCCGATCCGCGCAACAAGCGACACCTCAATGCCTATGGTCTGGGCTGGGGCATTGAAGATCAGCGTGGAAATATTTTAATCAGTCATACTGGTGGCTTACCGGGCATGCTTTCGCGCACAGCTTTCATACCCGAATTGAACGTGGGCGTAGTAGTGCTCACTAACACCGATCCGGGTGGTTATAGTTTTCAAACCATCTCCGCTTCTATACTCGATGCGTATCTGGGCAAACCAAAAACAGATTTGATTAGTCGTACGCTAAAAAATATTCAGGAAAATGAAAGCATGGGTGATTCGGTTACCACAGCCGTTTGGAATACGGTGAAAAATGCCAAAGCAGATCATCTCAAATTTGAAAATTTTATCGGCACCTACCGCGACCCTTGGTTTGGCGAAGTAAAGATTGCAATGAAAGAAGGAAAGTTGTGGTTTACTTCTGCCCGCTCGCCAAAACTCAACGGGCAAATGTTTTATTACAAGGCAAATACATTTGCTGTAAAGTGGGAGTACAATGAAATGCCGTGCGATGCCTTCGCCATTTTTCAAGTAGATGAAGAAGGTCACCCAACAGGTATACGCATGAAAGGAATTTCGCCTAATATCGATTTCAGTTTTGACTTTCAGGATCTCGATTTGCAAAAAGTGAAATAGTTAAATTAAATTACGAATTACCATTTAACTCAAATACCATGGATCCAGAAGAACTAGAAGATCACTTAGATCCGCTTTACGAAGCCGCCATGCAAGAGCAGCAGGATATTAAAGATTGTATCGAACACCTCACCCGCAGCGCCAAAGATTTTATCGCGCAGCGTTATGCCGAAGAGATTCATAACCTGAGTGCCGAAGGCTATCGAAAATTAGACGATGTAATTTACCGGCATGCCGATGCGCTGTCTATCGAAATTTCAGAAGTTATTTATAACTGTGAGGAGTAATTGATAATCTACCCATTAAAAATCTGAATACGCAGTTGGTCGAAGGAATAAAATAGTATTCTTAGAAACATTGTTTTGATATTCCGGCATGGATTTGAGTTTTTTCCATTGCGGATCATCACCAAATTTTTTCCAATGTTCATCGCGGGCAGTTTGATTGGCGAAAGTAGTAAGATACATCAGGTTGGGCTGATGGCCGCCAATGAGTACTTCACCATAAAAAACAGCATTAAATTCTAATCGTTTAAAAAGTCCAATTTCATCACCATCATTAAACATCTGTACTTTATTTTGATAAATTTTTTCCGTATAACTTTCATAGCTGCGCAACTCATATACTCGTTCGGCACGTTCATTGGTGAGAGCAGGTTTGGACATTTTGGGTGCGCCCGAGAACGCCCGTAACAAAACAGATTCAATTCGTAGATAGGGTGGATTGCTATATGGTGCATCCAAATAAGACTTGCCCACCTGATTAAATGTCGCATCCTTATTGAGAATGTCGGGTAAATCATAAAATTGTTGGAGCGATCGGTAGGTAATCAACAACAATCCTTTTTCTATATAAAGAATCTGTTTCGAGAGGTTTAAATACGCCCACCGATTGAATACCATGGCGATGAAGTGCAGGCAAAAAAGCTTCCTTCAAAAAAGTATCTACCTGTTCTTCCTGTTGGCTGGTTAAGAGTCGATATGTTTTAATTTCATAGATTTCCCGATCATTCTTTTTTTGTGAATAGGCAGATATAACGATAAAATACAAAACCAGAAAGCTGATTCCTTTTTGAACAAACGTTAATGGCATAGAAGTAAATTTCAGGAAGGTACTGAAAAAAAATGGTGGAACTATTCTTCACTACATGAGCGGTCAAGCCATCATTTCAACAATGACTTGAGTGCGAAAGTTGATTGTTTAAAGTAAATGCCCAGTTCTTTAAGTGTTAATTTAATAATTCGCTCGTAAGTACCGACTTAGTATCTCCAGCGGCTCATGCATATTCTTTCGGCCAAAGCCAATACGGAAATGAGAGCTACCAAAGTCAAACATTTCTGCGGGTAATGTCATGATGCCGGTGTTCGTAACTAGCTTGTCGCTGAAGGCAAGCGAAGGTTCTTTTCCTAACCACTTTACAAATGCGGTGCTACCGGCTCGTGTTGGTGCGAACTGAAAATGTTGCGAATGCTGTTCACAGAATTTGGTAAAGAGTTGAAGGTTGGCCGCAATTTTTTTCAAATTGTGTTCAATCAACTTGTGCTTGTTGCGCAGTGCAATGAGCGCCAGCACTTCGCTGGTAGAAGGATTGCAAATGGTGAGGTAATCTTTATATCGCTTCATCTGCTCCATCACCGCAGTATCTTTGCACACGACCCAACCCAATCGCAATCCGGCCAGCGCAAATGTCTTTGCCATGCCCCACAACGAAATGGAGCGTTCATACACTTCGCACATAGGTGGCAGAATGTCTTGCGGATGGTGTTCCAACAAATGATACATCTCATCGGCAAAAATGAAAATGCCTCGTGCTCGAGCGATGGAGATAATTTTATAGTAATCGTCTTTAGTAGGAATGTATCCGGTTGGATTATGCGGGAAATTAAGGATGATCAACTTCGTGCGATCCGTAATCAGTTTCTCCAACTCCTTTGGATCATAATACCATGCCGCTTGGTTAAGTACCGGATTCCAGAATGACAAATCTGTTCCCACGCTCCGAGCAACTTCATAAAGCGACTGATACGCGGGTGCCATACAAATAACGTGGTCTCCCGCTTGCAACAACACATTCATGGCAATGAAATTGGCCTCACCGGGCGAGAGCACAAATACATCATCGGGAGAAGCACCTTTATAAAGTTTTGCAATCTCCTCGCGCAATTCAGGCAAGCCGGAAGATTCAGTGTAACCTAACTGCAAAGAATTCCATTGTTCCCGTTCTTTAGGATTGGCCATAAGCAAAATTTCGCTTAATGAAAATCCATCGCAATCCGAACTAGAAAGCAGATAACGAGCAGAGAACTCATGTTGAGCAAAGTAGCGCTCTAGGTGAAAGGGTCTTATTTTCATAGGTAGAATATTCGGTAAAATACAAATTCCTGAAATGTCAGTCGATGTCAATCAACAGCTCTTATGCTTTCTCCATAAATAAAAAAAGAAGAGCATATCATACTCTTCTTTTTAATGGAATAAGAACGTAGTAATAATCAATTACCTTCTACGCTCGCGTCCGGAGCATTCTTCGTTACAGAAGCAATTCCATTTTCCATGGCAGCGCTGCTTTCATACATTTCGCTGGAGCCAATCACTTGGCCGTTGCTTGCCTTTAGATTAAAATAGTGTTTGTCGTTGGTAGAGCGCTTGCGTTCGTAGCGCGCATCGTCTCCCGAATTTTTCCGAACGGATTCAATTCCATTTTCGCAGGCAGCGCGGGTCGTATAACCTTCGCTGGTTAAAATTACTTGGCCATTGTCGGCTTTTAAGTTGAATTGAAACTCTCCGTTTTTACGTGTACTGATTACAAATTTTCCCATCGTAGTTTGGTTTAGAGGATATTGAATAGAAATATACTAGTAAAACCGCTAATTAAAATCCGTTAACAAAAACTTAATTTATAATCACGCATCAACTTCTTAGTGTATTTCGGGAGTTGTCTTTGAAATCTCATCCAAATGGGAATTTTGTACCTTTGTAATATATGCGCCTTGCTCTTTTTCTTCTGCTTATTTCATGCCATGCCATCGCTCAAAATGACGCTGGACTGAAATTTATCCAAAACAAAGGACAGTGGAGTGATGACATTGATTTTCAAGCGCAAGTGCCTGGCGGGCGAGTGGGCGTTTCTGCCAGCGGGTTTTCGGTTTTGCTACTCGACCTAGAGAAAATGGAACATCGTCATCTGGCTGGTCATGGCGAGGTCAATGAATCCGATGGGCATTCATCTGGTGAGGGAATAAACGGTCATTACTTTCGCATCAACCTGATTGGGTCAAATACCTCTTCGAAGCCCGTTGTAGAAAATCAACTGGATGGATACTATAACTATTTTGTTGGAAGCGATTCCTGTCGTTGGACTTCCCATGCATTGGCGTATGCCTCGGTAACTTACAAGAATGTGTATGATGGAATCGACTTTCGGGTTTCCTCCAAGGGAAACAATCTAAAATACGATTTCATTGTGCACCCCGAAGCCGATCCATCTCAGATAAAAGTCGAATACTGTGGTGTAGATGCTGTTGAGAAAATGTATGGTGCATTACAAATCAAAACTTCACTCGGCACATTAACAGAGTTAAAACCTGTATCGTATCAATCGATCGATCAGGAGCAACACACTGTTGCCAGTGAATATCGTTTGCAAAACAATCTAGTTACTTTTTCTTTTCCCGATGACTATGATAAATGCCGCACACTGACCATTGATCCGTTACTAATCTTCTCAACCTACTCCGGATCTACAGCCGACAATTGGGGAAGCACTGCAACACCCGGTGAGCATGGCACACTTTACTCGGCAGGTGTAACTACCCAAACGAATGGCGGGTTTTTTCCAGCTACCACCGGAGCCTTTCAACCCGATAATAAAGGGCAATTTGATATGGCTATTATCAAATATGACTCAACCGGAACCCGATTCTTGTATGCTACACTTCTGGGCGGTCGAAACAACGATTCGCCAGAAAGCCTTGTTGTGGATAAAGCAACCGGTGATTTAATTGTGTTGGGCATTTCCAGTTCAGACAATTATCCAACAGTTGGCAGTTCATTCGATCCCACCTTCAACTCAGGAACCAGTGTCTTTAATCGTGTACTCAACACGAGTGATGTATGGGACATCGTAGTAACACGACTTTCACCCACAGGCGATCGTTTAATTGGCTCTACTTTTTTGGGCGGGTCGGGCAATGATGGATTGAACTTACCCAAACAATCAGGTGGTCCGCTGGTGGTAAATTATGGTGATGAAATGCGAGGGGATGTGATTACGGATGATGCCGGAAATGTGTTCATCAGCTCAGTAACTGGTTCATCCGATTTTCCCATTGTCAACGGATTTGATAATTCGTTTAACAGCGGAACAACCGATGGAGTAGTTGTCAAATTTGCGCCTGATCTTTCCAACATTATTTGGTCAAGTTATATAGGTGGCACCGGTTTCGATGCTGCCTACTCCATCAAATTTGATAGTAACCATAATCTTGTTTTGGCAGGTGGAACTACCAGTACAGATTTTCCTGTAACCGGTGCCAGCTATCAAACTACTTTCAATGGAGTAGTTGACGGCTGGATTGCACGTGTAGCTGCCGATGGAAGTGTTATTCTCAACGCTACTTTCACCGGAACATTTTCATTTGATCAAGTTTATTTCATCGATTTGAATGCAAGTGGAGATGTGTTTTGTTACGGGCAAACTACCGGTCCGATACCAGTGACTCCAGGGGTATATCATAATCCCAACAGTGGGCAGTTTGTACAAAAATTTTCGGCTGATTTGAGCACGCTCGAATTCTCCACTGTATTTGGCTCAGGTTCTGGCAATGGCTTGATCATTCCTAATATTTCACCCACCGCATTTTTAGTAAACGACTGTGACAACATATATTTAGCAGGTTGGGGAGGCTTCGTGAACTCAAGCCCCAGCACCGGCTTCTGGCAAAGCAGCACCAACGGAATGCCTATTACAGATGACGCTTTTCAAAAGACTACTTCCGGTTCAGATTTTTATTTCATGGTGTTAAATGGCAATGCTTCTTCACTGGTATATTCAACTTACCTGGGCGGGAGCTCGTCAAAAACCCATGTAGATGGAGGAACATCGCGTTTCGACAAGTTTGGTATCGTGTATCATGCAGTATGCTCCGGTTGTGCTTTTGGAAACACTAATAATCTTCCCAGTTCTGATTTCCCTACTACACGAAATGCCAAATCACGTTTAAACAGAAGTCAGAATTGTAACAACGCAGCATTCAAATTTGATTTGTCCTCACTCAAAGCGGTGTTTCAAACCAACTCCGTTGACTTAACGCAACCCGGATTTAACAATGTTTGCTTTCCGGATACGATCGTATTTCAGAATTTAAGTACTGGAGGAAGAACCATTCAATGGGATTTTGGCGATGGAAGAATTGTCAATCAAGTGGCCACCGATCCGCGCTCGCTGATTCATCGCTACAAGAATACCGGGCAGTATCGGGTGAAATTAAAAATTACTGATTTAAGTACGTGTAGCCAAACTGACTCTACGTTTCAGATCATCAACTATTTTAATCCGGAGATCATTGTAGGCGCAGATGCGATCGTATGCGAGGGAAGAACCCACCAGTTAACTGCCAGTGGTGCAGCTACCTATCAATGGACAAGCAGTGATGGTAAATTTACTTCCTCTCAAGCCTCACCTTTCGTACAACCGAGTGAGCCCACATTTTATTATTTGTTGGCCGCAGATGCAAACGGGTGTAGTAAAAGAGACACAGTACTATTGGGAGTAGTAAAAAATGTGCGCGCAGCTTTTCAAACTTACGATATCAATTTTACAAGACCGGGATTTAATACGGTCTGCTATCCAGATCAAATACGTTTCAAAAATCTGAGTACCCAAGCCGAAAGCTATTTATGGGATTTTGATAATGGCACGATTCTTCCAAAAACTAAAACCGATACAATATCGCCTATAGGTGATTTTGAAGATCCCGGTGTGTACCACGTAAAACTAAAAGCCATTAATCCGAATACATGCAACAAGGCCGATTCGGTAATCAAAGTAATAACCTTCAATCGAAATACGGTAAAGGCGGAAGACGATTTACAAATCTGCGAAGGTAATTCGCACACCTTGTCAGCGCCCGGTGCAACGATTTACGATTGGTTTACTGCGGATCGATCATTTACTTCTTCCAATCCTGCTCCCGTTGTGCAACCTCCAGTTACCACTACCTATTTTGTTAATACAATAGATGCCAATGGATGCAAGAAAAAAGATACGGTGAAGATAACCGTAATTGACAAAGTAGAATTGAAATGGAGCTATCAAATGGAAGGCAGTTGCAGCGATCGCCCTTCTGTAATTGTGCAAAATTTAACTCCTCCTACTGACGGGGTGATCTTCCGTTTTGATTTTGGCGATGGCACTGTATCCGAAGAAACAAGTTTGCAACATGTCTTCACCCAAGATGGACGCTATACAGTAAAGTTCATTGCTCAAAAGCAATTTTGCCCCAGCGAAGAGTCTGTGCAACTGCCTATTTATACCTTGTTTGTTCCCAATGTGATAACACCCGAAAGCACACCCGGATTTAACGATCAGTTTGAAGTGCGTTTCGGAATTGATCAACTTGCACCATCCACCCTAGGAATACCTATGCAGTTAACCGTAATTGATCGTTGGGGGAATCAAGTATTTGAGTCGAACGATTACCAAAATGAATGGAGTGGAAAAGGTCTTTCCGAAGGGGTCTATTTTTTCCGCTTAGTAGTAGGTGATTTTGCTTCCTGTAAAAATTGGGTACAGATCATCCGATAATAATAAATCATTAACTCCTATAGAAGATGTTACGGAAGGTGTGCATGGCAAATCGAATTATTATCGTACTGATAAGTTTTCTGTGGGTTAGTCCGCTTCTTGCGCAAAAACAAAAAAGTTCTGCTGCAAAAGCCATTAGTTCTTCGGCCACGCAAAATGGCACAATATATTATGGCAATACCAATGAGCCACCACGAGCTATCGAGTTCAAAGAGGGCACCGTTGTATCAGCAGAATTCATTACAAATATTCGCACCTATTTTAATATTCCTTCCGAATTTTCTTTTACCGAAACGGAATCGTCCACCGATCAACTTGGCATTAAGCATCGCTATTTGCAACAATATCATAAGGGCATCGCTATTGATGGAATGGGCTATCGCGTGCACGAAAAAAATGGATTTATAAAATCAGCCAATGGCAAATCTGTTCGAAGTTTGAACATTGATATACAAACAGATTTGAACGAGCATCAGGCTTTCCAAAATGCGGTTCGGGTTCTGAATACAAAAGATACCACCCGGCAACACGGAAAAAAGTTAATAGTATCTAAGAATTTTACATTTACCCCGGAGAGCTTTTCAGTTGCCTATGTTTTTGATATCGATGTATCGTTGATTGAGCGCTGGCGAATTTCGATCGATGCACGCACCGGAGAAGTGATCAATAAGGTAAGTTTAGTGCACAATTGCTTCCCCGAAAAAGAAAAAGGATCTCCCCCTCTTCCATACGGAGTAGGAACAGGCTTGACGAACTATTATGGAACACAGCCCATACGGATTGAAAAATTTGATGATGGTTCAAGTAGATTGATCGGACAAACTACGAATGGTGGACAGATTGAGACTTACAACTATAACAATGCAAGCGTCCTTGCCTGGCTTTTTGGTTTCAATGTGCCTGTCTACAATTTCTACTCTTCTACTCCAGAATACAACGAACCGTATCAAAAAGCGGCTGTCTCAGTTCAATGGGCTGCAGAACAATCCTATGAATACTATTTTAAAACTCATAATCGGAACAGTTATGATAATTTCGGAAGTAGTATACGCTCGTATGTACATGTTGATGTTGGTTTGAACAATGCTTTTTGGTCGCGAAATACGCTGCTGTTTGGAGATGGCAGTAACAACAATCCACTGGTGGAGTTGGACGTAGTTGCACACGAACTCACACACGGAGTTACACAATACGAAGCGCAACTTCAATACTATGGCGAAAGCGGGGCAATCAATGAATCATTCTCTGATATTTTCGGAAAGGCGATTGAGTTCAACACTTTTGGTGACACCGCAACTTGGCAATTGGCGAAGCACTATCGAACAGGAGGCCTCCGCGATTTTAGTAACCCCAATCTCAAAAATCAACCTGACACGTGGTTGGGCGATATGTGGTATACCGGCTCTGAAGACAATGGAGGGGTTCACTACAACTCTGGAGTTCAAAACTTTTGGTATTATCTTTTATGTGAAGGTGGTAGTGGAGTAAACGACAATGAAGAAAATTATTCAATCAATGCCATTGGCATGGATGCTGCGACAAAAATTGCCTATCGCAACTTAACCGAATATTTAAGTTACTATTCGGATTACCTGGATAGCCGCATTGGATCATTACTAGCCACAGACGATCTGTACGGAAAAAATTCAACCATATATAAAGAAGTAAGCAATGCGTGGGATGCTGTGGGTGTGATTGACGAGCCCATCATCACCAATCTGGAGCTGTTTGATATAACGGCTACCACTGTAAAGCTAAAAGGCACACTTGTTCCAAGAGGTAGCACGGTTAGTTATCATTTTGAATACGGGCCAACCACCGCTTATGGCAGTTCATCTCCGTCTTACTCATACATTGACAAAGTAGAGGGCACGTTGACCGGCTTGCAAAGTCAAACCCACTATTATGTGCGCCTTGTTGCAACGAATGAAAACGGAAGCTCCTATTCTTCAAAGGAGTTTACCACCATTTCATTAGCACCGCTGGTAAAAATAAAGCAAACAGTAGATGTCACAGAAACAACAGCTATTTTGTATGGAGTAATTAACCCCAATAGTTTATTTACATCCTATCACTTTGAATATGGGCCTACACCATCATTAGGTTCCGTCACTGCTACTTATCCATTATCAGATACTACTGAGTTTGTTCATGTTTCTGCTCCAATCCTCAACCTTCAGCCTCGGCAAACCTACTACTATCGACTCATCGCAACTAATGGCTTTGCCAGTACTGCATCAAGTCAATTAAACATTTTTACAGCTGTGAAGCCCGTGATTACCTCTGTTGCTCCATTGGCTGCCGCAGTGGGTTCAGAAGTAATTATTACGGGTGATAATTTTAATGTAGCCCCAGAAAAAAACATCGTGAATTTTGGTGCGACTCGAGCCACAGTCTTGTCGGGTACTTCAACCCAGCTAAAAGTAATAGTTCCAGTGGGTGCATCATTTGGCACGATTTCATTGCTCGATTTACAATCGGGATTAAGGGCAGAATCCACACAAGAGTTTGTGCCTACATTCACTGGGGATTTTACAAAAAAGGACTTAACACTTCGTGTCGGAGTTAGTGATCTATTCATCTATCAAGCGATGGTAGAAGATATGGATGGGGATGGCAAACCGGATATTGTGGCTTCACACTACCCTGGTTTCTCTATTTACCAAAATGTAAATCAAGGCGGAGACATAACGATGGAATCGTTCGTGAGAAATACGTTTACCGTTGAATTCAATTCTGTTGAATGGCTTGTTGATTTGGATGGAAATGGGCGCAAAGATGTGATTGGTACTTACCGAAATGGTATACGGGTTTACCCTAATTTATCGGTACCCGGATTTCTCTTTTTTGCTCCTCCGGTAGATATGCCCATTGGGTATTTTTTTGATATTCTTTTCCGTGATTTCGATCAGGATGGTCATATTGATATAGCTACACTTCAATCGTTTATTCAGGGTCAATCGACTATTAATGTCATTCGTAATCAAAATCCAAAAGGGTTGATATTAGCTGAAAACTTTTCGAAGCAATTTTCAGTAACACTGCCCTATTATCCGAGTAATTTTAGTAGTGCCGATTTTAATAATGATGGCAAATCGGAAATCATCCTAAGTGCTTTATTTCATACAAAGGTGCCGCTACTAAAAAATGAGAGCACACAACCGGGGTCTTTTGCATTCACAGAAATAACGCTGGATGATCTCCAGCCCGGGCGATACACAAAATATGTAGCCAATGATTTGAATCAAGATGGCTGGAAAGACCTTATTTCCTATTCTCCCTATGATAGCACATACTTAAAAGTTACTGAAAATGGAAACGATCCTTCCGCCATTCAACTTACCCATCACGTGCCCTTAAATAAATATGCTGCTTCACAAGTAAAGGCTGGCGACATGAATGGTGACGGAAGAGTTGATCTGATAGTAGGCTTAACGAATCGAAAATCTGTTTTTATAAAAAATAAAAATGAAGCCCACGAACCATTTTCCAATGCTTCTTTTGAAGAAGTATTTAATTATGGAATGCCGTTGAATAATACGAATTCCGGGACGGTAGAAACGCAAATAAATATCAACGACTTAAACGGTGATGGCCGACCTGAAGTGATTGCGGCACACTATTACAATTTTTGGCCTCATGATGGAAATCAATTGGAAATCTGGCAAAACGCTCTCAACGATTGTCTGAATCCCGCACTAGTTCAAGTGCAGCCATCCAATTATTCAGCAACGATTGTTTTACCAGCGAACACTACATTCGATCAATTTCAGATTGACTATTCTGTAGTGGGAACTCCCTACTGGTACCAGATTACCTCGCCTACGTTTGGTGTGCAATATGCTACATCCTATAATTTAAGAATCCGGGCGAAGTGCTACTTTGGATTTACAGATTATGAATACAAAACGTTTACCACGGAATGCGTAAACGCATCCAGCTTCACTTTGTACAATGTCAATACCAATTGGGTCGATGTGCAAGCCACTGACATTAACTCATTCGAAATTCAATATTCGCTAGTTGGAAAAAATGAATGGCTGACACTCCCGTACAGCAATTCTTATTACACTAATAGAATTACTAATTTACAGCCAGGCACTACCTACGACATCCGGTTTCGTGGACGTTGCAATTATGCTGTAGAATTTAACTACCGGCAGATTACCACTATTTGCCCCAAGCTAGCATCGCTCAACATAACCAATATTCAATTCAATTCGGCAGCTGTAAATTGGAGCGGCAGCTACAGCGGCCCTGTCATTATAGAGTACAGCACAGATCAAACCAACTGGACTTTAGTAGGAGACAGTCGGGTGTTGTACTCGCTACTGCCCGCTCAAAAATATTTTGTGCGCGGTAAAGCAGCATGCGCTAACCTCCACTCCGATTACATCAACACCTCCTTCACCACACTTTGTCCAAAAGTAGATGGCCTAATTACTGATGCGGTTACTCCTTTTAGCGCAAGAGTTCAATGGTTGGATGAATCGGCTACCTCCAATTATACACTGCACTATTCTCTTGCTTCCGGTGGCCCCGAATCAACTGTACAAGTAAATTCGACATCGTATGTAATCAATGGCCTGGAGCCGGGCACTACTTATGTGGTGCGAGTTGCTCCGTATTGTATCAATACAAAAGATTTCACTGTACTAACTTTTACTACTATTTGCCACACCCCATTCAATCTTATTGCGAGCGATATCACTTACACCAGTACGAAGTTTTCATGGAGCGACACTTTCAGCCCTGTCCCATATTCATTCGATTATACCATTGTTGGTAGTTCCACTTGGAAAACGATTCAATCTACTTCAAAAGAGCTGACACTAGAGGGATTGCGACCAGCTACGAAATACGAAGCACGCGTTCATATTACTTGTGGCAGTGTAAACCCATGGTATGCGTCTGTACTTTTCGAAACCGATTCTTATGGAGAAACAACTGCTGCGCCTAATCCTACCGACAAAAGCATAACCATTTACCCTTCTAAGAATTTGATTGGAAACTCGTTTGTTATCTATGATAATACGGGTAAGCAATTGATCAGCGGTCAACTTCTTGACTACACATTCGATTTATCCATTTTATCACCGGGTTTTTATACGCTACAGATTGCTGGCGAGAAATCTCTAAAGATACTGAAACGTTAAATCTCCTAACTTTCGATGCACATATTCTTTTTTAATGTTTAAACGCGATGAGGCTGCGCGCTTGCGCGAAGAATTCTGGACTACATTTGGACGTTATATGGGTCCGGTGCCATCATCCGATGGAATGAAAATCAATTGGGTGAATTACCGCACCGGCTTGAAGGATGTACACTTTCGGATGACAACTCAGGCCAATACGGCTACCATCTTTATTGCGCTCGAACACCGCGATACAACTATTCGCGAATTATTCTTTCAACAATTCGAAGAACTGAAAACCATGCTGCACACTACCATGGGTGAAGAATGGAAATGGCAACTGCATGCACCGATTACTGAAGGAAAAACCATTAGCAGAATTTATCGTGAGCTTCACGATGTTTCGATTTTCAACAAAGATCATTGGCCCGATTTGATTTCATTTTTCAAACCACGCATCATCGCACTGGACGAATTCTGGCAAAACGCTCAATATAGTTTTGAATCGCTGAAGTAAACCTATTAGCCATCAGGCAGGATTTGCTCGCTCATATTCCTGAATCACTTTTTCCGTCAGTGGCTCTGAAAATTCAAAGTAGCCGGTGAACCACGACTTCAAATTCTCAATTTCTTTCGCATCGGTAATTTTATAGAAAAGCTCTTCGTGATCTTTCAGGCCTTCGAGTGTAAAGGTGCCCGAACCAATAAACGCAATGGTTTTGCGAAAGGGCATATCGAAAATGTAAACATTCGCATGAAAAACATTTTTCGTGTAAATGTTCAAGGTAATTCGACCTTGATAGTTGCGCCAAATACGGTGCAACACCTCGCGCGAAGTAAGACCCTGTATTCCAGTTACAATATCCATTTTTGTTTTTGTTGGAATCCGGCTGCGGATAAAATCAAAACCTTCCTCCGACATCACAGCCGTAGCAATGTAACAATGCTCGACTTGTGGCAAAATTTTTTCGTTGATCAGAGGAACTGCTAATTTTTTTATGATCATGACAAACTATTTGGAGGTGGCAAATTAAGTATTTTTTAACGGGCCAATCTGTTAAATTAAATCTATAAACCAAAAGGGTTTCTTACCTTGCACACACAATCCCTATTGTTATGACTGAACGAGAACTGATCAAGTTAGAGCGCACCATTCGCACCAAAATGGAAGACATCAAAAGCCAACGCGTAAGTCTGAAGGACTCTGGCATTGGCGCACTGATGAACGTCTTAAAAAAAGTAGACGAAGCCCTGTACGAGAAAATTTTACCCGAATACAAAAAAATGGCTGCTGAAAGCAACATCTTTAAGTAAACCACCATTTACTCCCCATGTGTTACAATAAAGCCTATCTCACCAAACGTGCTGAAAAGCTGGCGAAGCGATATGGTCATGACGAAGAGGAAGTAAAGTGGTTGCTTGAACAATTACAACTGCTGAATATAACACCTGTTTACGCGGCTTCGGGTTTTGATCACCCTTCGGTGCCCGTGTTGCTTTCCGGTTCGAAGCAAATTCATTTGTTCTCATGGGGCCTTATTCCGAATTGGATTAAGTCGCCTGTCGAAGCAGTTACGATCAGCAACAGTACGATCAATGCTCGCGCTGAAACGATGTTTGAAAAACCGGCTTTCCGCGAAAGCGCCCGCGAGCGCAGATGTATTGTAATGGTGGACAGCTTTTTTGAACACCATCACAAAAATGGAAAAGCGTTTCCTTATCATATTCGCTTGAAAAATGAGGAGCCCCTGGCGATGGCCGGATTGTGGGATGAGTGGGTAGATAAATCCACCGGACTGGTACGTAAAACCTACACAATTGTAACCACGCGTGCCAACGCCTTGATGACGCGCATTCACAACAATCCGAAAGCGAGTGAAGGTCCACGCATGCCCGTAATCTTACCGAAGCAATTCGAATTGGAATGGTTAAAACCCATTCACGAAAAAGCTGATCAGGAGTTGATTGCTGAGTTGGCTCAACCTTATAACGATCAGGAATTAGAATCCTATACTGTGAAGCGCCTGACAGGCAAAGAGTCGGTGGGCAATCGGCCGGAAGCACAGCTGCCACATCGCTATCAAGAGTTGGAAGAACAACAGGGAAGTCTTTTTTGAATGCGATTCATCATCAACATAGCAAATCAATCTCTCAAACAATCAGATAAACTGCTTGGCATACTCGCCATCATCCTGTTAACAACAGCCTGCGCTAAAACTATTCCGGAGAAAGGATTTCCACGAACCATCATTCCCTCCGTTGATCAATTTACTTTTCACATTCAACACTCACCTGACTCTATCCGAGTTTTGTACTTGGGCTGCGGACATCTGATTATTTGCTATCGGCAGGAGAACATTGTTATCGATCCTTTCTTTTCCACGCACGGATTCACCAAAAGCAAATTGTTTTCAGATACAATCGCGTTTCAGAAATATGAAAACATACTACACAAGCAACATGTCAATTTAAAAGACACGAAAAGTGTATGGATCGCTCACACGCATTACGATCATATGAGCGACTTGCCGCTGCTGTTGGAGAAAAAGCAAATCGACAGCACTACGCCAATCTACGGAAATGAATATGGAGCTTCGATCTTGCAAAATTTTATCACACCACAGCAATACCATCCACTCACAAAAGAGCTCACGTACAATCCAGAGCAACCCAATTCTGTTTCATTCATTAATGCGTCACCGTCTATTTCGGTATTGCCCATCCGATCTGATCATGCGCCTCATTATAAAATTTTCGGTTTGCCCATTCACTTGATGACAGGCAAACTGAAAACAAATTATTTTAAACAGAATTTTATTCACGCCACCGACACCACCAGTCGCAAGCAGTGGAAAGAAGGATGCACGTATTCTTATCTCATCGATTTTAAAACCAACAACCACATTGACTATCGGTTGTTCATTCAAACATCGGCCAGTCATTATCCGTTGGGGCGGCCTCCACTAGACGCGTTGCGCGAGCGGCCAGTGGATGTGGCGTTTCTTTGTGCGGCCTCCTCGGACTATGTTAAGAAAAAATATCCTGTTAACATTTTACGTGATCTGTTTCCCAATCATCCCGCTAAGGCAGCCAACGTAGTGTGGATTCATTGGGAAGATTTTTTTGGTGAGCCGCTGGCATTTGAAAAAGCATGTCTGGTGCGAATGACCAACTTCAAAGGACTTGGCAAGCGCCTCCACAAAGGCGGTTTCACTCCCGATTCAACGCATCAGGTTATGCCAAGACCCGGCACGGTGGTAACGATTAAGTAAAAAATTTAGTTTGTATCTCCGCGAAGGTTAACTCAAAATAGAAAAACCATAAACTTATCTTTATCTTGAAAGATCAAATATTCTCAATTTAAATCCAATGGATCATTTTATGCTTGCTTTCTTGCTACTCATGGGTAGCATATTCTTGTCGAGGTATTTCAACGATCGTGCCATTCAAAAACTTGAACAAGACAAAAAAGCACAACTTGTCGACTTGTTTTCCAGTCGAAGAAACTATTCTACTTTCATTCTCTTTGGAATCGTTGCTTTATTTTTTGCTGTCATCCATTTCAATTGGCTCGATGCTTTTCTGACTTATGTCATTTACGCTCTTTCTATTATTGTCTATATGGTCGTGAACGGCTATCGGTCTTATCAACAACTAAAGCAACTCCAGTTTCCTGATTTCTATATACGAGCCTATTTGCTATCCACGTTTATTCGGTTTGCCAGCATTGTTATCTTTCTATTTGTGATCAATTTATAAATTCAATCCATTCAATGACATCAACCTACAAGAGCATCCATTCTTTGAAAAATCGATACTTATTCAATTTGATCGGTTTATCACTGCTTCTCTTTTCCTGCGGATCGGATCCTAAATCAACCAACGAAGAACAATTGCGAATTAGCAACACTGAATCTCCATTAAATCAAACGGACACGGCTAAAGTAAATGGCATTCAGGGAAACCTCTCATTTAGTCAGATTACTACCGATCCGAATTCCGTAGTCCTGACCGGATTGAAGCAACACCGTCTGGTGACTGTTTACAAAGTGCGTGCGGAAAAAGACAATGGCAGTTCTTATTACAAAAAAAGATATGATGATGACTACGGAAGCGACCGAATTACACATTTCATGCCCGGCTTCGATTTACTCTTTGGGTATAATCTGTTAGCCATTGCGCATTATGATTTAACCACCGAAAAACTAAACTCACTGTTTGATAAACCGGTGCTGATTAAATCGCTCTACTACCCATCGTTTGAGCAAGACTCGATTGAGAAAAAACCAATCAACCGAAATAATTATATGGTTTCTGTATATGATGAAGATACGAATCGGGATACGCTCATCAACCGCTTGGATTTAAGACGGTTTTATTCTTTTAATGTGTCAGGCCAGGAGCGCATTCAATTAGTACCTCCCAACTATTCCGTAGAGCGCTCGCAATACGATTCGCAAAATGATGTCATGTACATTTACGCGCGGCTCGATGCGAATCAAAACGGTAAGATTGATAAAAAAGAACCCCTACACATCTTTTGGATAAACCTGAAACAACCGGATAAAGCCAAGCGCTTGTATTGATGATTCAACTGTTCTCCATCGCTTAAAAACGTACAAAATCTCTAAATTGGCTCAAAATGGAACTTTTTAACTAATTATTTTAGTATTCATTTGCTAAATATTTTAGTTTTCTTATGTTTGCCTGTGTAAACACAAGCGCATATGAAGATGATCGAATCCAATCTGATTGGCCGCTGCCCCATTACTGCTAAAGACAAGAGCGTGCGGCTGTTTCAAGTAAAAGAAGTGCTCAACCGACACCGTACTAAATTGATCAATACTTTATTGAAAGACATCCCCTACTTTATAGGACAGAAATACCACGCCTTTGCTACGCCCGAAGAAGTGGAAATCATTAAAAGTAAACTCACCTACCTGCAATCGCGCGACATCGACTTAACCAACTATGCATCTATTGTGCACGAAGTTCAACGCAGGTCAATTGTCAAATTAAATAACGAAGCCTTCTTTAAAGAGGTGGATCAACTACTCCTTCAAAAACAAACGAACTAATGAAAACCATAAAATCAGCACTGCTGGGAACAAAATCGCTTATTGACACCAACGAGGAAGTGTTGATCGTGCAACTCAAAGACATTTTAAAACAACACCGCGAATTGATTATCAATCGCCTGCTGGGCGATTTAATTACTTATCTGGATTATAAGTTTCAGACAAAGCCCGATAAGCCAATGATGGATGCGATTAAAGACAAATTGATTGCTTTAAAAAAGTCAAACGTCAGTATGGAATACTATCAGTCCATCGAAAAGCAGGTGATGAACCGTGCCGTTATCCACTTAACGAACGAACCATTCTATGTAGAGATTGATGCGTGCGTAGCAGAAGTAGTAGTGCCGAAGAAAAAAATATTTTTGTGAGAATATTAGATAATCTCTCATCAGTAGGCTGTCTCAACCACCAAAGCAACTTTACAGGCATCAATTTCTCACGGTAGTGTTTTGAAACTTACCATGAGTCTAGTAAGTTTCAGGTTGAAACAGCTCACATGTCACAAATCATCTACCCACCCAAGCCACTGAACGTATCTGAGAAAGTAACGGAGCCATCGGCTGCATTTAAAAAAGAAGTAAGCAAAGTATTGTTTTCGATTGGTCTTTTTATTCTGGTCTACTTCCTGTTGATGGGTGGCGCTATCGGATTAGCCTTACTCACCGGCTTTGGTGGCCTGATGCTGATTGCTGCCTATCCAAGCGTAATCACCATTATGCTGGGGCTTGGGTTAATCGGTCTCGGCATTATGGTGTTATTTTTTTTAATCAAGTTCTTATTCAAGAAAGTCAGTGCCGATCGGTCAAATCTTACGGAAATCAAAAAGAATGATCAGCCCGAGTTATTTGAGTTCATCCAAAAACTAACAGACGAAGTTGGCGCGCCTTTTCCTAAACGCATTTATTTATCGGCAGATGTAAATGCTTCTGTCTTCTACGACTCCGGTTTCTGGAGCATGTTCTTACCCGTTCGAAAAAATTTACATATCGGTTTAGGTTTGGTAAACGCTGTCAACCTAAGCGAACTGAAAGCCGTGCTTGCCCATGAGTTCGGGCACTTTTCGCAGCGCAGTATGAAGCTGGGAAGCTACGTATACAATGTCAATCAGGTAATCTATAATATGCTGTATGACAATGCGGGTTATGGCAAAGCACTCGAGTCGTGGGGAAACATTAGCGGCTACTTTGCCATTTTTGCCAATCTCACCATCGGAATTGTAGAAGGCATTCAAAGTATTTTGAAAAAGATGTATAGCTACATCAACAAAAACTACATGAGCCTGTCGCAGCAAATGGAGTTTCATGCCGATGCGGTAGCTGCATCAGTGGCTGGCGGCAATCAATTGATTACTGCGCTGCGTAGATTAAATGTAGCAGCCAGTTGCCATCAAAAATTATTGGAAACGTATGGATCATGGATGGATGAAAACTTAAAGGCAGAAAACATGTATCCTCACCATACTGCGTTAATGCATCGTTTCTCAACCGACTTTGCTATTCCGCTGGATCACGGGCTTCCACGTATTGATGAAAGTGTGTTTAAGAAATTATTCAGCAGCCGCGTGGTGATCAAAGATCAATGGGCATCGCACCCAAGTACAGAAGACCGCGCTCATGAACTGGAGCAACTCAACTTAACGACCGAAACGGTTTACCTGCCTGCGTGGTCCATCATTCGTGATGCGGAACACGTGCAGAAAAAAATGACCGATCAATTGTATGCCGCGGCTACCTTTAAGCAAACACCGAGCCTATTCAACGATGTTGTCTTTCATGAGCGATTCGAAAAAGAAGTTCAGAAATTTCGGTTTGACCCGATTTACAAAGGATACTATGATTATCGAGCTGTTTTGCCTGTTGATTTTGGTAAGACAACGGAAGTTTCGGCACAATCGGTTAGCGAATTGCTTACTGATGAAACGTTGGGCAATCCCAAGAAACTAGAGGCGCTTATCAACGACATTCAAACGCTGAATATGCTGCGTTCACAACCCAATGACATTGAGACATTTGAATTGGATGGAAAGCGTTACTCCAAAAAAGAAATTAATACTGCCATTGAAAAGCTTGAAGCTGAGCAAAAGCAATTAGAGGCCTCGATCGCGGAAGCAGATAATCGCGTAGCATTCTTTTTCTTTCATAAAGCGCAAGCTGTTGGCAAAGCGGAAGACCTGAAGGCGAAGTACCATGCGTGGGATACGGCTGAGGCAGAAGCAAAAAAGATGGAAGAGCATTACACCGGTTGTTTGCAAACACTTCAGCCCGCTTATCAGTCGCAGTTAACTGTTGATAGCGCATATGCCATCGACAGTCAATTGAAAGTGAAAGCAAAGCCTATCAAAGAGTGGATGCAGAAAATACTCGAAGCTACTTACCATACGGATGAACTGAAGAAAGAGGAAAGAGAGCGGCTAACTGCATTCGTCAATGACAAATCCTATTACTTCATGGAATCAATCGGGTTTAACAACCCGGCCCTTGATTTATTAACACAGTCCACCGCTATCTTCTTTCAATATTTTGTTGCGAAGGCTTTACTTGCCAAAAGGAATACACTAGAATGGCAGCTACAACTGATTACAAACTAATCACCAATAAAAATTGTTTTCTCGCGTGAATAGGTAACAGTAAGCCGATGCATAGCACGTGTACAAGCAATGTATAACATTCGCTTGTCTACATCTGTATGATAATTACGTGCTGATACAAACGGAATGATCACTTCATCAAACTCTAATCCTTTCGCCAGATAGGCGGTAGTAACAATCACCCCTTCTTTGAAAGAAGTACTCTCCGGTGTGAGTAGCGAAACACCATTCGCACGAATAGATTCATATACAAAAGCTGCCTGATCTTGCGTTTTGCAAATGATGCCCAACGTTTTATGACGCGATGAAGCAAATTCACGAACCAGGTTTTTGATCTCTGCTACTTCTTCCGGATTAGATTGAAATTCTTTTACATTGGGCTCTTCACCATGTCGCTCCAGAGGAATCAACTCGGGATTGTACGCAATTCGTTGTGCAAACTGGCTGATCTCGTATGTAGATCGATAGCTGCGGACCAACCGAACCATATCACCTTGTGGAAACACGCGCTCAATTAATTCGGAGGACGAAGCGCTGTACGGATTTATCATCTGATTGACATCGCCAAGAATGGTTTTCTTGCAACGAAACAATCGTGACAACACAGCATACTGCACAGGAGTGTAATCTTGCATTTCATCGACCAGCAAATGTTTGACATGGTCAAAGTTGATGGCTCCTTCCAGTCGAATTTTACAATAGATCAACGGAAACACATCTGCATACTCGAGCGTATCGCCTGTCATTTCAAAATATTCTGGCTTACCAATCCAGGTGTAGAACTCTTTATACAAATCAAGAATATTGCTCGTGCGCACGAGGCGCGGCACGGCTTGCCAAATCTGATTTTTTTCGTGACCTGTTAATTTGCGTTGCAATTCATTTCGCACAAATTGCTGAATATCTTTCACTACCTCAGGCGCGCGCTTCAAAAGGGGTATGCGGTGATACGATTTAAATCGCTCCAAAATAAAAGGAAAGGGCACCACCACTTTTCCGATCTTCAATTCGGTGAACGTGAAAAAATTATTCTCCAAGTGCACCATGTATTGATTGAGCTTACTCAAGAACTCAAACGTAGATTTGAATTGAATGCGTTCGACAAAAGCAGGCGGATGCTTTTCCAGCAGCAACGCTACCTGCTGAAAGAATGTTTGAAATCGAAATTTTTCTTCCAACACTTCGTTGGCCAAATCCTCCATGCCCATTTCCGGAATCCATTCTTCACCTAATTCGGGAAGTACGTTTGAAATGTAATCGGCAAAAACTTTGTTGGGCGAAATGATCAACACATCCTTGGCGGCAATATCCTCGCGAAAGCGATACAACAAAAATGCAATGCGATGTAATGCAATGGATGTTTTTCCTGAGCCAGCCACGCCTTGAATGATCATAACCGAAGCTGTTTCGTTGCGGATAACGGCATTCTGATCACGTTGAATAGTGGCGACAATATTTTTCATCTTGTCGTCACTTGATTTGCTCAGCTCTTTTTGCAGCAAGTCGTCATGAATGTGAACATCGTTTTCAATCATGAACTCCATGCGGCCTTCACGGATTTTATACTGTCGCTTGCGCGTGATGGTGCCGTTAATTTTTCCGGAAGGTGTGGTGTACGATGCATCTCCCAATTCAAAATCATAAAACATCGATGAGATGGGAGCGCGCCAATCGTAGATCAAATTCGCTTTTTCATTTTCATCGGTATAAGTATACATGCCGATGTAAATTGGCTGCGGTTGATTATTCGTTTTGAAATCAATCCGCCCGAAGTAAGGTGAGGCACCGAGTTTGATTAACTTCTTTTTCCATCCAACAGCCGATTCGCCTGTGGATGCCATGCGATGAATGGATTGACCTGCGGCTACGCGGTCCGCATCATCCATTCCCGATTGGTGCTCATACATGTATTCTTTGCTCTGGCGCAGTTCCGTTGAAAATTGCTTCACGCGCTCATCCATGCGTTGGATGGCAAAGAGCAATTTATCTTTCATTGCTTCTAAATAATTCCGTTCTTCTTGTTCTGTTTCGTTCATATCAAAAAATCATCATGCACCACTAAGACATTGAGGGCACTAAGTATCGAGCAAACTTATTTTCCTTTCTCGATACCGGCTTCGAGTAACAAAGTGAGGAGTGCGAACTTAATGCCATCCGCGCCTTTTTCATTGAGCCACCACTCACCCAACGCATGCTCGTGGTCACTCTTTCCTCCGGCACCAATCGTAACAGCCGGAATACCATGGGCAATCGGAACGTTGGCGTTGGTCGATACAATTGCCAATTGAGGCACCACTGAAAAATACCGTACGGCAGCAAATACCTTTTGTACCAAAGGAGATGATGCATCTGTTGCACCCGATGGTCGATATCCGATTTGTTGCAAACTCAATTGCACAGGAGGTCCCTGCTTCACCTTTTGATTGTACTCACTCACGCCTTTCTTCATACTCGCTTTAAAAATCGAATCAATCTTTTTTAGTTGCGATGGACTCTCTGAACGCATATCTACTTCTGCCCACGATTCAAACGGAATGGAGTTTACAGATGTGCCACCGCCCGTGCGGCCCACATTAAAACTGGTTTTCACACCGGTAGAGGTAAACTGTGCGGCTGCATCTGAAAAATAATTAATCGCTTTGGCCATGGCGTGATGTGGATTGCCAATTCCAAATGCCCCCCACGAGTGACCACCCGGGCCGGTGATGGTTGCTTTATACCGAATAGAGCCGAGCGCTCCATTAATCACCTGGTCGATAGCAGTACCATCCAACGCTATCCACGCGTCAATTTTGATTTTAATTTTCTCAACGATGTATTTCACACCTCGCAAATCACCAAGACCTTCCTCGCCTACGGTTCCAACAAACAGTACATCGTCTGTTGTT
>DGYK01000069.1:0-727 GCA_002398365.1 Flammeovirgaceae bacterium UBA5008
AACAGTGGTGGTTGCCAAAACTGCGTCTGTATCTTGATCTGTAATAGAAATTGATGCGCCATCTGTTATTCCATAGAACAACATAGAAGAGCGAATACCATTTTCATAATGAGTGGTCGCATTCCCCGAGATCCATCCACGGTTAATCGCCTCAGCTATATTGAATTGCAATTCCCAATACGCCAGTTGCACACTTGGTTCGGGACCAGCTAAAGTACCGTAGTATCTTTTTTGATTTGCAAAAGAATATACTCCATTCCCAGCTTTGAATGTCATATCATCCAAATTCTCACCTGATGGCGCTCCCACATACGCTGCAAAATCAGTAGCTAATGACCCAGAATTTAGCTTCGCTTTTGCTGGATTGCAAGTAACAAATACGCGTGGGTCATTCAGTGTTGTCAAATTGAGAACATATGTCTGAGCCATATTGTATCTTCCTTTGTCAAAGCCTCTGTTTCCAGGGTTAGTTGGATACAACTGGGTAGTTCCATTATACACATAATTCATATTATCGGAAATGGAAGTCATAATCGGATACTCAGTAGCGTTATTGATGATAGCGGCAAACTTTGATTTAATATTCAAATCGGTATCCGTATCCTTTTTGCTCAAGCTAATCAAAACACGTAATGTAAATGTGTTCACTGCTTTGCGCCATTTCGTCAAATCATTATTGTAGAGAAAATCGCCTTCTAACGAAATATCATTATTGGCAATCAAAGTC
>DGYK01000069.1:851-6659 GCA_002398365.1 Flammeovirgaceae bacterium UBA5008
ATCATTATTGGCAATCAAAGTCTTCAATTCTGTATTTGATTCATCTAACCATTTTAATACCTGAACATAGATTTCCTTCTGTGTATTATAAGTTGGTGTTTTTGCAGCAAGACCTTTCAGAGCTTCATCCATTGGTAAGTCGCCTACTTTTTGCGTCATCCGAACATACAACCAAGCCTTGAAAAATTTGCCAAGTGCACCATACGGACTCGTTTTCACACTGGCATTTGCCGCTTCCTCCATTTTCAGCACATTGATAAGGGTGAGGTAATTCAAGTCAGCCTTTGTCCAATATTCATTGTTGCCATAATAATTGTAGTTGCAACACCAGAATTGGTTCTGGCGATGCCCTAAACTCCAAGGCTCTTCAGCCATGTCACTTTCAATACCACGCAATATCAATGACGGAGGTACTGCTGCTGGTCTATTCGGATTGTTAGGCAATTCATTAAAATCTCTGCAGGCATTTAATCCTAATAACATCGTCAGGATTAATGCACTTGTTATTATTCTTTTCATAACTCAATTAGAATGTAAGGTTAATGTTAACTCCATATCTTCTTAGTGAAGGTGATTGCAATGAAGCATATCCATCTGGAGCTGTAAACTGATCAATATCCATGTCGCTCTTCTCAGCAAAATAAAGAAGGTTTCTTCCCACCAACGAAACGGTAGCTGATTTCAAGAAGGTACGCGTGAGCACCGACTTAGGCAAATTGTATGATATAGTAACCTCACGCAGTTTGGCATACGAACGACTCATCAAGTTTGCTTCTTCTGCTGCATAATATCTGCTAATGTAATCTTGTAAAAAAGTAGGTGTTGTGTTCGCAGCAAATTGCAACTCATCATAGTTGGTAATGGCCCCCGTAACTGCATCGTATTTAATCGTTGCACCGTTGTTAATCACTACACCCGGGCCCACATATGATTTAATACCCAATTCATCTTGCGCACGAGCAATGCCCATGGCACCCTGAACCGTTTCAATATGACGACCACCACGGAATGTTTGACGTTGTATATAGTTTACAATTGAACCACCAATTCGTCCGTCAAACTGAAAAGACATTGACCAATTTTTGTAGGCAAATCTGTTGGTAATTCCAAAAGACCAATCCGGATTTAAGTTTCCTAAAAATTGCGAAACATTGGTACGTATGGGTCTGCCACCTGCATCGTTGATCAATTGACCAGTAGGTGTTTTATAAAATGCTCCTGCATAATATCCATCCGTGCGATCACCAATTTTATAAAATCCTTTCCGTGTTTGTCCTGGTGCAAATTCCTTCCACGTCTCAGTAAATGTTGACCAATTCAACAACACATTCCACGTCAGCTCACCTTTCTCAATAGGTTTCGTATTCAGTGTAACTTCCCAACCTCTACGTTGTGTTTTCTCACCATTTGTCAGATACCCCGTATATCCGGTAGAACTAGGTAAAGATTGTGCAGAGATCCGTGGGCCATCTATGTTATCAAAATAGGTGATATCTAAGCCTATTTTATTGGATAAAAACCGAACATCCAATCCAAATTCAGTAGCCGATGTTTGGTAGGTATCTAAATTACTATTCGTAAGAGTTGCTGGATAATAGGCTCCTGGCTTATTGTCATAGACTAACGGTGTACTGTATACCGCAGAGTTTGAATAATCAGGACCATCGTAAGGAGAAAGATAATTCGAACCATAGCCCAATGGAAACGCTGCACTTGGGGTTGGGCCAATACTGCTGAATACATTTCCCTTGTTTACTTGTGCATACGATGCGCGAACCTTCAAAAATGAAATTACCTCTGGTAATTTGATTGCTTCAGAAAGAAGCAAGCTCATTGAAACCGATGGATAAAAACCTAGATTCTTTGACGTAGGCAGTGTTGAATTTTTATCCCACCGACCTGTTACCGAAAGATTGATCCACTCTTTATACGAAGCATCTAAAAACCAATAGGCACTGTACACTGACATTGGAGCATTGTAATTGTATGCTTTCAAAGGATTCAGTGTATTGTCAAAGGTGTAGGCTCCAGGAGTGAGAGATGATGCAGGAACGTTGAGATAATCTGTAGTAATGTAAGACGAACGATAATCGAAGGTACGGATATTACCACCGATGGATGCATTCAGTTGAATATCTGGAGTAACTTTTTTATTGAATGTCGCTAATACATCAGTATTGTTTTCAAATAAGTTACGGTAATCTTCACGATAGTCTCCTTTTGCTTGCTCGCGATCATAAACAGTGGCTGAGTAGGGGAACTTTTCGTTTCTGTAAATATCATACGTAGTAACAGAAGTACGTGCCATCAGTTCTAAGAAATCAGCTACCTTATATTTTAATGACAGATTTCCAAAGATGTCCGACTTGTTGTGACCTCTCAACCACTCTTTAGTCAAGAAGTACGGGTTATTATAGCGCGTATATTCAGCATACTTTTGCTGAATGCCCTCTTTGCCAGGCTGCCAATAATCTTTCATGTCTTCGATATCCCAATCGGCACCACCCCAGATAATGATATTGTAAATCATACTATTAGGTCCATACTGTACATCCGGAAAATTGGGTGTGTATTGACGATTGTAGTTAATATTTGATTCCAATCTTAGTTTATCGGAGAAATCAAATCCAGCAGAAATGTTAAAGTTGTCTGCATTTAATCGGGTGTTGGGAACTTGACCCTTCTGGTATGTATGCGTGTAAGAAAATCGAAGATCATACTTATCGCCACTGGCAGAAATAGCAATGTTATTTGTTGAAAGTAAACCTGCCTCTAAAAAACGGCTCAAGTTATCTTTACCTCTGGCTACCCATGGTGTGGGTTTAATGTTTCCTGTGTATGTTTCTCCATTTTTAAATGTAGTAGTGTAGGTTACACCCGGTGTAAATTCACCATCGTACTGAGGAAGAAGTTGGCCATCAAAGCGAGGTCCCCAAATATCATAATCGGAATCATATTTTCCGGATCCTTTTCCATCGCCAAAGGCGTAACGACCATGGTCGCCAGGACCATACTCATCTTGCACTTTAGGGATTGTTAAAAAAGAATTTTCTACCATGGTTGACGAATTGTATTCAACCGAAAAACCGCGGTTATCCTTCGACCCTCTCTTGGTTGTAATTATAATCGCTCCGTCAATTCCACGTGAACCATATAAGGCCGAAGCGGAAGGTCCTTTTAAAACCGTGTAACTCTCGATGTCATCCGGACTGATATTCCAAGTGTCTGATACGAGTGGCACACCATCCACCACAAAGAAAGGAGTTCGTCCACGTAGCGAAATAGCAGGCGCTCCTAATATTTCAGAAGATGTACCAATATTTAATCCGGCTACCTTACCTACTAACGAGTTGATTGCATTCGGTTCACGGGCCTTTGTCAAATCTTGCCCCTTTACTTCTTGAATAGCATATCCCACCTTTGCTTTACTCTTCTCTATACCTAATGCCGTCACTACTACCTCGGTAAGTTGTTTTGCATCCGGAACTAAAATAACCTCAATGGCCGTGCGGTTGCTGATAGGCACTTCTTGTGTTGTATATCCTACAAATGAAAATAGAAGTACATCATTTGCAGAAGCGACATTAACAACAAATGCACCATCTCCATCCGTAATGGTTCCGTTGGTTGTCCCTTTTACAATAATGTTTACTCCCGGCAGTGGACTTTGATCTTCTCCGGAAAGTACTCTTCCAGAGACCGAATACTGTGCCATGGCAGCGGTAGCTGTCATGATCATAAACAAAACTGGCAAGAGTCCTTGCACCAGCAGTTGCTTACGAAATTTTAGTCGTAAAACTTGAAGCATAAGTGTGATTGGTTTAGTTTTTCGCTAGTCAGATTAGCTTGCTCAAAGATTGAGTTATCAATTGACGTTGAGTTTAGAGCAAGGTTATTGATCGGTTAAGATTCAACCAATCGAAGGACAAAAATTAATGGTGGCTTAAAATGCATTTACAAAAAATGCCTTTTCCCTTCGATCAATGATGCCTTTTCAATAACAATCAGGTAACATTTAGGCCCTAGCTTGCTTACTCAACCAAAAGTTGACAAATAGTAAACAAGCATTTATGATTCATGAAGAATTGATCACTCTCGTTGCGATGAGAATCAAAGCATTACGTCTTGAAAAAGGAATTACGCTTCAAACGCTGAGCGAGCGAACCAACTTGACTAAAGGGCTTATCTCTAAAATTGAAAATACGAGAACGATCCCCTCGCTGCCCGTATTCTTTACTTTAATACAATCACTGGAGATCAAACCCAGCGAATTTTTTGATGCCATGAGCATCACTAAAAACCAATCCTATCTTCATTTTAAGAAGAAAGAATATCGCCAAATCAAGAAAGAAGATAGGCCCGGATTTGAATACCGACACATCTTTGCGCACTCCCTACAAAGTTGCACGATGGAAACTGTTTTGCTTTCTATCAAACCCCATGCACAATCGAAACCCACCACTACCGATGGTTTTGAATTTAAATACATCGTTTCAGGCGACTGTGATTATTATATTAATGATGCTAAAATTGCTTTGCGCGAAGGCGATTCCGTTTTTTTCGATGCATCACAACCTCATTATCCTGTCAACAACTCCAAAAGAAAAGTGGTGATGCTCGTCATTTATTTTCTAACCCTTAAATAAATTCGCAATTCAATAACCCTCACATAATAAAGTTTAATCATATTGTACCTTCGAATATAAATTATGCAAAATCATTTCGATGTAATCATTGTAGGTGCCGGTGTGCTGGGAACATTTCATGCCTATCATGCAGCTCGCTTAGGTAATAAAGTCTTACTCACTGAAAAAGATCAATACCCTACACAAGCTACTGTTCGTAATTTCGGGCAAGTAGTTCCTTCCGGAATGGGTTCTGAGTGGTTCAACTATGGATTGAAAGGCATTGCCACCTATCAGCAAATTCAATCTGAGTTTGATATCTCCATTCGAAACAATGGCAGCGTATACGTTGCATCCGATGATGAGGAACTTAAGCTGATCCATGAACTAAAAAAAGTAATGGATAATCGCAGCTACGAAGCACACTTATTAACAACTTCTCAATGTCTTGAAAAATGGCCTGCCTTGAATAGCAGCTACTGCAAGGAAGCGCTGTTCTTTCCACAAGAACTCAGTGCCGAACCGGAAACACTCATTCATCGACTGCTGTTTTATGTGTCTGAGAAATTTCCCAGCCTTACCTATAAACCATCTACCACTATTGTTGATTGCGAAGTGAATGGAGATCGTGTAATAGTTTCAAGTCATCTGAAAGAAAAGTTCACAGCCGATCATGCCATCATTTGCAATGGCGGTGAGTTTAAATTACTGTTTGCCGATTTGTTCCGAAGCAGTGGCATTGTAGTAAGTAAGTTGCAAATGCTGCGCACGATACCGATGGCTTCCGTACGGTTGGAAGGAAATATATTAACAGGGCTCACCATTCGCAGATACGAGTCATTTCAAGAGTGCCCATCGTACACTTCCGTTCAAACTCCTCCACATCTTGCCGAATTGAAGAAGTGGGGCATTCATATTTTATTTAAAAAGGCCATCGATGGCTCAATCATAATTGGCGACTCCCACGAATATGCAGAAGCGCACAAAACAGATGATCTAGGTTTTTCGCAAAGCGAATACATCAATCAATTGATGTTGAATGAAACCAAACGAATTGTTACTTTTGATGCAACCCAAATTGCGCAAAGCTGGTCCGGATTTTATCCGCAGCACAATGAAAAAGATATCGTAGAAATGGACATTGAAAATAGAATTCATATTCGCACGGCCATTGGCGGAAAAG
>DGYK01000069.1:6801-19345 GCA_002398365.1 Flammeovirgaceae bacterium UBA5008
GGCCATTGGCGGAAAAGGGATGACCACTTCAGCTGGTTATGCCGAAGAAAGTATTGCTAAAATTTTAAAACCCTAACCATGTGGGCCAATTATCATACCCACAGCAACTATTGTGATGGCAAAAGTACCTTCGATCAGCACATCGAAAAAGCTAAACAACTGCATCTAAAAGCATTAGGATTTTCATCGCACGCTCCAGTGCCATTTGATTGTGCATGGTGCATGAAAGCAAATCGACTGGATGATTACCTCTCAAGCATTCAAAATATAAAAGCACACACACATTCTATTGAAATTTATTCGGGATTAGAAATAGACTTCATACCCGAGATAATCGGCCCACGACAATTTTCAAATCGACTAGATTACACCATTGGGTCCATTCATTTTGTAGATCGCTATGAAAATGGAAAGCATTGGGAAATTGATGGCCCCCACGCAGGTTTTCTTGATGGATTGGAAAAAATATTTCAGAATGACTATCAGAAAGCATTTACTCGCTATTTCGAATTGACGCGTGAAATGATTCAAAAAGACTGCCCTACAGTGATTGGGCACTTGGATAAAATGAAAATTCAGAATGAAGGCAATAAGTTCTTTTCAGAAAGCGAAACTTGGTATCAGCAACAAGTGAAAGAAACCATTTCCGTCATTGCAAAAACAAATGCAATCGTAGAAGTGAACACGCGCGGCATTTACCAGAAAAAATCAGATACTACCTACCCAAGTCCGTGGATTTTAGAATTACTACTAAAAGCCAACATACCCATTACACTCAGCTCAGATGCACACCATGCCGATGACTTGGTGAATCAGTTTGAAGATTCAGCCCGATTATTAGGCGAGATTGGCTTTAAAAAAATTCACATTCTGTATCATGGTGAGTGGAAACCGTTTAACTTTAGTGAAAAAGGAATCGAATTTTGAAACCGACAGACTCTCGCATTAACCGTTGGCTGAGCCAAACGCATGGCATCTGGTTTACCATCTATGCTTCGCTGGCCGCGTTTTGTTTATATACCTGTGTGTATGCATTTCGTAAAACATTTGCAGCCGCCACCTTCGAAGGATTATTTTTTGCAGGCATCAGGTACAAAGTGTGGCTGGTCACCTTTCAGGTAATTGGTTATGCTCTCTCCAAATTTATCGGCATCAAAGTCATCTCTGAATTGAAAGCACATTCACGTGCTTTTGGAATTTTACTAATGGCGGGAATTGCTGGCGTTGCCTGGCTTTTGTTTGCACTGGTTCCTGCACCATATAACATTGTTTTTCTTTTCCTGAATGGACTACCGCTTGGCATGGTTTGGGGAATGGTATTTGGATATCTGGAAGGCAGGCGAATGACCGAAGTACTGGGTGCTTCGCTTGCTGTGAGTTTCATTTTCTCTGCAGGGCTTTGCCGTTCGGTAGGCGCTTACATTATGCGCGATTGGGGTACATCGGAATATTGGATGCCTTTTGTAACAAGCGCTTTATTTACGTTGCCACTTTTACTTTTTTTATACCTCCTCAACCAAGTACCTCCACCTTCTGCGCTAGACGAACAACTTCGCACCAAGCGCGCCCCCATGAATGCGCAAGAGCGCAAAGCATTTACGGCTACCTTTTTGCCAGGCATTATTCTGTTTGTACTAGCGTATGTTCTACTAACAGCCTTTCGGGATTTTAGGGACAATTTTTCAGCCGAAATTTGGAAGTCATTAAATATGGGCAACGATCCCTCCATTTACACCAGCACCGAGATACCAGTATCCATTATTGTGTTGGTATGTATGGGAAGTTTAATGCTCATCAAAAACAATCAACTCGCTTTAATGGTCAATCACCTCATCATTGCATTTGGAATGATATTAATTGGAATGGCCAATTACCTTTTTCAATTGCAAATGATTGAACCTAAAATCTGGATGGTGCTGATTGGTTTAGGTTTGTATCTCGGCTACATTCCTTTCAATAGCATTTTCTTCGATCGGCTAATTGCAGCCTTTCAATACACCAGCACGGTTGGGTTTATTATGTATGTGGCCGATTCGTTTGGATACTTGGGAAGCGTGAGTGTTCTTTTCTTCAAAGAGTTTGGTTACGCCAATCTCAGTTGGCTGAATTTCTTTATTTCAGGAGGCTACATTGTATCTGCCACAGGCACACTGCTCATCACCGGATCGATGATCTATTTTCACTACAAGCACAAATCCTGGAAAGCTACGCTCCGTTAGTTTTCCACACCAACAATTTGCAATACTTCTGGAATGCGCTGAATAATATGCGTATGTCGAGCAGCCGCTAACTGTTCGTGCGTAAATGCTCCGGAAGTAATTCCAATCACAAATCCGCAACCGGCAGCCGTACCCTCGCCCAAGTCCGATAGCGTATCTCCTACTTTAGCCACTCGTTTAGCATCAGTAACTCCGGTCAACTTCATCGCCTTAAATATCATATCAGGATGTGGCCTTCCGTTTTCTACTTCATCGCTCGTGATGCTTCCGTCAATCAACCCATTCGTTTCCCATGCCATTCGTGCTAAAAGTGCATTCACAATGGGCCGATCAAATCCGGTATCTACCACTACTTTTATTCCGTGCTGCTTTAGTTTTCTAAATGTATCACTCACACCCTCATTTTCTTCTACGGTTGAATCATTTTGATAGAACACAATCATGGAGCTGACAAAATCAGAATGAATCTGCTCAACAAAAGAATTAGATATATTGGGATAGTTCAAGGATTCGAGGAGTTGCGTAATCGCCACCGGTTTCGGAATACCCATTACCTTATTGGCTTGCTCGATGGAAATCGATAACCCAAACTTCTCAAACGAATTTTTAAGAACACGCTGCACATCGAAATTCTCTTTCACGGTGGTTCCGGCAAGGTCAAACACAATCAGGTCAATCATAGCATTTTGAAATTTGAAACAAGAAGGAGATAAAATTATCCATTTCCATCCAATGCTTCACGAATTAATTATTTCTTAATGTGTCGTTATTACTATCTTGAAAACACCACGCTAACTTGAAGTTTATAACAAACCTGCTTATGAGTGCACAAAACACCGTCAATGAGATATTCGCTTTGTATGAGAAATATGGTAATGAAGATTATATAGGCGAAGCCATTTCGCAGATAGAACACATGTCGCAAGCCGCTCAATTAGCGATACAAGGAGGATTTGATGATGAGGTGATTTTGGCCGCTTTCTTTCACGACATCGGGCATATTTGCGTCAGCAGAAACACTGCCAGCAACATGGGCGGCTATGGCGTAAAGAGCCACGAAAAAATTGGTGCCGACTACTTACGCGAAAAAGGATTTTCTGAACGAATTGCCAAGCTGGTAGAAAACCATGTTGAAGCCAAACGCTATCTTACCTTTCGTTATCCGGACTATTACAATAATCTTTCAGAGGCAAGTAAGCGAACGCTGGAATATCAGGGCGGCAAGATGACATCGGAAGAAGCTGATTCGTTTGAGCAAGATCCGCTTTTCGAAGCCAGCATTCAATTAAGAAAATGGGACGAGTTAGCGAAGGAGGTTGATACACCTTTAATCGACTTAGAAATAATAAAGGCCAAAGCAACAAGTGCCTTGGCCTCTACATTCAGAAACTAGAATCTACTACAATCCGTTTCCGTTCGTTCCTTCATCACCGAGTGGATCAAATACCCAAGTGTCATCAAAGCGGGAACTTCCAGATCTTCCGGTAGTAATATAACCGAAGTTTCCGATGGCAAAAGTCACTGCCCCATCACGTGAGGAAGCTTCTTTGCTTAAAGAATAATATTCTACCCATACGTCAGTTACGGGATTGTATTGCCATGTGTCACCAAAAGCAGCTCCTCCTACTGATCCTGTAGTAATATAACCCAAGCCATCGATTGTAAAGGTTCCTGCAAAATCTCTTGACAAAGGCTGGGCAATCGTATTTCCATTCTTATCGCGCTGAGTCAATTGTGCTTTTTGTTCCCACGCACCAGAGGCATCAGCAACTGGCACATATTTTTCTACATTTTTAACTGTTGTATTATTGTTCGTTCCACCAATGACATACGCTGCATTGTCTATAACAAATGCTGCTGCATTGACACGCTTTGCAGAAAGGCTTGCGCGTTGTACCCATGTATTTGTTCCAGGCAGATATTCCCACAAATCACTTTGAGCGTTTCCATTGTATCCAGCTCCCACAAAACCTCTGTTGCTAACTGAAAAAGCTACACATCCATAGCGTGCTCCAAAAGTAGTACCATCTGCAAAGTCAGCGATTTTGGTCCACAAATTGGTAGCCGGATTGTACTCATAAAAATCTTTCAAACGGTTGGATGCATCATCCAAACCAGTGCCAACATATCCTTTGCCACCGATTACGAAAGCTACAGCCTGACTTCTGGCAGTACCAGGAAAATCCGCCCTCTTGATCCAACTATTAGCAGTAGCATCGTATTGCCACATATCATTTAATCGCTTATTGCCATCGGCATTATAACCACCTACCACATACGCCTTATTGTCAATAACAAAACCCACTGCATTACCCCGCGTGATTCCACCGAAGTCTGCTTTTTTATCCCAAGATCCTTTCTTGGTAGTAGTTGTTGTTGAATCGCTTCCGCAAGCTGCCAACATCAGAGCCAATAAGGCGATTGACCCTATTGATAATACGAAGGATATCTTCTTCATAGCTTTACTAATTTGTTCCATATTGAGTGTAGTAGATTTTCAGTTTAATTTTATTGGTCGGGTGAAATCGGTTGCCTATAACCACTCTATTAACTTCCGCGAATAAATTGGGCGAAACAAGGGCAAGAGGAGTGATGGCCGGTGCGTTTGACTTTATTTCATTGTTAAAGAAAGTGGTCATGGAAAACAAATACTTGGTATTGGTAGAATACTCACGATCGTAACGGATAGAGGCCTTCAACACATCATTTCCATTTCCAGGTACGCCTCCGGAGATAATGTTGGAAACATCTGTGGTATAGCTTGCTAAAATATTGATGGGAGGCGTTGAGGCACCATACGTGCCGGGCGCCAACGGCACTTCCAAGATCGCATCTAAAATCACATACCGATTTTTCTTTAAAAAGCCCTTTACAGAGGGAAACTCCACCTTAGTATATAATCCGAGGCCAGATTGTACAAAAGAAACATTTCCAGTGGATTCACTGGGTAAAACTTTGGCAGATGCCAATGTTGATACCGGTGTTCCAGAACGATCGGCACTGATTTGATTAAATTGATTAAACGAATTGGTTAGTGGAAAATCTACATACGTATTTGTCAATATATCATTGACGAACTTACGGTAATATAACCGGACTTTGAGTTTGGCCGAACCAAACCCAACGATGCTTGCATCAGTCGAAGAAGGCACTGATATATTTAATCCTTTAAAATAACTTTCTACAAACCAATTAGAAATGACTCCAAAATTGGAGGTCGCCTGAAATTTGACAACATCCGGAATATTATCTTGAATCGTATAAAATTTTACACCCAGCGCATCCGGCAAACGAACGAAGATTGAATCACGGTTGGGAAATGTGGCCGTTGTTTTAGATGCCATGATAACATTTGAATAACCCACCTTACTCGTATTATAAAGTGCAAAGGTGGGATTGAGAATGGATACCTTATCATTAGGTACGTAAGGAGGAAGATAGCGTTGATTAACCGGATCAGTTAACTCACTAACGTTGATAGTCATCATCTTGGTGGTATCACCATAGTATTGGCCGTTATAAGGTAGAATAAGACCGATGGAATCGTAGATACTGCTAGTAGCAGGTGTAAAAGGAGAAAAGTACCCAATCTGAAAATAAGTACCCGAATTAATTTTGCCGAGATAGTTGTCTCTATAACCGCCTACCAACAGTGTACCTTTGGAAGAAGTAGGCAGTGAATCCATGAAAACCGTTGAAGTAACTACCGAAAAGGTATCTACATAAATAGTCTGTAATCCACCGGAAGAAAAGTTTTCATCTGCTTGCAAGAGCCCCTGATCATCACAGGAGGTGATGGAAATGGCCATGAACGCCCAAAAAACAACGATCAAACCCTTATACATATCCTTAGCCTTTCTAACCATTTGAAATATTCAGCTTCACCTAAGACTAATTGATTGACAGGAAAGTTTTAAATCGTTTAAATAACATTGACAATACTATAATTATTGTCTAAGGCTAAAAAAGTGGGCTTGGAGGGATTCAAACCCCCAACCTTCTGATCCGTAGTCAGATGCTCTATTCAGTTAAGCTACAGGCCCATTTCACCATTCTTTCAAAACTATTTGATGCCCGTTTGCATCTTTCGTTTAGTAATTGGTCGGCAAATTTAATAGAATAAATGCGTAAGGCAAGTGTTGATTTTGGCCACTGAGTACTAATCGTGTATTTTTGCCGTTCCAAATTAAAAAAAATCTATGTTTCGAACCATTTCAGCTTCTTTCCTCCTTTTGTTTATCGCTTTTTCCTTGCAAGCACAGGAGAAGAAACAAAGAGTTAAACGCCCCGATTTGCCCGGAGCCTTTCTGATTGAGTTCGGTTTTAATAGGGCTCAGGGCAGTACTCCGGCCAATTTTGAGCAAGGATTCTGGGGTTCCAGAACACTTAACTTATATTATCAATACCCAATTCGCTTGTGGAATACGAAATTTAGCTACCGCCCTACATTTGGGCTTAGCTTGGAGCGATATAAGTTAACTAATAACTATACTTTAGATAAACTTGTGGGCGGGGACGGAACCTACCGATTGTTGCCAGCCAGCGAGTTGGGCATGCCCAATGCTGATAAAAGCATGGTGATTATGAACTACTTGGAAATTATGCCGGCTGAATTTCGATTTGACACGAAACCCAACGATCCAGCTCGAAGCATTCACGTAACGGCTGGCATTCGACTAGGCGTTTTGTTCGAAACGCACACGAAAGTAAACTATTCGGTAAACGGAGAGAGTGTGACCGCTAAAGACGCACAATCTCATGGAATCAGCCCGGTTCGCTTAGGATATTATGGAAAAGTAGGGATCGGATCGTTCAGTTTATTTGGTTATTACAATGCCACTCCTATTTTTCAGGAAAATAAAGGACCTAACCAAACAAAGATGAATACCCTCACGATCGGTATTTCATTAAGTGGTTTTTAACAGGAACAATAAAATATTTAAATTATTTGCCGGTGAAAGCCGGCTTTCTTTTTTCCAGAAACGCTTGCACGCCCTCTTTGTGATCGCTGGTGGCACCTGCAATTTCCTGACTGTAAGCTTCGTACTCCAACATTTCATCTAATGTGGAAGTGGTGGATTTATTCAACATCTTTTTGATCAATCCAATAGCTTTGGTTGGAGCCGCAGCAAAATATTGAGTGTATTCGCTAATGGCCTCATCCAGTTTATCCGCTGCCACCACCTTGTTAACCAAGCCCATCGCCAAAGCCTCGGAAGCTTTTACTTTATTTCCCATGCTGCATAATTCAAATGTCTTGGCCATACCTACCAGCCGGGGTAAGAAATAGGCCGAACCTGAATCGGGCACAAGACCTATATTAATGAAAACTTCTATCAGTGTGGCTTCTTCCGATGCTACGATCATATCACAGGCTAACGCCAAAGAACAACCGGCACCGGCCGCCACTCCATTCAATCGGCAAATGATGGGCTTAGGTAATTGTCGCATGGCGCTAATGATGGGATTATATCGCTTCGATAATGAATCCATGAACGAACGTTTTCCTTTAGCCGCACTGTCTTTTAAATCCTGACCTGAGCAAAATGCCTTTCCTTCACCAGTTAGCACCACTACACGCACCTGATCATCTTTCGCCACTGCCTTCAGTGCATCCTGCAATTCAAATGTAATGGCATCGTTCAGCGCATTATAAACATCCGGACGATTGAGTTTAATCAACGCCACTCCGTTGGTTACTTGGTAGGTGAGGTATTGAAAGTTCATGATTCGAAAAATTTGGTTTTATATCTTTTGAATAGAGTGCTAAAAGAAAAGAAGTATTCCCCCAAAGCCGATTAAAAATCCGGTAACACCACCATACATTACTTCGCGAGGCGAATGGGCATTTAAAAACAACCGCGAGGACATGACCAATCCACTCACAATGATCAACACCACCGTAGGCAATAATAAGTCCTGCTGTTCAGTAGCCATATTGAGTGGCAATAGCATCCCCAATCCACCACAAATGGCCAGGCTGTGAACGCTAATTTTAAAAAAGAATGTAATTGCCCAAGATACCACCACCATAGCTGTGATGATTACCATTAATTTATTGAAGTTTTGACTAAAGGGAAGTTTATAATAGAACAAAAATGTAACAAGGATATAGAGTAGAGCAATGAATGTAAAAGGCAATACCCGTTGCTTTCGCTCTTCTAAAGTGATACTATTCACATTTCCAAAATACTTCATCATCAACAAATTGATAACGGGCATAACAAACGTGAAAACAAAGATCAGGCTGACGATGGTCAGGCTAAATTCAGCCCGAATCATAAGCATTGCGGGCAGATACTTCTGCAACACCAGCACCATGTAGGTAGGCAGCAAAAGGGGATGAAAAATAATAGAGATGATTTTAGCTGCGCTCTTCACCTGATTTAAATTCTCTTCGTAAACGTGCCACCGGAATATTCAGTTGCTCGCGGTATTTAGCCACCGTTCTGCGGGCTATGTTATAACCCTTTTCATTTAGCATTTCCTCCAGTTTATCATCAGCTAAAGGCTTGTTCTTATCTTCAGCATCGATAATGTCTTTGATAATCTGCTTTACCTCGCGGCTACTCACTTCTTCACCGGAATCAGTTGTGATTCCTTCGGAGAAGAAATATTTGAGCGGAAAAATACCAAAATCGGTTTGCACAGTTTTACTACTCGCCACCCGACTCACGGTAGAAATATCCATCCCAATCAGTTGGGCCACGTCTTTCAAAATCATGGGCTTCAGTTTCGTTTCGTCACCCTCCAGAAAATATTCATACTGAAAATCCACAATGGCACGCATGGTTTTCAGCAGGGTAATTTGCCGCTGGCGAATGGCATCGATAAACCACTTAGCCGAATCTAACTTTTGCTTTACAAATGCAACGGCCTCACGTAATTTTTTATCTTTTTTGTCGCTCTTTTCATACGCATGAAACATCTCGTTATAAGAGCGGCTGATGCGAAGCTCCGGAGCATTTCTGGAATTCAATGATAGCTCTAGTTTGCCGTTATTATTAACCAAAATAAAGTCGGGAATGACATACTGATTTTTGACCATGCCGGAGGTTACTTCTCCGCCCGGTTTGGGGTTGAGTCGCACAATCAGTTCGATGGCATCTTTGATGTAATCCTCGTCATCTAAGTCAAGCTTCTTCTGAA
This sequence comes from Flammeovirgaceae bacterium UBA5008, assembly GCA_002398365.1. Taxonomy (GTDB): domain Bacteria; phylum Bacteroidota; class Bacteroidia; order Cytophagales; family Cyclobacteriaceae; genus ELB16-189. Next base: position 16,170 of record DGYK01000069.1, read on the forward strand.
TTCGGGGGTAGTGCTTTCTGGTAAATTCTTCGTAGCACTCATTTAAAATACGCTTCGCGACAATCACATCCACATCCTGCCCATCGTCCATCCGTTCCAATTGTAGCAAAAGGCACTCCTGTAGATTTCGGGCAGCGATTCCGGACGGGTCAAAAGATTGTATCTTCCGAAGGATCGCCTCTACTTCCTCTAAGTTAGTTTCAATGCCTTGCGAAAACGCGAGATCATTTACAATGGAGTCCAACTCCCTGCGGATATAACCATCCCCTTCAATGCTACCAATCAATTGCTTTCCAATTGTATAATCCTTGTCATTCAACCCCAAAAAGCCTAATTGGGTCATCAGCGTATCATGCAAGGAAGTAGAAGTAGCTACGGGCGATTCACGGTCATCGTCATCATCGCCATCGTTATAGGTTTTATAGCTTCCGTAATCATCATCCCGCAAATAGTCGTTGATATCGATTTCATCATTGGGATTGACCTCTTCTGAAGCCGCATCGCCATCTGCTGATTCGTCCGTAGATAATTCATCCGGATGGCTATCATCCACCCCCCGGTCATCGTCCTCGCCTTGCTCCAATACGGGGTTTATTTCCAGTTCTTCTTCAATCCGGTTTTCGAGTTCCGCGGTAGGCACTTGCAATAGCTTGATAAACTGAATCTGTTGGGGAGACAGTTTTTGCTGAAGTGATTGATTAAGTCCTAAACGCTGCATATCAGCTTGCAAGTTATTAATTCGACAGATGATGTGAAATAGTTATGTAGTTATTAGTTAGCCGTTGTTGAGGATGGGTAAAATGAAGATTTCGTTTTACTGCTTCTGATATTTCTCTTTGATTAAAAAATCAAAATGCCTTGTTTTGCGATCCGTCACACTTTCAAAGTGTTACCTTTCAAAAATTAAAGAAAATGAAGAGAACTCGAATCAAAGAATTGCTGGCTATGACCCCACAGGGGCAGCAGGTAAAAGTACAGGGCTGGGTGCGCACTTTCCGCAACAATCAATTTATTGCTATCAACGATGGCTCATGCATCCACAATGTGCAGGCGGTAGTAGCCCTTGATTCACTGGACGAAGCTACTTTAAAGCGCATCACAACCGGAGCGTGCCTTTCTTTAGTTGGTGAACTTATTCCTTCGCTGGGAAAAGGGCAAGCAACAGAAGTAAAAGTAACCGAATTAGAAATTCTTGGCGACACGGATGCGGAAAAGTATCCTTTGCAATTAAAGAATAAACCAAGTTTGGAATATTTGAGAGGTATCGCGCATCTCCGCCCCCGCACAAACACCATCAGCGCGGTCATGCGCATGCGTCATGCGATGGCTTTTGCCATTCATCAGTTTTTCAATGACCGTGGGTTTAAATATGTACACACTCCGATCATCACCGGATCGGATGCCGAGGGTGCAGGAGATATGTTTCGGGTAACCACGCTGGACATCAATCAACCGCCTCGCACCGAAGACGGACACATCAATCATAAGGAAGACTTCTTCGGCAAAGAAACCAACCTGACGGTGTCGGGCCAGCTGGAAGGTGAAACATACGCGATGGCGTTGGGCGAAATTTATACATTCGGTCCTACGTTCCGTGCTGAAAACTCAAACACGACTCGCCATTTGGCCGAGTTTTGGATGATTGAGCCTGAAATGGCTTTCTATGACATTGAAGATAACATGCAGTTGGCTACCGACCTGCTTCAATATTTGGTGAAGTATGCGTTGACCAATTGTGCCGATGATTTGGATTTTCTGAACAAACGGGCTCAGGAAGAAGATGCTGCCAAGCCGCAAGATCAGCGCAACGAACTCAGCTTGCTGGAGCGATTGAAGTTTGTAGTTGAAAATGATTTTCAGCGACTCACCTATACCGAAGCCATCGACATTCTCCGAAACTCTACGCCCAACAAGAAAAAGAAGTTTCAATATCTCATCGACCAATGGGGTGCCGATTTGCAATCGGAACACGAGCGCTATCTGGTAGAAAAGCATTTTAAGAAGCCGGTGATTCTCTACAACTATCCGAAGGAAATCAAATCATTTTACATGCGCCAAAATGAGGACGGCAAAACGGTAGCTGCGATGGATGTGCTTTTTCCGGGCATTGGCGAAATCATTGGCGGATCGCAACGCGAAGAGCGTTATGAAAATCTTGCAAAACGTGTGGAAGAATTGAAGCTTCCTGAAAAAGATTTATGGTGGTACATGGAATTAAGAAAGTTTGGAACAGCTCCCCATAGCGGTTTTGGACTTGGCTTTGAGCGATTAATGTTGTTTGTTACGGGCATGACCAACATACGTGATGTAATTCCTTTCCCTCGTTTCCCAAAAAGCGCTGAATTCTAATAGCTATGGAAACCATTGAAATATCCGGCATTATTGGTATGATTGGTTTGGCCGCTCTGGCGTCCAATTTCATTGTAGGTATTTGCATCTGGACGAATGTTTCCTATTCTCTGCCGAAAGGCATTACCTTTCTGCAATTACATAAGTTCACCGGATATTCAGCAGCCATCGCTATACTCTTACACATTGTCCTGATTCCGCTTGATCCACTTTCCGGCTTTAGCTGGGGCGATTTGCTTTTACCTGCCTGGACACAACATCAACCGCTGGCCAATACATTTGGGTCAATTGCTTTTTATTTGTTGGGAATGGTGGTGATCAGTTCGTACTTCAAGCAGCAAATTCAATCTTCGGTGTGGCGGAAGTTTCACTACCTCTCCTATTTTGCCATCGTGCCATTGGTACTACACAGTGTAATCACCGATCCCAAATTACAAGATCGCCCCATCGACTGGCTGGATGCTGAAAAGTTATTTGTGTTGCTGTGCTGCCTGGTGATCGTAGGCTTGGCTGTCTATCGCTTTGCTGTTTTAAAGCAAGCCGGAAAGTAAAAACTACTTCCGCTTGATGGCTAAAAGTGGTATGGATCCCAAATAAGCCAACGTGCGGGTCACGCTTTTCGCGAATAGTTTTTCTTCCAGACTAAGCTTGTGAGTAAATGTCGTCAGCAAATCGGCATTAGTCAACTTGATATAGTTATCAATTGCCTTCGGAATATCATCTTCCAAAATCAGTTTGAAATCTAATTTCTTATAGTTCACCTTTTTGATGATTTCCTCTACTTGTGCCTTGGCAGCCTCCACTTTTTTGTCGATGCTGGGCGTAAC
>DGYK01000069.1:19501-20777 GCA_002398365.1 Flammeovirgaceae bacterium UBA5008
GGCGTAACGTGAATCATGTGCACACTCGAGCCATAGATCTGTGCGAACTCCACAATCAGGTCGAGTTCTTTTTGTGTGTCTTTCAAATCAGAAGCATACACAATGTGCTCCAGATTTTTATACTTGGCAAATTCCGGAATGGCCATCACTGGCACATTGCAATCATCAATTACAGAAACGGTCGTGCCGCCTAAACGCACTTTCTTCAAAGCGCTGGCCCCGCGCGAACCCATCACCACAATGTTGGTTCTGTTTTTATCGGTATAGCGTTTCACCATTTCGGCAACGGTGTGTGCGCGAATGGCTTTAAATTCAATTTTGTAATTTCCTTTAATTTCTTTGCGCAATTCTTCCATCAGCGCATTTCCCTCCTCTTCCGCCACCTGCACCATCGTCTTCTCGATTTGCTTCATGCGCAAGTTCGTCTTTTGTACACCATCAAAACGAATGATGTTAAGAATGGTAAACTCCGCTTGAACGGGTGCAGCCATTTGAATGGCAAACTTGATGGCGATTTTTGACAATTCAGAAAAATCGGTGAGTAAAACGAGTTTGGGTGTTGGCATACGTAATAGGAATAATTCAAAAATAAACCTTTAGCGGGCAGTAAAAAAGAGATTAAGGATGTAAATTTCCAGTCTATATCAACCGATTTAACCATGCAAAAATCATTGCTCTTCCTGATGGGAATTTTAATTTCCGTCAACCTCTCCGCTCAGGTTAGTTCCGCCCGAATCAAAAAACACATTGAAGTATTATCCAGCGATTCGCTGGAAGGCAGAGGCACCGGCACAGCCGGAGAAAAGCTGGCATTACATTACATTCAATCGCAATGGAAAGAGATGGGCGTGTTGCCAAAAGGTGATGGGAAAGGCTATAGCCAGAAATTTACATTCAAAGTGGGAGCGCATGGCACCGGAGCTGAGGGCACCGCTTACAACGTTGTTGGATTCATTGACAACAAAGCACCCTACACGGTGGTGATTGGGGCGCATTACGACCACCTTGGTTTAGGAAATCAAGGGAGCTCATTAGATGCTAATCCACAAAATAAAATCCATAATGGAGCCGATGATAATGCTTCGGGGGTAGCCGGAGTTTTAGAATTGGCTCGGTATTTCCAAACCAACAAAGTAAAAGAATCCACCAACTTTTTATTCATTTGCTTTAGTGGCGAAGAATTGGGTTTGTATGGCTCCAAGTTTTTCACAGAACAACCCACTATCCCATTAGAAAAAATCACTTACATGATCAACATGGATATGGTTGGTCGCTT
>DGYK01000069.1:20901-39895 GCA_002398365.1 Flammeovirgaceae bacterium UBA5008
GCTTAGATCCAGCAACTAAGAGTCTGGCCGTGAGTGGCACCGGTACAAGTCCTGTGTGGGAGCCTTTACTCAAAAATCTTTCCAGCGATCAATTGAAAATCAAAACTGACTCTGCCGGAGTTGGCCCTTCTGATCACACCTCCTTTTATCTGAAGAATATTCCAGTGCTTCACTTCTTTACAGGTTCGCATAGCGATTACCATAAGCCTTCGGATGACGCTGAGAAAATCAATGTGGAAGGTGAAAAACAAATTTTGGATTTGATCTTTCGCTTAACCGAAAAACTAAATGGTCAGCCCAAGTTGGCCTTCCTCACTACAAAAAATAAATCCATGAGTTCTGCCCGATCATTTAAAGTGACGATGGGTGTCATGCCCAGCTATACTTCCAATGAGGAAGGATTAAAAGTGGATGGCGTTACAGAGGGCAAGCCTGCTCAGAAAGGTGGAATCCTTGCCGGTGATGTGATCATTCAGATTGGCGATTATGCTATCAAAGACATTCAGGCGTACATGGATTCTCTTTCTAAATTTGAAAAAGGGCAAACCGTGCCGGTGAAAGTGAAACGCGGAGGTGAAACGGTAACAGTACAGGTAACTTTCTAAAACGTTGATTCTTCATAACTAAACCTCATCTCTTATGAAATGGACCGGAAGAAGACAAAGCTCGAATGTAGATGACCAACGCGGCAGCAGTGGTGGCGGAGGTGGATTGCCGGGTGGGCTGTTGAGCAAAGGCGGTTTGGGCATGGTGGTGGTAATCTTGCTGATCAGTTGGCTGACGGGCACTAATCCACTTACATTGCTTCAGCAAACCAATATTGATTCAGGGCCAACCCAATCCGTTACATTAGCGTCTAGCCCTGAAGAAGAAGAGCTAAAGCAGTTTGTCAGCGTGGTGTTGGCTTCCACCGAAGATGTTTGGCAGGCGCAATTACCCGGCTATCGTTTTCCTACATTAGAATTGTTTCGAGGCCAAACCCAATCCGGTTGCGGATCGGCTACTTCGGCATCAGGGCCATTTTATTGCAGTGCCGATGAGCGGGTTTACATCGACCTGAGTTTCTATGAGGAATTGAAAAATCAACTCAACGCTCCGGGCGATTTCGCTCAAGCGTATGTAATCGCGCACGAAGTGGGACACCATATTCAACACCTGCGAGGTATTACCGATAAGGTGCATGCCATGCGCGAAAAGTTGAGCGAGGAAGAATATAATAAACTTTCAGTCAAGCTGGAGCTTCAAGCTGATTTTCTGGCGGGCATGTGGGCCCACTATGCAAAAGACGACCGTGGTTTTATTGAAGAAGGTGACATTGAAGAAGCGCTGAATGCAGCGGCAGCGATTGGAGACGATCGACTGCAAAAGCAATTTCAGGGCCAAGTAGTACCTGATTCATTTACACATGGCACCTCAGAACAACGGGTGCGCTGGTTTTCGAAAGGTTTTAAGACCGGAGATATGGCGCAAGGCGATACTTTCTCGGCTACCGATTTGTAATCAGCCCGGGCTATTTTTGATTCTAATAATTTCTATTTTTGCCGCACGAAAATAACCGATACCTATGGGACGTATATTTGAAAAACGAAAGCACAAAATGTTTGCCCGCTTTGACAAGATGGCAAAAGCTTTTACCCGCATTGGCAAAGACATTGCCATGGCTGTTAAAAACGGTGGCCCCAACCCCGATAACAACCCCAAGCTGCGGATGGCGATTCAAAATGCGAAAGGTGTAAACATGCCCAAGGATCGGGTAGATTCCGCCATTAAGCGCGCCTCCTCGAAAGAAGAAAAGGATTTTCAAGAGGTAATCTACGAAGGCTACGCACCACACGGTGTGCCGGTAATCGTAGAATGTGCTACCGATAACCCTACCCGCACAGTAGCGAATGTGCGCCTTCATTTTTCCAAGAATGATGGCAGTATGGGCAATTCGGGATCGGTATCATTTATGTTCGAACGCAAAGGTGTTTTCAAATTCGATCCTTCCAAACTAAATCTGGACGAGTTGGAATTGGATTTGATTGATGCCGGTGCCGAAGATATTCAGCGAGATGAAGAAGAAACCATCATCTATACCAAGTTTGCCGAGTTCGGTCACATGGTAAAGTTTTTAGAATCCAAGAAACTTGAAGCCAAAAGCTCCGAGCTACAATATATTCCTACCACTACCAAAGAATTAGGCGAAGCTGAGCAGGATGAAGTGTTGAAATGCATCGAAGCACTGGAGGCCGATGATGACGTGCAAAACGTGTATCACAACCTGGCGTAAAGATTCCTATTTCGGGCGTGCTATTTTCAACTGACTTCCTTCACGAGTCAGATTATCGTCTACCATGCGGTTGTTATACTGCTGAATAAATGCTTTCAGCTTCGTTTCCATTTTGCTCACGGTATCGGACAGCGTTGGAAGCAAATTCTTTTTTAAAAATAGATCCGACTTAAAGTCATACAAAGCGGTGGACTTACTTCCATCAAACTGTAGCAAGTAGTTGCCCTGAAAAAATTGATATTGGTTGTTGAGGTAGGTGAATGCGAAAGGCACCTCGTGTGGATTGAAAATATTTCTACCAAATGACACATACGGTTGATCGTAGCCGAGATAGGAAAGTACTGTAGGCATGATATCCACCTGTTGAATCAATTGATTTTGAAATGATCCTTTGGACTCGCTCGGTTCAAAAAAGATGATCGGAATCGAAAAATAACCCCAAGCTGTATTGTACTCCGGGTGCACAATTTCCGCGGAAGCGTGATCGGCCGTAAGAACAAACAACGTGTTCTTAAACCAAGGCATAGTAGAAGCACTTGCAAAGAATTTCTTCAACGCCATATCGGTGTACTCAATCGTGCGATGCACCAGGCGCGGGCCGCCCTTAAATGTATTTTGGTATTCTTCAGGCAATTGATACGGATGATGCGATGAAAGCGTAAACAGGTTGGCATAAAACGGCTGCTGAAACGTGTTCATCTTCTGCGCGAAGTATTGCATAAACTTTTCATCCCATATACCCCAGATGCCATCAAAATCTTCGTTGTGGTTGTATTCATCCTTTCCGAAATAATCATTAAACCCACTTTGCTGGGCAAACGCATCAAAGCCCATCGATCCGTTAGGCGCACCGTGAAAAAAGGCGCTGTAGTATCCCTTCTCTCGTAACAAATTGGGCAAGCTGTTGATTTTATTACCTGAAAAATGAGAAAGCACGAACGGCACTTCAATGGAGGGAATGCTCGCAATCACCGAAGGCATGGCATCGATCGACTTGCGACCGTTGGCCATGGAATATTGAAAAGCATGACTGACACCAATAAGTGAATCTAAAAATGGTGTATAGCCCGGATGATTTATTTTGTCCGGATGGTAAGCTCCAACAAACTCCTTTGAAAAACTTTCCAGAATAATGACTACCACATTCTTTTTGTTGAACGCCCGAGCAGTATCCGGAAGACGTAGGGGAGAAAAAACTTTATTCAACTCCTCCTCATTGGTAAAATAATTCACCTTCTGAATGACGTTGGCTTTAGCCGTTCGCATCAAGGCAAATGGTGTATTCAAAACCAGATTAACATCTTTGGGTTCGGTAGCATACGCAGCTGCGTTACTCAACGTAATGGGTCGTGTGCTTTCGCGAAAGCCACCACGGGCGCCACCAATGAAAAGCCCAATCGAAACTAAAAAGCCCAAGGTGCCAAATCCATAATATGCGATCGGTTTTTTCAATTGCGGGCCTTTGTATTGAATCAGTTTTCGTGCGCCTATTACCAATAGCACGACTAATCCAACGAAAAGCAAAAACACATACCAGTAATCCAAGATAAACTGAAGAAATAAGGCACCCATGTTCGTCTCGTTCTCAAACTGGTCGAGTACACTCAGAGTGGTTCTACGAAGCGTAAAGCGATAATAGATAATGTCTGCCGAATTAACTGCCATCGCAATAGTGTTAAAGATGACAAAAACCCAGAACAGTAATTTACGGTAAGCTGGTTTGAAGCGGAGCGTCAGTGGCGTGATCATCAAAAGAATAAACAGCGAATTGGAATAGAGTGTAGCTGCCAAATCGAAACGCAAACCACCCCACATAATAAGCATCATTCTGCTCCAGGTCATATCAGGGAAAAAGGCAGTGTTGAACAAGAAAAAGGCAATCCGGCTAACAGAGTATAAGAGCATGACCAAAGTCAGGCTCAAAATCAGGGTGATGTATATATTTCCCTTTAGTCTCAGATCGTTCTTATATTCAGTAAAAATTCCCTTCATGAACCTCAAAATAAGCTATTCAAAATGTAAAGACCATGTGTATTTGATTAATTGTCTTAGTTTTGTTAGTTGTGAAAACCGACTGACATCCTTTGATTTGGCTGTCAGCCGATTGAATCCCTAAATACTACCCCACAATGCGAGTCGTTGTCGCTATTGCAGTACTTTTACTCACGTCTGGCCGGCTTTGGAGTCAGAACGTAGAGTCGTTTGGCTTGATTGTCGGACTAAATTCGCCTATCACCATCGATGAAGGCCTCCAAAAAGATCCGCGGTATTTCGGGCAGTTCACCTTGCGCGCCTCCCCGATCGGGTTTTCGTATGGACTTGATAAGCTTGGATACGGCTACCTGATTACACCTACGTATCTTCAAATCGGCCAGAAGTACATTATTAAAAATACCATTGGTGGTGAGGTAGGCACACGGGATATTCAAATGGACTATATCAGCTTGCCGATAGCACTCAAATTACACATTAATGACTTAGCATTTTTCAGACTTAGTGCAGTAGCTGCCCTTAACTTTAATTATCTCATCAGTGGCCGAGAATTGATAACGCACACTTCTTCGAAAGTTCGGTTTCCTTCGGGAGTAAGTGTTCCTATTACCCCCGGTTATATCGTTGCCTATGATGGTGTTTTTATTCCCTCAGTAGATCAACAAGAATATGTATCAACTGATAAGTTCAATGCCTTTCAACTTTTTGCCGGTGTTGGACTACATTCTGATTTTGACCTGAATGACAACTGGAGTTTAAACTTTGATGGCCGGGTAAACTTTGGAATCTTCGATCCGCGTCAATCGAGTTACCTGGATCAATTGAAAAAGCCAAGTGGAACACCCGATATTAACAACCTGCCGGGAGCGCCTGATTTATCCGGACAAAGACGTGAAATTTATCTCTCGGTTAATTTTGGTCTGAGTTACATCATCCAAAGCACCTCGAAGCAGAAAGTAAAGAAAACTACCATCAAAGATAGAGGCGGTAACAAAGGTATGCCCAAGCCGCGCAACAAAAAGTCCCGATAGAAAAACCGGGACTTTAAAAAAATTGAATGATTGTATTACCGATTAGCCGATTAAGAACAAAGCCCTCTTCATTGCTTCCGCGTGATTCTGTCCGTTTTTAATATTGCTTTGAATTGTATCCACCAATTCTTTCACGTTTTCTTTTTTATAGCCGAATTTGATAGCAAAAATATGCGACAGTTTCATTTCCTCCTGATGAATAGACTGGTCAATGCTCATCATGTGTACTAAATCATACAACTGATCAAATTTTTCTTTTGGATCGGCAGGTACTTCAAAAACAACGTTACTTGGATTGCTTTTTATTTCCTTCAACTGAGTTTCTGAAATGTTATTGCGTTTAGCAATAGATTTGAGCAGGTCGTATTCAGCTGAATCAAAGTTGCCATCCACAGCCGCCATTTCAATCAGGTTTTTCATGTGACTGCGAGCCGTAGACTTTCCTTGCTTAAATACTCCTAGAATATCAGTGAATTTCATGGTGAGGGAGTTAGGGTGTTTCAATTTCAAGCTAACTTGAAAAAGTCAAAAAGTCAACGCAAATAGTTAATTAATTATAGAGATTCATCGAATTTTAAGTGTGGTAAATTGATGAAGCAATTTCAGTTGATTTTGCGCCCTGATAAAGTTGTGATTTTCATAGCGAGCTCCGTAATAGCGGTCGTCATTGAAATAATCGGTTAAGAACCGCAACGCTTGCATGTAAATCAGAAACTGTCCCGCAAAGAAAAATGTATTGCCTTCTTCCGCGGAAAGTTCGTCTTTCATCGCATCCGAATACCCTTGCACAATGGAAAGAAAATAATCCGGACGCACTTCAATTTTGGTTAGGTCCGATTCCTCCTCGTTGGCCGGAGATAAGTAGGTGCGCATCATGTCGCCCACATCGCTGAAGAAATAACCGGGCATGACCGTGTCCAGATCGATCACGCAAAGTCCTTTGTCGTTGCTGTCAAAAAGTACGTTGCTGATTTTCGTATCGTGATGAGTGACTCGCTGTTTAAATGCCGGATTGTGAATGATGCCGGTGTATTGATCGACCAAAAAATGATAGCGCTCGATTTCCTTTATTTCTTCGCTACAGGCTTTCATGCGTTGTGTATTTCCTGATTGCAGTGAATCAAGAAATTGCTGGTATCTGAATTTCAGATTATGAAAATCGGGAATGGTTGTTTGAAGTTGTGACGCATCGAATTTTGAAAACGCTTGTGTGAATTGACCAAATTGAAAGGCGGCTTCATACGCTTGCGCGGATGTTTCCACCACATGAATAGTTTTGGAGTTTTTTACGAATGGCATTAATCGAAAATAGCCATCGGCCTCATGGACTAACTCCTCACCTGCGGTTGTTTTTATCGGAGCAATCAACCGATAACTTGAATTTATAGACTGTAAGTGATTGGCCAATAAGCGAACGTTGCTAGCAATTTTTCGTGGATCGCTAAATACATTGTGATTGATGCGCTGTAGAATAAAACTCTCTCCATTGGCATCAACTTTCCATGTTTGGTTGATGAGTCCACCGGATATTAACTCCAGTGTAGCATTTTCAAACGGTGTGCCGTAGTGAAGGAGAATGTTCTTCATACAAATAAAGCCTTGCGAGTATATTATTGCACGCAAAGTCGCTAAGATACCAAGTAAGCCTATCGATTAGTTATCTCCAAAACTCCTTTGCTGGCTTTGCGTGCAATCCTACAACACCACGTTTACGATTCTTCCCGGCACCACAATCATCTTTTTAGGTGGTTTGCCTTCCGTCCATCTTTGAACGATTTCAGAAGCCAATACAATTCGCTCGATGTCTTCTTTTGGCATATCCAACGGAAATTCCATTTCGGCACGTACTCTACCATTGATGGAAATCGGGTAAGTAAATGTGCTTTCTACTAAATATTGCTCATCGTATTTAGGGAACGAGGCGGTAAGAATACTTTCGGTGTGTCCCAGTTTTTCCCACAGCTCTTCGGCAATGTGCGGAGCAAATGGCGATATGGCAATAATCAATGGCTCTACAATAGCGCGCTTGTTACACTTGAGTGAACTCAATTCGTTCACGCAAATCATAAACTCGCTCACGGAAGTATTGAACGAGAAATTCTCAATGTCTTGCTCTACCTTTTTAATTGTTTTGTGCAACACTTTCAATTCTTCCCGCGAAGGCGCTGCATCACTCACTTTAAAGTTTCCGGCCTGATCGTGTACCAAATTCCACACTCTGCGCAAGAATTTGTAAACACCATCAATCCCCTGCGTACTCCACGGCTTCGATGCTTCCAACGGGCCGAGGAACATTTCGTACATCCGAAGTGTATCCGCTCCATAGTTATCTATGATCTGATCGGGATTAACTACGTTATAGTATGCCTTGCTCATCTTCTCAATGGCTGATCCACAAATGTATTTTCCATCTTCAAGGATGAATTCCGCACTTGCAAAGTCTGGTTTCCACTTTTTAAATGACTCCAAATCTAATTCCAAACCATTAACTCTACTTATATCTACATGCAATTCATCAGTTTGATATTGATCTCGTAAACCAAAAGAAACAAACTTATTGGTTCCTCTAACCCTATACACAAATCTCGAATCACCAGTAATCTTTCCCTGATTAATCAACTTCTTGAATGGCTCGTCAAAATTGAGGTAGCCTAAATCATGAAGGACTTTGGTCCACAAGCGTGAGTAGAGCAAGTGAGCTACGGCATGTTCGGCTCCGCCTACATACACATCTACTTGTCCCCAATAGTCAAGGGCTTTTTTATCTGCGAAAGCATTTGGATTTTTTGGATCCATGTAGCGCAAGAAATACCAGGCAGCACCCGCGTGCGTAGGCATCGTGTTACTGTCGCGCTTGGAGTTCGGAGAAAAGTTGATCCACTCGGTCAGGTTGGCCAACGGACCCTCGCCATTGCCGGAAGGCTTAAAGTTATTGGAAGGCGGCAACTCTAGCGGCAGCTCGCTTTCTTTCATAGCATACGGCATGTCATCTTTGAACACCACCGGGAACGGTTCGCCCCAATAGCGTTGACGGCTCCAACCGGCATCGCGCATCTTGTAATTCACCTGTCTCTTGCCAATTCCTTTTTCTTCTAACTTCTGAATGACAATGTCTACCGCATCGCGCATCAATACGCCATTGAGGAAATCGGAATTTTCCAATATCGCATCTTTGGTAGCGTTGGCTTCTTCACCATTGTAATGCGAACCAATGATGTTTGTGATCGGCAACTTAAAGTGTTTCGCAAATTTGTGGTCGCGCTCATCGCCACACGGCACAGCCATGATGGCTCCGGTGCCGTATCCGGCCAACACATACTCGCTGATCCAGATCGGAATTTGTTTTCCGCTCAATGGATTGACGGCATATGCACCGGTGAAGGCTCCGGTAATTTTCTTTACCTCGGCCATGCGGTCGACCTCCGAGCGGCTCTCCACATACTTCAAATATTTTTCGATGTCATCACGTTGTGCTTCAGTGGTAATTTGCTTTACCAAATCATGTTCAGGCGCAATCACCATAAAGTCCACACCGAAAATGGTATCAGGGCGGGTGGTGAAGACAAGGACTGCGTTTTGCGAATTATGAATGGAGAATTTGATCTCCGCTCCTACGCTCTTGCCAATCCAGTTGCGCTGAATATCTTTCATCGACTCGCTGAAGTCGATTTCTTCCAAGCCTTTCAACAGGCGGTCGGCATATTCAGTGATACGCAAACTCCATTGGCGCATTTGCTTTTTCACTACCGGAAATCCGCCACGATAGCTGACTCCATTGATTACTTCATCATTCGCCAAAACCGTTCCCAACGCTTCGCACCAATTCACATCGGTGTATGCGAGGTAGGCCAAGCGGTATTGCATTAAAATCTCCTGCTGTACTTTTTCATCAAAACTTTTCCACTGCGCAGCGGTAAAGTTTTGACCCGGATATCCATCAGGATTGAATTTTGTGTTGGGAACAGGATGACGTTGATTTCCTTCTGCCTCAAATAATTTGATCAACTCCACGATGCGCTCTGCCTTTTGCTTTTTGCGATTGAACCAGCTATCGAAGATTTGCAAGAAGATCCACTGCGTCCAGCGGTAATAGGTAGGATCGCAGGTTTGCACCTCGCGACTCCAATCGTAGCTAAAGCCGATGTTACCTAACTGCCGTTTGAAATTGTTGATGTTATCGGCTGTGGAGACTGCAGGATGAATGCCATGCTCTAGCGCATACTGCTCGGCCGGTAAACCAAATGCATCGAAGCCCATGGGATGCAACACATTAAAGCCTTTAATGCGCTTGAAGCGTGCCACAATATCGGAAGCGATGTAGCCGAGTGGATGGCCAACGTGCAGCCCCGCACCCGAAGGGTAAGGGAACATATCGAGCACATAATATTTTGGTTTAGTCGTATCGTTGGTGACGGTATAAACAGAGCGCTTTTGCCACTCCTCGCGCCATTTTTGCTCGATCTTCTTAATCTCTTCTTTGTTATAGTCGGCCATAATGCTGGATTCTTCGAATTTGTTAATACTTGAATCAGCAAAAATAAGGTAAAGTTGGGGATTTTCGTTCAGGGAATTTTGGGTCACAATCACGCACAAATAAATGGCACAAATCCATGGTCTGTGTCCTCACAGACCATTTTTCTCACTATCAAAGAATGTTGCATGTTGATTTACTAACGAAGTGTTGAGTCCTGTGAAGAAACAGAAGGAGAGTTAAGTTAAAGTGTTTCGGACTGTGAGTACACAACTGAGGATGTGGGTTTAGTTATGTTATTTCGGTCTGTGAAGACACAGACCGAGGGTGTCGGTGTTGAGTCTTTGAAGAAACAGAAGGAGAGTTAAGTTAAAGTGTTTCGGACTGTGAGGACACAACTGAGGATGTGGGTTTAGTTATGTTATTTCGGTCTGTGAGGACACAGACCGAGGATGAGGAATTTCATTCAGGGAATTTTGGAATGACAGATGCACTTCACGACAGCACAGGCTACGTGCTGGCTGGGCCAGGGATGGCAGCGAAAAGCCCCCGATACGCGAAAGAATGTTGGCGGGGGACTTGTAGCGAACAGCCCGGTGGCCTTGCGCCTCGCTTGGCCAGGCCCCAAAAATTTCAGTGTCGGTTTTTGACAACTCATCGGGCTTCTTCTACAGGCGGGTAATTGTGATTCGAATTGCTTGCCGGTTGCGTGCACTTTTACCGTGTAATCGAGCAAAAAAAGTTATGAAGATACTGGCAGCATTGATTTTAGTAAGCTCTTGCGCTTTCGCACAAACAAAAGTTTCGGGTGTGGTGAAAGACACGCAGGGTGAGGCGGTGATTGGCGCGAATGTGATGATCAAAGATTCGTATGATGGCACCAGCTCGGACGCGGAAGGAAAATTTTCTTTTAAGACGGACGAAAAAGGTGAGCAAATTTTGGTCGCCACTTTCGTGGGATACAAGGCGTACTCGCAAGCCATTGCACTGGAGGGAAAGGATGTGGTGGTCAATATCGTGCTGGAAGAAGAAGCGAATGTACTGGATGGTGTCACGATTTCAGCCGGATCGTTTACGGCAGGTGAAGAGAAACGCAGAACGGTATTGAAGCCGCTGGACATTGCGATGACAGCGGGAGCAACGGCTGACATTGCAGGTGCATTGAATACATTGCCGGGCACACAAAAAGTTGGCGAAAGTGGTAGGTTGTTTGTGCGCGGTGGCGATGGCAACGAAACGCGCACGTTCATCGATGGCATGGTGGTGCTGGATGCGTATGGTGCCGCTGCGCCCAACACGCCATCGCGTGGAAGATTCATGCCTTTCATGTTTAAAGGTACGAGCTTCAGCACGGGTGGATACTCGGCTGAATACGGTCAGGCGATTTCTTCGGCATTGGTATTGAACTCGAAAGATAAAGCGGAGTCGAATCAAACGGACATTGGGATTTTATCAGTGGGTGCCGATGTGGCGCACACGCAAGTTTGGAAGCGATCTTCGCTGTCGGGAAAAATTCAGTACACCGATATTCGTCCGTACTTTGGATTGATTGATCAGCGCATTGATTGGATCACACCTCCTCAAGCGCTGGAAGGAAGCGCGGCCTATCGCACGCAAGTGGGCAAAGAAGGGATGTTGAAATTGTATGGCAACTTCAATCGCTCTTCGATGCAGTTGTACAACCACGATATTTTAGACCCTGCTAAAAAGCAATCGTATGATTTGACCAACACCTATCATTACGGCAATGCTTCCTATCTGCAACCGCTGAATGAAAACTGGAATATCCGTGGGGGATTTTCGTACACGTATAATGAAAATGCAATCTTATTGGATGGCAAGCCAATTGGTGAACGTGAGAGTGGCACACACACAAAAGTAGTAAGTGAATATGCTGCGAATGAGAATTTGGAATGGCGTATGGGTGGTGAGGTGATTCAGCGAAACTATGAGGCATATCAACTTAACACCACCACACAAGAAAGTCAGAAGGTATTTTTTCATGAAGTGATCAGTTCGGGTTTTACGGAAGCTCAAGTGTTGCTGCACACTAAATTTATTACGAAAGCAGGAGGTCGCTTTGAACACAACTCCCTCACGAATGCGGTGAGTGTAGATCCGCGGTTGTCGGTTGCTTATAAGCCCGGCAAAAAAGGACAGTTTGCGTTTGCTTATGGAATGTTTCGGCAGTCGCCTAAAAATCAATATGTGCGATTGAACCCAGCGTTACAATCTGAGAAGGCGGAGCATTTCATTTTGAACTATCAAGTGATTACGGATCGCAAGGCGTTTCGGGTGGAAGTATATTACAAACAATACAATAACCTAGTGAAGTTCGTCAACGGAAATGCGAATAACCTGAACAATGCAGGCAATGGCTATGCGCGTGGTGTGGAACTTTTCTGGCGCGATAGCGAGACGATTAAAAATGTGGATTACTGGTTGTCGTACTCCTATCTGGACACCGAGCGCGATTATATTAATTATCCGGCTGCGGCAGTGCCTACGTTTGCTTCGAAGCATAATTTCTCAGCCGTATATAAGCACTTCATTTCAGCGCTAAAAACACAGGTAGGTGCTACGTATAGTTATAGCAGCGGCAGACCCTACACCAATCCGAATAATACGCAGTTCAATTCGGATCGCACGCCAGATTATCATGACCTGAGCGTAAACTTTGCCTACCTGCCGAAGCCTAATTTGATCATTTATTTCTCATGCACAAATCTGCTGAACAACGATAACATTTTCGGTTACCAATATAGCGATACGCCAGCCAATGACGGGTTGTATAAGAGCAGAGCCATTCAACAGCCTGCTAACCAGTTTGTGTTTCTCGGAGTGTTCATCACTCTTTCAAAAAATAAATCAGTCAATCAATTACCGAATCTTTAAAATCTAAAACTTAAATTTTAAATCTTATGAAAACAGTTGCCTTATCCCTTTTTCTATTCATTCAGATTTCTGTCTTGGCCAATGATGCGAAGTACAAAGAGCAAATGGCGAAACAAATTCAAATTGTGTACCAAGCAGAAACAATCGAAGAATTGCAGCCCGCTGTGAATGCTTTGGATCGGATTGCCAGCGCAGAAAAAACAAAATGGGAGCCTTACTATTACAGTGCGTTTGGTTCGTTGATGATGGCCACTCACTCAACTGAGGCTGCTAAGAAAGACGGCTACTTGGATGCGGCCATGGCTGCCATTGAAAATGCTAAAAAGATAAATGCAAACGAATCAGAGTTGATTGCGCTGGAAGGTTTTGTGTATATGATTCGGGTAACGGTTGATCCAGCAACTCGCGGTCAACAGTACTCATCTCTGGCCTTTCAAACTTACAACAAGGCATTGAATATGAATCCAGAAAATCCGCGCGCGCTTTCTTTACTCGCACAAATGCAACTGGGCACCGCACGATTCTTTGGAGCTTCTACGGAGGAAGCATGTGGCACAGCAAAAAAAGCGTTGGAGAAATTTGACACTTTTAAATCTGAAAATCCGCTGGCACCGGTGTGGGGGAAAGGTATGACGCAAGGATTACTTAAAAATTGTAAGTAAATAGCAGGCTGCATTTGTAGATTTGAATATGAAATGATACGCGCATGAGACCCAGCATCATCAAATTTCTAAAAGAAAACAGCATCACTATCTTTTGGTTGGTGGTGGCAGGCTTTGTGATGAGTTGGTTTATCTGGCGGGAATGCTGCACCCACTTCAGTGCTTTAATATGGATTGGTGCCTTTACTTCATCTTTATGGATTGCCTTATGGATGGGCAACGCGTATCTTAGTCAATCACTCGATTATTTTTTTTCGTGGCATACAGAGCCACTAAAAAGACTGGTGTCCGGATTGGCAGGGATGGTAGTATATACCGTATGTTCCGTTTATGGGCTGGTGTTTCTATTTCGCTTTGTGTTTGGCTTTGATGTGGGTGATGAACTGGACAGCACGTATTACTCGACCATCATCATCACACTGATTATAACGATGTTTATGACGGGGCGATCGTTTTTGTTGAATTGGAGAGAGTCAGCTGTAGATGCCGAACGACTGAAAAAAGAAAGCGTGGCTGCGCAATATGAAAGCTTAAAAAATCAGGTGAACCCGCATTTTCTTTTCAACAGTTTAAATGCACTTACCAACTTGGTGTACGAAGATCAGGACAAGGCAGCTAAGTTTATCAAACAACTTTCTGAGGTGTATCGCTATGTGCTCGACACGCGGGATAAGGAATTAGTATCGCTGGCAGAAGAAGTAAAATTTTTAGATTCCTATTTGTACTTGCAGCAAATTCGCTTTGGCGAGAAATTAAATTTGAAAGTCAGTCTTGAAAATGCAAAAGGACAAGTGGCTCCACTGGCATTGCAGATGTTGATTGAAAATGCGATCAAGCACAATGTGATTGCCGAAGATCAACCACTTTACATCGAAGTTCGAATGGAAACTGAATATATTGTCGTGGAAAATAATCTGCAAAAAAAGAACATACCGGGCGAAGGTTCCAGCCGGATTGGTTTAGAAAATATTCAAAGGCGTTATGAGTTTTTGAGTAATCAAAAAGTGGTGGTAGAAAATACCGGTGATGTGTTTCGCGTAAAGTTGCCGGTAATTGTTTAAGTTGAAAGATGCCTAATGAAAATACTACTCATTGAAGACGAACCTCAGGCAGCACAGCGACTAGAAAAATTAGCCAAGTCGATTGTGCCGGAAGCTACTATATTAGCCTCAATTGACTCAGTAAAAAAAGCCGTGAATTGGCTCAACTCCCATGCTGCTCCCGATCTGATTTTAATGGATATTCAGTTGGCCGATGGCATCAGCTTTTCCATCTTCGATCAATGCGAAGTCAAATCTCCCGTGATCTTCACCACCGCTTATGATGAATATGCGCTCAAAGCATTTAAAGTGAATAGCATAGATTATATTCTCAAGCCGGTAGATGAAGCCGATTTGCGCACGGCTCTGAAAAAATACCAGACGCTGACCGCTCCGGCTCAAAGCAAACTATTGGAAAGCATCGGCCAAGCCATGAATATGCTGACCAAAAAATACAAGGAAAGATTTATTGTAAAGGTAGGTGAACACCTGAAATCTATCGAAACCAACGAAATTCTTTTCTTCTACAGTTTAGAGAAAACAACGTTTGCGCAAACTTCAGATGGACGAAAACATATTCTTGACTATACACTCGAACAACTCGAAACGATGGTGAATCCTGCGGATTACTTTCGGATCAACCGGAAGTATATGGTCCACTCCAAATCCATTCAGGACATGATCAGCTTTACCAATAGCCGTTTAAAACTGCGTTTGCAGGGTTCAGATGATTCGGATATCATTGTAGCCCGCGAACGCGTGCAGGAATTTAAAGAATGGCTGGATCGTTGAGCAAGCAAATAAATGCACTCATCCGACCTATTCTGTCGTTGGTAAAATAAAGAACTTACTCAATAACTTTGGCTAAAACTTGCGTCTAGGGTGTAATTATTTACTACCCTATGCTACTGATTGGGCAAATCCATTCTGTGAGAAAGTTATTAGCTTCCCTCCTTCTTTTAGGAGCTGCGCATTACGTGCAATCGCAAACCATTACTGGTAAAATTATTGACAGTGTTAAAGTTGAGCCGATTGCTTTCGCCAACCTAGTATTGGATGATGGCATTCGAGGGACTACTACTGATATAGAAGGCAATTTTACACTTACTCTGCCGGCTGGTTATTCGGGCAAGATCACAATCTCCCATGTGAGTTACCAAAGAATCAAGTTACCCGCTTCGTATTTCGCGAAAAACAGAATTATCCGATTGGCACCAAGTGTTACGGTTTTAAATGAAGTGGTTTTCAAGGCTGAAGAAAACCCGGCATTTCGTATCATCCGTAATGCCGTTAAAAATAAAAAACAGCACAATCCGGATAATTTAAATTCGTACCAATACAACTCGTACAATAAACTTATCATGAAAGGTAGCGAGCCCACAGCTGCTTTTAAAGATAAAGTGAGCAAGCTGAAAGAGAAAACCGACACGGCCAAGCTATCTAAAAAAGACAAAGAGCTCCTGAGCTTCGACAGCATTACAGGTAAAATGCACTTTTTCATGAGTGAATCGGTGACCGAAAAGCAAGTAATGAACCCTGGTCGTTCGAAAGAAACGTTGATCGGATTTCGCGCCTCCGGATTTAAAAGTCCGTTATTTGCCAATGTAGCTACCGACTACCAACCATTCTCCTTTTATAGCGATAATATCTCATTGCTTGGAAAAGATTTTTTGAATCCGATCAGCAAAAATTCGGAAGATCGTTATGACTTCTATTTGACCGATACAACTTATCTTGATCAAGACACCGTTTACATCATCCAATTTGAACCACGTAAAGGAAAGCTGATAACGGGTTTGAAAGGAATGGTTTCCATCAGCACCGATGGGTATGCCATCAAAAATATTATCGCAGGTACCGCTGATACATTGGCTCTTACCAAAATTCGGATTCAACAGAATTATGAAAAAGTAAACGGCAAGTGGTTTCCGGTACAACTCAATACCGACATCGACTTCGAAGAATTTAAAATATTTGATAGTCACCTGATGGTGCAACATCGCAGCTTTATTCGCGATGTTCAAATCAATCCAGCAATGAAAAAATCTTCATTTGGCGACATCAAGGTTGATCTCACCTTGCCAAAACCTGAATTGAATAATGAGATGCTTGCCAAATTCCGCACGAGTCCGCTTGATTCGAAAGAAGGCCAGACTTACGTGACGATCGATTCGGTTATGCGAAAATTCAGTTGGTTGGATAAAGGATTGGAAGCCTTCGCTACACAAGCATGGCCGCTCGGTCCTTTTGAAATTGACCTCACTAAAATTGCACGCATCAATAGCTTTGAAGGCTTTCGATTAGGAGCTGGTCTATACACCAGCAATCGTTTTTCAAAGTCGCTACGGGTTGGTGGATATGCAGCCTATGGTTTTAAAGACGAGCGCTGGAAGTACGGTGGCGAAATGCGTTTTAACATAAATCCAGACAGAGATTTTCATTTAACCTTATCGTATGCCTATGATATCTACGAAACTGGATATGGACATGAAGGGCAAAACAAAAATTTGATTGCGACCAACGAAAGTATCCGAAAATTTTTGAGTTCGCAATATGATCGAACTGAAACGTATAAAGGAGAGCTGGGCTATCGCCTGATGCCGCGACTTCATTCAATTGCCTTCGTATCTAAGAATCAAATTACTCCTGCATATAATTACCAGTTGTTGTTTAACAACGAGCCGCTCTCTGCGTTCTCGATAGCAGAAACAGGAGTTTCGTTGCGCTACTCTACCAGTGAAAATTATATGCAACTGGCCGGGAAGAAAATATTTCTGGGACGAGAGTGGCCTTTGATTTCTTTTACTTACACTAAAACGTTAGATCTTTTTGATGCACAAAAGTTCAATTATAGCAAATATGATTTCTCAGCTCGTTTTCAATTCAAACATCGTCCTAAAGGCAAAACGCGGTTAGCGATTCATGCCGGATGGGTTGATGGATTGGCTCCGTACGGCAGATTATATAACGGACGCGGAGCCCGCCAAGTGGAAGGTATTTTCGTAGATGAGTTTTTTCAAACCATGAAGCTATACGAGTTTACCGCATCGCGGTATGCTAGTATTTTTCTGAATCACAACTTTGGCAATGTGTTTTTTGATACACGTTACAGTAAACCTGAGTTAGTAATTTACCAACATGCGGGTATTGGCGACTTGGAAAACAGAAACAGTCATATAAGTAGCACCCTAGAATTTAAACCATTCGATAAAGGCTTTATCGAATCCGGACTAGGGTTTAATAACCTGATCCGGTGGAAGTATTCAAATGTAGCCTATTATGGGTTAGGAGGAGCGGTATTCTATCGCTATGGCGATTATCAATTGGCAAAAACAGCTGACAATTTATTCTTCCGTATTACTTTTAATATTGCTTTCTAATTTAGGCCAATAATTGAAAACTCTCATAACTTAACTTCTCAAGTATAAAATTAAACCCATCACACAAATTCATACTCATGCAACTCGTAATTCAAAACCTCAATAAGACCTACGCCAATGGCGTGCAGGCATTGAAAGATGTAACCCTAACGATTAATCAAGGCATGTTCGGTTTGCTTGGTCCAAATGGAGCGGGCAAGTCTTCGCTGATGCGAACGATCTCAACTCTACAAGAAGCAGACAGTGGATCGATCCAATTGGGAGATATAAACGTGCTGACTCAAAAAGAAGAAGTGCGAAAAATACTAGGCTACCTGCCACAAGAATTCGGAGTGTATCCTAAAATTGATGCCGTCACCTTGCTCGATCACTTAGCTGTTTTAAAAGGAATCAGCAACAAAGGAGAACGCAAAGCGCTTGTCGAAGCCCTTTTGAACAAAACAAATTTGTGGCAAGCACGCAATAAAAATTTAGGAGGTTACTCCGGTGGTATGAAGCAGCGCTTCGGTATCGCACAAGCGTTGATCGCAAATCCAAAACTGATCATTGTAGATGAGCCGACTGCCGGATTGGATCCTGCCGAACGGAATCGCTTTTTAAACTTGCTTTCTGAAATCGGAGAAAATACAATTGTGATTTTATCTACGCACATCGTAGAAGATGTGAAAGAACTTTGCACCGACATGGCTATCATTAACAAAGGACAGGTACTTTACAAAGGAAGCCCGCTGGATGCCATTGCAGAGGTGGAAGGAAGAGTTTGGAAAAAGAGAATTACTAAATCTGAACTCGAAAGTTATCGCGCTAAATTTAATGTCATTTCTGAACGAATGATTGGAGGCAATCCAATTATTTCCATACTCAGTGATCAACAACCGGAAAACGACTTTGAAAGTGTACCTGCCGATTTAGAAGATGTATACTTCTCACATATTTTTGGAGGCATGCAAAAAGAAATTGTTGCTTAGTTTATAAGCTAATTCCATCATTACGATTAAAACTATGTTTAAAAGTATTTTTCTATTCGAATTAAACTACCGAAAAGCGCGAGCCGCTAATTACATCTACTTTGGGCTCATGTTTACAATATGCCTTCTTGCAGTTACAACCGATGCCGTACAAATTGGTGGTGCAGTAGGTCAGGTAAAAGAAAACTCGCCTATTGTAATTGGACGGATGATCGCTATCATGGGATTTTTCATGACACTGATTTCGTCCGCCATTATGGGTGTAGCGGTGTTGCGCGACTCT
>DGYK01000069.1:40072-103753 GCA_002398365.1 Flammeovirgaceae bacterium UBA5008
GGTGTTGCGCGACTTTGAGCACAATACGGAAGCTATTCTCTTCAGTACACCTATTAAGAAGTTTCACTACCTGATGGGAAGATTCTGGGGATCATTTGTAATATTATTGTTAGTTGCGGCTAGTTTGCCTCTGGCATTTATGATTGGAGACCTGTGGCCAACGCGCGAGACAGAACGATTGTTACCATTTAACCTAGCCACGTATTGGAATCCGTTTTTCATTTTCGTAGTACCTAACATGTTTTTTACAGGTGCTATCTTCTTTGCCAGTGGCGCGCTTTCGCGAAAATCGATTGTCATCTATACCCAAGGAATTTTGCTGTTAGTTCTTTATATCGGTACGAGTTCACTCTTGCGAGACCTGGAACAAAAGGAAATTGCATCTTTATTAGATCCGTTTGGCGTGAGAGCGCTTAGTTTTTATGTTCAGTATTGGACTCCGGGTGAACAGAATACATTACAAATTCCATTCGAAGGATACATTCTCTACAATCGTCTTCTTTGGGTAGGCGTTGGAATAGTGATTTTATTAATCAACCATTTCGCCTTTAGTTTCAATGTAGTTCGTGGTTCATTCTTCCGCACCAAAGCAATAAAGGATCAAACAAATCGCATCAGGCCAGAAGAAACAAAAATTCCCGTAGCCACACAATATACCAACTTCGCCACACATTTTGGCCAGCTAATCAAGCTTACTGTTTTCTACTTCAAAATGGTGTTTAAAGAGATTCCCTTCTTAGCCATCGTGATTGCGGGAATTCTATTGCTGTTAGTGAACGCTATAAACCTGAATGAATTATTTGGCACGAGTTCGTATCCTACCACGTATACGATACTGGGCTTATTGGGGAGTTTCAATTTATTCTTTCTAATTATAGCCGTTTTATATTCAGGCGAATTAGTATGGAAAGAAAGATCAGTCAATCTGAATCTAATCATCGATGCAATGCCGATGCCCGACTTTATCAGCTTGATTTCTAAATTTTTGGGACTGCTTCTGGTTTACATCGTTCTGATAGCTGGCCTGATTGTTAGTGGCATTTTCATTCAGATGAGTTATGGCTATTATAAATTTGAATTGGGCATTTACATCGGAACGATGTACACTGAAACACTAGCATTTTTAGTTCTATATACACTGCTCTCCATGTTCATTCATGTGATGGTGAACAACAAATTTCTTGGATTTGCCGTAGCTGTTGCCCTCTTTATAATTTTTGATTTTATGCCGCAAATAGGAATTGAGCACTCGTTATTCAGATTTGGCAGTGGTGGCTTAGAAACCTATTCAGATATGAATGTGTACGGTCATTTTGTATTACCTTTTAGTTGGTTTAAGATTTACTGGTTAGCTTTTGCTGCACTTCTTTTCGCCATAGCCGTTATCTTTTCATCACGTGGATCGGAAGACGTAATTACCATGCGTTGGAAGGCAGGCAAGCTTCGACTAACACGTCCATTGATGGCCCTGATCATCTCATCAGTTGCTCTATTTGTGTCAACCGGATTCTACATATTCTACAATACGAATGTGGTGAACGAATACACCAATAAAGACGAGCGCGAAGCACTACAGGTGGATTATGAAAAAACGTTGAAGAAGTTTGAATTCACTCCGCAGCCACGCATAACTCATATCAATCTAAAAGTAGATGTATTTCCAAGTACTCGAGATTTCACAGCTGAAGGATATTTCTACTTGAAAAACAAAACCAACGCACCCATTTCTGACATTCACATTCAGGAAAATGCATCTAGCCTTGTTAAAACTGAAAAGCTGGAGTTTAATCGCAAAAACGGTGTCAAAGAAAAGTTTGACAAATTCAAATATACTATTTATCACTTAGCCGATGCACTGCAACCTGGCGATAGTGTAAGGATGGATTTTAAAACTGTATTTAAAACCAACGGCTTCACCGAAACAAATGCATCGAATACCAACGTTGTTTACAATGGAACCTTTTTCAATAACTTGTATTTCCCTACCCTTGGATACAACGAAGGGTATGAAATGAGTGACGACAACGATCGCAAAGAGAAAAAGCTGCCAGCTAAAGAGCGGATGATGGAACGCAACGATCCACGTGGCTTATCACAAAGTTTGTTTGGAGACGATGCCGACCATGTTCAGTTTGAAATTGTGCTCAGCACGGATAAAGATCAGGTGGCAATTGCACCGGGTTATCTTCAAAAAGAATGGGAAGAAGGAAATCGCAAATTTTTCCATTATAAGATGGATGCACCGATGTGCAATTTCTTTTCCATTATCTCCGCACGCTATGAAGTAAAACGAGATAAATGGAACGACATCAATCTGGAAGTGTATCACCATAAAGGCCATGAGTACAATATTGATAAAATGATGGAGGGCATGAAAGATGCGCTCGCTTATTACTCCAAAAACTTTAGCCCTTACCAATATCGTCAGGTGCGCATTCTGGAGTTTCCACGCTATTCAAATTTCGCACAATCATTTGCTAATACCATTCCATTTAGCGAAGGTATTGGCTTTATTGCGAAGATTGAAGATCCAGATAAAGATATTGACTATCCATATTATGTAACTGCACACGAAGTGGCCCATCAGTGGTGGGGTCATCAGGTAATGGAAGCTGGTGTAAAAGGAAACGCCATGTTGAGCGAAAGCATGTCGCAATATTCGGCACTCATGGTATTGAAACATAAATTCACACCCGAGATTATTGAGCGCTATCTCAAATATGAATTAGACCGATACCTTTCGGGTAGAGCAGGTGAACGTAAAAAAGAACAACCCCTGGAATTGGTGGAAGGTCAAGGGTACATTCATTATCAAAAAGCTTCATTGATTTTCTATGCTTTGCAAGATTATATTAGTGAAGACAGTGTAAATGCTGCTTTCCGCAGATTTAATAATCAATGGCGTTTCAAAGATTCACCGTATCCAACTTCTGCAGATTTGTTGAAAGAGATTCGTAAAGTAACACCCGACAGCATGCAATATCTGATCAAGGATATGTTTCAAACAATCACTCTTTTTGAAAACAAGGCAGATTCTGCGTTCTACAAAGAGAAAGGCAAAGATAAATTTGAAGTAACGCTTTATACCACTGCTGAAAAAGTGCGAGCCGATAGTGCCGGTATTGAATCTCCGGTGGCCATCAACGATTGGATCGACATTGGTGTGTATGGAAAGAGTAAGGCTGGCAAAGACAGTTTGATCTATCTCAAAAAACATAAGATCATCAAAAAGGAAAACCAATTTAAGATTACAGTCAATTCAAAACCGAGAAAAGCAGGTATCGATCCGTTGCATAAATTAATCGACCGCCATTCAGATGATAACAGCAAAGGCTTAGTCAAGAAGGAAAAGTAATTAAGGCTATTACCTCATCAAAGCGATTCTCTTTATTCAAAAGGGGATCGCTTTTTATTTTCACTATTCGTTAGGTTACCTCTTTACTATCCAACATTATTCATAAAAAGTGCGCTTGAGGAGAGTTCGCAAAAATCATTCTTATAACCTCCTTTCACTTTTTTAAATTTTCCATAAATAGTTAAACGATGCAGATTAAAACTAATCTGACAAGCCTAAACGAAACTTGACCGTAGAGCGATTGATTGAAATCAACAACTTAAAGACGAATACCATCAAAGAAGGCCAAAAACTTAGAGTTGAACCTCGCCAATTCCCCTGATCGGGATTGATTATTTTATCTCTAAAAAGAAAACAAATGATGACGTTTCCTCCGCTTCATCGTTATCCGATAAGCTAAAGCCCCAACCCCTGGAAATATCAATAGGATAAAAAACCAAAGAATCTTTTTTGGTCTTTTACTTTTCGTTAGTAAATCATAAATAGAAAAACCCGCCAATAGGATATGCAAAGTTAGTAACACAAAATAAAGAAGCCTGTAAAAAATTAACATATAGGCGTTTTTCAAATTAGGAATATTAGCTCCATCCGATCACTCATTTGTTCAGCTTCACAATCTTACTACTTCCATGTTTCCTAGACATTGTGTGAAGTTTAATTTAAACTCTTCTTAATCAGAGGTAATGGTTACTTGCACTCATCTCCACATTGCAAAGCACAAATTTTTTAACTCACATCATAATTCTTTTAGATGAACAGCATCATTGCTCTTTGTGTTGTGAAAAAGAAGTGCTTGCTTCGTGCAACTATTCACTTCAGCGCAATCGATTACACTTATGACAAAAACTAAGGAACGGATTTTCACGCCTTATCAAACATTCATCATTGCTGTATTGGCACTGCTGCAATTCACCATCATTCTCGATTTCATGGTATTATCGCCATTAGGGGCAATCTTGATTCCTACCTTAAAAATTACCACCAGTCAATTCGGATTGGTTGTTTCTGCCTATGCATTCAGTGCGGGGGCATCGGGATTGCTAGCAGCTGGCTTTGCCGATCAATTCGATCGTAAAAAATTTCTACTTTTCTTTTACACAGGTTTTCTCATCGGCACACTGCTTTGTGCGATGGCGCCTACATACGAATTGCTTTTAGCCGCTCGTATTGTTACCGGAATTTTTGGAGGAGTAATTGGGTCTGTCTCCTTTGCCATCATCACTGATCTTTTTAAGTTAGAAGTGCGCGGGCGTGTGATGGGGTTCGTGCAGATTGCGTTCGCAGCCAGCCAAGTGCTGGGTTTACCGATTGGGCTTCTCCTCGCTAATCGCTTTGAATGGCATGCACCCTTTTGGATGATTGTAATTTTTGGTGCGGTGCTGGGTGTTATTATACTTGTTTACATGAAGCCGGTAACTCAACACCTGACTGTGAGCAAAAAAAATCAAAATGCGTACATGCACTTGTATAGCAATTTATCGAACCAGCTTTATATCCGCGCTTATCTTAGTACCATTTTATTAGCTACCAGTGGCTTTATGCTAATGCCTTTCGGTAGTGCTTTCAGTACAAACAATTTAGGATTAACCATGGAACAATTGCCGATCCTTTATCTGGTAACGGGTATTTTCGGAATTGCATTGGGCCCATTGATTGGCAAGCTCGCAGACTCGATGGGGAAATTTAAACTATTCGCGATTGGTTCGGTAGTCAGTATCGCAATGGTTGCGATTTACACTCGAATGGGCATCACGCCACTTTGGATTTGTATGGTGCTCAATGTAATTCTCTTTGCTGGCATCAACGCACGAATGATCTCTGCATCAGCCCTAACGTCTGCTATTCCTTCGATGCCCGACCGAGGCGCGTTTATGAGTATCAATTCTTCGATTCAGCAAATCTCGGGAGGAATTGCTTCGTTTATTGCCGGGTTAATTGTGATTCAATCTCCCAGTGGAAACCTCCAGCGATATGATATACTTGGGTATGTGGTGATAGGCAGCATGATCATTGCAACCGTTATGATCTACTGGCTGGATAATTTTGTTAATCAGAAACTAGCGCAGGAAAAAACTAGCAAATAAAAAAGGGAGCTTTCGAGCTCCCTTTTTTTATATAGAATCAAAAAATTATCCAATCGCTACACGCTTGAACTCCACCACCGTTAATCCTTTGGTGATGCTATCCAAATATTGAGCGACTGTTTTTGAATTGTCTTTCACGAAAGGTTGAGGCAACAATGTATTGTCCTTGAAAAACTTATTCAACTTACCTTGCGCAATTTTCTCAACCATGTGCTCCGGCTTGCCTTCTGCTAGAATCTGAGCCTTCGCAATTTCAAGTTCTTTTTCAATCAAGGTCTTATCAACCTCTGTTTCATTTACAGCCACCGGATTCATAGCCGCAATTTGCATACCTACATCTTTACCGGCTTCGGTTACATCTTTTCCATTCACGCCTTTCAATGAAACCAACACACCTAATTTGCTACCTGCGTGGATGTAAGGAACCACCGCTTCGCCTTTCATGTGTACGAAAGAGCTTACTTCTAATTTCTCTCCGATTTTTCCAACCAGTTCTGTGATCTTGTCATTCAATGTCAATCCGCCCACTTGCTCAGCCAACAAAGCTTCTTTCGTTGCAGGTTTCTTGGTGAAAGCAGTTTCTGCAATCAGCTTACCCAAATTTTGAAACTCATCGTTTTTCGCTACGAAGTCAGTTTCGCAATTCAATGCAATCAAAACGGCTTCTGTGTTGTCGCTTGCAACTTTGATAAACACAGAACCTTCTTTCGCGTCTTTATCAGAGCGGGAAGCAGAAACTTTCTGTCCCTTCTTTCTTAATATTTCAATCGCTTTCTCGAAATCGCCTTCGGCCTCGGTCAAAGCTTTTTTACAATCCATCATACCCGCGCCAGTCATGGTGCGGAGCTTGTTCACGTCTTGTGCGCTAATCATATTATTTATCTATTAAATTTTACGTTACTACTTATTCTAAAAAAGAAAACATCGACTTTTTGAGCCGATGTTTCTATTATTTTCAATCGGCAATTGACAAAATCAGTTGACAACTCATTGTCAATTGGCCATTGTCAATTGACTCTTAATTTGTTTCTACTGTTTCGTCTACTTTTTTCTTATCCTCCTCCTCTTTCTTCAAGCCAGCTTCTTCTTTGTCTTTCTTACGCTCCATCAAAGCTTCTTCAATGGCTTTACCTAAGTGACCGGTGATGATTGAGATCGACTTGAAAGCATCATCGTTGGCAGGAATCGGGAAATCGATATTCGAAGGATCTGAGTTGGTATCTACCATTGCAAACACCGGAATATTTAATTTCTGTGCTTCTGCTACCGCGATATGCTCACGCTTTACGTCAATTACGAAAAGAGCAGCAGGAAGACGGTTTAAGTCTGTGATACCTCCCAACAACTTCTCCAATTTCGCTTTCTCACGAGTGATCATCAAACGCTCACGCTTTGCTAAGTTGTTGAAAGCTTCGTCTTTCATCAACTTCTCGATTTGTGCCAGTTTTTTCAACGACTTGCGGATCGTAGCGAAGTTAGTAAGCATACCACCCAACCAACGCTCTGTTACGTAAGGCATGTTCAGGCGGGTAGCCTCTTGATTGATGATGTCTTTCGCTTGCTTTTTAGTCGCTACGAACATGATCTTGCGACCTGAACGTACGATGTTTTTAATCGCAAACGTGGCCTCTTCCAAGCATTTCAATGTCTTGTTCAAGTCAATGATATGGATACCATTGTTCTCCATATAGATGTACTCGGCCATCTTTGGATTCCACTTTCTGGTCAAGTGTCCAAAGTGAACACCTGCATCCATCAAACTCTGAGTTGTTATTTTCTCTGCCATGCTTATCGATTAACGCTTGCTGAATTGGAATCTTCTTCTTGCTTTTCTACGACCTGGTTTCTTACGTTCTACCATGCGTGAATCGCGGGTCATCAATCCTTCTTTTTTCAAAGCCGGACGATTTTCGTTATTGATTGTAACCAAAGCTCTGGCAATAGCCAAACGAATAGCTTCTGCCTGACCTTTGGTTCCACCACCTTCTACATTCACATCCACATCGTAATTAGCTTCTTGCTTCACGATAGTAAGTGCTTGTTTTACAGTAGTTTGAAGAATTTCTGAAGGGAAATAATCTTTTAACTCTCTCTCGTTAACTACGATTTGACCTTTGCCCGGCTTTACGTAAACACGTGCTACTGAGGTCTTTCTTCTTCCGATGGTGTTGATTATCTCCATATTAGAACTTTAATTCTTTTGGTTGTTGTGCAGCATGAGGATGCTCAGAACCTGCATACACATGCAAGCTTCTAAATAATTGGCGTCCCATGGTATTTTTTGGTAGCATACCGCGCACGCTGTGTTCGATCAAGCGCGCAGGGTGCTTATCTGTCATCATTTTAGGTGATACTTGCTTTTGGCCACCTGGGTATCCTGAATAGAAAAACATGAGACGATCGTTCCATTTTTTTCCAGTCATGCGGATTTTTTCCGCATTGATAACCACTACATGGTCACCCATGTCGGTGTTGGGGGTGTAGCTGGCTTTGTGCTTTCCGCGCAAAACACGGGCAATCTGGCTTGCCACACGACCTAAAATTTGATCTTTTGCATCAACAATAACCCACTGCTTGTCAGCAGTTGCGTTGTTGGCGTTGACCGTTTTGTAACTATTGTGATCCACTTTATTAGCTTTAAAACCTGTTGAATAACTCTTTGCCTTTTAAAAAGGGACACAAAAGTAGGTTCAAGAAACTGAATATCCAACACCGAGCTATTTGATTTTTCTTATTTCGTTGACCAAGAGCCGGTTTTACCGTGTATTTTCTGCCAATTGCTTCACCAAAGCCTGAAAATCTTTGGGATAAGGTGCCTCAATTTTCATGGTTTGGCCATTTAATAGGGCAAATTCAAGCGAAAACGCATGCAAAGCCATTCTTTTCATGAGTGGCTTCTCTTCGGTCTCTTTTTTTAAATTAAATCCTCTTTTTACCGAAGAAACATAAAAAGGTTTGCCGCCATACACGTCATCTCCGGTAATTGGTGCTTTCAGTAATCGCAAATGAATGCGAATCTGGTGCATCCGGCCTGTAATGGGCCGACATTCAATTAAAGTATGGTTTTTATAAGCCACCTGTGTGGTAAAGTAGGTTTGAGCCGATTTTCCTTCGCGGGAAATTTTAACCGTACCGTCATTTAACTTCAAAATGGAAGCATCGACCAACTTATCATCGAAAGCGTGCACTCCATCCGCGACAGCGTGATAAACCTTAGAAACCTCGCGGTTTTCAAACTGCATGCTCAAATGGCGATAAGCCTCGGGGTTTTTGGCGATGGCCAAAACGCCACTGGTATCCTTATCCAAGCGGTGGCAAACCTGCGCATCCGGCTCTATTTCTTTGGCTAAGGCCAGAATATTGATGTTTTCATGCCGATCGTCCAGCGTAGAGATGAAGGGCGGTTTGCTGATCAGAATATAATCTTGATCCTCAAAAAGAATGGCTTCCTTAAAATTGAATTTGGGTAACTTCACGCGGCAAATCTACGATCCATCTGCCGAATCTGCGTCATCTCCTTTGGATCGAGGCAGTTTAAAACTGAAAACAGAGCCTTTGCCAACCGTGCTCTGCACTTCAGCTTTGGTATTATGACCTTCTAAAATGTGCTTTACAAT
The DNA here is from genome assembly GCA_002398365.1 of Flammeovirgaceae bacterium UBA5008. Classification (GTDB taxonomy): domain Bacteria; phylum Bacteroidota; class Bacteroidia; order Cytophagales; family Cyclobacteriaceae; genus ELB16-189. The sequence goes on from DGYK01000069.1 coordinate 49,129, forward strand.
AGCCAAACCCAAGCCGGTGCCTCCTTTTTCGCGGCTACGGCTTTTGTCCACTCGATAGAAACGTTCAAAAATGCGGGGTAAATGGCTGGCCGGAATTCCCTCGCCTGTATCCGTTACAAACGTGGTCACGTTCTTTTTGCCAACATCAAAGGTGATGGTCACTTCTCCATTTTCAAGACTGTATTTGATGGCATTCGAAACCAAATTGGTAACGACCTGCGAAATACGCTTCCAATCGGCAAACACGAGAATCTTGGCATGCTGATCGGCCAACACGCGCACCTGAATGTTCTTTTTCTCAGCTTTCTCTTCAAATTGTTCCACCACCTCTTCGCACAGCTTGCGCAAATCCATTTGCTCGATGTGCATTTTAATATCACCCGTTTCTAAATGCGAAAGCGTGAGTAAGTCTTGGACCAGATCATCCAATCCATCTAAGCTCTTGGCCGCCTTCTTTAGAAACTTGGTACGGACGTTTTTATCGTTGACAGCACCATCTAATAAGGTGTGCACAAAACCCTGTGCTGCAAAAATGGGTGTCTTCAGTTCGTGCGAAACGTCCGCAATAAATTCTCTGCGAAAAGCTTCGAGTTTTTTAAGCTCGTCAATCTCTTTTTGCTTGAGGGTGGCAAACGAAAAGATCTCGTCATTGATTTTCTGGAGTGGATTAAGCGGGCCTGATTTTTCTTTGGCGATACCGGACAATTCTTTCTTTCGAAGCTTGCCCAGCATTTTGTAGATCTTATTGATCTCACGAAAGACCAAAAACTCCAGAATAACAAACGTGAGTAAATAAGAAGCAGAAAAGCTGATAATACCAGCTACGACCAGCGCACTGCGATCGACATTCTCTACCAATGATAGAAATAATGCAGTGACCAATGCTATTGAAACTGCCAAAAGCAGAGCTAATGTACGTGCGCTGTAAACCATCTAATACGCGAAGTGGCGTGCAAAGTACAAAATGTAAACAATAATCAGCTTGAGTCGCTGAGCTATGCGAGGTTGAATTTGTAGCCTACACCTTTTACAGTGGTGATATAATCCTCTCCTATTTTTTCGCGCACTTTACGGATGTGGACGTCAACCGTACGGGCGAGCACATATACATCTGAACCCCAGATATTTTGCAAAAGCTCTTCGCGATTGAATACTTTATTGGGATTTTGCGCCAGGAAAAATAACAACTCAAATTCTTTTTTAGGGAGACTTACTTCGCGGCCATTGACTTTCACTGTGTAGCTGGTTCTGTCTACTATCAAGTCACCAATTTTAATTTGGCTGGAGGAAGTTTTCTTTTTCGAATCTCTGCGGAAGATGGCGCTGATGCGGCTCATCAACGCCCGTGGTTTGATCGGTTTCAGAATGTAATCATCGGCTCCTCCATCGAAAGCAGCGATTTCAGAATACTCTTCGGCCCGTGCAGTTAAAAAAACTATAAAGGTATTTACCAACTCAGGCATGGCACGAATCTGGCGGCACGCTTCTACACCATCCATCTTCGGCATCATGATATCTAACAACACGAGATCGGGATGAAACTTACGTGCGATATCAACCGCTTCTTGTCCTTCGTTGGCGGTACGCACATCGTAGCCCTGTTTCTCAAGGTTATATTTGAGCAGCTCTAAGATGGGCTCTTCATCATCTACTACTAACACTTTTTGAGACGGCTTATTAGCCATATGGGAGTCGATTAATTTTGGTTTAAAAGTAGAGGTAAATTACCCTAATTAAAAACCATTGTTACCAACTTAACAATTACTTAATGGTTTGCCAACATTACAAAAATGGATGCTTCTCGCTCAGATAAATGATATAGGCGCGCAAGTTGCCATTAAACTTCTCATTCAACTCTTTTTCAAACGTACTTTGCTTTGCTCGGTAAAGTCGATACGACATAAAGAAAGTATTGTTGGGCAATTTTCTTTTTGCTGATGAGGTTTGCCGCGGGCGATACAACTTCAGCGTGTCAATCGTATTAATGATTTGCGCAATCATCTTTTCTTTCTTTTCCTTTTTTACTTCAATAGGATCGTTTTTCATGCTTGTATAAAGGCTGTCTAATGATCGCGTACCACGCAAAATATGACGAGTATATTTCCGATAATCCTGATCGCTGTGTAAGTAATCCAAATAAGGTTTTGATTCTATTCCATAACGATGCTTTAAAAAATGATACGCAGCCGTATCGCCAATAAAGTCCGCCAGGTTTTCATTAAAGTCTACATTGTCCTTTACGAATATGGTGGCATGCACCATTTCATGGATGATCAAGCCGGCCAAATCGCCTTCGCTTCTATCCAACATTCCAGAAAGGATCGGGTCATTAAACCAACCCAGCGTAGACCAACCTCCGGGATTTCGAACGCTTACATCGTATCCTTCTTCTTCTAACTCCTTGCGCAATTGAAGGGCCTTGTCTTTATTAAAAAAACCCTTGTAGGGTACCGACCCCACAATCGGGAAGTGCCATTGCTTGGGCTTTAACTCAAAGGGCTCGCATGCTTGCACCACCCACATGATTTCCTGATTTTTTTGATCGTAGAGCGTTTTGTAATTCTCGGTGTCTTTCAGACCCAGCGAATCAATGGCAAACCTGCGCACATCTTCAATCAACCGCAGTTTTGATTTCAACGAATCGGGGAAGGCGGGATCCTGCAAAAACTCGGAGGTGGGCTTTGCATTAATAATAATCTCTAACTGTCCTATCCCCTGCCGTACGCCATAGCTTATAAGTGGCCAGTAAATCGCTACCGAAATAATGATGATAATTACGACTGCCCAGCCTATTTTCCTTTTCATGAAGCCGCAAGATAAGTCCGTTTATAGAATAAAATTGGCAAAATCTTTATTGCTTTGATTTGTTTTTTAGCAAATACTAATTAATTTAGCATTTAAATAACAGCAATTAATGCCAAATTTTGATGGTAATTTGGCTCGAATTGCAGACTGAAAGTGTAAAAAAAAGAATAATCATATGAGCGAAGTAAAAGAGAAGTTAAAAGCACTACAGCTAACGATCGACAAACTAGAAAAAACCTACGGCAAGGGCACCGTAATGAAGTTGAACGACCAGAAGGTAATGGATGTACCTGCGGTTTCAACCGGATCTTTAGGACTTGACATTGCATTGGGAATTGGTGGCTTACCAAGAGGTCGGGTGATTGAGATTTATGGACCTGAATCGTCCGGTAAAACCACCCTGACTATGCACGCTATTGCAGAAGCACAGAAAAAAGGTGGATTGGCCGCATTTATTGATGCCGAGCATGCATTTGATAAGAATTATGCAGAAAAGTTGGGCATCGATACCGAGAATCTTTTGATTTCCCAGCCGGACAATGGTGAACAAGCATTGGAAATTGCCGAGCACTTAATTCGCTCCGGAGCAATTGACATTATTGTTATTGACTCCGTAGCCGCCTTGGTGCCAAAAGCTGAATTGGAAGGCGAAATGGGCGAAAGTAAAATGGGTCTTCAGGCTCGTCTGATGTCGCAGGCGTTGAGAAAATTAACCGGTACGATCAGCAAAACCGGATGTGCTTGTATTTTCATTAACCAATTGCGTGAGAAAATTGGGGTGATGTTTGGAAACCCGGAGACAACAACGGGTGGAAATGCCCTGAAATTCTATGCTTCGGTTCGTTTGGATATCCGCAGAATTGGTCAGATTAAAGAAGATGCCGACAACATTACGGGCAACCGGGTAAAAGTGAAGGTGGTAAAAAACAAAGTGGCGCCTCCATTTAAAGTAGTGGAGTTTGACATTATGTATGGAAAAGGTATTTCGAAATCTGGCGAGGTGATAGACTTAGGTGTTGAATTGAATGTGATTCAAAAGTCGGGTTCATGGTTCTCCTACGGAGGCAATAAATTAGGTCAAGGCCGCGATGCCGTGAAGCAACTCATTGAAGATAATCCGGAATTGATGGACGAACTGGAAAAGAAAATCAAAGAAAAAATTGCGAGTGGCGAAGAGTTGAAGAAAGAGGTGGAATAAGCCAACTGCAAATCAAAAAAGAAGGAGTTGGAAAATCCGAGCTCCTTCTTTTTTATTTCTATTAGTGATTATTTCAAAACGCCTTCCCAATAATCCATGCCTGCGAATTCGTTTTTCAAGTGCTTTGACTTTTCAAAAATGCCAAAAACAGAAGAACCGGAACCACTCATACTGGCATAAACTGCGCCTTGGCGATAAAGCTGCGCTTTAATTTCTCCGATTACAGGTTGCGCCTTGAAAACAGAATCCTCAAAATCATTTTTCAAATGCGTTTTCCATTGTGCGATGGGTAAACGAAGCACCTCTTCTGTTGGCATTTCAACTGACTTTGGAATTACATTGGCATACGCCTGTTGGGTAGAAACATGCACGGGTGGCTTCACCAAAACCAAAAAAAAGTCTTTGAGCGAAACCGAAGTTTCCCTTAAAATTTCACCTTTTCCACTGCCTATCATAGGCCTATCGTACAAAAAGAAAGAACAGTCACTTCCCAACTGCGAGGCATACTTCAGCAGTTGATCAATGGAGAGGTTTAACTGAAAAATGTCGTTGAGCAATTGCAATGTCTTTGCGCCATCCGAAGAGCCACCGCCAAGGCCCGCGCCCATGGGAATGATTTTATGCAAGTGAATCTTTACTTCCGGCAGGCGGAAATCTTGTTTCAGTAAATGGTAGGCGCGCAAACATAGATTACTCTTTTCGTCTCCGGGTATTGAAATACCCGAAGTCGAAAAAGAGGTTTGATCTGCAGGAACCACCTCCAGAATATCGCACCAAGGCACGGGATAAAAACAGGTTTCCAGGTTGTGATACCCATCTTCCCGTTTAGAAATAATCGATAGCCCCAGATTGATTTTACAAACCGGAAAGGCAATCATACATGCATCATTTTAGAAATGTGTCGATTACTTCGAAAGTTTTGAAACCAACTCATCCGTAATGCCCGATGAAGAGAATCCACCATCGTGCATCAGGTTTTGCATGGTCACCATACGCGTGAAATCGGAGAACATAACTGTAATATAATTCGCGCAATCTTCAGCGGAAGCATTTCCCAATGGCGACATCATTTGAGCAAAATCAAAAAACACATCAAATCCAGAAATTCCGGCTCCGGCCGTGGTTTTAGTAGGCGATTGTGAAATGGTATTTACGCGCACTTTCTTTTTAGTGCCATAGCGCTGGCCATAACTGCGGGCAATGGATTCTAACATCGCCTTCGCTTGCGCCATATCTGTATAATCAGGGTAAGCACGCTGTGCGGCAATGTAGCTAAGTGCAATTACCGAAGCCCACTCATTTAAGGCATCGAGTTTTTCGGATGTTTGCAATACTTTATGAAATGATAAGGCGGATATATCAAGGGTTTTCAGGTACCACTCATAATTCATATCTCCATACTCCTTTCCTTTACGGATATTGGGGCTCATGCCGATGGAGTGAAGTACAAAATCAAGTTTACCGCCCAAAACTTCCATGGATTTGGTAAACAGATTATTCAAATCCTGCTCTGATGTGGCATCTGCCGGTATTACTTCTGCATTGCAGGCTTTTGCCAATTCATTGATTTTACCCATGCGCATGGCAATTGGGGCATTCGTAAGTGTAAAGCTTCCCCCCTCTTCTTTCACTCGCAAAGCTGTTTTCCAAGCGATGGAGTTTTCATCTAAAGCTCCAAAAATAATTCCGCGTTTTCCTTTCAATAAATTGTTAGCCATGATTTTGATGGGTTTAAATCAAGTGCAAGTATACAAAATCCAACTTTCATGGATAAATGCAGCCCACCAAAGCCCCACCCGTAAATAAAGGAATGATGTAATTTTTCTGTAAGTTTTAAGGCGAATTAAAAGAATAAGTTACCTTTGATATACCAAAACCATTCCCAATCTATTCCTATGGAGCATGAATTTGTAGTATCGTGGGACAGCTATATGAATATAGCCACCATTTCTTGTATTGTATTTGGCGCCCTTATCTTCCTTTTTTATGAGTTTAAAGTACTTCAAATTAAGGACTACAAGGAAAAATACGATTATGTCAACCTTCACGAAATCAGGTATTTTTGGTATGCAGTCTTAGCCCTTATTTTCGCTGCCGGGTTTTATTCCAACTCGATATACACTGAAAAAATCATTCATAGCGGTATGTTGTGGTTTTGGGTTCGTGTGTTCATAACTCTGTCTTTCATCGTAATTTTTTACTTTGTATTCTATAGCATGGTGCGCATCTACTATCCAAAGTCTGTTGAAAAGCGGCTTGTTAAGCTACGGAATACTCCACGTATATCACCGGACGGAAATACGATGCGCAAATTGAATGAGACTGAAGAAGATGCTCATTTAGATGCTGATCAACTGGCTGAACAGGCAAACGTTCACTCAGTTGATTACGATGTGTGGTTGGATGACAAAACAGGCTATAAGAAAATTGAAAAATACGATAGTTACTTGCATGCAGAATTGTGCAGTGAATGCGGATACTACACGTTAAAGTTGGATAAAGAAGAAATTGAGGTGAAGCCAACAGCCGAAGAACCAGGATTGCTCTTGAAGCACTATAAATGCAGCTATTGTAAACATCGGGAAGCTAAAGAAGTGAAACTGGCGAAATTATCTACCAATATTTGATCCCATTTATATCATTGATTACGATAAAGCCCCTTCCAATAGGGGCTTTATTGTTATGTTTGAAGCCAAAACATGAGTGATTTGAGAGCAGACGAAAAAGGGCCAATAGGGATTTTTGACAGCGGCATCGGTGGATTAACAGTAGCCCAGGCAATCCATCAGCATTTCCCCAACGAAAGCATAGTGTATTTTGGAGATACAGCGCACTTACCTTATGGCGACAAGTCGGAGGCAGCCATCCAAGCCTACTCCGTGCGTATTGCCGATTTACTTTTGTCGATGGGATGCAAAGTCATTGTGATTGCTTGCAATTCAGCAAGTTCGGCATCCTATGAGTTGTTAAAGGAATATGTAAACGGAAAAGCACATGTGATTAATGTTATCGACCCGATGGTGGAGTTTGTTGCGAAACAACTTGCTGATAGGAAAATTGGATTGATTGGCACAAAAAGAACTGTTCAATCTGGCATATATCAGAAAAAACTTACAGCGATAAATCCAGCCTCCACCCTTCACTCGCTGGCAACGCCTTTATTGGCACCTATGATTGAAGAGGGGTTTTATAATAGTCAGATCAGTCATGAGATTGTTTGGAATTATTTATCGGATCCGGCATTGCAGTCCATTGACACATTGATTTTAGCATGTACCCATTACCCGTTGATACGCAAAGAGATTAATGAGTTTTACCACGGCAAAGTAGAAATTCTGGACTCAACCCAAATAATTGTGCAAACGCTTAAAGATTATCTAACTGGAAATGGATTATTAAATCCGTACTCGGAACCTAAACTGCAATTTTTGGTATCCGACTACACAGAATCCTTTGAAGCCTCCACTCAAATATTTTTTCACCAAAAAGTTAGCCTAACATGGCACCCGCTCTGGAATTGAAACGGATTTACAATGGCATTGATGTAGGTTTTCTGTAAATATTGCCTATTTTAGGTTCTCGAAAAGTGTCAAATTTATAATTCACTTACCAAAGTAAAACCGTGCGAAAGTTTCTCCCCATACTAGTCGCCAATTGCCTTCTATTTGTGTCCGCTCTGTCGCAGTCTACAACAGACAGTTTGCAACAGAAGTTGGTAGAAGCCAAAGTCGATTCCACCAAATTAAATATCCTCTTCAAACTTATCGAAGAATATCAATTTATTGATATCAATAAAAGTCTGACTTATTCGGAACAGGCAATTGAAATTGCGGAGCTAGAAAAGGAGTCTACTGCAAGTAAGGGAAAGGCATATACCAATTTCGGATCATTAAAAAGTATTCAAGGAGATTTTGCTACAGCTATCAAATACAACAACCTAGCGCTTAATATTTACTACCAATTAAAGGATAGTTCAGGCATTGCCACAGCATACAATAATTTAGGAACCAATTATACCTCACTCGGAAAATTTGACGAGTCGTATTTCTACCACACCCAGAGCTACCGGATTGCACTTACATCCGATAAGCATAAATTACAGCAAGCCATTTCGCTGCATAATATCGGTGGTGTTTTCAAAGACTTGGGGCAGTATGATAAAGCCGTTGATTACTTAAATCTCTCCTTAAAAATCAGCCGCGAAATCAAAGATCTGGAAGGTGAGCCTTACCACTATAGTGAAATCGGAGACATCTATATTCGAAAAAAAATGTATGACTCTGCACTCATTGCATTACAACTTTCTTTACGATACACTCGCGAACGCAAACTTAGTATCAATGAGCTCGAACCAACCATTGTTCTCAACATCGCCAAAACCTACCGGTTACTCAACAACAATGCGTTAGCCCGTACTTATTATGATAGTGCTTTTGTAACCTTCAAGAAAAATGAAAACCAATATGGCTTAGCCCAAATTGATTTGGGAAGAGGTTTGGTATTAATGACTGAAAACAAGTTTGCCGATGCTCAAAAACTAATTGAAAAAAGTGCCGAAACTGCACATCGGCTGAATGCGTGGACACTTGAAATTGAGTGTTATGAGAACTTATCTAAATTATTGGAAGAAAGTGGTGATTATAAAAAATCACTGATCTACATTAAACAACAACATCAGTTAAAGGACAGCCTATTTAGTCAAGGCATGCAGGCGAAATTACTGCAAGATCAGGTACGCTTTGAAACGGCCTCTAAAGAAGAGCAAATCAAGGCGCTTACTAAAATGGAACAGCTTCGAAAAAGTGAAGTGAAGAAGCAAGAACTCATCAGCAATATTTTAGTAGTAGCCATCGCACTCACAGGTATTCTTTTATTTACCGTTTACCGCAGCGGACAGCGTAGAATCAAAATCAACAAGCTGCTGCTGGAACACCAGGAAGAAATTAAGAAACGAAGTATCGAACTGGAACAATTAAACAAAGTAAAAGACAAGTTTTTCTCCATTATTTCTCACGACTTGCGTTCGCCCATGAATGCCCTTTCCGGCATTTTGGATTTAATGGATAAGGATAAAATTTCACCAGACGAATTTAAACGACTCAATAAAGAATTGCGGGTTCAGTTTAACCATACCAAAACCCTCATCAACAATTTATTGGATTGGACCTTGCTGCAAATGGATAAGCTGAAAATTCAATTTGAAAAAATTGACTTAAATCAGTTGGCGGAAAGTAATATCAAGTTACTTACGTCTCTTCACCTCAAGGAAATCAAAATCAATAACTTGATTAGCCCTTCTCTTTTTGCGCTGGGTGACAGTAACATGATCAATCTTGTATTGAGAAATCTTCTGACGAATGCTATCAAGTTTTCAGAAGCGGGGCACTTGATTGAAATAGACGCGAAAGAAGACGGTGATAACTACATCATCTCCGTAAAGGACCAAGGTGTAGGTATCAGTCCCGAAGTTCAAAAATTGCTATTCGAAAAAACCACCGGATACAGCACACGGGGAACTGCTAATGAAAAAGGTACAGGCCTTGGGTTGATACTCTGTAAAGAATTTGTCGAACGAAACGGTGGACGAATTTGGTTAGAAAGTAGCTTGGGCAAAGGAAGCACCTTCTTCTTCACCCTAAAAAAGTTCTCGTAATGCCAATCAATAAAAAAAGACACCTCTGTAAATCAGAAGTGTCTTTTTTTAACAACAGCAATTAATCGATAATTCTTAGTTCGCTCTGATTGCGATAACCGGATCCAATCGTGCTGCCATGGCTGCGGGCACAATTCCCGCTACCAGACCAATCACTGAAGAAACTCCGAGTCCAAGTACAATATTTTTCACTGACAACACCACTACTAAACTTCCAAATGGTGCTAGCGTGAGCAACCAAACGAGAAACAATCCGGCAAGCCCTCCGATTAAACTCAAGAAAATAGACTCAAACAAAAATTGAAACAGGATAAAGTAGTTTTTCGCACCTAATGATTTTTGTAATCCAATGATGCTGGTTCTTTCCTTTACCGATACAAACATGATATTGGCAATACCAAATCCCCCTACTAACATGGAGAAGCCACCAATCACCCAACCAGCCACACCTAGTACATCAAACAATCCACTGATGGCTTTACCAATAGCTTCGGGTCTGTTCAATTCAAAATTATCTTTTTGAGATGGCTTCAATCCCCTGCGAACGCGCATAGCACCACGCACCTCATTTTCTAACTCCACCAGACCAATATCCGAGTCAAAACCTTTGAGTCCAATATGCGAACCGATTTCATTCCATCGACCGGAACCAGTTTGATACAGTTTTCGATAAGCATCGTATGGAATGATGCAACTATAGTCGTTGCTGGTAAATCCCATAAAACTCTCTCCTTCTTTTTTCACAATTCCAACAATTGAGAATCGGAGATTTTTAATTTTTACATAATTACCAACCGGGTTATCAATTTTAGGGAAAAGTGCTTTGGCTACTTCATGCCCCAGTACTACCACATTTCTGCCGCCTTCAACCTCATCAATCGTAAAGTAACGCCCGCGGTCAATATTCACCTCGAATACTTTTTCATAATCGAGCGAAGCGCCATTTAAACGAATCTTATTGATACCATTGTTTTTACTCTTTACGGTTACCTCACCCGTAGAAGCATATATGGAAACCGTTTGACCATTTTTGAGATTCGCCTTTAAGAAGCGATACTCATTATAAGAAGGGTTTGGTCTTTTAATATAATCCTTCCACCAATCGCGGCTATTGCCTCCGGTGAAAGGCCATTTATCTACATAAATCACATTGCTGCCTAGGAAGTTAAGGCTGTCGCGGATATTTTTCTCCAGTGAATCAACTAGCGTTAAAACCGCGATAATAGAAAAAATACCGATGGTAACACCTAGCAGCGACAAAATCGTGCGCAACAAGTTGGAACGGAGCGCTCTCCAGGCGAAACCTAAACTTTCAAGAATGAGTCGAATTGTAAGCATGGCCTTTTAACGCTGTTTTGTGCGTTTTGGATTAAGAAAACCTATTTTTATTTCAAGTACCAAACAAATCCCTATTTTTGCAACCTTATTTATAAATCCGGAAAAAGTACCGGATTTAAAAGCCCGTAAGCTTATGAAATTATCTGAATTCAAATTCGACCTTCCCAACAGCCTAATTGCCAATCACCCAGCCGAAAACAGAGACGAAGCCAGAATGATGGTGTTACACAAAGACACCGGAAAAATTGAGCACAAAATTTTCAAGGACATTGTCAACTATTTTGATGATGGCGATGTGATGGTTGCCAACGATACGCTTGTGTTTCCGGCTCGCTTGTATGGCCGAAAAGAGAAAACCGGAGCCAAAATAGAGGTATTTCTGCTCCGTGAATTAAATGCAGAAATGCACCTTTGGGATGTTTTAGTAGACCCTGCCCGAAAAATTCGTGTGGGTAATAAATTATACTTTGGTGATGGCGACTTGGTAGCTGAGGTAATCGACAATACTACTTCACGCGGAAGAACCATTCGCTTTTTATTTGATGGAGATTCCGCAGCATTTGATAAGATTGTAGAAACATTGGGCGAAACACCACTGCCCAAATACATTAAGCGAAAAGTAGAGCCTGCGGATAAAGAACGTTTCCAAACTATTTTCGCCAAGCATAAAGGTGCGGTTTCAGCACCTACTGCCGGCATGCACTTCACCAAGCAATTGGTAAAACGTTTGCAATTGAAAGGTGTTGACATGGCCTATGTAACCATGCACATTGGCTTGGGCACTTTCCGCGCAGTGGATGTGGAAGATTTGACGAAGCACAAAATGGATTCAGAAAATTTTATCGTTGGCGCGGAGCCCGTTAAAATTGTGAATCAGGCATTAGATAATAAAAACAGAGTTTGTGCAATAGGCACCACCACGATGCGCACACTCGAATCTGCTGTATCTGCCAATAACCGGTTGAAAGAACGTGAAGGATGGACCGATAAATTCATCTTCCCGCCTTACGACTTTAAGATTTGCAGTGCGATGGTTACCAACTTTCACCAGCCCGAGTCAACTTTGTTGATGATGACTGCCGCCTTCGGTGGTTATGATTTGGTGATGAAAGCCTACGAAACTGCCAAAAAGGAAAAATACAAGTTCCTTACCTATGGCGATGCGATGTTGATTGTATAATCAGCCTTCGCTTTTGATTAGAAAAATAAAGGCCGCTATTGCCAACGGGTAAATCAGTACGTAAATCACGGTTGGTTTGACAATACCGATTAGCACCAAAATCGGAAGGAGCAGCAATACAATACCGGCTATTAAAATAACCGCTTTATAGGATGATGCAGAACGATAGATTTGCACCAACCGATAAACTAAGTAAGTGATGATGGCCGCATTAAACGCCACCAGAAGTATCCGAATCAAACCCATCGCATTCTTATTTGTTAGTAAAGCTAACGAACCAAATTGTTTTTTCTAATTTGGCTAACCTAGAATCAGCATGGTAAACAATCCTGAATATGCATTAATTGTTGCCGGTGGCAAAGGCACACGCATTAAAAGTGCTTTGCCCAAGCAATTTCTCGAACTGAACGGAAAGCCTATTCTGCTGCATACGCTGGAGGCCTTTTATCGCTATTCTGAAAAAATCAAAGTGGTGTTGGTATTGCCGGAGGATGACTTTGGAATCTGGAATTCGATTTGTGAAAAGTATCATTTCACCAAGCCTTTGTTACTGCAAAAAGGAGGAGATAGTCGATTTCAGTCGGTCAGGAATGGGCTGAGTTTTTTGGAAGGAGAAGGTTTGGTGGCCATTCACGATGGCGTGCGGCCACTGGTGAGTTCGGATATCATCGGGGCATCGTTTCGATTAGCGGCAGTGCATCAATCGGCTGTGGCGGCAGTGCGGTTGAAAGAGTCGATCCGCATGACGGATCAAGATAATACTAAGGCAATGGACCGCTCGAAATTTCGATTGATTCAAACGCCACAGACTTTTGATCTGCAACTGATCAAGAAAGCCTACGAAATAAAAGAAGATGCCAGCTTAACAGACGATGCGAGTGTAGCCGAGCGTGCGGGGCATATCATTTCTCTATTTGAAGGCAGCTACGAAAACATCAAGATCACTACGCCCGAGGATTTGATTGTAGCGAAGGCGTTGATGGACGGGAAAGAAATTTGAAAGTAAAACAGGTCTCTATCAATCTAATTCAAGGCAAACATTTTCAACTAGCGATTATTCGTAATTGGTTGATTGCGTATTTAAACACCACTTTAATAATTTAACGAAAAGCTTGTTGATGAGCACCCACGGCCAAGGATGGCAGCGGAAAGCCCGCATCCCGCCATTAAGCGTTTGAGAACATGGCGGGAGAGGACTTGCAGCGAACAGCCTGATGGCCTTGCGCCTCGCTTGGCCAGGCCGCCCATAAAAAAAGCCCCGACTGGCAGGGCTTCTGTGTTTCTTTCTCAGAATAGATTTTTTCTAGTACTCGTCTTCGTTGAAGAAGAAGTCTTCTTTGGTGGGGTAATCGGGCCAAATCTCTTCGATACTCTCGTAAGGCTGTCCATCATCTTCCAACTCTTGCAAATTCTCAACCACCTCGAGCGGAGCACCGGAGCGAATAGAAAAATCGATCAACTCATCCTTTGTTGCAGGCCAAGGAGCATCTTCCAAATACGAAGCTAATTCAAGTGTCCAGTACATATTTTTCTCCTTTTAATTTTCCGCAAAAATAGAATTAAATAGACCATAGTCAATAGCCACGGGTGCATGATTGAAATTAAATAAAAGTAACCATACGAGGGGCTATTTCTCAAAAGCGTAAACTGTGGACTATTGAGTTAAAAAAGCCATATTTGTCCTCCCAAATTGAATCATAACCACTATGGCTGACGAAAAAATAATTTTCTCGATGGCTGGTGTAAACAAGATTTACCCGCCTCAAAAACAAGTTTTAAAAAATATTTATCTCTCTTTCTTCTACGGAGCCAAAATTGGTGTGCTGGGTTTGAATGGATCGGGTAAATCGTCATTGCTGCGCATTATTGCGGGCATCGACAAAGAATTTCAGGGAGAAGTAGTTTCAGATTTGAGTTTTACGGTTGGTCTTTTGGAGCAAGAGCCGCAATTGGATAAATCGAAAACCGTGCGCGAAATTGTGGAAGAGGGTGTGAAGGAAACGGTTGCATTGCTGAAAGAATTTGAAGCAATCAATGAGAAGTTTGGCGATCCGGCCGTGTTGGAAAACCCGGATGCGATGGACAAGCTGATTGCGAAGCAAGGCGAGATACAGGAAAAACTGGATGCCATTGGCGCTTGGGAGTTGGATAGCAAATTGGATCGGGCGATGGATGCGCTTCGTTGCCCGCCATCGGATGCGAAAATTGAAGTGCTATCGGGTGGTGAGAAAAGACGCGTAGCGTTGTGTCGCTTGCTATTGCAAGAGCCCGATGTGCTTTTGTTAGATGAACCTACCAACCACTTGGATGCGGAATCGGTGTATTGGCTGGAACAGCACTTGAAGCAATACAAGGGAACGGTGATTGCGGTAACCCACGATCGTTATTTCTTGGATAATGTGGCGGGTTGGATTTTGGAACTTGACCGTGGCGAGGGAATTCCGTGGAAAGGAAATTACTCAAGCTGGTTGGATCAAAAACAAAAACGCTTAGCGCAAGAAGAGAAATCGGAATCGAAGCGACAAAAAGCGTTGGAGCGCGAATTGGAATGGGTGCGGATGAATCCGAAAGGCCGTCAGGCCAAAGGAAAGGCGCGCTTAAGCAACTATGAAAAGTTGATCAGTCAGGAAACGAAAGAGAAAGAAGAAAAATTAGAGTTGTTTATTCCGCCCGGTCCTCGTTTGGGTAATAAAGTAATTGAAGCAACTGGCGTATCAAAAGCCTATGGCGATAAGTTATTGTATGAAAATTTAACGTTCTCGTTGCCACCGGCAGGTATTGTAGGAATTATTGGCCCGAACGGTGCCGGTAAAACCACACTCTTTAAAATGATTACAGGTGCTGAGAAACCGGATGCAGGAACATTCTCGGTAGGTGAAACCGTGAAGTTTGCCTACGTAGACCAAGAGCACGATGATTTGAAACCGGAGGACACGGTGTTTCAGGCGATCACGGGGGGCAGTGATTTGATTATGGTGGGCGGAAAAGAAATTAACTCGCGCGCCTATGTGAGCAAATTCAACTTCAGCGGCACGGATCAATCAAAGAAGGTAAAAGAGTTATCGGGTGGTATGCGCAACCGCGCTCACTTGGCGATTGCGCTCAAGCAAGGTGGCAATTTGTTGTTGTTGGATGAGCCCACCAACGATTTGGATGTGAACACACTTCGTTCATTGGAAGAAGCGTTGGAAAATTTTGGAGGATGCGCGGTGATTATCTCGCACGATCGTTGGTTTTTAGATCGAGTGTGTACCCACATTCTGGCTTTTGAAGGAGACTCACAAGTTTTTTGGTATGAAGGAAGTTTTAGTGAATACGAAGAAAACAAGCGTAAACGTCTGGGCGATGAGCAACCGAAGCGGATTAAATACAAAAAGCTGGTGAAGTAATTTCTTCTTCACTTTTAGATAAAAAAAGAGTTCAGCACTGAACTCTTTTTTTTATGGCTGAAGTCAAATCTATTGCTGCAAAATATTCATCACACCATCAGCCAGCTCTACGCTTCCGAAAAAGATACCAGCACCGAGCGTTACGTTCTTGGCAGACAGCTTGCCCAATGCATAAGGAAAACCAGCTACTGTAGCATAACTGATAAAAGGTGCCGCCAATAATGTGATAAGGATTAATGCGTAGACATTATCCAGTACAAAAGATGGAAGCAAAATCACAAATGCTCCGATTAAACCATAAGTCAGACTTTTCTGTGTTCCTATTTTGTCAACCAACTTTGAAAAAGGCCAAGCTGCTAAAGCCGCAACGACTAATCCAAAAGAAATCACCATAGAGCCGGAAATAACGATATCAATTCCATCTTGCCGCATGGCTACAAAAGCACTTTCAATTTTCTGTGGCAGATAGTTTTTAAATAAGGCCGTGGCAATCCCTAAAACCAAACCAGCGAGAAGTACTAAAGCAAAATCAGTATTGGTGTTTTTAGCTTCCTGATAATCGCGTACAAGTTTTAGAGAGCGTGTAGATGTTTTGAAAAAATAACCCGTAATGATCAACAGCACACCACCCAACGCAAAAGTAGAAACCGGGCCGATGGCATCTACAAAACCAACGATCAATGGTTCGAAGGCGTAGAGCAATTCAGTGGTGATTACCATCATGGCCATAGCAGTTGGCAGTTCCTTAGCCGGGGCAAAAAGCTCAAGCATGGAGTTAGCCGGACTATGAAAGATGTTCATGGAGATTAACCACACCACAATCATGAAGGGCAAAGCCGATGTCAGGTTGATGGTATTTGCTGTGCCTACGGTAAACGCCACGCACATAAACACCATTGCTGTGACGCTGATACCCACAGTGAACACGACAAACCGATTGCCGCCCGATTGAATTACACGATCGGCAATAATACCGGCAAGCGGTGGAATAAATACTAAAATCAGGGCTTGAGCTACTACCAGAAAAAATGAAAGTTCCTGAAAATGGAAGATTTCGAGCACTTTAGGCTGGTAATTGTGGTAGGCGATCCAGCTAATCACGATGGCGGCATTCAGCGCCATTAAACTGTAAATCTGCTTCCAGTTGGTTGAATTAGTTATTGTTGTACTCATACAATTCGACTTGCTTTATGGAGTTACGTAAATTACTTACTCTTTGGATCTCATTTGGGATGTATAAATTACAACTAAATTAACAAAGAAACGATGAAAGGTGTCTTAACCATTATTTTACTCGTATTATCTAACGCTTTCATGACAGTGGCCTGGTATGGGCACCTCAAGTTCAAGGAAATGAGTTGGAGTCAGAACTTAGGGTTGGTTGCTATCATTATGATCAGCTGGGGGATTGCACTTTTTGAATATATATTACAAGTGCCTGCCAATCGGATTGGTTTTAAAAGCTACGGAGGGCCATTTTCCTTATTGGAACTCAAGGTGATTCAGGAGGTGATTGCTTTGGTTGTTTTCGTAATCTTTTCGCTGATTGTATTTAAATCTGAAACCTTTCGGTGGAATCATTTGATCGGTTTTGTTTTTTTGGTGTTGGCAGTTTATTTCATTTTTAAGAAGTGAAAAAAACACACTTCTTCTTAGAGGGCTTCAAGTACTTGCATTCATCCAGAGGAGGAATTGTCTATGTTGTCATGATCTTAAAACGATGGCGTCTGGCCGCTACATCATGCAGCAGTCAGACGCCTCATAAACTTTTCTAATAATATCCTATTAAAAGACTTTAAGCTTCATCACCATACCACTTAATATTTTTGGAGAAATACATAATCAAACCAATGATGATGAATAGGCCCACACTACCAAGGAGTAATGAATAATCCTGCAACTGAATGATCACAAACACAAAAGCATAAAAGAAAAAGAGAAGTCCGGCCAACACACCCGACAGTTTGCGCACATCAAAAAAACTAAAAGAATATAAACTGATAAGTGTGATGGTTGCCAAGGATGCGATCAAATACGCCACATCGAATCCAACATGTTCTGAAAACGAAAGCAACAAAGAGTAATAAATGATCAGTGCAGCACCTACCAGAATATATTGAAATGGATGAATGCGAACCTTGCGCATAATCTCCACCATGAATAATGCTACAAAGCTGAGGAGAATGACCAGCGCACCATACTTGGCTGTGCGCATACTTTTTTGATACTGCCCCACGGGAATTAACAACTTCACACCAAATTCAGAGCCTGATAATCGCTGCCCCTCACCCACCCATTGTTGCGCAAAAGGACGGTTGTAATGAAGAATATCCCACTGGGCAGTAAATCCTTTATCCGTTACCTCGCGCTTGGCCGGTGAAAAATTGCCGGTAAAACTCGGATCAGACCAAGGCCCGGATAAATAAACCTGCGTGGTTTTGCCGGTTGGCACAAAATACAAGAGCGTACTTCCTTTCAACCCCAATGAAATTGAAATATCGCGTTGAAAATCACTGGCGGTTTTCCACGAAAGTGGGGCGACAATTCCATTTTCAGTCACCTGAGAAGATCGCTTTACTCCGCTAAATTCTTCTCCTGATTCAATATTGGATTCAGATTGATATTGGGTAGATAAACCAATTTGACTTGACGGCTCAGAGGTAATTGCTGAATCGCCTAGTTTGATTGAGGGATTGGTACTAATTCCGCGTAAGTCATTAATTCCCAGCACCAGATAAGCTTCACTCCACAACACATCATTTTCGGCCACATTCAACTTAGAAAAATCGGGTGCCGAAAATGTACTTTGCATATCCAGTTGGGCTTCGTAAACAGCCGCTTCAAAAATTCCGCGATGTAAAACCTGCGGCTTTACCTTTCCGGTTGTTGTTAATTTATCCGGCAAAAAAAATGCTTTCTCTTTCCACTCGCGTGTCTCGGTGCCGTCTTTTCCTTTGTCAATTTTTTCACGTTTTAAAAATGGAACAACTAAGACAGGACCTGATAAAGTTTGTTCGCCCGACCATTTATCTGAAATTTCATCAATGACAGATTCGGCTCTGTGCTGCCGTTCAGCAATCAGCGATTCAATCCAGGATGCCGGAATCAATAAGATCAACAATAAAAATCCAATTGAAAGAAGTTTGATCGTCACCGACTCTTTAATCCATTGGTTGATGCGCTCGAAAATGTTGGTAGGTGTAGTTTCCATTGGTGATATGTTTTTAGTTAATTGAAAGTACTTTTAATTTAAAAGTTAATGGATAAAAAAATTTATTTTCGTTGCTGTTTAATTAATTCTTCCAGCGCGTCAAGGTGTTTTTTAAATGCTGCACGACCTCGTTCTGTAATCTTGTATCGTGTGTTTGGCTTTCGTTCGATAAATGACTTTGTTACCGACAAATATTTTTCGCGTTCCAATGCTTTGATGTGCGTGGCCAAATTTCCATCGGTAGTTTCCAACAATTCTTTCAACTCGTTAAAGTCATACGATTCATTCGCAGCCAATACCGAGATGATCTGCAATCGCAGCCGATGCTCAAGCATCTTGTCTAAATTTTCGAATGGGTTTTTCACAGGCGCTTAGTGTCGATCGTACTTGTTATACATCAGGCTGCCGTACACGATGTGTAGCACACCAAATCCAAAGGCCCACATAAATAATGAATATCCTGGAAAAATTGCAGCAGCCATTCCTACCAAAAGCTCGCTGTAGCCCAAATAGCGAACTTCTTCAAACAGACTTGAACTGGCATTGATCAATGCTAAACCATAAAAAATTAAAACAGCAGAACCTACCATATTGAAATACCCATGATAAAGCAAAACCAATGTGAAGAATCCCCCAACAACTAACGGTATGGAGAGGTTGAACAATAATCTACGGCTGGTTGCATTCCAAATAGTTGTACCTAACTTCTTAGCTTTTCGTTGACTAAACCACCAACCAGTAGCAAGTGATACAGTCAATACAAGGATAGCTGTAATAAGTAAATTTTGAACAATCGGAATAGTGCCCCGATAGTATTCTACAGACTGAAGCGCTTCTCCGGAATATATTTGTTGATACGCGTATGCTGCACCCAATAATGCATATATACCAGCCAAAATACCTGATAATCCACTCAGCGAGACAAATTTGACGGATCGCTCCATTAACTGCCGAATGGACTCAATGTCGCTTTGAGGTGATTGCTTATGCATATAAAAGTACTTTTTTTTACAAAGTTAAAATACGTAATCAAAGAAACAAGGTTTATTTTGACCTAAAATTTTTCGTCTGATTTTGATAATTGTGCCACAAAGCCTTAATATTGCACCTCCAAATTCCTCCTTAGCTCAGCTGGTTAGAGCATCTGACTGTTAATCAGAGGGTCCTTGGTTCAAGTCCAAGAGGAGGAGCTGATGAAAAAGACACTGCTTTTGTGGTGTCTTTTTTGTTTTCATCGTTATTCATCTAGGTTATTCTTCATCGTTACCATGTTTACAATCCGCTGCTTTTTTCTGAGCATATTCATCCTAAGTATTCAACCCATTTACGCTCAAAAGAAAACAGCCACCAAACAGACTGATCTGGTTGAGATTCTGGTTAAAACATTTAAGATTTCGAGAAAGCCCAAACCACCTGATAGTAAACCGGTTTCCTTTTCAGTGATTCCGATTTCTACTACCAATTCAGGAGGAAAACAAATTCTGGTATCGTCATTTAATGCAGCATTCGTGTTAGGTAAAGATGAGAAGACGAATTACTCGAGTGTTTTCTTCTTACCTTATACAGACTTCGCAGAGAATAAAGGATTTGGCTTAAAGTATAACTTGTTTACTCCCAGAAACATCTGGAACTTACCGGGCGAATTGCGGATCAGTAACCTCACCGAATACTCGTATGGCTTGGGCAGCTCCTCTCAACCATCCGATCAGTTTCGAATCAATTTCAATAACTTCCGATTTAATTTTATTGCCAACCATCGCATATATAAAGCTATTTATGGTGGATTGGGTTTAAGCTTTGATCGTAACTTTAGTGTTGCTGTTTTTGAAGTACCTACCAACCCTGGAGAATATGAAAAGTATGGAATTGGAACGCAACCCTCCTACTCTGCAACCGGTGTAGTATTTAACTTATTGCACGACAATCGGAAAAACTCAATTAATCCGGATGACGGGTTGTACCTTCAAGCAGTGCTCCGGGTGAATCCTTCATGGCTGTCCAATGATGATTTGTGGTCGTCCATCTACCTTGATGGAAGGCGCTACTTCCGACTCGATCATCCCAAGCGAAGAATTGTTGCTGTGTCTGCTTTTTATTGGGGCTCCTTCGGACGAACTCCGTATTTTAATTTGCCGGGCACGCAATTGGAATTAAGCGGACGCTCAGGTAGAGGTTACCCTTCTGCACGCTTTCGCGGAAAGCAAATGTTCTATCTGGAAGGCGAGTATCGATTTGACTTAAGTAGAAATGGATTGTTTGGAGGAGTTGCATTTCTAAATTTTCAGTCGCTCACAGATGTAAACAATAACTATGGCGGATTGAACGCAGCGATCGGTGCTGGCGCAAGAATAAAGTTCAATAAAAAATCAGGTACAAATCTAGCCATTGATTTTGGCGTTGCGCCTAACTCATTTCAGGTTTACATTGGATTAGGAGAATTTTTCTAGCTTAGAAAAGGGTTAGTTGCGAATCAACTGACTGCACTCGTCTTTTCCTTTCTACCGAAGCTAGATGGGAAGTAATTGTGTAAACTTCTGTTTCCTCATTGCGAGGTGCTACAATAATTTGCGTGTCACCGGCTACACTTCTAAAAAGCGATTCGGCAATCTCAGGCGTATTATTATTTTTTGACAGATGCGAAAGAAACAAATGGGACATGAATGGAGGCCGATGCGTAAGGAATAATTGCAGCGCCTCTTTATTGGACAAATGCCCTAACCCACCACGTATCCGATTTTTCAAATGCAAAGCGTAATCCCCATTGGCCAACATTTCTTCATCGTAATTCGATTCAAGAAATGCAGCATGACAAAGTTTGAAGTTTTTTATTAGGTCATTACACACACGACCTGAATCTGTAAACACTCCTACGGTTACGGCTTGATCGGAAACTAAAAAACTGTGTGGATCGCTCGCATCGTGAAACTTAGGTATGGGTGTAATTTCCAAGTCACCAATTTGAATCGGTTGATACGCCTGAAAGTGAATCGCAGTTCCTTCACACCATCCCAGCAATGGATGATGTCGCGTAGCCTTCGTTATATAAACCGGTATTTTATGTTTCTTCACCAATTTCAAAAGCCCGTTGATGTGATCGGCATGTTCGTGGGTAATGAAAATGGCTTTGATTTTTTTGATAGAAAGTTCCAACCGCTTCATTCTACGCTCCGTTTCACGGCATGAAATACCGGCATCGATTAATACGGCCTCATTCTTATTACCGATATAATAACAATTGCCATTGCTGCCCGAGTTGAGTGAAGCGACATGAAGAGCCATAGATTTTGCGAAGATAAACTAAATTTTACGATCTCACCTGGCTTGTCTGCGAGTGGCTCCTCTTTAGCAAAAACGGTCGATGCGCACACATCGACCTTTTGGAACAAAATCAAATCTATTTTTTGGATTGGAGAAATTCGGTGAAATCATCTTTAGTCAACAAAGACATAAACACATCACTTAGTGTATAGTACTCATCTTTATCCTCGGTGATGTTGTACGCAAATTTTATAAAATCCAATTTTTGATCATCGAAAGCAAATAATTCTACAAAGCCTCGGATTTGTTCTAAAGAAACGCATCTGTTCTTGAGTGCTAATTTGGCGGTCGTCATTTTTTGTTCGGAAAATGACTGTTTACTGATTGCTTTTTTTGCATTTTCAAATTGCTGATTGGTCAAACTACAGTTTACAATTTCTATGGGTGCTGAAGGGATAGGAGTAGTAATAGGTGCAGCTGTTCCACTTACCGAAATCAATTTAAATTGCTGTGCACCTGATCCATTACGCAGCGACACTGGCAGATTGGAGCGTGTTATATCGTAGTTCAATACTTTGCCATTTGCTCGTGATGCAATTGTGTAAAACCCATTTCCACTTGATTGAATGAGCCATTGCTGATTGGCCTGTCCATTGCCAGAAGATGCTACTGCCTCTCCTTTCTCTACGTACTGATCGAGAAATAAATTATTCAACTTCGATAAAATATGAACGTAGCCGTCTCCTGCCGGAGCAATTTCCCATTGCTGACTTTCCTTCGCATTCGCATCTAGCAAAATGATTGGGCCGTTTACAACAGCCTGATCCAAAAACTTATTATTGGTGCTGGTAACAATATAATAAGTCCCTCCTGTAATTTCTGATACAGGCGCTACTGGTTGTGCAACTTTTGGCTGTGGTGTTTCTATAATTTTTATGGACGAAATTTTATCATTGAATGTGAAATTCCCTTTCGCAATAGTCCAGTCTTTTGATAACGTCATGGATGCTCCCTTTTGCAGGGAATGTTCGTATACCACAATCTTGTATCCTGCCGGCACTTTTATTGAACTAATGCGATCATTCCATTTTGGGTTCATGGAGGCATCCCAATTGCTGCTTATGTTGATGGAAGCACCGCCAAAACGTTCGTGCTCAAACAATGTTATCGGAGGAACTGGTTCGAATACGGGCGGTGTTGTTATGACAGGTTCTTCTACTGGTGCAGGTGGCGTTTGTGAAATCATTTTACCATACACTTCAATCTCATCCAAGTGAAGTGCGTTCATATCACGTAATTGCACCCGAACATAGCGTGCGAGATATTCTTGTTCGTCCAGAAAAACGCGAAGAGGTTCATTGTCTTTTACGCCTCCAAAAACGGTATTACTTAAATTTGCCACATTTTGAAAATGGACACCATCTGCTGAAATGGCCACGGCTAGTGTTTCAGCTCGCTCAGCACAACAATCTTGTCGATTGAAAACAAATATTTTATCCAACTTCGCAATACCACCCAAGTCGACCTGCCACCATGGATCTCTTTCGGTATCCGTGTGAAATCCAAATAGTCCATTTTTTACTCCATCCACTCCTCCTTGGGCATCATTGTCATGTGAATAAGCACTTGTACTGCTTTGTGTAGCGGGTTTACCGAGTGCGAGGTTTGCCAAATGTGCCATCACACCATATACTTCTACCTCGTCTAAATGAAGTGCATTTCGCTCGTTCAATTGCAATCGCACGAAACGAGCTTTCTTAAACTGTAGTGGAACTTGCAATGGTTTCTGATCTCTGGCTCCACCAAATATAGATCCGTTATGCTGATAGGCATTTTCAAAATTTACCCCATCGGTTGAAAGAAAAACCTGAATGGTTCGTGCACGCTCGGAACAACAATCTTGGCGATTGTAGATAACTATTCTTTCGATGGCAATCTCCATTCCCAAATCTACTTGCCACCACGGGTTATTCTCACGTTGTGTATGAAATCCATACGCTCCGTTTTTTACACCATCCACAGCCCCAGCCGGAAACTTCAATCCTCCCATTTCGGTAAAACTACTGGCGGTAGCTCTTTTCTTAAGTGCAAAGTTTTCGATTTGAGCAAATGACATATTCCACCATAAGAGTGAAATGGCAAGCAGGGTGAGAAGATGTTTCATGATGGAGGTGAGGGTTTAGTTGATTCATCAATTTAATGAATAAACATGAACCGTGCCAGAATTGAAAGTCCCCACTTAGCCTTGGCCGAATGCCACTTATTGATTCATTTTGTGGCTATTTCTTGAACTTATTCATGAGAGCCGCCATCTTTTCTTCCATCGTTTCCACTTTCTCCTCGCGTTTCTGAGCTAATTTAGGTTTGGAATAATTTGCTGGTGATTTCGATTTATCTGTTTCCTTCGATGCCGATGTTGGTGAAGCAAACGGCTCGCTCTTCATGGATAAAGCAATTCGTTTACGCGCTACATCTACTTCCACTACCGTTACTTTTACCTTTTGCTGAACTGCTACGACCTGATTCGGGTCTTTTACAAAACGATCAGACAAATGACTAATATGCACAAGCCCATCCTGATGAACGCCTACATCGACAAATGCTCCAAAGTTGGTTACGTTCGTTACGATGCCCGGCAAAACCATTCCCACTTTTAAATCTTTGATTTCGTGAACGCCTTCTTCGAAGCTGAACACTTCAAATTTTTCGCGAGGGTCACGGCCCGGCTTTTCCAACTCCGATAAAATATCCGCCAGCGTTGGCAAGCCTACTGTATCACTTACATACTTTTTTAAATCCAATTTTTTACGAAGCTCTGCGCTCGTCATCAAATCTTTCACGGTACAACCTAGATCCCTTGCAAACTTCTCTACTAAATCATATCGCTCCGGATGCACAGCACTTGCGTCCAGTGGATTGACTGATTCGCGAATGCGTAAGAAACCAGCACACTGTTCAAAAGCTTTGTCTCCCAGGCGGGGCACTTTTTGCAATTCATGCCTGCTTTTGAATGGTCCGTTTTGTGTTCGGTACTCAACGATACCTTTGGCTAATTGCGGGCCGAGTCCTGAAACATACGACAGTAATTCTTTGCTTGCTGTATTCACTTCAACTCCCACAGAGTTTACGCAACTCATCACCACATCATCCAAGCCCGCTTTTAATTTAGTTTGATCAACATCATGTTGATATTGCCCTACGCCAATCGACTTTGGATCAATCTTTACTAATTCAGCCAAAGGATCAGTCAAGCGTCTTCCAATGGAAACAGCTCCACGAACGGTGACATCATGATTCGGAAATTCTTCACGCGCTACATCTGATGCAGAGTAAACCGAAGCACCGCTTTCGTTTACCATCACAATCAAAATTTCTTTTGGCAAGCCGATACTCTTCACAAAGCTTTCGGTTTCTCGACTGGCCGTTCCGTTGCCAATGGCAATAGCTTCGATTTTAAAACGATCGCACAATCCTAATACAATGGTAGCGGATTGAGTCGTTTGGCGTTGCGGTTCCAATGGATAAATAACGGTATCAAAAAGTAATTCGCCTTGAGCGCCCAAACAGACCAACTTAATTCCACTGCGGAATCCAGGGTCGAGAGCGAGCACCCGCTTTTGACCAAGAGGAGATGCCAACAATAACTTTTTCAAGTTGGCTGCGAATACTTTGATCGCTTCGGCATCGGCTTGCATTTTTGATTCCAGACGCACTTCGCTTTCCAGTGTTGGTTTGAGCAGGCGTTTGTAACAATCTTTAATGGCCAGTTTAACCTGATCGGCAGCAACAGAATTTCCCTTTACAAACTGCGATTCTAAGGATTGAATAACTGTATCTTCCTCCGGTGCTATATCAAGCATAATAAACCCTTCTTTCTCTGCTCTGCGCATGGCGAGCAATCGATGTGATGGCGTTTTTTTAATCGGCTCCTTCCAATCAAAATAGTCTTTGAACTTCTGGGCTTCTTCACTTTCCGCTTTGGATTTAATCACGGTAGAATGTATGACACCATCTCTCCAAAAAAGATCGCGCACATTTTTACGCGCTTCTTGATTTTCACTCACCATCTCCGCAATAATATCGCGCGCGCCATCGAGCGCTTCTTGTGTATTGGCGACACCCAATTCTGTATTAACAAAAGTATTAGCCAATTCTTCTATGTTGAAGTTGCCTTGCTCAAAAATTTTGAGTGCCAATGGCTCAAGTCCTTTTTCTTTGGCTGCCGTGGCTCGCGTTTTGCGTTTTGGTTTGTAGGGTAAATAAATATCTTCCACCTCCGCCAGCGTTTCAGCTTCTTCTATAGCTTTCGCTAATGCGGGTGTTAATTTTTCTTGTTTCTCAATTGATTTGAGAACCGCCTCTTTGCGTTTATCCAATTCAACTAATTGTTCGTGACGATCGCGTATAGCCGTAAGCATCACTTCATCCAAGCTACCGGTTGCTTCTTTGCGGTAGCGTGCCATGAAAGGGATAGTGGCACCTTCGGCTAATAAGTTGACAACCGTTTCAATTTGAGAAGCTGTTAGTTTTAATTCAACAGCAATGCGAGCGATGTTTTTTTCCATTAATAATACTTTTCGGGGGGACAAAAATAAGATTTCAGTCAGAGAAACAAAGCAGATCAATTCAAATCAAAAAATATTAATCGATGAATCGACATCCTTTGGCTTTCATTTAAATCAAACAAAAACGCCTGATCAATTTCTTAACCAGGCGTTTTCATCAATTCATCAAAAACAAACTACGTAGCCCAAGTACGTCCTTTGCCGGCTTCTTTTAAAGGAATACATCCTTTGTAGGATCCAGGAACTGCTTCATATTGAAGTACATTTTCTGCACCTACTTGTGTGCTGAAGTATCCAAGCATAGTCAATTCTTTTGCCATCAAAATAAATGGACGCTTCGCGCCTGGATTTGATTTGCGCTCTTCAATGGCTGCCGTAAGTGATTTGGTAATGTGAGCTAATTGATCTTCTGGTTTGCAGTAGATAAAGCTATCACCATGATCTTTCTTGGCTTCTTCGTCAAAGGCTGCTAAACCTGTTTTGAAACGCTCCTGATCTTCTTGCTTGTAGCACTCGTTTAACATTTTGTCAATAAAATTGGGAACACCCAATTCTTTGGCACCTGGAGTATCTGTCTTTGGCAAAATGATATCTGCCAACTCGCTCACAAGGCGT
Source organism: Flammeovirgaceae bacterium UBA5008 (assembly GCA_002398365.1). Lineage (GTDB taxonomy): Bacteria > Bacteroidota > Bacteroidia > Cytophagales > Cyclobacteriaceae > ELB16-189. Next base: position 76,341 of record DGYK01000069.1, read on the forward strand.
GCCTCATCTTCATTGAAGAATACCGGTTTATAGTTAAGGTCAGGTGTTGCTTTACAACCATTGAGTATTCCGGCTATAGCAGAAGCCGAAACAGCTGCTCCTAAAAAAAGAGCTGTCTTTTTTAATGCTTCTCTTCGATCGATTAATTGGTTCATAACTTTCGTTTTAATCGTTTATAAATTTCCTTTTTTCAATTCACTAACGGCATAATCCGCAGCACGTGCTGTAAATGCCAAATACGTAAGTGAAGGATTAACGCAGGCCGCAGAAGTCATGAATGATCCATCCGTCACAAACACGTTCTTACAAGCATGCACTTGATTCCACTTGTTAAGTACGGATGTTTTTGGATCCTTACCCATGCGGGCAGTACCCATTTCATGAATTCCTAATCCAAGGCCCGTTTCGTTGTCAAATGTGTAAATGTTCTTCACACCGGCAGCTTCTAGCATCTCAGCTGCATCCAACTTCATATCAACGCGCATTTTCTTTTCGTTTTCTTTGAAGCCTGCATCGAAAAGAAGTGTTGGTAAACCGTTGATATCTTTTTTGTCTTTGTTAATGGTCACTTTGTTTTCATGGTAAGGCAACACTTCACCAAAGCCTCCCATACCAATAGTCCATTTGCCCGGTGTTGCGGCCAACTTTTTAAGATCGGCTCCAATGGTTAACTCAGCCACCAAACTACCCCATCCTTGTCTGCTTCCTCCACCTTGGTATCCAAAACCACGTACATAGTCGCGTTTGTCTTTGCCCCAGTTGCGGTAGCGTGGGATATAAAATCCATTCGCGCGTCTTCCAAAATAGTATTGATCCTCAAATCCCGGAAACTCGCCACCGGCACCTACTCCTAGGTGGTGATCCATAATGTTGCAACCCAATTCACCGCTATCATTACCAAAGCCATTCGGGAAACGATTGGATATTGAATTCATCATTATAAATGTGGAGCCGAATGTGGAAGCGCACAAGAAAATAATCTTTGCGTAAAATTCCATCTGCTCACCGGTCACTCCATCAATTACTTTTACTCCGGTCGCTTTGCTTTTCGTTTCATCGTAAATAATTTCGTAAACAACAGAATTAGGACGCAAAGTCATGTTGTTGGTTTTTTCTGCTGCAGGCAACGTGCAAGACACGCTGCTGTAATAGCCACCATAAGGACATCCGCGACTGCATAAATTTCTGAATTGACATTGACCTCTCCACGGGGTATGAGGCATGGGAGCTGTCGCATGGGCTGTGCGTCCGATGGTAAACGGACGACCAAACTTCTCACGAACGGCTTTCTTTAATTCTATTTCTGTACAGTTGAGTTCCATTGGAGGTAAAAACTGTCCATCCGGCAATTGGGCATAACCTTCATTCTGCCCGCTTACGCCAATATATTTTTCAACATAATCGTACCATGGCTCAATATCCTTATAGCGCACTGGCCAATCCACACCGTGTCCATCTTTTGCGTTCGCTTCAAAGTCCAGATCGCTCCAGCGGTAACTTTGACGCCCCCACATGATGGAACGTCCACCTACGTGGTAACCACGCATCCAGTCGAAACGAGTTCCTTCTTTTTCGGTGTAGGGATGTTCTAAGTCATTGACAAACCAATGCTTAGTTGATTGACGAATCGTATATCCTGTTCTGTTTTGTACACCTTGCTTGCGCAAATCTTCTTGCGTAGGCATATCGGCATTTTCAAATTCCCATGGATCTTTTGTTGCCGTTGGATAATCGGGATGCTTCACATCGCGGCCACGCTCCAATACCAGCGTTTTCAATCCTTTTTCTGTGAGTTCTTTGGCGGCAAAACCACCGCTAATACCCGTGCCTACTACAATGGCATCGTAGGTATTTTTCTTTTCTGCTTCCGTGTTTAGATTCATGGTATGATAAGAACAGGTTTAATTAATGTTAAAAGGTAAAAACTTTTTGGGAAGGTAGTACTCCGTTCGTCACTTTTTTTATAAAATGTTTAGAATTTCTCGGCAACTCCTAAACCAAAAAGGGCAAAGTCATATACGACCGGGTCGTGTACATTTAACACTTTGAGATGATTTGTCAGTTCGACAGCCGTTTGCCAGTCGGCTTGCTTGCGTTGAATCAGCTTTAATTTACGTGCCACCCGTTCTACATGCACATCCAGCGGGCATATTAGCTGCGAAGGGCTGATCTTTTTCCAAATTCCGAAATCAACCCCAGATTTGTCTTGCCGAACCATCCAGCGCAAATACATATTTAAGCGCTTACATGCCGATTTCCGTTCCGGTGTGGATACATGCTTTTTCGTGCGAGAAGGAAAATCAGTGAGACTAAAAAACAAATGATGAAAATGAACTAAACCGGCTTCCACATTCTGGGCATTCTTTTCTACCACAAAGGCCTCCTCCAGTGAAGAATACTGTTGATAGATTTTTTTGAGGGCAGCGATAAAATAAAGAGCGTCTGTAGAGTTGAATGTTCGATGTTTAAACTTTTCGAACGGTTTGAGGTCGGTTAGACTGTGGTTTAGAATAAATTCATGGGGGGTATTGCCCATGAACGAAAGAAACTCATTGGTTTTGTTAATCACTGTCACGCGTTGCCCCCAGGCCAAAACCGCAGCCATCAGGCCAGCGATTTCGATGTCTTGCTTTCTTTTGAATCGATGTGGAATAGAAATCGGATCAAGTTCGATGAAATGAGGGCGATTGTAGGCGGCTACTTTTTCATCTAAAAAATCCTTGAGGCTCAGCAACTGTTGTCTTTTTTTGGGCGTCATGCGACTGGGTGCTTTGACCGGTTTGCTACTTGTTGACAAATTCGATTTCTACTCGTCTGTTCAAAGCATGTGCTGCCTCATCTTTCCCTGCGCTCAGCGGTTTGCGTTTTCCCTCGCCTCGCACGGTTATGCGCTCCCGATCTACGCCTTTCTCGACCAGATAATCTGCAACGGCTTTTACGCGTTGCTCGGATAATTTGAGATTGTAATCATCCGTTCCTCGCTCATCTGTATGTCCTGTCAGAATTATATTCCAATTGGGCCTTGCTTGAATCCCTTTGATCCACTTATCCAATTCCTGAAACGAATCGCCAATAAGTCGGTAGCTATCAAAGTCGAAGAATATGTTTTTTAACACATACACTTCATTTACTTTGATTTCCGGATAACCAGCAATGACCAATGGCTTTTCTGGTTTCGGAGCCGCATCGAGTCGCCTGACGCTTACATCATCAATAAAAAAATAGGCAGAGGTATTAAGCATGGCTTCTTTGGCCTTCGAAAAATGAATATGGTAGGTATGCGTTTTTGCGTTATTTGAAAAATTGCCAATGGTAATATATCGTTCACCGCCTTTGGCTACGTACGTGTAACCGCATTTGGCCCATACACCTGTTGTGCGCGTGTATGCAGCCGGCAAAATCAATTCATAGGTCGGTACACCATACACCTCAAAGTCATCTTTTCTTCGCTTGGCGGAATCAGCAATCGCCAATCCGATCCGATCGATACTGTACTTTGAATTGGACGAAAGCTTGTAATAAAATTCGATGTAGTATTTGCCTCCGGCTTGCATTGCTTCAATTAATTCGGTTTGTAAATACTCGCGATAACCATTTTTAGTATAGCAATAAATACCAGCATACCCTACGCCACTGTAAGCTTTCGAGAAACCAGCCCAATTGGTTGGCACACCTGCATCACCTTTGCTGCAGGCATTGAATAAATCGGGTGTACCGCGGTTTGCCGAAAACCACCCGGGAGCAAATTTTTCTGTGATCTCGTAATTATAGGATCCGGGGCACTTAAAAAATTCCTCAAAACTTCCGTTGGGCACTAAATTTTGTGCCGAAGCTCGAGCTATGATGAAAAAAAAGATTGCGCAAATTCTCAAAGGCTACCAAAAATATTTACGAGCCAATTATTTGTATGACGTCACTTCAATTTTCAACTTCCCTTCTACCCCACCTAATTGGATGTAAGCGGATTTAGACAAGCGCATGATTACATCTGCATCGGCTCCGCTCAGCATACTGCTTATACGTACAAAAACTTCCTGATTCGTTGCCAGGTTTTTAACCTTCAGGATGGTGCCCAGTTTAATCGTTTTGTGCTGCGCTAGGTATTTACGGTTGCCTTCTGTGCCTTCCATCAGTTCCGCCATTCCTTGTTCTTTTACTTCTTCTGTTCCAATGATTCGTTCATTAACCTTCAGAGTTGCTTGCATGGTAGTTACAGGCTTTGCCGCTACACTTATGGGCTGATTTGTATTCGCGTATTTGGGCTGAACTACGTAAAGTGATGCGCCTAACTTCAATTCATCGCTTGTCAGATTATTCCATTCTTTCAGCTGCTGAACAGTGACATTGTACTGTCGCGCTAACGAATAAAGTGTCTCTTTAGCCGCCACGGTATGTGTGCTACTCACACTCTGCTGCTCGATTAGCTTAGGCGGAGTTTCAATGACGGGTGCACTTTTGCCAATGTTTAGAGTTTGACCTAATGAAATCTCATTGTCGGTCAAGTTGTTCCATTTTTTCAATTCATCAACCGTTACATTGTATTGCCTTGCGATTGAATACAATGTTTCGCCTTGTGCCACGGCATGGGTTACAGCTGTAGCCGCTTGCTTCGGCTTCGGGGTGTAAGGCACACGTAACAGCTTTCCAACCGATATTCCACCATCAGAGGAGGGATTATTGGCTAAAATAACGGTTACCGGAACATTGTACCTCCGCGATATGGCGTATAATGTCTCCTTTGCCTCAACCTGATGAATGATAAATTGCTTTCCATCGATTGTTTCTAACCGGAGAGAGTCAGCGTCAGAAGGAGCCCATGACAGAAAAACAAAAAGTAGCTTAATCATAGTATTTCAAACAATGCGAAAAGTTACCAATTCTGTGAGTAGATAAAAAACGTTATTCGTGTAAGTGTATTACTTTTGTTAATAAATAAACCAATCATGCTAAAACTGATTTTGAGTGCCGCTTTAGTGCTGTCGGCTAGCCTTGTGTGGGGTCAGAAAAAGCCACAAGTTATGGTGATGGAAATTCGTGATGAAATAGACCCACGGATGTTACGACAAGTAAAATGAGCATTGGATCATGCTGAAAAAATTAAAGCCGATTATGTGATTGTTGATATGGACACCTACGGTGGTGTACTTACCGATGCGAAAGAAATTGTTGATCTTGTGATGGACTTTAAAAAGCCTATTTGGGTATTTATCAATTCTGATGCCGCTTCGGCAGGTGCGTTGATTTCCATTGCATGCGATAGTATTTATATGTCGAAAGGTGCGAGTATTGGTGCGGCAACCGTTGTGGAAGGAGATGGACAACAAGCGCCCGACAAATATCAATCGTACATGCGGTCGATTATGCGGTCTACTGCAGAAGCCAACCATCGCGATCCAAGAATTGCAGAAGGCATGGTAGACGATCGAATTGTGATTGACAGTATTAAACAGGCCGGTAAGGTAATTACGTTTACTACCTCCGAGGCGATTAAACATGGCTATTGCGAAGCGCAAGTGGAATCCATCGAAGAAATTTTAAATCGTAATAAGATCAAAGATTATGAATTGCACCGTTTTCAATTAGGTGTCACTGAAAAAATCATTGCCATTTTCTTGAACCCTTTCATCAGCGGTATCCTTATCTTAGTTATCCTTGGCGGAATTTACTTTGAACTTCAAACACCAGGTGTGGGCTTTCCTCTTTTTGCGGCCATCACCGCTTTAGTTTTATATCTGGTACCGTATTATCTCAGTGGGCTGGCAGAATACTGGGAAATCATCGCCTTGTTTATTGGAATTCTATTATTGCTGGCTGAAGTTTTTATCATACCCGGTTTCGGTGTAGCTGGCATTTCTGGAATTACACTGGTTGTTGTTTCGATGGTTTTAATTATGCTGAACAACGACTTCTTTAATTTTGAATTTGTGCCGATGGGCGATATTGTGATGGCCACGTTTGCAACTGTGGGAGGAATCTCAGGTGGTATGCTACTATTAATTTTTGGTGGGGCCCGTCTAACGGATACGAAGGCATTTAAACGAATTTCTCTCAACGATTCACAAGAAAGTTCACAGGGATTTTCTGTTAATTCAAATACACAAGCCATGATGGGCAAGAAAGGTTTAGCGCATACCATCTTGAGACCCAGCGGAAAAGTATTAATCGAAGATCAGGTTTACGATGCGTTTACCCGAGGTGAATTTGTAGAGAAGGGAGAGTCGATCGAAGTGATTGGCACAGAAGGTGTAACCCTACGCGTAAAAAAATCAGTTGATTCGGCAGCCTAAAAATTAGATACCTCATGAGTGTAAAAATTATTGGCATCATTCCCGCTCGTTATGCATCCACCCGATTTCCCGGCAAACCGCTTGCCGACTTGGGTGGTCAGTCGATGATTGAGCGTGTTTACAAGCAAGTCAAAAAAGCAAAATCGCTTGATAAAGTAGTGGTGGCCACCGAACATGAATTGATTTACAATCATGTAAAAAGTTTTGGAGGAGAAGTCTGCATGACTTCTGAAAACCATCCTAGCGGTACCGACCGTTGTTATGAGGCCCTGATGTTAGAAAAGGAAGAGTATGATTATGCCATCAACATTCAAGGCGATGAGCCGTTCATTCAGTCAGATCAGATTGATTTGTTGGCATCGTATTTGGATGGAGAAACGGAATTAGCCACGCTCATCAAAAAAATTGATACCTACGAGCAGCTCAACAGTGCCAGTGAAGTGAAGGTGACCTTCAATACTCAAAACGAAGCTCTTTATTTCAGCAGGGCGATCATTCCATTTATTCAAAAAGTAGATCCGTCAGAGTGGTTGTCGCATTATGAATTTTATAAGCACGTAGGCATGTACGCTTATCGCACAGATGTTTTACAAGCCATTACAAAGCTCGCACTTTCTCCGCTTGAAAAGGTTGAGTCGCTAGAGCAACTGCGTTGGTTAGAAAATGGATTCAAAATAAAAGTGGCAAAGACAACAGTCGAAACGATGTGTGTGGATACTCCGGAGGAATTGGAGATCGCAAAGAAGATATTACAGGGTACCTAATTTTTTATCGTAGCAAAAGTCCCGCACCAAATAAAATCACAAAAAGCAAAGTACTTAATGCCATTTGCTTTAAGTAGGGATCTAACTCTACTGAAGGCTTTGCCGAAACGGACATGCCATTCTTTATAAACAATGGCGCAGAAAGTAAAAACAAAAACTGAACAGGCGATTGGTAATTTAAAATGGAATAGGCGATTGCACATCCCAATCCTGTCAACAACAAAAACCAGTGATAGCGCGATGCATTTTCTTTGCCGATCCGAACAGGAATCGAAAATTTACCGGCTTCTTTGTCGGATTCAATGTCTCGGATATTATTAATGTTTAAAACGGCAATCGAAAACAGACCGCAACTCATGGCCGGAAAAAATTCATTCCACGAAACAGACTTGGCAAACAAATAGTAGGAACCCATCACACCTACTAATCCAAAAAAAGTCAATACCGAAATATCGCCTAAGCCCATATAGCCATATGGTTTCTTCCCAACGGTGTAACCGATTGCTGCTAGTATACTCAACAGTCCCAACACCAGGAATGTAAATATGCCATTCCAATCTGATCCAAATGAAAACCAAAGAAGGCTAAGTCCGCTTACCAAACTCAAAATAGAAAATAAGATAACTGCCCCTTTCATTTGTGATAATGAGATCGCTCCGGATTGCACTGCACGCTGAGGTCCCTTTCTTCCGGCATGATCTGCGCCATTCACGGAATCACCATAATCGTTGGCCAGATTAGAAAGTATTTGTAAAAAAATGGTTGTCAGGCAGCACAGAAAAAAAATCAACCCATTGAACTGTTGAGCAGCTGCAGCCAAAAAACCTCCCATGCTAATGCAGGAGAGCGATAATGGAAGTGTGCGCAAGCGAAAAGCATGAAGCCAGGCGGAAGTATTCATAGGGCGTCAAGATAAAGTCTTTCGCGCAAAGCTTCAAACATTGTGTAATCAATAGATTCTAACTCTATTCAATTCGGAGTATTTTTTCCTCTAACCGATTAAAAGTAATGCTGTCTCCCGGCTTTTTGTTTATAAGCAACTGACCAACGGGCGATTGAGGCGAAACCAACAAATAGTCAACTCCATCTAAAGAAATTTTACCTATGCTGATCGAAATGAAAAAATGATAATGGGTAGTTTGTACAATAGCTCCTACCCTTACTTCGTCCGTATTTCCTGTTTCGAGGAGCCCATCCACCAATTGTTTTAGCTTAAGCGCCTCAGCCAATTGCTGCGCTGCTTTGTCACGTTCAATTTGCATCATCGCTCGTCCGGTTTCATACTTATCTCCGGCAGAACTCTTGCCCTCTTCGTTGGCAGCTTCTTGCGCGCGATCCATCGCCACCTGAGCCACAGAGATTCGTTCGGCCACCCATTCCTTAGAATACGCAATCAACTTCTTCTTTAAGCTCATTCGATTTAATGAGCCATTGCCCGACTTTTATAATTCATAAATAATGAAGCGGCAAGTATCAATAGCGATACACTGAGGAATAACGGAATCAAATAATAATTTTCTTGAGTCAAGATCAATCCCAAGATCATAGCTCCAATAGAAATAACACCGGCTGCTATCGCATAGGCAACTGATTTAAAGAACCATGCATAAGGAAAGAAGTGCGCGCCTGTAATGATTACATAAACCATCACGAAATAATCGGGCATCTTGAACAACACAAAAAATAAAAATGGGAAATAAAATAATTGTGCAAAATTCAGCCATAATCCCAATGGTTGCAATGGATTTGATTTAATGGTCCATTCGGTCTTCAACAACTTTGAAAATAAAATTGCGAGTGGCATCATCACACCTCCCACCATAAAGGTGATAATGGATTTGTTGTAGGATGGGTACGGTAAAGTCCATACATAGGTAATGGCAATCCATACGATACTTGCCGCGAGGATAAAATCAATTCCATTCTTTGCACGAACAGAAAGTTCAAGCCGCAGTTGGGTCATCTCTTTCAAATCCATTGTTCTTCTTTCTAAAGTCCTAAAATGATTTTCAATTTAGCGTATCCGGTTTTACTAACCGTAATTTGTTTGCCATCTCTGAGAATGGCCAAATGTGTTTCTTTTTGATAGGGCTCAATCTTAGTGATCTGATTAATCTGAACAATGTAGCTTCGATGCACGCGAACAAATTGAGCGGCATCCAGCGATTGCTCATAGAAGCTCATCGTTTTATTTTTTAGGAAAGAGCCTTCGGACGTAAATATTTTCACAAAATCATCATCTGCTTCTAAATACAAGATCTCATGAGCCGGAATAATTTTCACTTTACTTCCGGTTTTCACTACAATACGATTTTGCTGGCCCGTTGCAGTTGACATTGTACTAAGCACACGTTCCATTGGCTCGGGACTGGCAGGCGTAACCTGACTCTTCCATTTTAAAATAGCGGAACGAAAACGATCTTCGGCTACCGGCTTGAGTAAGTAGTCGACTGCATTCGCTTCAAATGCTTTGATAGCAAAAGAATCGTAAGCCGTAATAAAAATGACAGCAGGCTTTTGGTCAATCAATTCCAGCATTTCAAAGCCGGTAATCTTCGGCATTTGAATATCCAAAAAAATCAAATCAGGATTATGTTGTTGGATGGCTTTCACTCCTTCAAAACCATCACCGCATTCTTGGGCCACCTCAATCTCAGGAAATGCCTTGAGATACGCTTTCACAATCTCTCTGCTTAAAGGTTCATCATCAATAATTACAGCTTTTGTCATAGGCGTTCCGGAAGAGTTAAAGTAACAGTAAAGTGGTTGTCTTGAATGGAAGTTTGTAACAAATCATTGCGAGTGTACAGGAGGTAGAGTCTGCGTTTCAATCCATTCAACCCAAACCCACTTCCTTCGGCAGGCTGCATATCTTTATCAAATGGATTGGTAATCACGATTTGCAAAGAGTCGTTGACCCGTGTGGTCGACATGGAGATCACAACTGCTTCGGTAGTGCCATACAATCCAAACTTAATTGCGTTCTCTACTAGCGGTTGAATTAATAATGGCGGAATGAGCCAAAGTTTAATTTGTTCATCGCATTCCATTTTCACTTCCAGCCGATGTCCAAATCGCACTTTCTCTATGGAAAGATAAAGCTGCAAGTACGCCAATTCCTGCTCCAATGTGATCCATTGCTCATCGGCTCTTCGCAAGGTGGTTCGCAAAAAATCGGATAACTGCTGTACCATTTCGCGTGCTTTGGATGCATTCACTAAAATCAACGCATTAATCGAATTCAAACTATTAAAAAGAAAATGGGGCTGAAGTTGCAATTGTAATTTCTGCAACTCTGCTTCGCGTACCATCGATTCGGTTGAAGCTTGCTGCTCCATCGACTCTTGCAATTCATTCAATTGTTTGAATAATAACTGCCCGATCGACCATGCGGACAAAATCATAAATGTTATTCCGATGCGTACGGGAGCCACCTTCTGAAGAAATGAAAGGTAATCGGTGTTGTTTTCACCCAACATCGATAAGCTTTGATCTAACATCCAGTAACACAAACCGCTAACGGCAGCACTAAGCGCTAATACAAACTGATACTTGCCCGCCTTTGGAGTGTAGCGCGTAAGAATCAATTCTAACAAAGCGCACGACAGCAAAATCCAGTTGGTCGTGATGAGTGCATCGTATGCGGCCAATTCAAAATCAAATTGCAGCCATTGAGTTAGCAACCAAAACTGAGCTGCCCAAACTACAACTGCCACCGATAAAATGATGATTCCTCTTTTAAAACGAGTTGGTTTGCTATTGTTACTCATTTGTTAATTGCCAGCATGCTCGATTTACTTTTAATTCTGTTAAGATAATCAGTTACATCATTGGGTTCTTCGATGGTGGAATAAATTTCTTCACCATCTTGTAAGGAGCCCATTGGAAGCACATCGACCACACTTACAAACTTCCATTTCACCGATTCATCTCTTTTGTTGGTAAAGTCGCATTCGTATAATCGACCAAGGATTGAAGCCTTCTCGCAAGCCCACTCAAATTCATCTGCTTTAATGAGGCGAAGTTGTTCATCAAATTGCGGGGCATGATTACCATTGCCGCTCACTACCTGATAAACCAACTTCGCTAAATACCACCTCATCATTTGAATTATTAAATATTGCTTTCGTTCGATTATATCTACGACTAGTAACTTTTAATATCAACACCTCCAAAGATTACTACACCTGTCAACACAATCTTTTTCTCGGGTGTTTGAAGTGTAGGGTCTTTTCGCTTATCCTCCACCCCGCCTAAGATAGCCGTGATGTCTGATTTGATTTCCCAATTAGAAGGCACCAGCAATTTGGCTCCTCCGAAAATCGAAACCATATCGATACGCACCGTTCCGTTAATATCGGCTTGAGTTAAGTCTATTTCCGAACCACCGAACACAGAGGTTACTTGTCCACCTCCAAAATTTTTAGAAAATATTCTGCGTTTGCTTCCACCAAAGATGGAGGTGATGTTAATATGTTCATCGCCCGTAGTTGCAGCATCATATCCATCGCTTTTCTTGCCGCTGAAGTTTAACCATTGTCCGCCCGATTCACCTGAACTTGAAAACACAGACCTAAACAAAATCAATAGACCGACTGAGATAATAACCACAGGAAATATAAATCTATGTGTGTCAAAGTCGACTCCAGGTATATCTTCAATCATAAAGAATCCTCCAACTACGATCAATACCAACCAACCAATTCCTTGAAAATTCTTACGCAATCCGATTGTTACGCCTAACGCGATCAATAAGGCTTTCCATGAAATCAACCAATAGGGTAAAATATCGTAATCCAATCTATCTAGAAGTATTACAGCTCCAATGGCTAAGATGATGATCCCAATCCAAAAGCTGTTGCCGAATTTTGTGCTCTGCTTTTCCATAAATTTGTTATTGTTTGTTCAAATGTAACGCCCAAATTGACCTCGGGGCGAAGGGAAAAAGGCCAGACGAGGCAAAAAGTCGGTGAAACCGGAGGTTAGGAGGGGCGAAACCGGCAAGATGCCAATCTCAGGCTAAAAAAAAATAATGTAGGGAACTACTTCGTCACCTTATCTAGAATCTCCTTATCGAGAGGTTTTACTTGCGGAGGGAAAAAACCTATTACATTTCCGGCTTTGTCAATTATATACTTGCAGAAGTTCCAGGAAGGTGACTTGCCGGATTTGGCGGTCAGCCATTTATATAATGGAGCTTTATCACTTCCACGCACAGAAACTTTATCAAACATTTGAAACGAAACTCCGTAGTTTCGTTGACAGAAGGAAGCAATCTCTTCGTTGTTGCCGGGTTCTTGCCATAGAAAGTTATTGGCTGGGAAGCCGAGTACGGTTACTTTGTCGCCATACTGCTCGTGCAACTTCTCTAAATCTTCGTATTGATATGTGAATCCACACTTGGAAGCGGTGTTGACGATTAGCAAATTCTTGCCTTTGTATTGAGAAAAATCAATTTCCTTACCGTCCAGCGATTTCATTTTGAAATCATAAATGCTTCCGGCTACATTTTCTTTTCGGGCAATGGTTAGTTTTTCGGATAAAAAAGAGATGAGTCCCATAATAACGATAATTACTACTGCAATTAACGAAATTCTTTTCATTATAACTCCTTTAGGATATCCTCATCGCCCGGGTTCACTCCGGAAGCAAAGAACTTCACGGTTCCATCAGGCTTTACTAAATACTTACAGAAATTCCAGCTTGGCTCCTTTCCTGATTTCTCCTTTAAGAATTTGTACAATGGATGTTGGTCGCTACCCTTCACAGATATTTTCTCAAACATCTGAAAAGTAACTCCATAGTTCTTCTTGCAGAAAGAAGCAATCTGCACATTCGTGCCCGGCTCCTGACCTCCAAAGTTGTTGGCCGGAAAACCGAGAATCGTGATTTTGCTACCGAACTTCTCATGCAATTCTTGTAAATCGGCATATTGAGGGGTATAACCACATTCAGAAGCGGTGTTGACAATCAATAGTGTTTTGCCTTTGTATTGAGCAAAATCTATTTCTTTTCCGTCAATGGATTGAATCTTGAAGTCATAAATGGTGCCTGTCATAGTCATAATTGCTAGGAAGTATAATAAGGTAAATTTCATTGGAGATATTGTTTATGGATGATTCTGTAATCAAATTATCAACTGAGCTAACAATTACCGAATGAAAATGTTTCGCCCCTATTTGCGATAATCTAAAGCCGGCTTGCGCGTGCCAATCAACGGATCGTAAACAAAATTATCGCCTCGTAAAGTTTTCAACTCCTTCCAAGCATCTTCAATCACTTTCGGAGAATTGAACAGGTCAATAATTGTTAATGTCATGGTTTTAGCTGCAACCATCATTCCTTTTGATCCAATAGTAGTGCCACCTGCAGCCACCGCCTGCCAGCTATGCGCTGCTGTGCCAGGCACCCATGTAGCGGTACGCAATCCGGTAGTAGGCACCACCCAACTAATGTCTGCCACATCGGTAGAGCCGCCTGCTTCTTCCATGCGAAAAGGTGCTATCAGCTGCGTGGTTTCCAAAGCCGGAATGTTGCCTGTAAAGCTTGTCTGAATTTTTTCTGCGAAAGCTTTTTCTGTTGACGTATAAGTGTAGCCGCCCACCATGCGCAAATTAGCATCCATCACTTTAGCCAGCGTTTCGTTTGGCAACATATTATATACTCCTCCCGTCACTTCATACTCTGATCGCGTCTCCGTTCCAAGTGCAGCTCCTTGTGCCGCTTTCACTACACGTTCCCAAATGCTTTTTACCTCTGACGCCTTTGGATGACGCACATAATAATAAACTTCGGCAAATGCAGGCACCACATTAGGTGCTTCGCCTCCACGCGTAATCACATAGTGAATGCGCGTATCTTCCTGCACGTGCTCGCGCATCATGTTCACCATATCGTTCATCGCTTCTACAGCATCTAATGCGGAACGTCCACGCTCGGGCGATGCCGCTGCATGTGACGCAACTCCATAGAAGCGAAATTTTCCAGACTTGTTTGCCAATGAAGCACCAGGACTAGCCGCATTCGAAGAACCGGGATGCCAATGCACTACGGCATCTACATCTTTAAACAATCCTGCTCTTACCATATACACTTTACCTGCGCCACCTTCCTCTGCGGGAGTCCCATAAAAACGAATGGTGCCGGATCTCTTGGTAGCTATTAACCAATTTTTAATCGCGATGGCCGAAGCAGCAGAAGCAACACCAAACAAATGATGACCACAAGCATGACCTGCACCTTTGCCCGCAATTGGTTTTACTTCGGGCACAGCCTCTTGCGAAACGCCCGGCAGGGCATCAAACTCTCCTAATATTCCGATCACCGGTTTGCCCGAGCCAAATGTAGCCGTAAATGCCGTGGGCATATCTGCTACACTGCGCTCAATCGTGAAGCCTTCTTTTTCTAAAGTCTGTTGGAGCAAAGCCGAACTCTGCGTTTCTTGAAATCCTACTTCCGCAAACTCCCATATCTTCTGCGCGGTCTCAGAGTAGATTGCAGATTTCTCCTCAATGGATTTGATGATTTCTTGTTTAGATGTTTGCGCTTTCGCGGAAAGCGATGCACAGCATATCAGAAGCGTCAGTAACTTTCTCATTCGTGTTAGGTTTAGAAACAAACGAATCTAAGAAAAAAAACTAGCTTACTACGGTGAATTTTATATGATCGGCTGGTAAATTCTAGCTTGCTGCGGATTGCGCTTCGCATTGATGCAGTTTGCTTTTGATCAACTCGATTTCTCGAGGTAAGATAGCTACTTTGATGGCTTGCTTAAAATAAATTTCAGCTTGTGAATGGTGTTGTGCAAGCAAATGGAAATTCCCCAGTGCTGTGAGATACAAATGATTATTTTCTAGCCCCTGAATGTTTTCTAACAAAACAATCCCCACGTCAGGAGATTGCGCATACCCGATAGCAATGGCGTGATTCAAAGCCACTATCAATCCGGGTTTACAAGCTGCCAATGCATCGTATAACTTCACCAATTCGGGCCATCGGGTTTGTTGCCAGGTAGGCGCGAGGGCATGCACCGATGCGATGGCCGCCTCAATGTGGTATTCACTCAATTGATCTCCTTCTGATGCAGATGATAAAAAGTGCAAACCCTTTTCAATCAACGGTTGCGACCATTTACTCCGATCTTGAAACTCCAATAAAATAATTTCACCGGAATCAGACGTACGTGCATCAAAGCGCGAAGCTTGCAAGCACATTAAGGCCATTAATGCTTTTACCTTGGGAAGGCTAATAGTGGGATGCTGCACTAACACATACGTAAGTCGCATCGCTTCTTCACACAAATCTTCGCGGATAGGTGCGCTAGGGTGATGTGAATAATATCCTTCATTGAAAAGAAGATAAAGCACTTTGAGCACACTATTTAATCGCGCTGACAACTCATACATGCTGGGTGGATCGAGTTGAATATTTTCATCTCTGATTTTTTCCTTTGCCCGATACACGCGCTTGGCAATGGTTTCTTCGTTTGTTAGAAATGCGAATGCTATTTCAGATATACTTAATCCACCTAATGTTTTAAGGGTAAGGGCTATTTGTGATTCCTGTGGGATAGAAGGGTGACAACATGTGAACATCATAAGTAACACACTATCGTTAATTTCATCTTCTTCGAAGGCGAATTGAAAAATACGTTCTGCCTCTTGTTCGTAGTTCTTCTTGCCCTTGGCCTGACTTTGTTGGCTTCGCATAAAATCGATAGCCCGATTGCGAGCCACTCGATAGAGCCATGCAGATGGGTTGTCCGGTATCGAGTGAAAAGGCCACGTCTCCATTGCTTTTAGCAAAGTATCCTGCACTAAGTCCTGTGCTACTTCAAAATGTTCAGCCCCCAAATAGCGCGTAAGCACTGCGGCCATCTTGCCCGCCTCGTGGCGAAAAAGATGGCCGATTAATTGATCTACCTGTCTCTTTTCAGAGGCCACACTCATGGGTTGTCGTAGTAGGTAGCATCTCTTACAATTTTACCATTCACAAAAGTGAGAACCGTGCAAATGGGCAAATGAAATTGAATGGAATCTCCAGAGGATCCGGAGGATACAAACTGAACCACCACTTGATTTTTCACAGCTTGCATCTCAACAATACTATCTTTGATATCCGGAAACATCTGTTGCATCTCAAAATACTTTGCGACAATTTCTTGCTGTGTTTTGGATACATAATTTGGTCCGTAAGTCGGATCGAGATATTGTGCATCCGCAGCATAACAACTAGCCATTTCTTGCCAATTGTGAGCATTGAAAGCGGCAAACATTTTTTGTGTAAGTTCAATATTTTGTTGCTCCTCATTATTATTACAACCAACAATGAAGGCAATCATAACCACCATTAACCACTTCATGCACTATTTCTTTTTAGGAAAATTAGGATTTGCCATGACCTCTTCGATTTGAGCGGTATGTCGTGCGGAGTGGCCAGTGATGAATAATAACATTTGGTATGAATCGAAAGTGGCGAAGGGCATCACGGCATAATGATTGCGTAAATCCTCCTGTGTTGTTTTAACAAAGTCAATATTACCATTCCGCTTTGCGACAAACTCTTTTAAGGAACCTGCAGCGGAACCAAATTGATTTTTAGGCTCAAACATTTCTTGCGTTTTAACTTTGCGTTCGCGGCTAGAGATCATTCCTTTCACCTGATCGTCTGTCATTTTCACTTCTCCTCTGCGAGCCGGATTTGAAGCCTCCTTTAATGTGCCTTGCAACACACCAAATAAAGCCCCTTCCGAAAACGCAATGTGCTCAAGGCATTCTGCCACCGACCATGTGGTAGGTGTAGGCTTGAAGTTGAGTTGTTCTTCTGTTAATCCTTGCACATCTTTTATCAATCGCTCTCTCGTTTCATTCATATAATCGATGGCTGCTTTTCGTTCTGCCTCACTGATCGTTTCAGGAACATTGCGAAATCCGCTGGTCATTACCAAAGCAAAAGCTAGGGTAAAAAGTTGAATTGATTTTAACATAAGGGTTAGGTTTAGTTTTAAGAATAAAATAATAAAAGAGCGATCGATCTTCTCTATCGCTCTTGAGTTTCTGCCTACATGTCCAATTTCTGCACCGGGCGGACTTCCACCTTGCCGTTGAAAACAAAATCCGGATAATCTTTTGTGAGCGCAACTGCTTCATCTAAGTCCTTCGCCTTTATAATAAAATAACCACCCACCAATTCTTTGCTCTCCGCAAAGGGGCCATCGGTAACTACCTGATTGGGGCCACTCACAAATTTGCCACGCGGCTCCAGTGGTTCTCCGCCTTCGTACCGACCTTCGCGTTGTAGCTTTTCTACCCACGCAAACCATTTTTGCATGTGGTTTTGCATTGCTTCCGGTGATTGCATTTCGGGGGCTATATCGCTGCCTCCGTGAAAGATGAACATGAATTTTTCCATACGAATTTTAGTTTAAGTTAAACAATTTTTTATCTAAGACGAGTGTATCCACCCAAATCGGACATTGGGCTTCACTTTTTTTTAAAAAATAATTTAACCTTTATTATTGATCCATTTGCAGGAATATAATAGCCGCTACTGCTAAATTGCAACATGACGAACGAGCAAAAAGCTATTAAAACTACCTATTTCAGCATTGCCGGAAATACCGCGATGGCATTGATCAAGGGGCTGGCAGGCTTTTTTGGGAACTCATATGCGTTGATTGCCGATGCTATTGAATCTACCACCGACATATTTTCTTCCATTCTAGTTTTAATCGGGCTCAGGTATTCAAATAAGCCACCGGATAAAAATCACCCATACGGTCATGGTCGCATTGAGCCACTCATTACTTTTTTAGTCGTTGGCTTCCTGATTACATCTGCTACGATTATTGCGTATGAGAGTATTCAAAATATTAGAACGCCTCATGAATTGCCGGAGCCTTTTACCCTTTTCGTTTTAGGGGCTATTATTATTTGGAAAGAAATCAGCTATCGGCTGGTGATGAAGAAAAGCAATGAAACAAAAAGTACTTCCTTGCGGGCTGACGCCTGGCATCATCGCAGTGATGCGATTACATCCGTGGCTGCCTTTACAGGAATTTCCATTGCTCTTTATTTTGGGAGTGGTTATGAATCAGCTGACGATTGGGCAGCACTCTTGGCTTCGGGTTTTATTCTCTATAATAGTTACCAAATTTTCCGTCCTGCGCTAGGTGAAATTTTAGATGAACATGTATACGATGATCTCGTTGCAGAAATCCGTTCGATCTCGCTTCGCGTGGAGGGCGTGATTGCCACGGAGAAATGCTTCATCCGCAAAGCTGGTATGAAGTACCATGTGGACTTACATGCGATTGTAGATGGAACAATCTCTGTACAAGAAGGTCATACCATTGCGCATCGTCTGAAAGACATCTTGCGTGAACAATTGCCGGAGCTGGGGCATGTATTGATTCACGTTGAGCCGGGCAGAAACTAACTACATTTTCTCCGGCACCTGAATACCGAGCAAGCGCATCGAAGCTTTTAGCACGTCAGCAACTGTTTTAGATAACGCAATTCTGAATTTGAGTTTAGTCGGATCAGCTTCATTAAAAATGGAAACAGATTGATAAAACTGATTGTATTCTTTCGCTAGTTCGTACGCATAATTCGAAACAATGGCCGGTGAATATTCACGCGCGGCCTCATTCAACTTAGCGTGATAATTATTTAAACGGAAAATAATTTCACGCTCAATTCCTTCCAACGCATCTACGTTCTTCAAAGAGTCACCTTGCACTTCTACATTCATCGAAGTTGCTTTACGCAAAATAGCTTTGATCCGTGCATATGTGTATTGAATGAACGGTCCGGTGTGGCCTTGTAACTGAATAGACTCGTTCGGGTCGAACAGCATTCTTTTTTTAGGATCAACTTTTAACAAGAAAAATTTCAATGCACCTAGTCCCACCATTTCTGCCAATCCTTTGATATCAGCTTCTGTCATCTCTTCAATTTTTCCCAGTTCGCGTGTTTGCTTCTCGGCCTCATCCACCATCTCCTGCATCAAGTCATCTGCATCTACTACGGTGCCTTCACGACTTTTCATTTTTCCGGAAGGCAAATCCACCATTCCGTACGACAGGTGATAACATTTCTCAGCCCACGTGTAGCCTAATTTTTTCAAAATCAGAAATAGCACTTTGAAGTGATACTCCTGCTCATTGCCGACAGTGTACACCTGACCTTCAATTTTAGGAAAATCGCGGAAACGCAAAATAGCGGTACCGATGTCTTGTGTCATGTACACCGAAGTACCATCGGAGCGCAATAATAACTTTTGATCCAATCCATCCGAAGTAAGATCTACCCACACCGAGCCATCGTCTTTTTTAAAGAAAACGCCTTGCTCCACACCGCGCAACACTTCGTCCTTACCTAATAAGTAGGTATTCGATTCATAGTAAAGTTTTTCAAAATCTACGCCCATGCGTTTGTAGGTTGCATCAAATCCATTGTACACCCAACCGTTCATGGTTTTCCAAAGTTGAACAGTTGCAGGATCGTTTGCCTCCCATTGCTGCAATAAGTTTATAGCCGCCTTCATGATAGGCGCTTGCTTCTCCGCTTCTTCTTTCGTTACTCCTTTTGATTCTAGCTCTGCTATTTGAGCTTTATAATTCTTATCAAATTCAACATAGTATTTTCCTACCAGCTTATCTCCTTTCAAACCGGAACTCTCCGGTGTTTCGCCATTGCCAAACAATTGCCACGCGGCCATGCTTTTGCAAATGTGAATGCCGCGGTCGTTTATGATTTGAACTTTGTGCACCTTGTATCCAAGTGCTGTATAAATCTCAGCAACAGAATAGCCTAAAAAATTATTTCGAAGATGTCCTAAGTGCAAAGGCTTGTTGGTGTTTGGTGAAGAGTATTCCACCATTACTTCCCTCCCATTGGCAGGTAGTTGCAAGTAATTTTGCTGATTATAAATCGATGCAAACACTTCTGCCCATACAGAATCTTTTATAGTAAGGTTCAAAAAACCTTTGACAACGTTGTAGCGGATCACTACACCAGAATTGGCAACCAAATGATCGCCAATCATTTTTGCCGTTTCTTCAGGCGATTTTCTGGAGAGCTTCGTCAGGGGAAAACACACAAGGGTATGCGATCCTTCAAATTCTGCGTTGGTCGGTTGCAACTGTAATTGTTCTACCTTTTGATTGAAAGTATCTGATACAGCTTGATGAGCCACTGTTCGTAATTGAGCTTCTAAGTTCATGAGATGGATCGTGTAATTGATAGAGACTGTTTAATCTGTTGAATAAATTCGGAAGGATGGTCTATCGGAACTAACAAAACATTTCCCTTCTTTTTAATTCCGTAAATCATGGATACCTGAATGGGTTCCTTTAATTCGATTGCTACTGTGTATGGTTCCAACGACTTGAGCAATCCAATCGAAATAATCTGCTTTTTGGTATCGCTATAGTTTGAGGTCGATATTACCTGTTGAATTTGATCCAATGATATCTTCTCATCGACAAATAGCCCATAACGCAAATGAAGTACCGATGAAATATTCGTTACACGAAGGCGCATCGCTTGCACGTGGGCTACAATCTGAATAACTAAGTAAATCGACAAGGCTAACATCGACCACGCGATTACCGGGCTAAGCTTGATAAAAAGGAGATGCGTGACTGCCGTTTCCGCCACTAGGATAAAAATCAGAAAGCCATAAATCATTCGGCTGTTGTTGGCTTGATAACAAGTGAATGGAGAGTTTTTAGGAGTTTTTTTCCACCAACCAACAAATGCGTAGTACATCATAGAAAATTCTGTAGCGAGTATGTTAGAAAACCAATTTATACCCGCTATTTTTTGAGTTGCCTTCTTGATAGCAGTGAAGACATCTTCCTCCTCATCTTGCGATGCTGCTTTTATAAACCAAAAAGCATAATAAAAAATGGTAGCCAACGATATCAATTCCAATACTGGAGCTATCCATTTCAAGAAATGAATCATAAAATGAGTTTGAGTCGGAAGCAGCAATTTGGATAGCAGAAAACCAAACGCCATCATTGGGAAAACCAAAAGCAACCGGGCGTTAAACTTTCGTGCGGCAATTAGGTAAAACAGTGGAATAGAAATGATCAGGTCAAATGAGACTGCCTCAAAAAACAAACTTCCTTCAGTTTTGAAAATAAGGAGAATCGCCAATACCAGATAGGCTGTCACTGGAAAGAAAAATGCTCGAATGTAATCTCGGGTGATGGTCATACAGTAAAAGCAACAAGACACCCATCGAGGTGTCTTGTTGGATATATCGTTACAAACTGAAAATTACATGTCCAATATGTACGCAAACATCAAAGGCGCTACAATCGTAGCATCACTCTCTACTATAAACTTCGGAGTATCGATGCTCAGCTTGCCCCACGTAATTTTTTCGTTGGGAACAGCACCTGAGTACGAACCGTAGCTGGTAGTACTATCGCTGATCTGGCAGAAATAACTCCAGAAAGGAACGCCATCTCTTTCCAGATCTTGATGCAACATGGGCACCACACAAATCGGGAAGTCTCCGGCAATACCTCCGCCAATCTGGAAGAAGCCGATCCCATCCTTGCCCGCATTGTTGGTGTACCAATCGGCCAACCACACCATGTATTCAATACCACTCTTCATCGTGCTGGCCTTCAATTCACCTGTCAGCACGTACGAAGCAAAAATATTTCCCATTGTGCTGTCTTCCCATCCGGGCACAACCATCGGCATGTTTCTTTCAGCAGCCGCAATCATCCAACTATTTTTTGGATCGATCTCATAATATTGTTTCAAATCACCGCTGTTGATCATGCGGAACATAAACTCATGCGGAAACAACCGCTCGCCTTTGTCTTCGGCATCTTTCCACACCTTAAACAAGTGCGCTTGCAATCTGCGGAAAGCTTCTTCCTCGGGGATACAGGTGTCTGTCACACGGTTCAAATGGTTTTGCAATAAGTCCCACTCTTGTTCAGGCGTCAAATCTCTGTAGTTTGGAATACGCTTGTAATGTGAGTGCGCCACCAGATTCATAATATCTTCTTCCAAGTTGGCACCCGTGCAGGAAATGATATGCACTTTATTTTGGCGGATCATTTCTGCAAAGCTGATACCCAATTCGCCTGTACTCATGGCACCGGCCAACGAAACGAGCATCTTTTTGCCCTCGGCAATGTGTTTTTTATATCCTTTGGCGGCATCTACCAACGCAGCCGCGTTGAAGTGCAGGTAGTTTTTCTCAATGAAAGCGGAAATGGGTCGGTTTTGGCTCATGATGATGATTAAATTTTGACGCGAAAATACGGAATAAGTTGAAAGTTACCGCCAGAAAATTCAAAGTACATAAACCATCGACCATTTAACCATTTTTACTCCTACCCTTCCATTTGAATTTTGTATCATTCGGGAATTTTAAAACGACAATTAGCGATGGCAAAAGTTATTCGAGCTACCTATCCATTGGAATTCAGTATCGGCCTTTTGTTGCTGATTTTTGTGTTATCCTCTTTTTTGTCTTCTCAGATTTTCACTGCCAGCTGGCGAGATATTTTGGATGGCAATCATGCTATTCTGGGAATGGCTTTGGTAGGTATTGCAGTTGTAATTATGGCTCTTATTTTATGGGAGGAATTTCTTTTCCCTGTCAAAATAAAACCCATGGAAGATCAGGTGGTTTTTAGAAATCATCAGACCAAACTGAAAACACAAGTATTTATTTACTTCCTGATTCCCGCCATTTTTGCTTTCATTTACCTCAACTACGAAATCAATTTCGTTCGCTTTTTAATTTGGGCGATCATCTGTGTTACTGCTCCGGTTGGTGTGAAACTCTTCTCGGGAATTAAGAATTACAACGATTTTCTAAAATTCAACTTTCAGATTCTTGAATATAAGAACAACGAGAAAAGCGCTCGCTTCGAAGTCAACAATATTCAGCAAATCCATTTGATAAAAGACGATCGCGGAACTCTTCATAAAATTGAAGTAACTACAAAAGACAACAAAACCGAAGTGATCGACATTGGCGAAATGGAATTAGAAGCTTTTTATGAAGTGATCGAGCAATCGATCCTCATTCATTACAAAAGTTTGGTTAACTAGCTTAACCAAATAATTTTTTGTCACTATTCTTCTTTGCAATAGACAGGTTTACTACCAATCGATTTCAGGATATTCATCTAAATTACTTAATGCACCACATCTTGATCCTATTTTCCACCTCTAAAATAGGACCAACCCTCTTCTTGCTTAGTTGCCAATTCAATCACCGCTGAGGGAATTACAACAGCAGATGCCAAGAGATCATCTTTAGATATTTTTCGTAGAACCATTGTATTATTGCAAGCTGAAAAGGCCACGCCTTTGTTAGCCCAATCTGCTACTTGTTGACTTAGCTTACTACCCTTTTTTGTCAAGAGATCAAGTCCACCGCTTAAACAAACCACTTCAATTTCGGCATTTGACCATACTTTTCTAATGTTCTCTACTTGCATCAAAACCCGCGTTTGAGAAACAGAATCAGCATCATTGAACTGAATAACAACTTTATGCTTAGAACTTTGTTTTGATTGTGCGAAAAGTATTCCCGAACTCAATAGTCCGAATAATAGAATTATAAATTTTACTTTCATAGGGGGAGTTTATATTTAGATGTAATATACTAAATGCAGATGATTAATTTAGGTTACCATAAAAAGTAACGAATGGAATTAGTGGTGAATCAAGAGCACATCCACCTTTTTTAAGGTGTCATTCCAAGTATTATTAGTAACTTACATGAAGCCCCGTCAATTTTATGGAAGAGCAACCCTCGAATTCGAAAACAAAACCATTCAAAAGATATTTTTTTGAATTCGTGATGGTTTTTCTTGCGGTAACCGCAGGATTTTTTTCTGAAAATATTCGTGAAAATTTTAGTGAATATGGCAGAGAAAAGGAATATATCCGATTAGCATCAGAAGACATTCGTCAAGATATCCAAACGCTCGACAGTATCATCAGAGCCAGAAAGAAAAAAGACATGATGCTGGATTCGTTACTCCTCTTACTTAATAGTGATCAAATAAAGGAGAAGGGTCATAAAATTTATTACTACGCAAGATGGTCCCCACGCACTTATCGCTTCTTCAGTAATGATCGAACACTGATTCAATTACGCAACTCAGGCGACTGGCGACTAATCCGAAAAAGAGAAGTTTCCAATGCTCTTCAAGTTTATGATGAACAAATTAGAACCATTTCACAATACATAGAACATCGCGAAGAATCGTTGGTCATTATTTTGTATTCTTCCCTTAATAAGCTTTTTAAAAATAGCGTATTCAACGACATGGTTGATGGATTAAGTTTTAAGCAACCAACAGGCAATCCGGCCTTACTTACTTATGATCCACAAGCAATTAACGAGTTTGCAAACCAAATACATTTCCTAAAAAACGCCAACCTCTATTTTATAAAAAATTCTACTACTCTTCTAAAATATGCAAAGAATACTCTTAGTTTGATTGAGAAAGATTATGAGATATTAAAGTGATCACTACATTTTCACCAACTCCACCCGTCTATTCATTTTGCGACCTTCTTCCGTATCATTGCTAGAAACCGGGCAAAGTGAAGCAACACCTTTAGCAATCATCTGACCACCTGAAACTCCAAACTTGCTCACCAACTCATTCACAACCGACTGTGCCCTATCGAGTGAAAGTTTATTGTTACTTTCCAACAAGCCTTGATTATCGGTATGACCAACAATGTATACTTTTAATGTAGGTTCCTTCTTCAACATCGCAGCAATCTGCTCTAGCGCAGGTTTAGATTCAGGCTTGATGGTGGCCAGTCCAGTATCAAACAAAATATATAAAGCCACATGCCCGGTTGCTTTAATACCTGCTGCCATATCACCAGCAGAAATAACTTGCTCCATCAGCGATTTTTCTACAATCGTAACCATAAACGAATCTGTTTGCTCATTCGAGCCATTGCCATACCATCCCGAAACCTGCACCCACGTTTCATTGGCCGCATTTTTTAGTTGACCCCAATACCAGCTTCCTTCCATGCGCTCCGAAACAGGCTTCAACTTCTTCAATGCCGCTTGATAGTTCAATGCAACATAGCTGCTACTCGCACCATGCGCTCCTTCTTTGCGCGAATATTCAATCATTGTTTTTTTGCCACTCACTTCCGCCTCTTCGCCTGATTTAAACTTGAAAGGCATCACATCAAACGCATTCGATTCATACTTACTAATGTAGTAACCCGGAATGCGTGAAGGAAACAAAGGATGATCAGACGAACCCTCCACATCGGTTTGCGCAAAAGCGGAAAGATTTAACAAAAGGAAAATAATCGCTGAAAATGTTTTCATGGCTACTCTTTTAAAATTGTTGAATGCTCGTACCGAATACTCTACTCAATTTTGCTAACTTTCTTTAAAAATCAAATAGCATGACCGTCACCAACTGGAAAAAAGAAATCCTACCTCTCATCAAAAAATACAAAGGCAAAAAACACCCTTTAGATTACAACAATTTTTATGAACTGATTGTGATGGTGGTGCTGGCCGCACAAGACTCCGACCGACACATCAATAAATTGGCGCCCGATCTTTTTGCAGCTTTCCCCGATATGAAAGCACTCGCCAAAGCCGATGCAGAAGCCATCTACGAAAAGATCAGCAAAGTGCGCAACTTCCGAAACAAAACGAAGTGGCTGTTTGGCATTGCCAGTACGATCAAAGACAATAAAAATATTCCGACCACTCTCGATGCCCTCACCGAAATGGCCGGCATCGGCAGAAAATCCGCCAACGTCATCTTGCGCGAAATGGGGCAACCGGCCGAAGGTATCATGGTAGATCTGCATGTAGTACGCGTGGCCCCACGGCTCGGCATTGCCAAAGGTACCGATCCCAAAAAACTGGAAAAACAATTGATGGAAGTCCTCGACCCAAAAGATTGGGGCGAAGCAGGCATGGCCATCTCTTTTCTCGGCAGAGAAACCTGTCGACCAAAAAATCCCAAATGCAATGAATGTGTGTTGAGCAAGGTGTGCGAATATTACGCCACCGAAGTCAAGTAAAATGGATAAGCACCATGCTGAGTTATTGAAGATCATCCGGATCAATGCGGGCGATGAAACGTATCATTACGATTACATCGGCACCCAACATCCATTGTACAAAATCACCAATCCGGTGCTGCGTCTCATCGCCAAAGAATGGAAGCGCGACCACAAACAAATGAGTGTAGCGGCATTTCAAAAAATGATCACCAGCCTCGTGCATGGAAAAAGTGCCACCGAAAAGTTACTGGCTGGCATGTTGCTCGATGTAGCCACACCCGAGCAGCGCAATTTCAAACCAACTCTTTTTGACGATTGGCTCAATCATGTAGAAGGCTGGGCCGAAGTCGACACCCTCTGCACCGGAAAATTTACCAACACAGAAATTCCACGGCAGTGGAATGATTGGCAAAAGTTGTTAACGAAATGGACCAAGAGCAAAAACATTCACAAGCGCAGAGCTTCACTCGTGTTTTTGTGTTCACCGGCACGTCAGCAAAAAGACGAAAGCCTAGCCACACTCGCGCTTGCCAACATCGATCAACTCAAACACGAAAAAGATATCCTGATCACCAAAGCCATCTCATGGTTGCTTCGCAGCTTGGTCAAGCATCATAAAAAATTAGTCAGTGATTATGTGGCTGAAAATAGATCGAGTCTCCCCGCCATTGCTGTTCGCGAGACGATGACAAAAATTACAACCGGTAAGAAAAATCCAAAGTTATGATTTTGGCGGCCTAGCCGCTGCGCGTCTACCGCGCTATCCGCTTCAAGCACCCTCATTAAAGTTTTGGTTAGCGAAACACACGAGTTATCGGGTTCTTTCCGCTCCTATCGCTGGCCGATGCCTGTACGCAGCGCATCTAAACATTAATATCTAAGTATTTCAGTCACATCGCGACCTCGATACTAATTCCTCCGAGGTTTTTTAGTCGTAGAAAGATAAACCTCGGAGGAATCATTTACTTCGCGGCCACCTGAAATGCTTTCTCACCATTTTTCTCCACTTCCCGAAGCGTGCGCAATTGCTTCATCTCCTCCAACAACTGTAACAAGGCAGCATCATCAGATGCACCCAGATGCGCTTTTATCTCCGAAAGAGATTTGACATCATTAGGTGCCTTACGAAAATTAGTAATGAAGTTGAGGATATCGATTTTTTTCATCGTGCAATTGAGTTAAAAGTCTTGTTTCTACGGCAAATGAAAGTGTAGGGTTTTACTCAGAATTCAATTAATTGACCAATTAAGAATCGTTTTTTAACAATATTAAGACGTATATGTAAGCATTTTATTAAAACGATAACT